>NZ_JBFUFE010000004.1:0-676232 GCF_056403595.1 Polaromonas sp. P2_G11 | reverse complement strand
CAGTCGACGTGGGCGTAGTGGCGGTTGGCCGTTTCGTACTCGACGTGGGCGGTGTTGATGGTGATGCCGCGTGCCTTTTCTTCGGGTGCCGCGTCAATTTGGTCGTAGCCCTTGGCTTCGCCGCCGAACTTGGATGCCAGAACGGTCGTGATCGCCGCCGTCAGCGTCGTCTTGCCATGGTCCACGTGGCCAATCGTGCCTACGTTGACGTGCGGCTTGGTCCGCTCAAATTTGCCTTTTGCCATTTTTTCAACTCCAGAAATTTATAAAGAGTTACAAAACCAGTTACCACTACAGCCTGCAACAGCGCCTCGTACGCCGCACCGACTCAAAATTTGGTGCCCTTTGCGGGAATCGGACCCGCGACCTCTCCCTTACCAAGGGAGTGCTCTACCACTGAGCCAAAAGGGCTGAACTCAAAACCAAAATTGCAATCTGGCGCAAGATTCAAAAGCAGAACCATAAAGCAGCTTTATGGAGCGGGAGACGGGAATCGAACCCGCGTCATTAGCTTGGAAGGCTAGGGTTCTACCATTGAACTACTCCCGCGCAGCTCTGCCAATTCAACTCACACCAAAATCACTCACGACCCAAAACACGCTTTACGCGACTTTCTTGCGCCGCCCGCTTGCCAAAATCAAAACAAAATCTGGTGGATGAGGCTGGATTCGAACCAGCGTAGGCGTTAGCCAACAGATTTACAGTCTGCCCCCTTTAGCCACTCGGGCACCCATCCTTCAAGCGAACCTCGGATTATGCCACGGTTTTATGTCGGACGAAATGCCAAGGCATGGCAAAAAGCATTAAAAAAGCTGCCGCATGCCTCGCCAGCGCATCTCCCGACCACACCTTCACCCCGGGATGCCCCTGGGTACCGCGGAAAGCCCCCCGAAAACGCGGCATAACCCGGTCCGGCCCTAATCCCCAGACCCTGCCGCCCTCCCATGGCGGCTGCGGCCAGGCTTCGGGCATGATGTGTCAGCCTTTCATCAATGCCAGAGTGAATCGCATGGATATTGCCGTCCCGGGCACCCTCCCGCGCCACCGGCCAACCTGGATAACGTGAGACCGTCTACTCATGAGCACTGTCACCGTACCCGCACTTCCCTCCTCCCCCGCTGAGCCGTCTTCCCTGCGCCGGGTCAATCTTGCTTTGCAAGGTGGCGGATCACACGGCGCATTCACCTGGGGGGTGCTGGATGCCCTGCTGGCGGACGAGCGCATCGAGTTTGACGGCATCAGCGGCGCCAGCGCCGGGGCGGTCAACGCCGTGGCGCTGGCACACGGATTCGCTACCGCCCAAAAAGACAACTCCCCCGAAAAAACCAACCCGCGGGAGGCGGCACGTGCGTCCCTCAGCCGGGTCTGGCAGGGCGTTGCCGCCATGGGCAGCCTCGGCTCCATGGCTGACAGCATCAGCAAGATGCTCATTGGGGGCTGGGCCGCCAATAAAGTGAGTGCAAACTTAATGAATAGCGCAATGACACAGTGGATGTCACCCTACCAGTCCAATCCGCTGGACATCAACCCTTTGCGCAAACTGCTGGAGGCAGAAATCGACTTTCACGCCATTGCGGCCATGCACACAACCAAGGCCTTCGTATCGGCGACCCATGTCACCACCGGTCGGGCAGAGATCTTTGCCGGCAAGCGCCTGACTTTGCAGGCGGTGATGGCTTCCACCTGCCTGCCCACGCTGTTTCAGGCGGTTGAAATCGATGACCAGCACTATTGGGATGGCGGGTTCTCGAGCAATCCCTCGCTGCTGCCGCTCATCAGTGATTGCAGCAGCCGCGACATCATTGTTGTGCAGATCAACCCCTTGCGGCGCCCCGAGATTCCCCACACGCCTCACGACATCGCGGACCGGGTGAACGAGCTGACCTTCAACGCCAGCCTGCTGTCCCAGATGCGCACCATCGACTTCATCAACCGCCTGCTGGCCGATGGCCGCTTGCAGGAGGGCGAGAAATACAAGAGCCTGCTGCTGCACCGCATCGACGGCGGCGAGGCGCTGGAAAGCCTGCCCTCGTCCAGCAAGATGTCGGCCGACACGGCCATGATCGAAAAACTGTTTGAGATGGGCCAGGGCGCAGCCAAGCGTTGGCTGCGCCGTCATTTTGAGGCGCTGGGCCTGCAAAGCACAGTCAATATCCGGCGCGACTACGTGGGCAGCCTTCCGGCGGAGTTTTAGCCCATCTTCAGAATTTAAGACTTTTCGGCCTTCCGACCAGGCGGGACGAGCGCAAGCAGCTATCAAAACAATAGCAGCCTAGACCTTCGGATGTGCGTCACGCCATTCGCGCGCCTGTGAGAAATGGCCGCAACCGATAAAAGGCAAGGGTGGCCGCATCGCCGACAGCGGCGACGGGTGGTTGGCCACCAGCACCTTGTGGCGCTTCGCATCAATCAATGCCCGCTTGCTCTGGGCATGTGCCCCCCACAGCATGAAGACCACCGGGTGGTCGCCTTCCGCGACCTGGCGGATCAGTGTGTCGGTCAATACTTCCCAGCCCTTGCCGGCGTGGCTGGCCGGCAGCCCTTCCTCAACTGTGAGGCAGGTGTTGAGCAACAGCACCCCATGGGTCGCCCACTTCACCAGGCTGCCGCCGGGCACCGGAAACTGGGGCGGGGGCGTACCCAGGTCGCGTTGCAGCTCCTTGAAGATATTGCGCAGTGAGGGCGGCAGGGCGACGCCGGGGGCGACGGAAAACGCCAGTCCCTCGGCCTGCCCCAACCCATGGTACGGATCCTGGCCGAGGATGACCACGCGCACGTCTTCGGGCGGCGTGAGCTCCAGCGCGCGCAGCGGCTGGGGCGGGAAGATCGTCGCGCCTTCCGCCAGGCGGCCTCGCAAAAAGCCCAGCAACCTCTGGCCGGTCGGACTGCCAAAAAATGCATCGGTAGTCGGCCGCCAGCCGGGCGCCACCGGCCATGCGGCGGGGTCAGCAGTGGTGAGCCGATTGGGCAAGGGCGCCTTCATGGCGTCAAGCAGCTGGTTCATGGCTTTACAGCCTATCTTTTACCGAACAATTGAGCCAGCGCAAGGCCGGGTTCTTCCGCGCGCATGAATGCCTCGCCGACCAGGAATGCATTCACACCTGCCTGGCGCATGCGCTGCACGTCCGCTGGCGTGGCAATGCCCGACTCGGTAATCAGCAGGCGGTCCGCCGGCACCCTGGCCAGCATGCCCAGCGTGGTGTCCAGCGAGACCTCGAAAGTTTTGAGGTTGCGGTTGTTGATGCCGATCAGCGGCGTCTTGAGCTTGAGCGCACGCTCCAGTTCGGCTTCGTCGTGTACCTCGACCAGCACCGCCATGTCCAGCGACATCGCCAGCGCTTCAAGCGATTGCATCTGCGCGTCGTCCAGGCAGGCCGCAATCAACAGAATGCAATCGGCACCCATGACGCGCGCTTCATACACCTGGTAAGGATCCACCATGAAGTCTTTGCGCAGCACCGGCAGACTGCAGGAGGCCCGCGCCTGCTTCAGGTAATCAATGCTGCCCTGGAAGAACTGCTTGTCGGTCAGCACCGAAAGGCAGGCGGCGCTGATCTCGCCATCACCTTCGGCATAGCTTTGCGCGATATCGGCTGGAATGAAGTCGGCGCGCAGCACGCCTTTGGACGGGCTGGCCTTCTTGATTTCGGCAATCACCGCGGGCTGACCCGCTGCGATCTTGGCGCGCAGCGCACCCACAAAGTCACGCGTCAGGACACGCGATTCGGCATCTTCGCGCATCACGTCCAGCGGTTTGCGGCGGATGGCATCGGCAATTTCTTGGCGTTTGATGGCGATGATTTGGTTCAGGATATCGGACATGCCCCGATTTTGGCAGATGCGGCCAGACCTCCCGCAGGAGTCCGCCTTGGCGGTGTTAGCGCAAACCCGCTACAACCGGACGCGTCCCGGCACTAGTATTTCCCTTCGCCCGCTTTGACCGCCCTTGCCTGACCGGGCTCGCGCACAAGGTGTACCTCCATCGGATAGCCATACACCCTCTCATGACCGCACTTACTGATGCCATTGAAGAAATTGTCCGTTCGGCCGGCGCCATGATGCGCAACGCCTTCAACGCGCCGGACAAGCCTGCCTATTCGCTCAAAGGCCGGCAGGACTACCTGACCGTCACCGACGGCGCGGTAGAACAGTATGTGCGCGCGGAGATCGAACGGCGCTTTCCGGGAGATGCCGTGCTGGGGGAAGAAGCAGGAGGAGAAACCGGCGGCGCAGCTCGCCTCTGGATTGTCGACCCGGTGGATGGAACGGCGAATTTCGCCCGGGCCATCCCGCACTTCTGCATTTCCCTGTGCCTCATGGTCAACGGCGAGCTCGAGGCCGGCGCCATCTATGAGCCCATGCACGATGAGCTCTTCATTGCGCAACGCGGCCACGGCGCGTGGTGCAACGGCGTGCGGCTTCAGGTGAGCGAACAGGTCGAGCTGTCCGCCTCTTCCGTCGAAATTGGCTGGTCTCCGCGCCGATCACCGGATTCATACCTCGCGCTGGTCAGCCGGTGCATGCATGCGGGCTGTTCGGTGCGCCGCGCGGGTTCCGGCGCGCTGGGGCTGGCCTATGTGGCCGCCGGGCGATGCGAAGCCTACGCCGAGGCGCATATCAATTCATGGGACGTCGCAGCCGGCCTGCTACTGGTCCGGGAAGCCGGCGGCCGCGTCAACGACTTCTGGGCCGACAACGGCCTGGCCCAGGGAAACCCGGTGCTGGCGACCAACGCCAGACTGGCTTCGGAACTAAGCGTTTTAACGGGTATACCGCTGCGCTGACGGCTGCTAAGGTGGCTTCAACGCCGTACCGCAGGCGCCATTGACGACATAAAGAAGGAGACACAGATGAAACAGTTCACATTCAAATCACTTTTTCCAGGATTGGTTCTGGCGGCCGCGGCCTGCGCCATGTCGTCCCCCGCCCGCGCAGCCGAAGAACTGGTGGTTTACTGCAACGTCCAGGAAGAATGGTGCCGGCCCATGGTGACGGCCTTCGAAAAGGCCACCGGCATCAAGGTGTCGATGACACGCAAGAGCTCGGGCGAAACTTACGCCCAGATCAAGGCTGAAGCAGCCAACCCGCGCGGTGACGTGTGGTGGGGTGGCACGGGCGACCCTCATCTTCAGGCCGCCGAGGAAGGTTTGACCGAGCCCTACAAGTCGCCGAAGCTGGCTGATCTGCACCCTTGGGCCGTGAAGCAAGCCGAGGCCTCCAAGTACCGCACGGTCGGCGTTTATGCAGGCGCCCTGGGGTTCAGCTTCAATACCGTCGAGCTGGCCAAACGCAAATTGCCCGAACCCAAATGCTGGGCCGACCTGATCAAGCCGGAGTTCAAGGGCGAAGTCCAGGTCGCCAACCCCAACTCGTCCGGCACCTCCTACACGCTGCTCGCCACCCTCGTGCAAATCATGGGCGAAGACAAGGCCTTCGACTACCTGAAGGCCCTTCATCGCAACATCAACCAATACACCAAGTCGGGCGCTGCGCCAGCCCGTGCGGCAGCCACCGGCGAAAGCATGATCGGCATCACCTTTCTGCACGACGCCGTCACGCACGCCGTGGCAGGCGCTCCACTGAAGGTGGTCGCACCGTGCGAGGGTACGGGCTACGAGATCGGCAGCATGAGCATCATCAAGGGTGCCAAAAATCTGGCCAACGCCAAAAAATGGTACGACTGGGCCCTGACACCTGAAGCGCAGGACATTGCCACGGTCGCGCATTCGTACCAGAACCCCTCCAATAAAAAAGCATCCTTGCCGCCACAGGCGCCCAAGCTGGCCGACGTCAAACTGATCGACTACAACTTCGCCAAGTACGGCGCTTCGGCCGAACGCTCGCGCCTGCTGGGCAAATGGGACAAGGACATCGGGGCACTGCCCAAGTGAGTGCTGAACACATCCCGCAATTCCATTGCTCACTGATGAATCACGTCACACCTTGACTACACCCATTGCAGTGATGGCAGCCGCCCCACGCGTGCGGGCTGATCCGCTGAGCTGGCTGCTGGCAGCACTGGGCATTGCAGCGGGCGTGCTTCTGATGCCGTGGACCCAGAGCTCAGCTTACGTTGCCGGCGGGTGCGTGCTGGCCGCCGTCGCAAGCGTGCTGGCAACACGTGCCGGCGCATTCAAGAGCGATGCCGCCATTTCCGGCATCGTCTGCATCCTGTCGCTGCTGCTGGCCATTTTTGTCATCTACCCGATCGGGCGCATGCTGCTGGCGGCTTTCGTGGACGAGCGGGGCAACTGGCTGATCCAGACCGCCGCCGCCCGGTTTTTCAGCGAAGACATCTGGGGCACGGGCTGCATCGCCGGCAACGTCAGATGCGGCGTGGCCATCAACTCCATCGTTCTGGCCACCCTCGCCGGCATCGGAAGCACGCTTTTCGGTTTCGCGCTGGCCCTGCTGGCCGAGCGGGGCGGCAGGCGTTTTCGCGGCAGCCTTCGCGTGCTCTCCATCCTGCCGGTCGTCACGCCGCCTTTTGTCATCGGCCTGGCCATCATCATCCTGTTCGGCCGAACCGGCATCGTGACTCAGCTGATGAGCGACTGGTTCGGCATTGCCCGGTCGCGCTGGATCTATGGCCTGCCCGGCGTACTGCTGGCGCAAGTGGTGTGCTTTACGCCCCTGGCTTTCCTGTTGATCAGCGGTGCGCTGCGCCTCGTCAGCCCGACGCTTGAAGAAGCGGGCCAGGTGCTGAGGGGTTCGCCATGGCATGTGTTCCGCACCGTGACCTGGCCTCTGGTGCGCCCTGCCATTGCCAATGCCTTCCTGCTGGGTTTTGTGGAAAGCCTGGCGGACTTCGCCAATCCGCTGGTGCTCTCGGGAAATTTCGAGGTACTGTCGACGAAAATTTTCTTCGCCATTGCCGGCGCGCAGCACGATGCATCACGCGCGGCTATCCTCGCCGTCACGCTGCTGCTGCTGACGGTCGGCATCTTTGCACTGCAACAGCGCTGGATCGGCAAGGCCTCCTACACATCCGTGAGCGGAAAAGGCGACAGTGGCCTGCCCGCCGCGCTGCCCACAGGCGTCAAGTGGGGCGCACTGGCGCTGGTCCTTCCCTGGGGCGTGCTGACGGTGCTGTCGTACGGCATCATCCTGATCGGCGGCGTAGTCAAGGACATCGGAAGGTTCGACCTGACACCTTCGCTGCAGCACTTCGAGACTGGCTTTGGCCTGAGTTGGGGCGCAGGTGGCCTGGTGTTTTCGGGCTCGGCGTGGAACAGCCTCTTCACCACGCTCGGCGTCGCGGCTGTTGCCGCACCTCTTACCACCGCGCTGGGCTTGCTGGGAGGCTATGTCGTAAGCCGCCACGTCTTCAAGGGCCGGCGCGCCTTCGAATTCCTGACCATGGTGAACTTCGCCGTGCCCGGCACCGTGATCGGTGTTGCCTACATCGTCGCCTTCAACGTGCCGCCGCTTGAATTCACCGGCACCTTCGCCATCATCGTGCTGTGTCTGGTGTTTCGCAACATGCCGGTGGGTGTGCGGGCCACGGTCTCGGCCCTGTCGCAGCTCGATCGTTCGCTCGACGAAGCCTCCGCCACGCTGCGCGCGAGCACATCGCGCACGTTCGCGCGGGTCATCCTTCCGCTGCTGCGTCCCGCCATCATTGCCAGCCTTGTGTTCAGTTTTACGCACGCCATCACGGCCGTCAGCGCAGTGATCTTCCTGGCGACCGCCCAGCACAACCTTTCGACGGTCTATATCGCGGGGCGTGTCGAAGTCGGCGAGTACGCGCTCGCCATTGCCTATTCGTCGGTGCTTATCGTGATCATGCTGGCCTGCGTCCTGCTCATCCAGCGTTTCATCGGCAATGCGGAGCTGGGGCGGCGCGCGGTGTCCACCGCCTGAGCCTCTGGGTCATCGTCACATCTTTTTCGTTTCACTTTTTTTTAAGCAGGCCCTGCCATGAACCCGTCCCCCGCCGCAGTGGAGTTTCAAGGCGTCGTCAAGCGTTTCGGCAAGGTGGTTGCGCTGCATCCACTTGACCTCACCATCGACAAGGCAGAGCTGGTGACCCTGCTGGGGCCTTCCGGTTGCGGCAAGACAACACTGCTGCGGCTGATCGCAGGCCTCGAGCTACCTTCCGAGGGCGTGATCCGCATCGATGGCCGGGACGTCACCGGCAGGTCGGCGAACCAGCGCGACGTGAGCCTGGTTTTCCAGTCTTATGCGTTGTTCCCGCACATGAGCGCGCTGGAGAACGTGTGCTACGGCCTGCTCGCCTCCGGCATGAAGAAACCGCAGGCCGTGGCGTTGGCAAAAACCAAAATGGACCTGCTCGGCATTGCCGACTACGCCGATCGGCTCTCGTCGGAGCTGTCCGGTGGGCAGCAGCAGCGCGTGGCAGTGGCACGGTCACTGGTGCTGGAGCCGGCCGTGCTGATGTTTGACGAACCCTTGTCGAACCTGGATGCCAAACTGCGCCGCAAGGTACGCCAGGATATCCGCGACCTTCAGCAGAACCTGCAACTCACCGTGGTTTACGTCACGCACGACCAGGAAGAGGCGCTGGCGGTGTCAGACCGCATTGTGGTCATGCAAAAGGGACGCATTGCGACGATGGGCGCGCCGCGCGATTTGTACGAGGCGCCCGTCTCAAGTTTTGTGGCGGACTTCATCGGCGACGCCAACCTGATCAACGGCGAGCTGGTCACAGTGCAAGGCCAGCATTTCTTCCGCGCCGACCAGGTTGATGTGCGGGTTGTCCCGCCGCCAGGCATGCCGGACGGCGCCGTGGCCCTGGCCATACGCCCACACCGCATCCGTATCGGCGAACTGGAAGCAAGCACACTGACAGGAAAAGTCCTGCGGCAGGCTTACCTGGGTAGCCGGATCGAAAGCGTGGTGCTCACGCCGCTGGGTGAACTGCTGGTGTTCAGTGACGCCCTGCTGAGCGTGGCCGAGCCAGGCAGCACGGTCGGCCTGCATTTTGCCGCAACCGACGCGCGCGTGACCGCACGGGAATAGATAGCTGCGCAGCCATGCGCCGCCGGCAAGCCGTCAGGCGAGCTTCTGGCTGTGGCTGACCAGCTGATCGAGCTTGGCCCTGGCCGCGCCCGACTCCAGCGCAGCGCGGGCCAGCACGATGCCAGCCTTCATGGAATCGGCCACATTGGCGGCATACAGCGCCGCCCCGGCGTTCAGGACCACAATGTCGCGCGCAGCACCCGGCTGGTTGTCGAGTACACCCTGCAGCATGGCCTTCGACTGCTCGGGCGTTTCCACGCGCAACGCGCGATTGCTGGCCATAGGCATGTCGAAGTCTTCAGGGTGGATTTCGTATTCGGTGATTTCGCCGTTCTTGAGCTCGCCGACCACAGTAGCCGCGCCCAGGCTGACCTCGTCCATGCCGTCCTTGCCGTAGACCACCAGCGCGTGCTCGGCACCCAGGCGCTGCAAAGCGCGGACCTGGATACCAACCAGGTCCGAATGAAACACGCCCATCAGGATGTTGGGTGCACTGGCCGGGTTGGTCAAGGGGCCCAGGATATTGAAGATGGTGCGCACGCCGAGTTCCTTGCGGATGGGCGCAACGTTCTTCATGGCAGGATGGTGGTTGGGTGCGAACATGAAGCCCACACCGACCTCGTCGATGCACTTCGCAATGGCTTCGGGCGACAGGCCGATATGGATGCCCAGCGACTCGATCACGTCGGCGCTGCCCGACTTGCTGCTGACACTGCGCCCGCCGTGCTTGCTGACCTTGGCGCCGGCTGCCGCCGCCACAAACATGGAACAGGTCGAGATGTTGAAGGTGTGCGAGCCGTCACCACCGGTGCCGACGATGTCGACCAGATGGGTTTTGTCGGCCACATTGACCTTGGTCGAAAACTCGCGCATCACCTGCGCGGCGGCCGTGATCTCGCCGATGGTTTCTTTCTTCACGCGCAGGCCGGTGATGAGCGCAGCCATCATGACGGGCGACATCTCGCCGCTCATGATCAGCCGCATGATGTGCAGCATCTCGTCGTGGAAGATTTCGCGGTGCTCGATGGTGCGCTGCAGGGCTTCTTGCGGCGTGATCTTGTGGGTGTTGGGCATGACGCGTCTCGCTTCTTCGTTCTGGAGCTATATAGAACCGGTTCAGTTGGCCGGATGATCGGTAAAGGCCAGCTTGAGGCCGAATGCGATGAACATGGCGCCGGCCGCGCGGTCCAGCCAGTGCATGCCGCGCTGCACGGCATCGCGCCGGGCCATCCAGGCAGCCGCCAGGGCCCAGCCCGAATTGACCGGGATGGCGTTCAAATTGAACAGCACGCCCAACAACACAAAGGCCAGGGCCTTGTTGTCAGTGCCGGGCGCGA
Source organism: Polaromonas sp. P2_G11 (assembly GCF_056403595.1). Taxonomy (NCBI): domain Bacteria; kingdom Pseudomonadati; phylum Pseudomonadota; class Betaproteobacteria; order Burkholderiales; family Comamonadaceae; genus Polaromonas; species Polaromonas sp. P2_G11. The sequence continues at coordinate 665,913 of NZ_JBFUFE010000004.1, read as the reverse complement.
TGAACTGCGGCACGAAGGCCAGGAAAAAAATCGCCACCTTGGGGTTCAGCACATTGGTCCAGAAGCCTCCCATGAAGACGGCTTTCAGGCGCCGCTCCGGCTGGGCGGCAGCCGCCGCGGCGAGGTCGGTGGTGGCCTGCGGCGCCCTGGAAAACAAAATTTTCGCGCCTATCCACAGCAGGTACGCCGCGCCTATCCACTTAAGCACGGTAAATGCCGTGGCCGAAGTCGCAAGCAAGGCACCGACGCCCACGGCCGCCGCGAAGATGTGGACGAAGCAACCAGCCGTAATGCCGAGGCCGGCAACAATGCCGGCGCGCGCGCCCGAGCGCAGTGAATTGGTCACGATATAAAGCACGTCCGGGCCCGGCGTCAGGTTCAGCAGCCAGCCAGCCGCGATGAAAATCAACAGGTGTTGAAAGTCAGGCATGGCGTACTCCTAATGGTTGAAGAATTGCCGGATGGCGGCCACAGCGCGGTCTACGCCGGCGGTGTCCACATCCAGGTGCGTGACAAAACGCAGGCGGTACATGCCGGTGTTGGCATCTATGCCGTGCGCAGCCAGGCTGGCCAGCAGCGCGTTCATGCGCTCTCGCGTGCCACCCACAACATCGGCAAAGACGATATTGGTATCGGGCGCCACCACCTGCAGTTCCGGAATGCCAGCGAGCCCGTCGGCCAGACGGCGGGCCAGTGCATGGTCTTGCGCCAGCCGGTCGACGTGGTGGTCCAGCGCGTAAGAAGCCGCGGCCGCCAGCAGGCCGGCCTGGCGCATCGCGCCGCCGGCCATCTTGCGCACGCGGTGCGCGCGGGCAATGAACTCCTTGGAGCCGCACAGGGCCGAGCCCACCGGGGCGCCCAGCCCCTTGCTGAAGCAGATCGACACCGAATCAAAACACTGGGCGATGCGGCGGGCTTCCGCTTTCACCTCACCGCCGGTCTGCTCAGCCTGGGCCGTGGCGGCATTGAAAAGGCGCGCGCCGTCCAAGTGCCGTGACAAGCCCTTGCTTTTGGCCAGTGTGGTCGCCTGCTCGACATAAGCCATCGGCAGCAACTTGCCGCCCAGCGTGTTTTCCAGCGCAAGCAAGCGGGTGCGCGCGAAATGCGCGTCGTCGGGTTTGATCGCGGCTTCAATGTCGGCCAGGGCCAGCGTGCCGTCGGGCTGGTGGTTCAGCGGCTGCGGCTGCACACTGCCGAACACCGCCGCGCCGCCGCCTTCCCAGCGGTAACAATGCGCCAGCTGGCCGACGATGTATTCGTCACCGCGCTGGCAGTGGCTCAAGATCGCGCAGAGATTGCTTTGCGTGCCTGTGGGCACAAACAGGGCCGCTTCAAAGCCCAGCAGGCCGGCGATTTTTTCCTGCAGCGCGTTGACGCTGGGGTCGTCGCCAAAAACGTCGTCCCCCAGTGGCGCCGCTTGCATGGCCTCACGCATGGCTTGCGTGGGCCGGGTGACGGTGTCGCTTCTCAAATCAATAGTCATTTCGGCCTCCAGCCCTTTTAAAATCTGCGTCAGCAGCTATAAAAACAATAGCAACGCAGGTCATGCTGTTTGCTCCAGGAAGTTCTTCAGCATGGCGTGGCCGTGCTCGGTGAGGATGGATTCCGGATGGAACTGCACACCCTGGATCGGCAACTCCGTGTGGCGCACACCCATGATCTCGCCGTCGTCGGTTCGCGCCGTGACAGTCAGCACGTCGGGGCATGAAGACTTTTCGATGGCCAGAGAGTGGTAGCGGTTCACCACAAACTGCTCGGGTAGCCCGGCGAACACGCCCTGCTGCGTGGTGGTGATGACACTGGTCTTGCCGTGCATGAGCTGCTGCGCGCGCACGATTTTGCCGCCGAAGGCCTCGCCAATGGCCTGGTGGCCCAGGCACACACCCAGAATCGGCAGCTTGCCGGCAAAGTGCTGGATGGCCGCGACGGAAATGCCGGCCACCGCCGGCGAGCAGGGGCCAGGCGACACCACCAGCAGGTCTGGCGCGCGCTCGGCGATACCGGCTACCGTGATTTCGTCGTTCCGAAAAACTTCCACCTCCGCTCCCAGCTCGCCAAAATACTGGACGATGTTGTAGGTGAAGCTGTCGTAGTTGTCGATCATCAAGAGTTTGTGCTTCATGATTCAGGTCTCCTGGCGCAGGCGTGTGAATTCGCCGCGCTCAAAGTCAATGGATGCGGCAATCATGGCGCGGTAAGCAGCCTCCACGATGGCCTCGGGGGCGCCGGCTTTGCGGGCCTGTGCGCGCACGCGCTCGATGATGAAATCGATGCGAGCCTGGTCGTACACCTGATCCGCGTTCTGCTTGATGCTCGCCGCCTGTGCCACATAAGCGCTGCGCTCGGCGATCAGCGGCACGATGCGCTCGTCCAGCGCGTCGATGTTGCGGCGCACGTCGGCCATGCTGTGGCAATGCTCGATGCCTGCGTGGGTTGGCTGGCTCATTCCAGGCCCTCCTCGACTAGCTCGGATGCCCGCAGCAGCGCGCGCGCCTTGGCTTCGGTTTCTTTCCATTCAAGTTCAGCCACCGAATCGGCCACCACACCGGCCGCCGCCTGCACATACAGCATCTGGTCCTTGATAATGCCGGTGCGGATCGCAATGGCGACATCCATGTCGCCGGCATAGCTGAGGTAACCGCAGGCGCCGCCGTAGAGGCCCCGCTTGGTCGGCTCAAGCTGGTCGATCAGCTCCATGGCATGGACCTTGGGCGCGCCGGTGAGCGTGCCGGCCGGGAAGGTGGCCTTGAGCACGTCCATGCTCGACATGCCGTCAAGCAGCGTGCCCTCCACATTGCTGACGATGTGCATCACGTGGCTGTAGCGCTCGACCGCGAAGGCTTCGGTGACTTTCACCGTGCCGGTTTTGGCGATGCGGCCAATATCGTTGCGCGCCAGGTCAATCAGCATCACGTGCTCGGCACGCTCTTTGGGGTCGTTCACCAGTTCGTGCTCCACGGCCTTGTCGGCCTCCGGCGAAGAGGCTCGGGGCCGCGTGCCCGCCAACGGCCGGATGGTGATTTTCTGCCCGTCGTCGATTTTTTCCTGGCGCACCAGAATTTCGGGAGATGCACCCACAACATGGAAGTCTCCGAAGTGGTAGTAGTACATGTAAGGCGAGGGGTTCAGTGAACGCAGTGCGCGGTACAGGCTCAGCGGCGACTCGGTGTAGCGCTTCTTGATGCGCTGGCCGACCTGCACCTGCATGAAGTCGCCCGCCTCGATCAGCCGCTTGGCGCGTTCCACGGCGGCAATGTAGTCTGCCTTGGCAAAATCGCGCTCGGCCGGATAACTCTGCGACGGTTTCACCACCGGCGCGCTGACGGAATACTTCAGCTGGTCCTTGAGCTCGCGCAGGCGCTTTTTGGCATTGGCATACGCCTCCGGCCTCGCCGGGTCGGCATAAACAATCAGGTAAAGCTTGCCCGACAGGTTGTCGATCACGGCGAGCTCTTCACACTGCAGCAACAGGATGTCGGGGCAGCCCAGCGTGTCCGGCGGACAGGAGGCTTCGAGTTTCTTTTCGACGTAACGCACGGTGTCGTAGCCGAAGTACCCCGCCAGGCCGCCGCAAAAGCGCGGCAGGCCGGGCCGCAGGGCGACCTTGAAACGCTTTTGGTAGTCGCTGATGAAGTCCAGCGGATTGGCTTTGGAGGTTTCCACAACCTTGCCGTCCGTCACCACTTCGGTCAGGGTATCTGGCCCAAAACCGGATGCCCGCACCAGCGTGCGCGCGGGAAGGCCGATAAAACTGTAGCGGCCGAACCGCTCGCCCCCCACGACCGATTCCAGCAGGAAGCTGAACTTGCCGCCGTCTCTGGAATGCGCAAGCTTGAGATAAAGGGAAAGAGGTGTTTCGAGGTCGGCAAACGCCTCGACCATCAAGGGAATGCGGTTGTAGCCCTGGCCGGCCAGGCTTTTAAATTCGAGTTCTGTGATCACGGATGAGTCCTTCGCAAGGAGGCAACGCGCTCAAAGGCGTAGCCACCTGTCATTCAAAATACCCCGAAGCATGGGGCCGGGATGCTCCGGCAGGGCCGGAGCGCATCAAGGGGGTGTCGCAAAAACCGCGGCAGATACACGGGCAAGTGGCAGTGTGCCAGCCCGCGTGCGCCTCAGGCGTGCGAGAAATGACAGGTACGCCAGGGCCAGGCTCCCCGGCCTGCACAACCTGTCTGAATGACGCGATGAATGAACATGAAGGACAAAGTGTAGCAAACAGCGGCCCATCAGGGCCTCCAGGCCAGCGCAGTTGGCAAAGTTACAACAACTGGTAGTAATGCTTATCTCGCAAACCCTCTTGTAAGGGAGGGTAGCCGCACCCAAAATGAACCCATAAAAAAAAGAACGCTCGTTCTATTTTCCCTATTATCTGGAGATAAATTCATGACTTTGACAACGCGATGCATGGCTGGCTTGGCCGGTTTGGTACTGTCGTTCAGCGCCCTGGCCGACCCTATGGAAGTTTCAGGCATCAAGCTCGATGACCCGGTCGAGGTGAGCGGCGCCAAGCTCCACCTGAACGGCGCAGGCGTTCGCTATAAAGCGGTTTTCAAGGTCTATGTCGGCGCGCTCTATCTCGGGAAAAAAGCAGTGACTCCTGAAGAGGTCTACGCGGCCCCAGGTCCCAAACGGGTCAGCATCACGCTGCTGCGCGAAATTGATTCGAACGAGCTCGGCAAGAGCTTCACCAAAGCCTTTGAAGAAAACACGCCAAAAAACGAGATGTCCAAGCTGATTCCCGGGCTGATCAAGATGGGACAGATATTCGCCAGCCAGAAAAAATTGGTGGCCGGGGACAACTTCACCATTGACTGGATCCCCGGCACCGGCACCATCATCACGGTCAAAGGCAAACCGCAAGGCGATCCATTCAAGGAAGCAGAGTTCTTCACCGCACTTCTGCGCATCTGGCTGGGCCCGCAACCGGCCGACTGGAAACTGAAGGACGCGATGCTCGGCAAACCCGCCTGAAGCGGCGCAAGTCACACTCTCTCAACGGGGCGCAAGCCCCGTTGTCATTTCTGGAGCCGCAGCTCCGCCAGCGAGTCAATGAAGCCATCGGCGTCCACAGCGCGAACCGGCTCGCCATGGTTATACCCATACGTCACCAGCAACACCGGACAGCCCGCGGCCCGGGCGGCCCGGGCATCGTTGCTGGAGTCGCCGATCATCAGCGTGCGGGCAGGCGAAGTGCCGAGGCATTCGCAGGTTCTCAGCAAGGGCAGCGGATCTGGCTTTTTGCGCTCGAATGAATCCCCGCCAAAAACCTGGGTAAAAAAGCCGTCGAGGCCTTTGAGCTTGAGCAGTTCGCGGGCAAACGCCAGGGGTTTGTTGGTCAGGCAGGCAAGCCGCAGTCCGTCCTGCTGCAACACATGCAAGCCTTCCAGGACACCCGGATAAACCGCAGAGTGCCGGCCATTGATGCGGGTGTAATGCCGTTGGTAAGCGACGTAGGCCGCATCGTAAAGCGCTATTAAATCGATAGCTGCCAGCGCAATGCCCATCTTCTCCTGGACATATTTCAGCGTGGTCCTGACGAGATGCTCCGAGCCTTTTCCAACCATGCGCTCCACTGCTGCAGCATCAAGCGCAAACGCCGGCAGGTGGCCCGGCAGCATTTCGGCCAGCATCAGGTTGAGGGCAGCCACAAAGTCGCCCAGGGTATCGACCATGGTGCCGTCCAGGTCGATGATGGCAGCGTCAAAACGGTCGTTGTCAAAAATCATTAGGGTTCAATACAAGGCAGTAACGCTCAAAACAGATAGCAGCCCGAACTGATGATACGGATGAGTCATTCCTGGCACAGGAATTCTCCCCAAGACCAGTCACCGCCAGTACCTCATCGGGTTGATCTTAAAGGCAGATAGCCTGTTGTCTTCTGCAGCCGTGAGTCCGGGCCGATCCTGCCATATGGCGGCGGCCGTGGGCCGCGCACAGGCATGCTGGACAGCATGCCGATGATCCAGGGAACTATCAGGAATAAAAAAGCGGCGCACCACTTTCGCGACGCGCCGCTTCGGCTGCTGAACTCAATTCAGCCTGGATTCCTTGGGCAGCCGGGCGGCCAGCCACTCATGGACGTCGGCCCGTACATTGCGGCCGCGCAGCAGGAAGTCTTCCCACAGCGACGGAACGTAAGGCAAGTAGACCAGCGGCATTCCAGCCTGCTCGGGGGTGCGGGCGCCTTTGCGTGCGTTGCACGACCGGCATGCACTGACCAGGTTGGTCCAGCTGTAGGCTCCACCCTTGCTGTCGGGAATGATGTGCTCGGCTTCGAGATCTTTTTCGAGGAAGATCTGAGCGCAGTAGGCGCAGGTGCAGCGGTCCCGGCGCAACAGCTTGGGTTTCGACACGGCCGGCGTGACCTCAAACAGGTTGCGCCGCGGCGAACCGCGCAGGGCAATGATGGGCTGAATGACCATCAGCGATTGCCGGCCACGCGCCACATTCCACCCACCGCGAAGCGTGGCGAGGGGGCTGTCACCCTCCTCCCACGCCACAGTACCGGTGGCATAGTGCAACGCCGCATCTTCAGCCGTGATCCAGGCCTGGGGCGTCCCCTGGATGTCGAGCTGCAGAACGTGATGCATCGTGGCCTCCTGTAAGGTGAAATGAATGAATTTGGTAGCTCTTGAGAGGATCGAACTCCCGACCATCGCCTTGTAAGGGCGCTGCTCTACCTGCTGAGCTAAAGAGCTGAACAACGAAGCGCTGAATGGCGAATGGTGCGGACAGAGAATTTCGAAATCTCGACCTACCGGTTAAAAGCCGGTTGCTCTGCCTCTGAGCTATGCCCGCATTGGAGTGGGGTGCAAGACCGGACTCGAACCGGTGACCCGCGGGGTCACATCCCGCTGCGCTGCCAACTGCGCCACTTGCACCGAAAAAAAAGAAACTGGTAGCCGCAGCCGGCATCGAACCAGCGACCTGTGCCTTATCAAGGCACTGCTCTACCACTGAGCTATGCGGCTATGAAAAAAAATTGGCTCCACGACCTGGGGTCGAACCAGGGACGACGCGATTAACAGTCGCGCGCTCTACCAGCTGAGCTATCGTGGAATAAGGGAGGCGGGAAATCAGGTGGGCTCACCACTCGCCGCATTCGCGGACACGCTGATCCAGGTCACGGTCATCTTGTGCATGCCCTCGCTTCTCCAAGGCATGACGATGCCGCGCGCTGCCGGCGGCGGCGATACCGCGCAGCAGGGCACGAACAATGCGGTTGCGGGGTGTGGTCGTCCGTTTGGCCATCCTCCTGGAGGCCGCTGTGTTTCTGGCTGTCATGGCAAATCTCCTTGAGGTTGGTTGAACGGGGAATGTGGCGCGCCTGGGCCGATTCGAACGGCCGACAAACTGGGGTAGAAGCCCAGCGCTCTTTCCTGGCTGAGCTACAGGCGCTGAAAGCAATGAGATGGAGGCGGTGGTCAGATTCGAACTGACGCGTGCTGACGCAGGCGGATTTGCAATCCGCTCCCTTCGACCACTGGGGTACACCGCCGGAAATCGCTGGCGGGCGCGAGAAGAATCGAACTTCTAACCTTCGGCTTTGGAGGCCGCTACTCTGCCTGGTTGAGCTACACACCCGTAGGAAACGTGAGTCCGGAGCCGCAGGACGGTTTTGATGCCGGCACCTTCGACCTTTCGAAAAATCTAAAAAAATGGTGCCCCAGGCCGGCATCGAACCGGCATGCCCGAAAGCGCTGGCTTCTAAGGCCAGTGTGTCTTCCCATTCCACCACCGGGGCTGAAAACTGTTCTGGTACTCAAGGGGAGACTCGAACTCCCAAAAGACCTGGTTTTGAAGCAGGCGCGTCTTCCGATTCCGCCACTTGAGCATTTATCTGGTGTCCAGCCCGGATTCGATCCGGCGCAAGGGGTTATCGATCCATCGACCGAGGTAGCACGGCATGAATGGTGGCGGCCTGTACGGGAATCGAACCCGTGACCACATCCTGGACAGGGAAGTGCTCTACCAGCTGAGCTAACAGACCAAAAGAATGAAGAAGACCGGAATGAAGATGCTCCATGTAGCAGGTCTCGAACCTGCGACCTCATGCTCCCAAAGCACGCGCGCTACCAACTGCGCCACACACGGCTTGAATCGAGCTGAATGAAAACTGAATGGCCTCGCGTGAAAGATTTGAACTTCCGACCCTCTGCTTCGTAGGCAGATGCTCTGATTCCGGACTGAGCTAACGCGAGAAAAATCTATTTGGGTTATTGCTGCTGCACGCAGGCAGACTCGAACTGCCAGCCTCGACCTTCGGAGGGTCGCGCTCTGAGTCCCGCTGAGCTATGCGCGCAAATGGCTTGGGTGATGCAGGTGGTGGTTGCAGTTGGGACCGAGCCAACGACCGGCGGGTTATGAGCCCGCTGCTCTACCACTGAGCTATGCAACCCGAAAAAATGGCAGGCCGTGATGGATTCGAACCACCGAAATGTCGGGATCAAAACCCGATGCCTTGGACCAGCTTGGCGAACGGCCCATCAAAGAGATGGCGGAAGATAGGGGATTCGAACCCATGAGCCCACTTTCATGGGCTCTCGCTTAGCAAGCGAGTGCCTTGAACCTCTCGGCCAATCTTCCAAAAATTCCCGGTTACGAGTTCCGGTGCCACCCTATCTTTGAGGCCGGTTTCCGCACTACGCTCTTGCGAGCACTGCGCTTCTTTACTGAACAGCTGCCAGCCAATTACCTGGCTGCCAGCGCTGGAATTGGCGTCACGTAGGGGATTCGAACCCCTGTCTACAAGAATGAAAATCTTGTGTCCTGAGCCACTAGACGAACGTGACAAATACCCTGGCGCCCACGGTCGCGATTTGAACGGCCGACCTGCTGCTTACAAGGCGACTGCCTTACCGCTCCATCGACTGAGCTACGCGGGCTAAAAACTGAATCCATTTCGGCTGTACCTGCATGTGAGCGGCCGGCATGAAGCCGAACCGGGGTCTCCCACTGCACTGCATTTCCGGGGCCATGAACCCCGGCTGCCAGCACACACGCCACCAGACCGTCTCCTCGGTCTCGCGCAGGTGACGTGAAACAGGCACACCCGAAATGGAGCGGACAGACGGCTTCGAACCGACGACATTGAGCCTGGAAGGCTCACGCTCTACCTACTGAGCTATGTCCGCAATTTTTGCGGAACTCGCTGCCATCCAGTGTTTGGCTGCTGTCCCGCTGCAAATTTTTAAAGACTCCCGCGCTTGAAGCGCATCGACGGCACGATCACCGTCAGGGAAAAACAAAAAGGCCCGGTTCCTTGCGGATACCGGGCCTCTGGGTGTCAGAGATTTAGAAGGTACGCTCAGGCGTCTCCTTCTCCCGGTTGTGTGGAATCCTCGTGGTTCTGCTTGGACATGGCGGTCCGCAAAATGGACAACGCAAAAGAACTCAGCCCACGACATTGGCCCAGATGAACGTCACGGCGACGCACGGCAGCACCACCCCAGACGGAGGGGTTGTTTCTTGCGTTGGCGGCTATCGGTTTCATGATGAGTGTGTGGAAAGGGTTGATGCCAAAGTAGCGATGAAAGGTAATGTAAAATCTTTTTACACCATCGTCAACGGGTCGATGCAAAATAATCTGGATTGTTGCAACCACGTCACATGGACTCCGAGAACGTCAATAGAAACCGGCGCAACAACCTGCTGATCATCATTCGGGAGTTCAGCGAGAAGGAGTTGGCCACCGGCGAATCACCTGTCGGCATGTTGGGCCGCATCGCCAGACAACTTGGCCTCAGCGCAGGGGGACTGAGCCAGTTCAAGGGTGACGCAAAGGGCACCGCGCGGAACATCGGCGATGCAGCAGCCGCGCAGATCGAGAGCAAGTCCGGAAAGCCAAAAGGCTGGATGGATACGGATCACGGCGGAGACGCAATCAATCCTGCAGAAAACGCTTTTATCGAACTCGCCCGCATTGCCTGGCGGACGACGGATGCCAAGGGCCGGCGGCTGCTGATGCAGCTTGCGAAGCGGGGCTTTGGTGGGCAGACTGGAGATGATCTCTCTCTCATGGCCAAGCCCGGTGACAAATGACGAATTTCTGCCGGACCAGATACTGAGGGGTGAGGACTGCAACAACACCGGCGGAACCTCATCTCCGCAAAATCTGCATTAACCGCTCAAAGCCTCGATTTGCAGGTACTTATTTCCTCATTCCAGATCGCAGTCCAGACGGCACAGCGCCGGTGCCATCAAAGAACGCCCCCGCGTTTCCCGTTGGAGCGGCTTTTGATGGCGCGCTTGATGCACTTCAGCAAGCGCTGCTCATCCAGCGGCTTTTCAAGCCACTCCGAGACGCCGAGCGACTGGTTTTCGGCATGCTGCCGGGCCTCTGCAGCGATAACCGACAAGACCAGCACCGGTAGCGTGGCGGTGCGCTTGTTGGCGCGCAGCTCACGAACAACGGTGAGGCCGTTTTCATAAGGCAGCTTGATATCCATCGTCATGGCGGCATACGTCTCCATCTTGAGGTAGTCGCGTGCCTGGTCCGCGGTATGCGCCATGTCCGCGTCGTACCCGCCCTTGTCCATGATCATGCCGATAAGCTTGGCGACATCCGGGTCGTCCTCGCACACCAGCACGCGGGGACGTGCATACAGCCCCACCGGTGCGGTGACAGGGGGTGCTTCGCGCCATTCGGGCAAATCAAAGTAAAACGTGGTTCCCGCATTGCTCTCGGTCGTGAAACCGATGTTGCCTTCCATGCGCTCAAGAATGGCTTTGGAAATGCTCAGGCCAAGTCCGGTCCCGCCTTTCTGGCGGGTGTCGGAGGAGTCGGCCTGCGAGAACTTCTGGAAAATGCGCTGCCGGAATTCGTCGGGAATCCCGGGGCCCTTATCGGAGATCTCCACCCGGGCGCGACGGCCACGCTTGCGCACAGTCACATCGACCGTCCCCTCCGGAGGAGAAAACTTGATGGCATTGGACAACAGGTTGGTCACCACCTGGATCAACCGGTCGCTGTCAACACAGACCTGCAGGGAATTTTCGGCTTTATGCAGGGCCAGCTTGACGCCATGCTGGGCGGCAAAGCCCTCGTTGTCTGCCAGGGCCCGCTCCAGCAATGGCTCAAGCTCCTGCGCCTGCAGCTCGAAACGCATCTTCCCTGATTCGATTTTCTCGCTGTCGAGAATGTCATTGATCAGCCGGATCAGCCGCTCGCAATTGCTTTGGGCAATACCTACGAGGTTTTTGGCTTTTTCCGGAATTTCGCCGGCCACACCGCCCCATACCAGTCCCAATGACCCGCGTATTGACGTCAGCGGCGTGCGCAGCTCATGGCTGACGGTTGAAACAAATTCGGTTTTCATGCGGTCGATACGCTTGAGCTCGGTGACGTCCGTTCCCAGCGATGAAAACCCGATAACCATGTCCTGCTCGTCCCCTTCACCATATCTGGGAAAGTAGTTCATGACGTACTCGCGGCGGTCGCCGCCGGCTGTCACATACTCGAACTCATGACGCACCGAGTAACCGGAAAGTGCTTCGCGTACATGCACCCTGACCTGGTCATACAGCTCAGCCCCCAGCACTTCCTGCATCGGCCGGTTCTCGATTTGTTCGGCTTTCAACCCAAACGCTTCTTCGTAGGCGCGGTTATGGAATTGAAAGCGCTGCTCTCCGTCGATATAGGCAATCAGGGCCGGAACGGTATCGGTCAGCTGGCGTAATTGCTCCTCGCTGTTGCGAAGGGCTTCAGTGATGCGCACGCTCTCGGAGATGTCATGAATGATGGCCGTGAAAAGCCGCTTTCCGCTCACATTGACATCGCCAAAGGACACATTGACGGGGAATTCGGTCCCGTCGTGGCGCTGGCCCAGGATCTTCACGTCCCACTCCCGGAAGCCGCGCTGGCGGCCGCCCAGCCCGGAGAAAAAGGCACTGAACCCCATGCGGTACCGCGTTGGCAGCAGCATGGTGACTTCCTGGCCAACCAGGTCTTCGAGCCGGTAACCAAAAAGATGACGCGCTGCGCTGTTCGCGTGGACGATCAAGCCTTCCCCCGTCGCCGTGACCAGCCCTTCGGCCATGCTCTCGGTCACGGCCCGGCTCATGGCTTCGCTGTCCAAAAGCTGCGTCTCAGCACGGCGGCGCTTTTCCTGCGTCCGGAGAATCCTCTGGATCGCCCAGCCAAATATGCTGAGCGACAGCAGTCCGCCCATAAGGATCAGCTGCTTGACGGTTTGGGCGGTCTGGCGGGTTTCGGCCTTGGTGCGTTCAAGGGCTGATTCTTCACCCCCCTTGATACGGCCAACCAGGATCTCGATTTCATCATGGAGCTGGCGGTTCAGGGGGCCACCCACGAGGGCTATAGCGGCTTCCAGGCCGGATTGCTGGCGTGCCGTGACGGTCTGTTCCATCACGCCGACCGTTCGCGTGATCGCATCTTTCAGTGCAAGCCAATCTGCAGTGGAGGTCACAACATCCTGGCTGGTCCGCATGCTTTCGAGCGCCTGCTGGATCTGTGCAAGGGACTGCCGGTAGTCAGCCAGGTCGCTGGAGGCATTGGTCAGCAAATAACGCCGCTGCAGGGATTCCGTCGCCTTGAATCCAGAAACCACGCGCTGGAGAACGAGCGCCTTTTCCCGCGCTTCGCTTTCACTCTGCGCATCGCTGATCAGCGAATTGATGGTGACATAGGATGCCGCAATACTCAGGGCGATCAGCACCATTCCGGCACACAGGGCCACGTTGGTGCTTGAGCGAAAGGGCATTTTCATGGCGCTTGGAGCTTCTTCAGGCCTGTTCGCCGCAAAGGCGCGCTATTGGGTGCCCAGCACGGTACGGACTGCCTGAATCAGTGATTCCGTCTCTACAGGCTTGGTGACATACCCGTCGGCACCACCCGCCAGGCCCTTCAGCACGGACTCCCGCGTTGCCTTGGCGGTCAGCATGATGACCGGAACGTCCTTGAGCACGGGATGGGAGCGAATCCGCAGCAGGATGTCGAAGCCGTCCGCATCCGGAAGCATCACGTCCAGAAGCACCAGATCGGGAATCGGCTGCTTGCGAAATTCCGCCACGATTTCGGCACGGGAACCGGCCGTGCGAACGTCGAACCCCTCGAACGTCAGATAACTTTGCAGGAATTTGGCGAGGTGCTCCTCGTCGTCCACGATAACGACTGACAGGCGCTCGCCAGCTGCGCGGGCACGGGGTGCTCCGCGTTTGCGCGCAATACGCACATAGTAATTGGACTTCTTGAGCGTGGCCGCACAGGAGTCGGCTTCCGCGCCCGCCGCTGTCAGGGCCAACGGGCTGAGGTGGAGTTGAAGCGAGGCCGCAAACGGATCGGGCTGAACCATTTCCACAAGCCCCTTGGCATAGAGCAGATCGAGCGTGCCGTCTACTGTGGCACTGCCTGCTTCACCCATGCTCTGCCGGATCTGCGCAACCGTCAGAATGCCATCAAGGCGCACCAGCAATTCAATCTCAGGCTGCGAAATCGAAGTGGCGGCACTGCGCAGTTCCTGTTGACCTTTGGGTGTAACCGCATATACGTTGTTTGGATGCACTGTGGATGTCCTTTCGCGGGTAACGGGTAACAGTCGTGGCATGAGCCTGAATGCATTCTGATTCTAGTGGCTTGCGATGTAAGGAAACGATACACCTGCAGGCCCGGCCCCTCATGGATCGCTCGCTAAGGGCCTGTGGGGGCCGGATCCGTCGGTGGTAACCCTGACTGCAGCGCGGCAATCAGCTCGCCCAGGGATAACTCCAGTTTCCCCAACAATTCATCCAGACTTTTGCGCGGCAGGCCCTCATTGATGGCCTGCTCAAGCGCAGCCGCATCCGCCGGCACGCTAATGGCGCCGATCTGGGCCGAAACGCCCCGCAGGGAATGGCTGAGCAGTTCGGCATTCTTCAGGTCGCCCGCATCCAGCGCTTCGCGAATGTGCCGGGGAGTATCCCGTCGGCCGTCGAGGTAGCGGCGCAGCATCGACAGGTAGAACCCCTTCATCCCCATTGCGCGGGTCAGGCCGACGCTGAGATCCAGGCCGGCAATGCTCTCAGGCAACGTGGCGTCTGCGGCATCCGCCATGGGAATTCCCGTACCCGGCGTTTTGACGGTATCCCGCGGCGGCGGCTGCAACGTTGGCGGGGTCGCTGTCGCAACAGCCTGCGGCAAGCGCGCCGGTTTCAGCACAGCATAAACCGGAATGGGCTCCGCAAATCCCTTGGCCGTGACGGCAGGCCGCGCTTCGGCCTGGATTTCCGCCTGGACCAGTGCATGGGTTTCACGGGAGATCAGCATCTGGCCGGGCTCTGCGGCCTGCTCAAGCCGCGCGGCAAGGTTCACCTCCCGGCCAATGATGGTGTAGTCCATGCGCAGCTTGCTGCCGAAATTTCCGACATCGCAAAACCCGGAATGAATGCCGATGCGTATTTCAAACGCCTTGTCGATGCCCATCGTTTTCCACCGCACCTGGAGCTCGTCAAGCCGCACCAGCATGGCCACCGCCATCCGGACGCACTGCACGGCATCCTGCTGCCGGCCAAGGGTGTGCGGGTCCCCGAAAAAAATCACGATGGCATCGCCAATGAATTTGTCCAGCGTGGCGCCATAGTCGGCCGCGATTTGCGACATCTCTTCAAAATAGCTGTTCAGCAGGAACGTAACTTCTTCGGGCTGCCATTTACCGGTCGATTCGGTGAAGTTCTTGATGTCCGAAAAAAACACCGTAAGCCATTTGCGCTGCGTCTCGATTTCGGCCTGGCGCGACCCGTCAAAGAGGGACTGGTAGACCTGCGGTGCCAGGTAACGCGACAGTTGTTCTGACAGGGTCTTCAGGCGCTTGGCATTCGCGCTGCGTTCAAGATGCATCCTGACGCGCGCCAACAGGATGGGCGGGCTGACGGGCTTGGTGATGTAGTCGGTGGCCCCCAGGTCCAGCCCATATTGCTCCTCCTCCACGCTGGCAAGCGCCGTCAGGAAGATCACCGGGATATCAGCCGTGCGCGGATCGCCTGCCAGTTGCCGCATCACCTCGTAGCCGTCCATGCCGGGCATCATCACATCCAGCAGGATGATCTCTGGGCGTACCCCCGAAATTGCCGCCTGCAGGCCCTCCTCGCCCGACGCAGCGGCAGTCACCTCATACCGGTCCTGCAGCAGCGTCGCGAGGAAATAACGTATGTCCTCGGTATCGTCCACCACCAGGATGCGGGCCCTCCGCGCGGAGGGCGCCTCACCAACCAGCGGCTTCACAGGTTCAGTCATGATGCGGCTCTTCCATGAATGCCGGGCCAGTTGCGGCCCTACCGGTTTTCGGGCAGAGAGATATGGGAGACAGGGGTCTGCATCGTTGCAGTCTGCCTTATTTCACCAGCTCCACCCGCATGGCGTCAATCACCGCCCTGTAGTCGGGTTTCCCGAAAATCGCACTGCCCGCGACAAAGGTATCGGCACCGGCCGATGCCACGCGCGCGATATTGTCGGTCTTGATGCCCCCATCGACTTCCAGGCGAATGTCTTTTCCCGAAGCGTCAATGCGTTTTCTCGCATCTTCTATTTTGCGCAGCGCGGAGTCAATAAAGCTTTGTCCGCCAAAGCCGGGATTGACGCTCATGATCAGGATGAGATCAATATCCTCAATCACCCAGTCCAGCACATCCAGCGGAGAAGCCGGATTGAACACCAGCCCCGCCTTGCAGCCTTTTGCCTTGATGGCCTGCACGCTGCGGTGCACGTGGCCCGACGCCTCGGGATGAAAACTGATGAAGTCGGCGCCTGCATCGGCAAAGGCTGCAGCCAGCGCATCGACGGGCTGCACCATCAGGTGCACATCCACCGGCACGGCCGTGCCATCGGCTTTTTTTGCATGGGGCTTGAGCGCCTGGCAAATCATCGGTCCAAACGTCAGGTTGGGCACATAGTGGTTGTCCATAACGTCGAAGTGGATCCAGTCGGCTCCCGCGGCAATCACGGCCTTGATCTCGTCACCCAGGCGGGCGAAGTCGGCGGACAAAATGGAGGGGGCGATCCGGTAGGTGGGCGGCGTGTTTTTAGGCATGGCAGGGATTGTCGCAGCAAGCCGCCGCCGCGTCATGCCCGCACGCATGACAGGCTCCCTGGCAGGCGGTTAACATGGGCGCCAACCGTTTACCTGCCATGCCCAAATACCAGTTCTCCTGCGAAGTCGTTCCGCAATACCAGCCTGACCAGTCGGCCCCGGAAGACCACATCTACGGGTTTTCCTACACCGTCACGGTGACCAACACCGGGGACGTGACCGCCCAGCTGATTTCCCGCCACTGGATCATCAGCGACGCCAACGGTCACAACGAGGAGGTCAAAGGGCTTGGCGTTGTGGGCCACCAGCCGCTGCTCAAGCCGGGTGAGTCCTTCCAGTACACCAGCGGATCACGCCTGCGCACGCCCACCGGCACCATGCACGGCAGCTATTTTTGTGTGGCCGAAGATGGCGAACGTTTTGACGTACCCATTGCCATGTTCGTTCTGGAAGCACACAACGGCAGCGCCCCGCACGGCCGGGTGCTGCACTGAACGGATGGGTTTGACCGGCTGATGAAGGATCTTGCTTCCCTCCTGAAGGCGCTCGACCCCGACGCCGACCTGGCCCAGCGCCATGTCTGGCTGATCAAGCTTTTCGAGTGGATTCGCGGCGACCAGACTTCCGTGCCTGCGGCCGTGTCACGGGTACAGGCGTTGATGGACGCCGTGGAGATGCAGCCCGAAGTGCGCACACGGCTGCAAGCCTGGTGGCAAACGCTGATGCAGACCGTTGACATCACCACCTTGCTGGCCGACTTCGGCTTTGCTCCGCGCACGGCGTTTGTCAGCGAGCTGGCCGAACGCCTGCGTCGCAAGCTGCTTCCCGGAACACCCGAAACCACCGATGCTTCGGAGCTTTTCCCGCTGGTCGCTCCCACGCGCTTCGATGCCCAGTGGATGGGCGCACTGGAAGATGCCCAGATCAGCCGCCTGACGCAGCTGCTGTCGGCCAGCCCAAAGCTGGATGCACTGCACTGGCAATACAGCCTGATGGACGCCCTGACGTATTGCACTGCGCAGATTCGCGCCACCGGTTTTGCGCCGGAGCTGCGGCTGCGCATGAACCGCGCCACGCCACACGCCCGGGCCTTCCATGCCCTGCCCGCTGATATTGACGAGCTGCGCAACGCGTTCTTCAAGCCTGACCGGAACGAAGCCCAGCTGCAATCCGCCATCGCACAGTACCGTGAGCGACTGGACGCCTGCCGCCAGGCCGTCAACAGCATTTACGTGCACCTTGAAGACCACGGCATCTCCGTCGGCATGGTGTTTCGCCTGCGCCAGTTACGCGAACGCATCCTGCGCGTGCGCGAACTGCTGGACGCCCTGCTTTCGGCCAAACCCGGCATGGCTGCGCTGAAACTGCTGACGCGCCGCGTCATCACGGCGCAGGAGAGCAAAAGCATAGGCGCGCTGATCAGCGCCAACTCCACGCTGCTGTCGGCCAAGATGGCTGAGCGCAGCGCAGAGACCGGGGAAACCTACATCACCCGTACCCGCGAGGAATACCGCGAAATGCTGGGCAAGGCCATGGGCGGCGGAGCGATCACCGCTTTCACCACGCTCCTGAAATTCATGGTCGTCGCCGTTGGTCTTTCTGCCTTCTGGGGCGGCTTCTGGTCCAGCGTCGTCTATGCCGGCAGCTTTGTTGTCATCCAGCTGCTGCATTTCACATTGGCCACCAAACAGCCTGCCATGACCGCACCGGCGATGGCGGCCAAGCTCAAGGACATCGGTTCGGTCGATACGACCGGCCCCATTGAAGCGTTTGTCGACGAGGTGACACACCTGGTGCGTTCGCAAGTTGCGGCGGTGTGCGGCAATGTATTCATGGTCGTTCCGGCCGTGCTGCTCGTCAACACGCTGATCCAGGTCGTTCTGGGCCGGCCCATGATCAGCGTCGCCGACGCGCACCACGTGCTGGAAACCCTCACCGTGATGGGCCCCGCCCTGCTGTGGGCCGGGTTCACCGGCGGCATCCTGTTCGCAGCCAGCATGATCGGGGGCTGGACCGAGAACTGGTTTGTACTGCATCATCTTGACTCGGCGATGCGCCACAACCCGCGCATCACTTCCGTGCTGGGCGGCGAGCGCGCTGCGCGCTGGTCCGGCTTCATGCGCGACAACATTTCGGGTTTCGCGTCCAACATCGCACTGGGTTTCATGCTCGGCCTCATACCGGCCTTCACCGGTTTCTTCGGGCTTGAACTCCAGGCCCGCCACGTCACCCTGTCAACCGGACAACTGGCGGCGGCCGGCGCCTCTCTCGGGCTCGAAGCATTCCGGCACTGGCAAATCTGGTCCTGCATCCTTGCCATTCCCCTGATAGGCGCGCTCAACCTCGGTGTGAGTTTTTACCTGGCGTTTCGTCTGGCCCTGCAGGCGCACAACGTGAGCAACCTGGACCGGGCCCGCATACGCATCGCCATCTGGGCACGCCTGCGCAGCCACCCGCGCAGCTTCTTCATGCCCTAAACAAGCAGCCCCCCCGTCCAGGCTCACTGCGTGTAGCCTGTTCCCCCCTCGAGGGGGCGGCGCCTGCGGTCTGGCAAAGCCAGTCCCGCGGCACCTCTGGTAGTGCCCACTGAATTCTTCGAGCAAGCAGGGGCCGCGGAACCGGCTTTGCCGGGCCGCAGGCGCCGTCCCCTGCAAGGGGAAAAGGGCTACACGCAGTGAGCCCGATAGGGGTGTGCTTCATGTTCAGGTCTTGTCCTACAGGTCCCGCCGCGAGGCGCCTGTAAATTAATGCAACGTTTCTTTTCAGGAACACCACCGGGCTTCATGCCGCCAAGGCTGGCCACTCAACGCGCAACATGCCGCAGACACAGGGCATGCTTGTAGAAGAAGTCCTGACGACAGTGGAGACAACCCCGTATGAACGAAATTCTGGCCATATGGGCTGAGTGGATCAAGCCGTCGGCAGGTTTGCCGACCGTGCAATGGTCCATTCTGCTGGCGGTAGCGGCTGCTGCCGGCCACCTCGCCAACCGCTACACAGGCCTGCCCAAGGTCATCGGCTATTCACTCGTCGGCGGGCTGGCCGGACTGGCCGGTTTTACCGGCGCCGTGTGGCCATTGCAGGGCACCGGGCTTTTCCTGCTGGAGCTGGGCGTTGCCGTGGTGCTGTTTGAAGCGGGCGGGCGCATTCCGCTGCGCTGGTTTCGCCACAACCCCATGGTGCTGGTGCAAAGCCTGGCTGAATCTGCCCTCACCTATGTTTTTGTCCACTGGGCCCTGAGCAAGCTGGGCGTGCGCGAGATCGTTGCGGAGTCGCTCGCGCTGCTGGCCATGGCCGCATCACCGGCCGTTCTCTCGCGTGTGGCGATCGACACAGGTGCCGCCGGACCGGTGACGGAACGCGCCCTGGTGCTGTCAACGCTGGGCACCCTGTATGCCCTCACGCTGTGCAGCGCCCGCGCCGGCCTGATGCCGCGGGGCGAAGCCGCGCTGTCAAGCCCGCTCTACGCAGTGCTGGTGGTGCTGGGCCTGTCCGTCGTGGTCGGCGCTGTGCTCGCCCTCACATTGCGCATCGCCTTGCGGGTGATGAGCCCCACCAGCGAGAACACCGCCATCCTGCTGCTGGCACTGATCGCCACAGGCGCGGCGCTTGCAGCCCACTTCGGCGGCTCGGCGCCGCTGGCGGCCCTGCTGGGCGGCATGCTGCTCAAGCAACTGAACCCGCGCCCCTGGTCATGGCCGCGGCAGATGGGCACTGCCTCGTCGATGCTGACCATGTTGATGTTTGTGCTGGTCTCCGTGGTCGCCGCGCAAGCAGACTGGAGCGGGCCTGTTGCCGGGCTCGTCATCGGCATGGTCGTGGCCCGCATGGTTGCCAAGATTGCCGGTGTCGCCATCGGTAACGTGGGCAGCGGCGCCAGCTGGAAGCAGGCCCTCTGGGTCGGCTGCGCGATGTCGCCGATGTCATCGGTGGCGCTGCTGCTGGTTTCACAGTTTGCGGCGGCCTCGGGCGCCACGGGGCGTCAGATTGCCAGCGTGGCCCTGCCTGCAATCTTGCTGATGGAAGTGCTGGGTGCCGTGCTCGCCACCGTGGCCATCTACCGCTCGGGCGAAAGCTCCAAACCCTGGGCGCCGCTCACACGCAGCCCTTCAACAGGACCTGTTCATGAGTCTTGAACCTTTCCAGAAGTCCGCAGCCCTCTCGCTGGGTGTCGAGCTTGAACTGCAGCTCGTCAATACCCACGACTATGACCTCGCGCCGTATGCCGAAGACATGCTGCGCCTGATGGCCAAAATTCCGCTACCCGGCGCCGTGGTGCCGGAGATGACGTCCAGCATGATCGAGATCTCGACCGGCGTGTGCCATAACGCCTCGGAGGTGCTGGGCCAGCTTTCGCAGATTCGCGACGCGCTCGTCAAGAGCGCCGACAAGCTCAACATTGCGGTGGTGGGCGGCGGCACGCATCCGTTTCAGCAATGGCACGAGCGCCGCATTTACGACAAACCGCGCTTTCGCGAACTGTCGGAGCTGTACGGCTACCTTTCCAAGCAGTTCACGATCTTCGGCCAGCACGTGCACGTGGGCTGCCCCGACGCCGACAGTGCCCTGCTGACGCTGCACCGCATGTCGCGCTATATCCCGCACTTCATTGCCCTGTCGGCATCTTCGCCTTACGTGCAGGGGCAAGACACAGCGTTTGATTCGGCGCGCCTCAACTCCGTGTTTGCCTTCCCGCTATCGGGCCGTGCACCGTTTGCCCTGACGTGGGACGACTTCACCGTGTACTTCGACAAGATGACGCGCACCGGCGTGGTCAAGAGCATGAAGGACTTTTACTGGGACATCCGGCCCAAGCCGGAGTTCGGCACCATCGAGATCCGCGTGTTCGACACCCCGATGACCGTGGAGCGTGCCACCGCGCTGGCCGGCTTTGTGCAGTCACTGGCCTCCTGGTTCATGCACGAACAGCCCTTCATGCCGGTCGAGGACGACTACCTGGTCTACACCTACAACCGCTTCCAGGCCTGCCGCTTCGGGCTGGACGCAGTCTATGTCGACCCGGCCACGGGCGGGCACATGCCGCTGCGCGAGCACATCCTGCTGACCATGGCACAGATTGAACGCCATGCCACCGGCATGGGTGCCGGTGCGTCGCTGCACCTGCTGCGCAACAGCGTGGAGCGTGCCGACAATGACGCCCGCTGGCTGCGCGAAAAGCAGGGCGAGGAACACCTGCTGGCCGAAGTCATACGCCAGGCGGCCGACCGTTTCCGCGGTGGCGTCACGCACCAACAACATCCCTGATCCGGCTTTGCCGGATACCCTTGTATGCTCGGCATATGGGTGAATTTGACCTGATCGCACGCTATTTCACGCGTCCCGCCGGCCGGGCCGTCCTGGGTGTCGGTGACGACTGTGCATTGCTGCAGCCCGCGCCCGGCACACAACTGGCCATCTCCAGCGACATGCTGGTCGAGGGCCGGCATTTCTTTGCAGATGTAGATCCTTTTACCTTGGGCCACAAGGCGCTGGCCGTCAACCTCAGCGACCTCGCCGCCTGCGGCGCCCAGCCCCTGGCATTCACACTGGCCCTGGCCTTGCCCCTTATCGACGACGCCTGGCTGGCCGCGTTTTCGCAAGGCCTGCTGTCGCTGGCCGATGCGCACGGCTGCGAACTGGTGGGCGGCGACACCACCCAGGGGCCGCTCAACATCTGCATCACGGTGTTCGGCGAAGTGCCTGTGGTCGGCGGCAAGAGCCAGGCATTGCTGCGCTCCGGCGCAAAGCCCGGCGACGACATCTATGTCAGCGGCACGCTGGGTGACGCCCGGCTTGCCCTGGAGGCGCTGCGCGGCGCCCTGGCCCTGCCTCCAGGCGTCCTTGCACAGACCCGCCAGCGGCTCGAACAACCCACGCCGCGCGTCGCCCTCGGCCTGGCCCTGCGGGATGTTGCCTCTGGAGCCATCGACGTGAGCGACGGCCTGCTGGGTGACTTGCAACACATCCTCAAGGCATCCGGCGCCGGCGCTACCATCGACACCTCGCTTACTATCAATTTGATAGCTGTCCGCGCTTGTCCTGATTGGGCCGAAGGCACAATTCCCCATGAAAAGCAGCTGGAATGCGTACTGGCAGGCGGGGATGATTATGAGCTCGCCTTCACCGCGCCGCCCTCCGCGCGTGAGGCCGTACGGGCAGCTTCACGGCTTGCCGCAACGCCCGTCACCCGCATCGGGAAAATCGACTCCCAGCCAGGCCTTCGACTGATTGATGCACAAGGAAAAGCTGTTTCGCAGCACTTCTCCTCGTTTGATCACTTTGTCGGGAAATAGACAAGGAAAGACAGCGCGTTTGTGCGCCGGCACCGGCGTGGTTCAGGTCCCCGTCTGTTTGCGCAGCCGGGCGTGGCGCGCCAGACTCTGTACAAACCGGGTTGCTGCCCGCAGGGCGGCCGGCGCGGCCCCGTTGCCGAAATTCTCCACGGCCTCGCGGCGTAGTTGCCTCGCACGCTGCCCGGCCAGATCGATCAGGCGGTTGTGCTCGTCAAGCGAAAGGGTGCGGCTCATGATGTTTTCCTTTTCTGTCCCCGGGGTTTGCGGGGGGTGAAAGCACTGTAGGAAAAGCACGGCCCGCCGGAAACGGCATGGTCCGCAAATGGGTCTTGCGCTGGCTGCAAAGCCGCCCGCAGGCCCTGTACTGGTTACCATTGACCCATGCGCAACCTTGGCTTCGACGACATGCTCCTCTTTGCCCGCGTGGCCGAGCTGGGCACCCTCTCGGCCGTTGCCCGCGAACGCGACGTACCGGTCAGCCAGGTTTCGCGCAGCCTGAGCCGCATCGAAAAAGCCTGCGGTACGCGCCTGATCCATCGCTCCACGCACGGTTTGGCGCCCACCGCCGAGGGCGAAACCTTTCTGCAGTACTGCCGCCGCATCGTGGGAACGCTCGACGAGCTGGAAGGCGAATTTGCCAGCCAGTCGCGGCAAGCCACCGGCTGGGTGCGTGTGGCGGCCAGCACGGTGGTCGCCCAGTACCTGCTGGCGCCCAGTTTTGACAGCCTGCACCGGCGCCATCCGCAGCTGTGCGTGGACCTCCAGGTGGAAGACCGGCTGGTGGACATGGCGCGGGACGGCATCGACATCGCGATTCGCACCGGCACACCGGTGACCGACACGGTCGTTGCCCGGCAAATCGGTGCGCTGGGGCGGCGGCTGTATGCTGCGCCGGGCTACCTTCAGGCTTACGGAACACCCCGGCACCCCGACGAACTGCATAACCACCGGCTGATCACCAACAGCGGCGTGCCCATGCTCAACCACTGGCCTTTCGTGATTGACGGGAAACCCAGCGTGATCGTGCCCAAGGCATCCTGGCGCTCCGACAATACCGGCATGACCGCCACGCTCACGCTGCAGGGCCTGGGTATTTCACGTTGCGCCACGCTGGTCGCCGAACCGCTGGCGCGCCAAGGCTTGCTCGTTCCGGTGCTTGCGGACTTTGTCGACGAACAACCCAGCCCGATTTACGCCGTTACGCTCACCAACCGCCACCGCCTGCCCAAAATCAAGGCCTGTATCGACCATTGGGCCGAGTGGCTGGAAAAAACCAGCGCGGCCCCAGCCTCATGACCATGACATCCGAATTCACCCCCCCACCAGAAGCCCCCAGCCCGGCGCGGTTCCGGCCCAATGTCCGGTTCCTGCTGTCGCATCCTGCGCATTTCATCGCCCTCGGTTTCGGCTCGGGCCTGAGCCCGGTGGCGCCCGGCACGGCCGGCACACTCTGGGCCTGGCTGGCTTTTCTGGTGCTGCAGCAGTGGCTGTCGCCGGCCGACATGGGCTGGCTGATTGCCGCCTCTACCCTGATTGGCTGGTGGGCCTGCACCGTCACCGCGAAGGCCATGAACGTGCTCGACCCCGGCAACATCGTCTGGGACGAAGTGGTGGCCTTCTGGCTGGTGTTGTGGCTGGTCATGCCGGCGGGCTTCGAAGCGCAGCTCGCCGCGTTTTTGCTGTTTCGCTTTTTTGACGCCGTGAAGCCCGGCCCGGTGGCATGGGCTGATCAGGCTTTCAAGGGCTTTAGCTGGCGCGGCGGCTTCGGGATTTTGTTTGACGACTTCGTGGCGGCGTTCTGCGCCCTGCTGGTGATCGCCTTCTGGAGATTCTGGTGAGCAGCACATTGCTATCAAAAGAGGAGCTGCTTGCGCCCGTCTCTATTGCCTTGGTGGTCGATTTATTGCTCAAAAAGGGCTGGATGCTCGCCACGGCCGAAAGCTGCACCGGCGGCATGATCTCGGCGGCGTGCACCGACCTGGCGGGCTCCAGCGCCTGGTTCGAGCGCGGCTTTGTCACCTATTCCAACGAAGCGAAAAACGAACTGCTGGGTGTCGACGCTGCGCTGATTGCCGTGCACGGCGCTGTCAGCGAGGAAGTGGCCCGTGCGATGGCTTCCGGCGCCCTGGGCCACTCCCGTGCACAGGTGTCGGTGGCGGTCACCGGGGTGGCCGGCCCGACGGGCGGCAGTGCCGCCAAACCCGTCGGTACGGTATGGTTTGGTTTTGCGCTTCCCGGCCGGCTGGTGTCTGAAGTCCGGCGCTTTGACGGCGACCGGGCCGCGGTGCGCAGCGCCACGGTGCAGCATGCGCTGCAGCGGCTGCTGCAATTGCTGCGCGAAGCCGGCTGACGCGTGAGCGACGCCGGCACAAACCGAAGCGCTATAGAGTCGCGAAGCCACGAGGCCACCCGAAAACAACCACCCAGGAGACACCATGCACCCCAACCAGGCCACCCTCGAGAAGTTTTACAGCGCTTTTACACGGCTGGATTCCGACACCATGGCGACCTGCTACGCCCCGGACGCCGCTTTCGACGACGCGGCGTTTTCGCTGCGGGGGCACCGCGAGGTCACCGGCATGTGGCACATGCTGTGCGACGCCACAAAAGCCAAGGGCATGGATGTATGGAAGCTCACCTACAGCGGGCTGGAAGCCGGCGCGAGCACGGGAAAGTCGCACTGGGATGCCTACTACCGCTTCAGCGCCACCGGGCGCATGGTGCACAACAGCATTGACGGTGCGTTTGAATTCAATGAACAGGGCCTGATCACGCGGCACCGTGATCACTTTGATTTCTGGACCTGGTCGCGGCAGGCGCTGGGCGCGCCCGGCCTGCTGCTGGGCTGGACGCCCTTCCTGCGCAACAAGGTGCGCGCGCAGGCGGCAGCAAATCTGCAAAAATACTTGGCCCAACGCAAGAGTTGATCCAAACGGGAGTTTTCATGTCCTGGTTTGACGGTTTTGAATCACGCAGCTTTGAGGTCAACGGCGCGTCCATCAACGCGCGGTTTTCCCGGGTCGTGCCGGGCGATCCGCTGCGCCCGGCCCTGTTGCTGCTGCATGGTTTCCCGCAGTCGCATGTGATGTGGCACCGCGTGGCGCAACGCCTGGCAAAACACTACTTCCTGGTCATGCCCGATTTGCGGGGTTACGGAGACTCTTCCAAAACCGCAGGCCTGCCCGACCACAGCAACTACAGCAAACGCAACATGGCGCACGACATGGTCGGGGTGATGGATGCCCTGGGTGTGGACCGCTTTTACCTCAGCGGCCACGACCGCGGCGGGCGTGTGGCGCACCGGCTGGCGCTGGACTATGCGGCACGCGTGCAAAAACTCTGCATCATCGACATCGCCCCCACACTGGACATGTATGAAGGCCGCAGCATGACGGAGCCCTACATGGCGTTTGCGCGTGCCTACTACCACTGGTTCCATATGTTGCAGCCGGCGCCGCTGCCCGAAATCATGATGGGCGCCAACCATCCCGAAACCGCCAAAGCCTACCTGCACGCCAAGCTAGGCGGCTGGGGCAGCGCGGGGCTCAATTACATCGAACCTCAGGCCCTGGCCGAATATGAACGCTGCTTTTGCAACGCCGAAGCGCTGCATGCGGCCTGCGAAGACTACCGGGCAAGCGCCGGGATTGACCTGGACCACGACCGCGAAAGCCGCGCGCAGCACCTGAAGGTGGTCTGCGATTTGCTGCTCCTGTGGGGCGAACGCGGTGTGGTGCACCGGATGTTCGATCCGCTGGCGCTGTGGGAGGCGCAATGCAGCGGCGAGGTCTCGGGCCATGCCATGGCGGCGGGCCATTTCATCCCCGAGGAACAGCCCGTGGCGACGGCCACCGCGCTGCACAACTTCTTTCGCTGACTTCAAGGGGCGGCCATGTCGACTTACACGGCAGAGGTTTTGTGGGAAATCAATGGCGGCGATTTCCCGGGAAACCGCTACAGCCGCAGGCACCTGATCCGCTTCGACGGAGGCCTCGAAGTGCCGGGCTCTTCTTCACCGCATGTAGTGCCCCTGCCGATGTCGGACGCGTCAGCCATGGACCCGGAAGAGGCATTCGTCGCCTCGCTGTCGAGCTGCCACATGCTGTGGTTTTTGTCGATCGCGGCCAAACGCAAGTTTTCCGTGACACGCTACTTTGATGCGGCCAGTGGTGTGATGGAAAAGAACGCGGAAGGAAAAGTCGCCATGACCACCGTCACCTTGCGGCCTGACGTGGCGTTTGCCGGTGAACGCATGCCGACACGCGCCGAGATCGACAAGCTGCACCACGAGGCCCACGACGCCTGCTTCATCGCGAACTCGGTGAAAACCGATGTGCGCTGCGAGCCTGTGTATGGCGACGCATGACTGACCGCAGGCCGTTGCTGATCGCTCTCGGCCTGCTGGTACTGGCCGCGCTGGTGTGGTCGGGGATGGCGCCGTATGACCGGGGCACCTGGATGCTCGAGGTGGCGCCCGCCGTCATCGCCGCACCGGTACTGCTGGCCACGGGCCGGCGCTACCCGCTGACGACCTTGCTGTACGTGCTGATTGCGCTGCACATGCTGGTGCTGATCATGGGTGGCGCCTACACCTATGCCAGGGTGCCGCCGGGTTTCTGGCTGCAGGACTTGTTTCACCTGGGCCGCAACCCTTACGACAAGATCGGCCACTTCATGCAGGGGCTGGTGCCTGCGATGGTGGCACGCGAGGTATTGCTGCAGCGCGGCTACCTGGGCAGCCGCCGCATGGCAGGGTTTCTGTCAGTGTGCGTGGCCATGGCCATCAGCGCGGTGTATGAACTGGTGGAGTGGTGGGCCGCCTTGGCGCTGGGTCAGGGCGCGGATGAATTTCTGGGAACCCAGGGGGATCCCTGGGACACGCAGTCGGACATGTTCATGGCCTTGATCGGAGCTGCGGTGGCGATCACGCTGCTGGGCCGGTGGCATGACCGGCAAATGCGCAAGCTGTCGGGTTTGCAGGAACTTTGGCCGCAGGGCAATTGGGCTGGGCGCTAGTCGCTATTGAATTCATAGCAATCGGGTGGAATCCATCTGGAAGGCAGCTCTTCCTCTTGCGACCTCATGCCCTGCGTGCCAACCCTGCCAGAATCCCCCCATGCAATTTTTCAAAGACCTCAACCTCGCCGCCTTCACCGCGGGCTTCGTCGCAGTCCTGGTCGGCTTCACCAGCTCGGTTGCCATCGTCTTTCAGGCAGCCCTTGCCTTCAACGCCACGCCTGCCGAGATTGCCTCGTGGATGTGGGCGCTCGGCATCGGCATGGGTTTGTGCTCTCTTGTGCCGTCGTTGTGGTTGAAAAAGCCGGTGATGGTGGCCTGGTCCACACCGGGTGCCGCCGTGCTGGCTACTGCAGGGCTGGCTGGCGGTTTCTCGATGGGAGAGGCGGTTGCGGCATTTATGGTCAGCGCGGCGCTCATCACCTTGTTCGGCATCACCGGCTGGTTTGAAAAAGTCATGAACCGCATTCCTGTGGCCATCGCCTCCGCGTTGCTGGCGGGTGTGCTTGCGCGCTTCGGCATCCAGGCCTTTGCGGCAGCTCAAACGGCTTTGCCTTTGGTGCTGCTGATGCTGGCGATCTACTTATTGGGCAAGCGGTTGATGCCGCGCTATGCGGTAGTGCTGACGCTGGTCGGAGCCATTGTGTTTGTCGCTGCGCGCGGGCAACTGGCGTGGTCTGGGGTCGCTTTTTCGTTGGCGATGCCGGTGTTCGTGATGCCGAAGTTCACACTGGCCGCCATTGTCAGCCTGGCCATTCCGCTGTTTGTGGTGACCATGGCTTCGCAGAATCTGCCGGGCGTGGCAGCCATCCACGCCGCCGGTTATGGGCCGGACAGTCCGGACGGCGGCATTCCGGTGTCAAAAATCATCACGCTGAGCGGCCTGACCACGCTGGTGCTGGCGCCTTTTGGCGCGTTTGCCCTCAACCTGAGCGCCATCACGGCGGCCATCTGCATGGGCCGGGAAGCGCATGAGGACCCCGCCAGGCGGTACACCGCGACCGTATGCTGCGGCGCGATCTACATCGTGATCGGCATATTCGGCGCAGCGATCACCGGCCTGCTGACAGCTTTCCCAAAAGAGCTGGTCGTGGCCATTGCCGGGCTGGCGCTGCTGGGTACCATCGGCAACGGCCTGGCCGCGGCGGTGAAGGAGGAATCGCACCGGTAAGCGGCGCTTATCACTTTTCTCGTCACCTTGTCGGGCGTCGTAATAGCCGGTGTGGGCTCGGCCTTTTGGGGTGTCGTCGCGGGCGCGATTGCGCTCTTTGTACAACAATACGGCCAACAGCGCCGGGAAGCCCGCTCCGGGGCGGCGCCAAACCCTGGGACACGTTCCACACCATGAATCTTCTTTTTGTTGCCGATCCGCTCGAGTCATTCAAGATTTACAAGGACACCACCTTTGCCATGATGCGGGAGGCGCAGCGGCGCGGGCACCGCGTCAGCGCTTGTGAGCCGGCCGACATGAGCTGGGAGACCGGTGCGAAAGTCACAGCCCAGGTGCGCCACATCACGCTGACAGGCGACGCAGATGTGTGGTTCACGGCCGATGCCGCCCGGCCCGACGGCCGCGAAGCCATTGCGGGTTTTGATGCGGCGGTCATGCGCAAGGACCCGCCTTTTGACAGCGAATACTTTTACAGCACGCACCTGCTGGAGCAGGCCGAGCGCGAAGGCGCCAGGGTCTTCAACAAGCCTGCCGCCTTGCGCGACCATCCTGAAAAGCTTGCCATCCTCGAGTTTGCGCAATTCAGCGGCCCGACGCTGGTCACGCGAAGTGCGGCCGACATCAAGCGCTTTCATGCCGAGCACAAGGACATCATCCTCAAACCGCTGGATGGCATGGGCGGCATGGGCATCTTCCGCGTGAAGGAAGACGGCCTGAATCTGGGCAGCATCACCGAAACACTGAACAGGAACGGCGCCGAAAGCGTGATGGTGCAGAAATTTTTGCCCGAGATCGTCAAGGGCGACAAGCGCGTGCTGGTCATCGGGGGAAAACCGGTTCCTTTCAGCCTGGCGCGCATTCCCCAAGGCAGCGAAGTGCGCGGCAATCTGGCGGCCGGCGGCGTGGGTGTGGCGCAGCCGCTCTCAAAGCGGGATTTTGAAATTGCCGAAGCGCTGGGCCCGGTGCTGGCCGCGCGCGGCCTGCTGCTGGCCGGCGTCGACGTGATCGGCGACTATGTGACCGAGATCAATGTGACCAGCCCGACCTGCTTCCAGGAAATCCACGACCAGGCCGGTTTTGACGTGGCGGCCATGTTCATTGACGCACTGGAGTCGGCCCTCACGACAGCCGGCGCCTGACGGCCTGATCGCACAAGCGGGCAGCAGCTGTCAGGCGGCGATGAGTGCGCCGCCTTCAAACACCTTGAGTTCCCCGGGCGCAAATGAGGTCCAGTTTTCATTGGTAGTGAGCGGCGCCGTGACCACCACGGCGACGCGGTCGGTCGGCCTGGTGTGCTCGGCAAAATTCACGCTCACATCCTCGTCGCTCAGCGTGGCATGCGCAAAGGGGTGCTTGCGCTCTACGTAATAGAGGTTGGTGGACGCGTGCGCCCACAAGGCCTGGCCGTTGCTGAGCAAAAAGTTGAAGGTGCCGTGGGTGGCGATGTGCGCCGCAAGCTCACGCAGCGTGATGCTCAGCTCCTGCACGCTGGGAACGCCCGCGTGAGACTTGGCCATCTCCTGCATGATCCAGCAAAAAGCGCGCTCACTGTCAGTGGTGCCGACGGGCCGGAAGCTGCCGTGCAGGCGGGGCGAAAAATCTTTCAGGTCGCCGTTGTGGGCAAACACCCAGTAGCGGCCCCACAGCTCGCGCACAAAGGGGTGGCAGTTCTCCAGCGCGACACGTCCCTGCGTGGCCTTGCGGATGTGTGAGATGACGTTGCGGCTTTTGATCGGGTAGCGGCTGATCAGCTCGGCCACCGGTGAACTGCAGGCCGGCTGGTGGTCGACAAAATGGCGCAGGCCGCGGTCGCTGCCGCCGGCCACGCTGTCGTCGCCCTCAAAAAAAGCGATGCCCCAGCCGTCGGCATGGTGGTCGGTGTGGCCGCCCCGCTGCGCGAAGCCCCTGAAACTGAAGGTCACATCCGTTGGCGCATTGCAGTTCATGCCGAGAAGTTGGCACATGTCAGTCCGCTTCCTGCTTGTTATTCGGTAAGTTGTCAGGCTGGGCGGGAGCCGGCACGCGAAGCTGCCATGCGGCCACCACGGCCAGTATGCAAAGGGCGGCCAGCATCAGGAAGGCTTCATTGAAAGCAGCCAGCCGCGCCGGGCTGCTGGTGGCGTTGGCCAGCGAATCGCCATGGGCCGCAAGCCGCCACTCCAGCACGATGCCGCACAGGCTCACACCGATCGCGCCGCCCAGCATGCGCAGGAAGTTGATGGCACTTGCGCCCTGCGATAACAGATGCTCATGCAGGGGCCGGAGCGACCCGAGGTTGAGCGAAGGCAGGATAAAACCCAGCCCGATACGCCCCAGCGTGGCCCACATCACCAGCATCCAGAGCCCCGAAGCCAGGTTCACCGTGAGCATCAATGCAAACGAGGCTGCCAGCAAAGCCAGCCCCGTGCTGACCAGCAGCCAGGTCGGGTGTTTGTCCGCCAGCCGGCCCACGCCCGCAATCGTGGCCGCCAACACCAGGCCCGCAGGCAACAGGATGGTGCCGACGTGCGAAGCCGAGAGATTCAAGCCCAGCTGCAGGTACACCGGCAGCAGGTAGGTGGAGCCAAACAGCGCGGTGCCGTAGATGAAAGCCACGATGCTGCCCATGGCAAAAGGCCGGTAGCCAAAGAGCGCCAGGTTCATCAGCGGTGCACCACCCGAAGCCGCCAGGCGGCGTTGCCACCAGATGAATGCGGCCAGCGCCGCCAGCGCGGCGCCCAGCAATACAAAGGCATGCGCGCGCCCGGCGCCGTGCAGCTCGACCATGCCGTTGAGCAGGCACAGCGTGCCCACCGCGCCCAGCAGCAGGCCGCGCCAGTCGATCATCGCGCCGTTGCGGTTGGGCTCCACGCCACCCGGGGCGGTGTCGGGCACGTAGCGGTAAGCCATCCACAGGGATACCAGGCACAGCGGCACCACCATGAAAAAAATCGAGCGCCAGCCAAACAGGTCGACCAGCACACCGCCCACGCTGGGGCCCAGCGCCGGCGCCAGCACCACGCCCATGCCGAAGAGGCCGCTGGCGCGCCCCTGCTCGTGTGGCCCGAAAGCCCGCATGATGATGATCGCGGGAATCGGTTGCACCACACCGGCCGCCAGGCCCTCGGCCACGCGCGAACCCAGCACCAGCCCAAAGCTGTTGGCCAGACCGCCCACAATGCCGCCGGCCATGAGCAGCATCATGGTGCCCACATAGGTGCGGCGATAGCCGTAGCGCGAAAGCAGCCAGGGCGTGGTCAGCATGGAGACCGTCATGGCCACCATAAAGCCCGAACTCACCCACTGCGCGCGCTCCTGCCCCAGCGTGAAGTAATGGCTCATGTCGGGAATCGCCACGTTCACGATGGTCGACGACATGATGGAAGCCATCGTGCCGATCATGACGGACAGCAGCAGCAACCACCGGTAACGCGGACCGTGGCGCGCCTGCAGGCCGGCAAGGGATGCGGGCATGGCCCGGGTGTCCGTCGTCAGTCTCTCGGCTCGGACCAGAGCTTACCGCCGGTCGCCCAGTTTTCGCGC
Source organism: Polaromonas sp. P2_G11 (assembly GCF_056403595.1). Lineage (NCBI taxonomy): Bacteria > Pseudomonadati > Pseudomonadota > Betaproteobacteria > Burkholderiales > Comamonadaceae > Polaromonas > Polaromonas sp. P2_G11. The sequence goes on along the minus strand of NZ_JBFUFE010000004.1, from coordinate 633,886 downwards.
TTGATGTCGGTGATCAGGATGTCCACCGAGTCGGGCTGGCCGCCGAGAATTTCGACGCTGACACGGGTAATGGCCTCGACGAGCTTTTTCTTCTGCTCGATGGTCCGGCCTTCCATCATTTCGACGTGGTAAGTGGGCATGGTGTCCTCTGGGGTGTTGTGGTTGATGCGGGGTTGAACACAGGGTTTTACGGGTGTCCGGTCAACTGGCCCGCAAACATGTCTGATACCCGATGATAGAAGCAAGAGGCCGGCCTTGTTTTGTCGGCCTCCACTGACAGCATGACAGGTGCTGGCGCCGGGCCCGAGAGGCTTCGCCGGGGCTATCCTGTACCCTTGGGTTCTCCTGCCGGGTGGGTGTCGTCCGGCCAGGTGCTTTTCGCTTCGGCCTTGCGGGCCCACCATTCATTCGGGCAAGCCACTTGTTTTTCACCACGCCATCCAGATCCACCGATCAACCCCTGCCTTTGCTGGCCGGCCGCAACTACCGTTGCCACTGCGGGCAGCCCGTTTTTTTTCGCAACAGCAAGTGCCTGGCCTGCGGCACGCCGCTGGGTTATGACTGTGAGCGCGGCCTGCTGCTGCCGTTGATGCCCGGGCCGCAAGAGGGCACCTGGCAGGAATGGCAGGCCGCCAGCGCACTGGCCGGCGCGCCGCCCGACGACGTGCAGCCGCCTTCGCTCGAGGAAATCCCCGGCCAGGAATCTGCGCCCGGCGCTGCGCCTGCCGCACCCGTTGAGGAAGCCGAGGCGACGCAGGCACCGCCCGCCCAGCCTGCCGAAAATGGCGAACCTCTTTACAGGCGATGCCTCAATCTCTCAACCCCAGCCTCCTGCAACTGGCTGGTGCCGGTGGAAGACCCCGCAGACATGTGCCGGGCCTGCCGCCTCAACCGCACCATTCCGGACCTGACGGACCCAGCCCTGCCCGACAACGGTTACCTGTGGGGGCTGGTCGAGCTGGCCAAGCGCCGGCTGGTGTCCGCACTGATCCTGCTCGGGCTGCCGGTGGCGTCCCGCATGAGTGAGGACACCGAGCGCGGCCTGATGTTCGACTTCCTGCGTTCGCCGGTGAACGGCCCGCACATCATGACGGGCCACAACACCGGCCTCATCACGCTCAACGTGGACGAGGCCGACGACGCCAAGCGCGAGGCGGTGCGCAAGGCCATGCGCGAACCCTATCGCACGCTGCTTGGGCATTTCCGCCATGAAGTGGGTCACTACTACTGGGACCGCCTGCTCGCCGGCACTGCCTGGATGGACGGCTTTCACGCACTCTTCGGCGACGAAACCCTGGACTACAAGGCCAGCCTGCAGCGCAACTACGACGAAGGCCCGCCCGCGGACTGGCCGCTGCATTACGTGAGCGCGTACGCCAGTACTCACCCCTGGGAGGACTGGGCCGAGTGCTGGGCGCATTACCTGCACATGCGCGATGCGATCGACACCGCTTTAAGTTTCGGCCTGAGCGTCGATCACTTCGACCTGGAGTTCACGCCGTTCACGATAGATGCGCTGTATCAACCGGATCACCCGGATGCCGAACAGTTCCTCACCTTCCTGAACCACTGGACGCGGCTGACCACCATGCTCAACGAGATGTCGCGCAGCATGGGCCAGCCCGATTTCTATCCCTTCATCCTGCCGACGGAAGCGGTCGCCAAGCTGCACTTCATTCACCTGGTGGTGTCGTCGGGCAGCTGGCTGCAGGAGCAGGCCCCGGATGAGGCACAGACGCAGATCCAGAGCCCAACAGAGGAAGAGGAAGAAAATGGAGAAATGAAGGAATCGCAGCAGCAGCAAGGCTAGCGCGTGATTTTCAGGTAGAAAGAAGTTGCAGACCAATAAGGATGGGCGCAAGCAGCTATTTTTTTGATAGCACCTGAATGGATCGCGATGCGTTAAAGTCGGCACAACGCACACCCTTCACGACCGCCCATTCATGCCCACCCGACCCAGAGGCCATCACTACAGCGTCTATGTGATCGAGCTTGGGCCCGAGGTGTGGAACGTGGCACGCTTTCGCCGCGCCAATCCGGACTACCAGCTGGGCAAGCCTTTTGTGTATGTGGGTATGACCGGGCTGGACCCGGATGTGCGTTTTGACAAACACAAGGCCGGCATTCAGTCCAACCGTTTCGCCCGTGATTTCGGCGTGCGGCTTTTACCCAAGCTGTACGAGATGTACAACCCCATGCCCTACGACGCCGCGCGCGACATGGAAGTCGAACTGGGTATTGCCCTGCGCGAAGCAGGTTACGGTGTATGGCAAGCCTGAGCGGGGCCGCACCGGAGCCGGCTATTCAAGTGCGCTCACGGCCACGCCGTGCTGCTTCGAAAACGCCTGGAGTGTTGCGGCGACCTGGGGGTCCAGGAGGGTGGTCGTCAATTCAATGATCTTGTTGCCGTCACCCTTGTGGCTATCGCTCACCGTCACGGTGGCCGAAGGATCATCGGCGGCAAACAGCTTCTGCAGCGAAGGGCCCAGCGACCCCATCAGGCCGTCGCGCTCATCCTGAGCAGCACCTGACTGCGCAGCATACTGAACCTCAAAAGAAAAATTTGTCCTGGGATTCATGTCGGGTGTCTTTCTGGGTGCCGGAAAAGCTACCGGCGTAATGTGGCCGCGAGGGTGATTTCGGGAACGCTGGCCAAGGCCCTGGAGAGCGGGCAGGCCTTTTTGGCGCCTTCGGCGAGTTCCTGGAATTTCGCTTCATCGATATCCGGAATCACGGCCTCCAGGGTCAGCGCAATGCGGTCGATGAGGAAGCCATCGCCCTGGGGCACCAGGCGGACCTTGGCGCGGGTGTCCACCGAGCTGGTGCCGAACCCGGCCTTGTCGCAGGCAAAGGAAAACGCCATGGTGAAACAGGCTGCATGCGCGGCGCCCAGCAACTCTTCAGGATTGGTGCCGCTGCGGTCGTCCTCAAAGCGGCTGCCAAAGCCGTAGGGATACGCCTTGAGTGCAGCGGTGTCGGTGCTGATCTGGCCCTGGCCCTTTTTGCCTCGGCCTTCCCAGTGAACGGATGCGGTTTTTTCGGTCATGGGGTTCTCCAGGTTTGTGCGCGTGCAGGGTATATCCGTGCAGGGCAGTGAAATGAAATGAAATGAAATGAAATGTTGAGCGTTCCAGCGTGCCCGCCTTTTTTGTGGCTGGCCGTCGGACAGCGCCGCACGTCGGGGTAAGGCCTTCCCGCCGTGGCCGGAGCTGGTGTGAGCCGGGATGCACCGGTCAGGCGTCGTCTGCGCCCGGGTCTTTCATGTGCCATGTGATCCGCCCAAACTCGGCCCTGAGCTGGGCCCGGCCCTCGTCGTCTGCCAGTGCGGAAAGAGCTTGTGCCACCGAGAGCTTGCGTGCAGAAACGGGCTTCCCGCGGTAGGCAAACACGATGCTGTTGGTTTTTTCCTGGGCAAGAATTTCCACGGAATTGCCGTCGAAACTGCGCGCAATGCGGCCCGCCAGCAGCGGATAGTCCGGGTCATCGTAGTGCAGGTTCACCACCAGTACGCCGCCCGGCGACAGCGCGGCAAAACAGTCGTCATAAAAGCGCTGCGAACAAAGGGCCGGCGGTTGCCCCTGGTGGTCAAACCCGTCGATCAGCAGCACGTCGAACCGGGGGGTACCGGCCTGCAGAAAATCGGCCCCGTCAGCGGCGATGACGCGGAACCGCGCATCATCGTCGGGCACGCGGAATTCGCGCCGCAGCGCCACCACCTGAGGGTTGATCTCCAGCACAGTCATCTGGCTGGACGGCAGCTGCCGATGGCAGAACTTGGCCAGGGAGCCGCCCCCGAGGCCGATCATTCCGATGTGCAGGGGCGCGGGCCGAAAGAGCAGGAAACCCATCATCGTCAGCGTGTAGTCCACTTCCAGGCGCCAGGGGCTGTGCATCAGCATGCGGCTTTGCAGTTCACCCATCGTGAAGTGAAGCGACCGGGTGTTTCCGTCGTCATGCACAAACGGCTGGGCATGCGCTGGGGGCGGCAGTTCAGCCGGGCCCGCGGGTACAGGATCGGCAGGAAGTTGCGTGAGGTCGGGCCAGGAGGTCATGGGATTTAAGCTGTGCGGGATGGTTCCACCATCAAGCCGGCGGCGGCAGGTTTGCCACCCCGCTCGGGACCCGCCTCAGACCGGCTGGGATTCGGGCTGCGTCGTGGTGGCGACTTCCGAAGCGACCGCATCCAGGGCCTGCGCCACCACACCCTGGCTGTCGACCGGCCTGAGCAGGCGTTCGCGGATCAGCCGTTCGCAGCTGCGCTTGGTCATCGAGTGGGGCTGGCCGCCGTGGCTCACGAACATGAACAGCGTGCCCTTCGTGCTGGCCCAGATCAGCTGGGCTCGCAGCCAGCGGCGCCTGGAGTACATATCCACCCAGTGGCCGGAGCGCAGGCTGAGCAACAGGCGCTCGGCTTCGCTTTGGGCCATGGCCGGTACTGCATTTGCGGAGGCTGCCGCCGCGGCAAGGTATTCCGGATGGCTGGAGTCGGGCTCATTTGCCGCATGCATGGGTTCTATCGGTGGCGGTTCGTCTTCCTCGATCGGAGCAAGTTCTCCAGGCACGGTCGGCAGGGTGTCTTCAAACCCTGCGGCGTCCAGATCGTCGCGCGCAAGCCAGGGGTGCGCGGCGGCCTTGGCAAGGCGCTGTTCAGGCGTGGCCGAATCTTCTTCGGGCTCCAGCGGTACGGCGCCCGATTCTTCGGCGTCACGCCGGCTTTTCAGGCGGCGCAGTTTGAGCACGGGCCGGTGCAGCATCATCAGGCCTTCGAAGAAAGGCTCACTTTCGCGCGGGTCCTGCCCCAGCAGCTCCAACCCCTCATGCAGCTTGCCCAAAAGGCTGGGAATCATCTCAATCAGTTTGGCCGGGCGTTTCAGGGTGACTTCCCGCTTGACGCTCCAGAGCAGGTCAGGCACCACCGAACCGAAGCCCATCGGATCAACCTGGTTGCGTGTATCGGAGAGTCTGGCGTGCGCCATAGCCAGCGCCCAGGGGCCGAACAGGAAGTCCAGCACCAGGCCCGGCACCTTGTCCAGGTCCGAGCGCGTGCTCAGCTCAAAGGCGATCTGGTCCGCCTGCGTCTGGCGCTCTTCGGCGAAACGCAGGGCCTGCAGCACGTTGTTGCGGTTTTCCGCTTCGAACTGGTCCTGCTCGTCCCACCCGTATTCGAGTTCGGCCAGTGCCATCGCGAAAGGCTGGGCATCTTCGATCGTCAGGCTGTTCAGCCCGTTGAAAGCGCGCGTGACCGGCTCAAAAAACGCCAGGAACTCAGGGCTGAATTCGTCGTTGTATTTGAAGCTGCGCTGCGCCACGCGCTCCATGACGCGGCGCCCGGCGTGGCCTTCGTCGCTGAAAAAGCGCGGGTCCACCATGGCCAGACGCAGCAGCGCAGGCTCCAGCGCCACGATGGCTTCCCGCACCGGCACCAGCAGGCGCGGGTCTTGCGCGACCTGTTTGACCAGCTTGCGCACCACTTCCAGGCCCAGCACCTGACCGACCTGCTTGGCCTCTTTCTTCAGCTGGGTCCGGACGATGGCGCGCTCGCGGGGCCGGGCGTACGAGCCCCAAACCTGCGGGCTGAGCTGGCTGCGCTCATCGACCATCCGCTGCGGACGGTCTACCGCCGGCAGGTTTTGGTATTCATGTGAGGGCGCGGCTTGCGACTCAGCCAACGGCGCGCCGGAAGAGTCGGGCGCTTCCTGCAGGGCGACCAGCTCTTCCTCGACCGTTTCGTAATAGGACGGCGCCAGCCCGTGATGGGCGTTGCTGCCGCCATGGAACAGGAAATCCTGGAACAACTCATCCCGGATCTCATAGTTGGAGAGGTCGGCATATTGCGGGGGCGGCTGGTGGCGGCCGGATTCGACGGAGCCCCCACCGTTTCCGCCCTCACCGCCTCCGGTACCGGCGCCCGACCCGGAACCTGCGCCGCCGGTACCCCTGGCCCTGCTGGGGGCTGCACTCGCAGGGGTCTGCAATACGCGGTAGCTGGCGCCCTGTACGTTGGCAAGTTCCAGCTGGTTAACCAGGCGTTCGTAGACCTGCCCGAGTTCGCGCCCCAGAGGCTCGGCAAGATACCTGAGCCACAGCGAAACGATGGCCGGGCCCGCATTGCTTGCGGTGATCATTTCGCGCAGGGTCTGCGCAAACACTTCAGGGCGCAGCGGATTGAGCTCCGGGCGCACATTCGGCAGCCCCTGCACTGTGCTGATCAGTTTGTTGAGTTCGGCGAGGACGTGGTCGACCGCCGGCAGCACCAGCTGGAGCAGCCGTGACGATTCAATGGCCTGGGACACATCGTCGTCGTCGACGAGGGCGAAGCTGGCATAAGACAGGGCGGCGAAGGTGCTGGATGCGGCTGCGGCTGAAGCAGCGAGCTGGTCTGGAGATGCTGCCGGCGTGCGCACCGCCTGCACCGCAACAGCCACATTCGCCTTGAAATGCACCAGCAGGTCTGCCGGGTATTGCACGACCCAGACGGGCTTGTTTTGTTGAAGTCCCCGCCAGGCCGCCGCGAGTTCGTCGCGCTCGGCCACTTTTGGGCTTTGTGACTCGGCAATCTGCAGCCCCGCCACGGCGTCATCAATGCACCGTTCCAGCGCAGGCCGGGCTGCTTTGGCAGCCGCCTGAAGACAGGATTGAAGGACGTCAGGTTGCGAAGCCATCGAGGAGTTCGGGAAAATTGGTATTAATCACATTTGCCGGCCGGCTTGCAACCGATCTGTGGCCGGAGAGGGGGGAGACGCTAGCGTAAGGGCCAACCGCGATTTCATTGAAGTACTTGCAAAGTGTTTCACTTGGTTTCCAACGCATACATATGAATTACAGGGTTTTTGACACGGAACGGTCCGTAACCAGCCTTTAAATCCCGCGAATGGCGATGAGCGGCCGGTTTTGCAAGATCGGCGGCCCTTTGTAAAGGTCAGTTTGGCGCAACACCTCCGCAAGCTCAGGGGTTATCAACGCCTGACCGGCTGTCATTCGCCATGGGGGCGCACCGGCGCCAGCGGGTCGAACCCGGATTTTCAAGAGTATTTGGCCTGCAGGCCAATAACAGCTTGCGCCAACAGCTATCAATTCAGTAGCAAATTGACTCTGTCAGGCACAGGCTGCAGCAGGCGCAAGCCCCCGTCCGCACCCCTGCCGCAGACTTAACGGCACAAGCCGGCTTTTACCTTCAGCCGCCAGGCGTGCAGCAGCGGCTCGGTGTAGCCACTGGGTTGCTCCAGGCCCTTGAAGACCAGGTCGCACGCCGCCTTGTAGGCCGCCGACGTCTCGAAGTTGCCCGCCATTTTTTTGTAGAGGGGGTCGCCGGCGTTCTGGCCGTCGACCACGGCGGCCATCCGTTCAAAGGTTTCCTTGACCTGCGCTTTCGTGACCACGCCGTGCAGCAGCCAGTTGGCGATGTGCTGACTGGAAATGCGCAGCGTGGCGCGGTCTTCCATCAGGCCAACGTTGTGGATGTCGGGCACCTTGGAGCAACCCACACCCTGGTCGATCCAGCGGACCACATAGCCGAGGATGCCCTGGGCGTTGTTGTCCAGCTCCTGCTGCTTCTCGGCAGGCGTCCATTGGGCGTCGGGCGAGACCGGCACCAGCAGCAGCTCGGGCAGCAGGCGGGCGATTTCGGACTTCAGGTCGACCGTCTTCTCGATGTCTTTTTGCACCGCCGCCACATTGACCTGGTGGTAGTGCAGCGCGTGCAGCGTGGCGGCCGTGGGCGACGGGACCCAGGCCGTGTTGGCGCCGGCCTGCGGGTGCGAGATTTTGGCCTTGAGCATGTCGGCCATCAAGTCGGGCATGGCCCACATGCCCTTGCCGATCTGGGCGCGGCCGCGCAGGCCGCAGGCCAGGCCGACCAGCACGTTGCTGCGTTCGTAGGCGCTGAGCCACGGGCTGATTTTCATGTTGCCCTTGCGGATCATCGGGCCGGCCTGCATGGCCGTGTGCATTTCGTCGCCGGTGCGGTCCAGGAAGCCGGTGTTGATGAAGGCCACGCGGCTGGAAGCGGCGGCGATGCAGGCCTTGAGGTTGACGCTGGTGCGGCGCTCTTCGTCCATGATGCCGAGCTTGACCGTGCTGCCCGGCAGGCCGAGCATCTTTTCGACGCGGCTGAAGAGTTCGGCGGCGAATGCCACTTCAGCGGGGCCGTGCATCTTGGGCTTGACGATGTAGACCGAGCCCTTGCGCGAGTTCCTGATGCCGGCCTTGCCCTTGCGCTTGAGGTCGTGGATGGCGATCGTGGTCGTGACCATGGCGTCCAGGATGCCTTCCGGAATTTCCTTCGTGCTGCCATCCGCGGCGGTGTACAGCACGGCCGGGTTGGTCATCAGGTGGCCCACATTGCGCACGAACATCAGCGAACGGCCATGCAGTACCACTGCTTTACCCCTGGGTCCTTTCGGTGAGGTGTATTCACGGTCCGGGTTCAGGCCGCGGGTGAAGGTCTTGCCGTCCTTGGTCACGCTTTCAGTCAGCGTACCCTGCAAGATGCCCAGCCAGTTGCGATAGGCCAGCACCTTGTCGTCGGCGTCCACCACGGCCACCGAGTCTTCCAGGTCCATGATGGTCGACAGCGCAGCCTCTATCACCAGGTCGCTCACGCCGGCCGGATCCGTCTTGCCGATGGGCGTGCCGCGGTCAATGCGGACGTCGATGTGCAGGCCGTTGTGCTGCAGCAGCACCGACGACGGCGCGGAGGCCTTGCCCTGGTAGCCGATGAACTGGCTCGCATCTTCCAGCGCCGTTGTCTTGCCGCCTTTTAGCGTGACGACGAGCTTGCCGCCCTTGACCGCATAGGTGGTCGAATCGATGTGCGAGCCCTTTTTCAGCGGCGCGGTGCGGTCCAGCACATAACGCGCGTATTCGATCACCCTGGCGCCGCGCACGGGGTTGTAGCCTTTGCCTTTGGTGGCGCCGTCTTCCTCGGAAAGGGCGTCGGTGCCATAGAGCGCGTCATAAAGGCTGCCCCAGCGCGCGTTGGCGGCATTAAGCGCATAGCGCGCGTTCAGGATGGGCACCACAAGTTGCGGGCCGGCCTGTTTGGCGAGTTCAGCGTCCACGTTGGCGGTGGTGATGGTGACCTTCTTCGGCGAAGGCACGAGGTAGCCGGTTTTTTCGAGGAAGGCGCGGTAAGCCTTCATGTCTGCGATGGGGCCGGGGTTGGCCTTGTGCCAGGCGTCCATCTCGCACTGCAGGCGGTCGCGCTCTGCCAGCAAGGAGAGGTTCTTGGGCGCCAGATCGGCCACGATGGCATCAAAGCCCTTCCAGAAAGCGCCGCTGGCCACACCGGTGCCGGGCAACACCTCGTCTTCGATGAAACGGTAAAGCCCGGTGGCGACCTGCAGGCGGTGGCTGGAGGTGCGTGTGTTGGTTGTAGTGTTCATGGTGCGGTCCCTTTTCTCAAAAGCATCAGAAGAATCAAAAAAACTAAAAGACAAAAAATAGAACGAGCCTGCGAAATCAGTGCAGCGGCAGCGAGAGCACTTCGCGCAGGCTGCTGCCGGTGTACAGGGGCTGCGTGCCCAGCTCTTCAAACGGCAACTGGTAACGGTTGACCCACAGCGTCTGGTAGCCATACCAGGTAGCCGCCAGCGCGTCCCAGCTGTTGCAGCTCACGAAGGCGATCTGTTTCGCCTCCAGCCCGGTGGCTTTCAGCCCGAGCGCATAGGCTTCGGGAGCGGTCTTGTATTTGCGAATGCTGTCCACGCTGATGATGTGGTCCAGCAGGCCTTCAAGCCCTGCCGACTTGACGGCCACATCCAGCATGGAGGGATCGCCGTTGGACAGGATGCCGGTGGTGATGCCACGCGCCTTCAGCGCCTGCAGCACCTCGCGGTTTTCCGGAAACGCCGACAGGTGGCGGTACTGGTTCATGAGCTGCTCCTCACGGGCGGCATTCAAATCCAGCCCCAGGCGTTTGCACGCATAACGCAGGCCTGCGCGCGTGAGGTCCCAGAAGGGCCGGTAATGCGAGCCGCTATTGCTGATGGTCACCAGGCGCGTGTACTCAATCTGCTTGTCGCGCCACAGCACGCCCAGCGCTTCGCCTTTGCCCGGAAACAATTGCTCCGCCAGCAAGCCCACGCTGTACACGTCAAACAGCGTGCCGTAGGCATCAAACAACACGGCACGAAGCTTGGGCTGTGGGTTGGAGCGAGACTTTTCCATAAGCCTCTACTGTATTTGATACATCGAGCGCGATTAATTACCCAAGAATCGCTTTATCCATGACATTCATGCGCCTAATTGGATGACAAGCAGACATCAAAGTACTTTTCGTCATCGGCAGTGCTCGGGACGGCTCTACGGATTGGCACAGCTCTTGCATCTCATCTTGTACACAAGTATGGATGCTTTCAATTGGTGCACATCTCTTCATCGCCGAACTCTCCTCAATCGCTCGCTGCACCTGAGCAGGTGATGGCATCTGCAGGCACGGACGCCGGCAGGGCTCCCGAGGCCTGGATTACCAGGACATCGTCTTTCCCGACCGGCCGCGGCGGCGCGCTGGCCGGGCTCTCATTTGCGGCCAAAGACAACATTGATGTAGCGGGCCTGCCGACCACCGCCGCCTGCCCCGCTTTCGCCTACACGCCGACGGCGCACGCCGCCGTGGTGCAAAAGCTGCTCGATGCGGGTGCGCAACTGCTTGGCAAGACCAACATGGACCAGTTCGCCTGCGGCCTCAACGGCACACGCTCCCCCTACGGCGCCGTTCCCAACGCGATCAACCCGGCATATATATCAGGAGGGTCGAGTTCCGGCTCCGCCTACGTGGTGGCGACCGGGCAGGCGGATTTCGCGCTGGGCACCGACACGGCGGGTTCCGGGCGCGTGCCGGCGGGCCTGAACAACATCGTGGGCCTGAAACCCTCCAAAGGCCTTGTCAGCGCACGCGGCGTGGTGCCGGCCGCGCAGAGCGTGGACTGCGTCTCCATCTTCGCGCGCACCGTGGCCACGGCCGCCCGCGTGCTCGAAGCGGCCATGGGCTACGACCCGCTGGATCCCTACTCGCGCGTGCTGGCGATGGCCGACACCGCCTTGCCCGCAGGCTTTCGTTTCGGTGTGCCTTCAACACTGGGCTTCTGCGGCGACGCGCTGGCCGAGCAGGCTTTTGGCGAAGCTGTCACCCGCATGCAGGCCCTGGGCGGCGTGCCGGTGCCCATCAATTTCGCGCCGCTGGCCGAGGCGGCCGCGCTGCTCTATGAAAGCGCGCTGGTGGCTGAACGCTACACCGCCGTGCGCGATTTTTTTGACGCGCATGAAGAAGCGGTGATCGAGCCGGTGCGCAGCATCATCGGCGCGGGCAAACAATACAGCGCTGCCGACCTGTATGCAGCCCAAACAAAGTTACGCGCGCTGGGCCAGCAGGCGGGCGCAATGTGGCGTGACATTGATGTGCTGTTGCTGCCGACCGCGCCCACACACTACACGCTGCAGGCCATGCAGCGCGACCCCGTCACGCTGAACCGCCACCTGGGCACCTACACCAACTTCGTCAACCTGCTGGACTACGCGGCCCTTTCCGTGCCCAGCAGCCTGCGTCCTGACGGCCTGCCTTTCGGCATCACGCTGGTGGGGCTGGCGGGCAGCGACTGGCAACTGGCTGAGTTGGGGCAGCGCTATCACCATGCCACTGGTTTGCCGCTGGGCGCATTGAACGAAGCGCTGCCCGCACCCGCAGCGTTGCCAGGCATCCAGCCGGCGGCCACGGTCAGGCTGGCCGTGGTGGGCGCTCATCTTTCGGGCATGCCGCTGAACAGCCAGCTGACCTCGCGCGGCGCCACGCTGGTGGGCCCGGCACGCACCGCGCCAGACTACCGCTTTTACGCCCTGCCGGGCACGGTGCCGCCCAAGCCGGGGCTGCTGCGTGTGGCGGCCAATGAAGGTGCAGGCATCGCGCTGGAAATCTGGGAAATGCCGGTGCAGCACTACGGCTCTTTCGTTGCGCTGATCCCCGCGCCCTTGGGCATAGGCACGCTGGCGCTGGAGGGCGGCGGCAGCGTCCAGGGCTTCCTCTGCGAGGCGCATGCCCTGCAAGGTGCACAAGACATCACACACCTGGGCGGCTGGCGCGCTTACCTCGACTCACCGAAGCCAGTCGCGCAGGCGTGAAAGCTTTTCGTCCTCTTCATCAACCCATTCCTTCACCACTTATCCATCACCAGCAGGAGCATTTCATGAAGCCCGTTCCCACACCGTCATCCGCCCCCCACGGCCCGGCACGCCGCTCGCTGCTCAAGGCCACGGCCGCCGGCGCCACACTGGGCTTGCTGGGCATGCCCGCCTTCCTGCATGCGCAGGGCGGTCCCAAGATACGCATCGGCTACTGGCCCATCGCCGCCGGCCTGCCGTTCTACTCAGCCATCGAGCTGGGCTACTTCAAAGAGACCGGCCTTGACGTGGAGCCGCTCAAATTCGCCGGTGCGCAGCAGGTGATGGAGGCGGTGCTCTCGGGCCGCGCCGATGGCACCGCCAACGGCACCGGCTCGGCCAACATCGCCATCGGCGAGATCGCCCAGCCCGGCACCTTCAAGATCTTCTGCTCCAACCCCAGCAACGTGAAGAATGTGCTCGACGAGGTGATCGTGCCGGCGGCCAGTCCGGCCAAGGTGATGGCCGACCTCAAAGGCAAGCGCGTCGGCTCCGGCCCCGGCATCCAGAACGTGACGCTGGCCAAGACCGTGCTGGAGCGCGGCGGCGCTACCGGCGCGACCGTGGTCGAGCTGCCCATCGGCCAGCATGTGGCCGCGCTCGCCGCCGGCCAGATCGACGGTGCCTACACGCTGGAGCCCACCGGCACCATAGGCCGCATGAACGGCACGACGCGCGTGCTTGAAGCCGGCGTCATCGCGCGCTATGTACTGGGTGACCCGATGGCACCGTGGTTCGGCGGCTCGGCGTCGCTGTCTTCCGACTTCATCAAGAAGAATCCCGACGCGGCAAAAAAATTCGTCGCCGCCTACGGCAAGGGAGTGGCCTACGTGCGAAGCAAGTCGGTCGAGGCGCGCCAGTACCTCAAGGGCTACACCGCCATTGAAGGCCCGCTCACCGGCGAGGTGCCGCTGGCCGCCTACACCATGTACAACGAGTTCACCCCGGCCGACGTGGCGCACTTCCAGAAATTCTTCGACCTGTTCTCCGAAAAAGGCATCTTCAGTTCGCGCCTCATCGTAGACACCATGCTCTACAAGGGTTGAACACCATGAGTACCACCTCTCCCGTGACGGCAACGCCCGCCAAACCCTGGACGCCTCCGGCCGCGCCGGCGGCCGTCGTGCAGCGCAAACCGGCGCTGGACAAGGCCCTGCCCTTCATCGGCCCGGTGGCGCTCTTCATCATCTGGGACCTGGCCGTGCGCCTGGGCTTCATCAAGGCCATCCTGCTGCCGCCACCGATCGACGCGCTGGGCGCACTGCTCAGCGGCCTGGCTGGCGGGCCGCTCCTCAAGGACTTTGCCGTCACCGTGTGGCGAACGGTCCAGGCTTTCATGATCGCCGCCGCGGTCGGCATGCCGCTGGGCGTGCTGCTGGGCAGCAATGAAAAAGCCTACCGCAGCGTGGAATTCCTGATCGACTTCTTCCGCTCCACGCCGTCCTCGGCGCTGATTCCGCTCTTCCTGATGATTTTCGGCGTGTCGGACATCAACAAGGTGGCGATTGCCGCCTTCGGCGCGCTGCTGATCGTGGTCTTCAACAGCGCCTACGGCGTGATCAACGCGCGCAAGCAGCGTGTCATGGCGGCCAAAGTCATGGGCGCCTCGCGCTGGCAAGTGTTCAAGGACGTGTTGATCTGGGAAAGCCTGCAGCCGAGCTTTGTCGGCCTGCGTTCGGCGGTGTCCATGGCACTCGTCATCGTGATCGTTGCCGAGATGTTCATAGGCGCCGACACCGGCCTGGGCAACCGCATCATCAACTCGCAGCAGGTCATGAATGTGAAGGACATGTACGCGTCCATCCTGGCGGCCGGTGCGCTGGGGTATGCGCTGAATATTTTGTTTCTCATCGCCGAGCGCCGCATCGTGCATTGGAGTGGAAGATAAATGGCCCCCACGCTTTTCACTTCGTGTAATGCGCTTCCCCCCGAGGGGGCCGCTGCGCCTGCGGCCCGGCAAAGCCGGTTCCGCGGCCCCTGCTTGAAGGTGAGAGGCCTGCAGTCACTCACCACTGTGTTTACCCATGGATCCCACCGGAGTCCGACATGTCCGCTGTAATTAATGCTCCCGTATTCGCCGATGTCCCGGTGCGTGAATTCCAGCCCGGCCCGGCAGGCACGCACATCACCATACGCGGTCTGACCAAGTACTTTGCGGGCTGGCCGCTGTATGAAGACTTCAACCTGGACATCCCCAAGCACAAGATCGTCTCGGTCTTCGGGCCCAACGGCTGCGGCAAGTCCACGCTGATCAACATGATCGCGGGCCTCATCCCCATCGACGCGGGCGAAATCCTGTTCGACGGCAAGTCGCTCAAGGACACCAAGATCGGCTACGTCTTCCAGAACTACCGCGAAGCCATGTTCCCGTGGATGCGTACCATCGACAACATCGCCTACCCGCTCAAGCTTGAAGGCAGATCCAAGGCTGAAGTCGACAGGCGCATGGCCGAACTCGTGGCCTCCTTCGACGTGAAGTTCGACCTGAACCGCTACCCCTATGAACTCTCGGGCGGGCAGCAGCAGACGGCCTCCATCATGCGGGCGCTGGCGCCCAATCCGGAAGTGCTGTTCCTGGACGAGCCGTTCTCGGCGCTGGACTTCGAGATGACGCTGTTCATCCGCGAAAAACTGCAGGAGGTGTTCATGCAGACAGGCACTACCATGCTGCTGGTGTCGCACGACCTGGAAGAAGCCGTGTACCTCGCCGACCAGGTACTGCTGCTGACCAAGCGCCCGACGCGCGTCGCCGAAATCCTGCCCTACGGCGATGCGCGTCCGCGCACGGTGGAGACCTTGTCTGAAGCCAGCTTCATCCGCACCAAGAAACTCAGCCTGGAAATATTCCAGCGCGAAGTCAGGCGCTGAACCACATGACACCCGCGCAAATAGATGCCTATGTCGACGCCGCCGCGGCCGCGCTGGACTTGCCGCTGAATCCGGAACACCGGCCCGGTGTGCTGCAGTTCTTCGCGCTGGCCGCCGGCTTTGCCGCGCAGCTGCAGGCCGTGCCGCTGGACGCCCATAACGACCCGGCGCCGGTGTTTGTACCTGTTGAGCCTTCCGGCAAGGCTGGCGGATGAGCGACGCTGCCGAATGCCTGCGCGGCGATGCGATGGCCATGGCGCGGGCCGTGCGGACGCGCGAGGTCGGTGCAGGCGCATTGATTGAAGCCAGCCTCGCGCACATAGCCGCCACCAATGGCCGCGTCAATGCCTTTACCGAAGTCACCGCCTCGCGGGCACGGCAACGCGCGGCACTGCTGGACCAGCAGCTCGCCGTCGATGCGCCCGGCCTCGCAGCACAGCCCTTGCTGGGCGTTCCTTTTGCCGTAAAGAACCTGTTTGATATCCAGGGCCTGTCCACACTGGCGGGCTCGGCCATTGAACGCGGGCGAACGCCTGCCACGGCCGACGCACTGCTGGTGCAGCGGCTCGAGGCAGCTGGCGCCGTGCTGGTGGGTGCGCTCAACATGGACGAATATGCCTATGGCTTCACCACCGAAAACAGCCATGCCGGCCCGGCCCGCAACCCGCACGACCTCACACGCATCGCCGGCGGTTCATCCGGCGGCTCAGGCGCCGCAGTGGCTGCGGGCCAGGTACCGCTGACGCTGGGGTCGGACACCAACGGCTCCATCCGTGTGCCGGCCTCGCTGTGCGGCGTGTTCGGGCTCAAGCCCACTTTTGGCCGGCTACCGCGTACCGGCAGCTACCCCTTTATTTCCGGGCTGGATCACCTGGGGCCGTTTGCGCGTTCTGTGCGCGACCTGGCCCTGTCTTATGACCTCATGCAAGGCCCGGAGGCCGCCGGGCCATCAACCGTCCGCGACCCCGGCTGCGCACAGCGCACCGCCGAGCCGGCATTGCCATCGCTGGTGCAAGGCATGGGCGGACTGCGCGTAGGTGTGCTGGGCGGCTACTTCCAGGACTACGTCCAGCCCCAGGCCTGGGCCGCCGTGCAGCGTGTGGCCCAGGCGCTGGGCGCCCGCGAAACGGTGGCGCTGCCAATGGTCGAGGCGGGCCGCGCCGCTGCCTTCCTGATCACCAACGCCGAGGGCGGCGCCCTGCACCTGGACGACCTGCGGCGCCGCGCCGGCGATTTTGAGCCTCTGTCGCGTGACCGCTTTCTTGCGGGCAGCCTGCTTCCGGCTGCCTGGGTAGACCGCGCCCAGCGCGTACGCCGCCTTTATGCCCAGGCCGTGGCCGGACTGTTTGAACACTTCGATGTCCTGCTCGCCGCCGCCACCCCCTGCGCCGCCACGCCCATAGGCGCCGAGTGGCTGGAATTGAACGGCAAACGACTGCCGCTGCGCCCAAGCATGGGTTTGTTGACCCAGCCTTTTTCGTGCATAGGCCTGCCCGTCTGTGCGGTGCCGGTGTGGCCGGATGAAGGCCTGCCCGTAGGAGTGCAGCTCGTCACCGCGCCCTGGCGTGAAGACCACGCGCTGCGCGTGGCGGCCGTGCTGGAGGCAGCCGGCATCGCCCGCGCTCCGCTGGCTTCGCTGGCTTCGCTGGCTTCGCTGGCTTCGCTGACAATCGGTAAATCATGATCCATGCCATCAACCTGCCCGACGTTCATGCCGAAGTGACTGCCGCATTTTTTCGCTACGAAGATGCACTGGTCAACAACAACGTGGAAGTGCTCGACGAGCTGTTCTGGAACAGCGAGCACACCCTGCGCTACGGCGTCACCGAGAACCTCCACGGCTATGACGCCATCCGTGCTTTTCGCGCGGGGCGCTCCCCACAAGGGCTCGCGCGTACCTTGCGCGCCACAGTCATCACAACATACGGACGCGACTTCGCCACGGCCAACACAGAGTTTGCACGTGTAGGTAGCGACAGGACCGGGCGCCAAAGCCAGACCTGGTTGCGCACGCGGGATGGCTGGCGTGTGGTAGCCGCCCACGTGAGTCTGCTGGCATGAGCCGCACGCACGCCGCCCCGCCTGTTGCCGGCAGCGCCTTTCATTCGCGCGCCGAGCAAGCCTATGCCGAACTCAAGCGCGACATCGCCGAATTCAAGCTGGTGCCCGGCGACCGCTTCACCGAAAGCGAGGTCAGCGAGCGCCTGGGTGTCTCGCGTACACCGGTGCGCCAGGCCCTGTTTCGCCTGCAGCAGGAGGGATTCGTCGAGGTGCTGTTTCGCAGTGGCTGGCGCGTGCTGCCCTTTGATTTCGACAAGTTCGAGCAGCTCTACGATCTGCGCATGGTGCTGGAAACCACGGCCGTGCAGCGCCTGTGCAGCGGCAGCCAGACGGTGGACACGGCGCTACTCGATGAACTGGCGGCCATCTGGCTGGCGCCGCTAGCTCAACGCAGTACCGACATGGTGCAGGTTGCACAGTGGGACGAGGCGTTTCATTGTGCGCTGGTGGCGGCCGCCGGCAATGCCGAAATGGCCCGGGTGCACCGCGATGTGACTGACCGCATCCGCATCATTCGCCGGCTTGACTTCATCAAGCAGCCGCGCATTGACGCGACCTATGAAGAGCACGCCAAGATTCTCAAGGCGGTGCGCGCCAAGCGTGGCGACCAGGCCGCCATGCTGCTGCGCGCCCATATCGAAACCAGCCAGGCCGAGGTGCGGAAAATAACGCTGCACCAGGTGCATCTCGCGCGTCAGATCGGCTCCGGAACGTCGCCCAAGGCATAAAACGCCTGGAGCCGTTAACCGGTGGGCGCGAGAAGCTATCAAAAAAGGAGCAATGTGCGGGGCATTACCCCGCGGCGTGCCCTGCTTACCGCCCCCAGCGCAGCACAAGCGGATCAAGCCGGCTGGCGGTTGCCAGCAGCCCGGCGCGCGTGTCCGGGTGCATGGCCGGAAAAGGATGACGCGGTGCTTCGCAGGCGATCACGCCGCCTTCCTTCATCAAGGTCTTGGCGGCCAGCAGCCCCGCCTGGCGGTTTTCATAATTGATCAGCGGCAGCCATTGCTGGTAAAGGGCATAGGCCTTGTCATGGTCGCCGGCGCGGTGCGCCTCGATGATCGGACGAATGCCGTCGGGGTAGCCGCCGCCGGTCATGGAGCCGGTGGCGCCGGCATCGAGGTCGGGCAACAGCGTGATGGCCTCTTCGCCGTCCCATGGCCCTTCCACCGAGTCACCTCCCAAACGGATCAGTTCGCGCAGTTTGGAGGCTGCACCGGCGGTTTCGATCTTGAAATAGGCGACGTGTTCAATCTCACGGGCCATACGCGCGAGGAAGCAGGCTGAAAGCACAGTGCCGCTGGCGGGCGCATCCTGGATCATGATGGGAATGTTGACCGCATCCGACAGCCGCGCATAAAACTCGTAAATCTGCGGCTCGCTCACGCGAAAGGTAGCCCCGTGATACGGCGGCATGACCATCAGCATGGCGGCGCCCATGTCCTGCGCCCGGCGGCTGCGTTCGGCGCAAACCTTCGTGCCGTAGTGGGTGGTGGTCACGATCACCGGCACGCGGCCGGCCACATGTTCGAGGACGGTACGGGTCAGGGTTTCACGCTCTTCGTCCGAAAGCACGAATTGCTCGGAGAAGTTGGCCAGGATGCAGATGCCGTCTGAGCCGGCGTCGATCATGAAGTCGATGCAGCGCTTCTGGCTTTCAAGGTCAAGCTCGCCGGTTTCGGTGAACGTGGTGGGGGCAACGGGGAAGATACCGCGGTAACGCGGCTGGCGGAGCGTGTTCATGGGGACTGGATCAGGTTGAATAAAGTTCAGTAATTCACTGCTTGCGCGATTTAATGGGAGTGCCGGGGAACTTCGGAGCCGCGGCAGCCGACCAGAAAATCGAAGTCGCAACCCTCGTCGGCTTGCAGCACGTGGTCGACATACAGGCGCTGGTAGCCGCCACGCATGCCTGCAGGGGCCTTCTGCAGGGCGGCAAGGCGTTCAGCCAGTTCGGCATCGCTGATGTCCAGGTGCAGGCGGCCCGCATCGCAGTCGAGCTCGATCCAGTCGCCGTCGCGTACCGCGGCCAGCGGCCCGCCGGCCGCCGCTTCTGGCGCCACATGCAGCACAACGGTGCCGTAAGCGGTGCCGCTCATGCGTGCGTCCGAGATGCGCACCATGTCCTTGACGCCCTGGCGCAGCAGCTTGGGCGGCAGGCCCATGTTGCCGACTTCGGCCATGCCGGGGTAGCCCTTGGGGCCGCAGTTCTTCATCACCATCACGCAGCTGGCATCGATGTCGAGGTTCTCGTCGACGATGCGCTCCTTGTAGTGCTCGAGGTTCTCGAATACGACCGCGCGGCCGCGGTGCTTGAGCAGTTCGGGCGAGGCCGCAGAGGGCTTGAGCACGGCGCCGCGCGGCGCCAGGTTGCCGCGCAGGATGCAGATACCGCCGTCGGCGATCAAGGGGTTGTCGAGGGGGCGGATCACCTCGTCGTTGTACTGCGGCGCCTCGCGCACGTTGTCCCATATCGACCGGCCATTGACGGTGAGCGCATTGGGATGCGGCAGCAAGCTGTTTTCACCCAGACGGCGCAACACGGCGGGCAGGCCGCCGGCGTAGTAGAACTCTTCCATCAGGAAACGGCCGGAAGGCTGCAGGTCAACGAGGGTGGGCGTGTTGCGGCCAATACGCGTCCAGTCTTCCAGGTCCAGCTGCACACCAATACGGCCCGCAATCGCCTTGAGGTGAATCACTGCGTTGGTGGAGCCGCCAATGGCGGCGTTGACGCGAATCGCATTTTCGAAGGCTTCGCGTGTGAGGATTTTCGACAGCGTGAGGCCTTCGCGCGCCATCTCGACAGCCCGCGCGCCCGACATTTGCGCCAGCACATAGCGGCGTGCATCCACCGCGGGAATGGCGGCGTTGTGCGGCAGCGAAGTACCCAGCGCTTCGGCCATGCAGGCCATGGTGGAGGCTGTTCCCATGGTGTTGCAGGTGCCGGCCGAACGCGACATGCCGCCCTCGGCCGCCAGGAACTGGTGCAGCTGGATTTCGCCCGCTTTCAGCGACTCGTGCAGCTGCCACACTGCCGTCCCCGAGCCGATGTTTTTGCCTTCAAGCTTGCCGTTTAGCATGGGCCCGCCGGTCACCACGATGGCCGGAATGTCGCAACTTGCAGCACCCATCAGCAGTGCGGGCGTGGTCTTGTCGCAACCGGTGAGCAGCACCACGGCGTCGATGGGATTGCCGCGAATCGCTTCTTCCACGTCCATGCTGGCAAGGTTGCGTGTGAGCATGGCGGTGGGCCGCAGGTTCGACTCGCCGTTCGAGAACACCGGGAACTCGACCGGAAAGCCACCCGCCTCTGAAATGCCGCGCTTCACATGCTCGGCGATCTTGCGGAAGTGGGCATTGCAAGGCGTGAGCTCCGACCAGGTATTGCAGATGCCGATGATGGGGCGGCCGTCGAACTCATGGTCGGGAATGCCCTGGTTCTTCATCCAGCTGCGGTACATGAAGCCGTTTTTGTCGGCCGTGCCGAACCACTCGGTGGAACGTAGTTTTCGTTTGGTGCTTGTCATGATGGTCTGGCCATTAAGGTTTCAGGAAGATTTGGGTGTGCGATTTGCCAGCAGCCGTTGCAGGAGGCAAAAAACAAACAGCAACACGCCGACGACAATGCGCGTCCACCAGGAACTCAAAGAGCCGTCAAAAGAGATCAGGGTCTGGATGATGCCGAGCATCAACACCCCGAACAGGGTGCCGGCCACATAACCCACGCCGCCGCTGAGCAAGGTGCCGCCGATCACCACGGCGGCAATGGCGTCAAGCTCCATGCCGGTGGCGTGCAAGCCGTAGCCCGAAAGCATGTAGAAGGTGAAGACCACACCGGCCAGCGCCGAGCAAAAGCCCGATAGCGTGTAAACCCCCACCAGCGTGCGGCGCACCGGCAAGCCCATCAGCAGTGCCGATTGCTCGTTGCCGCCGACGGCATACACCGCTCGGCCAAAGGGAGTGCAGTGTGCAATGAACACCGCCGCCAGCAGCACCGCAATGGCGATCACGGCACTGATTGAGAGGGAGGCGTCTTCCCACAAGGGGATGCGCAGCTGCGAGACCTCCGAGTAAAACTCGTTGGTGATGCTGATGGAGTCGACACTAATCAGGTAGCACAGGCCGCGCGCCAGAAACATGCCGGCCAGCGTCACGATGAAAGGCTGCAGGCGAAAACGCTCAATCAGAAAACCCATGAAGGCGCCGAACGCCGTGCCCATAAGGAGCACCAGCGGAATCACCGCAGCTGGACTCCAGCCATGGTGCTCCACCAGCGCGGCAGACACCATGGTGGTCAGCGCCACCACGGAGCCGACGGACAGGTCGATACCGCCCGACAGGATGACAAACGTCATGCCCACGGCGATGATGACCAGAAAGGCGTTGTCGATCAGCAGGTTGAGGAACACCTGAGCCGAAAAGAACCCGCTGTAGAGCACCGAACCCATGGTCGCCATGGCGATGAAGAGCGATATGGTGGCCGCCAGCGGCAGGTATTTGGGATTAAAACCCGAAGCCGGCGCAGCAGGTGCCCGTTGGCTGGCGGCGGCCTCCTCTACGGGAGGCTGGGTGACGATTGTGCTCATGGCCGCATTCCCCGCGCGGCCGGCCGCCGCATCCAGATACCGATCTCGGCCCGGAATTCAGCCGATTGCAGCAGCATGACCACAAATACCACCACAGCTTTGACCACCAGATTGATCTCGGGCGGCACACCCAGCGAGTAGATGGCGTAAGTCAGGGTCTGGATGATCAGCGCACCGATGACACTGCCCACGAGGCTGAAACGCCCACCGGTGAGGGCGGTACCGCCCAGCGTCACGGCCAGGATGGCATCCAGCTCAAGCAACTGGCCCGCATTGTTGCCGTCGGCGCTTTTGACGTTGGAGCTGATCAACAAGCCCGCGATGCCCGCGCAGAAGCCGCAGAAGGCATAGGCCGCAACCATCAGACGCCGGGCCTGCACACCGGCAACGCGTGCCGCAGTCGGGTTGATGCCCACAGCCTGGATGAACAGCCCGAGGGCCGTGCGCGTCACCGCCAGATATAGCAGCGCAAAGACTACGGCCACGATAAAAAGCGAGAACGGCAAGCCCAGCAGGTAGCCACTGCCCAGGAAGAAGAACGGCGCGTAATAGATGGTGATGATCTGCCCGCCGGTGATCAGCTGCGCGATGCCCCGGCCTGCCACCATGAGGATCAGTGTGGCGATGATCGGTTGCATGCCCACCCTGGCGACCAGCAGCCCGTTCCACAGCCCGCACAGCAGCGCGACGGCCAATGCCGCCAGAATTGCCAGCGGCATCGGGAAACGGCTCACGCTCCCTGCCACCGACCCGCCAATCATCCAGGCGGCCACCGCGGCAGCAATGGCCACCACGGCGCCCACGGAAATGTCGATGCCGCGGGTGGCGATCACCAACGTCATGCCGAGCGACACCAGCACCAGCGGCGCGGCACGGTTGAGAATATCGATCAGGCTGCCGTACAAATGACCGTCACGCCACTCGACGTGCAGGAAACTGGCGTTAAACGCTGTGTTCACAGCCAGCAGCAGGAACAGCGTGATGAGCGGCCAGGCCAGGCGGTGCCTCATGGCAGTGGCCAGAGGCGAGGGGTGGTGTTTCTCTTCAGGCATGTTCAGCTGCAATCAGTTCATAGACGGTGTCTTCGCTGCTGCCTGCCGGCAACTCACCCACCTTGCGGCGGTCACGCAGCACCACAATGCGATGCGCCACGCGAACCACTTCGCTCATTTCGGAAGAGATGAAAATCACGGCCATACCGGCTTCTGCCAGGCGCAGGATCTGCTCCATGATTTCCTGCTTGGCGGCCACGTCGATACCGCGCGTGGGTTCATCCAGGATCAGCAGGCGCGGTTCGGTCGCGAGCCAGCGCGCGATCATGGCTTTTTGCTGGTTACCGCCTGACAGCAGGCCGATGGGCGTGTCCACACTTGCGGTCTTGATACCCATCGCCTGGACAAAGCGTTCGGCCAGCGCGGTTTGCTCGGCCCGCGACAAAAACCGGCGCATGCCCATGCGGGCTTGCAGCGCCAGCGCAATGTTTTCACGGACCGACAGCTCGGCCACGATGCCGTCGGTCTTGCGCTCTTCCGGGCACAGCGCCAGGCCGTGGCGGATCGCATCCGCCGGGCTGGAAAAAGTGACCGTCTGGCCGTCGATCCTGAGCACACCGCGGTCGGGTGCCTCCAGGCCGAACAACAACCGCGCCAGCTCCGTGCGCCCCGCCCCCAGCAAGCCGGCCAGGCCCACCACCTCGCCGGCACGCACGCGCAGATCCACAGCTTGCAGTTGACCGGCCTGGCCGAGGCCTTCGGCTTGCAGAAGTGCCGGCACGGCATCGTCAAACGCCTGAGGTATCGCGGTAACGGCAGATTGGGCGGCCAGCTCCCGGCCGAGCATGGCCGCTATCAATGCCTGCGGTCCCAGCTCGCTGGCCCGCCACTCGCCTACCCAGGTGCCGTTGCGCAGCACGGTGATGCGGTCTGACACCGCGTAGACCTGGTTCAGGAAATGGGTCACAAAAACGATGGCGAGCCCCTCGTCGCGCAAGCGGCGCAACACCCCAAAGAGTTTTTGGACTTCGTCATCATCCAGACTGGAAGTCGGCTCGTCAAGGATAAGGACTTTCGATTCGATGCTGATGGCGCGCGCGATGGCAACCAGCTGCTGCACCGCGACCGGGTAGCTGGACAACAGGCGCGTGACGTCAATATCCAGGCCGACACGCGCGACCAGCTCGCGGGCGCGGCGATTCAGCGCGGCCCAGTCGATGCGGTATCCCTGCGAAATGCCGCGCCGCGGATAGCGGCCCGCGAAGATGTTTTCCGCCACGGAGAGGTTGGGGCAAAGATTGACTTCCTGGTAGACCGTGCTGATGCCCAGACGCTGTGCGGCCAGGGGAGAGCCCGGCCACACCGGTTTGCCGGCCAGCTGCATCTGGCCGCCGCTGGCTTCAAGCACCCCGGTCAAAACCTTGATCAGGGTGGACTTGCCCGCACCGTTTTGCCCCATCAAGGCATGGATTTCACCGGGATACAGGCGCAAACGCACGTCGCGTAATGCGTCAATGCCCGCAAACTGTTTGTGGATGCCCGCGAGTTCCAGTACGGGGACGATGTCAGTGGCGGTAGTGGCCAGGGTCATAGAACAAGTTCCGTGCTGTGTGCTGCGGTATTTGTCTTCGAAACGGCCGGGCGGCTCATGCCTTGTTCTTGTTGTAGACGTCGACAAACACGGCGGCCAGCAACACCACGCCCTTGATGACCTGCTGGTAGTCGATGCCGATGCCCAGGATGGACATGCCGTTGTTCATCACGCCCATCACAAACGCACCGATCACCGCGCCCATGACCTTGCCGACACCGCCCGAGGCCGAGGCCCCGCCGATGAAACAGGCGGCGATGACGTCGAGCTCAAAGCCCAGGCCGGCCTTGGGCGTCGCGGTATTCAGGCGCGCGGCGAACACCAGGCCCGCCAGCGCCGCCAGCACGCCCATGTTCACGAAGGTATAGAAGGCCAGGCGCTCGGTCTTGATGCCCGACAGCTTGGCGGCCTTTTCGTTGCCGCCCAGCGCATAGACGCGCCGCCCGATGGTGGTGCGACCCGTTATGAAGTGGAACAGGAAAATCAGCGCGGCCATCACGATCAGCACATTCGGCAGACCCCTGTAGGAAGCCAGCAGGTAGCTGAAATAGATCAGGAGCGCCGAGAACATCGCCGTTTTGACGAAGAAAATGGCGGCGGGCTCGGCCTGGATGCCGTGCTTGAGCTGCTTGGCCCGCGCGCGTATGCCGGCCACGGCGAGCACGGCGGCCAGCGCCACGCCCAGCAGCAGCGAAGTCATGCGCAGGCCTTCGCTGCTCAGCAGGTCGGGCATGAAACCCGAGCTGAGCATCTGGAATGAATCGGGGAAGGGGCCGACCGACTGGCCTTGCAGCAGCGCCAACGCCAGCCCCTTGAACACCAGCATGCCGGCCAGCGTGACGATAAAAGAAGGGATGCGGAAGAACGCGACAAACCAGCCCTGAACCCCGCCTATCAGCGCGCCGCAGAGCAGGCACACCAGCGAGGCCGGCACGAAATGCCAGCCGTACTCCACCATCAGCACGGCCGCCAGCGCGCCGATGAAGCCGCACACCGAACCGACCGACAGGTCGATATGCCCGGCCACGATCACCATCAGCATGCCCAGCGCCATGATGACGATGTAGCTGTTCTGCAGGACCAGATTGGTGAGGTTGAGGGGCTGCATGAGCGTGCCCTCGGTCATGTACTGGAAGAAGCCCATGATGGCCACCAGCGTGATCAGCATGCCGTACTCGCGGAAGTTGTGCTTCAGGTAGTCGAGCGGCGATTTGCCGCTGGCAGCGGCGGTTTTTGCCGCAATCGCTGTGGCGTTGGAGGACTCGTTGTTCATTTCAGCTTGCTTTCATGATCGCGCGCATGATCTTTTCCTGGGAGGCTTCGGCCGTCGGCATCTCGGCGATGAAGCGGCCTTCGTTCATGACGTAGATGCGGTCCGTCATGCCCAGCAATTCGGGCATTTCCGAGGAAATCATGATGATGCATTTCCCTTCTGCCGCGAGCTGGGCCATCAGGGTGTAAATCTCGTACTTGGCGCCCACGTCGATGCCGCGCGTGGGCTCGTCGAGGATGAGGACTTCGGGGCTGGTGAACAGCCATTTCCCGAGCACCACTTTCTGCTGGTTCCCGCCCGAGAGGTTGAGGACTCTCTGGCCAACGCTTGAGCACCGGATGCGGAGCTTTTCCCGGTAGCTCTGCGCGACCTGGTATTCGCGGCCGCTGTCGATGACGGAGGCACTTGAAACGCCCTTGAGGTTGGCCAGCGACACATTGAACTGGATGTCTTCGTTCAATATCAGCCCGTTGCCCTTGCGGTCTTCGGTCACATAGGCCAGACCATGGCGAACGGCTTTCTCTACCGTGCCGACATCAACAGGCTGGCCGTTCAGAAGAACCTGGCCGCTGATGCGGCGCCCCCACGAACGGCCGAAGATGCTCATGGCAAGCTCTGTGCGCCCCGCCCCCATCAGTCCGGCAATGCCGACGATTTCACCGCGCCGCACCTGCAGGCTGACACCTTTGATGAATTTCCTGTCCGTGTGCAGCGGGTGGTAGACGTTCCAGTCGCGCACTTCAAACACGGTCTCGCCAATTTGCGGCTGGCGCGGCGGATATCGGTCAGCCATCTCACGGCCCACCATGCCGCGAATGACGCGATCCTCGCTGATGGCTTCGGCACGGCAGTCCAGTGTTTCGACGGTGCTGCCGTCGCGCAGGATGGTGATCGCGTCCGCCACGCGTGAAATTTCGTTGAGCTTGTGTGAAATAAGGATGCAGGTGATGCCCTGCCCCTTGAGTTCCAGCAACAGGTCCAGCAAGGCCTGGCTGTCGTTTTCGTTGAGGCTCGCCGTCGGCTCATCGAGGATCAGCAACTTGACCTGCCTCGACAGGGCCTTGGCAATTTCCACCAGTTGCTGCTTGCCCACGCCGATGTCCGTGATCAGCGTGGCGGGTGATTCCTTGAGGCCCACTTTTTTCAGCAGGGCCTGTGTCTTGCTATGCGCAGCCATCCAGTCGATCACGCCGCGCTGTGCGGTCTCGTTGCCAAGGAAAATGTTCTCGGCAATGGATAGCAGCGGCACCAGCGCCAGCTCCTGGTGGATGATGATGACGCCCAGCTGCTCGCTGTCGTGGATGCCGAGGAACTGGCGCTCCTGGCCTTCGTAGACGATGTCCCCACTGTAGGAGCCGTGCGGATAGACCCCCGAGAGCACTTTCATCAAGGTCGATTTTCCGGCGCCGTTTTCACCGACGATGGCATGAATCTCACCCGCGCGCACGCGCAGGTTGACCTTGTTCAGCGCGACCACCCCTGGGAAGGTTTTGCGGATGTCGCGCATCTCGAGAATCGTTTCCAATGCCTGTCCTTTGGTACAAAAATCGCTCCGCAGGTGATTGACACCCATGGGCGTAAACAGTCCCGCGCCTCCCCGGCACGGGACCGTCGTGCTTTCACCCTTCAGCCGGGGTTACTTGATTTGTGACTCTTTGTAGTAACCGCTGCCAATCAGAACCTGGTTCCAGTTAGAGGCATCCACAGCCACCGGCTTGAGCAGGTAAGAGGGCACCACTTTCACGCCGTTGTTGTAGGTCTTGGTGTCATTGATCTCGGGCTGCTTGCCCGAGAGGGTGGCGTCCACCATGTTGGCCGTTACCTTGGCCAGCTCGCGCGTGTCCTTGAAGACCGTCGAGTACTGCTCGCCTTTCAGGATGGACTTCACCGAAGGAATTTCGGCGTCCTGCCCACTGACCACCGGGCAAGGCTGCTGCGCCGTGCAGTAGCCGACGCCTTTGAGCGAGGACAAAATGCCGATGGACAGGCCGTCATATGGCGACAGGACCGCGTGGACCTTTTCCTTGCCGTAGTAGGCCGAGAGCAGGTTGTCCATGCGTGCCTGGGCGACCGCACCGTCCCAGCGCAGCGTGCCGACCTTGTTCATGCCCATCTGCTTGCTGCGCACCACCAGCTTGCCGCTGTCGATGTAGGGCTTGAGCACGCTCATGGCGCCGTCGTAGAAGAAAAATGCATTGTTGTCGTCCGGGGAACCGCCGAAGAGTTCAATGTTGAAAGGGCCCTTGCCCTGCTTCAGGCCCAGCTTGTCGACGATGGAAGTGGCCTGCAGCACGCCAACCTGGAAGTTGTCGAAGGTGGCGTAGTAATCCACGTTCTTCGAACCCTTGATCAGACGGTCATAGGCGATGACCTTGACACCCTTGTCGGCCGCGTTCTGCAACGCCTTGGACAGTGTGGTGCCGTCGATGGAGGCGATCACCAGCACCTTCGCGCCCTTGGTGATCATGTTCTCGATCTGGGCAAGCTGGTTCGGGATGTCGTCATCAGCATATTGCAGGTCGGTTTTGTAGCCGCGCTCCTTGAGCACCTTGACCATGTTGTCGCCGTCGGCGATCCAGCGGGCAGAGGATTTGGTGGGCATCGAAATGCCGATGCTGCCTTTGTCTTGCGCCTGGACTGACGGTGCAATACCGAGGGTTCCCAGCACGAGGCCGGCGAGCAGGGTCTGGAGAAATGTACGTTTCATGAAATAGTTTCCTTCTGGAGGTTTGAAAGAGCGCCCCAGTATCGGGGCGCCGGCCCGGATGCTGATCAGTATTTACGCTTGGGGAATTCCTTGGCGGCTACTTCCATCGGAAAAATACCCTCTTCGGTAACGATACGTTTCTGAACGGACTTGCCGGCCTTGATGTCCTTGACTGCCGCCATCAGCTGCGGGCCCAGCAAGGGGCTGCACTCCACGGAGACATTGAGCTTGCCGGCCATCATGGCTTCGAAAGCGCCCTTGACGGCATCGATCGAGATGATGGTGATGTCCTTTGCCGGCTTCATGCCAGCCTCTTCAATCGCCTGGATCGCACCGATAGCCATGTCGTCGTTGTGCGCGAAAAGCACATTGATCTTCTTGCCTTCGGCCTTGAGGAAGGCTTCCATCACCTCCTTGCCCTTGGCCCGGGTGAAATCACCCGTCTGCGAGCGAATGATCTTGAACTTCGGGTCGGCCTTGATGATTTCTTCAAATCCTTTTTTGCGGTCAATCGCCGGCGCGGAACCCACGGTTCCCTGCAACTCAACGATGTTGACCTGGCCGCTTGTGCCCTTCATTTTTTCGACAAGCCAGCGGCCTGCCTTGCGGCCTTCCTCCACAAAGTCCGAGCCCATGAAGGAAACATACAGCGAGGTGTCTTTGACGTTCACGGAGCGGTCAGTCAGCACCACCGGAATTTTGGCGGCCTTGGCTTCACGCAAAACGGTTTCCCAGCCCGACTCGACCACGGGCGAGAACGCGATCACGTCAACCTTTTGGGCAATGAAGGAGCGGATCGCCTTGATCTGGTTTTCCTGCTTCTGCTGGGCATCGGAGAATTTGAGTTCGATGCCGGCGTCCTTGGCGGCCGATTTGATGGATTCGGTATTGGCGGTGCGCCATTCGCTCTCCGCGCCGACCTGGCTAAAGCCCAGCACGATGGGCTTTTGTGCCCATGCTGAAACCGGCAACAGGCCGGCAAGGGGGGCGCAGGCGAGTGCGACAGTGAGGGTGCGGCGATGGATCTTCATTTTGTCTCCTTGGTTGAAATGGAACTGAAAGCTCTCTGGTGATCTTCAATGGCTCAGGCTAGCACGTAACCGGTCTTGACGGTGGTGTAGAACTCGGCAGCGTAGCGGCCTTGTTCGCGTGAGCCGTAACTCGACCCCTTGCGCCCGCCGAACGGAACGTGGAAGTCGACACCCGCAGTAGGCAGGTTCACCATGGTCATGCCGACTTCTGCATGACGCTTGAAATGCATGGCGTGCTTGAGGGAAGTCGTGCAGATGCCTGCACAGAGGCCGAAGGGTGTGTCGTTGGCCAGGGCCAGCGCGTGTTCAAAGTCATCGGCCTGCAACACACATGCTATCGGCCCAAAAATCTCTTCGCGCGCAATGCGGTGTTCCGGCCGGGCCAGGAAGAGCGCCGGATTCATGTAATGCCCCGGTGTCGGGCGCTCCAGCAATTCGCCGCCCCAGACATGCTCGGCACCTTCGTTGCGCCCTATGTCCAGATACGACTGGTTCTGTTCGAGCTGGCTGCGATCAACCACCGGGCCCATTTCGATACCCCGCTCCAGCGCGTGGCCCACCTTGAGCCCGGCAATGCGGTGGCGCAGGCGCGCAACGAATGCATCGTGTACGGGCGCTTCCACGATGAGCCTGCTTGACGCGGTGCAGCGCTGGCCGGTCGAAAAGTACGAGCCTTGCACGGCGCATTCGACGGCCTGGTCAAGATCGGCATCAGCCAGTATCACCAGCGGATTTTTGCCACCCATTTCAAGCTGCACCTTGGCGCGGCGCGCGGAAGCCGACTGAAGGATGCGTTCGCCGGTTGTCACCGAGCCCGTGAAACTCAGCGCATTGACCAGGGGATGGTCGACCAGCGTTTGCCCGACTTCCCGGCCGCTTCCCATGACAAGGTTGAAGACGCCCGCAGGCAGCCCGCAGCGGCTGATGATTTCGGCCAGAGCCCAACCGCAGGTGGGCACCAGCTCGGCCGGTTTGAAAATCACCGTGTTCCCATAGGCCAGTGCCGGCGCGATTTTCCAGGCCGGAATCGCCAGCGGGAAATTCCATGGTGCGATGATTCCCACCACGCCGACAGGTTCACGCGTCACGTCGACCTGAATGCCGGGCCGGACCGATGCCATGGTCTCCCCCTGAACACGCAATGCTTCGCCTGCGAAAAACTTGAATATCTGGCCGGCCCGTGCCGCTTCGCCCACGCCTTCGGGCAAGGTTTTTCCTTCTTCCCGTGACAGCAGCATGCCCAGCTCATCTTTTCGCGCCAGGATCTCGCTGCCGATCTGGTCAAGTACATCAGCCCGGCGTTGCGGCGTGCTGTGACTCCAGTGCGGCAATGCCTCGGCTGCGGCCCGGATCGCAAGTTCGGTCTGGTTGCGGTCGGCACGTGCGTACTCGCTGACCACCTCCCGGGTATCCGAGGGGTTGGTGCTGGTGCCCGTGGTGGTGCCGGTTTCCCAGCGCCCATTGATATAGTGCCGGGCGTTTTGTTGCAGTTCGCCAAATTTCATGAGAGTGAGAGCCTCGTCTTCATAGCGCTGCAGTCTAGAATTAATTTTGATATCAATCCAATTGTTTTTTTGACAAAATAGATATCGTTCTACGCATTCTGGAAAACCCGATGAGCACCTACAACCACTGGTTCATACGCGCACGGCTCAAGACAAGGCAATTGCTGTTACTGGTTGCACTGGCCGAAGAAGGCAATATTCATCGCGCAGCGCAGGTTCTCAGCATGACCCAGCCGGCGGCGTCCAAGTTGCTCAAGGATCTGGAAGATGTTCTGGAGGTACAGCTTTTTGAGCGCTTGCCCCGGGGCATGCGGCCAACCTGGTATGGCGAAACCATGATCCGGCATGCGCGCATGGCACTGGCCAGCCTGAACCAGGCACATGACGAGCTGACCGCACTCAAAACCGGCCACTTCGGCCAGGTCGGCATCGGCGCCATCACGTCGCCGGGCCTGGCCTTGTTGCCGTCTGCGGTGGCCGTGGTCAAACAGGAGCACCCGAGCCTGCGCATTTCGCTGGATATCGAAACCAGCCCGGTGCTGCTGGAGCGGCTGGAGCAGGGCAAGCTCGACATCCTCGTGGCACGCCTCTTTGCCGAACACGACAAGACCAATTTGCGCTATGAGCCCCTGGTCGAGGAGCCGGTGTGCGCCATGGCGAGGCCGGGACATCCACTGCTGGGTGTGTCTGGCCTCACCCTGCGCGACGTGGTGGCCGCCGCCTGGATTGTGCCGCCCGCGGGCAGCGTCCTGCGGCACCGGTTCGAGCTGATGTTCCGCGAGGATGGGCTTGCTCCACCCATCAACGTGGTGGAGTCTTCAGCCCTGCTTTTCATCACGCGCATGCTGCAGCAAAGCGACATGGTGGCCGTGGTCGCGGCCGATGTGGCGCGGTATTACGCCGCGCACGGTATCGTCTCGGTACTGCCGCTGGACATGCCCTGCCACATGGACGCCTTCGGCATCATCACCCGCACCGACCGGCTGCCATCGCCAGCCGCCAAGGTCATGATGAAAGCGCTGAAGACAGCGAGCCTGACACTCTATGGCCGCAGGCTGGAGATGGACTAAAAGTCTTCGCGACTCAGGCCAAGGACACCGCGGAACCGGCTTTGCCGGGCCGCCAGTGTCGCCCCCTGAGGGGCTGAGAGCCGCGGCTCCAAGCCTGCCCGCGCAGGCTTGGACGGCTCCGAAGAGCCGTCGCGTCTGGCGGCGGTACGGGGCGCCGAAGGCGCCCCGGGGGGATTGTTAAACCCAGCCGGCATCCACCGTGAACTCCTGCGCTGTGCACATGGCGGCGTCATCGGATGCCAGGAACAGCACCATGCGCGCGATGTCGTGGGGCAGCAGCTTGTCGGGCAGGCATTGGTTGCGCTGGAGTTCCTTCTCGCCTTCGGCATCCAGCCAGAGCTTGATCTGCCGCTCGGTCATGACCCAGCCCGGCGACACGGTGTTGATGCGGATGCGGTCCCGGCCCAGCGTTTTCGCGAGGCCGCGCGTCAGGCCGTTCACCGAAGATTTGGCGATGGCATAACAAGGGTAGCCTGCGCCCTTGCCTTGCCAGCCGGTGGAGCCCAGGTTGATGATGGAGCCGGCGCCGAGGCGCTGCATGCCCGGCACCACCGACTGGATTGCAAAGAAGGCGGGCCGTTCATTGATCGCGATGCGGTCGTCGTAGTAGGCGGGCGTTACAGACTCCAGGCTGTGGCGGTCATCGCTGGCAACATTGTTGACCAGCACCGAAAAGTCGCCCAGCGCGCTTGCTGCGTCGGTGATTGCCGACTGCAGCGCGGCCACGTCCCGCACATCGCAGGCGCGCCACCATGGGCGGGCGTGCCCCGCATCTGCCAGCTCCTGCGCAAGCGCTTCACTGGCCTCCTTCGCGACATCGATGAAGGCAACGCGCGCGCCCTGCTGCGCAAAGGCTGTCACGATGGCGGCGCCTATGCCGCTGCCTCCGCCGGTGACAAATACCGACCGCTTGTTCAGGCTGGGAAAGACGGAGAGGGTCTCGCTTGCGGGAGCGGCACGCATGGGGGCAGAGCTGGAAATGTTTGACATTGCAAGTTGTGTATCAATTAATATAAAAAGAATAAGTTTCCAACATCACTATGCATTGATATCATCCACCGCGTCAAGAGGCCACCGCACAGCCCCGCAATACGGAGACATTAGTGACATTGATTCCAGACACCCCCGCGGGCATGCATCAGCAGCGGCCGGCCATGCCGGTCCCCGGCAAGGTGCATTGCGTCCATCCGGCGGGCGCCCTGCTGGGTGAGGGTACCTTGTGGTCGCCGCGGGAGCAATCCCTGTATTGGGTGGACATTCTTGGCTGCCGCCTGCACCGCTTTCACCCCGCCACCGGCGCGCGCAGCAGCTGGGCCTTTGACGAGGAAATTTCCGCGCTGGCCGAGCGGGCGCATGCGCCCGGTCTGATCGTGACCCTGCGGCGCGGCTTCGCGCTGTTTGACCCCGCTTTGGGCGGCGAACCACACTACCTGCACCAACCCGAGGCTACGTTGCCGGGCAATCGCTTCAACGATGGCAAGTGCGATGCGCAAGGCCGCTTTTGGGCGGGGACGATGGACTTTGACTGCGTGGCCCCCACCGGCGCGCTGTATCGCTATGACCCTGATGGCCGCTGCACGCGCCATGAAGAAGGTTTTGCGGTGACCAACGGCCCCACCTGGTCCGCCGACGGTCGCACCCTGTATTTCAACGATACAGTCAATGGCCGCATCCATGCGTATGACTTCGACAGCGCGGCGGGAACCTTGTCAGGCAAGCGCCTGTGGCTGGCTTTTGCGGCCGGCGACGGCGTACCCGACGGCATGACCACCGACGCCGCCGGCCGCCTGTGGATTGCCCATTGGGGCGGTGCCTGCATCAGCTGCCATGACCCGGTCACTGCACAGGAGCTGTGCCGCGTGCCGCTGCCGACAAGCCATGTGACCAACTGCGCCTTTGGCGGGCCGGACATGCGCACGCTTTTCATCAGCACGGCACGCACCGGGCTAACGCCCGCGCAGCTCGCAGACCAGCCGCTGGCCGGCGGCCTGTTCGCGGTGGCGATTGACAGTCCGGGTCTGCCTGCCGGTTTGTTCGGCGCCTGATATCACGAACAAAACACCATCTACCTGCCCTCACCGTGAAAGATCTTCAATGACCGATTCCGCACATCCTGTAGTCTGGCTGCGCCACGCCGGCCAACGCCTGGGACTGGTTCCCTCGCTCGGCGGCAGTGTGGCTGCCTGGCAGCTTGACCGTCCGCAAGGGCCGCTGGACCTCTGGCGGCCTTGGGACGGCAAAACGGACGATCTCTACCAGACCGCTTCGTTTGCCATGGTGCCGTGGTCCAACCGCATCAGCGGTGGCGGCTTCACGCATGAGGGGCAATTTCACGCCATGCGCCCGAATCGCGCGGGCGAGCCCTATCCCATTCATGGCGACGGCTGGCTGCAGCCGTGGCAGGTTTCGCAGCC
This sequence comes from Polaromonas sp. P2_G11, assembly GCF_056403595.1. Lineage (NCBI taxonomy): Bacteria > Pseudomonadati > Pseudomonadota > Betaproteobacteria > Burkholderiales > Comamonadaceae > Polaromonas > Polaromonas sp. P2_G11. The sequence goes on along the minus strand of NZ_JBFUFE010000004.1, from coordinate 599,635 downwards.
GGCTGCCGACACCCTGGTGATGACGCTGGTGTCGTATGGGTTCGACGGCAACCCCTATGACTACGAAGCCGTGCAGACCTTCCGGCTGGTTGATGGTGGGCTGAACCAGAAGCTGCAGGTGCGTCACCTGGGCGTCAAGCCGCTGCCGTATGGTTTGGGCGTGCATCCCTGGTTTCCCCGCACCCCGCAAACACGGATTACCGCGCAGGTAGAGGGCCTCTGGCTCTGCGGTGACGATCCGCTGCCGGTTGCGCACACGACCGACTTTCCGGCAAGCTGGAACCTGAACGAAGGTGCGCCAGCCAACGGCCCGCTCATCGACAACGGCTACACAGGCTGGGGTGGCAAGGCCAGCATCGCATGGCCCGAGCTGGGCCTGCAGGTCACGGCCAGCATGCCGGACTTCGCGCGCGACGGCGGTGCTGCACAGCACTTCTGCCTGGTTTACCGGCCGCCGCAAGGCCCCGCGTTTTGTTTTGAGCCCATCACGCAGCCCATCGACGCCTTTCATCTGCCGGGGCAGCCAGGCCTGCGCGTGCTGGGGCCCGGGGAGCAGTTCTCGCTCAACATCCAGTGGCGCATCGAATCCACCGCCGCGCAGGGCTGAACGGCAATACAGGCTTAGACCGCGAACAGATGCTTAAACCAGGCCAGTCAGGCGGCGGGCTGCTTCGAGTACCGGTTTGACGTGGCGTTCTCTGTAACGGGTGTCGGGCATGGTCAGCGTCAGCGCGCCTGCCAGTGCGCCGCCAGCCCCAAACACCGGCGCTGAAATGCCTGCTACCTCGGCCAGGCGGTCACCCACGGCCGTGTAGTAACCCTGTTCGCGGATTCTGGCGTACAGCTGACGGTCTTTTGGGCCACCAGCCCTTACCCGTTCTGCGCCAAACGCTATCAAAATGCGAGCGCCCGTGCCGCGGTCGGCGGGTAGCAGGTCGCCGGCCTTGATGTGGTCGCGGATCGGATGCGGCGAGTCCACGCGGTACAGGCACAGGCGGGCCTCCCCCTGGCGCACATGGTAGGCCGCGCTCTCGCCAGTGGCTGCCACCAGTTCACGCAGCACCGGCAGCACCACGCGGTCCAGCGAAAACGAGGCGGCGTAAACACCGTGCAGGCGCGCCACCTCGGCGCCCAGTGCGTAGCGGCCGTCGCCGAGTTTCTGGACCAGCCTCGCATGCTCCAGCGAAGCCAGCAGCCGCAGCACCGTGCTCTTGTAAAGCTGCGTGCGCTCCGCCAACTCCCCCAGGCCCAGTGAGATGTCGCCCGCCCTGAAGGCTGACAGCAGCGACAGGGCGCGGTCCACTGCCGCGGCACCGCCGGGAGCGGCATGGGCGTCTGCAACGGATTCGGTCTGGGCTTTGCGCGGCATGGCTCGATCTCCTGGGCTTTCGTGCCGGTTGCCTGCTTGACAGTGCTTGCAACCTGCTTCATCATTCCATCAGAAAGAATATAGTTCTATCTTACAGAATACCAAAGACGATGCAAATCCCCCAGCCCTGCCAGGTGCTGATCAGTGAAGTCGGCCCGCGCGATGGCCTTCAAAGTGTCGCGCGCACCATGGCGACCGCCGACAAGTTGCGCTGGATCACAGCCCTGCACGCGGCCGGCCTGCGCGAAATCGAGGTGGGCTCGTTTGTTCCCGCCAAACTGCTGCCGCAAATGGCCGACGTGGCGGAAGTGGTGCGGCACGCGCTCACCTTGCCCGGCCTCACAGTGATGGCCCTGGTGCCCAACCGCCGCGGCGCTGAAGCCGCACTGCAGGCCGGCGTGCACAAGCTGACCATGCCGGTGTCGGCCAGCGCGGCGCATTCGCAGGCCAATGTGCGCAAGACGCGCGAAGAGATGGTCGAAGAAGTGCGGGCCATTGCCGGCCTGCGCCGTGAGCTTGCACCGCAGGTCAAGCTGGAGGCCGCCATCTCGACAGCGTTCGGCTGCACGCTGCAGGGCGTAGTGCCTGAAGACGATGTGATCCGGCTGGCCGCCCAATGCGTCGCTGCCGGTGCTGATGAGTCGGGTTTGTCGGACACGGTCGGTTATGCCAACCCCGCGCAGGTGCGCCGCCTCTTCAGGCGCCTGCGCGCCGAGCTTGGCAACAAGGCAGGCGCTGCGCATATGCACAACACGCGTGGCCTGGGCCTGGCCAACTGCCTGGCTGCGTATGAAGAGGGCGTGCGCACCTTCGATGCTTCGCTGGGCGGCCTGGGCGGCTGCCCCTATGCACCGGGCGCGTCGGGCAATGTGGTCACTGAAGACCTGGTTTTCATGTTTGAAGCCATGGGCGTTTCCACGGGTGTGGACCTTGCAAAACTGATGGCTGCGCGCGAGCCGCTCAAGGCCGGATTGCCGGGCGAACCGCTTTATGGCATGACGCCCGAAGCGGGCCTCCCCAAAGACTTTGTACAAGGACGTTTGCATGGCTGAAGCCAGCGTATCCGGCGAACAAGGCCTGCCCTATGCAGGCCTGCGAGTCGTCGAATTCACCCATATGGTCATGGGCCCGACCTGCGGCATGCTGCTGGCCGACCTGGGAGCCGAAGTCATCAAGGTCGAGCCGATCATGGGAGACAACACCCGCAAGCTGCTCGGCTCCGGTGCGGGATTTTTCCCCCTGTTCAACCGCAACAAAAAAAGCATCGCCGTCGACCTGCAGACACCCGAGGGCCGCGAGCTGGTGCTCAAGCTGGTTGCCACGGCCGACATCGTCAGCGAGAACTTCAAGCCCGGCACCATGAAGAAGCTTGGCCTGGATTACGCCAGTCTTTCGCAGCTCAACGAGCGCTTGATCTATGTCAGCCATAAAGGCTTTCTGCCGGGGCCCTACGACCACCGCACCGCCCTCGACGAAGTGGTGCAGATGATGGGTGGCCTGGCCTACATGACGGGCCGCGCTGGCGACCCGCTGCGTGCCGGCAGCAGCGTCAACGACATCATGGGTGGCATGTTCGGCGCCATAGGTGCCATGGCCGCACTGGCCGCACGCGAGAAGACGGGCAAGGGCCAAGAGGTGCAGGCCGCGCTGTTTGAAAACAATGTCTTTCTGGTGGCCCAGCACATGATGCAGTTTGCCGTGACCGGCCAGCCTGCCGCACCCATGCCCAGTCGCATTTCGGCCTGGGCGATCTACGACGTGTTCACGGTCAGGGACGGCGAGCAGATTTTCCTGGCCGTGGTCAGCGACACGCAGTGGGCCGTTTTCTGTGAGGCCTTTGGGCTGCAAGAGCTGCGGGCCGACCCGCGGCTGCTGACCAACAACGAGCGCGTAATTGCGCGCGAGTGGCTGATGCCCCTGCTGCGCTCGCACCTGGCCGGGCACAGCGCCTCCGAACTGGGCGCTGTGTTTGAAAAGCATGCGTTGCCCTTTGCGCCCATCACCCGGCCGCAGGATTTGTTTGACGATCCGCACCTCAAGGCCACGGGCGGGCTGGCGCCCATCACCTTGACTGACGGCGCCCGCGCGGGACAGGAAAGCGCCACCGTGCTGCTGCCGCTGACCCTGGGCGGCAAACGTCCCGGGGTGCGCCTGAACCCGCCCAGGCTGGGCGAGCACACGCGCGAACTGCTGCGGGAGCTCGGTTATGACGAGGACGCCATCCAGGCTCTGCAAGCCAACCGGGTGACGCGCTGAGTTTTGTTGCTATAAAAAATGTAGCTACTCGCGCACAGCTATAAAGGGCTGGTGGCACTTTTCATAAACAACTCGGCACACACGCTGCGCAGCCACCGGGAGGCCGGGTCGTGGTGGTAGCGGGCATGCCAGTGTTGCTTCACGGTAAATCCGGGAATCGCCAGCGGGCAGGGCAGCACCTGGAGGTCGGCGGCGCGGGCCAGGGTTTCGCCGATGTGGCGCGGCAGCGTGGCGATCAGGTCGGTGGTGGACAAAATGGCCGAGAGGCCCAGAAAGCCCGGCAGCTCCAGCAGCACCCGGCGTGAGATGTTTTGTGACGCCAGGGCACTGTCCAGCAGCTGGTAGCCCGTGCCGGAGCTGATGCCGATATGTGCCTCAGCCTGGTAGACCGACAGGCTCCAGTCGGCGCCCAATTCGCTGCCCACCCGCGGATGCCGGGCATTGGCCAGGCAAATCCAGTCCTGGCCATACAGCGTCTGCTGGTAGAAGCCGGTGTCGAGCCAGGGCAGAAAGCCGACAGCCAGATCGGCCTCGCCTGCTTGCAGGGCATGCGCCAGGCCGGCATCGATACGCGCGGCTTCCAGCGCCACGCCCGGCGCCACCGCCCGCACGTGGGACAGCAGCCGGGGCAACAGCGTGACGTGGCTGGCGTCGGTCATGCAGATGCGAAAGCGCCGCTGCGCCGTAGACGGTTCAAAGGCAGCCTCTGACTGGGCCAGCCGCTGCAACCCGCCCAGCACTTCGCGCACCGTGGCAATCAGCATATCGGTGCGCGGCGTGGGCAGCATCCCCTCGGCCGTGCGCACAAACAGCGGGTCGCCAAGCTGCTTGCGCAGGCGCGCCAGCCAGATGCTGACCGTGGGCTGGCTTTGCCCCAAGGCCTCGGCCGACCGGGTGACGCTGCGGGTGGTGTAGAGCTGGTCCAGCAGCCGCAGCAGCTTGATGTCCAGCAGATCCAGGTCTTTTTCCATACCTCTATTGTTATACGCAATGATTAGTATTGCCTTCATTGCATGGACGACATGGGTGGCTCCACCCAGAATTCGCTCCTGAATCACGAAGGAGTTGTGCAGTGAAGATTTGTGTTCTGGGGGCCGGCGCGCTGGGCGGTGCACTGGGCGGCGTGCTGACGGAGGCGGGCCACGAGGTCTGGCTCATCAACCGCAATGCTGCGCAGGTCGAGGCCCTGAACAGCCGCGGGCTGATCCTGCGCGATGGCGGCATAGACCGTTGCGTGCAGGTGCATGCCGCGATCTCCGCTACGGGCGTGGCCATGGACACCGGTGCGGTGGACCTGGTGATCGTGCTGGTCAAGTCCTTCGACACCCGCCCGGCCATGGAGGCAGCCCTGTCGCTGCTGGGGCCGGACACGGTCGTTCTGTCGCTGCAAAACGGGCTGGGACACGAAGACATCCTGGGCAGCATCGTGGGCCGCGAGCGTGTGCTGGCCGGCAAAACTTATGCGGGCGGCACGCAGCTCGGCGCCGGGCATGTGCTGATTGGAACGCGCGGCAAGGACACCCACCTGGGCGAACTGGACGGCCGCATCACGGAGCGCGTGCAGCGCATTGCCGCCGCCTTCAACGCCGCCGGGCTCGACACCACCGTCAGCCGCAACATCATCGGCACCATCTGGGACAAGCTGCTGGTCAATGTGGCCACCGGCGCTGTCAGCGCCGCCACGCGCCTGCCCTATGGCGAGATGTACCAGGTGCCCGAGCTTGAGGCCTGCGGCATTGCGGCCGTGGCCGAAGCAATGGCGGTGGCGAAAGCCAGCGGCATCACGCTGGCCACCACCGACCCGCGCCAGCCGTGGGTCAAGGCGGGCGAGGGCCTGCCCTACGCCTTCAAGACCTCGATGCTGCAAAGCCTGGAGAAGGGCTCAATCACCGAGATCGACTTTGTGAACGGTGCGGTGGTGCACCAGGGCGCGAAATGCGGCGTACCCACGCCCGTCAACCAGGCCCTGGTGGCCTGCATCAAGGGTATTGAGCGCGCACAGCCTCGTCAACGCGATTCAAAAGAGCACACCATGGCCCCTCACAAACAAAAGTCTTATGTAGAACACGTTGCGGTACGCGTCAAAGACATCCAGTGGCACATCAACTTCTTCCTGGAGGTGCTGGGCATGGATGCGCGCGAGGTCGACGGACCCGCCGATGCACCGCACCAGTACTGGACGATCGGTGGCCTGCAGCTCATGAGTACGCCCGGCTTTGTGGCGGCGCCATCCAACGACGCTGGCTGGCTGGCGCATCTGGGCATCATGGTTGACGACCTGGAGGCCGCCTTGGCCGAGGCGAAGGCATGGGGCGTCAAGCAACTGCCCCAGGGCCGCAACTGGCTGCAACTGCCCGATGGCCTGGCCGTCGAGCTGATCCAGGCCAGTGCCGGCAGCGTGTCTGCTGTATTGGCCGTCAATCCCAGAGCCGCCACGGCCTGAAAGGCGCCTCATGCCTAACCCCAACATCCAGTTCGCCACGCCGGAAAAATACTGGGACGACGCACAGGTCGGTGACGAGTGCACCAGCCCGTCCTATACCTTCACCGCCGCGCGCATTGATGCCTACGCCGAACTCACCGGCGACTTCACGCCGGTGCATATGGATGAGGCCTACGCCAATGCCTCGCACTTCGGCTGCCGCGTTGCGCACGGCCTGATGGGGCTGTCGGTTGCCGACGGCCTGAAAACCCAGAGCGAATACCGCTTCCTGCCTGGCATGTCGCTGGGCTGGACCTGGGACTTCCTGCTGCCCATCAAGATCAATGACACGCTGCACGTGAAGTTTCGTGTGGACAGCATGCGGCCCTCGAAGAGCAAGCCGGGCTGGGGCATCGTGGTGCTGCCGGCCGAGCTGATCAACCAGGCCGGGCAGGTGGTGCAAAAGGGCGAGCACCGCCTGATGGTGCCGCGCCGGCCATCGTCTGAAAAATGACTTGCTATCAAAAACATAGCCGCTTGCGCACGCTATACAAGGATGAACTCAGGTTTTTATGGATAAAACTACACAAGCGCTGCCGCTGGCGGGCATCCGCGTCGTCGATTACAGCCATTTCCTGGCTGGGCCCTATTTGTCGCGCTGCCTGGCAGCGATGGGCGCAGACGTCATCAAGGTCGAGCGGCCCAAGGACGGGGACGCGGGACGCGCCCACGCTTACTTCATCAAGGGACAAAGCGGCTACTTTTTGCAGCAGAACATGGGCAAGAAGGGTTTGTGCATCAACCTCAAGGACCCGCGCGGCCTGGAAATGATGCACAAGCTCACCGACGCAGCTGATGTGTTCGTCGAGAACTACCGCCCAGGCGCATTGAAAAAACTCGGCCTGGGCTACGAAGAGCTGTCCCGGCGCAACCCTGGCCTGGTGTACTGCTCGATCTCCGCCTATGGCCATACCGGCCCCGACGCGCACCGTGCCGGCTTCGGCCTGATTGCCGAGGCCAAGAGCGGCATCATGGCCATGGTCGGCGAGCCCGGCAGCGCACCGCCGTTGCTGCGCGTTTCACTGGGCGACATGTATACCGGCATCCATGGCGTGGCGGCGGTATGTGCCGCGCTGCTGGGCCGCATCAAGTCGGGCAGGGGCCAGCATATTGACTTGTCCCTGTACGACTGCCTGGTGTCCATGCACGACTATGCGGTGCAGTGCTACACCCTCTCGGGCGGCAAGGAAATTCCGCAGCAAACCGGCCACGACATGCCGCAAAGCACGCTGTACGGCGTGTTTGCCGCCAGCGACGGCTACCTCGTGATTGCCGCGCAGGTCGACGACGCCTGGAAGCGTTTTGCCCTGCTGATCGGCGGTGAAGCACTGGCGCTTGATGCGCGCTTTCACAGCGCTGCGGGGCGCAATGAGAACCGTGCAGAAATACTCGCCCTGGCGAAAGGCTGGGTAGCGGGCCGCACTGTGGCCGAATGCCTGGCCGCGCTGGACGCGATTGATGTACCCAGCGCCAAAGTGCAGAACATCGAGGAAGTGCTGAACGACCCGCAAATTCAGGCACGCAACATGGTGATTGAGCAAGACCACCCGGTGCTGGGAAAAATACGCCTGCCCAACCTGCCTTTCAGGTTTTCGGAGTGCGACACCTCGCCTGCCTGCGTTGCACCCGGCATGGGCCAACATAACCGCGAGATCGCCGCGAGCGTCGGTTATAGCGCTGCCGACATTGACGCGATGGAGCGCGACGGCGTGCTGTATGCAGAGGTGCAGCCATGACCGACCGCTATGCCGTCATCGGTAACCCGATAGGGTTCAGCAAATCGCCGCTGATCCACGGCATGTTCGCGCAGGCTAGCAGGCAGGACATGGAATACACGGCTATCGAAGGGCCGCCAGGCGGGTTCAACGGCGCCGTGGATGCCTTCCGCGCTCTGGGCGGCAAAGGCATGAACATTACCGCGCCCTTCAAGCTCGACGCCTTTGCCTATGCCACCGAACGCTCGGAGCGGGCGCAGCTCGCGGGGGCAGCCAATGCCATGAAGTTTGAAGGCACACGCGTGATTGCCGAAAACTTCGACGGTGTTGGCCTGGTGCGCGACGTCACGCACAACCTGGGCTGCCAACTGCAAGGCAAACGCGTGCTGCTGCTGGGCGCCGGCGGAGCGGCCCGGGGCGCGTTGCTGCCGTTTCTCGCGCAGGCCCCGGCCGAACTGGTGATTGCCAACCGCACGGTTGCCAGGGCACATGAACTACAGGCCATGGGCGCGGCCCAGGCAAACGTCCGCGGCTGCGGCTATCCGGATCTGGCGGGGCAGACCTTTGACGTGGTGTTCAATGCCACCTCAGCAAGCCTGCGCGCCGAACTGCCGCCGGTGCCGGCGAGCGTGTTCGCTCCCGATTGCCTGGCCTACGAACTGGCGTACGGCAAAGGGCTCACGCCGTTTTTGCGCCTGGCGCAAAACGCGGGAACCCGGCGGCTGGCCGATGGCGTGGGCATGCTGGTGGAGCAGGCAGCCGAAGCCTTTGCATGGTGGCGCGGCGTGCGGCCCGACACACGCGCCGCGATTGAACGCATCACCATTGCGCTGGTATGACATGAGCTCAGCCTGCCCCCTATACTGCGCGAATGGACGAAACAGTACATTCGCAGGCAGCTTCGGCCAAGGTGCGTGCGCGCAAAAGGAAGGCCCCGGTTGTGCAGACGGCCACGCGCACCAACGACCCGGCACGCACGATGGCCGGGATCCTCGAAGTGGCCACAGCCGAATTCGCCGAGAAGGGCCTGAGCGGCGCACGCATCGACGAGATCGCGGCGGCCACCCGGACCAGCAAGCGCATGATCTATTACTACTTCGGCAGCAAGGAGGGGCTGTACCTCGCCGTGCTGGAGGAGTCGTACCGGCGCATGCGCAGCATCGAGGCGGAACTGCACCTGGAAGACCTGCTGCCGGAAGATGCGCTGCGCCGCCTGGTGGGATTTACCTTCGACCATCACCACAGCAACCCGGGCTATATCCGGCTGGTGATGTCCGAGAACATGGAGCGCGGCAGCTACCTGGCGCAAAGCAAAATCATCCAGCAACTCAATGTGCCGGCCATCGATGCCATCCGCAAGCTTTACGAGCGCGGCGTGGCGGCGGGCATATTCCGTACGGGCCTGGACCCGATCGACATCCATGCATCGATTTCCGCGCTGACATTCTTCAATGTGTCCAACCAGCACACCTTCGGGCTGATCTTCAAGAGCGACACACAGTCGGGACGCGCCATGACGGCGCGGCGCGACAGCATCATCGAAATGATCGTGCGCTTCGTGCGCAAATAAGTTCCGGATCGCCGCCGGCCAGGGGCGGGCATGTCGGGTTTCTACTGATTCGTTTAAAACTAACTAGTTCGTACATTATGGGTTAAGACAGTCCTCAACAGGCTTGGCGCTGGACGGCCGCGCGCGCGGCCACGCATAAAAAGGAGACAACATGGACAAATGGATAAACCGGTTTTGCCGGGTGCTGGATGGCGTGATTGCGCTGTTCCTGGCACTGATGGTGGTGCTGGTGTTCGGCAACGTGGTGTTGCGCTATGGCTTCAACTCGGGCATCAATCTGTCAGAGGAGCTGTCTCGCTGGCTGTTCGTCTGGCTGACCTTTCTCGGTGCCGTGGTGGCGATCAACGAGCGCGGGCATCTGGGCACCGACATGCTGGTGGGTCGCCTGGGGCCCAGGGGCAAAAAAATATGCCTCGGCATCAGCTATCTGCTCATGCTTTTTGCCTGCTGGTTGATGTTCCGCGGTGCGTGGGAGCAGGTCAAGATCAACTGGACCACCACCAGTGCCGTGATGGAAGTGTCCATGAGCTGGTTCTATGGCTCGGGCATGGTGTTCGCCGTGCTCGGCGGCCTGTTGCTGCTGCGGGATCTGATCCGGCTGCTCAGCGGCAAGACCGGGGACGGCGAGCTGATGATGATCAGGGAATCCGAAGACCAACCGCATGAAGGAGGTCCGGCATGACCATCGCTATATTCCTCGGATCGCTGCTTGCCGCCATGGCGCTGGGCATCCCGATCGCGTTCTCCCTGCTGCTGTGTGGTGCTGCATTGATGTGGCATCTCGACATGTTCGACGCGCAGATCCTGGCACAGAACGTCGTGAACGGCGCCGACAGCTTTCCGCTGCTGGCCGTGCCCTTTTTCATGCTCGCCGGCGAGGTCATGAACGCAGGTGGCCTGTCGCGCCGCATCGTCAACCTCGCCATGGCCCTGGTCGGCCACATCAAGGGCGGTCTGGGCTATGTCACGATCGTGGCGGCAGTCATCATGGCGGCGCTGTCGGGCTCTGCAGTGGCCGATGCGGCTGCGCTGGCGTCGCTTTTACTGCCCATGATGGTGGCCGCCGGCCATGACAAGGCGCGCTCCGCAGGGCTGATTGCATCGGCGGGCATCATCGCGCCGGTCATCCCGCCTTCGATTGCCTTTGTCATCTTCGGTGTGGCAGCCAATGTGTCAATTTCCAAGTTGTTCCTGGCCGGGATTTTTCCGGGTGTCCTGCTGGGGCTGTCGCTGTGGCTGACCTGGTGGTGGCTGGTGCGCAAGGAAGTGGTGAAAGCCCCGCCGCGCAAGAGCCGCGCAGAAGTCCTGGTGGCGTTGAAGGAGTCGACCTGGGCGCTGGTGCTGCCGCTGATCGTGGTGTTCGGCCTGAAGTTCGGCATCTTCACGCCGACCGAGGCTGCCGTGGTTGCCGCGGTGTACGCAACGCTGGTTTCCGTACTCGTCTACAAGGAGCTCACGCTGAGGAAGCTCTACCCGCTGTTCGTGGGCGCCGCCAAGACCAGCGCGATCGTGATGTTCCTGGTGGCTGCGGCCATGGTGTCGGCCTGGCTGATCACGGTAGCGCAGATACCGGGCCAGGTGGTTGCCCTGCTGCAACCGCTTCTGGACAGCCCGAAGTTGCTGATGCTGGCCATCATGGTGCTGGTGATGGTGGTGGGAACCGCGCTGGACATGACGCCCACCATCTTGCTGCTGACGCCGGTGCTCATGCCGGTCGTCAAGGCCGCCGGCATTGACCCGGTGTACTTTGGCGTGCTGTTCATCATCAACAACGCCATCGGGCTGATCACCCCACCAGTGGGCACGGTGCTGAACACGGTGGCCGGGGTGGGCAAGGTGAGCATGGACGAAGTCACCAAGGGCGTGCTGCCCTTCATGTGGGCCCAGTTCGCCATCATGTTCCTGATGGTGGCTTTCCCGCAAATCGTCATCATTCCGGCGCGCTGGTTCTACGGCGGCTGACAACTTTCCGCGCTGCCGGGCGTGCTGGGTACGCCACGGCCGGCAGCCACGTCAAAGCGTACCGTGACACCTCATCCCCTCAAAGAAACCGGAGACAACCATGAAACGCCTGTTTATCAAATCCGTCCTCACTACCGTCGCCCTGGCGGCCTTCGGCATGGCCTCAGCCCAGGACATCAAGGAACGCACCGTCAAGTTCGCCACGCAAAACCCGGACGGCCACCCGATTGTGCTGGGCATGAAAAAATTCGCTGAAACCGTGGCAGCGAAATCGGGCGGCAAGATCAAGGTCAACCTCTTCCCCGGTGGCGTGCTGGGCGGCGATGCACCGAACATCTCCGCGCTGCAAGGCGGCACGCTGGAAATGGTGGTGATGAATTCCGGCATCCTGGCCAGTCAGGCCAAGGAATTTGCCGTTTTCGATTTTCCGTTCATGTTTGCCAGCTCGCAGGAAGCCGATGCCGTGGTGGACGGGCCCTTCGGGAAAATGATGCTCTCCAGGCTCGATGCCAAAAACATCCATGGGCTGGCCTACTGGGAACTCGGTTTTCGCAACATCACCAACAGCAAGCGCCCCATCACCAAGGTGGACGACATTGCCGGCCTGAAACTGCGCGTGATTCCCAATGCCATCAACATCGACTGGGTGACCGCCCTGGGCGCCAATCCGACGCCCATGGCTTTTCCCGAGGTTTATGCCGCGATGGAGCAAAAGGCCATTGACGGCCATGAAAACCCGTTCACGGTCATCAACGCGAACAAGTTCTACGAAGTGCAAAAGTACCTGGCGGTGACCAACCACCAGTACAACCCGCAAACCGTCATTGTCAGCAAAAAGCTGTGGGACACCCTGAGCAATGATGAGAAAAAAATATTCTCGGATGCGACCGCCGAAGCTGCTGCGTACCAGCGCAAGGCCTCGCGTGAACAGTCCGGCACTGCGCTCGAAAACCTGAAGAAGAACGGCATGCAGGTCAGCGAGTTCAGTCCCGCGGAGATGGCTAAATTCCGCGAGAAGATGAAGCCCGTGATCGAGAAGCACTCAGCCATCGTGGGTGCCGATGTGGTCGGCGCGCTGCAGGCAGAGCTCGCCAAACTGCGCAAATAGGATTTCACGCCCCGGCCGGCCCAGCGCACCGGAGCGCCGGCCGGCCTGTTCTTTCATTCCGGTTCCGGGTATCTTCCTTCATGAGCAAAATCCGCATCGCTGTCGCAGGGGCCGGCTACATCGGTCTCGCCCACATGGATGTGGCTCAAGAGAGCCCTACGTGCATCCTTTCGGCCATTGTCGATCCTGCGCCGGCGGCAAAGGCTATCGCCGCCAAGGCGGGTGTGCCCCTCTACCAATCGCTGGACGAGCTGTTCACCAGAGACCGGCCCGACGGCGTGATCCTTGCGACGCCGAACCAGCTGCACGTGCCGCAGGCCCTGCAGTGCATCAAGGCGGGCGTTCCCATCCTGCTGGAAAAACCCATCGCACCCACGCTGGCCGAAGGCGAACAGCTGGTCAAGGCGGTCGCTGAAACGGGCGCCAAGGTACTGATAGGCCACCACCGCGCGCACAGCCCCATCATGGCCAAGGCGAAGGAAATCGTGGATTCGGGAAAACTCGGCAAGCTGGTCGCCGTGATGGGTAGCGCCACATTCTTCAAGCCCGACCGCTACTATGAAGACGCGCCATGGCGCCGCGAGATCGGCGGCGGCCCCATTTTGCTGAACATGATCCATGAGGTGCATAACCTGCGCATGCTGTGCGGTGACATCGTGGCGGTGCAGGCTTTTGCCTCCAATGCCACACGCGGTTTTCCGGTGGAAGACACGGTGGCCATCAATCTGCGTTTTGCCAACGGCGCGCTGGGCAGCTTCATGCTGTCGGACACCGCCGCCTGCGCGCGCAGCTGGGAGCAAACCTCCCGGGAAAACAAGGCCTACCCAAGCTATGGCGACGAAGACTGCTACGTGATTTCGGGCACCAACGGAAGCCTGTCGATTCCGACCATGCGCCTGAAAAGCTATCCCAGGCCGGAAGACCGTTCCTGGTGGAAGCCGTTTGACGAGAGCGTGGCCGACATGGTCCGCGACGATCCCCTCAAGCACCAGCTGGAGCACTTCGGCGCCGTCATTCGTGGTGAAGCACCGCCGCTGGTCAGTGCCCGCGACGGCCTGCTGAACCTGCGCGTCACCGAGGCCATCGCACAGGCCGCCCAAACCGGCCAGGTGATCGAGTTGCCCGTTTTTTAAGCAACTCGACCCTCCCACATGCAAATCAAACCACCACAAACAACGTCAACCACCAGGAAAGAAATCACCATGAAAGTGCTCATGCTTCACGGCATCAACCACAACATGTTCGGCAAGCGCGATCCGGCGCAGTACGGCACCATCACGCTGGACGAAATCAACACCAGCCTGCAGGCTTTGGGCCGGGAGCTCGGCGCCGAGGTGGAACATTTCCAGACCAACAGCGAATGCGACATGTGCGAACGGATTCACCAGGCATTCACCGACAAGGTCGACGCCGTGCTGATCAACGCCGGCGCCTGGACGCATTACAGCTACGGCATCCGCGACGCCCTGGCCATCCTCACCGTGCCGGTTGTCGAGCTTCACATGTCGAACATCCACGCCCGTGAGCCTTTCCGCCATGTGTCGGTGTTCGCCGAAATCGTCAAGGGGCAGATCTGCGGCTTTGGCGCTGACAGCTACCTGCTGGCTTTGCGCGCCGCTGTTTCGGCGATCAATGCCGCAAGGGTTTCGTAAATCATCAGAAAGAGAGCGGCCATGTCACAGGAGTTCGCTGGAAAAGTCATCGTCATAAGTGGCGCCAGCCGGGGCATTGGCCATGGCATCGCCGCTGCGTTTGCTGCACGCGGTGCACAGACCGTTTTGGCCGCATCGTCCATTGAGAACCTGAAGACTGCCGCGGATGCGATTGCCAGTACCGGAGCAATCCGCCCTGAGATATGCGCTGCGGATCTTCGAGGCGAAGAAGGTTGCAAAGCGGTATTCACCCTGGTGTCCGAAAGATTTGGACGCTGTGACGTGTTGGTCAATTCCGCGGGTGCCACGCGCGCCGGTGCGTTTCTGGATCTTCCGGAGGACGCATGGCATGACGGCTTTGCATTGAAGTTCTTCGGCTGTGTGAACCTGTGCCGCCTGTTTTGGCCGATGCTGAAAACTGCGGGTGGGCACGTTGTCAACATCATTGGCGGCGCTGCCCGTACGCCCGACCCGGGCTTCCTGATCGGTGGGTCGGTCAACGCTGCGATGCACAACTTCACCAAGGGCCTGTCCGGGCTTGGAAAGCGGGACGGCGTCAATGTCAACGCCATTCTTCCGGGCTTGACTGAAACCGGCCGTGTAGCGCAGCTGTTTCAGCAGCGTGCAGCCGCAAGTGGAAAACCCGTCGAAGAAGAACGACAAGCGCAAATCGCACGCGAGGGACTCAGCCGGCTGGGTACGCCCGAGGATGTCGCCGCACTTGCGATATTCCTGTGTTCGGAGAGTGCCCGCCACATTCAAGGCACGGCCATCGCTGTGGACGGCGGTGGCACCCCTGGCCTGTATTGATCGTCAAAAGCGTCTTTGTTGCCGGCGAATGACCGTCAGCACTGATTATTCGGCGTTATTTTCAACAGCGGTTTTAACTGCAAATTTCTGGAACCTCCATGATCAACGGCCATACCGAACTCATCGCCCACATCGGCTACCCGACGCATTCCTTCAAGGCGCCGATGATCTACAACCCCTACTTTGAACAGGCGGGAGTGAACGCGGTGGTCGTGCCCATGGGTTGCAAGGCCGAAGACTACCCGGCCTTTCTGCGGTCGGTGTCTTGCCTGGAGAATTTCCTAGGCGCGCTGATCACCATGCCGCACAAGGTCACGACAGTCGATTTGCTGGACGAAGCCACACCCACGGTACGCATCGCCGGCGCCTGCAATGCCGTCAAGCGCGACGCGAACGGCAAGCTCGTGGGCGACATGTTCGATGGGGAGGGCTTTGTGCGCGGTGTGCAGCGCAAGGGCTTTGATCCGCGCGGCAAACGTGCCCTGGTCGTCGGCAGCGGCGGCGTGGGCTCGGCAATCGCGGCTTCCCTGGCCAAGGCCGGCGCGCGCGCGCTGGGGCTGTGCGACGTCAATGCGGACTCTGCGCAGGCCCTGGCAGGGCGGCTACGCCAGCACTACACGGCACTGGAACTTTCCACTGGCTCCAACGACCCGGCGGGTTACGACCTGGTGGTCAATGCCACGCCCATGGGCATGAATGAAGGCGATCCCTTGCCCATGGACGTTTCACGTATCGCAGCCAGCAGTTTTGTGGGCGAAGTGGTCATGAAGTCGGAAATGACCGCGTTTCTGGCGGCGGCCAAGGCGCGAGGTTGCACCGTGCAGGTGGGTTCGGACATGCTGTTCGAGCAGATCCCGGCCTACCTGGAATTTTTTGGCCTGCCGACCACCACACCGGACGTCTTGCGGTCGGTGGCACGGCTGAGTTATTAAAAAAGTGTAAGAGGACGCACGCACCGTGCGTCCTGGGTGGGAAGTACTGGAATCAATGCTAAAAACGTCTGATTTCAGACGTTCATAGACATAATCCAGCATGGACAAACTCAAGCAGCTTGAATCGTTCGTGTCGGTTGCGACGCGCGGCAGCCTGACTGCCGCCGCGAACGCCGAAGGCGTGGCGCCTGCCATCATGGGTCGGCGGCTTGATGCACTGGAAGGCCGCCTGGGCGTCAAGTTGCTGGTGCGTACCACCCGGCGCATCACGCTCACACACGAAGGCAGCGCCTTTCTTGAAGACTGCCAGCGCCTGCTGATTGATTTTGCCAACGCCGAAGCCAGCGTATCGGCCGGCGGCGTCAAGGCCAGCGGGCATCTGCGCATCACCGCGCCGGCCGGCTTTGGCCGCCGCCATGTGGCGCCGCTGGTGACGCGCTTTCGCGAAGTGCATGCCGATGTCACGATCTCGCTGAACCTGAGCGACCGGGTGGTTGACCTGGCCGGCGAGGGTTTTGACTGCGCAGTGCGCGTCGGCGACATGCCGGACTCTTCGCTGGTGAGTGTGCGCATGGCTGACAACCGCCGGCTGTGCGTGGCCACGCCGGTTTACCTGGCCCGCCACGGCACGCCCCAGCACCCCAGCGAGCTGGCGAAATTTGACTGCCTGACGCTGTCCAGCGACGCCTCGCAAACGCGGGGCTGGGCGTTCCGGGTCCAGGACGAATTGATCCATCTCAAGCCGGGCGGGCCGCTCGACTGCTCGGACGGCCAGGTCCTGCATGACTGGTGCCTGGGAGGGTACGGCATTGCCTGGCGCAGCACCTGGGAGGTCGAGGCGGAAATTGCCGCCGGCCAGCTGGTAGCGGTGCTGGAGGATTTTGCCGCGCCGCCCAACGGTATTTACGCCGTATTTCCGCAACGCAAACACTTGCCCCTGCGGGTTCGCCTGTGGCTGGATTTTCTGAAACACCATTACAGCCAACCGGAGTTCTGGTGCTCGTCGCCAGCCGCCGCAAAACCCTGACTGGAAAGGATCCCGACGATGGTTCTCGAATCTCTTTTGGCCTATGCCCACCTGCTGGCGATTCTCACCATGGTGGTTTTTCTGGCGAGCGAGGCGGCGCTGTGCCGCACCGAGTGGCTGGACGCCGCCGTGATCGAGAGGCTCGGCAAGATCGACATGGTCTACGGCATCTCGGCCGGCGCGGTGTTCCTGACCGGCCTGGCGCGCGTGTTTCTGGGCAGCAAGGGCGCGGCCTGGTACGCCCATAACCCCTTGCTGTACGTCAAGCTCGTCATGTTCCTGGTGATCGGGCTGATTTCCATCAAGCCCACCATGATGTTTTCGCGCTGGCGCCGGGAGTTGCGCGCCAACGGTGCCCTGCCCGATTCGCTGGAAGTCAAACAAGCGCGGCGGCTGGTGATGGTGCAGGCGCACATCCTGCCGTTCATTCCGCTGGCTGCCGTCTTTCTGGCCCGTGGCTTTGGTTAGGCGCACGCCAGTGCTGCAGCCGGCGTCAGGCTGAAAACAGGCCGTGCACCAGCCAGAAGGCGGTGCCCCACATCATCAGCGCCACCAACATGTCCATGGCGCGCCATATGACCGGCGTGTTGAGCTTACGCCCCACGCACCACAGCGCCACGCCCAGGCCGGTAAACCACAGCAATGAACCCGTGATAGCGCCCAGGCCGAACACGGCGTTGTCCGGCCGGGCGTAAGCCAGCGATGCGGTGCCGATGACCACGGCGGTGTCCAGCCAGGCATGCGGGTTGAGCCACGACAGCGCCAGTGCCAGCCCGATGGCTTTGCGGCGCGGCATGGCTTCGGCGACAAGGGGCGCGCCTTCTGCCGCCTGCGGCGCCGGCTGCACAAAGCGGCGCATCGCGTGTGTTCCGTACACCATCAGCACCAGCGCACCCGCGCCCGTCATGGCGCCCACCAGTTTGTCTGACAGGCCGCCCAGCTGTGCGAGCCCCATCACACCCAGGCCGATGAGCGCCACGTCAGTCAGCACGCAGACGGCAACCGTCAGCCAGAGGTGCTGGCGCAGCAGGCCCATGCGGATCACATGGGCGTTTTGCGGGCCTATGGCCATGATGAGCGAGAGGCTGAGGACCATGCCGGTCAGGAAGGCGGGGGCGGTGAGCGGGTTCATGGCCGCAAGTGTGTGCCAGGGTTCATAATAGTTAAATAGAATTAACTAAAACTAGCTTTAGTCAATTATTAATTGATTTAGTAGGTGCCTAACAACATGCTCGATGCCCGACAACTTGAAGCATTGGCCGCCGTGATTGAGCACGGCAGTTTCGGCGAAGCCGCCAAGGCCCTGAGCCTGACGCTGGCTGCCGTGTCCCTGCGCATCAAGTCACTAGAAAACGCACTGGGGCAGCGGCTCCTGGTGCGCGGCAAACAGGTACGCGCCACGTCGACCGGTCAGGCTTTGCTCGGGCACACCCGGCAGGTTCGCCTCATGGAAGGCGACCTGCTGGCCGGGCTGCAGGGCGGGGGAAAGTCCGCGCGCCTGCAAAGCCTGAGTGTGGCGGTGAACGCCGACTCCCTGAGCACGTGGTTCTTGCCGGGCGTGGCCACAGCCCTGCACACTCACGGCCTGCTGCTCGATGTCGTGGTGGACGATCAGGATCACACCCACGAAGCCCTGAAAAGCGGAGATGTCACGGGCTGCGTGACTGCATTGGCGCAGGCTATGCGGGGCTGCGTGGCTGAACCGCTGGGCGTGATGCGTTACCGCTGCATGGCCTCGCCCGCACTGGTGGCACAGTGGAACGAGCCCGCGGCGGGTGGCAAGGCCGCACCGAACCGGCTGGCCCATCGCCTGCTGGCCAGCCCTGCCGTGATCTTCAACCGCAAGGACGCGCTGCAGGATACTTTTCTTGAACAGCATTTCGGGCTGCGCGACGCGCTGTACCCGCGCCACTTTGTGCCGGCGGTGGATGCGTTCGAGCTTGCGCTGGAGCTTGGCATGGGCTGGGGCATGGTGCCCGACCTGTTGCTGGCCGCGCGCACCCGCAAGCCGCCGCTGCAGGAAGTGCTGCCGGGCAGCACGGTCGACGTGCGGCTGTACTGGCAGCACTGGGCACGTGAATCCGTTGCGGCGCAACGATTGACACAGGCGGTCAAGCAGGCGGCGCAAGGGGAGTTGCTACAGATGTGACGGTGTATTTGTAAGCAAAAAGTGCCGCCTGCGCTTTGCGGATGGGCGCAAGCAGCTATCAACTCAATAGCGCTCATCAAGAAATCGCTGACACAAAAAAAGCCCGCCATGACATCCATGGCGGGCTGGTTCGGCTGGATACGACTGGCTTACTTGCTCAGGCATTCTTTCATGAACGCTTTGCGTTCGTCGCCTTTTTTGCCCTTGGCGTCGACGTTGCAGGTTTTCATTTTGGTTTGCTGCGTTGGCGCTTCTTTCTTGGCACTGAGGCACTCTTTCATGAATGCCTTGCGTTCGTCGCCCTTCTTGCCTTCAGCGTCCTTGTTGCAGGTACCCATTTTGGTTTGCTGTGCGGTTTTGGCTGGAGCGTCCGCGGCGTGCGCCACCGGAGACAAGGCCATCGAGACGGCAAAAACGGCGGCGATCAGGGATAACAGCTTTTTCATGGTGGCTCCATTGGGTTGGGGAATCAGGTTTGAGTTCCGGCTGGAATTCCAACACATAACGCCGCGCCGGGCAAATTCGATGACCGGGTATCTGAGGGGTCCGAACGGCAGATGGCTTAACCGTAAAATCAGCCCATGCTCTCGATTAAAAAAGACCTGCTCGCGGCCCTGGCTGCGGGGCTGGAAGACCTTTCCCCCGGCGCAGGCGACAAAGCTGCCTTTGAATCCCCCAAGGTGGCGGCCCACGGCGACTTCGCCTGCACGGCCGCCATGCAGCTGGCCAAGCCGCTCAAGCTCAATCCACGCCAGCTGGCGGAAGACCTGCGTGCCATTTTGCTGAAGGCTCCGGCCTTCGAGCGCTGGGTGGACGCGATCGAGATCGCCGGGCCGGGCTTTATCAACATCCGCCTGAAGCCCGCCGCCAAGCAGGAGACCGTGCGCGAAGTGCTGGCCGCCGGCGCGCAGTTCGGCGTACAGCCCGCCGACCCGGCGCGCAAGATGATCGTGGAGTTCGTCTCGGCCAACCCGACCGGCCCTCTGCATGTGGGCCATGGGCGGCAGGCCGCGCTGGGCGATGCGATCTGCAACCTGTTCGCCACTCAGGGCGCGAAAGTCTGGCGCGAGTTCTATTACAACGACGCAGGCGTGCAGATCCAGACCCTGGCCACCAGCACGCAGGCGCGCGCCAAAGGCATCAAGCCCGGTGACGCCGGCTGGCCCGAGTCGGCCTACAACGGCGATTACATCGCCGACATCGCGGCCGACTTTCTGGCCAAAAAGACCGTCAAGTCGGACGACCGCGAATACACCGCCTCGGGCGATGTCGACGACATCGATTCGATCCGCCAGTTCGCCGTGGCCTACCTGCGCCACGAGCAGGACCTGGATCTCAAGGCTTTCTCGGTCAGGTTCGACAACTACTACCTTGAGTCCAGCCTGTACAGCTCGGGCCGTGTCGATAGCGCCGTGGCCAGACTGAAAGACGCCGGTAAGACCTACGAGCAGGACGGCGCGCTGTGGCTGAAGTCGACCGACTACGGCGACGACAAAGACCGCGTGATGAAAAAGAGCGACGGCAGCTACACCTACTTCGTCCCCGACGTGGCCTACCACCTGGCCAAGTGGGAGCGCGGCTTCGGCAAGGCCATCAACATCCAGGGCATGGACCACCACGGCACCATTGCCCGCGTGCGCGCCGGGCTGCAGGCCGCCGGCGAAGGCATTCCCCAGGGCTACCCCGATTACGTCCTGCACACCATGGTGCGCGTGGTGCGCAACGGCGAAGAGGTCAAGATTTCCAAGCGCGCCGGAAGCTACGTCACCCTGCGCGACCTGATCGAATGGACCAGCGCCGACGCCGTGCGCTTCTTTTTGCTCAGTCGCAAGCCGGACACGGAGTTCCTGTTCGATATTGACCTGGCGCTGGCACAGAGCAATGACAATCCGGTGTATTACGTGCAGATGGCGCACGCGCGCATCTGCTCCATCCTCACCATCTGGGCCGGCCAGGGCGGCGACGAAGCGAAGCTGAAATCCGTGGACCTGTCGGCACTCGACAGCCCGCAGGCCCAGGCACTCATGCTGCTGCTCGCCAAGTACCCTGACATGCTTGCCAATGCGGCCGCCGGCCTGGCACCGCACGATGTAGCTTTTTACCTGCGCGAGCTGGCGGCGAGCTATCACAGCTATTACGATGCCGAGCGCATCCTGGTAGACGACGAGGCCGTCAAGCAGGCACGCCTGGCGCTGGTCGCCGCGACTGCGCAGGTGTTGCACAATGGCCTCGCAGTGCTGGGCGTGAGCGCCCCGCGCAAGATGTAACCAGTAGCGAAAACCATGCGAATTTCAGGACAAGGCAATGAACGTGGGCAAGGTATGAATACACAACGAGGCGGAACCCTGCTGGGGTTGATCATTGGCGCGCTGATCGGCCTGGGCGCGGCGCTGGCGGTGGCGGTTTACATCACCAAGGTGCCGGTTCCTTTCATGAACAAGAGCCAGGCACGCAACCCCGACAGCGACGCTGTTGAAGCCAAGAAAAACAAGGACTGGAACCCGAACGCCCCGCTGGCCGGCAAGAACCAGCCCAAGCCGCCGCCTCCGGCAGCGGTTGAAGTGCCTGGTGTTCCGGTACCCGACCCCTCCGCCGGGCCCGCCCCCAGGGCCGCCGCTTCGGCGCCGACCAAGGTGGCCAAGCCGGCACCTGCCGATCCGCTGGGCGATCTGGCAAAGGCAAAGGTCGAAGGCCTGTCGTCCGGTCCGGGAGCGGATCCCTTCAGCTATTTCATTCAGGCCGGTGCCTTTCGCACGCCGGAAGATGCGGAACAGCAACGCGCCAAGCTGTTGCTGCTGGGCATGCAGGCCAAAGTGTCGGAACGCGAGCAGGCGGGCCGCACCGTGTACCGCGTGCGCCTTGGCCCTTTCGACAAGAAGGAAGATGCCGACAAGGCCAAGGAGCGCCTGGACAACAATTCCATTGAAACCGCGCTGGTCCGGGTCCAGCGCTGAAGCCCTCGTCCAACGATAGGCTGAACTTTTCACGAGGCTGGTGTACAAACCCCTATACCCCGCGCCACGAGGCATCCGCCAGAGGGGCGGTTTCCGGGCTATTTCCGTCATTCCAGGAGAAAAATCTGATGCAACGCCGTGAGTTTTCGTTTTCAGCCGCCTCGGCAGCAGCCGCCCTCGGCGGCGTCGCCGCCCTGCCCACCCTGGCGCAAGCCCAGGCCAAGGCCTTCAAGGACGGCGAGGATTACCTGACGCTGGACAAGCCGGCGCCGACCGAGACCGCCGCCGGCCGGGTCGAGGTGGTGGAATTCTTCTGGTACAACTGCCCCCATTGCAACGCCTTCGAGCCGCAATTCGAAGCCTGGATGAAGCAGATCCCCAAGGACGTGTCCGTGCGGCGTGTTCCAGTGTCCTTCCGCCCCGATTTCGAACCTCAGCAGCGCCTGTATTACGTGCTTGAGGCCATGGGCAAAATTGAGGAACTTCACAAGAAGGTGTTTGCTACGATCCACGTGGAAAAACAACCGCTCAACACGCCCGAACTGATAGCTGCATGGGCTGAAAAGCAGGGCCTCAACAAGGCCAAATTCGTTGAGTTCTACAACTCCTTTTCGGTCGCCTCCAAGGCGCGCAAGGCCACACAGCTGCAGGATAGCTACAAAGTGGCCGGCGTGCCGTCGCTGGGTATCGCGGGGCGTTATTACACCTCGTCGGACCAGACCCAAACCATGACCCGCGCGCTGCAGGTCACAGATCACCTGATCGCGCAATCCCGCAAGGCCAAATAAAGAAAGCGCCTGCGGCCGTGCGCCGCGCCAAACACTGGCTCACAAAACCCGCCCGATTTCCGGCGGGTTTTTTTATGCCCCTAATATTCCCCGTGCAAGCCATTCCCGGAGCTGGCATGGCTACAATGGCCCAACACCAAGCAGCAAGATTCGTGCCTTATGAAACACCCCATTTTTTCGTTCATCCTGCCGGTCATCCTGGTGCTGGGGGTGGCTTTCCCGGCCAGCGCCGAAAAAGCCGACCGGGACAAGCCCATGAATGCGGAGGCAGATGCCCTGCGTTATGACGACCTGAAGCAAACCAGTGTTTTTACCGGCAATGTGGTGATCACCAAGGGCACGACCATCGTGCGCGGCGAGCGCGTTGACGTCATGCAGGATCCCGAAGGCTACCAGCAGGCGGTGTCCATCGCGGCGCCCGGCAAGCTGGCGTTTTACCGGAAAAAGCGTGACGGCGTAGACGAATACATCGAAGGCGAAGGCGAACGCATTGAATATGACAGCCGTGCAGACCTGGTGAAGTTCATCAAGCGGGCGGTGGTGCGCCGCTACAACGGCGCCACCCTGGTGGACGAAACCACCGGCAGCCTGATTGTTTACGACAACAACACCGACGTCTTCACCGTGGATGGGGGCGCGCAAAATCGTACGGCCAGCAACCCCACAGGACGGGTTCGCGCCATGCTGTCACCCCGCGCGACAGCCTCGGCCCCCGTCGCGGCGCCGCCCGCAGGCCCAGCCCCGGTTCTGCGCCCCAGCACGACGCTGGGCAATGAAAAGAACTAGAAAGACCTGCACAGATGGATGTGGTGACTGACACTTCAGCGGCCCCGGCCGCTCCTGCCCTGACCCCCAGCCGCCTTGTTGCGCAAGGTCTGCAAAAATCGTACGGCAGCCGCAAGGTGGTGCAGGACGTTTCGCTGTCCGTGCAAAAAGGCGAAGTCGTGGGCCTGCTGGGCCCCAACGGCGCGGGCAAAACGACCTCGTTCTACATGATCGTGGGCCTGGTGCGCGCCGATGCAGGCGAAATTTCCATCGACGGCGAGTCGGTCGAGCACATGCCGATTCACCTGCGTGCCCGCCTGGGCCTGAGCTACCTGCCGCAGGAAGCGTCGATTTTCCGCAAGCTCACGGTCGAAGAAAACGTGCGTGCCGTGCTGGAGCTGCAGCTCGACAAAACCGGAAAGCCGCTGGGGCGCGCAGACATCGAGTCGCGGCTCGACGCGCTGCTGCAGGATTTGCGGGTAGATCATTTGCGCAACTCACCGGCACCGGCGCTCTCGGGCGGCGAGCGCCGCCGGGTCGAAATCGCGCGGGCGCTGGCAACCCAGCCGCGCTTCATCCTGCTGGATGAGCCCTTTGCCGGTATCGACCCCATTGCCGTGATCGAAATCCAGCGCATCATCGGTTTCCTCAAATCGCGCGGCATCGGCGTGCTGATCACCGACCACAACGTGCGTGAAACACTGGGCATTTGCGACCACGCCTACATCATCAGCGACGGCCATGTGCTGGCGCAAGGCACACCGTCCGAGATCGTGAACAACGCCGATGTACGAAGAGTCTATCTCGGCGAACACTTCAAGATGTGAAGATGGTTCCCCCCTGTTGTCGCTCACTTCGTGTAGCTCCCTCTCCCCCTCTGGGGACGGCGCCTGCGGCCTGGCGAAGCCAGTTCCGCGGCCCCTGCTGGCCGAAGACATGTCGTTTTATCTTTCCGCACATTTGAAAATCCAGTGAAACAAGGCCTGTCACTCCGCGTCTCGCAGCATCTTGCGCTGACGCCCCAGCTGCAGCAGTCGATCCGGCTGTTGCAGCTGTCGACGCTTGAGTTGAGCCAGGAGGTCGAGCAGATGCTCGACGAAAACCCGTTTCTGGAAGTGTCGGAAGAGACGGCGGTGCGCGAAGAGTTTGGGCTGGAGCACATCAACACGCCGGTAAGCCAGGACAGCCGCGAGTTTGAATCTGCTACGGATTCGATAGCTGGCGGCGCAGACGAGACTGGCGCTACAGCCCCGAATGACGCAGAAGTCAGTGCGGAGCCCAAGCTCGAGGAAAGCTGGGAAGGCGATGGCACGGTAGAAACCACGCCCGACGACAGCGAGTGGGGAAGCGACGCACCGGCGCGCAAGAACAACAATGAAGAGAGCGAAGCCGAGGCCTCCGACCTCACGGGCAGCCATGAGTCGCTGCAGGACCACCTGCACCGGCAATCGCTGAGCTTGCGCCTGTCGGAGGAAGATCGCGCCGCGCTGCACTTCCTCATTGAATCGCTCAACGACGACGGCTACCTTGAAGACAGCCTGGCGTCGCTCGCGGCCGGTCTTGCAAGAGATGACATGGCGCAGGCGGAAGAGCTGGAGCAGCGTTTTGCGATGGCGCTCAAGCTGCTGCACCACATGGAGCCTGCCGGTGTCGGTGCGCGCAACCTGGCGGAATGCCTGAGCCTGCAACTGCTGGACTGCAAGGACTGCGAAGAAACCCGCGCAGCCATTGCCATGTGCAAGCAACCCATGGAGCTGCTGGCCAAGCGCGATGTCAAGCGCCTGTCGCACCTGTGTGGGTTCACCGAAGCCGCCATCAAGGGCGCCATCACGGTGATTGGCCGGCTCGACCCCAAGCCCGGGCGCCGCTTTGTGAACGTGGAGCGCAACCTGATCGTGCCCGACGTCATCGTCATCAAATCGGGCCGGGGCTTCAAGGTTTCGCTCAATGGCGACGTCATGCCGCGCCTTCGCGTGCACGACATTTATGCCAATGCCCTCAAGCAGCACAAAGGCCAGGGCGGCCAGGCGCTGCAGCAGCGCCTGCAGGAGGCCCGCTGGTTCATCAAGAACATCCAGCAGCGCTTTGACACCATCCTGCGCGTAAGCAGCGCGATTGTGGAACGGCAGAAAAACTTCTTCACGCACGGCGAACTCGCCATGCGGCCGCTGGTGCTGCGCGAAATCGCCGATGAACTGGGCCTGCATGAGTCCACCATCTCCCGCGTGACCACGGCCAAGTACATGGGCACCCCTTTCGGTACTTTCGAGCTCAAGTATTTCTTCGGTTCCGCACTCGGCACCGAAACCGGCGGCAATGCTTCCAGCACAGCGGTGCGCGCGCTCATCAAACAATTTGTCTCGTCAGAAAGCCTCAAGAAGCCGCTCAGCGACAACCAGATTTCCGAAATGCTCAAGGAGCAGGGCATTGAATGCGCCCGCCGCACCGTGGCCAAGTACCGCGAGGCGCTCCGCATCGCGCCCGCCAACCTGCGCAAATCACTCTAGCCGCCCAATCAGGCCGCGCTGCCCCGCCCCTCAAAGTCAGTCATGAATCAACTCCAACTCTTTTTACCGTGCGCCGCAGGCGTCGAAACCCTGCTGGCCACCGAGGTCAAGCGTGTCACCGGGATCGACGGCAAAGCCTGGCGCGCCGGCGTGCAGCTGCAGGCTTCGTGGCGCGACGCGTTGCAGCTCAACCTGCACAGCCGGCTGGCGCAGCGCGTGCTGATCGAGCTGCAGCACAACCAGTACCGCAGCGAACAAGACCTCTACAACGCAGCTGCCAACGTGGCCTGGGAAATCTGGTTCACGCCCAAGCAGACCTTCAAGGTCGAGATCACGGCCCAGCACAGCCCGCTGCAAAGCCTGAACTTCGCGGCGCTGAAGATCAAGGACGCGATCGCCGACCGCTTTCGCGCCAAGTTCGACGACGTGCGGCCCAGCGTCGACACGCGCTGGCCCGACGTGCGCGTCTACGTGCACCTGACGACGGACACCGTCACGGTCTACATCGACACCTCGGGCGAGCCGCTCTTCAAGCGCGGCTGGCGCGAAGACAAGGGTGATGCCCCGCTGAAGGAAACCCTGGCCGCCGCCATGATTGCCGCCAGCGGATGGGATCAGCTCTGTAAAGAAGGCGTGCCGCTCTATGACCCCTGCTGCGGCTCGGGCACCATCGCGATTGAAGCCGCGCAAATCGCCTGCAACATTGCGCCCGGCATCAACCGCCGTTTTGCCTTTCAGAAATACCTGCCCTTCCAGGGCCATGTCTGGGACGGCCTGCTCGACCAGGCCGAAGCCGCCATCACCGAACCTACAGCGCCGGTGTTCGGCAGCGACGTGTCTTTCCGCATGGTCGACTTTGCCGAACGCAATGCCGAGCGTGCCGGTGTGGCCAATGCGGTGGAATTCCGCGGCGGCGACGCCCTGCAGCGCATGCCGCCCGCGCCTTCGGGCGTGATGCTGGTGAATCCGCCTTACGGCGAGCGTATTGATGTGGCAGGTGTGGCCGGCATCACCGGCGTGCAGGGGCGCGACCAGCGCCGCCAGCAAGGACAGGCCGAAGGACGCGTGCAGCAGGACCACCGCAACCAGCCCATCGACGAATTTGGCCAGCCGCTGAACCGGGACAGCGGTGATCGGGGTGACACACGTGAAGAACCCGCCTTCGAGACATCGCGCGACCGCTCGGCGAACCCCGGCCGCGAGCAGGCACAAAACGCCTGGGGCGAAGAAGCGACGGAGTTTTTTCCACAACTGGCCGCGCACTGGAAGAAAAATTACGCCGGCTGGACCGCTCACGTGCTCACACCCGACCTCAAACTGCCCGGCAAGATGCGCCTGAAAGAATCGCGGCGCGTGCCGATGTGGAACGGTCCCATCGAATGCCGCCTGTTCCGCTTTGACATGGTGGCGGGCTCCGCACGCGGCAAGCCCGGCGCAGCCGCCCCCACCCCACCGAACGAGCCGGCGGCGTGACGGCCTCAGTGCGCCAGCCTGTCGTGCTGGACACCAACATCGTCCTCGACGTGTTTGTCTTCAATGACGCGGCAGCGCAGCCACTGAAAAAAGCGCTGGAGGCCGGCGAGCTCGACTGGCTGGCCACGCAGGCCATGCGCGACGAACTTGAGCGCGTGCTGGCCTATCCGCAAATCATTCCCCGCCTGGCGTTTTACGAATTAAGCGCCGATGACGTGCTCGCCGCCTTTGACCGGCATGCTCGCCTGACGGAGGTGGCAGCCAAGGCCGGTGTCACTTGCAGCGACCCCGACGACCAGAAGTTCATCGACCTGGCGGTGACTGGCAAGGCCTTGCTGCTCAGCAAGGACCGGCATGTGCTTTCAATGAAGAAAAGGCTCCTGACCCAGGGTGTACGTGCGCAAGCAGCTATTTAATTAATAGCGACCCGTTCATGACCCGGAATGCCGTGAGAGGCGTTTAACCCGCAGCGCGCTCTGCGGAGGCGCCAGAGGGAACTGCCCCCGATACCGCCGCGGCATCACCCGTCACCGGCATACGGATGCCGTTGGCTTGCGCAGGCATGTGCCCACCCGGCCCCACGCCATTGGCGCGAAAACTGTGCGCGCTGGCCAGCGGCCAGTAGTAGCTGAACACCGTGTTCTGTTTTTCCAGCGAGCCCAGTAGCGCGCCGGGTTCGACCTGCATGATGAGGTTGCTCAGCAGCCGCACCTCGGTATCGGTCAGGCGCCGCACGATGTGATGCGCGTTGACTTCGCGCGGGTGGCACAGGCCCGCGGCCTGCACCAGCTCCTGCAGCGCATGCAGCGTGCTGCGGTGGAAATTGCGCACGCGTTCGGCCTTGTCGGGCACCACCAGTGCCTGCTGGCGCACCGGGTCTTGCGTGGTGACGCCCGTCGGGCATTTGCCGGTGTGGCAGCTTTGCGCCTGGATACAGCCCAGCGCCATCATGAAACCGCGCCCGGCATTGCACCAGTCGGCGCCCAGCGCCATCAGCCGCACCATGTCAAACGCGCTCACCACCTTGCCGGCGGCACCGATGGAAACGCGGCTGCGCAGATTGACACCGATCAGCGTGTTGTGCACCAGCAGCAGGCCCTCCTGCAGCGGCGCGCCCACGTGGTCGGTGAACTCGACGGGCGCCGCGCCCGTGCCGCCCTCGGCGCCGTCCACCACGATGAAGTCCGGCGTGATGCCGGTCTCCAGCATGGCTTTCACAATCGCAAACCATTCCCACGGGTGTCCGATGCAGAACTTGAAGCCGGTCGGCTTGCCGCCCGACAGCTTTCGCAGTTTGGCGATGAAATGCATCATCTCGACCGGCGTGGAAAATGCACTGTGGCTGGAGGGCGAAATGCAGTCCTTGCCCTGCGGTACACCGCGCGCCGCCGAGATTTCCTCGGTGACCTTCGGCCCCGGCAGGATGCCGCCGTGGCCGGGCTTGGCGCCCTGGCTCATCTTGAGCTCGATCAGCTTGACCTGTGGGTCGCGTGCGTTGGCGGCGAAACGCTCTTCGCTGAACGTGCCGTCCTCGTTGCGGCAACCAAAGTAACCCGAGCCGATTTCCCAGATCAGGTCACCGCCATGCAGCCGGTGGTGCTGCGAGATCGAGCCTTCGCCCGTGTCGTGCGCGAAGCCGCCGAGTTTGGCGCCCTTGTTCAGCGCCATGATGGCATTGGCCGAGAGCGATCCGAAGCTCAGTGCCGAAATGTTGAACACGCTGGCGTGATAAGGCTGCGTGCAGGGCTCCACCGAGGGCGACGGATGATCGGGCGTGCCGCCTATCCAGACACGGAAGTCGTGGGTTGACAGTTTGGTCGGCGACATCGAATGGTTGACCCACTCATACCCCTGCGCGCCCACGTCCAGCTGCGTGCCGAACGGCCGGTTGTCGGGTTCGCCCTTGGCGCGCTGGTACACCAGCGAGCGCTGGGCACGGGAAAACGGCGTGGCCTCGCTGTCGCTTTCGATGAAGTACTGGCGCATTTCGGGCCGGATGTACTCAAACAGGAAACGCAGGTGGCCGATGACCGGGTAATTGCGCAGCACGGCATGGCGCGTTTGCCGCAAGTCGCGCACACCGACACACACCAGCACCACACCGGCCACCAGGGAAACCAGCGCCAGCTTCCCGACGCCAAAAACCATCAGGCCGAGCAGCCCCAGCAGCGCAGCAAGCCCGCACAGGGCCATAAAGGTGTAACGGACGGGGAACCAGGCATCCAGGCGCTGAAGAAACATGGTGGAGCTTCCGGGGGAGGGGTCACAAAAGGGCACAAAACAGAGTCATATCAGGGGCATACGGCCGCGACGCGCCAGATACACTTTGCATCATAAGAGCCTCATGTGACGCTCAGAACTGTTTTTTTCATGAAGCCCACCCCCAAATCCGTCATCCCTTCAAAGCCCTCGCCGGAGCCGGTTTTCCTGGAAGTCGAGGCGTTCGACGAGCTCGATGCCATCCTCGACGACCTGCGCACCCGCTATGACGAAACGCCGCAGTGGGAATTCTGCGAAGGCTTCATGGCCGCCGTGATCTGCTCGCGCCGGCCCATCGAGGCAGCCGAATACCTGCCCGTGCTGCTCGCCGTCCCCGCTGAGGGCGAGGCACCGGATCCGGAAGGCGGCTCGTTCGCCAGCGACGCGCAACGTGAGCGCTTCCTCATGCTCTGGAACCAGCGCTGGCAGGAAGTCGAAACGGCGCTGGACGCCGAAGTGGACTCGCTCGAAGACGACAACTGCTACCACCCCGAGGTCATGGACATACGCGGCGCCGTGGCCGACATGCCGCCCGACGAACGTGCCGCTTTCAAGGGCGAAGACCTGCCCGCATTCGCGCAGGTCTGGGCGCTGGGCTTCATGTTTGCGGTGGAAAGCTGGCCCGACGAGTGGATGGCGCCGCGTGACAAAGACGCCGCCAAATGGCTCGACGGCGCCCTGCAGGCCGTGGTCGCCATGACCGAAGACGATAGCGCCCCGCCCGAGGTGTCACCCCTGAGCGAAGACGGCACGCCCAGCACCAGCATTGCCAGGCTCAACGCTTTTGGCGAGGCCATCTGGGCGGTGTATGACTTGCGTGAGTTGTGGAAGACCATGGGCCCCAAGGTCGAGACGGTGCGGGTGGAGGCCACGCCCGGGCGCAACGACCTGTGTTATTGCGGTAGCGGGAAGAAATACAAGAAGTGTCACGGGGCGGGGTAAAGGCCGGTGATCTGACGGCAGGTGTCCTTTGCCGGGTCCGGACGCACCGAGCGATCGCTATCAATTTCATAGCTTGTGGCGCCCTATTTAATTGACCTCGAGCCACTTTTGGACCTCAAGAACAAGGCTTGCGAGGCCTCCTGAACGCGCCAGAAGAAGGGATTTGCCCCGAAACTGAAACCAGACCCGGTTCAGGCTGTTTTCAGGGGAAGTTTCGGCCTTAAGCCCAATATGGATGGGCGCCAGCAGCTATGTTTTTAATAGCAACAACAAACACCGGTAAAACCCGCAGAGTTCAGCCGGTTGTCCACCAGGATATTCCGCCGAGCAGCAGGTCGTAACGCTTCACGCTGGAAGGCGGCGTCTGGACACTTTTTTGGGGCAACGGTGTTGGTTACGTGGGCGACGGCCAGGCGGTCCGCCGCCGGACCGCCGGTTTTCATGAAGTCAGCAATCGCGGAAAACCCGGGTCTTGACGCGCGCGGTCGGCGGCGCAGAATGCATCAGTCGCCCTGGACCGTGAACAGGTCCCTGACTTGTATGTACAAGTTACCGGCGGCAACCACCAGCGGCATGGGCATGATTCCTGCTCACCCCTGAGACCCCCGGGCGCGGCCGCCACAAGCGGTCAGGCGCAATGTTTGTTTGACTGTCCAACCGAAGGAAATCATCTTGAACCACATGCTTCCCCACCTCAGCCGCCGCGTTCTTTGCGCCACTGCCGCAGCCGCCATGCTGGCCTGCAGCGCCGGCGCAGTGCTGGCCGCCACGCCCAAAGACACCCTGGTGCTGGCCTTCGGTTTCGATGACATCATCACCATGGACCCGGCCGAAGCCTTTGAGCTGTCCGCCGGCGAGATCATGGGCAACACCTATGACCGCCTGCTGCGCCTGGATGTGAACGACCCTTCCAAACTGGTGGGCGACGTGGCCAAGTCCTGGACCGTCTCGGCCGATGGCAAGACCTACACCTTCGAGCTCAAGCCCGGGATCAAATTCGCCTCCGGCAATCCACTCACGGCCGAAGAAGTGGCGTATTCGCTGCAGCGCGCCGTGATGCTGGACAAATCCCCCGCCTTCATCCTGACCCAGTTCGGTTTCTCCAAGACCAACGTCAAGGACAAGATCAAGGCCACCAGCCCGACCGTGGTGACCCTGGAAACCGACAAGGCCTATGCGCCCACCTTTGTCTTCAACTGCCTGACGGCCAACGTGGCCGGCATTGTCGACATGAAGCTGGTGCAGTCGAAAGAGGTCAACGGCGACTGGGGTTATGCCTGGCTGAAAACCAATTACGCCGGCTCCGGCCCGCTCAAGCTGCGCGAATGGCGAGCCAATGAAATCGTGGCGCTGGAACGCAACGACAACTACTATGGCGCCAAGCCCAAGCTGGCCCGCGTGATCTACCGCCACGTCAAGGAATCGGCCACGCAGCGCCTGCTGCTGGAAAAAGGCGACATCGACATCGCCCGCAACCTGAGCCCGCAGGACATCGCCGCGCTCTCGACCAACAAAGATGTGAAGATGACTTCCACGCCCAAGGGCACGGTCTACTACATCAGCCTGAACCAGAAGAACGCCAACCTGGCCAAGCCCGAAGTGCGCGAGGCCCTGAAATACCTGGTCGACTACGACGCCATCGGCGACACACTGGTCAAGAACATCGGCGTGATCAATCAGAACTTTCTGCCGCAGGGTTTGCTGGGCGCCAGCACCGTCAAGCCCTACAAGCTCGACGTGGCCAAGGCCAAGGCGCTGCTGGCCAAAGCGGGCCTTGCCAACGGCTTCAAGGTCACCATCGACATGCGCACCATCCAGCCGGTGCAGGGCATCACCGAGGCCTTCCAGCAAACAGCCAAGCAGGCCGGCATCGACATCGAGATCATTCCCGGCGACGGCAAGCAGACGTTGACCAAGTACCGCGCCCGCACCCACGACATGTACATCGGCCAGTGGGGCGCCGACTACTGGGACCCGCATTCGAACGCCGACACCTTCACGCGCAACCCCGACAACGCCGACGATGCCAAGGCCAAGCCGCTGGCCTGGCGCAATGCCTGGGCGATTCCCGAGCTGACCAAGCAGTCGGACGCGGCGGTGCTGGAGCGCGATGCCGGCAAGCGCAAGAAGATGTATGAGGACCTGCAGGCCGAGTTCCGCAAGACCAGCCCCTTCATCATGCTGTACCAGCAAACTGAGGTGGCGGCTTTCCGGAGCAACGTGGACGGCCTGAAGCTGGGCCCCACCTTCGACAGCAACTACATGTTCAACGCCTCCAAGCGCTGATAAGCCACCGACTTTGGCCATTCCCGACCCCACAGCCGCCGGCGTGGCGCCGCTCAGTGCGGTGACCACGCGCACGGCGGGCCAACGCTTCACGCCGCACGCCAGGAGCTTAGTCAACTTCCTGGTGGTGATTTTGCTCACCTACCTGGGCCTGCTCGCGGTCACGTTTTTCATCGGCCGCGTGATCCCCATTGACCCGGTGCTGGCCATCGTGGGCGATCGCGCACCGGCGCATGTGATCGAGCGGGTGCGCCAGGAGCTGGGGCTGGACAAGCCGCTGTATGAGCAGTTCTACATCTACATCGGCAAGGTGCTCAAGGGCGACTTCGGCGTCTCGGTGCTGACAGCCAACCCGGTGATGACGGACATCAAGCGCGCCTTTCCGGCCACGCTGGAGCTGGCGAGCCTGGGCATCCTGATAGGCGCGGGCCTGGGCGTGCCGCTGGGCGTCTGGGCCGCAGTGCGGCGCGGCAAGCTGGTGGACCAGGTGGTGCGCGTGATCGGCCTGGTGGGCTATTCGGTGCCCATCTTCTGGCTGGGGCTGATGGCGCTGGTGGTGTTTTATGCGCGGCTGGGCTGGGTCTCCGGGCCGGGCCGGATCGACGTGAGTTATGAGTACACACTCAAGCCCATCACCGGGCTTTTGCTGCTCGACACAGCCATGACCGGCGAGTGGGAGGCTTTTCGCAATGTGTTTTCGCACCTCATCCTGCCGGCTTCGCTGCTCGGCTATTTCGCGTTGGCCTACATCAGCCGCATGACGCGTTCCTTCATGCTCAATGAACTCGCGCAGGAATACGTGGTCGCCGCGCGCGCCAAGGGTCTGTCGGAGTCGCGCATCATCTGGCGCCATGCGCTGCGCAACGCCATGGTGCCGCTGGTCACGGTGATCGCGCTGTCGTATGCGGGCCTGCTCGAGGGCTCGGTGCTGACGGAAACCGTCTTTGCCTGGCCAGGCCTCGGTCTCTACATCACCAACTCGCTGCAGAACGCCGACATGAATGCGGTGCTGGGCGGCACGATTGTGGTGGGCTCGATCTTTGTCGGCTTGAATTTATTGTCAGACGTCTTGTACAAGCTGCTCGACCCAAGGACGCGTATCCGATGACTTCAAAGGTTGCATCCCTGCGCGACTGGCTGAGCACCGACCGCCCTGCCTCGCGCCGCCAGGCCTTCATGGGCCGCATGTACCACGGCTGCCACGATTTTTCGCGCAACCGGCTGGCGATGCTGGGCCTCTTCATCGTGCTGGGCCTGGTCCTCGTGGCGATTTTTGCCGACCTGCTCGCGCCGTATTCGGCCTACACCGGCGACCTGCGCACCACACGCCTGCTGCCGCCTTCGTGGGCGCACTGGTTCGGCACCGATGACCAGGGGCGGGACATCCTCTCGCGCATCATCATCGGCTCGCGCATCACGCTGATGGTGGTGATTCTGGTGGCGGTGCTGGCAGCCCCGCTGGGCCTCATCGTGGGCACCGTGGCGGGTTATGCCGGCGGCTGGGTCGATGCGGTGCTGATGCGCATCACCGATATTTTTCTGGCGTTTCCGCGTCTCATTCTGGCATTGGCGTTTGTCGCGGCGCTGGGCCCCGGCATCCAGAACGCGGTGATCGCGATCGCCATCACCTCCTGGCCGCCCTATGCGCGCATGGCGCGGGCCGAAACGCTGACGATACGCCAGACCGACTACATCGCCGCCGTGCGGCTGCTGGGCGCATCGCCCTGGCGCATCGTGCTCGGCCACATCATGCCGCTGTGCGTGTCGTCGGTGATCGTGCGCGTCACGCTGGACATGGCCGGCATCATCCTGACCGCCGCCGGGCTGGGTTTTCTGGGCCTGGGCGCGCAGCCGCCCATGCCGGAGTGGGGCGCGATGATCGCCAATGGGCGTCTTTATGTGCTGGACCAGTGGTGGGTGGCCGCCGCGCCCGGCGCGGCGATTTTTGTCGTGAGCCTGGCCTTCAACCTGCTGGGCGACGGCCTGCGCGATGCGCTGGACCCGAAGGCCGCCAAATGACGGGCGCCAACATGCCCCTGCTGGTGGTCGACGACTTGCGCGTGAGCTTTCCGCGCCGTGACGGCGGCATGACCGAGGCGGTGCGCGGCGTGTCCTTCACGCTGGGCCGTGAGCGCCTGGGCATCGTGGGCGAGTCGGGTTCGGGCAAGTCACAAACCGGCCGCGCCATCATGGGGCTGACCGCACCGGAAGGCCGCATCAGCGCCAAGTGTCTTGAGTTCGCCGGCATGGACTTGCTCAACTGCCCGCCCGCCCAACGCCGCGAACTGCGCGGCGGCCGCATCGCCATGGTGTTGCAGGATCCGAAGTTTTCGCTGAACCCCGTCATGACCATAGGCGCACAGATCGTGGAGACGCTGCAAGCCCATACCCGTGTTTCGTCGGCGGAAGCAAAAAAGCGCGCACTCGCCGCGCTGGAATCCGTGCGCATCGACGACCCGGCGCGCGTCTACAAACTCTACCCGCATGAGGTGTCCGGCGGCATGGGCCAGCGCGCGATGATCGCGATGATGCTGATCGCCGACCCGGACCTTCTGATCGCCGACGAGCCGACTTCGGCGCTGGACGTGACGGTACAACTGCAGGTGCTGGCCATCCTCGACACGCTGGTGGCTGAGCGCGGCATGGGCTTGATTTTGGTCTCGCACGACCTGCGGCTGGTGTCGACCTTCTGCGACCGCATCCTCGTGATGTACGCCGGTCGGGTTGTGGAAGAGCTGGCTGCCGGCGGCCTGGCGAATGCGCAGCACCCCTACACACGCGGCCTGATGGCCTGCCTGCCGCAGCTGGGCGCGTCCACGCATCCGCTGGCCACGCTGGACCGTCAACCGGAGTGGGCGCTGTGAATGCCGTGGTTTCATCTGCATCGCTGGGCCTGGAAGTCAGCGGCCTGCGCGTGGTGTACGACAGCTTTGTCGCCGTCGCCGATACCTCCTTCGTCGTGAACCCCGGCGAAAGCTTCGGCATCGTCGGCGAATCGGGTTCCGGCAAATCCACCGTGCTACGCGCCATCTGCGGGCTCGCGCCGCGCACGGCCGGCACGGTCAAGTTGCTGGGCCAGGACAGCGCACCCGGCAGCAAGGCCTTCAGGCGGCAGGTGCAGATGGTGTTTCAGGACCCGTACGGGTCACTGCATCCACGCCACACCGTAGACCGCATCCTCGCCGAGCCGCTGGCCATTCACGGCATCGACGACGCAGAGGCGCGCATCGAACGTGCGCTGGAAGAAGTCGGGCTGGGCACGGGCTTTCGCTTTCGTTACCCGCACCAGCTCTCGGGTGGGCAGCGCCAGCGCATCGCGATTGCGCGCGCCTTGATTCTCGAGCCGCAAATCCTGCTGCTGGACGAACCCACTTCGGCGCTGGACGCCTCGGTGCAGGCCGAGGTGCTCAACCTGCTCGAAGAACTGCGCCGCAGGCGCGGCCTGACTTTCGTCATGGTGAGCCACGACCTGGCCGTCGTCACGCACCTGTGTGAACGGCTGATGGTGATGCAGCGCGGCCAGACGGTGGAGATGCTGCCTGCGGCCGACCTGGCGGCACACAAAGTCACGAATGCCTATACGCTGAGCCTGATGGAGGCTTCCACCGGGTTCAAACGCCGCGCAGCGGCCGACGTATCCGCCACGGCGTAAATCGTTACCAGGCAGGTCTGGCGCGCCGCAGCGCCGCATGCTTTAATTTCTCTTCAACACCACACGCCACGCCATGATCCACTGGGAAGCCCACGCCTGCCTGCCATTGCACCCGGCAGCCGATTTTTCGCCGATGGACGCGTTGCGCACTGCGGGCGTGAACTATGTGTCCGTCAATGTCGGCATGGACATGAACCCGGTGGCGCAAATCATGGCGGTCATTGCGGCCTTCCGCGCGAAGATTGCCGCGAACCCCGGGCGCTATCGGCTGGTGTCCAGTGTGGACGAGATCCGCGAGGCCGCGGCGGCGGGCCAGCTTGCCATCGGCTTTGACCTGGAAGGCGCGATGCCCCTGCAGGAGCGGCCCGATATGGTGACCTTGTACCGCGAACTCGGCGTGCGGCAAATCCATTTCGCCTACAACCGCAACAACAGCGTGGCCGACGGCTGTCACGACGAAGCACGCGGCCTCACGCCGCTGGGTGTGCGCATGGTGCAGGCTGTGAACGAGGCGGGCCTCTTGATGGACTGCTCGCACACCGGCCGCCGCTGCAGCCTGGACATCATGGCTGCCTCGGCCAAGCCGGTGATCTTCAGCCACGCCAACCCGCTTGCGCTGGTGGAGCACGGGCGCAACATCACCGACGAGCAGATACGCGCCTGCGCCGCAACCGGCGGCGTGGTGTGCGTCTCGGGCGTCTCTGCCTTCCTGGGCACACGCACCCCCACAGCCGATGACATGGCGCGGCATGTGGCCTATGTGGCGGGCCTGGTCGGCGCGCAGCATGCGGGCATCGGCCTGGACATCAGCTTCCGGCAGGATGAGCTCAATGACAACCCTCCCGGCGACTACGATCCCACCTACTGGTGGCCCAAATCGGCTGGCTATGACCGCGCCGTACAGCGCATGACATACACGCCGGTTGAAACCTGGCAACTGCTGCCCGAAGCGCTGCGCCAGGTGGGCCTGAGCGCAACCGAGATCGAAGGTGTGATGGGCGACAATATGATGCGTGTCGCCGGCATCGCCTGGCAGCACGCATAAGAACCTCATAAAACTACCGGCAGCCCCCATGTCCTCCATTACCCTCCGCTTCCTGGCCGAACCCAGCACCGTCAACTTCGGCGGAAAAGTGCACGGCGGCACCGTCATGAAATGGATTGACGAAGCCGGCTACGCCTGCGCCACCAGCTGGGCGAAACGTTATTGCGTCACCGTGTCGGTGGGCAGCATACGTTTTCAGCGCCCCATCATGATCGGCGACTTGGTCGAAGTCGAAGCCCGCCTGGCCTATACCGGCACGACCAGCCTGAACATCTCGGTGGAAGTGCGCGCCGGCGACATGAAAGTCGGGCAGATGCAGGTCATCACCGAATGCCTGGTGGTGTTTGTTGCGGTAGACCTGGACGGCAAGGCCTTGCCCGCCCAGGAATGGCGGCCAGAGACCCCCGGCGACGTCGCGCTGGCCCAGCGCGTCAAAGCGCACCTGGATGCAGCCCGCTCCATGCAGCTGGGCTGACTTCACGTCTTGCGCGGATGCAGCCCAATGCTCTGACGGGCCGCGATCTGGCGGCCGCCCTCACGGTCGTCGTGCTGTGGGGCGTTAACTTCGTGGTGATGAAATTCGCGCTGCGCGATTTCACGCCTTTTCAGTTGGGCACGGCCCGTTATGTGTTTGCCGTGTTGCCGCTGGCGCTGCTGATCCGCCCGCCCAAAATCGCGTGGAAGTGGATCGTGTTCTACGGCCTTTTTCAGGGTGTGGGCCAGTTCGGCATCTTGTTTCTGGCGCTCAAGGTCGGCATGACCGCGGCGTTGGCCTCGGTGCTGCAGCAGACCCAGGTGTTCTGGACGGCGCTCTTTGGCTTTGTGCTGCTGCATGAGCGCGCCAGCCGGCCGCTGCAGGCGGGCCTGGTGCTGGCGGCGCTGGGCTTGGCCTGCTTTGCGCTCAACTACGTGGGCGCCAATGGCGCGGGCGCCACCACGCCGCTGGGCTTTGTGCTTACGCTGTGCGCGGCGGCCATGTGGGCCATGTCCAACATCGTGGCGCGTCGCGTTCAGCAGACCTACAGCGATTATTCGCCGCTGGCCTTTGTGGTCTGGAGCAGCCTGGTGGCGATACTGCCCTTTGCCGCTCTGTCCTGGGCCTTCGACCCCGAGGCCGCGCGCTGGCACTGGATGGAAGCGCGTGCCTCCAGCTGGGCCGCTGTAGCCTACCTTGGCTGGGCGGCCACCATTTTGGGCTACAGCCTGTGGACCAACCTGCTCAAGCGCCACCCGGCCAATCGCGTCGCGCCTTTCAGCCTGGGCGTGCCGGTGGTGGGCCTGGCCACCGGCATGCTGGTACTGGGCGAGGTTGTCACGCCCTGGCAATGGGCCGGCGTCGCGTTTGTAGTGGCCGCGCTGGCTTGTGTGATGCTGGGCGGGCTGGTGCTCAGGCCGCGTCCGCAACAGGCCTGACGCCCAGGAACCAGGCCGCCAGCAGCTCCAACGCGTAGCGCACCTTGGCCGGCTGCTCACCACGCCGCGGCGTGACGGCGTAGACCGGAACATCCGCCATGCGCCAGCCCGGCAATATCGGCAGCAAGCGGCCTTCGGTCATCGCTTTGCGGTCGTCCTCGCTCACACCCATGCTGATGCCCCAGCCGGCTATGGCCAGCGCATGCAGCGCCGTGACCTGCGAAGCCTGCACCCGGCCTTCCAGCCTCAGGGTTGCGCGTTCGCCAGACGGGCCCAGCAGCTCCAGCATGTCCGCGCTGTTGCTGCTGTTGGGTTTGCTGGCCAGCCAGTCGTGGCGCAGTAAATCCTGCGGCGTGGCGGGCCAGCCCCGTTCGGCCAGGTAGGCCGGCGAGGCGCATAGCTGGCGCGTCATATTGCCCAGCTTGCGTGCCACCAGGCTGGAGTCGGCCAGCTCGCCCACGCGCACCGCGATGTCCACGCGTTCGCTGATCAGGTCAACCAGCTTGTCGTCCAGCAACAGGCGCAGCGTGAGCCGGGGGTAGCCGCGCAGCGGCGCCAGCGCCGCTGCCAGCAGGCCGCCAAAGCCGGCCGGCGCGGCCAGGCGCAGCTCGCCTTCGGGTTCGTCGCGCAGCCGCACCAGCGCCTGTTCCGCCGAGCGCGCAGCCGCCACCATGGCGGCGCAACCAGCGTGGTAGCGCTCACCCGCTTCTGTCAGTGTCAGGCGCCGCGTGGACCGGTGCAGCAGGGCCAGGCCGAGCGACTGCTCAAGCTGCCGCAAATGCTGGCTCACGGCCGAAGGCGTCATGCCCAGCTGCCGCGCCGCCGCAGTCAAGGACCCCTTGGCAACCACCTCGGCAAAAATGGCCATGCGCTTGAGCTGGTCCATGGATTTATCGCTCATTAGTTAGCTCTACTTCACAGTGTTAGCGAATTTTGCCGTCTATTCAGAGCGTTGTGAAGTAATGACACTAGAGGCTCTTTTAACCCGCAGGAGTTTTTATGAACATCGCACTGATCGGCGCCACAGGTTTTATCGGCGCACCTATTCTTTCCGAACTGCTAAGCCGCGGCCACAAAGTCACCGTGCTGGCCCGCAACCCCGGCAAGGTCACCCCGCAAACCGGCCTGACCGTGGTCGCCGCCGACGCACTGAATGCCGGCCAGGTGGCCAAAGCCGCGGCGGGCCACGATGCCGTCATCAGCGCCTACAACCCGGGCTGGAGCGAGCCGAAAATCCACGACCTGCACCTGGAGGCCAGCAAAGCCATCGTGAATGGCGTCAAGCAGGCGGGTGTCAAACGCCTGCTAGTGGTCGGCGGTGCCGGCAGCCTGTATGTGGCGCCGGGCCTGCAGCTGGTGGACACGCCTGAGTTTCCCGCGCAATACAAGCAGGGCGCGCTCGCCGCACGCGAGGCGCTGAACCAGCTCAAGCTCGAAACCTCGCTGGACTGGAGCTTTGTCTCGCCCCCTATCGGCCTGGCACCCGGCGAGCGCACCGGCAAATACCGGCTGGGTGCGGACGATCTGCTGCCCGGCCAGGGTGACAAGCCGGCCGGTATTTCGGTGCCTGACCTGGCTGTGGCCATCGTGGACGAAATTGAAAACGCGCGGCATATTCGGCGCCGGTTTACGGTTGCCAATTAATAGTCTTATCGATCCCCGGACCAATAGACATGGGCGCAAGCAGCTATCCAATTAATAGCAATTTCTTTTGAGGTTGTGGCTGATTTTCAGGACGTGCTCTTTGTTGAGGGCGGCTAGCCGGGGGTAGCCCGGCAGCTACTCACTTTTCTTTTGCTTCGCCAAAAGAAAGTTACCTGCATGCCGGGCTACCCCCGGCCAGCAACTCTCAGTAAAGAGTACAACGCCGGGTAAGAAACCAGCCTACTTCAAAGCCTCACCCCGAGCCGCCTCCAGCACATCCCGAGTCTTCACCGCCTCGCGCCGCGCAGCCTCCGCAAAATCATCCGCCGAAGAGGCATACAAAATCGCGCGCGACGAGTTCACGATGATGGGAGCGCCGGACCGCCATCCCGCCTTCACGGTCGCCACCGCATCGCCACCTTGCGCCCCCACACCCGGAATCAGCAAAGGCAAGGTAGGCGCCACGGCCCGCACACGCTCAATCTCCGCCGGGTACGTCGCCCCCACCACCAGCCCCAGCTGGCCATTGAGGTTCCACAGACCTTGCGCCAGACGCGCCACATGCTCGTACAGCAGCGGCTGGCCTTCAATCGAGGCGAATCGCTGGTTCTGCAGGTCGTCGCCGCCGGGGTTGGAGGTGCGGCACAACAGGAAAGCGCCCTTGCCTTCGTACTTCAAATACGGCGCGACCGAATCAAACCCCATGAAGGGCGAGAGCGTCACCGCGTCGGCACCGTAGCGCTCAAAGGCTTCCTTGGCATATTGCTCCGCCGTGCTGCCGATGTCGCCGCGCTTGGCATCCAGGATGATGGGCACTTGCGGCGCCACGCGGCGCATGTGTTCCATCAGGCGTTCGAGCTGGCCTTCGGCGCGGTGCGCGGCGAAGTAGGCGATTTGCGGCTTGAAGGAAATCACCAGGTCGGCAGTGGCGTCAACAATCGCCGCGCAGAAATCGTAGATCTTGTTGGCGTCGCCCTTGAGCTTGCCGGGAAATTTCGCGGGTTCAGGGTCCAGGCCAACGCAGAGCATGGAGCGGTTCTGGCGTTCTGCGGCGCCCAGCATGTCGAGAAAAGTCATGTCCCATTTTAAGCTCCCACGATCTCGGCAGCTTGCACTGTGCCCCTGATGGAGAACCCCCTGTATGCCAAACGCGCGATTGTCGCCAGTGGCTACCTGTCTGGCGTTTTACACGACGCAACAAAAAACAAGCGCCAGCGTCATGAGGATTTCACAGTGAATTTTTACGATCACCGCATTGCAAGTGCAGGAGGTCGTTGTGAATTTGCGGATCAGTCAAGGCGAATGCCCGCTGGAGATACCTCGTTCCAGGCTCGGGGCCGTGCCGGAGATGGTGTCTCCCCAGAGGCATGAGTGGATAGGTCATGGCCCTGTTGTTTTGCGGGGCATGGGGCGCAACTGGGCAGCGCTGGAGCGCTGGACATTTCAGCACCTTGCCCATCTGGGCGGGGCCAAGCCCGTGACTTTGGTGGTGGGTAATCGGGAGAGGTCCAGCACCCGGTTTGTGACGTCCACACTTGATCGCTATGTGGCACAGCTGGCGTTGCAGACAGCCGCGCAGGAAGAGGGCTCCCATATCGGATACCTCAAAGAGTTCGATCTGCTCAAGGAGATACCCTCATTGCGCCAGGACGTGGAACAAGATGCATGGTTCCCGCCGGGCAACATCGTCTCCAGCAGCGCGTGGATTGGCCCGCAAGGGGCACACACAGGCTTGCATTACGACCTGCTGGACAACCTGGCGGTGCTCACGCGCGGAGTCAAACGCTTTTATCTGGCCCGCCCCGGCACCGTGGAGCACCTGGGTGCGTTGTCAAAGAAGTATGACCGCTGGGCCAAGCTGGCATCGGTGGGCATGCGCGATCTGGCGCAAAGCGATGTGCCGGCAGACGCACTGTTTGCTGTCGATCTCTATCCGGGTGATGCCATCTACGTGCCTCATGGTTGGTGGCATGAGGTGGTGAATTTGCAGGCCAGCATTTTTCTGAGCGGATTTTTCGGCAGCAAGGCCCGGGTCGTTGGATTGTGGGTGGCCACAGGTGC
Source organism: Polaromonas sp. P2_G11 (assembly GCF_056403595.1). Taxonomy (NCBI): domain Bacteria; kingdom Pseudomonadati; phylum Pseudomonadota; class Betaproteobacteria; order Burkholderiales; family Comamonadaceae; genus Polaromonas; species Polaromonas sp. P2_G11. The sequence continues at coordinate 556,814 of NZ_JBFUFE010000004.1, read as the reverse complement.
CGTGCAGCTGATGCACGACTTTCAACCCTTGGGCACTCGCAATTGCTCCTGCCACTCAGGCGCCGCACGCCCGCCACCAGCCCCCGAAGTTCCGGGCAGTCAACTCCTTTAACACCAACGCATACCGTTACCCATGACAACCAAGCCGACCATCAAAAAGCACCGCTACATCACCCGCAATCTGCGTATCGGCGATATTCCGGCCTTGCTGGATCTGGAGCGCAAGCAATGGACAGAAGAGCAGCAAGCTACGGCAGAAGACTTTCGATCACGCATTGCCGCGCATCCCGATTTGAGCGGGGGTGCATTTTGCGCAGAAACGGGTGAGCTGCTGGCATCGCTGTTTTGCAAACCCACCACAGAGGCAGAGTGGGTCAACCCGGGCGACTGGCAAAAGAGCGCCGCTTTGGACGGCAAAGTGCCCAGCAACAAATACGCATCACGCTGCCTGTTTGGCATCAGCCTGACCAGCGTGGATGCCGGCGCTGCTTTGCAGCTGATTGCCTTTAACTATCTTTATGCTGTGAAATGTGGCAACCGCAAATATTTCCTGGGTTCGCCAATGCCCGGGCTCAAGCGTCATTTGCAACGCAAGCCAGGTGCGTCGGTAGAGGCCTATGCACGGGCTACGCGGGCCGGTTTGCCGGTTGATCCCCAGCTGCGCTACTACCACGGCAAGGGGTTTTGTGAGGTTGTGGCCGTGCGTGAGAACTACTTCCCCCACGAAGCCTCGTGTGATTACGGCGCCATTCTGAAATCCAGAGTGCCGTATCCCTGGCTGACGCCGCTATTTCGCTTGGTACCCGTCCCGGTGTTGAGGTCGCTTGCAGCATTGGCGCCACGCTATGCCATTCCAGAAGACGACGGGGTGCCCGCACGAACAGAGTCGGCCGCTGAGCCGGAGGCAGCTTAGCAGTTCAACCCGTGTTGCGCAGCCCAGCCGGGCTGGTTACTCCACTGAATCTTCAGGCCAGCATGAGCCGCGGGACTGGCTTTGCCAGACCGCAGGCGGGCGGCCCCCTCGGGGGGCAGCGCATTACACGAAGTGAAAAGCGTGGGGGCACAATAGTTCCATGCAACTCTCCCAACGCCAACTCATCCTGCTGGTTCTGCTCACCCTGGTCTGGGGCCTGAACTGGCCGGTGATGAAACTGGGGATTGCGGACTTTCCACCCTTGACGTTTCGGGCGATGTCGATCTGGCTGGGCATTCCGGTGCTGGGCATCGCCATGGTGGTGCTGAAGGTGCCGTTTTGGGTGCCGCGGGGCAAGTGGCGTGAGCTTTTCTGGCTGGCGGCGGCCAACATGTTTGTCTGGCATGCGCTGATCATCCTCGCCGTCAAAAACTTGAGCAGCGGCCGCGCGGCGATTCTGGGCTACACCATGCCGATTTTTTCGGCGCTGCTGGGCGCCTGGTTTTTTGGCGCCAGGCTCAAGCCCCGCAACTGGCTGGGGGTGGCAGCTGCCGCGCTGGGCGTGGCGCTGCTGCTGTGGAATGAAATGACCAACCTGTCGGGCAGCCCCCTGGGTGTGCTGTGCGCGCTGGTGGCAGCTGCGGTGTGGGCGCTGGGCACGCAGCTGCTGCGCAAGACCACGATACCGGCCGCGACGCTGACGCTGTCGTTCTGGATGACGGTGATGACCGCCGTGATGCTGACCGTGTTGGGTGTCGTGTTTGAGATGCCGCAGTGGAAGGCACCTTCGCCCACGACCTGGGGCGCGATTCTTTACAACGCGGTGCTGATTTTCGGTTTTGCGCACGCGGCGTGGTTCACGCTGGCGCGCGCGCTCCCGCCGGTGGCTTCCACGCTGAGCGTGATGATGATTCCCATCCTCGGGGTGTTTTCAGGCGCGCTGGGCCTGGGCGAAGTGCTGCACTGGCAGGACTGGGCTGCCGTGGTGCTGATGGTGGTGGCGATTGCCTCGGTGCTGGCGCCCAGCCGTGGCGCAGTTAAGGCCTGATAAAAATCAGCCCGGGTTGGTGACCAAATTCATGGCCAGGCACAGGTCGTCCCAGGCCTTGCCCTTGTCGGCCGGGTTGCGCAGCAAATAGGTGGCGTCGTAGGTCACTACCATGCGGGCTCCATGCAGGCTGTGCAATTGGCCGCGCTGTTTGCCGAAAGGCTCTGTCGATTGCAACACCGCCTGCGCGGCCAGACGGCCCATGACGAGCACGACGTCGGGCTGCGCGCTGGCCACCAGGGCGGGCAGCGCTTCGGGCAGGCCGGCGCCCGCACCGGATGCCGCCTGCCGGACCAGCGGCGCCAGCAGCACCATGCCAGCCTTGTGCAGGCGCGTAGCGCGCAGCATGTTGTCGAGCAGCTTGCCGGCATCGCCTTCAAAGGGGTTGAAAGACTCCCGCTGCAGCGCAGCCGCCGGCGTTTCGGCCAGCACCAGCCAGCGTGCGCCTTCGGCATGGGCGGCGTCAGCGTACAGGGCTTGCGCGTTGCCCATGCGCCACGCTGCCGTCGTGCCGGGTGCAGCGGTTTCGCGCGCTTCGGCCAGCGGGCGAACCGGCGCCTGCACGGGCCGCACGGGCGGCGCAACCTCACGCGGCGTAGCGGACGTGGAAGGTGCACTGACTTTTTGATCAAATTCACTTGCAGGCGTTACTGACTGTGCGCCAGCAGCTACCAAATCAGTAGCAACGGCAGCTTCAGCAGGCGCAGCAGCGACCGGCAACCACACGCGTACACCCATTTCGCGCAGCATGGCGCGCTGGCGTTTGTCGAGGTCCAGGCTCATAGCGCCAGGCTCATGACGACCGCATCTTCGCGCGTGGAAGCGCCGTCCGGGTAGTAGTTGCGGCGCGTGCCGACATGGCGAAAGCCGTAGCGTTCATAGATGGCCTTGGCCCGCACATTGCTCACGCGCACTTCCAGCCACAGCCACTGCGCGCCCTCTCCGCGCGACCAGAGGGCCAGCGCATCCAGCATGATGCGGGCCCAGCCCTGGCGCTGGTGTTCGGGGGCCACGGTGATGTTGAGCAGGTGTACTTCGTCAACGCCCTTCATGGCCACGAAATAACCGAGCAGCACGGCGTCGGGCGGGTTGCCGGCAGTGAGCAGTTGCGCCTGGTAGCCGGCGTTGAGCGAATCGTTGAAATTGCCGTGCGTCCAGGGGTGGTCATACGCGGTTTTTTCCACGCGCACCACCTCATCCAGCCATGCAGTTGTCATGGCTTCGAACTGGGCTTCGAGGGGCTTGAGGATGGCGTTCATGAAAGGGGTGGAGCGGCGGCCAGCTTGGCGGCCTTGACCTGGTCGCGCTCTTCGGTGGTCAGCGCTACTTTATCGCGAACGTAGAGCGGCAGGGCGAGGTCGGCGCTGACGCACAGCCCGGCAGCAGCCAGCTGCGGCGCCAGGCGCAGCATGGCGGTGGCGGTGGGCAGGGCCTCGGCCTGCGCAAATGCCGCAAGGCTGTCCGGCAACCGCCCGGCGTATACCGCAAAAACATTGCCCGCGAACAAACCGGCCGCAGTGTCAGGCACCAGGTTTTCAGGCCGGACCAGCCCGCATTCGCCGAGCGCCCGGCAGTGCCCGCCGCTGAACTCAAAACCCTGCACATACATTTCGTCCATGCGCGCATCCAGCAGCGCGGTGACGCGCAGGGTCGCATCGCCATCACCCTGCTGCTGAAAGCGCGCTTCTTCGGCCACAGCCATCGGCGTGTCGACAGGCAGCACGGGAATGCCGGCGCCCTGGTTGGCGCCCAGCGCCAGGCCTTGCGCCACCGCGCAGGCCGTGCGCAGGCCGGTAAAGGAGCCGGGGCCGCGCCCGAAGGCGATGGCATCCAGCTCGCCCAGCGCCAGGCCAGCCTCGGCCAGCAGCGCCAGGATGGCGGGGATCAGCGTGGTGGAAGCCTGCGCGCCGCCCGGGCCGTTGTGCTGCCAGACACGCGCACCGTCGGTCAGCGCCACGGACATGCGGTCGGTGCTGGTGTCAAAAGCGAGGAATTTCACAAGTTCAGGCATTAAATCGGGCTCATGCCCTTATATATCAGGCGCAAGCAGCTATTAAATTCATAGCAATCTGCGGGTACCCGGAGGCTGGGGCCGATGGGTAAGCCCTGATTATCCGCGCCAATGGCCGGCCACCCCGGCGCCCACCGGCAATGCCTTGCAGAACGCTCAACCGCGATAATCCCCGCATGACCCACGACTTGCTGCGCCCGCGCACGACACACACTGTTGCGCTGGCTGCCCTGGCGGCCATGGCAGCCCTGGCCGCAAGCCCCGGCCTGGCACAAACCGCACGCCTGCCGGCCCCGATTGAAAAAGCCCTGTCGCGCGCCAGGGTACCGCGCGATGCGGTGTCCATGCTGGTGGTGGAAGCCGGCAGCGGCAAACCGGTGCCGCGCCTGAGCTGGCGCGCCGATGTGCCGATGAACCCTGCCTCCGTCATGAAACTGGTGACCACGTATTCGGCGCTCGACGCGCTGGGCCGCGACTTCACCTGGAAGACGAAGGTGATACTGGACGGCAGCGCCTCGGGCGGCCTGCTCAACGGCAACATGGTGGTACAGGGCGGCGGCGACCCCAAGCTGGTCGTTGAACGCCTGCAGGCCCTGCTGGCCGAGGTGCAGGCCGGCGGGGCGCGGGCGATCCGCGGCGACATCGTGCTGGACCGCAGCGCCTTCAGCGTGCCGCCCACCGATCCGGGCGAATTTGACGGCGAGCCGCTGCGGCCCTACAACGCCCGGCCCGATGCGCTGCTGATCAATTTCAAAACCATCGTGATGACCTTCACGCCGGACCTGCCCAACGGCCGCGCGCTGGTGCGCTATGAGCCGCCGCTGGCAGGTGTGCAGGTGGGCACGACGGTGCCGATCGTGCGTGTGGCGCGCTGCGGCGACTGGCGCAGCGAGCTGCGCGCCAGTGTTGAAAATCCCGTCAACATCGAATTCCTGGGTACCTATTCTTCGGCCTGCGGCGAAAAGGTGTGGCCCAGCGCCTATTCCGACCCCGTGAGCTTTGCGGCACGCGCCATCGAAGGCTCGTGGCGGCAACTGGGTGGCCTGCTGACGGGCACAGTGCGCGACGCCACGCCGGCAGAGCTGGCCATGCTGCGCAGGACCGGCACCCTCTCGGGCGAAAAGGCCGCAGTGCGGTTTGAATACCAGTCGCCGCCATTGCTGGAAATGGTGCGCGACGTCAACAAATACTCCAACAACATCATGGCCCAGCACCTCTTTTTGACACTCGGGCTTTGGGCCGGCCTGGGCCAGCCCAAGGCCGGCACGCTTGAATCTGCGCGCGCAGCGCTCACCGCCTGGTGGCGCAAAAGCCTGCCCGGCAGCACGCCCCCGGTGATGGACAACGGCTCGGGCCTGAGCCGCGATGAACGCATCAGCGCCGCCAGCCTGTCGGCCCTGCTGCAGCACGCCGCAAAAAGCCCTTTTGCCGCTGATCTCGCCGATTCGCTGCCGGTGGCCGGCACCGACGCCACCATGCGCGAACGCGCCAGGCCGGTGGCCGGACTGGCTTTCGTCAAGACCGGCTCGCTGCGCGACGTGACCGCGGTTGCCGGTTATGCCAATGGCGACAGCGGCGCACGCTACATCGTGGTGGGGCTGATCAACCACCCGAACGCGCCCGCTGCGCGCCCGGCACTGGACGCCATGCTGGAATGGGCCGTCAAGGAGGGCAAGCGATGAACGCCACAGACATCGTGGGCTTTCTGGCAGCCGTGCTGACCACGGCGAGCTTTGCGCCGCAGGCCTGGCTGACCTTTCGCAGCCGCGATGTCAGCGGCATTTCACTGGCGATGTACAGCGCCTTTACCGTTGGCGTGGCACTCTGGCTGGCCTACGGCGTGCTGGCGGGCGCCTGGCCCATCGTGCTGGCGAACGCCGTCACGCTGGGGCTGGCGCTGGCCATTCTGGTGATGAAGCTGGTGTACGGGCGCGGTGACTGAATAGCCCGATGCCATACACGCCCCGCGCGGCAGGCACGGATGCTTCGTCGAAGTGCCTGCAAGTTATCCCTGCCGCCTGTGGACAAGGCTGTTGATGGCGGCGGGACTTGTGGACGAAAACACCGCTTGGCGCGGCATTGCGCCACAATGCCCGAAATTTGGGCAAACACCTTAGCGGCCTCCCGGGAAGGGCGCCTCAGCTCGCGGCAGCCCGCTGCAGCCGGTCGCGCACACCGTCCCACCCGGCATCGGCCGGCGGGTTTTCAATCCAGATCAGCTTGACGCCTTTGGTATCAAAGTCGCGCAACACGGCAAACAGTTGCTGTGCGGTGGCCAGTGCATCGTCAGGCATGCGGCGGTACAACACCTTGTCGGACTTGATGCGCACGATGCTGCGCGCGAAGACGGCGATGTGGGCCGCGTCGGCGCCCAGCAAATCGAGTGCGGTTTGTATGGGGCCGGCGTCCATCAGGCGCACCTTGGCGTCGGGCGCGTAGTGCGCTTCCAGCGTGCCGGAAGCACGTGGCGCATCGCCTGCGCCCAGGGCTTGCTGCTCAAATTCGTCCTTGCCCAGTACGGCTTCGCCGCATGCTGCTTCCAGTTGTGCGCGCGTGAGGATGCCCGGGCGCAGCAGCACGGGGCGCCCGCGCGTGCAGTCGACGATGCTGGACTCGATGCCGACATCACAGGGCCCGCCATCGAGCACCAGCAGGCTGTCGCCAAACTCTTGCTGCACGTGCTGCGCGGTGGTGGGGCTGACGCGGCCGAAACGGTTGGCGCTGGGGCCGGCCACGCCGGTGTCGCAAGCCTTCAGAAAAGCCAGCGCGACAGGGTGTGAGGGGCAGCGCAGGCCGATGGAATCCTGGCCGCCGGCCGCGGCCGCCGCCACGCCTTCCTTGCGCGGCAGGATCACGGTGAGCGGCCCGGGCCAGAAGGCTTTCATCAGGCGCGCGGCAAACGGCGGCACGCTGCTGGCGTAAGCGTCTACGTGTGCCGCATCGGCCACGTGCACGATGAGCGGATGGTCGGACGGTCGGCCCTTGGCTTCAAAAATTCCGGCGACGGCTTGATCGCTGGAAGCGTCGGCGCCCAGGCCGTACACCGTCTCCGTCGGGAAGCCCACCAGCCCGCCGGCCCGGATGCGGCGTGCGGCTTCAAGAATGGCCTCAGGGTCCGTACCGGGAAGAATCATCAGAGGGCGTCCAGGCCGGGCAGGCCCAGGATGGATGCAACCTGGCGTGCCGTGGCCTTGACTGAAGCGACGTCGGGGCCTGTGATGTTGAGATGGCCCATCTTGCGGCCGGTGCGGGCTTCGGTTTTGCCGTAGAGATGCAGGTGCGTGCCGGGCAGTGCCAGCACGGCCTGCCAGTCGGGCGTGCGCATCTTTCCGTGAGCGTCAAACCACACATCTCCCAGCAGGTTGAGCATGATGGCCGGTGAATGCTGGCGCGGCTGCGGCAGCGGCAGGCCGGCCATGGCATGCACCTGCAGGTCGAACTGCGACACGTCACAGGCGTCCATCGTGTAGTGGCCGCTGTTGTGCGGGCGTGGCGCCATTTCATTGACGATGAGCGCGCCATCGGCGCTGCCGTCGTCCACCAGGAAGAACTCGACGCAGAGCACGCCGACATAGTCAATGTGTTTTGCTATGGTTTTGGTAGCTGCTTGCGCACGACCAGCAAGCGCTGCAGGCATATTTCCTTCATAAGCTTGCGTCACCGCGAGGATGCCGTCGACATGCACATTCAGCTGGGGCGCAAAACTCACGACGCTGCCGTCCCAGCCGCGCGCCACGATGACCGAGCACTCGGCCTTGAGCGGCAGCATTTTTTCGAGCACACAGGGCACCTGCTTCAGGCCAGCCCAGGCGGTGGCCAGTTCGTCCGCATTCTTGACGCGGACCTGGCCCTTGCCGTCGTAGCCCATGCGCGCGGTCTTGAGGATGCCGGGCAGCAAGCCGGCCGGCACGGCCTTCAGCTGCCCGGCTGTTTCAATCACGGCGTAGGGTGCGCAGGTAACGCCGGCCAGCACGCCGGATTCAGCAGCGCTGGCGGTGAAGTGGGATTTTTCCTCGATGCGGTTTTGCGCGATGGCCACGGCGGCAGCGCCGGGTGCCACGGGCCGGCTGGCGGCCAGCGCCTGCAGCGCGCCGGCGGGCACGTTTTCAAATTCGGTGGTGACGGCGGCGCACAGTGCGGCCAGTTGGGTCAGCCCTTTTTCATCGCTGTAGCCGGCCTGGATGTGGTGATGGCTCACCAGGCCCGCGGGGCTTTGCGGATCGGGGTCCAGCACCGCCGTGAAATAACCCAGGCGCTGCGCGGCATGCACAAACATGCGGCCCAGCTGGCCGCCGCCCATCACGCCGAGGGTAGCGGGCTGGCCGGAGGCCGAGGCCGTGCCGGGAAAAATAGGCAACTCCGGCAGGCTGGAGGCGGCCCGGGAAGAGGTGGAGGCGGTCATGCTGGCGGCAGCGTCATGGCGTGCGCGGCAGCGGTTTGCTCTGCACGGAAAGCCTGCAATTGGGCGGCCAGCGCCGGGTTGTGCAGGGCCAGCATGGCCACCGCGAACAGGGCTGCATTGGCTGCGCCGGCGTTGCCGATGGCAAAGGTGGCGACCGGAATGCCCTTGGGCATCTGCACGATGCTGTGCAGCGAGTCCACGCCCTGCAAATGCTTGCTGGCCACGGGAACGCCCAGCACCGGCACAGTGGTTTTGGCGGCCAGCATGCCGGGCAGGTGCGCTGCGCCGCCAGCGCCGGCAATGATGGCCTGCAAGCCGCGACCGCCGGCACCTTCGGCATAGGCAAACAGCTCGTCGGGCATGCGGTGGGCCGACACCACCCGGGCTTCGTGCGCAATGCCGAATTGCGTCAGGATCTGCACGGCGTGCTGCATGGTCTCCCAGTCGCTGCTGGAGCCCATCACCACACCCACCAGGGGTTTTGCCGAATTGTTGCTTGTTGTCATGCGGGGACCTTCAAGGCCGGGGTTGCAGGTTCTAACCCCATGATTTTAAGGGCAGGCCACCGCAAGGGCCGGGCCGTGCGTGCTACGCTCTTGCCTCTCAGGCGTCCAGCTGCGCCGACCCGGTTGAAAACCGGCCCCGATACCCCAACTTTGCCAGACCATGATCGACGTCACCATTGCCAACTTTGAAGCGGAAGTCGTTGCCGCATCCATGACCACGCCTGTGCTGATCGACTTCTGGGCGCCCTGGTGCGGCCCCTGCAAGTCGCTCGGGCCCATCCTTGAAAAAGTGGAAGTGGAATATGCCGGGCGCTTCAAGCTGGTCAAGATCGACTCCGACCAGGAGCAGCAACTGGGTGCCGCTTTCGGCATCCGGAGCATCCCCACCTGCATCCTGATGATGAACGGCCAGCCGGTGGACGGTTTTGCCGGCGCCCTGCCCGAAGGCAAGGTCAAGGAATTTCTCGACAAGCATTTGCCGCCGGCTGAAGAGCAGCCCGAAGAGCAGGAACTCGCGCTCGAAGAAGAAAGCACCGACCCCACTGCCGTGCTGGAAAAACTCCAGCATGCCGTCGCCGCCAACCCGGCCGACGACAACGCCCGCTTTGACTATGTGAAGCTGCTGCTGCAGCTGGGCCGCGAAGACGACGCCAAGGTGGCGTTTGCGCCGGTGATCGCCCAGACCACGGTGGTGCGGCGTTTTGACTCGCTCAAGCGCTGGATGGATGCTATGGATTTTGTAGCTGTCGGCGCTTATGGAGTGGGCGCCGCAGCCGGTTTTGATGCAAAGATTACGGCCAACAAACGCGACTTCGAAGCACGTTTTGACAAAGCCCGCTGGCTCATGGCACAGCAGCGCTGGACCGAGGCGCTGGACGAGTTGCTGGAAATCCTGATGCGCGACAAGGCCTGGAGCGAAGACCTGGCCCGCAAGACCTACATCGCCGTGCTCGACGTCATGGAAGCGCCCAAGCCCAAGGTGGCTGATGGGCAAATCCCGCCGGAAGATGCGACCGTGGCGACGTACCGTCGGCGCCTCAGCAGCGTCGTCTTGAGCTAGGGCTTATTGGCCAAACAGCCAGCGCGTCAAGGCAAAAGCAAACCCGAACAGCGCGGCATAGCCTGCCACCTCAACGCTGAATTCACGGCGCGATTCGCGCCACGCACGAGCCCTTTCGACCAGCAGCCCCGCCAGCAAAGGGGCAAGCAGCAGATTGAGAATTTGCAGCCAGTGCAGGCGAATCGCCAGATGAGGCACCACCAGCACGGTGAGGAGGCCGGCGCCAACACCTGTAGCCACAGACCAGGCAGCTTCCTGCACGGGAGTGAGCTCATGGTCGCGTCCGTGCAGCTTGTACCAGGCCGCCTTGAAAACACCGCCAAAAAACTCACCGAAGAGCTGCAAAAACAGTTCACCGAAAAATTCGAACAGCAACTCGAGCAGGAACTCCATGGAGAGCGCCGGCGACTGCTGCCGTGCCTCAGGCCGTCAGGCGGGCCAAGGCTTCCTGGTACTTGGCAGCGGTCTTGGCAACCACATCGGCCGGCAGGTGCGGCGCAGGCGGGGTTTTGTCCCAGGGCTTGCCGTTGATGCGTACGCTTTCAAGCCAGTCGCGCACAAACTGCTTGTCGTAGCTGGGCGGGTTCTGGCCAGCCGCGTAGGCCGCTTCATAGCCTTCAATCGGCCAGTAGCGTGACGAATCCGGTGTCAGTACCTCGTCCATCAGCGTAAGCACGCCATTCTCATCAAGGCCGAATTCGAATTTGGTGTCGGCAATGATGATGCCCTTGGTCAAGGCGAAGGCGGCGGCGGTGCTATAGATCTCGATGCTGATCTTTTTAATCTGCGCGGCGAGTTCGGGGCCCACAACCTTGACGACCTGCTCGTAACTGATGTTTTCGTCGTGCTCGCCGGCTTCGGCTTTGGCGGCCGGTGTGAAGATGGGCTCGGGCAGTTTTCCGGCGTTCTTCAGGCCCGCGGGTAGCGGTACGCCGCAGACGGCCTGGCTCTCCTGGTATTCCTTCCAGCCGCTGCCGGCCAGGTAGCCGCGCACCACGGCTTCGACCGGGATGGGCTTGAGGCGCTTGACCAGCATGGAGCGGTTCACGACCTGCGGCACCTCGGCCGGCGTGACCACGCTTTCGGGCGTCTCGCCTGTCAAGTGGTTGGGGCAGATGTGGCCGAGCTTGCCAAACCAGAACAGCGCCATCTGCGTGAGCAGCGCGCCCTTGCCGGGAATCGGCTCACCCAGGATGACATCGAATGCACTCAGCCGGTCGCTGGCCACCATCAGCAGCCTGTCTTTACCCACGGCGTAGTTATCGCGCACCTTGCCACGCGCGAGCAGGGGCAGGGAGGTCAGGGCGGAAGTATGGAGAGCAGGAACTGTCATCAATGGATCCATGTCAATTGAACCGGTGGCTCAGGAACGGCTTGGAGAATTGTGAGCCGTACTTGATGGAAGAAACGCTGGCAAGTGCCGGGTGCGAGAGCACGATGTCCGAGGGCGCCGCAGACCATTCGCCGGCGCGCTTGAATTCGGTCCAGTAGCTCAGGCTCGAAGGCGAGGAAGAAGCCGGCTCGATCCAGTATTTGCTGAGCTGCGCATTGCCATTGCTGAATTTGTAGATCACGCTGGCCGTGCCGGTGCGCGCGATGGCGGCTGCAATTTGCAGGTACCAGCCTTCGGAAACATCAGGCGGAACACCTGAAGGATTGATGGTCTTGTAGAAGGCTTCACCGGCCAGGATAGGGTGCTTACCCTCCGACTGTGCGATGCAGACGGCAGTGGATCCCGTCACGACAAGGTAGCCGGCATCGCGCTCATGGCCGTGGATCACTGTGGTTCCCCGCGGCAACGGAAGCTTCCAGTTACCCAGCACCGCCGTAGTGCTGCGCTCGGTCCAGGACGGCATGCAACGTTTCGCGGTGGCCCCAAAATTCTCGCGCGTCAGGGTCACGGTTTCGAACTGCCCGGACAACTGCATCTGGGCGTACGGCACGAAACCTGTTTTTTCGACGATCGGCCGCTGTGGCGCCGCACACGATGTGAGCAGCATGACAAACGGCACCAAAGCAGCCGCCCTAAGCGACACGAAGGAAAGTGGGAACACAGGCGCCCTCAAGTAAATGCCGCTTTTGCAGCCGGCCAACGCCGGCACTCGTTACGGATGCCTGTCGCGATAGCGTTGAAGTTTAATGCACGACCTGGGCGAGCTCGCCCTTGGCGTACTTGGCGGCCACGACCTGCAGGGCGTCACCCTTGATCTTGGCGCCCTGGCCTTCACAGCCGAATTCGATGTAGCGCTGCTTGCACAGGGCCTTGGCGGCTTCGCGGGCGGGCTTGAGCCACTCGCGGGCGTCGAATTTCTCGGGGTTTTCAGCCAGGAACTTGCGCACCGCGCCGGTCATGGCCAGGCGGATGTCGGTGTCGATGTTGATCTTGCGCACGCCGTGCTTGATGGCTTCCTGGATTTCCTCGACGGGCACGCCGTAGGTTTCCTTCATCTGGCCGCCGTACTGGCGAATGACAGTCAGCATTTCCTGCGGCACCGAGGACGAGCCGTGCATCACCAGGTGGGTGCTCGGGATGCGCTTGTGGATTTCCTTGATGCGGTCGATCGCCAGGATGTCGCCGGTGGGCTTGCGGGTGAATTTATAGGCGCCGTGGCTGGTGCCGATGGCAATCGCCAGCGCGTCAATTTGCGTGCGCTTGACGAAGTCGGCGGCCTGCTCGGGGTCGGTCAACAGCTGCTCGCGCGTCATGGTGGCGTCGGTGCCGTGGCCGTCTTCCTTGTCGCCCTTCATGGTCTCCAGCGAACCCAGGCAGCCGAGCTCACCTTCGACGGTAACTCCGTATTTGTGGGCCAGCTGCGAGACCTTCTTGGTCACCTCGACGTTGTATTCATAGCTGGCGATGGTCTTGCCGTCGGCTTCGAGCGAGCCGTCCATCATCACGGACGAAAAACCAAGGTCGATGGCGCCCTGGCAAACGGCAGGATTCTGGCCGTGGTCCTGGTGCATGACCAGCGGGATGTTGGGATACATCTCGATAGCCGCCTCGATCAGGTGTTTGATGAAGGGTTCACCGGCGTACTTGCGGGCGCCTGCGCTGGCCTGCAGGATGACGGGCGCGCCGGTCTCTTTGGCCGCTTCCATCACGGCTTGCACCTGCTCAAGGTTGTTGACGTTAAAAGCCGGAATGCCGTAGCCGTTGACTGCCGCATGGTCCAGCAGCTCGCGCATAGAAACGAGTGCCATGTGTGATATCCCCAGAAGTTAGAAAAACACTGCCAAAAGGCGGGTTCCTCGCGAGGGCCGTGCGGCGTAAAAGCCGCCTGGAAACGCCCGTAACCACGAAGTAACCGAAGCCTTGATTCTAACGTTTACCCGAATAGGGTGGGATAACCGAACTTGTGTCTGAATGCATGCCGTAACTGCTTGTAAGCGTTGCCCACCCCCGTCCAGGCTCACTGCGTGTAGCCTGTTCCCCCCTCAAGGGGGCGGCGCCTTGGGCCGGCGAAGCCGGACCCTTGGCCCCTGCTGGTGGAATACCCCGCTGGTTGCGCTCAAAGAACTCTTCAAGCCAGCATGAGCCGCGGGACTGGCTTTGCCAGACCGCAGGCGGGCGGCCCCCTCGGGGGGCAGGGAGCTACACGAAGTGAGCGACCGTGGGGGCCATATCTTTAAGCTACCCTGCAGATCTTCAGCATATTGGTGCCGCCCGGTGCGCCCATGGGTTCGCCGCAGGTGATGGCATAAATGTCACCGCTTTCGACGATGCCGCGTTTTTTCAGGTGGGCCTCGGCATCGCCGAGCGCGGTGTCGCGCTCGACACTCTGGTCCATCAGCAGCGGCCTGACATTGCGGTACAGCGCCATCTTGCGCTGGGTCGCCAGTTTGGGCGTCAGCGCGTAGATGGGGATATGGATACGGTGGCGGCTCATCCACAGCGCCGTAGAGCCCGAGTCGGTCAGCGCCACAATGGCTTTGCAACCCAGGTGGTGGGCCGTGAACAAGGCGCCCATGGCGATGGACTGGTCAATGCGGTCAAAGGTCATGCCGGTAAAGTCGGCGTCCAGTTTCACGTCCTCGGCTTTTTCGGCTTCGGCGCAGATGTTGGCCATCTCGACAATGGTCTCCAGCGGATAACGGCCGGCGGCGGTCTCGGCCGATGTCATGACGGCATCGGTGCCGTCGAGCACCGCGTTGGCCACGTCGCTGACCTCAGCGCGCGTGGGCACCGGGTTGGTGATCATGGACTCCATCATGTGGGTCGCGGTGATGACCACCTTGTCCAGCTCACGGGCCATGCGGATCATGCGTTTTTGCAGCGCCGGCACGGCCGCATTGCCGACCTCGATGGCCAGGTCGCCACGCGCGACCATGATGCCGTCGCTGGCCCTGCAGATGGCTTCCAGGTTCGGGATCGCTTCGGCACGCTCGATCTTGGCGATCAAGCCCGGCTTGTGGCGGTGCTCAGCACCGGCCACATTGCACAGCTGGCGCGCCATTTCCATGTCGCTGGCGTTCTGCGGAAAGCTCACCGCGACATAGTCGGCCTGGAAACTCATTGCGGTGCGAATGTCTTCCATGTCTTTGGCCGTCAGCGCCGGCGCCGTCAGACCGCCGCCCTGCTTATTGATGCCCTTGTTGTTGGACAACACGCCGCCGATTTTGACCGTCGCATGGACCTGCTCGCCCAAGACCCTGTCGACCGTCATGACGATCAGGCCGTCGTTGAGCAGCAGTGTGTCACCGGCCTTGACGTCGCGCGGCAGTTCCTTGTAGTCCAGGCCTACGCCGTTGATGTCACCAAGCTCGGTGCGGGACGCGTCGAGCACAAACTTCATGCCTTGCTCAAGCTGCACCTTGCCCTCGGCAAATTTGCCGACACGGATTTTCGGGCCCTGCAGGTCGGCCATGATGGCGACCTCGCGCCCGGCGCGGGTGGCGGCCTCTCGCACCAGCCTGGCACGATCGATGTGGTCTTGCGCCGTGCCGTGGCTGAAATTCAGCCGCACGCAGTTGACGCCAGCGCGAATCATCTGCTCCAGCAAGGCCGGATCGCTGGAGGCGGGGCCAAGGGTGGCAACGATTTTGGTGCCGCGGCGCTGCATCTTCATGTCTGTCTCCTGTAATTTAGTTTCTTATTTTTACACGAATGAGTTACGTGGCGGTTACCAAGCCATCGCCGCATCCGGGGTATTGGTCAGAAGCCGGAGGGGTGGCCCGCTGCATGCAACGTGTCGCGCCTTGAACCTGCAAACCGCGGTTTGCCGCATTTTGCAGGTAGCGCCTCAATGGCCCGCGCGCTTTTGCAGGATTTCAAAGGCCGGAAGCGTCTTGCCTTCCAGCACTTCCAGAAAAGCGCCGCCGCCGGTCGAGATGTAGTCGACCTGCTTTTCAATGCCGTATTTGGCAATGGCGGCCAGCGTGTCCCCGCCTCCGGCGATAGAGAACCCGCTGCTGTCCGCAACGGCGCGCGCAATGCCTTCGGTGCCTTTAGCGAACGCGTCAAACTCAAACACGCCGACCGGGCCGTTCCATACGATGGTGCCGGCCGCCTTGAGCTGCGCCGCAAGTCTCGCGGTGGTTTGCGGGCCGATATCAAGAATCAGGTCGTCATCGGCGACGTCAGTGGCCGCCTTGACGGTGGCCGGCGCGTCAGCGGCAAAGGTTTTGGCGGTGACAACGTCCGTCGGAATCGGCACCTCGGCGCCACGCGCCTTCATGGCGTCAATCACGGCTTTGGCTTCGGCCAGCAGGTCGGCTTCGGCCAGGCTTTTGCCGATTTTCAAACCGGCGGCCAGCATGAAGGTGTTGGCAATACCGCCGCCCACGATGAGCTGGTCAACATTGGCGGCGAGTGATTTGAGGATGGTGAGCTTGGTCGAGACCTTGCTGCCGGCCACGATGGCCACCAGCGGCCTGCGCGGGCTGGAAAGGGCTTTGGAGATGGCGTCCATCTCGGCGGCCAGCAGTGGGCCGGCGCTTGCCACGGGCGCGTACTGCGCAATGCCATAGGTGGAGGCTTCAGCGCGGTGCGCCGTGCCGAACGCATCGTGCACAAAAATATCGCAGAGCGCAGCCATCTTGCGCGCCAGCTCTTCGCTGTTTTTCTTCTCGCCCTTGTTGAGCCGGCAGTTCTCCAGCATCACCAGCTGGCCGGGTTTGACATCCACACCGTCCACCCAGCCGGAGGCCAGGGGAATGTCGCGCTTCATCAACTCGCCCATTCGTTTGGCCACAGGCGCCAGCGAATCGGCCGGCTTGAACTCACCCTCCACTGGCCGCCCGAGATGAGATGTCACCATGACCGCCGCGCCTGCGTCCAGGGCCATCTGGATGCAGGGAATCGAGGCGCGGATGCGCGTGTCTTCCGTGATGTTGCCGCTGTCATCCTGCGGCACGTTGAGGTCGGCACGGATGAACACGCGCTTGCCGGCAACTTTGCCGCTGGCGCACAGGTCGGAGAAACGGATGAAGTTCATAAATCGCTCGCACAATAAAAAAGGCTTTGGGCCACAGCGCCCAAAGCCCTAAATTGTAGGTGCCTGTATGTGCCTGGGCCCGTCAGACAAAGCCGGGAAAGCGTAAATTTAGGCATCAAATCGGCCTCCAGCCCACGCAGAACGAGCGCAAGCAGCTACTGATTTGATAGCAGTCGACACCAAACACGATGCGAAGCGAGTAACACCAAGGCCAGCAGGGGCCGCGGAACCGGCTTTGCCGGGCCGCAGGCGCCGTCCCCTGCAAGGGGAAAAGGGCTACACGCAGTGAGCCCGATAGGGGTGTGCTAATTTTTACCGTGGGGGCTCACCATCCAAACCCCATATGCAGCGGCAAATACACCGCCATGCCGGCCAGGATGGTGCCCAGCACGCCGTGACGCCAGTAATACCAGGCGGTGCCGGCGACTACCGCAAACAGCCGCGCGTCTTTCCAGGTTGCGATGAAATGGCCCTGCGTCATCACCATTTCCGGCACGATCACTGCGGCCAGCGCAGCAATGGGCGCGTAGTGCAGGCCGCGCTGCGCCCAGCCTGGCAGCGTCCAGGGCTTGCTGGAGAGAAAAAAGAAGGAGCGCGTGAGGACGGTCATCAGCGTCATGCCGATGATGGTCACCACCGTCCAGAGATCGGTCTGGTTCATGCTGCGTCTCCGGTTCCGGGAGTGGATACCGCAGGCTTGGCCGGCGCTGATTTTTCCAGCGCCAGGCAGACGATGACGGCTACGGCAATGCCCACCAGGATATTGAGCTTGAGCGGCAAGGCGAAGGTGGCGACAGCGGCGGCACCCGCGATGGCTGCAGACACCGCTCGCAGGCGGGTGGTGGCCAGCGACCACATGATGCCCAGCAGCGCCAGGATGCCGGCAAAGCCCAAGCCCCAGGACAGCGGAATGGAATTGGCCAGCGCAATGCCCACCAGCGTGGCACCCACCCAGCTGACCCAGCTCATGCCGCAGCTGCCGACCCAGTAGGCGTCCTGGGCTTCAATGCCGGCAGCATCGGCGGCCGGGTGCGGGAAGCGTTTGGTAAAAAGCACATAGTTCAGGTCGGCCATGCCGTAGCCAAAAGCCATGCGGCGCCACAGGCTCTGGTGCATCACATAGGGGCGCAGGTGAGCGCTGAAGACCATGAAGCGCAGGTTGACGCAAAACGAGGTAGCCAGAATCACCCACATGGGTGCGCCCGCCACGATGAGAGGCAAGGCTGCCAGTTGGGAACTGCCGGCAAAAACCAGCACCGCCATCAGCAGCACCTCGATAAGACTCATGCCCGACTTCACCATTGCCACGCCCGTCATCAGGCCCCAGGCGGCGATGCCAGGTGCAACGCTAGCGAGCTCACTCACCCCGAGCCGGAAGTCCGGATGCTTGAAGAATGTCTTCACAAAAACCCCGCCCTTTTCTGTTCCGTCATTTTTTTCACCCCTGTTTGGCGATATCCGGTTGAATGAAGACCATGCCGGGACGGATCTCAAACCCCCGCAAAAACTCGGACGCATCCAGCGCCTTGCCGCCGGCTTTTTGAAGGCGGCTCACACGTAGAACGCCGTCGGCGGCACAAATGTCCACACCTTGTGGCCCTGCGGCAAGGACTTCACCGGCCTGGGCATCCCCCGGCCGACGCGCATTCGCCAGAACTTCGGCACGCCAGAACTTGAGGGTTTGCCCGTCTACAACACCGGCCGCGCCGGGAAACGGGTTGAACGCCCGGATCCGCCGCTCGAGTACGGAAGCGCCTTGCGACCAGTCCAGTAATGCCTCATGTTTTTCAATTTTGTGTGCGTAAGTGATGCCGTCCGCGGGCTGAGAGACCGCGTGCAGGCCTCCGCACGCAGCGATCTCGAGGGCCTCCACGATGAGCCGCCCGCCCAGATTGGCCAGCTTGTCGTGCAGCGAAGCCGTGGTGTCGCCGGGTGCGATGCGCAGCTTTTCCGTCAGGAGCATGTCGCCCGTGTCCAGCCCGGCATCCATTTGCATGATGGTGACGCCGGTTTCCGGATCACCGGCTTCGATGGCCCGGTGAATCGGCGCGGCACCGCGCCATCTCGGCAACAGCGACGCGTGGATATTGAGGCAGCCCAACCGCGGTACATCCAGAACCCACTGCGGAAGAATGAGTCCATAGGCCGCCACCACCATGACGTCCGCGCGCGCTGCGGTGATGGCTTCGTGCGCCGCGGCTGCATCGTCAGGGAATTTGCCGTCCAGCCGCAAGCTTCTGGGTTGGGCGATGGGTGTGTGTGAGGTTTCGGCCCATTGCTTGACAGGCGAAGCCTGCAGTTTCATGCCGCGGCCTGCGGGGCGGTCAGGCTGGCTCAGTACGAGGGGAATCTCAAAACCGGCCGCATGCAGTTTTTCAAGGGCCACACGGGCGAACTCAGGGGTACCGGCAAAAATGACACGCATGGAGTCCGATTCTAAAGACTCCTAGGGAAATCCCGTGGTTCCGGCACGCGGTACAACGGCCGACGTCCGTACGTACGGACAGGTTAACGGGGCGAGTCGCGCTCCTCGTCCTTTTTCTGCTTGATCATCTTGGTTTTGATGCGGTTGCGTTTAAGCGGGGACAGGTACTCCACAAACACCTTGCCCATCAGATGGTCCATTTCATGCTGGATGCAAACCGCCAGCATGCCTTCGGCTGCGTGCACCTGCAGCTTCCCGTCTAGATCCAGCGCCTGTACCTTGATGGCGGTAGAGCGTTCCACGCCGTCATAAATACCAGGCACCGACAGGCAGCCTTCGTCGCCCACGCGTGTTTCTTCGCTGGCCCAGACAATCTCGGGATTGATCAGCACCAGGGGCTGTGTCCGGTCTTCGCTGACATCAATCACGACCAGGCGCTCATGCACATCCACCTGGGTTGCCGCCAGGCCGATGCCCGCCGCTTCGTGCATGGTTTCGAGCATGTCGTCGACCAGCTTGCGCAGGCGCGCATCAACGGCCGCCACAGGCTTGGCAACGGTGTGGAGGCGGGGGTCGGGGTAACGAAGAATGGTTAACTGGCTCATGGAGGAAGGCTGGGCAATGGGTGAGATGTCGCTATTTTCGCCACTTTTCCCGGTTTTTCAGCATCCCGATATTCCCAGAATCGCGTAATCGTTGCTTAATCAAGGGCTTAGGTACAAAATCGTTAGTAATTTATCAAGATATAGAAGCGGCTTTTTCTGCCCGGTTCAGCCCGGATAGTGTCTGCCAGCCTCATAAAAGCACCGAGGGCCTACAGAGATGCAAACAATTTTTGGTCGTTTCAGTCAAATTTCAATGGCAACCGCAGCCCTTTTGGGCACTACTGTCGGCTTGCATGCCCAGAATTTTCCCATTACCCCGGCACAGAAGGCCACGGCCACCCAAGTGGCTCAAACCGGGGTTCCCCTCAGTGAACTGGCGCCCAATGCGCCTGACAACTACACCGTCAAGCGGGGCGACACGCTCTGGGCCATTTCCGGCATGTTCCTCAAGAGCCCATGGCGCTGGCCCGAACTGTGGGGCATGAACCTAGACGACATCAAGAATCCTCACCGCATCTACCCGGGACAGCAGCTCTACCTCGACAAGACCGGCGGCCGCGCCGTCTTGCGCACACGGCAGGCCTCCAGCGACGGCCCGCCGACAGACACCGTACGCGTTTCTCCGCGCACCCGCTTTGAAACCCTGGCAGACGCCTCCATTCCCACGATCGCGCCCAACCTGATCGAGCCCTTCCTGAATGAGGCCTTGATCGTCGACGAGGCCATGCTTTCCAATGCGCCCCGCATTGTGGCGGCCCAGGAAGGCCGCGTTCTGCTTAGCCGCGGAGATCGCGCCTATGCGCGCAGCCAATACGGCACCGGCAGCACCACCGGCAAACCCCTGAGCATTGAAAAAGGCGAACCGGTCAATTACCGGGTGTTTCGCAACGCAACGCCGCTGAAAGATCCGACGACCCAGGCGATTCTGGGCTACGAGGCGCAATACGTCGGCAAGGCGGAAATAGCACGCGGCGAATCGGTTGCGGAAATAGCCGGTAAAGACGGCAAGCCGCAATCCGAAATCGTGCCGGCGACGATCGACATCGTTGCTACCAAAGAAGAGATGCGGGTGGGGGACCGGCTGTTGGTTGAACCGCCACGCGAGTTGCTGAATTACATACCGCACGCGCCTTCTTCTGCCGTTGCCGGACAGATTGTGTCTATCTATGGAAGTGCCGTGACCAATGCTGCGGAGAACCAGGTCGTGGTCATCAATCGTGGCGCCAGGGATGGTCTGGAACGTGGCCATATCATGGCCATTCTCAAGGACGGCGCAAGATTGCAAGACAAGACCGACAGCAGCCGCCAGCAGATTAAACTGCCCAACGAGCGAAATGGCTTGTTGATGGTATTTCGCACTTTTGATGCCGTTTCCTATGCCCTCGTCCTGCAGATTACCGATGGCGTGAAGGTGGGGGATCGCTTCGTCAATCCCAATTAAACCGGCGGACAAGCAACGCACGAACTTGGGCAATCCGGGTCCATCGACATTCGAGACAAATACTCGAACTCGTTGACCCTGTCATTCTTTCAGCCCTGGCTATCACGTGGAAAAACATGAGCTCCAGGCCTGGTTGCGCCTGACCCTCTCAACGGGCATAGGAAATGAGAATTCCCGCAAGCTGCTAGCCGCTTTTGGATCCGTGCAGGCGATTTTTGACCAGAGTTCAGCCGCTCTGGAACAGTTGGGTTCGGAGAAATTGGCGCGCGCGCTCAGGGCAGAGCCTCCAAATCTGGCAGCCCAGCTGCAAATGACGCTGGACTGGTTGCAGGCCGGCGAGCACCGGCGGGTGGTCGCGATTGGAGATGCGGCCTACCCTGCGGCCTTGCTCGACATCGCCGATCCCCCGCTGATGCTCTACATGCTCGGCAAGCGTGCATCCCAGCCTCAGGCGTTATCGCCATCCCACGTGGCCCATATAGCCATCGTAGGCAGCCGCAACCCGACGCCGCAGGGCGAAGCTAATGCGCGCCAATTCGCCAAGGCCCTGGCCGGTGCCAAACTCTGCGTTGTGTCAGGCTTGGCCTTGGGTATCGACGGTGCGGCGCACGACGGCGCCATGCAAGCCGGCGGAGATACCATTGCCGTGGTGGGTACCGGACTAGACCGCGTCTATCCCAAAAAACATCTCGAGCTGGCGCACCGTATTGCCCAGCAAGGCATGATCATCAGCGAATTCCCGCTCGGCACGCCACCGCTGACCGCGAACTTCCCGAGACGCAACCGCATCATTTCCGGCCTGTCGCTGGGCACTCTTGTCATCGAGGCAGCGCTGCAGTCCGGCTCACTGATCACCGCGCGGCTGGCGGCCGAACAGGGCAAAGAAGTGTTTGCCATACCCGGCTCCATCCATTCGCCCCAGTCACGCGGCTGCCACGCACTGATCAAGCAGGGGGCCAAGCTGGTGGAAACTGCGCAGGACGTATTGGAGGAATTAAGTCTCCCTGCGCGGGGTGTGGCGCCGGCTGCAGCGGCATATACGCCAACAGAGAAAGAAACCGGTCTCCTGGTCGAGTCCCCCTCATCTACCGCCCTGATCGCCGCACTGGGATTCGACGTGGTGAGCCTGGACACACTACAGGCGCGAACCGGGATCGAAACAGCCATGCTGCAGGCGCAGCTACTTGAGCTGGAACTCGACGGACAGGTGTTCAGGCTTCCCGGCGGCCTGTTCCAGCGACGCGCTGACGCATAAACACCGCACTCTTTTCACCGGCTTGACAATGCTGCCGCCAACTGCGTTATATTGGACGCATGTTCGAAGTACTCGTGTACGTCTACGAAAATTACTGGCAAGGTGACGCTTGCCCCGAACTTCAGCGGCTCGGCCGCAAACTGACAGCGGCGGGTTTTGAGGCGGAAGAAATCCAGGCGGCCCTCGTCTGGCTCGACGGCTTGAATATCGCCGCCCAAGGCACGCAAATCAGTCTGCCGGCCAGTGCCCCGTCAGAGCTCACCGAGCCCGGTGCGCATCCGGTCATTCAGCCCCAATCCCCCGACAGCCTTCGCGTTTATTCGGTTGCCGAGCAAACACAACTCGGCGCACAGAGCCTGGGATTTGTGAGCTTCCTTGAGTCGTCCGGCGTATTGCCTCCGCACATGCGCGAGATTGTGATTGACCGTGCCATGGCGGCACCGGGCGACCCCGTCACGCTCGATGACCTGAAAATCATCGTATTGATGGTCTATTGGAGCTTCGGCGAAGAACCCGATGCGCTGGTTCTGGACGAATTGTGCGACGACGCGGAAGGTCGCCTTGCTCACTGAATAGCACTGCGGCACAAAAACGACATTTTTGAACCGGTTGCCCGGGCACGCCGGACAACGAGGCCCTTAGCCGAGCAACCGCTCGGGATTTGCATCCAGCTTGGCAAGCGCGTCGCGCGTGGCACGTACCGTGAGCGCCTCCTCTTCCGTAGGCACCAGCAAACCCGACTGCAGGTAGGCCGCGAGCCGACGAGCCTGGATCAGGAAGTTCCGGCCATCGGCAGAAGCAAACAGGTGCAACTGCTTGCGATCACTGCACCAGGCAAACTGCACATGACTGATCTTGCCGTTGTGGTCCAGGCTGAACCATGTACCTACCTGGAGCTCCCGGGCCCATGCGCGCATGGCTTCCGTGGGCTGGCTGCCGCCATCGGCGATCACTTCAATGTCGGTAGCATCGATCCCGATCATGGTGACCAGGCTGTCAGTATCCAGCGGCAGGTCTCCGACGTCCTCGTCGGAAAGATAGTCTTCCAGGTTCATCAGCCGTTTGGCCATGATCTCCACCCGCTCCTGGGAAATGGTGTCGGTTTTGGACATGAATGCATCGGCCAGCGTATCGCTGATGGTCTTCAGGTGCCCGTCCTGGTCAGACACACCCAAGCCCAGCATGGACATGCCCAGGCGCAGCAGCTGCAGCAATTTCGGCAGGTCTGCAATCACGCGGGCGCGATCATTGCGGTTCGGTTTGGCGCTCGCGGCCCACACCAGATCAGCGGCAGCCCGCTTGAGCGTGATGGTTTCCTCGTGCTGCGGCCCGTTCTTCATCGCGGCGATTGCCAATACCTCGGCCCATACCTTGAAGAGGAATTCGCGGATCTCGTCTCGAACCGGCATGTCATTGAGCATGTTCCGCATCTCAATGGTGTACTGGATCGTCATGGTCTCTTTTTGTTCGACCTGTTGCGCGACGCTCACAACACGGGCGGCGCTGCCATGCTCGGAAAGGAATTTGGATAAAAACTTTTCGAACTCGTCGTAAACCAGCTGAAACACCCGACGCCCTGTTTCGGGATACTGCTCTATCACTTGCACAATGCGCTTGACTTCAGATTCCATGGCGCCGCCGGCCACCGTGACGTCAAAGCCCAATACGCAGGAACCCATGCGGTCGATCAACCGGCGTGCAGGATGCTGCAGCGACTCAAAGAACTCTGGCTCGGAAATCGCCACACGCAATACCGGCATCTGCAAACGGGCAAACCAGACCCGGATCACAGGCGGAATGCGGTCTTCGGCAAGAATGCTCTGGAACATCAGGGCCACGATTTCAATCGTCGCCTTCTCGGATGAGGTGGACGCCGCCTGCTTGAGGGTATTGGTTCGTTCCCGCAAGGCAGTTGCAGCATTGTCGACATGCACCTGGCCATAGATCTGCCCTTGCGCATCTGCGAGCAAGGTACGCTCTGCACCGGTTTCTTCCTGCTTCTGCACGCTCACCATGGCCTGCGCGAGCTGAGGCGACGCCTGTGTGGGGTGGGTATCGTCGAAGCCTGCGACCTGGTTCGACAGCAAACGCTTGAGGTGCCCCATCACACCCTGGGCCCTCATGCGTGCCCTGGCGAGCGGCGTCGTCGCCGTTTGCATGCGGGTTTCATCGTAGACTGCGCCGCCTTGCCTGGATACGCCTGGCTGCGACCCTGCTCCTTCGGACGCCGTACCTGGAGAAGCTGCACCCTGACGGCCGCCAAAGGCTGAAGATCGCCCGCCACCCACACCCTGAACCCGGCTATCAGGCCCATCGCCCTGGCCTCCGCCAAAACCACGTGCGCCACCGCCTTCAGACCCGCCGGTCCTGGAGCCGGTTTCGCTGCCGAATTTGCCGCGTTCCTTCTCAGAAGTGGAGGCTTTCCTGGCAGACGCTCCGGCATCCGCAGCGGAGGGAGTGCGTTTGACCAGCGGCCGTAAGTCGATTTCCGCCATCACCCCCTGCTGCACCAAAAACTCGTTGGTGGCATGGTAAGTCTCCAGCAGGTGTGTGCCCATGTCCTTCTGGATGACATCCTGGACAACGAGCCAGACATCCCGTGGCAGCGATGCAAGACTCCATTGCTCAACCATGTGCTGGGCAAGCACCTCGGGGCGAAGAATGTCCTGCTTGTGCAATTCCGTGACGGCCTCCAGGTTTTGGATGCGCAACCGGAGGTCGTTCAACTCCCAGCTTGCGAAGTCCAGCAACCGAAGCGCGAGCCGCGAAGCAAGGATTTTGTCCTCCATCACGTCGTTACCCATCAATTCAAATTTGCCGCTGTCGGCAAACCTCGAGGGCGAGTTTGGCGCAGGAATCGTCTGGGCAGTGGTCCATGCGGCGGTTGTGCCACGGACCCAGGTGGCACCACTTTTCTGGAAAGCCATCCAGGCATCACGCCGGTCCTGCATTTCCCGGACACTGCCGGGCTGATCAACTGCGGCAGTGAGCCTGTCTTGAATGGTTTTCGCCAGTGCAGGCAGTACGCGTACAGCACGCTCCGCAAACAGCGCACGTGCCTGCTCGACCAGAACCCTGCTATTTTTGTTACTTGGAGCCACAGCCGCCCTAGGATGATTAAGTCATAGCTTACACCGTGGCTCCGGCGTTGGGGTCATTGGGATCCTCGTCTTTTTTGGCCGGCCCTTTCATCAGGTCTTCACGCCGAATGCCTAGCCACATGGCGATTGCAGCGGCAACAAACACCGACGAATAGATCCCGAACAGAATGCCGATGGTCAGCGCCAGGGCAAAGTAAAACAGGGTCGGCCCGCCAAAGAGAAGCATGGACAGCACCATGATCTGGGTGGAACCGTGGGTAATGATGGTACGGCTGATGGTGGACGTGATCGCGTTGTCGATGATCTCGGTGGTATTCATCTTGCGATAGCGTCGAAAATTCTCGCGGATCCGGTCAAAGATCACCACCGACTCATTGACCGAGTAGCCCAGCACCGCCAGCACAGCAGCAAGCACAGCCAGTGAAAACTCCCATTGGAAGAAAGCGAAGAATCCCAAAATGATCACGACGTCGTGCAAATTGGCGATGATGGCCGCCACGGCATATTTCCATTCAAAGCGGAAAGCCAGATAGACCATGATGCCGAAAACCACCATGGCGAGCGCCTTCAGCCCGTCGTGGGCGAGTTCCTCGCCCACCTGCGGGCCGACGAATTCGGTGCGCCGCAGCGTCACATCCGGGCTGGCAGCCTTCAGGGCCGCAAGCACCTTGTCGCTTTGCTGCGCAGTGCTTACGCCCTTTTGTGCCGGCAGGCGGATCATCACGTCGCGTGAGGTGCCGAAATTCTGGACCTGCACATCGGCGAAGCCCAACCCCGCCACCGTATCGCGGATTTTTCCGACATCGGCAGCCTGGGTGTAATTCACCTCCATCAAGGTGCCGCCGGTGAATTCGACGGACAGGTGCAAGCCGCGCGAGAACAGGAAAAATACTGCCAAAGCGAACGTGGCAAAGCTGATGGCATTGAAGATCAGGGCGTGCCGCATAAACGGAATGTCACGCCGGATTTTGAAAAATTCCATCTGGAGTCCTTGGGAAATTCAGGAAAAAAGGGCCGGGCGTGGGCTTACTTCGCCACCGCACCCGAAGTGGTGGGCCGCCACACTGTGCCAATGGAAACCGTCTTGAGCTTCTTCTGGCGGCCATACCAGAGGTTGACCAGGCCGCGCGAGAAAAACACCGCTGAGAACATGCTGGTCAGGATACCGATGCAATGCACAACGGCAAAGCCGCGGACCGGGCCGGACCCAAAAGCCAGCAACGCAAGACCTACGATCAATGTCGAGGTGTTGGAGTCCAGAATGGTTGCCCAGGCCCGCTCATAACCTGCATGAATCGCCGCTTGCGCGGAGGCACCGTTTCGCAATTCTTCCCGCACACGCTCATTGATCAGCACATTGGAATCGATGGCCATACCCAGCGCGAGCGCCATCGCCGCCATGCCAGGCAAGGTCAGGGTAGCCTGCAGCATGGACAGCACCGCGACCAGCAACAGCAGGTTGACGGCAAGCGCCAGGCCGGAAAACAGGCCAAAAAGCATGTAATAGATCGCCATAAACGCCACGATCACGACGAAGCCCCACGACACACTGTGAAAGCCCTTGGCAATGTTGTCGGCGCCCAGCGTCGGGCCAATGGTGCGCTCTTCAATGACCTCCATGGGAGCGGCAAGCGAGCCTGCGCGCAGCAACAGGGCGAGATCGTTGGCGGCATTGATATTCATGGCGCCCGAGATGCTGAATCGTGTACCCAGTTCACCGCGAATGGTTGCCACCGAAATAGCCTGCCCTTTGCCCTTTTCGAACAGCAGGATGGCCATCGGCTTGTCCATGTTCTCGCGGCTTGTTTCGCGCATCACCCTCCCACCCTTGGCATCCAGCGTCAGGGATACATTGGGTTCCTGCTTTTGCGAATCGAAGCCGGCCTGGGCGTCCGTCAGGCTCTCACCGGTAACAAGGACCTGCTTCTTCACAATCACCGGATTGCCGCTGATATCGGGGAATTTTTCCGACCCAAAGGGCACCATGCCCCCCCCGGTCATGGCAGCACGGGCTTCAGCGCTGTCTTCCACCAGACGCATTTCCAGGGTGGCGGTACGGCCAATAATGCGCCGGACCCGGGCAGGATCCTGAATACCTGGTAGTTGCACAACAATGCGGTCTATACCCTGCTGCTGTATTACCGGCTCTGCGACGCCCAGTTCGTTGACCCGGTTGTGAAGGGTCACCATGTTCTGTTTGAGAGCCTGGTCCTGAATGCGGCGCGCCGCCTCAGGCTTGATCGTAGCCGTAAGCTTGTATTCCGTGCCTTCGGGGACCTCAGCAGTCTGGAGGTCGGGAAACTGGTCTTGAATCAGGGCTTTGGCCGATGCCAGTGTGGCAGAGTCACGCACCTTGATGTCAATGGTCTGTCCATTACGAGCGATGCCGCCGTGCCGGATATTTTTCTCACGCAGCGACGTCCGTAGGTCGCCAACCAGGGACTCGGCGCGCTTGGTTAGCGCGGCCTGCATGTCCACCTGCAGCATCAAATGCACGCCGCCTCGTAAGTCAAGCCCGAGGTACATTGGGAAAGCATGAAGCCGGGCTAGCCAGGGAGGTGAAAGCGATAGCAAATTGAGCGCAACGACATACGGAGGATCTTCGGAATCCGGCGCCAGTACTTTCTGGATCGCGTCCCTGGCCTTGAGTTGCGTATCGGTATCGCCAAACCGCGCCCTGACAGAAGTTTCGTCCAGGGCGACGGCATCCGCCGCAATACCGGCTTCCTTCAGTATTTGCTCCACTTTCGCCATCGTCGTACTGTCGATCTTGACGGTGGACTTGGCGCTGGAGACCTGGACCGCAGGCGCTTCGCCGAAAAAGTTGGGCAGCGTGTACAGGGCTGCGACGATGAACGCAATCACAATGATGGCGTACTTCCAGGCCGGATAACGATTCATGAGAGGGCTGTTCCTGGTGGACGGATGAACAAAGTCAGGCCTGCCGGCCGTTGCGGCCGGCGAAAGCCTTATTTGGCTGGATTGATAGCGCCTTTGGGCAGCACCTGGATGATCGCGCTGCGCTGCAGCTGGACTTCGACGCCTGGCGCCAGTTCGAGGGTCAGGTACACATCGCCCAGCTTGGTCACCTTGCCCAGCAGGCCGCCTGCGGTGGCGACTTCATCGCCCTTGGCCAGCGCCTCAATCATGGCGCGATGCTCTTTCTGCTTTTTCATCTGCGGGCGGATCATGACGAAGTACAGGACCACGAACATCAGCACCAGAGGCAGCATGCCCGTCAGCGAGGACATCATGTCACCGCCGGCAGCGGCAGCGGGAGCGGTTTGGGCAAAGGCGGAAGAAATGAACACGGCTAACTCCACAACGATTTAAAAGACACACTGGCGCGCGCCATCCGGCACGGACAGCGCACAGAGTTCACGATTGTATGCGGCGGGGCATCCGCAGAAGGGGGTAACTGGCGCGCACCAGGGGCTTTTCAAGCCGGGGTTGCGCGCAAAGGGCTGCTGCAAGCTCCGCAGCAAAGCCGCTCCATGAAGGAAACACCGGACCGGCGGCGAGGCCGGCGCCGGTCCAGGCTTTAAGCCGCTTCCCGCTGAACGGTAGATCCGGGGGTACGAAAGGATTCCATCAACGCGGCCCACTGGGGCCGCGCTGCTGCCAGGTGGCGTGCCTTGACATGGCCATAACCCTTGATCATTTCTGGAATCCGGGCGATTTCCAACGCCGTGGCGTGGTTTTCGGCCGTCAGGCCAGCCATCACGTCCTGCAGGCTCGCCTTGTATTCCTCAATCAGGGCCCGCTCGGTGCGCCGCTCCTCCGTGCGGCCAAAGACATCCAGCGGCGTGCCGCGCAGACCTTTCAGGCGAGCCAACACCTTGAATGCGCCCAGCATCCAGGGGCCGAACTGCTTCTTCTGCAGCTCGCCCTTGTCGTTTTTGGACGCAATCATGGGCGGCGCCAGGTGGTAATTGAGCTTGAAGTCGCCTTCAAACATGCCGTTGACTTTGTCCAGGAAGCCCGTGTCGGTGTGCAGGCGCGCCACTTCGTACTCGTCTTTGTAAGCCATGAGTTTGAAAAGGTACCGGGCCACCGCCTCGGTCAGCAGCGTCTTGCCCAGCGGCGCTTCCACAGCGCGCACCTTCTCCACAAAAGCCTGGTAGGTCTGCGCATATGCCGCGTTCTGATAAGCCGTCAGGAAGTCAACCCGCTTGGCCAGCATGTTGTCCAGCGAAGGGCGCTTCACGAACTCGATCACCTGGGCGGCCTTGAACAGGGCCTGCACCGCAGCCAGGTCGTGCGCGCAACGCCGGCCCCACTCAAAAGCCGCCTTGTTGTTGTCAACCTGCACACCGTTGAGCTCGATCGCGCGCATCAACGCGGCGTGCGACAGCGGCACCCGGCCTTTTTGCCAGGCAAAGCCGAGCATGAGCGGGTTGGTGTAGATCGAATCCCCCACCAGCTGCACCGCGACCTGCTCAGCATCAAAGCTACCGAGCAAGTCAGCGCCCACTGCGGAGGTCACGGCCGTCTCGCAATTGCCGCCAGGGAACTGCCAGGCGGGGTTGGTCACAAAGGCCGCTGTCGGCGTGCCGTGTGAATTCATGGCCACGTAGGTACGGCCCGGCTGCATGACGGTCAGCGTGTACTTGCTGGCCGCCACGATCGGATCGCAGCCGATCACCAGGTCCGCCTTGGCGGTGTCGACTTTGGTCGTGTAAATGGCTTCCGGCCGGTTGGCGATCTGAATATGGCTCCAGGTGGCGCCGCCTTTTTGCGCCAGGCCACCCGCATCCTGCGTGACCACACCCTTGCCCTCAATATGGGCTGCCATGCCCAGCAATTGGCCGATGGTGATGACACCGGTGCCGCCGACACCACCCACCACAATGCCCCAGGCGTTTTCCGCCACAGGCAGCACGGGCTCGGGAACTGCGAACAGGCTGCTGGGCGCGCCCTTCTTGTCTTTTTTGGGCTTCTTCAGCTGCCCGCCCTCGACGGTCACAAAGCTGGGGCAAAAGCCCTTCACGCAGGAGTAATCCTTGTTGCAGGTGTTCTGGTTGATGCGGCGCTTGCGGCCGAATTCGGTCTCCAGCGGCTCCACCGACAGGCAGTTGGATTGCACCGAACAATCGCCGCAGCCTTCGCACACCAGCTCGTTGATCACCACGCGCTTTTCAGGATCCACCAGGGTGCCGCGTTTACGGCGGCGGCGCTTTTCAGTCGCGCAGGTCTGGTCGTAAATGATCGCGGTCGTGCCCTTGATCTCGCGGAACTCGCGCTGGATGCGATCCAGCTCGTCGCGGTGGTGCACCGTCACACCGTCGAGCAGCGGCGCGCCGTCGTATTTCTGCGGCTCGTCGGTCACGATGACCAGCTTGGCCACGCCCTCGGCGCGCAGGCTTTGCATGATCTGCAGCACCGAATGGCCTTCAGGCCGTTCGCCGACTTGCTGGCCGCCCGTCATGGCGACCGCGTCGTTGTAGAGGATTTTGTAGGTGATGTTCACACCCGAGGCGATGGCCTGGCGGATCGCCAGCAGCCCGCTGTGAAAGTAGGTGCCGTCGCCCAGGTTGGCAAAAATGTGTTCGTCGGTCGTAAACGCCGCCTGGCCCACCCATGTCACGCCCTCGCCGCCCATCTGGGTGAAGGTGGAAGTGGAGCGGTCCATCCAGGTCGCCATGTAGTGGCAGCCGATACCGGCCACGGCGCGCGAGCCTTCGGGCACGCGGGTGCTGGTGTTGTGCGGGCAGCCGCTGCAAAACCAGGGTGCGCGCTCGCCGGTGTCGGCCTTGCCTGCGGTCAGGGCGCGCTCACGCCCTTCAATGATGGCCAGGCGCTCGTCCATGCGCGAGATGATGTCGGCGGGTACGCCCAGCTTCTTCAGGCGCTTGGCAATCGCCTTGGCGATGATGGCCGGCGTCAGGTCGGCCTTGGCGCGCAGCAGCCAGTTGTCGCTCGGGTTGGAACGGCCCCATTCGCCGCCCGACTGGTCGCCTTCGGGCTCGTCGAACTTGCCCAGCACATTGGGGCGCACATCGGCACGCCAGTTGTAGAGCTCTTCCTTGATCTGGTATTCGATGACCTGGCGTTTTTCCTCGACCACCAGAATCTCTTGCAGGCCTTCAGCGAAGTCGCGCGTGATGGTGGCCTCCAGCGGCCAGACCACGTTGACCTTGTGCAGGCGGATGCCCAACTGGTGGCAAGTGTCTTCGTCCAGGCCCAGGTCGGCCAGCGCCTGGCGCGTGTCGTTGAAGGCCTTGCCGCTGGCGATCAGGCCGAAGCGGTCTTTGGGGCCGGCGATGACGTTGTAGTTGAGCTTGTTGGCGCGGATGTACGCGAGCGCCGCATACCATTTGTAGTCCATCAGCCGGGCTTCCTGCTCCAGCGGAGCATCCGGCCAGCGGATGTGCAGTCCGCCAGGCGGCATCTCGAAATCTTCGGGGATGATGATCTTCACGCGATCGGGGTCGACCAGGATGGAGCTCGAAGACTCGACCACTTCCTGGATGGTTTTCATGCCCGACCAGACGCCGGAAAACCGGCTCATGGCAAACGCGTGCAAGCCCATGTCCAGGATGTCCTGCACATTGGACGGAAAGAACACCGGCAGGCCGCAGGCCTTGAAGATGTGGTCACTCTGGTGCGCGGCGGTGGAGCTCTTGGACACATGGTCATCGCCGGCGATGGCGATCACGCCGCCGTGTTTGGCCGTGCCGGCCATGTTGGCGTGTTTGAAAACGTCGGAGCAGCGGTCCACGCCCGGGCCCTTGCCGTACCAGATGCCGAATACGCCGTCGAATTTTTTGCTTTGCGGGTACAGGTCGAGTTGCTGGGTGCCCCAGACTGCCGTAGCGCCCAGTTCTTCATTGACGCCGGGCTGGAACACGATGTTTTGCGCAGCCAGGTGCTTTTTGGCAGCCCACAGGGCCTGGTCATAACCGCCCAGCGGCGAGCCGCGGTAGCCGCTGATAAAACCCGCCGTGTTCAGCCCCTCGATCGCATCGCGCGTGCGCTGCAGCATGGGCAGGCGAACCAGCGCCTGGACGCCGCTCATGAAGGCGCGGCCGTGGCCTAAAGAATATTTATCGTCAAGCGTGACGGTCTCTAGCGCTTTGCGGATGTGTTCAGGTAGGGGCGCGTTCATGTTCGTGGGTCTCCAGGACTGTTTGTTAGTACCGCTTTGTGGGCAGGCTGGCAGAAGGGCCACACCCGGATAGGGGGCGCCCTCTAGTTGCATGCAAAGTGTATGCCGCCAGCCGTGATATGTCTTTGCTTTGTTTGCCCAATTTAGGGCACTTCCAGAAAGAATCTTGCTGTAAAGTTGTGAATATGGAAACATTAGATAAGTTTGATATCGCCATCCTGAATGAGTTGCAACTCGACGCCCGGTTGACGAACACGGAACTCGCCTCCCGCGTGGGCCTGTCGGCCGCGCCCTGCTGGCGGCGCGTGCGGGCGCTGGAAGAAAGCGGCTTCATCACCGGCTACCGGGCCGAGATCAACCGTCACAAGATCGGGCTGGGCGTGCTGGCTTTTGTCCGGCTGGACGCTGACCGCAACAGTGGCGACGCAACGCGCCAGCTGGAAGAGGCCATCAAGAAGCTGCCGGAGATCGTCTCTTGCCACTACATCAGCGGCACCGGCACCTTTGAGCTGCAGGTGGTGGCGCAAGACCTGGAAGCCTTCAGCAAGTTTGCGCTGCAAAACCTGATCAACCTGCCCAATGTGAAAGACTTGCACACCAGTTTTTCGCTGGGCGAAGTCAAAGCCAGCAGCGCGCTGCCGTTGGGGCATCTGACGCGAGCTACAGCCTAAAATTCAAGAAAATAGTGCTTGCAACCCTTTTCCGACGGGCGCAATCAGCTATTGATTTAATAGCATCAAGCTCTCCCACTGTGCACAATGGCCAGCGCATGAAACACCTGCAAGACAACGCTTCAAGGAGCCCCGCATGAAACCATTTTCCAGCCCCGCCTCTTTGGCCTTTATGCTTTTTATGGCTCTGGCGCCCGTCCTGCAAGCGCAACCCGCTATCAATTCAGGAGCAAATCCAGAGCCACTACCCATGCGCAACCTGCAGATCGAAGTGCGGCAGGCCGGCAGCAGCCTGCGCTCCCAGAGCGCCCTCGGCGCACAAGGCGGTGTTGTGCTGCAACCGGGCCGTTCGGGCCTCAATGCGCAGATCACAGCCCAGGACAGCCAGCGCAGCGATTCACGCGACCTGGTGCAGCGCGTGCTGGTGCTCAATGGCCGCAACGCCAACATCAACCTGGGCAACAGCCAGCCGCTGCGGCTGGTACAGGCGCGCCAGGCCGGCACCGTGTTCATCGAGGCCAACAGCGGCTTTTCAGCCAGGCCCACCTGGTACGGCGGCGACAGCGTGGAGCTGGAACTGGCCGCGGGGCAGGCCAGCCGCACAGGCTCGTCGCCGCAGGCTCCCCTGTCCTCATCGTCCACCAGCACCTCGCTAACCGTTCGCCTCGGGGAATGGGTCACCGTGGCCGAATCGGACGATGCGAGCGCCGGCAGCAGCAGCGGCATCGCCGACAGCCGGCAATCGACCCGTCGGGACGGCATGAGGGTAGAAGTCCGCCTCTCCGTGCGCTAGAAGAAGCCGCCCACAAATCGCGGTGAAACGATTGTGGCACGGCAGGTCCGCACAACAACGCAAAGAGGTTTTCCAGGGAATCAGTCGCGCACGCAGCGTGACGTCAGCGGCAGCAAGGAATAACGCAGCACCGCCTCACGGCCGCTGGCGCCCAGGCCAAACTCGGCGCGCATCCGCGGATTGCTGTACACCGTCTGCTGCGCACCCTGGCCGCCTGCGTCACGAAACAGCAGGTCCGAGCCGCCGGCGCTATCCAGCACGGCGGTGTCGTCCACAAATTTCACCTTGAAGTCAGCGCCGTGTTCGCAGCGGTACTGCGCGGTAGACGAAGGCCCGCCACCCGCCGCGCAGGCTGCCAGCACAAGCGCTCCGGTCACCCCCACCAAGGCCATCCCGGTTCGGGCCGACAGTTGTTTCATGGAATCTCCTTCAGGCTTGCCCAACGTTTCGAGCACTCACTTCGGCCAGAGCACCCAGAGCCGCAGCGGCTGGTTGACACGTGCCGCCAGCAGGCCGGCTTCGGGGCCGGTTCCGGCAAAGTAATCGGCCCTGACCGCACCCACGATGGCGCTGCCGGTGTCCTGCGCCAGCACCAGCTTCTGCAGGTTGGCCGCACCGCCACGGGACGCCAGCCACACCGGCGTGCCGTAGGGAATGCTTCCCGGGTCAACTGCAATGGAACGGCCCGGTGTCAGCGCCACGCCCTGCGCACCTTTGGGTCCAAAGGCGGTATCCAGTTCACTCAGCGGCTGCTCCTGGAAAAAAGTGTAGCGCGGGTTGCTCCAGAGCATTTGCTGCGCGCGCTGCGGATTTTTTGCAACCCATGCCTTGGTGGACTCCACCCAGGGCGCCGTCATGCGGCCTTCGCCCTGCTCCAGCAGCCACTGGGTCACGCTGCGAAACGGCTGCTCGTTCGAGCCGGCATAGGCCACACGCACGACACGCTGTGAGCCATCGGCTTCGGTGATGTTCAGGCGGCCCGAGCCTTGTATGTGCAGCGACATCGCCTCAACCGGGTCGGCCAGCCAGGCGATCTCGCGGCCGCGCAGCGCCGCTTTGGCTTCAGCAAGGGTGTCGATTTCCTGCCGGGAGAACCACGGTTTGCGGCTGCCCAGCGATGCGGGAGGACGGTACAGCGGCACCTCGTAACCCGCAACGGGCTGCCGGCTGGCCCTGAGCACAGGCTCGTAGTAACTGGTCAACAGCCCCTCGGTTACGCCTTGCAGGCTCTCCACCCGATAGGGCTGCAGCCGCCTGACCATCCAGTTGCGCTGCTCATCGGCAGACGCAATGCTAAGGCGCCGGATCTCGCCGCATAGCGGCGCAAAACCCGGGCCGGGACGCTCGCAGCTTTTGAGCCAGGCGTTCCAGGCCTCAAACAGCGCGTCTTCCTCGAAGCCGGGCAACTCGGCCCAGCGGACCGCGACCCAGCGGCTT
The DNA here is from genome assembly GCF_056403595.1 of Polaromonas sp. P2_G11. Lineage (NCBI taxonomy): Bacteria > Pseudomonadati > Pseudomonadota > Betaproteobacteria > Burkholderiales > Comamonadaceae > Polaromonas > Polaromonas sp. P2_G11. The sequence goes on along the minus strand of NZ_JBFUFE010000004.1, from coordinate 521,604 downwards.
TTCCCCTGCACCATGGGCGCAGGCAATGGGCCGGTATCGCCGGCGCGCACGCCCGGGGCTGTGGGCTCGCCCGCCGGGACGGTCGAAGGCGGCCGGGGCGGGCTTGCGCAGGAAGCAAGCAGCGCCGCCATGGCGATAATTGGGACAAGCCGCATGGAACGCATTGACGGCAGCACAGGCATCGAAGCCTCTTTTGAAATCCAAGGAAATGTCATGGCCCTACTTTTGCTCGAAGCCCTGGGGGCATTGCTGCTGCTGGTGTTCATTGTGTGGTGGACGATGTTTTCGGGCCGTAAAAATGGCGAATTGAAGGAATCGGTCCACTCAGAGATCCCGGCAGAGCCCGAAAAAAAATAAGCCCGGCACAGCGCTGCAATTACAGGTTACGCAGCAGGTTGGCCAGCTCCACCGCCGACTTGACACCCATTTTGTCAAAAACCCTGGCACGGTGGACCTCCACCGTGCGCACACTGATGTCAAGCTGGTCCGCCACCAGCTTGTTGGGCAACCCACCCACCACCAGCTTCATCACATCACGCTCACGGTCTGTCAGGCCGTCGAGACGGGCCTGCAGGCCCGTCGACTCGCTGTGCTGCGCCAGTGCCCCGGCAGAATGGTTCAGCGCCTGTTCAATGCGGTCTACCAATGCGTTGTCTGAAAAGGGTTTTTCGCAAAAATCAAAAGCGCCGCGCTTGACCGCGTCGACCGCCGTGGGAACGTCCGCATGGCCCGTCAAAAAGATCACCGGCAACGTGGGCAGCAAGCCGTAGGCAATCAGCTTCTCGAACATGGCCAGACCGCTCAGGCCCGCCATGCGTACATCCAGCAACACACATGAAGGCGACTTGACCGCGAATTGCTGGGATACGCGCGCATCAAACGCCTCTGCACTGTCGAAGGTTTCGCTCAGCAGGCGGCGCGAGCGCAGCAGCCAGGCCAGCGCGTCGCGCACGCTGGCATCGTCGTCGACGATATAAACCGTGGCATTTTGAATGGGTTCCATGCTGTGTCCTTCAGGCTGTATGCGCCCCTGCATCATGCGGCAGGGCCGCCGGCAAGGTGAAACTGAAAATCGTACCCCGCGGCTGGCCGGGCTCAAACCCCAGGAAGCCGCCGTGCTGCTCAATCACCGTGCGGCACAGGCTCAGGCCCAGCCCCATACCCTCTTCCTTGGTAGTGAAAAAAGGCGTGAAGAGCTGCTCGGCCACTTCACTGGAAATGCCTTCACCGCAATCCGTCACCGAAAATTCCACCCAGCGGCTCTGTGCGTTCGATGCGGCCGGACGGATACGCAGCGTCAGCACCTTTTCCCGCGGGGCCGCCTCCGCCGCCCCTCCTTCGTGGGCCGCAGCCTGCATGGCCTGCATGCCGTTGCGCGAGAGGTTGAGAAGCACTTGCTCAACCATGGTGCGGTCACACAGCACGGGCGTGCAGGTCTCGTCGACCTCGATCACCACGCGCACGCCGAGCTTGCGTGCCTGAAGGGTCACCAGCGGCATGATGGCGTCCAGCAGGGCGCGAGGCTGCACGGCTTCGCGCACCTGATCGCGCCGCCTCACAAAATCATGCACGCTCTTGATGACCTTTCCCGCGCGTTCGGCCTGCTCGGCAATGCGGCGCATGGCCAGCTGCAAATCTTCCGACAACGGTGCCATGGCTGAGCTGGCGTTCGCTGCCAGCGGCTTGTCATGGTCCATGCCATCCTGCAGCAGGTTGAGTGAGCCGGTGGCGTAGCTTGAAATGGCGGCCAGCGGCTGGTTGAGTTCGTGGCTGAGCAGCGAGGCCATCTCGCCAACCATCGCCAATCGTGCGGTGGCCTGCAGACGGTCCTGGCTGGCACGGGAAAGCTCTTCCACCCGTCGCTGTTCACTGACGTCCAGAATCGCACTCATCCAGCCGGTGTGCTTGCCCACGGCATTGATCAGCGGAGCTTCCATGATCAACACGGGGAACCGCGTGCCATCGCGCCGCATGAACACCGATTCGTGACCCTCCCTGGGCAGGCTGTTGCCCGCCAGCCGGATTTCCTGGCGCTGCTGATAAACGCCGGCCAGTTCGGGTGGCCAGTAGGGCGAGGGAAAGCTCTGGTTGAGCAGGTCCTTGGCGTCCACGCCAACCATCTTGCAAAACGCCGGATTCACGTAAGTGATGCGCCCGTGCAGGTCGCGCGCGCGCAGGCCGGTCAGCACGGAGTCCTCCATGGCCTTGCGGAAAGCCAGGGCCTCGCCGAGGTCATGCTCGACTTTCAGCCTGCGGCGCATATCCCTTGCGAGGAGGTACAACACGGCAAGCAGCGCCAGTGACATGGCGGTTACCAGTGCGGTGAGCACGTTGGGAAAAAGGGCCGGCGTGCCCAGCCGGCTTTCCATCCTGACCACCAGCGTATTGCCGGGCAGGTCCAGCAGCTGTTGCGCAATATAAATCCGGCTGCCGCGCGAAGGCACGCCTTGCAGGGCCAGGCGCGTGCCGTCCGCTTCGGTAAAAGACAGGCCGATGCCCCGTGCGAGCTGGCGGCCGACCAGTTCCCCCAGAATGTCCTGCAGCGAATAGGTGACCACGCTATACCCCGTGAGGCGCCCCGACACCGTGATGGGCAGGCACATGTCGAGCACCTCCAGACCCAGGCCATCGCGCTGCGGCATGAAATAACTGGTGGAGTAGGCCGCGCCGCTCAGGCGCCGGGCCGTGGTGCAGGTCAGGCCCACGTCGGTTTGCAAACTGCCCCGCCCGAGCCGCTCGAACACCGAAGTGCGATAGGGCGTCTCCACAAACCCGAGCACATCGAGCGCTTCGCTGCGCCATTCAAGCCGCATGATTTCACGGCGCTCGCGAAGCAGCTCGGCGGCGGACGAATGCCACGACTCCGGCGTGCGGTCGCTGGACTGAAGTGCCTGCAAGGTCTGGATATTGCGCGTCAGTCCCGAGCGGATGTCGGTCACGGCTTCCGCTGCGTCATGCTCCAGCCGGCTTTGCACCATGCTGGACTCGTACCGTCCCGCCAGCCACACCAGAATGCCCAGCAACGCCACCAGCAGCGCCACCAGCAGCGCCCACAGGGACCAGCGCTTGCTGGCGCGGCTGACGCCGTTGGCAAACGGAAACCTCACGCGGCCGGCCTCATAGGAAACGATGGTTCAATGCAGGCAAACGGCTTCGCACACCTTCCGTGTGAGTGCTGGAGATTTCACCCAGAACAACGCCTGCGCCTTCGGCCTGCTGGGCCAGCACCTCACCCCAGGGATCCACCAGCATGCTGTGGCCCCAGGTACGACGGCCGTTTTCATGCGTGCCGCCCTGCGCCGCCGCAATGACATAGGCCTGGTTTTCAATGGCGCGTGCACGCAGCAGCACTTCCCAATGCGCCTGCCCGGTGGTGTAGGTAAACGCGCTGGGCACCAGCAGCACATCGGCCTTCAACGCGCGGTAAAGCTCCGGGAAGCGCAGGTCATAACAAATGCTCATGCCGACAGCGTAGACATGGCCATCGCGGGAAACCAGATCAAACCCGACGGGCTGCGCGCCGGGCTCCAGCACACGCGTTTCGTCATAGTCTTCCTTTCCCTGCGCAAAGCGAAAAAGATGGATCTTGTCGTACCGCGCGATGCATTGGCCCGTCGGCGCATAGGCCAGCGAACAGTTGCGCGCGCGCGCCGGATCAGACGTGGCCATGGGCAGCGTGCCGCCCACGATCCACAAGCCGAGCTCACGCGCCGACCGGCTCAGGAAGTCCTGTATCAAGCCCGTTCCGACGCTCTCCTGGACTTTCAGCTTGTCGGTGTCCTTGAAGCCCATGATGCAGAAATATTCCGGCAGCACGGCCAGTTCGGCGCCCTGCGCCGCAGCCTGCTCAAGCAGGCTGCGGGCTGCGGCAAGGTTGTCCTGCACGCGCGTACCTGAGACCATCTGGATGGCAGCTATCTTCATGGTTAACGAACCTCCTGAACAGGCTCTGCTGCAGCCTGTGCCTTGCGATCCACCTTGATGATTTTCGGGTCAGACCAGGTTCCTTCAATGTGGAATTCCTGGGTCGCCGCCTGCATCAAAGGCCGGCGCAGGAACATCTGGGCAAGGAAGCTGCCCAGGCCGATGGCCGGATTGATGACTGTGGCGATCAGGGAAGCCGTACCGGCATTGATTTCCGGCACCACGACCGCCTTGATGTTCTGCGTCTCCTTGGCAATATCGGCACTACCCTCCATCAGCACGGCCGCATTCACGCCCTTCATCTGCAGGTTGTTGGTATAGGCGACGCCCTGGTTGATATTGATGTCGCCGCGGACAAAGTCAAAGGCAAAGCCTTCGGAAAAAACGTCCCGGAAATCCAGGGTCAGCCGCCTGGGCAAAGACTGCAGGCTCAGCACACCCAGCAGTTTTGTGATGCCCGGGTCAGCCTTGACAAACTGCCCCGACTCCACATTGACGTTGAACTGTCCGCTCATGCTGGGATAGTCCAGGCTGAGAGGTGACCCCATCCACGCGACCTGCCCCTCCAGTTTGCCCTTGCCACGGCGAATGACCTCACCCATGCCAAAGCGCTTGAGCAGCTCACCCGAATCGGCGATGTCCAGCTTGAAATTCATCACGGTGCGGCGGCGCTCGGCAGCCGCGCGCGCGGCACGCGGCGCATTTGTCGCAACGCTCTGGGCATTGATCGCCACCCAGTTGCCCGTTGCCGTCAGCACCGCCTCGGGAAGGATCACATTGAACTTGTTCAGGCGCCATTCGCGCACGCCCTCGCGGGCCGCGGCAGACGCTCCGCGGTTGACGGCGTCGATCTCGACCCGCCCCAGCTTTTTTCCGCGCAGCTCCAGGTCTTCCACCACGATGTCCAGGGCAGGGATGCTGGCGGGCTGCTCGTTCAGGATCGCTTCCACGTCACTGGCCGTACCTGGCGCCAGGCTCAAACGGGAAAGCCGCGCATAGACCCGCCCGGCCCCTATGCCGCCAGGCTGCCGGAATTCGACATATCCATTGAGCTCCGACGCGTCGATATTTGCACGCCATGTCAGGCCTTCACGGGAGCCTCCCACCACCACGTTGTTCAGCTTGCGCCCTTCAATCACCAGCTCCTTTGCGCGAATGGCCATGGAGGTCGGCAGATAAGTCAGGGACGCGTTCGCGGCGGCCCGGTTGGTCGCCGCAGTGGCAGCCACCGGCGGAGGTGTCTGGAGCGCGCTGCCGGAAGAAGAATCTGCCAGTATTTTTTGCCAGGCATCGAGGTCCACGTGGGCCAGGTTGATATTGGCCGCCACACCGGCTTCCTGCACGGGCACTGTCTCCCCCGGCTCCAGCCCGACGCCGATTCCGCCCCGCATCACACGAGGTTCGCTGCCGCTGACGTCGCGCACATACATGACGGACGCCACACGGCCAATGGTTACCGAAAGCTGGTCCTCCAGCTTTTGCCCCGGCCCCATGGAGGTCGGCACAAGCGAATTCTCAAACCGCAGCGGCAATGCCGCTTCTGCGGTCTTGCTCAGGGGCGCGGGCAGGTTGAGCGCCATGCCTTGCAGGCTGCTGGCGACAACCAGCTCAGGCACGCCACGGCGAAAACCCAACGAGGCGGTGTAAGCCGTGCTGCCCGTGGCATTTTGGGCCATGCGCGAAAGCGCGCCGAGCTCCCTGGCCTGACGCAACCCTTCAGCGGTGACAACGCCTTGCGCCTTGAATGCCACCAGGCTTTCCGGCTCTGCATTGCCGGGCGATCGCGCCTGCACCCGCGTGCCACCGTCAAAACGGACGTCGCCGCCAAGCAGCCGTGCCTGGGCGCCTGTCACGGTGAAACCGCGTTCGCTCACGGTCACAACGCCCTTGAGTTTTGTCAGCGCTGGGGTATCCAGGCCAAATTGCAGGTCATTGCCGGGCAGAGTGACGGTTCCTTCCACCCGGGATTTATCGATCGTGTGGATAGGCAAGTCCAGCCGGAACCGGTATTCGCCCGTTCCGGCCGCAACCGCCTTGGCCAGCACATGATTGGTCATGCCGGCAACCGGGGACTGGTTGACGAACCCCAGCGCATCAGCAAGCGGCCCCTTGAGGTGTGTGTTCACCTCGACAGTGGTGTCATGGGTCAGGTCAGGGATACGTGCATTACCCTTGACCAGCTGCAAACCCGGCAGGCCATTGACCTTGCCGGTGACGTCGTTGACCTCAAGTGCCGCATGGTTAAACACCAGTTCGCCGTTGAGTTCAGTCAAGGCCGGCCACCCCGCCGCTCCGGCCGGCTGTATGGATTTGGGCACATAGGCATAGTGCCCATTCCGCACCTTGGCGGTCACCCGGAAGTCCCCTTGCGCCGGGTTGGTGAAAGGCAATTGCGCCAGCGGTCCCTTGACCTTGAACTTCACGTCGCTGACCTGGCCTTGCACGACCGCGTCACGCACATAGTGGCGCACCCGGTCCGGCAATACCAGCGGCAAATAACGGTGTACCCGCTCGCCATCACCGCGGCTCAAAACGCCCTGCAGATCCAGCACACCCGGGAATCGGGGATCTGCTGCATCTCCGGCAGGCGGCTTGCCGGAAACCACATCGTCGGTATGCCATGCGGCTTGCGCTTCTCCCTGCGCGTCGGCATTGGCAAATCGCAGGTTGTTCAGCTGCGCTTCGATTTTCCGGCCCGCAAACTTCCATTGCGTCTCGGCGGAAAGCTGGTCAAACGGCACCAGCGAATCCTCAAACACGCCCGGCAGGTCGAGCGAGCCGTTGAGTATCTTGACCCCGGCCCGTCCACCCGCTTGCGTCAGGTCAAAGTCAATGGTGGCGCCGCTGATTCCCGGCCTGCCAGGCTTGGGATGCACTGACGCTGGGCTGGGCGGTGCGGGCAGGGCAGCAATACTCAGCCCGGCGACGCGTCCTTTTGCGGCGTAGGCGGCAGGGGCATCCAGCGGTCCCTGCCAGCGAGCCTCAACGCTTTCGACCAGTCCCTTCGGGGCAAATGAAGCGATCAGCCCATGGACGGGAGCATCAAGCGGCAGGCGATTGGCAATCTGTGCGAGCGCTGCAAGATCGAGCTTGTCTGCCTTGAGTTCGGTGTGCTGCGCAACGCCGGCCTCGTCCCCTGTGTGCACCAGCGCCACGTTGCCGCCTGGCCACTGCAGGCCGTCGCGGGTACGAAAGCGCAGGCCTTCGGTATTGAAATCAAAACCATTGGTACGCTGACCGCCACCCACACGCCCGGCGACAAAATCAAAGGCCAAAGGCTGCAGCTTGGCACCCAGACGGGCGTCTACATCCTGCAACGCCACATCGGCCGTGCCGCCAGTCACCCGGCCCTGGGAAATATCTGCCCAAGCGCGAAGCGCGCCATTCCCGCGTGTCAGCTCAATGCCCAGTGCGTCCAGGTTGAGGTACGGTTTGATGCGGGACGCATCCACCCGGTCGAACCCGGCAAATAGCTGGCCTGTCCAGGCATCAAAATCACCGGCGCTGCTTGACAGCAGCGATTGGCGGAATATGCCCCTGACAGTGAAACGGTCACCCCATTCTGCAGGGGGTGTGGCATCCAGACGCATGAGGTGGCGCCGCCGCGTATTGCGCATCACCCAGTCAACCTGCGTCAACGCCAGGGGTGGTGCCGGATTCATTTCATCTGTCCAGCGCACGGTGCCGCCTCGCATGACAAACTCGGTCTGCGAGAAGAACCAGTCGGCAGCGGCGCTCTCGCCGGCCGCCCGGTCCTGCGAAACATCGAGGCCGCCGACATAGATCTTTCCGTCAGCGGTTCGCCGTATGTCCAGCTCGGGCTTGTCGATGTAAAGCTGCTCGAAGCCCAACCCCCAGATCGAAGAGGCGGACAGGGCGCCGAGAATCACCGGCAGCCGCAGGGCCTCGCGCCCCTGGGCGTCGAGCAGGGTCACGTCGCGCAACTCGAACGACGGAATCATCCCTTGGGAATGTGCGGTGATTCCACCAATGCGAACAGGCACCCCCAAAGCCTTGCTGGCCTCTATTTCCAGGCGCGGACGAAACTCCCCGATTCGCGGCACAATCCAGCCATGCAGCACGAACCAGGTCAGGCCAAAGAGCACCCAGGCCGTGGCAACAAGCCACAGCAACACGCGCAGGGTAAGAGCAAGCCATCGCAGTCGTTGCGGCGGCGGGGTAGGCAGGCTGGGGATCGTTGGCTCCATTGACATGAGAATTATGACCGCCGGGGCCAGCGTTCGCCCGGCAGTGAACCATGAAGTTTTGTGAAGTAGTGTGATGACCGTCGCTCAAACCGCCTGCCCTGATACCTTACTCGCCGCTGGGCCGGCCGCGTCGGACTATTCACGGTTCGTTCAGCGCATCCGCCGCCGCTACGCTGATCAACTCCTCCTCCTGCCTGCGGGCGCCCCCGTGCGCGCCGCCATGCAGGTCGCGCTGGACGCGCTGCTGGCGCAGGGCATGGCGACAGGCGCGGCGCTTCGGGTGCTTCGCCAGCTGGTCATGGAAAGGCTGGTGGTGCTCGACTGTGACGGCGCCCTCGAAAGCCAGGCCCCGCTTGCCGTAGTGACCTGCGCCATGACCGAGCTGGCCGAGCTGGCCCTGGATGTCGCCATGCGCGAGTCGGGAGCCGAACTTGACGGGCTGCATGGCGCACCGCAAGGCCCCGACGGGGAGCGTGCCCGGATGTGGGTTGTGGGCATGGGCAAGCTGGGTGCGCGTGAACTCAACGTTTCCAGCGACATCGACCTCATCTATGTCTACGACCACGACGGCGAAACCCGGGGGCGCAGCGATGGCCGCGGGCAGATATCCAACCACGAGTACTTCGCGCACCAGGTCAAAGCCGTCTTCAGCCTGATTGGTGATGCCACGGAGCATGGTTTTGTGTTTCGGGTGGACCTGGCGCTCCGGCCCAACGGAAGCTCCGGGCCGGCGGCCACTTCACTGAGCGCGCTTGAGGAGTATTTCCAAGCACAGGGTCGTGAATGGGAACGCTTTGCCTGGCTCAAGAGCCGGGTGGTGGCGCCGCTTGAATGCGTGCAGGACGGCTCGGCGCAGGCCCTGCGCGGCTCCGTGCTGCCCTTCGTGTTCAGGCGCTACCTTGACTACAACGTCTTCGATGCGCTGCGCACCTTGCACCGGCAAATCCGCGAGCATGCCGCCAAGCGCTGCGCCGGCCACCCGGAGCGGGCCAACGACGTGAAGATGTCGCGCGGCGGCATTCGCGAAATTGAATTCACCGTGCAATTGCTCCAGGTGGTGCGCGGCGGACAGTTTCCCGAGCTGCGCACCCGTCCCACGGTAGACGCCTTGCAGCGCGTGGCACGCGCGGGCCTGATGCTGCAGGAAACCGCCGATGCGCTGGCACGCGCCTATGATTTTCTTCGCCGCGTGGAGCATCGCATCCAGTACCTCGATGACCAGCAGACCCATGTCCTGCCCACGCGTGATGACGACCTGGCGTGGATCGCAGAAACGCTGGGCTACAGCAATTGCTGCTTCTTCCTCAGCGAACTCGACACCCACCGGGAGCTGGTGGCCGGGGAATTCGACAAACTGCTGGGCGGCAAGCCCGACTGCAAAGGCTGCGGCAAAACGGCCAAGGCGGCGCCGCAGCAGCTCGAAGACGTGCTGGAGCAATTGTCGGAACAATGGCCGGAACAGTTTCGCGCCCGCCTGGCGCTGTGGCGCCAGCACCCCAGGGTGCTGGCCCTGCGCGAAGATTCCCGCGCCCGCCTGGCGCGGCTGGTGCAGCGCACCGCCGCCTGGCTGGCGGAAGGCACGGTCACCGAGGAAGCGGCTGTGCGCATCATCGACTGGATAGAGCCGCTCCTGAGGCGGGAGAGCTACCTGGCGCTGCTGCTGGAACGGCCCGCGGTGCATGAGCGCCTGCTGCGCCTGCTGGGGGCCGCCAAATGGCCCGCGCGCTACCTGCTACAGCACCCCGGCGTCATTGATGAACTGGCCAGCGACGAGCTGCTCAAGGAACGCTTTGACGGCACGGCCTTCGCGCGGGACCTGCAACAGCGCCTGGCCGCGCTCAGGAGCACCGGCGAGGACGACGAGGAAACCTGCCTGAACCTGCTGCGCCGCGCCCATCATGCGGAAGTGTTCCGCACCCTGGCGCGCGATCTGGAAGACGTACTCACCGTCGAGCAGGTGGCCGATGATCTGACGGCTCTCGCCGAAGCGGTGCTGAGCATCACCACCGACTGGTGCTGGCAGCGCCTGAAGAACCGGCACCGTGAAACACCGCAGTTCGCCATCATTGCCTACGGCAAACTGGGCGGCAAAGAACTGGGTTACGGCAGCGATCTCGACATCGTGTTCGTCTATGAGGACGATGACGAGCGGGCCCCCGAAGTCTATGCGGCATTTGTGCGCAAGCTGATCAACTGGTTGACCATCAAGACCGGCGAAGGCGACCTGTTTGAAATCGATACCGCTTTGCGCCCCAACGGCAATTCAGGCTTGCTGGTCACCAGTTTTGAGGCCTATACCCGCTACCAGCAGCAGCGCGGCAGCAATACCGCCTGGACCTGGGAACACCAGGCCATGACACGTGCGCGCTTCGTGTTGGGTGACGAGTCGCTGCGCCTGCGGTTTGACGAAGTCCGGCAGACCGTCATCACCGCTCCGCGCGACATCGTTGCGCTGCGCAATGAAATTGTGGCCATGCGCGAAAAGGTTCGCGACGCCCATCCGGTCAAAAGCCTCCATGCAACGCCGAGCCCCACAGGCGGATCCGTCTCAGGCCCGCCTCCGCTCAAGGCTGAAAAATTTGACGTCAAGCACAGTGCGGGCGGCATGGTGGACGCCGAGTTCGCCGTGCAGTTCCTGGTGCTTTCCCAATCAGCCCGGCACCCGGAATTGAGGGACAACGTCGGCAACATCTCGCTCCTGCAACGCGCAGAAACGGCCGGCCTGCTGCCGGCCGGCGTCGGCCAGCGGGCGGCAAGCGCCTACCGCGAACTGCGGCGTGTCCAGCACCGCGCACGCCTCAACGAAGAACCCACCCAGGTCAACCCGCCTGCGCTTGAGGCAGAGCGCGGCGCGATCCAGCAACTGTGGGTCGCCACTTTCAAATCAAACAATTGATTTAATTCAATCGATTGTTTGATTAATGTGCTCTAATCCGGGCACATGACACCCGACCTGCCCTCTCAAACACCTTCGCGCTCAGCCAAGCCTGAAGGCGAAAGCCGAAAACAGCGCTCCGACGGCGCCCACGCCAGGGCGCACCTGTTGCTCGCGGCACTCAGGCTGTTTTCCGAAAAAGGGTTTGCCAAAACCTCGATTCGCGATATCGCCCATGCTGCGGGAGCCAACGTGGCGGCGATCAGCTATTACTTTGGCGACAAGGCCGGCTTGTACCGGGCCGTTTTCACCGAACCGCTGGGCAGCGCGCGCGATGACATTGCGCTGTACAACCAGCCCCATTTCACCTTGCGGCAGTCCCTTGAAGGCTTTTTTTCGAGCTTCCTAGAACCTTTACGCCAAGGTGAACTGGTGCAGTTGTGCATGAAGCTCCACTTTCGCGAGATGCTGGAACCCACAGGCCTGTGGGCCGAAGAAATCGACCAGGGGATCAAGCCGGCGCATACCGCGCTGGTTATTGTGCTTTGCCGCCATTTAGACGTCACCAAAGCCGACGACGAGGTGCACAGGCTGGCGTTTTCCATCACCGGGCTGGCACTTCAGATGTTCCTCAGCCGCGAAGTCGTGGAGGCGATCCGGCCCCAGCTGTTCGGAACACCTGAAGCCCTGGAACAGTGGGCCGTCAGCCTGGTGGCGTATGCCGAAGCCATGGTAGGCGTCGAAATGGCACGCCGAAATCACCTTTCCGATTACCCCGTGGCCGCGGCGCCGCGATTGAACACAGCACACCATGAAAAAAACTGACTCCGGACGCGATCGCTTGCGCTTGCTGACAGCGGCGCCGCTGTTCGGCGCATGCGCGCTGTTGCTGGGCGGCTGCGCTTCCGACAATCCGCACACACCACCTTCCGTCTCGATTCCCGCGCAATGGCAAACGCCTTTGCCGGCGGCGGGCACCACAGCAGCATTGCCTCACGGCGGCAGCCTGAAAGGGCTGTCGCAATGGTGGCAGCAACAAAATGACCCCTTGCTGGTGGAACTGATCATGGCGGCGGAATCGGTCAGCCCGACCGTTTCCACCGCGCGCTCCAACATTGAGCAGGCGCGGGCTTCACGCGTGGCCTCGGGCGCAGCCATGCTGCCTACCCTTGATGGCACCGCCAGCGTCAGCCGCGGACGCTCGGCACCCGTGAACCGTACAGCGCCACCGATTGCCACAACCGCCCAGGTGGGTTTGCAGACCTCCTGGGAGATCGACCTCTTCGGTCAGTACGCCGCGAGCCGGGATGCCGATCAGCAGCGGCTGGAGGGCTCCCAGGCGCTGTGGCATTCGGCGCGGGTATCGATTGCCGCCGAGGTGGCCACCCAGTACTACAGCCTGCGCGCTTGCGAAAAGCTGCTCGAGGTTGCGCGCTCCGATGCCGCATCCCGGGGTGAAACTGCACGTTTGGCGGAACTCAGCACCAGGGCAGGTTTTCAGGCGCCCGCCACCGCCGCATTGGCCAGGGCCAGCGCGGCCGAAGGCAACAGCAATGCCATCCAGCAGCGCGCACTGTGCGACCTGGATGTCAAGGCACTGGTGGCCCTGACTGCCATCGATGAGCCCGCACTGCGGCAAAAACTGGCCAGCACACCGGCCGACCTGACACAGGAATCGGTAGCGCCTGTCATCAGCGTGCCGGCGGAAGTGCTGGCCCAGCGGCCCGATATCTTCAATGCGGCACGCGAAGTGGACGCCGCCCACCTGGAAGTCGGCAGCGCACGCGCTCAGCGCTTTCCAAGACTCAACCTGAGCGGCTCGGTTGCGACCTCCAAGTCGTACACCGCCAGTACCACGCAGCGCTTTGACACCTGGACCGTCGGGCCGCTGCAGCTGACCATCCCGATCTTTGACGGCGGCGCCAGCGAAGCCAATGTAGAAGCCGCCAAGGCGCGCTACGAAGATGCCGCAGCCCAATACCGCGGCAGCGTGCGAAAAGCCGTACGGGAAGTCGAAGAAGCGCTGGTGAACCTGCAAAGCACGGCTGAACGCAGCCAGGATGCATTGATCGCCACACAAGGCTACCGCGCGTCGTTCGTCGGCACCGAAGCCCGCTACAAGAGCGGGCTGGCGAGCCTGGTCGAACTTGAAGACGCCCGTCGCACACTGCTGGCCGCACAAAGCGCCCTGGTCACGCTGCAACGTGACCGGCGCAGCGCCTGGGTTGCGCTGTACCGGGCGCTCGGCGGAGGCTGGACTACCGCCGAACCGCCTGTGCCGCCGCTGGTCTCCGATGTGCCGGCACCTTTCACCCCTGCTGCCCTCACCGCCCCCTGAGGCGCGGTTTGCCGACCCTGCCACACCTTATGACAGATCCTTTGAACACCATGCCAAACTTCAAACTAAAACCCGTCGCTCTCGCTGTGATCGCCGGGGCCGTGCTCGTTGCCGGGGCCGCAGCTTTTTTTCTTCTGAAGGCCAACGCAAAAGAAGACAAGGCAGTCACCGCAAAGCCGGCACTGACTGTCGCCACCGCGCTGCCGTCTCAAGTGACTTTGCCGGTGAAACTGAGCGCCAACGGCAATATCACCGCCTGGCAGGAGGCCGTGATCGGCTCCGAATCGAACGGCTTGCGGCTGGTGCAGGTGCAGGCCAATGTGGGCGACCAGGTCAAGGCCGGGCAGGTGCTGGCGGTGTTCTCGGGTGACAGCGTGCAGGCGGACACGGCCCAGGCCAAAGCCAGCCTGATCGAAGCCCAGGCCAACGCGGCCGACGCGGCAGACAACGCTGCGCGCGCGCGCACGCTGGCGAATTCGGGCGCTTTAAGCGAGCAGCAGATCAACCAGTACAACACCGCCGAGCAAACGGCCAGGGCGCGTGTCGAGGCGGCCAGGGCGCTCCTTGAGGTGCAGCAGGTACGCGGTAAAAACACGCAGGTGCTGGCGCCCGACAACGGCGTGATCTCCGCACGCACCGCAACGGTAGGCTCGGTGGTGCCGGCAGGCACCGAGCTGTTCCGCCTGATCCGGGGCGGCCGCCTCGAATGGCGCGCGGAAGTCACCTCGGCCGAGCTGGGCCGGATCAAGGCCGGCACGGTCGCCAGCGTGGTGGCGGCCAGCGGCGCCGAACTCAAGGGCCGGGTGCGCATGATCGCCCCGAGCGTGGACCCGCAGACCCGCGCGGCGCTGGTCTATGTGGACCTTCCCGTTTCGGCCGGCATGGCTTCCCCGGCCAAGGCCGGCATGTTTGCCCGCGGCGAATTCGATCTGGGCAGCACGTCCGCGCTGACCGTCCCGCAACCTGCGCTGGTCGTGCGCGACGGGTTCAACTACGTCTTTCGCCTCAACCCGGACAACCGCATCAGCCAGCTCAAGGTGCAGACCGGCCGGCTCGCCGGCGACCGGGTCGAAATTACCTCCGGCCTTGCTGCCGATACACGGGTGATCGTCAGCGGGGCGGGCTTCCTCAACGACGGCGACCTGGTCCGGGTCAGCGACGCCACCCCTGGAATTACGGCAAATCCGGCTATAGCGACCGCCAGTCGTGCGCAAGCAGCTATCAAATAAGGAGCGACTCGATGAACGTCTCCTCCTGGTCAATCAAGAACCCGATCCCTGCCGTCATGCTGTTTGTGCTGCTGACGTTCGCCGGCATGCTGTCGTTCAAGGCGATGAAGGTGCAAAACTTTCCCGACATCGACCTGCCGACCGTGACGGTCTCGGCATCGCTGCCGGGCGCCGCGCCCGCCCAGCTTGAGACGGAAGTAGCCCGCAAGCTTGAAAACTCCATTGCCACCGTACAGGGCCTCAAGCACATCTACACCAAGGTGCAGGACGGCGGTGTGAGCGTGACCGCCGAATTCCGGCTGGAAAAGCCGGTACAGGAAGCCGTGGACGATGTGCGCGCGGCCGTGTCGAAAGTGCGCAGCGAATTGCCCGGCGATGTGCGCGATCCGGTGGTCAGCAAGATGGACCTGGCCAGCCAGCCGGTGCTGGCCTTCACCATCCGCTCGCCGCGCATGGACGAGGAAGCGCTGTCCTGGTTTGTCGACAACGACATCTCCCGCAAGCTGCTGGCCGTACGCGGCGTCGGTGCGGTGAACCGCGTGGGCGGCGTCTCGCGAGAAGTCCGCATCGCGCTGGATCCCTCGAAGCTGCAGGCCCTGGGCGCGACAGCTTCCGACATTTCCCGCCAGTTGCGGCAGGTGCAAACCGAAAGCGCGGGTGGACGCGCCGACCTGGGCGGCAGCGAGCAGCCCATGCGGACGCTGGCGACGGTGAAGTCCGCACAGGAGCTGGCGCAGCTTGAGCTGGCGCTCAGCGACGGACGGCGTATCCGCCTCAGCGAGGTCGCCGCCGTGAGCGACACGACCGCAGAACCGCGCGCCGCCGCGCTGCTCGACGGCAAGCCTGTCGTCGGCTTTGAGGTGTCCCGCAGCCGGGGCGAAAGCGAAGTGGCGGTCGGCGCCGCCGTGCAGGCGGCGCTGGCCGAGCTGAAGCAGCAATACCCCGAAGTGGAAGTCCACGAAGCCTTCAACTTCGTCACGCCGGTGCAGGAAGAGTACGACGGCTCCATGCACCTGCTGTACGAAGGCGGCATCCTGGCGGTGCTGGTGGTGTGGCTGTTCCTGCGCGACTGGCGCGCCACCTTTGTGTCGGCCGTGGCGTTGCCGCTGTCGGTGATCCCGGCTTTCATCGGCATGCACCTGCTCGGCTTTTCGATCAACGTCATCACCCTGCTCGCGCTGTCGCTGGTGATCGGTATCCTGGTCGACGATGCCATCGTCGAGGTCGAAAACATCGTGCGGCACCTGCGCATGGGCAAGTCGCCGTACGAAGCCGCCATGGAGGCAGCCGACGAAATCGGCCTGGCCGTGGTGGCCACCACGTTCACGTTGATCGCCGTGTTCCTTCCCACCGCCTTCATGAGCGGCGTGGCGGGAAAATTCTTCAAGCAATTCGGCTGGACGGCCTCCCTGGCGGTGTTTGCCTCGCTGGTGGTGGCGCGCGTGCTGACTCCCATGATGGCGGCCTACATCCTCAAGCCCGTGGTGGGCACGCACTCCGACCCAGGCTGGATGAAGTGGTACATGCGTGCCACGACCTGGTGTCTGCATCACCGCCTGAAGACCATGATCCTGGCCACGCTGTTCTTCTTTGGCTCGGTGGCCTTGATCCCGCTGTTGTCCACGGGTTTCATTCCGCCCGACGACAACTCGCAGACACAGGTCTACCTGGAACTGCCGCCCGGCGCAACACTGGCGCAAACCCGGGCCTCGGCCGAACATGCGCGATTGCTGATCAGCAAGGTCAAGCACGTCAAGAGCGTGTACACCACCATCGGCGGCGGGTCGGCCGGCACCGACCCGTTCGCGATGCAGGGCGCAGCGGAAACCCGCAAGGCCACACTCACCGTGCTGCTGGACGAGCGCAGCGAACGGCCGCGCAAGCAGGGGATTGAAAGCAAGATGCGCACAGCGCTGGAAGCCCTGCCGGGCGTGCGCAGCAAGGTGGGGCTGGGCGGCTCGGGAGAGGCTTACATCCTCATGCTGACTGCTGAAGATGCCAATGCCCTGCAAACCGCGGCGCTGGCGATTGAAAAAGACCTGCGAACCATTCCCGGTCTGGGCAATATCTCGTCCAGCGCCAGCCTGGTGCGCCCCGAGATTGCCATCAAGCCGGATTTCGCCCGGGCAGCAGACCTGGGCGTGACCAGTTCAGCCATGGGTGAAACCCTGCGCATCGCCACGGTTGGCGACTACGAAGAGTCGCTGCCCAAGCTCAACCTTTCGCAGAGGCAGGTGCCCATCGTCGTCAAGCTGGATGAAGCGGCGCGCAAGGACCTCAGCGTGCTGGAGCGTCTTGCAGTTCCCAGCGTCAAGCCGGGCGTCGGCCCCGTCATGTTGGGACAAGTGGCGAGCCTGGAGATCACGGCCGGCCCGGCCGTGATTGACCGCTACGACCGCTCCCGCAACGTCAAGTTCGAGATTGAACTGTCGGGCCGGGCGCTGGGGGACATCACCGAAGCCGTGAAACTGCTGCCGTCCGTCAAGAATCTGCCGGCCGGCGTCAAGGTGGTGGAAGTCGGCGATGCCGAGGTCATGGGCGAACTGTTTGGCAGCTTCATCCTGGCCATGGCGACCGGCGTTCTGTGCATCTATATCGTGCTGGTGCTTCTGTTCAAGGATTTCCTGCACCCGGTGACCATCCTGGCCGCCCTGCCGCTGTCGCTAGGCGGCGCCTTTGTCGGCCTGTTGATCGCACAGAAGAGCTTTTCCATGCCCTCGCTGATCGGTCTCGTCATGCTGATGGGAATCGCGACCAAGAACTCCATCTTGTTGGTCGAATACGCCATCGTCGCGCGGCGCGACCACAATATGTCGCGCTGGGATGCGCTGCTGGACGCCTGCCACAAGCGGGCACGGCCCATCATCATGACCACGCTGGCCATGGGCGCGGGCATGATGCCGATTGCCCTGGGCTTCGGCGCGGCCGACTCCAGCTTTCGCTCACCGATGTCGATCGCGGTGATCGGCGGCCTGATCACCTCCACCGTGCTCAGCCTGCTGGTGGTGCCTGCCGTGTTTACCTACATCGATGACCTGGAGCGGCTGATCAAGCGCATGGCGGCAAGATTGCGCGGCCACGGCAGTGAAAAGCCTGAAAACGGCCAGCCCGCCGCTGAATCAGGCGCCCCATAAGCTGCAAAATAATGCACATACAGCCGCGTACCGCTTTGTAAAAGGCGGATCAGACGTGTAATTTTGCTGATTTGGACAGGTCCGTCCGAGTGAATTAGGGCTGACCGTCCAATACCCCTCGCTTATACTTGCAGGTTCAGCTTTACATTTCTTAACATGTCAAAACGCGTACTGCTTTCGGGCGCAACAGGCCTGATTGGCGGCGAATTAATGCTTCTTTTGGCTGCGCGCGGCGTTTACAGCACTGCTGTGGTGCGCGCTGCCGATTCGAACCAGGCCCGTGACCGTCTGCTGGATCGCCTGAAAAAGAGCGTCCTCTGGAAGCCCGAATTTGCCGACATGGTGTCTGCCGAGGCCGGCGATGTGGTCGAGCCCGGTTTTGGCCTCAGCGCGGCAGTTCTCCAATCGGCCGACGTCATCCTGCATTCGGCGGCCAGTACCTCGTTCAAGCCCGGTGCCGGGGTCTATCCCATCAATCTCAAGGCCGCCGAGCATTTTTCCGGCATCCTGAAAGACCTGCGGCCCTCACAACGCGGTTTTTTTGTTGGAACGGCGGCAGTGACCACCGAGCCGCGCGGCGTGATCACCGAAGACATGCCGTTTGCCGGCTATGCCAACGACTACATCAGGTCCAAACGCGATGCCGAAACACTGCTGCGCGGCAAAGGCCATCCTTTTGTGAGTTTGCGCCCGGGCATTGTGCTGTCGCGCGGGATTGACGACGCCAAACTGGCCCGCAACATGTTGTGGTCCATCCCGGTCATGGCCGAACTTGGTGATGTGCCGCTGGACCCCTTGGGCAAACTTGACTTCGCGCCGGTGGATTTCATCGCAAGCGCCTTCGCCGAGATGTTGCTCAAGGACGAGCTCCGGCACGATTGCTATCACGTGTCCACGGGCGAAGACTCCATGACGTTCGCGGCGCTGGCCGAAGAACTGAAAGCCAGCATGCCCGGCATCGGCAAGATGGTAATGCGCGGCAGGGACTTCGTGCCCACACCGAAGTTTGCCCGCCAACGCTGGATGTTTGAAGCATTGCAGCCGTATTTGCCTTTCCTGACCGCCGACGCGGTGTTCAGCAATGCGCGCCTGCGGGCAGAAATTGGTGCGGCAGCTGTCGCGCCGGCGCCCATTAGTTATCTGGGTGAATTATTGGGGACCTTCAGCCTGTCGGACGCCGTCAGGCAGATGTACACGCCCTGAGGTACGAAAACAACGCGGCTGCTTTTGTAAAATGCCCCTACAGGCCCGAAGAGGCCGGCCGTCATATCGATGGTGGGACAATGGCGGTTCGCATTACATATTTACTGGTTCGTGATGAATTCTGATTTGATTAATCTTTTTGCCGAGACATTTGGCATCAGCGAAGAAAAACTGCTGCCGGATGCCACGCTGGAGAGCCTGGGCCTTGACTCCCTCGCCGTCATCGAATTTCTGTTCCAGATTGAAGACCAGTTTGGCATTCAGATTCCGGACCAGGCCAGCCCGCCGCGCACCCTCGCCGAAATGGTCCAGCTGATTGAACCCCTGCTGCCATCAGGCAAGCCCGCCGCCTGAGCCCTGCCGGGCCCGCCAGACCGCCCATGCGTCGCGTAGCCATCACGGGTCTTGGCGTTGTTTCCGCCGTTGGAACCGGCACTCCCGCATTCTTCGAGTCCCTGCTTTCCGCCCGCTCCGGCATCCGGGGCATTGACATTGGCTTTCCCACCGGCAGCGAAAGCGTGCTGGCCGGCGCCGTCCAGTTCGACCCGGACCAGCATTTCCCCCGCGCCCGTCTCCTGACCATGGACCGGGTCAGCCAGCTCGCGGTGGTGGCTGGCCGCGAAGCCATGGCGCAGGCTGGATGGGGCCCTGAGGGTGGCTTCGCACCCGAGCGTTTCGGCGTCTCGCTGGGCACAGGCAGCGGCGGCGCAGGATCCACGGATGTGGCTTACACGGCATTGCTGGAGCAAAAAGTGGCGCGGCTGCGCCCCATGACGGTCGTGCTGGCCATGCACAACGCCATTGCCGCCCATGTGTCCATGGAGTTCGGGCTGAAGGGCCCCAGCAGCACGGTTTCCAATGCCTGCGCATCGTCGGCCACCTCCATTGGAGAAGCTTTCCGGCAGATCCGCCACGGTTATGCAGACGCCATGCTGGCCGGGGGTTCCGAGGCATTGCTGAACCGCGGCACCATCAAGGCCTGGCAAGCCATGCACACGCTGGCCAAGCCCCATGCCGACGGCACCGAAACCTCGTGCCGTCCATTTTCGGTTGACCGCTCCGGTCTGGTGCTGGCCGAAGGCGCCGCCATGTTGGTCCTGGAAGAATGGGAAAGCGCCAAACGGCGCGGCGCCAATATCCTGGCCGAACTTTGCGGCTACGCATCCACCACCGACGCCCATCACCTGACGCAGCCCGACGCCCAGGGGCAATCACTCGCCATGACGCTGGCGCTGAAAGACGCGGGACTGCAGGCCGCCGACATCGGTTACCTCAATGCCCACGGAACCGCCACCGATGTCGGTGATGTCATCGAAACCAGCGCCATCAAGCTGGCCTTCAAGGACCTGGCCGGGCGCCTGCCCATCAGCTCCAGCAAAGGGGTGCACGGGCACGCCATGGGCGCTGCGGGGGCGATGGAATTCATTGCGAGTGTGATGGCACTGCGCGCGGGGCAACTGCCGCCAACGGCCTTCCTGGTGAACCCAGACCCGCGTTGTGACCTGGACTACATACCGCTGGCGGCACGCGATGCCAAGGGCCTGCGCGCGGTGATGTCCAACTCGTTTGCCTTTGGCGGCTCCAACGCCGTGCTGGTGGCGAAGTCCGCCTGAGGGCGACCACCCTCCGAAGAAAAGCCGGCCGGGCTCCCCCAATACCCAATACCCAATACCCAATACCGGCGGATATCAGTGGATCAACTCGCAGCGCGGATTTTTTTCACCAGGGCCGTCGTCGAATAGCCATCCACAAACGGGATCGCCCGGGCGCTGCCGCCATACGCCTTGACCACCGCGGTCTCTGCCAGCTTGTCCATGTCGTAGTCTCCGCCCTTCACCAGCAGATCCGGCTGGAGCTCACGGATCAGCTCCAGCGGCGTGTCTTCGTCAAACCAGGTGACCAGGCTCACCGACTCCAGCGCAGCCATCATGGCGGCGCGGTCGTGTTCGTTGTTGAGCGGCCGGTCAGGGCCCTTGCCCAGCCGCCGTGCCGAGGCATCGGTGTTCAGCGCCACCACCAGGCTTGCGCCCAGCGCGCGTGCGTCGGCCAGGTAGGTGGCATGCCCGCGGTGCAAGACATCAAACACCCCATTGGTAAAGACAATGGGATGTGGCATTGAAGCAAGCCGCTGCCGCGCTTCTTCGCGGGGGACTATTTTTTGCAGGAAGTGGGTAGAGGAGGGGGTAGGGGGCTCGCTGGGCATCCCGCCACTTTAACGGAAGGCCCGGGTTACCACCCGGCTTCTGCCGCCCGAGGCACCCGGCCAGCGGACGTCGTGCATCAGGCGCCGGCAGGTGCCGGCTTGGCGGCGATGGACTCCGCCAGTTCCTTGGCAATTTCCTTGCGGTAGCGGTTCAGTTCCTGCACGGTCTTGAAGCTCTGGTTCAACAGCAGACTCAGGTTGTGCAGGATGCGTTCGACCACCTTGCCCTCCCACACCGCGTCAAACTTGATCTGCGTGTCGAGCCAGTGCTCCAGCCACTCGGGGTTGGGCAGGCGGCTCTGGATGGTGTCGCGCGGAAAAAGGCTTTTGTTCACATGCAGGTTGGTCGGGTGCAGCGCCTGGGCGGTACGGCGTGCGCTGGCCATCAGCACGCCCACCTTGGTGAAGGCGGACTTGGCTTCATTGCCGAAGTTGTTGATGGCGCGCTTCATGTAGCGCAGGTAAGCGCCACCATGGCGGGCTTCGTCCTGGCTCAGCTGGGTATAAATCTGCTTGATGACAGGTTCGGTATGCCATTCGCTGGCGCGGCGGTACCAGTGGTTCAGGCGGATCTCGCCGCAGAAATGCAGCATCAGCGTTTCCAGCGCGGGTGCGGGTTCGAACTCGAAACGCACTTCGTGCAATTCTTTTTCCGTGGGAGCGAGGTCCGGGCGGAAGCGCTTGAGGTATTCCATCAACACCAGCGAGTGTTTTTGCTCTTCAAAAAACCAGATGGACATGAAGGCCGAGAAATCGCTGTCGTCCTTGTTGTCGCGCAGGAACATTTCCGTGGCGGGCAGCGCAGACCATTCCGTGATGGCATTCATCTTGATGGTCTGGGCCTGCTCGTCGGTCAGCTTGGACGCGTCAAAACTTGCCCATGGAATGTCCTTGTCCATGTCCCAGCGGACGGATTCAAGTTGTTTGAACAGTTCGGGATAAAGCATGAGAACTCCTTCGCAAGGGATATGCAGATATATCTGCCTCGGATGTCCTGCGGGAGCATCCTGGGTACTTGTAACGATTTTAGGCGGCTAATGTGACAACGGGCGACTTATGCGCTATTTACCGGCAAATCAGGGTAATTCGGACCCCATTCCGGCGTGTTGGACCACACAAGTGCTCTTTTTCGGACTGCATTGTGCCAAATAAAGCCATGCAGACCCTGGATAGTCCGGGGCTGAATTCCCGCTGAATCCATTCACCGCGATACGGGCGTATCGTCAGGGCATGTTGTGAAACATGTATGACAGCGCCAGAATAAACCTGAATCAGCCCGATCACCAGCCCGCGAGTTTAGCCAATGACCGCCACTGCCATCTCTTGCGCCCCCCGCCGGGCGGCCCAGTTCCTTTTGCTGATCATGCTGGCTGCCCCTGCGCTGCTGGCCTCCGGCGGCGCGCTGGCAGCGCCACCGGCACCTGCCGTAGCGTCCGCCGGCCCCGCACCGGCAACCTGCCCCGCGCTGCTGCAGCAGACGTTTTTACGGTTGCAAGACGAAAGGCCGCAGACGCTCTGCCAATACAGCGGACAAGTGGTGGTCGTGGTCAACACTGCCAGCTTCTGCGGCTTTACCCCGCAGTACCAGGGGCTTGAAGCGCTCTACGCCAAATACAAAGACCGGGGCCTGGTGGTGCTGGGTTTTCCATCCAATGATTTTTCGCAGGAAACAGGCAGCAACAAGGAGATCGCGGACTTCTGCGAAAACACCTTCGGCGTGAAGTTCCCCATGTTCACCAAAACCAGCGTGACCGGAAAAGACGCCAATCCCCTGTTCCAGAAGCTGGCGGCCACAACAGGCACCACGCCGCGCTGGAATTTTTACAAATACGTCATTGCACGCGATGGTGTCGGCGTCACCAGCTTCAACTCCATGGCCGACCCGGCCGGCGGCGCGCTGGTCAAAGAAATCGAAAAACAGCTGGCCATCAAGCCCGCGGCCCGTTAACAAAAATTTACCTGAGGGATCTTTTATTTGCGGGAACTACCCCGCACTTGTGCTCTCATACTTCTGCAAGCGCGATTTGCCTTCACCGGTAGCGCTGGCAAGAGAACAGTTTCATTGTTGCGAAGCCTTCTGAGCCGTCCAGGTTCAGCTGCAATCCCGGGGCGCTCCTCCTCCTCCCTCCCTCCCTCGTTCGCGCCGGGGCGCTTCGCAGCATTTTTATATTCCGGCCCTTTGCCGGGCCAGGGCCAGCACATGCGTTGTGCCCGCCTGAAGTTCACCGCCGATGGCCTGGTGAACTTCCATCGTGATGACCGGGAAACCCGTAAAGCCCCGCAACCGCTATTATTTTGATAGCTGCTTGCGCTCGCTCTGATTAGGTCGGAGGCCATTTTGACGCCTGAAATCAGGCTGTCTCGACCTCAAAACACCTGAAAAGGGCTGCCCAAGAGGCGTTGAAAGAGGCCTTGAGCCTGTTTTTGAACCAATTTCAAACGCGAATAGTAGCCAGGGCCCAATAAAGACGGGCGCAAGCAGCTACCAAATGCATAGCAAATAGCCGGCGGCGTCTTGAGTTTGTATGCGATTTGGTGATTTGGCATCAGCGAGAACATCGGCGAGAAGAGCCGCCTCCTCCACCATTCAGTACCCGCATCAGCCCGGCGGAATGCTTTCCGCAAAGCTGGGCCGCTGCATCAGCTTGTCCTGCAGCTTGGTCAGGTTCGGATACATCTCACGCCAGTTGATTTGCGCAAAACGCAGGTCGAGGTAGCCGAGCGCGCAGCCGACCGCGACGTCGGACAGGCTGAAGTGGATGCCGCTGCAGAACGACTTGTCGCCCAGGCCGGTGCTCATGGCCTTGAGGGTGGCTTCGATCTTGCCCATCTGGCGGTCGATCCAGGCGTCGCTGCGCTGCTTGACGCTGCGGCCGGCCCAGGTGGCTTCGAGGCGCGCCAGGATGGCGGCGTCGATCAGGCCGTCGGCCAGGGCCTCCCAGGTTTTGACTTCAGCGCGCTCACGGCCCTGGCTGGGGATAAGCTTGCCGACAGGTGACAGGGTGTCGAGGTATTCGACGATGACACGGGAATCAAATACGGCTTCGCCGCCTTCCATGACCAGGCAGGGCACCTTGCCGAGCGGGTTGGAAGCCTGGATGGTGGTGTTGGCTGCCCAGACATCTTCCAGGACGAACTGGTAGTCGAGCTTTTTCTCGGCCATCACTATGCGCACTTTACGCACATAGGGGCTGGTAGCGGATCCGATGAGTTTCATGATGGTGTGAGATCGTGGTCCGGGGGAAGAGCATTCTATCGAGTAAGCCGGCAGCCAGGCTGACGGGGGTGTAACGTGCCGGGCAAGAAGATTCGCAAATATGCACATCTTTTCGGGCTTGCGGCAGCGGCTTCCGGCGCGGCGGGCGCGGCAGGCACCCGGCCTACAATTGGGCCATGAGCTCCTCTCCCCCTTTTTCCACGATCAACGCCCTGTCCCCACTGGACGGCCGCTACGCGAACAAACTGAACCAGTTACGCCCCCTGATGTCCGAACAGGGCTATATGCACCGCCGCGTTCAGGTCGAAGTGGCGTGGTTCATCGCGCTGTCCGATGCCAAATTCGCCGAATTCAAGCCGCTGAGCCCGGGCGCCCGCACTTATTTGCTGGGTCTGGTCAAAAACTTCTCGGAGGCCGATGCGTCGGCCATCAAGGAAATCGAAAAGACTACCAACCACGACGTGAAAGCCGTCGAGTACTGGATCAAGTCGAAATTCGAAGCCAGGCCGGAGCTGCAGGGCGCCAGCGAATTTGTGCACTTTGCCTGCACCAGCGAGGACATCAACAACACCAGCCACGCGCTGCAGCTTAAAAGCAGCCGCGACCTGGTGGTGCTGCCGGCGCTGGACAAGGTCATTGCGCAGCTGCGCGAAATGGCCCACATCTATGCCGAAGAACCCATGCTGAGCCGCACGCACGGCCAGACGGCCAGCCCGACCACGGTCGGCAAGGAAATCGCCAACGTGGTGGTGCGCCTGGCCAATGCGCGTGACAAGATCGCCGGCATCAAGCTGATGGCCAAGATGAACGGCGCGGTGGGCAACTACAACGCGCATCTCTCGGCCTGGCCCGACTTCGACTGGGAGGCCTTCAGCCGCAACGTGATTGAAACGCCGGAGCCGCTGGGCCTGGGCCTGACCTTCCAGCCCTACAGCATCCAGATCGAGCCGCACGACTACATGGCCGAGCTGTTTGACGCGGTAGCCCGCACCAACACCATCCTGATCGATCTGGCCCGCGACATCTGGGGTTATGTGAGCGTGGGCTACTTCAAGCAGCGCCTGAAAGACGGCGAGATCGGTTCCTCGACCATGCCGCACAAGGTCAACCCGATTGACTTTGAAAACGCCGAAGGCAACCTGGGCCTGGCCAATGCGCTGCTGCGCCACCTGAGCGAAAAGCTGCCGATTTCCCGCTGGCAGCGCGACCTGACCGATTCGACCGTGCTGCGCAACATGGGCGTGGCGCTGGGCTACGCCGTGCTGGCCTACAACTCAATGGGTGTGGGGCTGAACAAGCTCGAACTCAACCGCGAAGCGCTGGGCGACGACCTGAATGCCTCCTGGGAAGTGCTGGCCGAACCGATCCAGACGGTGATGCGCCGTTACGGTGTGCAGGGCGCTTACGAGAAGTTGAAGGAAGTCACGCGCGGCAAAACCGTGAAGGCCGAAGACCTGCACGCGCTGATCCGTTCGCTGGAAATTCCTGCTGCGGAAAAAGAGCGCCTGTTGAAGATGACACCCGGCAGCTATGTCGGCATGGCGGCCGAACTGGCGAAACGGGTCTAACCCCCGTCCAGGCTCACTGCGTGTAGCCTGTTCCCCCCCTTGCAAGGGGGCGGCGCCTGCGGTCTGGCAAAGCCAGTCCCGCGGCACCCTTGGTTGTGCCCACAGAACTCTTCAACCAAGCATGAGCCGTGGAACTGGCTTTGCCAGGCCACAGGCGGGCGGCCCCCTCGGGGGGCAGGGAACTACACGAAGTGAGTGACCGTGGGGGCTACAGCCTGACAGTTCCAACACTGCTCAAACCCGCCCTCGACGATTTCGCCACAGACGCACAGCCATCGCCGCTGCGGCATGTTCTGCAGGTTGTCGAGCAACTCCCGTGCGCGGTGTTCTTCTTCGTGGTGGGTGAGCCAGACTTCGGGCTGGCACTGGTCGGGTGGGAGTTCCCCGGCGACGCTGCCCAGAAAATAGCGCTGCACGCTGGCGGCAATACCGGCCTGCTGCAACACGTCGACCCACAGCGCCGCGATGGCGATATTGGGGGCACGCGTCAGTCTGAGCATGCCGTCAGTGTAGCGACATCACTATCAAATTCATAGCTGCTTGCGCTTGCCATATATGGGCCGCAAGCCCAAAAGGCCTAGATTTTTGGCATGGCGACCGGGGCGGGCGCCGCATCATTCTGCACATCCTTGTCCCGGTTCTCAAGGGCGCGGTCAGCGTAGCGGCCAAACCGCCAGGCAGTTGCTTCCTGCGTGATGCGCCGCCAGGTACCACGCTTCTCGGCGGGCGTCATCTCGGGCCAGTGCTGCACTTCGTCAAACGTGCGGCCGCAGCCCTTGCACAGGGCGTCCCCCTGGCTGGTTGAGCAAATGGCAATGCAGGGCGTGTCGGCTGTCGTGTCGTACCAGGTCCGCCACGCCGCCAGCGCCTTGGGCGGAAAGCTTTTTTCGTCGGCCTCATCCTCATGGTAGAAAACCAGGAGCGCATAGACCTCGGCGAGCGCACGCAACTCGGGCGCCAGCGTCACGCCGTCGGGCGAAGGCTTTTTGTCGCGCCAGTAATTGATGGCGGCTTCAATATCGGTGATGTGGATGCCGGGCATGGAACGGTGGGTCTAAGGGCTGCCGCTGAGCGGATGGAGCGAGCGCAAGGAGGCGAAGAATGGCGAGGAAGCGAAGTGGCAGCGCCGGGCCGTTCATTATCAGCCAGATGGGCGGGCCGGACGTCTATGGGGGAAATGGGGGCATATCCCCGCATCGCGCCGCTGCGCGGCAAGACCGGGTTGCAAAAAATCTTTTTTTATTGTCAAATACCCAGACGAAGGGGAGTAACTCCCTCGTTTTGCTGCAATATACGAAAACAGACACCACAGCAAAATCGCTAACAACAAGTCGTCATTACGAAGTTGACACTTCCGGCTTGTTGGGCATGCAGCGACACTGCATGTCGAGCCAGACCTTCGATTGAAACCTGAACAGGTTTGATCGAGGTATCTGCGGCGTCCACGGGCGCCGACCCCAGCCACCCATCACACCCGTTCCGGTTTCACGAAGCCGGAAATCCGTCGTGCGCCGTCGCGCGGATTTCCAAGTCGAAACTTGACATGGAGTGTGACGTGGAACTATTTACTGCCCCCTGGTGGTCCGCCCTGCTGGCCATCATCCTCATTGACCTGGTGCTCGCCGGCGACAACGCCATCGTGATTGCACTGGCCGCGCGCAACCTGCCATCCCACCTGCAGAAAAAAGCCATCGTATGGGGTACGGTGGGCGCCATTGTGGTCCGCTCTGCCATGACGGTTGGCGTGGTGTGGCTGCTGAAAATTCCCGGCCTGATGCTGGTGGGCGGCCTGGGGCTGCTGTGGATTGCCTACAAGCTGCTGGCCGACCAGGGTGACAAGGAGCACGACGGCCCGGTTGCTCACACCTTTTGGGGCGCCATGAAAACCATCGTCGTGGCCGACGCCCTGATGGGCATCGACAACGTGCTGGGTGTGGCCGGCGCCGCACACGGCTCGTTTGACCTGGTGGTCATCGGCCTGCTGGTCAGCATCCCGATCGTGGTGTTTGGCAGCACCATGGTGCTCAAGCTAGTGGAACGTTTCCCCATCATCATCAATATCGGCGCCGCCGTTCTGGCCTTTACCGCCGCGAAGATGATTGTGAGCGAGCAGCTGCTCGACCCGATCTACGGCGGCCCGGGCACCATGCCTTCGGCTGAAACCCTGCACCTTGCAGCGCAGTGGGCAACCTACGCCCTTGCGGTGGCAGGCGTGCTGGGCGCAGGGTGGTGGGCCACACGACGCTCACGGTCCGCGCAGGATGCCGACCTGATTCCACATTGAAACCAGCAACCCGTGGGGGGCGTATGCCCCTCTTTCAGCCAGCAAGCTTCTAAAACGACGACAACTCAAGGAGAACTTTATGGACAACATCATTGTGTACATTGACGATGCCGCATATGCCCTGCAGATGCTGCAACCCATGCTGCCGGCCGGCGAGGCCCACAGCCCTACTCGCTGGATCGTGGTCGGCTGCGCACCCCGCGTGACGCACCGCGTCAGCAAATGGGTAACACACAGTGCGCGGGAAAGCTGGCGCGGCAAGTGGGCCGAAAAGGTGTTCGCACAGTTGACGCCTCTTCTTCAAAAAGAAGGCAACACCGTGTTGACCCAGCTGGCGCAGGCCACCCTGATCACCCAGACCGAGGGCCTCATCAGGCAGTATGGCGTTGCACGCGTGCTGGATGCCCGGCGGCCGAAATTCGGCCAGGACATGCAACCGGTCACGGCAACGCAGGCCCAGGAAAGCCACGGCATCCTGGGTTATGCCACGGCACTGGCAGGTGCCGGGCTGCTGGTCGCAAGCGACTGACGGCTTTCACTTCGTGCTGAAGTCGGGAGGGCCACCTCCCCGGCTTGATCCGCTGAATCGGGTTGCACACGGACACAAAAGACCGTGTACAACCCCGGGCACGCGGCTTCTGCTTGCCAGAGGGATGGGGGCCGAATCGGGCAGGCCGGTGGTATTCTTTGCCCATGAAACTTATCCTCAAATGGCTTTTAAGCGCAGCGGCCTTGCTGGCCGTTGCCTATCTCTACCCCGGGGTCGTGGTGACCAGTTTCACCGGAGCACTGATTGCCGCGGCGGTACTTGGTGCGCTGAACATGGTGGTGCGCCCGATCCTGGTTCTGCTGACGCTGCCCGTCACGCTGGTGACGCTGGGCTTGTTCCTGTTTGTCATCAACGCGCTGATGTTCTGGGCTGCGGCCGGTCTGATTGACAGCCTGAAGGTCACGGGCTTTACCGCCGCGCTGATAGGCTCACTGATTTATTCGGTGCTGCAGCTAGCGATCGACTTTGTCCTGGAGCGCCTGCTCTTTAACAAGTAGTTCGGTCTGACGGGTTCGTGTGTCGATGATCGAACCCTCCACGTAATCTGCGTTGCCGGGGCTGCTGCGCATCAAGCCCTGCGCCGCCTTGAAGCGGTCCAGCGCCGCCGGGTAGTCCAGCTGGGC
This sequence comes from Polaromonas sp. P2_G11, assembly GCF_056403595.1. Classification (NCBI taxonomy): domain Bacteria; kingdom Pseudomonadati; phylum Pseudomonadota; class Betaproteobacteria; order Burkholderiales; family Comamonadaceae; genus Polaromonas; species Polaromonas sp. P2_G11. The sequence goes on along the minus strand of NZ_JBFUFE010000004.1, from coordinate 492,248 downwards.
GGCGCGGCTTTCCGCATCAGCGCGAATCGCCTGAACCTGCTTGTTTTGCTTGCCGTACGCGACCGCAAGCAGCTGCCAGGCCATCGCGTCCTTGGGATGCAGCGTCACCCAGCTTTGTAGCCGGCCCGAAACGTCCTGCGCACGGTTCGCGGCCATCAACGACTGGGACTGCAGCAGTACCTCAGCGCGAGATGTCGCCCTGGAAATGTCAGCAGATGCCGCTGTCGGGGGAACCAAGCCGGCCATCAAGTCAATTTCAACGGCCAGCAGATCCACCGCATTGGCGGCATGCGGCGCACCCACAGCAAGCGGTTTCAACCGTTCCAGCAAGCCCTTCGCCGTGGTGAAGTCGCGCAGCCGGGCCGCCGCAAAAGCGCCACCATACAAAACTCCAGCATCACGCACATTGTCGGCCGTGGGAAGCGGTTGCAGTGCGGCAACAGGGCCGGTCTGGCGCTGGGCCTCCGCCACCATGGAGCGCAGCGCATCAACCCCCGGGGCTGCCAGGATGCGTGCCCGCGATGCCATCATGGCGTGTAACACGCGGGCCCTGCCGGCCTCGGTTTCTTTTTCGCGCGAGGGTTTTGCCGCGTCCGCTGAAGACAGTTGCACGCGCGCCCGCGCTTCGGCAATTCGCTCGGTCGTCAGCGGATGGGATCTCAAATAGGGAAAGGAGCCGTTGTCGTTCAGGCGCGAGGCCTGCTGCAGCTTTTCGAACATGGCCGAAACACCACGGCTTTCAAAACCCGCATCGGTCATGACCCCGAAACCCACGCGATCGGCCTCCCGCTCCATGTCCCTGGAAAAGTTGAGCTGGTTCTGCATCGCGACCGCCTGCCCGCCGACCACGGCGGCGCTGCCGGCATTGCTGCTCTTCCCGGCAGCCAGCACGCCAAGAATCATGGCGGCAATCATCCAGGGGGTCTGGCGCGACTGCTGCGTCAGCATGCGCGCAATATGCCGCTGGGTCACATGACTGAGTTCATGACCCATCACTGCGGCCACCTCATCGGAACTGCTCACCGCGGCCAGCAGGCCCAGGTGCACGCCAAAGTAGCCCCCGGGCAATGCAAAGGCATTGATGCTGCGGTCCCGGATCAGGAAAACCTGCCAGGCAAAACGCTCTTCAAGTTCGGCATTGAGCTCGCCCCGGGCCCTTGCGGCGGCCACCAGCGGCAACCAGATACTCTGGAGGTAATCGCCGAGCACCGGATCATCAATGTAGTCAGGGTCGCGGTAGATGCTGACGGCGATGCGGTCTCCGATACGGCGCTCTGCTGCCGCTGCGAGGTCGGAAGTTTCACCCAGCGATGGCAATGAACCCGTCGAGCCTCCGGTCGTACCGACGGGCGCCTGAGCCAGCGAGGAACCGCCCAAAGCCATGAACACAATGCAGGCCAGGGCAAGGCGGTTCAGGGCCGGACGCGGCTTCACGGACACAGTTCGCCTAGAAGGAGTCAATGGGTACAAATGCAATTACCTCTGCCGTTTTGGTGTCGATGAGAACAGTCCAGAAAGTCTTGCGCCCGATCATCGGGATATAGCCAATATCGCTGCTCTTGCGACCCGATGCCAACGCTGATGCCAATGCGTTATCGATATTAACAACCTGTGCCGGAAAACGGTTCTTGAGTTCTGCAAGAGGCTTGGCCTGTCTCAGGATCTGGGGCTTGGCCGTTTCATAGCTTTGCCATAAATCGGGACGAGCCCCCAGAGGCACGCCGTCCAGCGCCGCCATGGTTGCGTCGAAGCTTTCCTTGGCGTCCTTGAACTCCCGCACTGACAACAGTGTCGGCCCGGTCAACGGCAGTTGCCGCAGTCTTTCAGGCGCAAGAGAAAGAAGCCCCGGGTCAACTTCAATGGCATGAACCACCCGAAAACGGTCGAGTTCAAAAACCAGATGCACGGGACGGGCCACTGCAACCGTCCAGACACCATAAGCGAGCGCGGCCAGCTGCAAGAGCCCGATCACGCACAGATCGAGGCGCAACACTTTGCTCGGCTTGGCGATGTTGAATATGGCAAGGGTCATCAACGGCCCCATGATCACATCCACCGTAATGACCAACAGGAAGAGCTCGCGCCCCCCGGATATCTCACGATAGGGATAGGGATACCAAATGATAAAAACCAGCAACGCCGCGCACAGGGCTACTGCCAGGCTAATGCCTAAATGAATGCCAGAAGCCTTAAATCGGCTCCTCCAAAACTTTGGATTGTTGAACATGGTCTTATGATGATGGATACATGTAAAGGTTCTTGCTGCATGATGTCCGATTCAACACTCACCCATTTTGACGCCCGAGGCCAAGCCCACATGGTGGATGTATCCGGCAAGACTGCCACACACCGTGTGGCCATCGCGCAGGGCCGTATAGTAATGAATTTCACGACCCTGTCCATCATCCTTGCCGGTAGTGCAAAAAAGGGGGATGTACTGGGCATTGCACGCGTTGCCGGGATCATGGCAGCAAAAAAAACCAGCGATTTGATCCCGCTGTGCCATCCTTTAGCTTTGACACGGGTAGCCATAGAATTCACACCGGATGAGAAAAGCTCCTGCATCGCCTGTTCCGCAACAGTAGAAACCGTCGGCCCAACGGGCGTCGAAATGGAAGCATTGACTGCAGTGCAAATTTCGCTGTTGACCATCTATGACATGTGCAAGGCAGTAGATCGGAGCATGACCATCACCGATATACACGTGCTTGAAAAACACGGCGGCAAATCAGGCAGTTTCGTCCACGAACCCTTGTAGTACCGTCTTCATCTGGCCGCCGCTCCCGTCGAAGTAGCCTGTCCCGGTGCAAATTTGCTGTTTTGCCGCGTCCATTGTGCGTACTCCGTCGGGAAAGCGGCCCTGTAGCGCGCCAGCTGCTCGACAGCCACATCATCAGAGCCGAGCATCACTGCACTTTCGATGAGCTTTTCGATGACTCGCGGCTCCGGCGAGTAGTGCAGCAATGCGCTCGCGGTATTAAATGTCCACTGGGCGTTTGCAGGGGTCAGCGGGGTGAGAGAGATCTCGGCAAATCGCACTTGATCGGTGAATAGCCACGAGCCTTCAATTTTGGCAAGCGTGTCGCTGCGATAGCTGGCAGCTCGCTCATCTACAGGAAGATAGATCTGGCTGACGCGGCGGTAGTCCCATGCAGCATAGATAACAGCTATTGCAAGTACGCCCCCCAGCAGGGTCATGCCTACGGCTGATATACGGTCAATTAACAGTGATTTCGACGGGTTCGTCACAATCGGGACCGCATTCTCCCGCCTCCAGAGCATTGCGATGCAAAGGCAGAAGGCCATCTGAAATGGGCCATACCATAGTGGATATTCGAGCATGCTGTGGAGCAGAATCACTAGAAGGACTGTCCATGCGAGCTGACGCGTCGGTTGAGTCTCGCGCCATGGCGCACGCCGAAACACCCAGTATAGAAACGCGCCACAGGCAAATAGCGAAGCAGGCAGCCCTAGCTCTACGGCAAGTTGCAAGGGCAAATTGTGGGCGTTGTCGAGTATTTGGCAGAACCGCGGACCACTGTAGAGGGTAATGTAATGTGCGTAATCCAGCTCACCCCAGCCCCAGCCAAGCCATGGCTTTTGGGCAATAAGGCTCAACACATTTGACCAGAGCGTCAAGCGGCTAACGCAGAGTTCATCGCCAGCCAGAAACCGGGCTGCGGCACCATACAGCGACGGATCCAATCCAGAAAGCCATGGCAGGAGGAGTGTGCCGAGTGCATAGACAACGGCCGATACCCATAACAGCCGGCGAGCAGAAGACAGACGTGATGCCCCCCAATACCACCACAATCCGGCGACAAAAATCAACTGCACCATACCCGTACGGGAGGAGGAAGCAGCATTACCCAGCGCGAGCACACAAGCACACGCCACGAATGCAAATGCCCGCCCACCGCCCGCCCTCACAGTCGAACGCTTAGAGTCCTTCACCGCACACCAGATCACCGCAGCCAAGGCAATGTTGATAAGGGTGGCAAATTGATTGCGCTGGCGCAGATTTGCGAAGGCCTCACCCAAGCCTGCCTTGGCCACCCAGGGAGTGAGAGCATTCGCATGACCGGAATATTGCAACAACGCAAAAATACTGCTGATCGTTCCCGCCAAAATCCATGCCCAGGAAACCGGGGTGACCCAGTATCGGCTGAACGGGGCGCCGCTTGCCGCTTTGTCGATACTCGGCAAGATGGCTTGGAGAAGAATCAGGCCAACGACGGCGGCGAGACTTATCAATAACGGAACAACATTGGGCGATGGGCCGAAGGCGAATGGATTCAGCCAAGGCAACAAGACAAGCAAGGTGACCGGCACCGCCCAGGTATCAGCAGAAAATTTCATTCTTTGGATTGCATGTACACCGCGCGGAGATATCAACAATAAACCGGTGCTTAGCGATGCAGCAAGTGTATGGGCTTACGGCTCGCGCAGCTCCGCCGACCGGCCAGCTGTAGAGAGGCGTCCACTCTATTTCCGGGTTAACGCTGTATTGCTACTGGCTGGCATGCCGGGAAACGGGATTTTGGACAGTTGTGGCCACTTTTTTCTGGACAGTTCCGCCCACGCCTCCCTGGCCTCTGCACACTTCCGCGGCTCATGCAAACTGCAGAGGAGACGCAGAGCTTGAACAGCATCGCTGTCTGCGCCATTCAGACCAGCCGCGGTGGCATAGCGAAAAAGAGCGGAAGAGTAGGGGTATCGCGTGGATACCAAACGCATCCAGTGAAGTTGCTCTGCCGTCATATTTGGGCTGGCCTCGGTACGGGTGAACAGAAGCAGCGCTTCGAGCTGGTCTAGCAAAAATGCACGCGGAGGTACGTGTTTTGTATCAATACCGATGCGCCGCTCTTCGAAGCGCATTGCCTGCCAATCTTCTTCAAATGCAGGATATTCCTTCGACACGAGAATAAAGAGCAGGACTGTGATGACGGTGACAACGGGCACAAAAGATCGAAGCAAAAAACCCTCTCGGGAAATTCGCCATAAACCCAAGAATGCCCCCGGTTTGGCGCTTAAAGCGCCCATCCAAAGCCCCACGGGCAGCAGGAAATAGGCGTAATGCAGAGGGAACTCAACCATGGCATGGCTGAACACGAAACCCGTGCCGAGCAGCAGACACCAGGATAGAGAATCACGAACAATACGGTATTGCCACAAGAACCATAGGGAAACCAGTAAAGTGGCCGCAAGCCCGACTGGTAAACCGTTCCACAACATCAGGTCAAGAAAGAGATTGTGGGCACTTTCAAAGAATGTGTAGGTAGGGGGATAAGCAAGTGCAGTGGCTTGTTGTGCCGCTGCTATCTGCGTCCATCCGTAGCCCTGCCATGGGGCCAGGGAAATCGCCTCCATCATTGATTGCCAATAGATGGTTCTAATTCCGGGAGTCATGCGGCCAACAATGCTTCCCGCTTCGGCTCCAAGCAATAGCCATTGATTAATCAAAGGCCAGGCGAGCGTGACGGCGAAGTAGAAGGCACCGATGGCGGCAATTGCGCTCCCACTCACACGCAGCTGGCACCGTTTGCGCAGCGGGACATATAAAACCAGGAGCCAACACCATGCCAACAGGACGGAGCGGGAGCCTGTCATGACAAGCCCGAATACCAACCAAAGAGCCGCGCTTAGCCCTACCCAAACATGTATTTTTCTTGTCTCAAATAGAAATAAAAGCCCGGTCAGGCCGAGTAGCAGTAGTGTGGCAAATTGATTCGGCTGAGCCAGATTGGCGAAGACTCGTCCACCCGGCTCAAGGTCAATCACAAAAATCGCCAGCTTCCCTAAATCCAGCCACTGATGGAACGCAACGCCCATGGAGACAATTGACGCCATCGAAATGGCGAGCCACAAACCAGTGATACGCGTCAGATCCGCCGGCAGATTGTCGTCGGGCTTCACATAGCGGGCCCCCAAGAAAACGGCGAGTCCAAAGCCCGCCGGGTACAAAAACGCCATCAAGGCATCACCCCTGAAAACGATCAACCCAAAGCCCAGCTGCAACATGGGCACTATCGCCAAAGCCCAAGCAGCCCACGCCAATAACGGCACACTTGGCACGCCATGAATAGCAGCCCACAAGCCCAAAGGCAGAAATGCCAAGGCCATCGCCCATTCCTGATGGGCGGTAACCCATGGGGAATAGTGGTTTGGCAATAGATACGCAAGAAACGCCAGAACTGACAACCAGGTAAATGCCCTCTGCCGCACCAAAGTTTCCGAAATCAAGTTATGGACTCCGACGATTTATTTATCTTCATACCCAAAAATAAAAGCGGCGCGTCGAATGACGCGCCGCTTTACATGCAATACCGAACTGCTGTTTCAGGCAGCAGCGCAGCAATTAACCCCTGCAAGAACCTGGCAGGTACTTGGTAGGCGTTCCACCGGTGGCGATAGGACCACAAACCCATTTGAAGATGGTTGAACCGACATCGGTGTTGGAAAGTGCCGTGGTTGAATCCTTGAAAGGAACCAGCTGGATCGATGTGGCGCCTGCATCCTTCAAGTCAGCAACGTTTTGCGTGAGCACCGTGATTACACCGGCATTGTCTGTTTTGATGGAATAAACATATTTCGTTGGTGCGCTTGCGGCGGTACCGGCGCCGCTGGCGTTCTTTTCACAGCCCCAGTTATTGGCGCTTGGAAGATTCGAACTGGCGGCAGATTGCACGGTTTCAGTGATGCTGGTACGGCACTGTGATGCAGCCAGAATCACTTCAGACACTTTTGCACGAATGGTGTAGTCCTGATAGGCAGGCAGAGCCACCGCAGCCAGGATACCGATAATCGCCACGACGATCATCAATTCGATCAGGGTAAAACCCCGTTGGATTGAACGCTTCATAAAAACTCCTTGGTTAAAAAAACTAGCTCAACTGTTCAGCAGTTTTTGTGCCACGTTAAAGAGCCTTCTTTTTCGTGATTTTTGGGCCGTAAAAGGCCGCCAACTTACTTTTTTGACTCTCGCCCCTAAATCCAACGACATTTTTGTCACTTGATGCAGACGGATCGGACCATCTTTAAATCTGTCATGCCCATGAGTACCTTTTCCATGCCATCCATCTTGAGCGTCCGCATGCCGCTGTTGACAGCGCTTGCAAACAGCTCCGCGACACGCGCCCGCTCCTGGATCAATTTTTTGGCAGCATCATCGGCAATCATCAGTTCATGCAAGCCAATACGGCCCTTGTAGCCGGTCTTGTTGCACTTGTCGCAGCCGACCGCACGGTACAAGGTCAATTTATCGTCCTTCCCATAGCGCGCCATCCAGTCTTCATAGAGTTTTTGTGACTCGCCACCAGGATCGGCTTTCCAGGCTTCGGTATGGCGCAGCTCTTCGGCGTATTCCTTGATGAAATCTTTGACTTCCTGAGCACTCGGCTGATAAGCCTCTTTGCAGTCGCAGAGTTTTTTGGCCAGACGCTGAGCCAGGATACCCAACAATGCGTCCGCAAAATTAAAGGGATCCATGCCCATGTCCAGCAGGCGGGTGATGGACTCGGGGGCCGAATTGGTGTGCAGCGTCGAGAAAACCATGTGCCCCGTCAATGAAGCTTCCACGCCCATCGCCACGGTTTCTTTGTCGCGGGACTCACCGACCATGATGATGTCGGGATCGGCTCGCAGGAAAGCACGCATGACCAGTGCGAAGTCAATGCCCGCCTTCCTGTTAATTTGCACCTGACGCAAACCCTTCTGGGTAATTTCCACGGGGTCTTCGGCGGTCCAGATTTTGGTGTCCGGGGTGTTGAGAAACTTCAGGATGGAATGCAGGGTCGTGGTCTTGCCGGAGCCTGTGGGGCCACATACATAAAAAAGACCATAAGGCTTGGAGATCGTTTTTTCCAGTCGCTCCTTGTTGTGCGCCGTCAATCCGAGTTTTTCAAGCGGGATCGGCTCACCTGCGGCAAGAATCCGCATGACCACATCTTCCACACCACCGGCGGATGGAATCGTGGCAACACGCAACTCGATGTCCAGTGGGCCGTATTTCTTGAACTTGATCTTCCCATCTTGCGGTTTGCGCTTTTCAGAGATGTCCAGGTCGCACATGATCTTGAGCCGCGTGACCATGGCCTGGCGAAACTGCGCCGGCACTTCGATATAGGGCTGCAAGGTACCGTCAATGCGAAACCGGATACCGGTTTTGGCTTTGCCTGGCATAGGCTCGATGTGAATGTCCGAAACCTTCTGGTTGTAAGCGTCAATGATGACCTTGTTGACAAACTTGACCAGCTCGTTGTCCGCTGCGGCAGACTCCAGCGAAGAATCGTCATTTGACTCACTCTCCAGTGGTGAGTCCATGTCTGCAAGCAATTGGTCGATGGTGCTACTGTCTGCAGCCACGCCAAAGAGCTGCCCCAGGGTTTCTTCAAATTCGGTCTGAGTTGTAACGCGGTAAGAAAATTTGGAGACGCGGGGAAACACCTGTGGAACCACGCGTGCCCCTCGCACAGCCTCCGGATCCACACACATGATCACGAGGCCTTCGGTAGTTTCCTCCAGCGGAATCCAGCCTTGCTGTTCAATAAAGTCCCGTTTTAACGCACCATGCAACATCTCCGAGCGAATCCGCCCAGCATTGAATGCTTCGTAGGCCACACCAAAAAACTTGGCAAGCGAAGCACCAATCTGAGTGGGCCGGATGTGGAAGTTGGCCATGAGCATATGCTCGACAGACTGACCTTCTTCCCGGGCCTGGCGGATGCATTGCTGTAATTCTTCTTGGGACAGCACACCTTCCGTCACCAAGCCGTCGTACTTGGTAGCTTTGCGCCTTTGGCTGTCGCCCGCTTTTTGCATTCGCTGGCGTATGGCAATGCCCAAAGTCTTGCACAGCTGCAGCGCACCGTCTTCCTCAAGTTTTCCAAAAGGCTGATCGCTCCGGTTGTTGATAACCTGCAGCACGCCGTACAACGTCTCTCCGTCCATGACGGGAGCCACCAGCATCTGCTTGGTTCTGTACCCGGATCGCTTGTCAACTTCCTGGAGAAAGCTCAACGCAGGATGAATTTTCTTCAGCGCCTCCTCATCGTAGACGTCCGCAATATTCACCATCTGGCGAGCCATGGCAACGTAGCCCGCAATGCTCTGCGCACTGACCGGGAGTTTCAGGTCGCGGCTGGTATTGAGCCCCGTCTTGACCTTGGAAACAATGGAACTGCGGTCTTCGTTGACTGCATAAAGTGTTAACCGGTCTGCGTTAAAAAGCTTGCAGATGTCCTGGCTGGCTTCGAGCATGATCTGCTCGACATTTTCCGTTTCGTGAATCCGGTTGGTAACCAGCTGAAGCTGCCGGAAATACAGGGCTTCAAAAGTAACGCCCCGCTCCTGGGGAGGCAACATCTGCGAGTCAAAAAACTCGTCCTCGGGGTCACGTTGCAATACGGCGCTCATAGCTCAAACTCCTGGCCCGCCCTCAACCACCGGATGTCGTGCGATACATTCGGGCCAAACGGGCGGGTTTGGTCAAAACGCTGTATCTCGGCCATGATCAGGTCGGTCTCGGCCGGTTTGGTATGGGTAATGTAGATGGGATAACTGTGTCCTCGCTCGATGCAATCGAGTTCATTGGCAAGCGCATGAGGAGAAAGATGAAGGCTCCGCTTGGCAAGGTCGCGCTCACGATTGCTAAATGCCGTTTCGATGACCAGCATGGCAACCCTTATCTGATTAATGCGGGCCCACAGAGCCGGATTCTGTTCCGTGTCGCCCGTGAACACCCAATACCCCTTGCCCGTGGCCACCGCGTAGCCTGCAGCCGGGACGGTATGCACGGCAGGTAGAACCTCTATTTGCTTACCAGCCAATAACAAGGTTTGTCCGATTTCCAGAGGGTGAAAACTGACAAACGGGGCCTCGGGGCTGGGAATGCGGGAAAAGTCGGGCCAAATGGTGTTGTTGAAAATATGCGCCTTCAGTGCGTCAATCGTGCCCTGCAGCGCATGAATCTGGATAGGTGTTGTTCGCCGGGCGGCAATGGCGTCCACCATCAACGGTAACGCGGCCACGTGATCGAGGTGCGAATGCGTCAACAGAACATGGTCAACACCGGCCATCTCATCCAGCGTGAGATCTCCCACTCCCGTACCGGCATCAACCAACAAATCATGGTCAAGCAAAAAAGACGTGGTCCGGCAGTCTTTGGCAATGGCTCCCGAGCAGCCGAGTACACGTACTTTCATGAGATTTCCCGGTTGGCCTTGACTTGGAGGGTTGTGCTATTTGGTTTCAAAATTGGTTGCGCCATCCCATTCCGGATCAAAAGGCAACAGCCTCATAGAGGCTACACGCTCCGCATACAGCCGGTAAAGGAACTTTTTGCCATTTATCCGATGTAAATTGAGCAATTGCACATCGCATTGATCCCAATCCTGCGCGCGATAAGCTTTTAACGCCATTCCCCAGGTTTTCAGCTCAGCCGCAATGTCCTTGTCGATCTGGTCTACCGGCACCAACGGCCAGAAAATGGAAACCGCCTGATCTTTGCCCTTCACGCGAACCTTGTCGAGTTCCTGCCATGCAAAATCATTCGCCTGCTTTCGGGTTGACTCGCTGACCACGATATCCACTCCGTAGGTTTTTGAGAGCCCCTCCAGACGCGAACCCAGATTCACGGAATCGCCAATCACGGTGTAACTGCGGCGGATATCCGAACCCATGTCACCCACACACATCGTGCCCGTATTGACACCGATACCTATGCCAATCTCGGGTAAACCCTTGATCTTGTGTTCCTCGTTGATCTTCTTGACTGCATTCGACATCTCAAGTGCCGTTTTGACTGCAAGACCAGCATGATCTGGCGTGTCGACAGGGGCCCCCCAAAAAGCCATCACGCAGTCACCCATGTATTTGTCAATGGTGCCGCGATTGCTGCGAATCAGGTCTGTCAGCCGGCTGAAAACACTGTTTAGCAAAGCCTGTAGTTGGGTAGGCTCCATCGACTCCGACATTTTGGTGAACCCGCGCATGTCGCAAAACATGACCGTCAGCTCCTTGGTCGTTGCCTTCATGCTGTAGCTGTCGGGATCTTTCACCATCTCGTCAACCAGTTCGGGGGGTACATAGGTGCCGAACAGATGGGCCAACTCACGCTTGGATCGGCTTTCCACGAAATATCCATAACTCATGTTCAACGCAAATGCGGTCAAAGCCATAACCAGCGCACTGGCCAACGGCAGCACAAGACCGTAACCAGAATAAAGCCAGAAATTCAAGCCGGCTATGGCGGCAATCACCGCCAAGCTGACCAGCACCGCACGGGAAGCCGAAAGCAGGGGCAGTGCAAAGGCCAGCGTCAGCCCCGAAAAAAGCAGGATGACCACCTCAAATCCGATGGCGTAGTCCGGCTTGACGAATACCTTCCCGTCAAGGAAACCGGAGATGACATTGGCATGCGTTTCCACCCCCGGATAGGTTTCCCCTACCGGAGTCACTCTCAAATCGAGCAGGCCGGGCGCTGTGGTGCCGACCAGGATGATCTTATCCTTGAGCGTGCCAGGCGCAAGGCGTTTGGCCAGGACATCCGCTGCGGAGATATACCGAAACGAGCCGCCGTTCGCACCACCATTACCCCTGAAGGGCACCAAAGTGGCTACGCGATCATCGACCGGAATCGCCAGGGTTTTGTTGCCTTGCTTAAGCAGAATGCTTTCCAGCCCTTGATAGTTCCGGGTCAGGAATTTTTCCTGCGGAAAACCAGGCTCGACCTTGGGCAAACCCGCAAGCATGCGAAACATGGCGAGCGCCAATGACTCGTAGTACTGCCCCTTGAACTCCGCCAGCAAGGGAATAGAGCGCACCACACCGTCGCCCTCGGTAATGGAGTTGAAGAAACCTCCCAAAGGGGCCGCTTTGGCCAACAACTCAATGTTGGCCCCGTATCCGTTCCAGCTGGTGAATTTGATAGGACGGCCACCAAGCGCATCGCTGCCCATAACCGGTGGCGGCAAAACGCCATTGACCCGGCCATCCCTGTCGCTGGTGAAGTAATACCCCATCACGACGGGGCGTTTTTCGATCGCTTTCGCGAAAATCGCGTCGTAATCCAGGCTGGTCTGCAGCTGGCTGAGTTTTTCCGAGAAACCCGGTTGATCTTTCAGCTCCGCCTGTGCAAGCTGCTTGAGCCGCTTTAGACCCGAGCTTTCGTCGGCTTCGGCAAATACGACATCAAACCCCAACAGCGCCGTTTTTTGACGATCCTGCAGCTCTTCGACCAGCTCCGCCAACCTGTTACGGCCCCAAGGCCACCGCCCCACCTCCGCAAGGCTCTTCTCATCGATGTCAACGATAACAATGCGTTCGTCCAGTGTATGCGGCATGGTCGCGCGCAGGCGTGCATCGTAGATGATGTCGTCCAACCTTTGCAGAACACCAATGCGAGCGACCCCGCTGGCATGCATCAATGCAAACACCAGCGGAATCAACGTGACGGCGATACGAGGCCAGTGCCGGAAGAGGAGTCTCATGCGACCTCGTTTGAAGGGTGCTTGCGGTCCGCTTGGTGCGAGACCTCTCAACACCAATGTCAGTGTTGGACGAACTGCATTTGCGTTCCGGCCAGCTCAAGCATGTCCCCATTTTTCAGGACAACCGGCTCAGCCCCGATGGGAGCTCCGTTAAGCGTGGGCTTGCCAGTGCCCTCTACATGGGCAACGACAAAACCCTGCGGCCGCTTGGTAATGGCGGCAACTGCGACCCCGGGCTTTCCGATGGTTGTGACTACCTTCACCAATGCCACTTCACGGCCAGCTGCAGCACCTGACATCACTTTAATCGCCGCCGTGAGGCCCGTACCACCGGCTTCAGTTGATGCCGCTGGCGAACCTGTCGGCGCCGGAGGCACAAGACCGGCAGAGCCAGCCTTGATAATCATGGTTTTCTCAAAGCCTGCGGGTGCAGCTTCGTTGACGTACTTGATTTTGTACTTGCCAATTTCAACGGTATCGCTATTTTGCAGCAGCAGCTTTTTAACGGCCTTCCCGTTGACATAGGTGCCATTGGTGCTGTTGAGATCCTCTAGATAGACCTCGTTGCCGGTCATTTGCAAAACGGCATGCTCCCCGCTGACAGCTAGGTTGTCGATGACAATGTCGTTGTAGGGCCTACGGCCCAAAGAAGTCCGGTCTTTCGTCAACTGGACTTCCTTGATCACAACGCCGTCAATAGAGACGATCATTTTCGGCATGGCCGACTCCTGTCTGTTTGTAATATTTCAGTCATCGCTATTTTCCCAGCATTCTGGACAAAAGGCCGCGCTTGGTCGAGTCTTCTTTCGCGTATGCCAACAGTACGGAAATATTATCGCGTCCACCAGCCTCATTCGCCGCAACAATCAGCTGTTTCGCTTTTTGCTCCAAGGTCCCTGCGCCTGTAAGGATAGCCGCAATGCCCGGATCCGCAACCATGTCCGAGAGCCCATCCGAACACATCAGATAAAGGTCCCCCGCGTCCACACGATGCTCATTGACCTCAACCAGCACCGTGTCTTCGACGCCCAAGGCGCGTGTGACCAAGTTCTTGTTCAGGGAAGTCAGTGCCTGCTCGGGAGTTATCAGCCCGGCGTCAATTTGTTCTTGCAGCAGCGAGTGGTCTTTGGTGATTTGCTGCAGCTCCTGGCCGCGCAGACGATAGCAACGGGAATCGCCAATATGACCCAGCATCAGTCGCCCGTCCTGGAACACCCCCACCACCAGCGTGGTACCCATACCCGCGTACTGGGGGTTGGAGTTCGCCGCGTTGAAGATCGAATGATTGGCATTTTCCACGCAGATTTCTAAAGCCCGACGCACTTCCTTGGCATTGGCATGCCTGCCCGCCTGGGAAAGCCAACGGCCCATTTCCGACTTGATGAAAGCGGCAGCCATGCCGCTTGCAATTTCGCCTGCGTTATAGCCACCCATTCCGTCCGCCAGGATGCAAAGCCGCGTCGCAGCATCAAAAGCAACCGCATCCTCGTTGTTGTCCCTCGTCAACCCCGGGTCGGTATGTGTACAAATCTCGTAGTTCATCTTGTTCGTGTGATCACTGGGTGTCGGTATCGGCAGCAGGTGCTTTGGAAACCACGGTTTTCTCAAATGTCTGCGTGCCGTCGACATTCACGGCCTGGGTCGCATCATAGGTCTTCGGGCCAGCAGCTGGTACAGTCGCTGATTGCACGACCGTGGCGTCAAATTGGGCTGCTGGCGCACCCTGTTGAGGCGCAAACGATGGGGCCGGTGCAGTACCTTCCATTGCGGCAATGACAGCGCGCAGATCTGTCGCCAATCGATCACCATCCTGATACCGCAACTCCGGCTTCTTGGCCAGAGACAGCGCAACAATCTCGGCCAGTCGCGCCGGCAGCTCTTTACGGATGATACGGATATCGGGGGCTTCTTCGTTCGCGATCTTGTACATCAGTTCGGCCATGGAATCGCCACGGAATGGCAACACGCCAGCCAGCATCTGAAACAGCATGACACCCAGCGAGTACAAGTCCGAGCGCCCGTCGACTTTTTTACCTGCAATCTGCTCCGGCGACATGAAGCTGGGCGTCCCCAATACAAGACCGGTCTTTGTTTTGCTTGAATCCGTAATGCGAGCGATGCCGAAGTCGGTCACCTTCACCGTATCGCTTTCGATTTCATACATGATGTTGGCCGGTTTGATGTCCCGGTGCACCACATTCTGCTTGTGTGCGTAAGCCAGGGCTTCAGCCACCCGTGCCACGATGGACAGGACCTTCGGGACCGGCAACAAATGGCCGTCCTTGGTGACATCTGCCAGATCCTTGCCCTTCAGAAACTCCATGGCAATGAATGCCAGGTCGTGTTCTTCACCCGCATCAAAAATCGTGACAATGTTCTGGTGCTGCAGCCGGCCAGCGGTCTCGGCTTCCCTGAAGAAGCGCTCCCGCGCATCGTCAAGCTCCTCGCCCTCGAACTCCTGACTCAAAGCCATAGTCTTGATGGCGACGACACGGCCAATCTTTGGGTCCTTGCCGAGGTACACCACGCCCATGGCGCCCTTGCCCAATTCCTTTTCGACTTGATAGCGACCCAACATGGGCTTTTCAACACCCCCACCGTCAAGGAGCATGGTCCCGCCCGGGTGCGCGCCGCCACCGCCCAAAATGACGGTTTCCGACAGGTTTTTGGCCCGATTAAGCTTGGACTGCAGGTCTTTGTGGTTCTTGTTGTAGGTGGCCATGTACTCGTACACGGCTTGAGCTTTGTTGAACTGGCGCTTGCGCTCGAAATCCAGCGCTAGGTTGTTCATGTTGTCCATCAGTGCGTCAGTGAAAGGTACGCGGCGAAAACGATCAAACGCCATGTCGAGCTGGCCTTGACCTTGCAGCGCCAGACCCATCATGCGATTGGTCTCGGCCGATTCCTCGTCGGACTTGAGCTTGCCAGCCTCGGTCATGAGGAAGCGCTTGGTCGTCAACGCCAGGTGGCCGATCACCAGCAGGGCTGCGGGAAAGACAAACTTGAGCCAGGTCGCGGCCGCCGACAGCAAGCCGAACTCAACCACCAGCAACACCAGGAACAGTGCCAACGTGATGACCGCAGCCTTACCAGCGGAGAGGCGAGGCAACCCGGCGATAAGGTAAGCCGCAACCACGAGCAGAACAGCCAACGTAGCCCAGACACCCCAAGTCGGCTGGACAATGAAGTGTTCACTCAGGATGCTGGAAGTGATGTGCGCAATGGTCTCTGCCGGTGACAGCCCCGGACCGGCCGGCGTCGTGAAGAGGCTACCCACGCCCTGCGCCGTGGCGCCGATCACCACAATCTTGTCCGCATATTTGGTGGCAGGGATTTTGCCAGTCAGCACGTCATAGAAGGAGTCAACTGCAAAAGCAGGCTTGCCGCCGCTGCCTTTATAAAACTGCGGCAACATCAGGGCCGACTCGTCGGTGCGCACTCGGAGCTTGCCGATTTGCACCGACTCCCCCACGTTGAGCTTGATATCAGAGGTGTTGAGGTTGAGGCTTTTTGCGGCAGCCAGCAGCGCCATAGAGGGCACACCCTTGCCGTAATAATTGACAAGCAGCGGCTCCTGGCGAACTGCCCCATCAACGGGATCCTGTATCTGGTTCAGGTGGCCTATACCGGCGGCGGCATTGCCTATGGCTTCAATCGGCTGGGTGCCGCGTATTGCCGCAATGGAAAAGCCGTTGCTCTCGTCAATCGCGCTTTTGAGCGCGTAGGCCGGCAGCGGATTGTCTGGCCTGCCCTGCGGCTCGCCAAGAGTAAACACCGAGGGCACAAGCACATTGCCGGCATTGACCATACTGGCAGCCAGCTTGGCATCGCTATCCAGCGCCACCTCGGCATCCGCAATCACCTTGCTCAATTGCTCGCCAATACCAGTTTGCGCGACAGCAGGATCGCCGAGGACCTCTTTCATCTTGCGGATAAAAGCGAGACCTCGGTCGGTTTGAGGCTCAAAGAAAAAAGCCGTGTGGACGACTGTCTTGGTCTTGGCGGCTGTCAACTGGTCTATCAGCTTCGCATGGACGTCCCGGGGCCAGGGCCAACGGCCTATATTCGCGATGCTTTGGTCGTCAATCGCAATAACCGCTATACGGTCTGAGGGCTGACGATTGCTGCTGGTGCTCGCATAGTCATAGTAACGGCGCTCAAGTGTGCCGAAAAAATCGGTCAGGCCATGCAAAAAAAGGACGGCCAGCACCACCAGAACGCCCACAAACCAGTCGGCCCGCCAGAACTGACTCAATTTCCTAGATGTTTTGGCCACTTCCCGTCCCTTGTCCTGATTCGCTATGCATAGCCCCAGCCATTTTTGTAATTGCTTTGTACTATCGGTCCTCCGGCAGCAAATTTCGTGCGCCGGATATCACCCGCCGACTGTTTCGGCAGGTTACAAGTCTCCTGACAATGGACATTAACAGACGGGGTGCGGCTGGACAAGCGACTTCTGCACCGCAAGCGTGCCGACTGTTGCAAATAAGTGGTTTTCTGGTATGCGCGGCGCGCATCCGGTCCGCAGCAGGTGGCGAACGCTAAGAAACGACCCTAACCGCCAAAGGGGCTGCGGCGGCCGGGCCGTACGCCGGTTCAGGCGGAAGGCGCCTTTGTCTGCTGCCGTTTGGTCAGGTAGGTGCCCAGTGCCACCACGAGCACGGCACCCACAATCCCACCGGCAGTCACCGTATGGTCGCTAACGGCACCAAAATAGCTCACTACCGCAGGATCCGTCAGCAACATCTCACCCGCCAGGAAGCCCAAAAGAGCTGCACCGATGGTAATGATGATGGGGAAGCGCTCCATGACCTTGGTCAACAAGGTGGCGCCGAAAATAATCAGCGGGATGCTCACCAGAAGACCCAGTACCAGCAACGGGAGGTTGCCCTTGGCGGCTGCTGCGACTGCCAGAACGTTGTCCAGGCTCATTACCAGATCGGCAATCAGGATAGTGCGAATCGCAGCCATCATGCCGTTGATTTCGTGGCCTTCGCCGTCTTCATCTTCTTCGCCTTTGAGCAGGTCCACGCCAATGTAGACCAGCAGTACGGCACCGATCATCTTCAGGTATGGCAAGCTCAACAGCTGAATGGCCACAATGGTCAGCACGATACGCATCACGATCGCGGCGGCGCTGCCCCAGAAGATCGCCTTGCCGCGCTGCTCGGGTTTGAGTGTGCGCGCAGCCATGGCAATTACCACGGCGTTATCCCCAGACAGCACGATGTTGGCAAGAAGGATGGAGCCGAAAGCGCTCCAGAAGAGGGGGGACGCGAGGTCCAGTCCGAAAAACATGGCAGCTCCTGTTATGAATTAAAAAAGCGCTGGGAAGCGCTTTTTTGTTTTGGAGAGTCTAAGCCGCAATAGGCCAATCCCGATTGGTATTACTGCTTACCTGCTTGACCGTGGTCAAGTTTTCAAATCACTTTTTTGTGGTGGCGCCTTACAGCAGCGCTTTGAGCAGTTTGGCCATTTCCGAAGGATTGCGCGTCACGGTGAAACCGCAGGCTTCCATGATGGCAAGTTTGGCATCGGCCGTGTCGGCGCCGCCGGAGATCAGCGCGCCCGCATGGCCCATCCGCTTGCCGGCAGGGGCAGTCACACCAGCAATGAAGCCAACGATCGGTTTTTTCATGTTGGCCTTGCACCACTGGGCGGCTTCGGCCTCATCGGGACCGCCGATTTCGCCGATCATGATGACGGCGTCAGTGTCCGGATCGTCATTGAAGGCTTTCATCACGTCAATGTGCTTGAGGCCATTGATCGGGTCGCCGCCGATACCGACTGCACTCGATTGGCCCAGGCCGATTTCGGTCAATTGCGCCACAGCTTCATAGGTCAGCGTGCCGGAGCGGCTGACTACGCCGATACGGCCCTTGCGGTGGATATGTCCTGGCATGATGCCGATCTTGATTTCTTCAGGCGTGATCAGACCGGGGCAATTGGGGCCCAGCAGCAGGGTTTTCTTGCCGCCGGCAGCTTCCTTGGCTTTCATGCGGTTGCGCACTTCCAGCATGTCCTTGACCGGAATGCCTTCGGTGATGCAGATCGCCAGGTCCAGGTTGGCTTCAACAGCCTCCCAGATGGCGGCGGCAGCGCCTGCAGGGGGCACATAGATGACCGACACGGTTGCGCCGGTCGCCTTGGCGGCTTCGGTCACGTTGGCAAAAATCGGGATGCCTTCGAAGTCTTCGCCGGCTTTCTTGGGATTCACACCGGCCACAAAAGCTTCTTTGCCGTTCGCGTAGTCGCGGCACATGCGGGTGTGGAATTGACCGGTTTTGCCGGTGATGCCCTGGGTGATGACTTTGGTGTTTTTGTTGATGTAGATGGACATGTTCTTGGCTCCGGGCTTTTATTTGACAGCGGCGACGATTTTGGTCGCGGCTTCGGCCATGGTGTCTGCGGCGATGATGGGAAGGCCAGAATCGGCCAGCATCTTCTTGCCCAGGTCTTCGTTGGTGCCCTTCATGCGCACGACCAGTGGAACCGAAAGGTTCACGGCCTTGCAGGCGGTGATCACGCCGTCGGCGATGGTGTCGCACTTCATGATGCCGCCGAAGATGTTGACCAGGATGCCTTTGACATCAGGGTTCTTCAGCATGATCTTGAAGGCTTCGGTGACTTTTTCAGCTGTTGCGCCGCCGCCCACATCCAGGAAGTTGGCTGGCTCGCCACCGAAAAGTTTAATGGTGTCCATGGTCGCCATGGCCAGGCCTGCGCCGTTGACCAGGCAGCCGATGTTGCCGTCCAGGCTGATGTAAGCGAGGTCGAACTTGCTGGCTTCGACTTCGGCCGGGTCTTCTTCGTCCAGGTCGCGATAGGCCACGATTTCGGGATGGCGGAACAGCGCGTTGGCATCGAAGTTGAACTTCGCATCCAGGGCCATGACTTCACCCTTGCTGTTGCGGTTCAGGGGGTTGATTTCAACCAGCGACGCGTCGGTCTCCATATAGCACTTGTAGAGCTTTTTCAGGATGTCGACGGTCTGCGCCACGGAGTCGGCAGGCATGCCGATGCCGGCGGCGATTTGCTTCGCCTGGGCGTCCGTCATGCCGACCAGCGGATCGACAAACACCTTGATGATTTTTTCAGGGTTGGAATGAGCCACCTCTTCGATGTCCATGCCGCCTTCGCTGGAGGCGATGAAGGCCACCTTTTGCGACTCACGGTCGGTCACGGCCGAAACGTAGTATTCCTTTTGGATGTCGGCGCCGTCTTCAATATAGAGGCGGCGGACTTTCTGGCCTTCTGGGCCGGTCTGGTGCGTTTTCAGCTGCATGCCGAGGATTTCGCCGGCAATGCGCTTGACGTCGTCGATGGTTTTGGCAACCTTCACGCCGCCGCCCTTGCCGCGGCCGCCCGCGTGGATCTGGGCCTTGACCACCCACACCGGGCCACCTAGCTTCTGGGCGGCTTCCACCGCCTCCTGCACCGTGAAGGCCGGGATGCCGCGCGGCACTGGCACACCAAAATTGCGCAAGATTTCCTTGCCCTGGTACTCGTGAATTTTCATGAAAGACCTTCAGAATTCAGTAAAAGAGGGGGGTGCAACAGGGATTTGGGCAGAGGAATGGGGTGTCGGAAACAGGCCACACCGGCCCAAAAAACCACGTCGGCGGTCACTGCAGGCAGCAACGCAGAACTGTATCATGGTGCGACGCACAACTCTTGTGCCCGCCTTACACCCCGAAAAGGGCCGAAATTGACCTCTGGGGCGGCCAGCCGCCCACTTTGTTTTGTACCTGGAAGCCCATGCCTAAAGTATTTATTGACGGCGAAGCCGGCACCACGGGCCTGCAAATCCGCGAGCGGCTGCAAGCCATGCCGCAGATCGAACTCGTCAGCATCGCGCCCGAGCTGCGCAAGGACGCGGCCGCCAAGCGCGCCCTGATGGCGCAGGTGGATATGGTGATCCTGTGCCTGCACGACGACGCGGCACGCGAATCGGTCGCCATGATTGACAGCTTGACCGGCAAAAAGCCCAAAATCATTGACGCCTCCACGGCTCACCGCACCGTGTCCGGCTGGGTTTACGGCTTTCCCGAACTGACCCAGACCCAGCGCGCCGCCGTAGCCGCTGCCGACCGCGTGGGCAACCCCGGCTGCTACGCCACCGGTGCGATCGCGCTGATCCGTCCGCTGGTTGACGCCGGCATGATCCCGGCCGACTTCCCGCTGAGCCTTCCCGCTGTGAGCGGTTACTCCGGCGGCGGCCGGCAGATGATTGAAGACTACGAAGCCGGCACCGCTCCCCTGTTTGAACTTTACGGCCTGGGCCTGAAACACAAACACCTGCCCGAAATCATGAAATACACAGGGCTCACACGCCGGCCGGTGTTCATTCCGTCGGTAGGCAACTTCAAGCAGGGCATGCTGGTGCAATTGCCGCTGCACCTTGACTTGCTGCCCGGCAAACCAACCGGGGCGCAGTTGCAGGACGTACTGGCCAAACACTATGCCGGCAGCGAATGGGTAACCGCGGAGGCCGCGCCCGAGTCAGGCAAGCTGGATGCGCTGGCGCTGAACGACACCAACAAGATGGAGTTGCGCGTGTTTGCCAATGAAGAGTACCGCCATGCGGTGCTGGTGGCGCGGCTGGACAACCTGGGCAAGGGCGCATCCGGCGCTGCAGTCCAAAACCTGAAGCTGATGCTGGGTCTCTAATCGTCCGGACCAGACAACCAAACTCCTTGCCTCCCAAAGTTGAAGCTCAGCCTTCCATTTTGATGTGTTCAAGCGCCTTTGGCAATTCACTGCCGACTTTCTTTACTACTTCTTCCCAACAACGGCTCTCGCCTTGGCGGAATAGGCGCGCCGTGGGGTACCAGGGGCTGTCGTCCCGTTCAAGCATCCAGCGCCAATCTGGCCGATAAGGCAGCATGAGCCACAGCGGTTTTCCCATCGCGCCAACCAGATGGGCGACGCTGGTGTCGACGCTGATGACAAGGTCCACGCAATCAGCCAGAGCAACTGTGTCTTCAAAGGTTTTCAGCGCGTCACCTGCAAAGAAGATGCCGGCCGACTCGACCAGCTCTTGGTCAGCCTCACGCACCTCTTTTTGCAGGCACACCAGCTGGCAGGACTGCGGCAAAGCGTCCAGCAGCGTCGCCAGCGGCATCGACCTGTTCGCATCATTCTGATGTGTCGCGCTACCTGACCAGACCAAGCCCAGCCTTGGGCCGCGCTCTGTGCTGAGCTTTCGCAACTCTCCTTCCCATCCTGTCTTCAGGGCAGGAATGCTTCGCAAGTAGGGAATGGCCGCCGGAATGCTGGTCAGGTCGGTTTCAAACGCGAACGGTAGGCTGAACAATGGGCAGTGAAAGTCAAAATCCCCAGGCAATTGCCCGCGGCCCACAAGAATGCAGTCATCCTTGAAGTCCGCGCAGAGCGGCTCTATCGAAGCCGGGACCGATAAAAATACTTTCGCGCCTCTGGTGGCAATCAAAGGGATGTAGCGCAGCAACTGTATGGTGTCGCCCAAGCCTTGTTCACCATACAGGAAAATGCTTTTACCAATAAGCGACTCGCCGGTCCAAATAGGCTTGCCGAAATTGGGCCTAGGCGGACGCGGACCAAGCGCGCTGGCAAACCACCGCCATTCGTATTCAGGCCAGCCTTGGCGCAGGTCGCCAAGCAGCAAATGGGCAACGGCCTTGTTCCAGTGGAGATTGGCATGGTCGCCCTCCGCCGCGAGACCGCGATCAGCAACCGTCACCACTTCAGCACAGCGACCCAGATTCAGCAGGGTGCAGCCCATGTTGTACAGAACGTGCGTATTTTGCGGCTGCAGGCTAACGGCGCGTTCATGAAAAGCCATGGCCTGATCAAGCCGACCCAACCGGTCGCAGGCCGCACCGGCATTCGACAGCGCGTCCGCATGCTGGGGCTGCAATGCGATCACCTGCTCGTAACTTTGCAAGGCTAACGCATGCTTGCCCTGTGCAGCCTGAATCGCCGCTTTGCCGTCGAGCGCCGGAACATTCCCGGGATGTTCAGCCAGAATGGCATCGATCAGGGCAAGGGCTTCGTCATGGCGGGCCAAACCGTTCAGCGCGCACGCTTTCTGGATGCCGAAGCCATGGGGTGCTCCGTTTTTCATCTGCCCGTCCGCCACCGTGATGACCTCCTGCCAGCGCTGCAAGTCAAGCAACAGCTTGACCTGGTTGGCTGCCGCATCTACAAAGGCCGGATTGATACGCAGGACCTGCTGGTAGCTATCCAGCGCCGCATCCACCTGGTGCAAATTTTCCTGCACGCGGGCCAGCTCAAACCAGGCCAAATCAAAATCAGGCTTCAAAGTCAGAGCCGCTCGGAAACTGCGGACCGCGTCTTCAACCAACGTCTGGCGCATCTGCACCTGTCCCATCAGGAAATGGGCATCCAGAAGACCGCCGTCCAACGCGAGGGCCTGCCTGAAGCTAGCGCTGGCCTCAGGCAGTTCGCCCAGTTCCATCAGGCCATAACCCAGGTTGACATGGGCCAAGCCATCGTTCGGTGTCATGGCAACCACCTGGCGATAGCAGTCGGTGGCCTCGGAAATCCTGCCTTGTGCCAACAATTCGTTGCCACGTGAGCGCAATGACTGGGCATCTTCGTCCGGGACAATCGGTCCGGCAGATACAGCGCTTTTATTGCGTGCCAGTAGGGTGCGGATACTCTGGAAAATGGCTGACTCCTGAAAGTTTTTCACATTCCCAGGCCAGACTTTGGGAGGAAGGGCCACTGCAGCCTGGATCTCAATACCCTTCCTTGTCGGGATTTTTGAGGACCCACGATGCAACCTCCAGTGTAAAACCTCTTCCCGCCAGAAATCGGATTTGCCGGGCATGTTCTGCGGGGTTGGCCGGGGCTGTGCCAAACTTTCGCTGCCAGATGTCTCGCGCCCGTTCGCGCTCGGTGGCCTTAAGCTGCCCAACCGCCTCCCGTATGGCCGTCACGTCCAGTCCTTTGGCCTGCAGCTCCTGCTGGATACGCGAGGCGCCCAGCTTGCGGGAACGCCGGTTGATGACCGAATCGATGACACGCTCTTCGCTGATGAAATCCTTGAGCTCAAGGTCGTCGAGCACCGCCTTCAGCTGGCCCGGCGTTTCTTCATGCGGAGCCAGCTTGCGTTCAAGTTCGGCGCGTGAATGTTCGCGCGCGGCAAGGTAACGCAATGCGCGGCCCTTGAGGGAAAGGCCAAAACCCGCACGGCGGGCGGGTTTGGCGGGGGAGCTGTCTGCCGGGTTTTCCATGTCAAAGGACCCAGCCAGATTGAAATGCAAGCGCTACTCTTTTGATAGCTGCTTGCGCCCATTCTGATTGGTATGTCGCCTTATTTGGCATTCAAAAGACAGGCTCAGGCGGCTACTTTGGCGGGTTTTTCGGCTTTCTCGGCCTTGGGCGCCTTTTCAGCCGGTGCTGGCTCGGTGCCGGCCGCGGCTTGCACCAGCGGAATACCCAGCGATTCGCGCACCTTGTTTTCGATCTCGATGGCGAGTTCGGGGTTTTCTTTCAGGAACTCACGCGAGTTGTCGCGCCCCTGGCCAATTTTTTCGCCGTTGAAGGCATACCAGGCGCCGGCTTTTTCGACGATGTGGCCGGCCACACCCAGGTCCAGCACCTCGCCCAGCCGGCTGATGCCCTCGCCGTAGAGGATGTCGAACTCCGCCGTCTTGAATGGCGAGGCCACCTTGTTCTTGACCACCTTCACCCGGGTTTCGTTGCCGATCACCTCTTCGCCTTTCTTGATGGAGCCGATGCGGCGAATGTCCAGCCGCACCGAGGCGTAGAACTTCAGCGCATTGCCGCCGGTGGTGGTTTCGGGCGAACCGAACATCACGCCGATCTTCATGCGAATCTGGTTGATGAAGATGACCATGCAGTTGGCCTTCTTGATGGTGGCGGTGAGCTTGCGCAGCGCCTGGCTCATCAGGCGGGCCTGCAGGCCGGGCAGCGAGTCGCCCATTTCGCCTTCAAGCTCGGCCTTGGGCGTGAGCGCCGCCACCGAGTCGACCACGATCAGGTCGACCGCGCCGGAGCGGGTCAGCGAATCAACGATTTCAAGCGCCTGCTCGCCGGTGTCGGGCTGGCTGATCAGCAGGTCTTGCAAATTGACGCCCAGCTTTTGCGCGTACTGGATGTCCAGCGCGTGCTCGGCATCCACAAAGGCGCAGGTGCCGCCCAGTTTTTGCATTTCGGCGATGACCTGCAGGGTCAGCGTGGTTTTGCCCGACGATTCAGGGCCGTAGATTTCAACCACACGGCCGCGCGGCAGGCCGCCGACGCCCAGGGCGATGTCCAGGCCCAGGGAGCCGGTGGAAACGACCTGGATGTCTTCGATGACCTCGCCGTCGCCCAGCTTCATGATGGTGCCTTTGCCGAACTGCTTTTCGATCTGGGCCAGCGCGGCCTGCAGGGCTTTGGCCTTCTCGGTGTTCAGGGCGGCGCTTTGTACAGGGTTTTGGGCGGGGTTCAGTTTGCTGGTCAGTTCCATGAAAAACTCCTTGAAAATCAATGATGTAAAACTTTTTCTCTAATTTCCGGCCTCTGCTTTTAATCACAGCGCTGGATGCATGACCAGTACTTTATGGGCGCCATAGAAATAAGTAAACCCTATTTTTAGTCAGTTTGCCTGATCAATTGAGATACCATGATTTCATGCCTGAAGCAGTCAGTCCACCTCACATTTCCAGCCCCTTTGGTGCCACCGAAGCCGGCTGGCGGCAGACCCACCTGGGCCGCCTGATGGGCCATGCGCTGCG
The DNA here is from genome assembly GCF_056403595.1 of Polaromonas sp. P2_G11. Taxonomy (NCBI): domain Bacteria; kingdom Pseudomonadati; phylum Pseudomonadota; class Betaproteobacteria; order Burkholderiales; family Comamonadaceae; genus Polaromonas; species Polaromonas sp. P2_G11. The sequence continues at coordinate 467,011 of NZ_JBFUFE010000004.1, read as the reverse complement.
CCGCTTCGACGAGCGCGTGCTGTCGCTGATGGCCAGCAGCATCGAGGTGCCGCTGGCGCTCTCCAACCTGGCCGCACGCGACCAGGTCGGTGCCGCGCACATCCACATCACTCGCCACCTGGCGGTCGGCGGCTCGCGCCTGACGGACCTGGCGCAAAGCGCGGGCATGAGCAAGCAGGCCATGGGCGACCTCGTCGACCAATGCGAAGCCTGGGGTTTGGTGACGCGCCAGCCCGACCCGCACGACAAACGCGCCCGCCAGGTGGTGTTCACCGAATCGGGCCTGCTCTGGCTGGAAGCCTTTCACAGAGCGGTTCGGCAAGCCGAGGATGAGTTTCGCCAGGCTGTGGGGCATGATGTAGCTACGGTGGTCGCGCTGGGACTCGAGGCCTACGCAGCAGCCTGATCCCAACCGACGTCAGCAAACCTCTGGCGACAAAAGCCTAAAATTTGCCGAACAAGTAAAACTGGCCCACAGCTCCCGTAATGCGGACCACTCCCCGGAGACAACCATGCGTATCCTGATTGCCGAAGATGACCAGGTCCTGGCAGACGGCCTGCTGCGCACTTTGCGCGCCTCCGGTGCGGCAGCCGACCACGTGGCCAGCGGCACCGAAGCCGACGCCGCGCTGCTCACCAACACAGAATTCGATCTGCTGATCCTGGATCTGGGCCTGCCGCGCATGCACGGGCTGGAAGTGCTCAAGCGCCTGCGCGCCCGCGGCTCGGCCATGCCGGTGCTGATCCTGACCGCCGCCGACAGCGTGGAAGAACGCGTCAAGGGCCTGGACTACGGCGCCGACGACTACATGGCCAAACCGTTTTCACTGCAGGAACTCGAAGCCCGTGTGCGCGCGCTGATCCGCCGCGGCATGGGCGGCGCCAGCAGCACCATCAAGCACGGCCCGCTGGTGTACGACCAGGCCGGACGCGTGGCCACCATCGACGGCCAGATGCTGGAGCTGTCGGCGCGCGAACTCGGCTTGCTCGAAGTGCTGCTGCAGCGGGCCGGCCGCCTCGTCAGCAAGGACCAGCTGGTGGAACGCCTCTGCGAATGGGGCGAAGAAGTCAGCAACAACGCGATCGAGGTGTACATCCACCGGCTGCGCAAGAAGATTGAAAAAGGCCCGGTGCGCATCGCGACCGTGCGCGGGCTCGGTTACTGCCTCGAAAAAATACCAAATTGATGAGCCCCCACGGTTGCTCACTGCGTGTAGCGCCCTGCCCCCCGAGGGGGCCGCTGCGCCTGCGGCCCGGCAAAGCCGGTTCCGCGGCCCCTGCTGGCATGAAGAGCATGCGCGCCGGACGGACGTCCCGCACGCTTCTTGACCTGTGGCTCTGAGACTCTTCCAGCGCGAGCGCCGAAGCCTCTTCGGCGAGATCCTCGACTGGATGCTCACGCCGCTGCTGCTGCTATGGCCGATCAGCCTGGCGCTGACCTGGCTGGTGGCGCAGAACATTGCAGGCAAGCCATTTGACCGTGCGCTTGAATACAACGTGCAGGCACTGGCCAAGCTGGTGGCGGTCAAAAACAACCAGGTGCAATTCAACCTGACGGCGCCGGCGCGCGAGATCCTGCGCGCCGATGACACCGATCTGGTCTATTACCAGGTTGTGGGCACGCAAGGCGAACTGCTCAGCGGCGAACACGACCTGCCCCTGCCGCCCGATGAAGACAAGCCCACCAACGGCGAGGTGCGGCTGCGCGAAGACCTGATCCAGGGCGAGGATGTCCGCGTGGCCTATACCTGGCTCAAGGTCGAGGTCAAAGCCCCGGCGCCGACAGGCAAGGCGGCTGCACCGCGCAGCGACAAGAGCGCGGGTGCACCCGAAGCCGTGTCCGCCCAGATGGTGCTGGTGCAAGTGGCCGAAACGCTGGAAAAGCGCAAGACGCTGGCCACTGAAATCGTCAAGGGCACCATGGTGCCGCAGTTCGTAACGCTACCGCTGGCCGTACTGCTGGTGTGGCTGGCACTGGTGCGCGGCATCAAGCCGCTGGCCCAGCTTGAAAAGCGCATCCGCGCACGCAAGTCCGACGACATGAGCCCGCTCGATGAAACCGCGGTGCCAGAAGAGGTAGCACCGCTGGTGTCCTCCATCAACGATTTGCTGAGCCGGCTCAAGGTGTCGCTGACCACGCAGAAACGCTTTCTCGCCGATGCCGCGCATCAGTTGAAGACACCGCTGGCGGGCCTGCGCATGCAGGCCGACCTGGCGCAGCGCGAAACCGATGCCGACGAACTCAAAAAATCGCTCAAGCACATCGGCCGTGCCAGCATACGTGCCACCCACACCGTCAACCAGCTGCTGGCGCTGGCACGCGCCGAAACCACAGGCCGCAGCCTCGCCAAGCTGCACATCGACCTGGTGCATATCGTCTCGGAAGTGATGGCCGACTCGGTGCCTCGCGCCCTTGAAAAACAGATCGACCTCGGCTACGACGGGCCCGCCGCCGGCGAGCAGGCGACGCAGCTGGAAGGCAACCCGACCCTGCTCAAGGAGCTGGTGCGCAACCTGCTGGACAACGCCATCAACTACACGCCCGAAAAAGGACAGGTCACGCTGCGGCTCATGACCGACCGCTTCAGCGGCGTACTGGTGCTGCTGGTGGAAGACTCCGGGCCGGGCATCCTGGAGTCCGAGCGCGAGCTGGTGTTCCAGCCGTTCTACCGGACGCTGGGCACCAACGTCGACGGCTCCGGCCTGGGCCTGGCCATCGTGCTGGAAATCGCCAAGCAGCATGGCGCCACCATCACCATTGAAGATGCGGCCCTGCCGGGCCACCCGCAAACGCCCGGTACCCGCGTCACCGTGCGTTTTGTCGGGATGGATTTACCTGACGGTCAGTAGCGGCAGCGGCAGCACCTGCACCCATGCACTTTCCCGGGAATTTTTAAGCAAATGAGCCTGCAATCCATACAGAACTTGCGCAAGCAGCTCCTGAAATGATAGCGAATCAGGGTTTGGCAGGCGGCCACTTGTCGTAAAGCTTCGCACCGATGCGCTCGCCCCACAGCTCGATTTGCGCAGGCGTTCCGGCATGCGGCTGGTTGGCGCTGTCGCCGCGCACATAACCCAGCGCCACGCAGGCGCCGGCCAGCGGGCTCCAGCCGACCGACGAAATTTCGCCCACCATTTGCCCGTCCATCACAATCGCCTCGCCGCCCCAGGCAAAGGCATCCGGCGTGTCAAACACCAGCGTGACCAGTTTCTTGCGCAGCGCCAGCCCCTGTGAATTGAGCAACGCGGCCTTGCCGATAAAGTCAGCCGGCTTGTCGAGCCTGACGCTGAAGGCCAACCCCGCCTCCCACGGCGTTTCGTCCGGGCCGAGCTCTGCGCCCCAGGCGCGCCGGCCTTGCTCAATACGCAGCGCATCCAGCGCGTAGTAGCCTGCATCACGAATACCGAGCGCCTTGCCGGCCTCCATCAGTGCCAGGTACACATGGCGCGCCATTTCGATCGGCGTGTAGAGCTCAAAGCCCGGCCCGCCCACATAGCTCATGCGGGCGGCGCGCACGCGGGCAAAGCCCACGTCAATCTCTTTCGTCCATGAGAACTTCAGCGCCTCGGGCGACAGGTCGTCCGGGCTAACGAGCGCCAGCAGCTCGCGCGCCTTCGGCCCCATCACCGACAGCACCGAGTACATCGTCGACACATCGGTCAACACGGCATGTTCCGCTTCGCCGATACGCCGCGTGATCCAGTCGAAGTCCCTTACCGTTTGCGCAGATCCGGTGATGATGAGGAATTGGTTCGCGGCTTGCCTCATCACGGTCAAGTCACTTTCAAAACCGCCGCGCTCATTGAGCATGGCGGTGTAGACCATCTTGCCGACAGACACGTCCATCTCGTTGGCGCACAGGCGCTGCAGCACGGCCAGCGCATCGCGGCCCTGCAACAGGTATTTGGAGAACGAGGTCTGGTCGTAAAGGGCAACGGTTTCGCGCGTGGCTTTTTGCTCCTCAATCATCCACGGGAGCCAGGCCGGTTTGTCGAGGGAGTATTCCGGGCGCGCCTGGCCCTCCGGCCTGAAATAGCTTGCACGCTCCCAGCCATTCTTGCCGCCGAACTCCGCGCCTCTGGCGGCCAGGATGTCGTACAGCGGTGAGGTACGCAACGGCCGCGCCGTTTCCAGTTCCTGACGCGGCCAGCGCATGGCGTAGTGCAGGCCCAGCGTCTCGCCGGTGCGCTCGGCCAGTGCCTTGCGGTTGCCGGTAAAGCTGCCGAAGCGGCGGATGTCCACGTCCCATAAATCGGTGCTGGGCTCCCCACCCACAATCCATTCGGCCATGAGCCGGCCCGCGCCGCCGCTGTTGGCAATGCCGGCCGAATTGAAGCCCGCGCAGACAAAGTAGTTTCGCAATTCGGGCGCTTCACCCAGGATGAAGTTGCCGTCCGGCGTGAAGCTTTCGGGGCCGTTGAGCAGCATCTTGACTTCGGCCGTCTCCAGGCACGGGGTGCGGTGCAGCGCGGCGGTCATCAGCGGTTCGAACTGGTCCCAGTCTTCGTCCAGCAATTCGAACTGGAAGGTCGCCGGAATCGGGTCCATCTTCCAGGGCTTGGCCTGGGGCTCAAAGCCGCCCATCACCAGGCCGCCGACTTCTTCCTTGTAGTAGATGTAGCCGTCTGGGTCGCGCATGACCGGCAGCATGGGGTGCACACCCGGAATCTTGCCGGTGACGATGTAGAAATGCTCAGCCGAATACAGTGGCACATTCACGCCCGCCAGCTTGCCGAACTGGCGCGCCCATTGGCCGGCGCAATTGACGAGGACTTCGCAGCGCACGTCGCCTTGCGCGGTCTTCACGCCCACGGCCTTGCCGTTTTCAATGATGACGCCGGTCACCTCAATGCCTTCAACCATCTTCACGCCGCGGTTGCGCGCGCCCTTGGCCAGCGACATGCAAAGGTCCGCCGGATTGGCCTTGCCGTCACCCGGCAGCCAGATCGCGCCCTGCAGGTCATCGATGCGCATGATCGGGTATTTCTCGCCAGCTTCCTGCGGCGAGATCTCATGGCACTCCACGCCAAAGCTGTTGGCCATGGCGACCTGCTTTTTGAGCACCTTCATGCGCTCGGGCGTGCGCGCCACGTTGACGCTGCCGCATTGTTTCCACCCGGTGGCCAGGCCCGTTTCAGCCTCCAGCGAGGCATACAGCTCAATGCCGTACTTGCTCATCTGCGTCATGTTGCGGTTGGGCCGCATCTGGCCGACCAGGCCGGCCGCGTGCCAGGTGGTGCCGCTGGTGAGTTTGCCTTGCTCGAGCAGCAGCACGTCGGTTTTGCCCATTTTGGCCAGGTGGTAGGCCACAGAACAGCCAACGATGCCGCCACCCACAATCACGATCTCTGCATGCTTGGGAAGCGTCGTGGCAGTCATGGTTCAGGCCTCACATCAAAGGAAATATGTGCAGAACTAAGCTAACCGTATAGCCATGACACCTGCGACGATGGCGCAGGTGCCGATGAGTCGGCGCAGGGTAAAAACTTCTTTCAGCAGCCAGCAACCCAGCAGCACCGCGAACAGCACCGAGGTTTCGCGCAGCGCCGCCACCGTAGCCACGGGCGCGCGCGTCATGGCCCACAGCGCGATTCCGTAGGAGCCCAACGATGCCAGCGCACCGCCGGTGGCCACCGGCCAGCGATGCAGCGCATAGTGGCCCATGGCGCGCCCCCGCCGCGCCATCATCAGCAGGCCGAATGGCCAGCCATCAAACAGGAAGAGAGCCCCAACGTATTGCAAGGCGTTGCCTGAAGCGCGGACACCCAGCCCATCGACCACGGTATAGATGGCAATGATGACGGCGTTGGCCAGCGCAAAACCGACAGCCTTGGGCGCATGCAGAGCGTGGCGGCTCAGGCCCAGCACCAGCACACCGCAGCAAATACCCAGGATGCCTGCCCAGGCCAGCGGCGTGAGCGTTTCACCCAGGGTGAAACTGGCCGACAGCGCCACCAGCAGCGGCGCTACGCCGCGCATCAGCGGGTAAGTCAGGCCCAGGTCTCCATGCTGGTAGGCGCGCGTGGTGGCAATGTAGTAGCCGATGTGAATCAGTACCGACGCCCCGATGAATGGCCAGGCCTCAGCCCGCGGCCAGCCAACCAGCAGCACCAGCGGCAACGCCAGCACAGAGCCAATGAGGTGAATGACCGCCATGTCCAGCGCCTTGTCGGCACTGGACTTCACCAGGGCATTCCAGCCTGCATGCAGCAGCGCGCCAAACAGCACGGCACCCAGCACCGGCCAGGTCAGGGCCAGGATTTCAGGCGGCAAGCGAGGGCTCTGCGGCGGGAAGGGTGCAGCGCCTGGCCCGTGCCAGGTAGTGCGCCAGTGGCGGCGTGGCCTTGTGCGCATCTTTCGCGAGATCGTCCCAGAGGCGCAGCTTCACCGCATCCCCGGCACCGGGCTGCGCGATGAAGCGCGCCGCTTCTTCAGCTGAAAAGATGCCGCCCTGCAGCTGCAGGCTGCGTTTGGAATCCGCTGAAAGGCTGGAATGGTAACCACGCCGCGCCGCGCACAGATAGCGCTTGGCATCCACATGCAGCTTGATGGCGTCCAGCACCTCGTCGGGGAAAAGACCCCGCAAAAAAGGCAGTGCTCGGTACTGGTGAACGTCATCCACACCACGCAGCGACGGTGTCTCACCCAGGTCGTGCAACAAGTGCCCCAGGTCATGCAACAGTGCCGCGGTCACCAGCGCATCGCTCGCGCCTTCGGCTTCGCCGAGCGCCGCAGTCTGTAACGCGTGCTGGAGTTGCGTCACGGGTTCGCCGCTGTATTGCTCGCCGCCGCGCTCTTTGAAGAGTTGTTCGATGTCGTCAAAGTTCAGCACGTGAATTCCTTACACAGTACGCATTGAAGAAGAAGGCTACTTAAGCCAGCGGCCGCCGTGGAACCGGCTTCGCCGGGCCGCAGGCTGCGCCCCCTGGAAGGGGGAGGCGCCGAAGGCGCTTCGGGGGTGAATCATGAGCTCCATGGGAGCGAATAGGTTTTTAGATTGGTGAAGCTTTTAATCGCTTCCTGCACGCCCTCTTTATAGCCCAAGCCCGAGTCCTTGATGCCGCCGAAGGGCGTGAGCTCCAGGCGATAGCCTGGCACCTCGCGCACATTGACGGTGCCGACATGCAGCTCGCTGACAAACCGGTTGATGTAGTCCAGGCGATTGGTGCAGACGGCGCTTGAAAGACCGTAGGCCGTGCCGTTCGAAATCTGGATGGCTTCGTCAATGTTTTTGAAGCGGATCACCGGGGAGACGGGCCCGAAAGTCTCCTCGCGCGCTACCGTCATCTGCGGCGACACATGATCGATCAAGGTGGGGGAGTAAAGCGCGCCGCGCCTGTGGTTGCCCGCCAATAATTTCGCGCCCTGCGCCACCGCTTCATTCACACGTGACTCAAACAGCATGGCTGCCGGCTCATCAATCACCGTGCCCATGTCGTTGGCCTTGTCGGCCGGGTCGCCGTATTTCCAGGCCAGGGTCTTGGCCAGCACCTGCTCCACAAATTCGCCGGCCACCGCCTCATGCACCATGAGCCGCTTGATGGCCGTGCAGCGCTGGCCTGAATTTTTATAGGAACCCTGCACGGCCAGCGTGGAGGCCTCGTTGAGATCGGCATCCTCCATCACGATGATGGGGTCGTTGCCGCCCAGCTCCAGCACCACACGCCGGTAACCGGCCTTGCCGGCAATGTACTTTCCGATGGCCACGCCACCCGTAAATGTCACCAGGTCAACCAATGGGTTGGTGATCAATTCGTCCGCAATCTCACGCGGGTCGCCCGTTATCACGCTGAGCATTTCGGGCGGCAAACCCGCCTCATAAAGGATATCGGCGAACAGGAGGGCAGAGAAAGGCACTTTCTCGGACGGCTTGAGCACCATACGGTTGTTGGTCGCAATGCTGGGCACCACCTTGTGCGCCACTTGGTTCATCGGGTGGTTGAAAGGCGTGATGGCGGTGATCACGCCCAGGAGCGGGGAGCGGTGCGTGTAGACGCGGCGCTTCTTTCCATGCGGCGTGAGGTCGCAGCTGAAGATCTGGCCGTCGTCCTTGAGCACCTCGGTTGCACCGAAGAGCAACACGTCACTGACACGGCCTGCTTCGTAGATGGAGTCCTTCAGGCACAGCCCTGCCTCCGCCGTGATGAGATTCGCGACCTCCATCAACCGCGACTGGACGATGGCCGCCGCACGGTTGAGGATGGCTGCTCGTTCATAACGGCTCAGCTGGGGCTTGCAGGCGTGCGCCCTGGCGAAGGTTTCACGGACTTCCTCAAGCGTGGCCTTGGGCACGCTCCCCAGCAGCTTGGTCGTGTACGGATCGAACACCTCGATCGCGCGGTCACCGGTCCGGCCGGCGCCAACCTTGCGGCCAGCCAGTCGCATGGCATTGAGCTGGTGGTCGCGGATGTACTGGTCAATCACTCTGCGGCTTTCAGGACGAGGTATTTGCGGACATGTTTCTTGCGGTTGTTGCCGGATATCTATTGGGCGTAATTGAGCGCCAGGTCGAAGGCATCGAAATTGCGAAAACGCCGGTTGCGGTTCAGGCCCGGCAAGTCCCGGTTCACGATCAGCGGGACACGCTGCTCGCTCATGCCGCCGTGCGAGCGCAGCGGAACTTCGAGCGCAGAGAGATCGTGGCGTGAGACCGATGTGCCGATCACGGTGAAACGTTCGGATACCGCCACAATGTCGCCGATCCGGTCGGCCGGGAGTTCGAAGCGCTCGGCGGCCTGTTCACGCGAAAGTACCAGCTCCATGCCCTTGAGCGCCGCCAGCCGTTTGCGGGCGGCCTCGATGTTTGTGCCCTCGGGCAGGTAGATCGTGGCGAAGGATCCCAGCGCGCCGTGATGCACCACATAGGGGTCGGTGATCGGAAGAATCACACGCGCAACGCCCGCGCCCAGCCAGCTGTCAAACCAGTCCTGCAGGTAAATCACGTCGGGCGTCCCGTCCATGGCCACCTTGGCATTCATGCCATGGTCAGCAGTCAGCACAATGACGCACCCGAGGTCTTCGAGCTGCTGCATATAGCCGTCCATCATGCGGTAGAAGGAATTGGCGCCGTCGGTGCCGGGCGCGTGCTTGTGCTGCACGTAGTCGGTGGTCGACAGGTACATCACATCGGGCTTGTATTTCTGCATGATCTTCACGCCGGCGGCAAACACGAACTCCGACAGGTCCGCGCTGTAGACGCTGGGTAGCGGCTGGCCCACCAGGCCCAGCACGTCTTCAATGCCGTTTTCTTCCAGCGTGACCTGGTCGGCCTTCTCGGACGAAAAGCAGATCCCTTTCATCTTGTGGCCCAGCAGCTTGCGCAACTTGTCTTTGGCTGTAATCACCGCCAGGGACTTGCCCGCGTCCGCAAGGGCCGCCAGCAGGGTGGGCGCACGCAGCCACTTCGGGTCATTCATCATGACCTCGGTGTCGGTGGCAGTATCGAACAGGTAGTTGCCACAGATGCCGTGCACGCTGGGCGGTGCGCCCGTCACGATGGAAAGGTTGTTGGGGTTGGTAAAGCTGGGCACCACGCAATCCCCTGTCAGGCCCGAACCCAGCGCCAGGGTGCGCTTGAGCCACGGCATGTGGCCGGTGGCCACGGCCTGCGCCAGGTAATCAGGCTCGCAGCCGTCCACGCACACCACCACAACGGGCTGGGTCGGCAACCGGTACGCCCGGCCATTGACTTTCACTTCGGTCTTTTTATCAGCGACTGCCACGTTGGAGCCTTCCCTTGTCCATGTTTTTCTCTGGGCCTTTTGCGATGTCGTCATCGACCAGATGCGACGCCCTGGCCTGTGCCGCACGGGCAGCGGGGCTGGCCTGCAGGCGCGCCTGTCGCCGCAGGTCGTTTTCAATCGTGCGCTCTTTGCTCTCGATCACGTGGTCATACATGGCCCGGCCTGCGACGTCCGCGTCACCGGAGGCGATGGCCTTGACGATCTGCCGGTGTTCGTTGGCCGAGATCGGCATGAGCCAGCCGTCGGCCAGGTTCAGGCGCCGGAACAGCGACAGCTCCTTGATGAGCTTGCGATAGATGGCCGTGAGTTTGCTGTTGCCTGCCATTTCCACCAGCCGGTCGTGGAATTTCAGGTTAAGCAGGTGGTAGTTGTAGGCGTCTTCTGCCTTGACGGCCTTTTCCATCGAGTCGACGAGGCCCCGGATTTCCTTGAGTTGGGCCGGCGTGATGTTCCTGGCAAGCTGGCGGCCGACGAGTTCGTCCATCGCGGCGCGCAGATCGAAAATCTCGACGGCCTCCTCGATGGGAATGTCACGCACGAAGACGCCGCGATTTTTTTCGTTGCGCACCAGGCCAGCTTCCTCCAGCATTCGGAAGGCTTCACGCACCGGCCCGCGGGAGACGCCCATTTTTTCAGCCAGCGCCGCTTCAATGAGTTTGCTGCCCGGTTCGTATTCGCCAACAAGAATGGCACGCTCGATTTCCTGCTGCACCACCGTGGTGAGGGAACTGGTCTGCAACAGCGCGATAGTGGGATGAAACACGGCATTCATGCCCTGCATTGAAGCACAAAACACAGGATTGTCAACAATCTGCAAAAAACAATTGACAAGATAAAAGGGGCAGCGTTAAATAAATATTGAGCTGGGTTGATATGACCTGAACACAGGTTGGTCATCGCAGTGTCACTGCCCCGACACGAACAGGTCACAACATTGCAGGTTTTCCACAAAGGACTTTTTATGCAGCTGGCTACCCATCTCAAATCCCTGCCAAAGGCGATCGCTCTTATCGGCTTTTTTGGCCTGCTCACCGCCGCCACCGGCGCATTCGCCCAGAAAACCCAGTTGCTGGTCTACACCGCGCTGGAAACCGACCAGATCAAGGCCTATCAAGAGGGCTTCAACAAGGTCTACCCCGATATCGAAATCAAATGGGTCCGCGACTCGACCGGTGTGATCACCGCCAAGCTGCTCGCCGAAAAGTCCAATCCCCAGGCCGACACCATCATGGGTGTGGCTGCCTCCAGCCTGGCCCTGCTCGACAAGCAGGGCATGCTCGAACCCTACGCGCCGATCAACCTTGACGGCATCATGAGCCAGTACCGTGACAAGAAAAAAGTCCCCGCCTGGTTCGGCATGGACGTGTGGGGTGCCACCGTGTGCTTCAACACCGTCGAAGCCAAGAAGAAAAACATTCCTACCCCGGAGACCTGGCAGGACCTGACCAAGCCCATTTACAAGGGCCAGATCGTCATGCCCAACCCCGCCTCCAGCGGCACTGGCTACTTCGACGTGACCGCCTGGCTCACGCTCTTTGGTGACAAGGACGGCAAGGGTGGTGGCTGGAAATACATGGATGCGCTGCACGAAAACATCGCACAGTACACCCACTCAGGCTCCAAGCCTTGCAACATGGCGGCCGCCGGAGAGTTTCTGGCGGGCATTTCGTTTGAATACCGCGGCAACACCAACAAGGCCAAGGGTGCGCCTATCGACCTGGTGTTCCCCAAGGAAGGCCTGGGCTGGGACCTGGAAGCCTTTGCCATCCACAAAGGCACCAAGAAACTGGACGCCGCCAAGAAACTGGCTGACTGGGCTTCGAGCAAGGATGCCATGATGCTGTACGGCAAGAACTTCGCGATCACCGCGCAGCCCGGACTGGCGCCGCCGCTGGCCAATGTGCCAAAAGACTATGAGGCCCGCCTCGTCAAGATGGATTTCAGCTGGGCAGCAGACAACCGCGAGCGCATTTTGAATGAGTGGACGAAGCGCTATAACTCCAAAACAGAGAAGAAGTAGCCCCCTGTCGGCGGCCTTTTGGCCGCCGTCTCCCCCTCAGGGGGACAGCCGCTGTGGCCCGGCGGAGCCGGTTCCACGCCGCTGCTTGCCCTTTGCGCTGGCGCGACCGTTCAGGTAATACACGTATGACCCACGAATGAACAACGACACTTTTCTGAGCCTGCGTCATATCCGCAAGGAGTTCGGCGCCTTCACCGCGCTGCAAGACATCAACCTGGACATCCGCAAGGGCGAGTTCGTGTGTTTTCTGGGCCCTTCGGGTTGCGGCAAGACGACGTTGTTGCGCATCATTGCCGGGCTGGAGGTGCAGACCTCGGGTGAAGTACACCAGGGCGGGCGAGACATCTCGCGATTGCCGCCCGCGCTGCGCGACTACGGCATCGTGTTTCAGAGTTATGCGCTGTTTCCCAATCTGAGCGTGGCTGACAACGTGGCCTATGGCCTCGTCAATCGCAAGACGCCCAAGGCCGAGGCCGCCCAACGCGTGAGCGAGCTGGTCAAGCTGGTGGGCCTGCCGGGCAGTGAAGCCAAGTACCCCAGCCAGCTCTCGGGCGGCCAGCAGCAGCGCATCGCGCTGGCACGCGCGCTGGCCACCTCGCCGGGCTTGCTGCTGCTCGATGAGCCGCTATCGGCACTCGATGCACTGGAGCGCGTACGCCTGCGCCAGGAAATCCGCGCGTTGCAGCAAAAACTGGGCGTGACCACCATCATGGTGACGCACGACCAGGAAGAAGCCTTGAGCGTGGCCGACCGCATCGTGGTAATGAATCACGGCCTGATCGAACAGGTGGGAACACCGATGGAGATTTACCGCGAGCCGGCTTCGCCCTTTGTGGCGGACTTTGTCGGCAAGGTCAACGTCATGCCGGCGCATGTTAACGGCGGCCAGATGAGGTTCGGCACCTTGTGCCTGCCTTGCGACGGAGCCGACCGCGAGGTCAAGGTTTACCTGCGCCCTGAAGATGTGCTTGCCCGGCCCATTGCAGCGGATGACGCCCACGTGTTCGACGCCACCATCGAAAAGATCGAATTCCTCGGCTCCTTCTGCCACGTTCACGTGACCTCTCCTGCACTGGGCAGCCACAAGCTCACGGTTTACCTCTCACTCAATTTCCTGTCGGAGCAGTCCTTGCAGGTCGGCTCGTCCCTTCCCCTCAAATTGCTGCCAGAGCGCATCAAGGTGTTCTGATGCCCGTCTATACACCTCCTGCTTTGCCCCTGGTGCGGCAGCGTGTGCACTGGATTGACCACCTGGCCTATGCTGCCCTTGCGCTGGCAGCTATTATTTTGATAGCGTTTCTGGCAGCCCCGTTGCTGGCCATCCTGCAGCAGGCCGTGCAGGACAAGGCAGGGGATTTCATCTGGCTTGACAACTTCATCGAGTACGCCAAGACTCCGGCACTGCTCGAAAGCCTGTGGAACAGTCTCTGGGTGTCGAGCGCCGTCACCCTGATTGCGGTACCCCTGGCGTTTGGTTTTTCCTATGCGCTGACCCGTTCGTGCATGCAATACAAGGCGCTGTTTCGCGGGATCACGCTGGTTCCCCTGCTGGCACCTTCCCTGCTGTCAGCCATTTCGCTGATTTACTGGTTTGGCAATCAGGGGGTGCTCAAGGGCTGGATGCAGGGTATCGGCATTGACCAGATTTATGGTGCGCCCGGCATTGTGGTGGCCGAATGTTTTGCGGTGTTTCCGCATGCGCTGATGATTCTGGTCACCGCGCTCAGCCTGTCCGACGCCCGGCTGTACGAGGCAGCCAATGCCATGGGCACCAGCGCCAGGCGCAAGTTCTTCACCATCACGCTGCCCGGTGCCAAATATGGCCTTATTTCCGCGGCGCTCGTCACCTTCACGCTGGTCATGACGGACTTCGGCATTCCCAAGGTGATAGGCGGCAACTTCAATGTGCTGGCCACCGACGTCTTCAAGCTGGTGATCGGCCAGCAGGATTTCGCCAAAGGCGCAGTGGTCGCCATCTTGCTGCTGGCGCCCGCCGTCCTGACATTCGCGGTAGACAGCTACGTCAGCAAACGCCAGACCGCGATGCTGACGGCGCGTGCCGTGCCCTACCGGCCCACGCCTTCGCGCGGCTACGACCGGGTCATGACGCTGTATTGCTGTGCCATTGCCTTCCTGGTGCTGGCCATGCTGGGCATGGCCGTGTTCGCATCCTTCGCCAGCTTCTGGCCCTACAACCTGAAGCCCAGCCTGCGCCACTACACCATGGGCCTGATCGACGCGGAAGTCGGTGTCGGGTTTCTCAACAGCCTGAAGATGGCGGCGGGCACGGCCTTCTTCGGCACCGCTCTGGTGTTTTGCAGCGCCTACCTGCTCGAAAAAACCAAAGGCATGGACGGCCTGCGCGGCTTTGTGCGCATGCTGGCCATGTTGCCCATGGCCGTGCCCGGCCTGGTGCTGGGACTGGGCTACATCTTCTTTTTCAATGCGCCCGGCAATCCGCTGAACGGCCTGTACCACACGCTGACCCTGCTTACGCTGTGCACCATCGTGCACTTCTACACCACCGGCCACCTGACGGCCGTAACCGCACTCAAGAGCCTTGATGGCGAATTTGAAGCCGTGAGCGCCTCGCTCAAGGTACCCTTCTTCAAGACCTTCTGGCGCGTCACCCTGCCCATCTGCACGCCGGCGCTGGTCGACATCGCGCGCTACTTCTTCATCAACGCCATGACCACCATCTCTGCCGTGGTGTTTCTCTATTCGCCCGAAACCAAAGTTGCGTCGATCGCCATCCTGAACCTGGATGAAGCCGGCGAAATGGGCGCCGCCGCAGCCATGGCCGTCCTGATCGGTATGGCATCAACGATTGCAACCCTGCTTTTCATGGCGCTGGCCTGGTGGGTCAACCGCCGTACGCAGGCATGGCGAACCAGCTCGCGCTAGGCGCTTCATGACAGCCCAGCGCAACATCCGCATGCTCACACGTTACAACGCGTGGGCCAACGACCGCCTGTTCGGCGCATTAAAGCAACTTCCTGCAGCTGAACTCCTGGCACCGCGCGCGACAGGTTTTGGCAACATGCTTCGTACGCTGAACCACGCCTATGTGGTGGATCTCATCTGGCAGGCGCACCTGCAGGGGCGGCCGCATGGCTTCAGCTCCCGCAACACAGAGGCTACTCCCACACTGGAAGAGCTGTGCGCAGCTCAGGGGAAAATCGACACCTGGTACATCGAATACGCGGACACCCTGAGCGTCGAGGCACTCGACGAAATCGTGCATTTCACGTTCATCGATGGCGACGCGAGTGCCATGACACGGGGAGACATGCTGCTGCACGTTGTCAACCACAAGACCTACCACCGGGGCTACGTGGCCGACATGATCTACCAGGTTCCGGCGCGCCCCCCAGGCATGGACCTGCCCATATTCCTGCAGGGATACCCGGCCCGACTGAATTGAATCGCCCGCAACGAAGACCACAGGCATCACAAATGGACAGAGACAAAATCCTCCTCACCCCCGGGCCACTGACCACCACCCTGCGCACCAAGCTCGCGATGCTGAAAGACTGGGGCTCCTGGGACAGCGATTTCAACGCTGTCACGGCGAGTGTGCGCAAAAGCCTGCTGGCCGTCATCCATGGGCAGGATTCGCACGTCGTCGTTCCGCTTCAGGGAAGCGGTACTTTCAGCGTGGAAGCGGCAGTGGCCACCGTAGTGCCGCGCGACGGCCACGTGCTGGTGATGGACAACGGCGCCTACTGCAAACGCGCGGCAAGGCTCACCACGCTGATGGGACGGCGCTGCACCATCATGCCCTTCGACGAAGCGGCACAGGTCTCTCCCGCCGCACTGGACGCCATGCTGGAAGCCGACACCAGCATCACCCACGTCATGCTGATCCACTGCGAGACAGGCGCGGGCGTGCTCAACCCGCTGAAGGAAGTGGCCGACGTCTGCAAAACCCACGGCAAGGGCCTGCTGGTGGACGCCATGAGTTCCTTCGCCGCAATAGACATCGACGCGCGCAAGGTGCATTTCGACGCACTGGTGGCGGCCAGCGGAAAATGCCTCGAAGGCGTGCCCGGCATGGGTTTTGTCTTCATCCGCAAGGCCGTGCTGGACGGCTGTGCCGGCCGCAGCCAGTCGCTGGCCATGGACCTGCACGACCAGTACGCCTACATGGAAAAAACCACGCAGTGGCGCTTCACGCCTCCCACCCATGTGGTGGTGGCGCTGGCCGAAGCCATTGCCCAGTTTGAGGAAGAAGGCGGCCAGCCAGCGCGCCTGGCGCGCTATACCGCCAACTACACCACCCTGGTCACCGGCATGGCAAGGCTCGGTTTCAAACCCTTCCTGGACCCGGCCATCCAGGCGCCCATCATCGTGACCTTCCACGCGCCAGGCGACAGCCGCTACGAATTCAAGAAGTTCTATGCCGCCGCACGAGATCGCGGTTTTGTCCTATACCCGGGCAAGCTCACGCAGGTAGAAACTTTCCGGGTGGGCTGCATCGGTGCGATCGGCCCGAATGAGATCGAACAGGCCGTGCTGGCTGTGGCGGGTGCCCTGCAGGACATGGGCATCAGCTCCGCCGCACCGGCAACCCACGCGCACGGAGCGTAGGCCCTGAGAACGTCTCTTTACAAGCATGAGCCGTGGAACCGGCTTTGCCGGGCCACAGGCGGGCGTCCCCTCGGGGGGCAGGGAGCTACACGAAGTGAGCGACCGTGGGGGCCTAGTGACTTCGGCGAAACGCCTCGGAAGGCAACTCGCCAAACATTTGCTGATAGTCGTGCGCGAAATGACCAAAATGCCAAAACCCAAGGTGCGTTGCAGCCGCCGTCACGGACGTAGCGGTCTTCAATGCCTGCCTGGCCGCGTTCAAACGCACGGCGCGCAGGTAAGCCAATGGGCTGATGCCCAGCGCCGTTTGAAAACCGTTTTGCAAGGTTCGGCGGCTCACGCCGAGCTGTTCACACAGGGCCAGGACCGTAGGCGGTTGATCGAGCTGCGTATGCACCAGCTCGCGGGCGCGCCGCGTCAGCGTCCAGTGCGCATGGGTGCCGGCCGAATCCACGGTATCCACCGGCGCAAGTACGCGGCCGAGTTGCTCCATCACGGTGTCAAGCATCGCCGCCTGGACGGATGCAGACTGCAGCAGCGCCGGGGCAGCCTCCACGGTATCCATCACACCCGTGAGGCATTGCCGGAGACTGGCCTGTGCCGCAGCGTCCAGCCTGCGCAAGCCGGCCTGCGCACCCAGCCGGGCTTGCAGTGCCGGGTCATGTCGGCTGCAGCGGCGCCAGGCCGCCTCATCGAGCTCCAGCCCCAGCATCACATGACGCCGGGAAGAGCGGAACTCAAAACCCGACGCCCCCGAAAACACATGCAATGCACCAGCGTCGCTGGGCGCGCCGCAAAAAACGCTGGGGCCTTCGACCTGAAGCGGCAGCCCCAAGGCCAGGGCACCATCGCGTATCCGTCCGGTCTGGTACACCGACTCCCGCAGGCTTTCCACAAAGAGGCGAAGGCCCGCGAATTCCAGCTGGCGCACTTCCCCACCGAACGCACCGCGAGACAGCTGGAGGTAGCTCTGGTTCCAGCCCGTGAGTGCCGCCGCCTGCTCGTCTGCGTCGGCGAACGACGCGCGGGACAGCAGGGCTGGCGGGAGAGTGTCAGGCGTGTGGACCATGGCCGCATTCTTGCAGGATTCGTGCCGTGTGCAAGCAACGCTTTGAAACACTTCGACTTACTCGCCGTCTCTTTAAGCTCACTCTCGCTGCGTTACTTGCCGAAATGGGATTTCAGCGCACCTACGCTCGCCCTACGATGCAAGACAGCCCCACCGGGCCCTCAACCTTGCAACCTATAAGGGAGCCACCATGTCAGAACGTTCCAGCGTGCAATACGCGAAAGTCGACGGCAGCTATTTTGAAAAGAGGGGGCTGCGCCGCTATGCCGGTGTCTGGTCGCTCTGGGCACTCGGCGTTGGCGCCGTGATCTCCGGCCACTTCGCCGGCTGGAACCTGGGTCTGGCCAACGGCTGGGGCAGCATGTTGCTGGCCACCATCATCATCTCCGTGATGTATCTTGGCCTGACCTTTTCGCTGGCCGAAATGTCGCCTGCGCTGCCCCATACCGGTGGCGCCTATTCCTTTGCGCGCACCGCCATGGGGCCCTGGGGTGGCTTTCTAACCGGGCTGGCCGAAAACGTGGAATACGTGCTGACGCCGGCCGTCATCGTGTTCTTCATCGGCAGCTACATGGGCAGCATCTTCGGCACACCACCGGCCTGGCAGCCTTTGTGGTGGATCGGTTTTTACATCGTCTTCATCGGGCTGAACATCATCGGCGTCGAGCTGTCGTTCAAGATCACACTGGCCGTCACGCTGCTGGCGCTGGCCTGCCTGGTGGCGTTCTGGATCAGCGCCTTTCCCAAGATCGACTTCGCACGCTGGGCCATGAATGTCGGCGCCGGCGGCGCCGTGCTGCCCGAGGGCCGCGGTCCCTTCCTGCCGCTGGGCTTCGCCGGCGTGCTGGCGTCGCTGCCATTTGCGGTGTGGCTGTTCCTGGCAATCGAGCAGCTACCGCTGGCGGCTGAAGAGTCGGTGGACCCGCGCCGTGACATGCCGCGCGGCATCATTGCCGGCATCTTCACGCTCATCCTCTCGGCCTTCATGATCCTCTGGCTCAACCCCTCGGTCGCAGGCATAGGCTCGCACGCGCTGAGCACCTCGGGTGAGCCGCTGCTCGACGGCTTCAAGGCAATTTACGGCAACGGCATCGCCAAGATACTGGCGCTGGTGGCCGTGCTGGGCCTGGTGGCGAGTTTTCACACCATCATCTTTGCCAAGGGCCGGCAGATCTATTCGCTAAGCCGCGCCGGGTACTTTCCTTCGGCACTGTCCGTCACGCACGGCAGCCGCAAGACTCCGCACATCGCCATGATCGTCGGCTCGGTGGTGGCGCTGGTGGTCATGTTTGTGCTGTGGTTTTCGCTGGGCGTTGACAAAGGCTCGGCCGTCATCGGCGGCACCTTGCTCAACATGGCGGTGTTCGGCGCCATGTTCTCTTACGTCATGCAGGCGCTGTCGTTCATTCGGCTCCGCAGCAAGCTGCCGCATATGGAGCGTCCCTACCGCAGCCCCCTGGGTGTCACGGGCGCGGTGCTGACCCTGCTCATCGCCCTGGTCACCATCTACTTCCAGCTCAGCGACCCGATCTACCGCGTGGGCGTGCTGTGGGTGGCGCTGTGGTTTGCCATCGGCGTCAGTTACTTCGCGGTGATGGGCCGGCACCGGCTGATCCTCTCGCCGGAAGAAGAATTTGCGATTGGCCTGGCCGAAAAAGGCCGGGCAAGCGCCCACCCCTAAAACCAAAAGGTGCCCACGACCATGCCCAAAAAAGCCACCAAATCCTCCGCCCCCCATCCAGCCCTGGAGATGCTGCGCAAGTCGGGCGCCAACAAGATGAAGGTTGCCGTCAGCGACATCGACGGTGTGCTGCGCGGCAAGTACCTGCACAAGGACAAGTTCTTCGGCGCGGCCGAGCCCTACCCGGCGGGCGGTTTTGGATTTTGCGACGTGGTGCTGGGCTGGGACATGATGGACAACTGCTACGACAATACCTCGGTGACAGGGTGGCAGCACGGCTTTCCGGATGCGCTGGCACGGCTGGACCTGGCCACCACACGTCACGTGCCCTGGGACAACAACGTGCCCTTTGTGCTGGGTGAATTCGTGAATGCCGACGGCACGCCGCACGCCGTCTGCCCACGCCAGACGCTCAAGCGCGTGCTCAAGCGCGCCGAAAAAATGGGCTTCATGCCCATGACCGGTATGGAGTTCGAGTGGTTCAACTTCCTGGAAACGCCGCACAGCTGGGCCGCGAAAAACGGCGTGGGGGCCGAAAAACTCACGCCCGGCATGTTCGGCTATTCGCTGCTGCGCATGAACGAGAACCAGGATTTCTTCAACGCCATCATGGACGAGATGCTGGCCTTCGGCATCCCCATCGAAGGCCTGCACACCGAAACCGGGCCGGGCGTGTATGAAGTAGCCATTGGCTTCAGCGAGGCACTGGAGCAGGCCGACCGCGCCATCCTGTTCAAGACCGGCGCCAAAGAGATCGGCTCGCGTTTTGGCATCATGCCCAGCTTCATGGCCAAGCCCCATCAGCAGCTGCCGGGCTGCAGCGGCCACATCCACCAGAGTTTGTCGGACGGCAAGACCAACCTGTTCTTCGACGCAAAGCACCCACGCAAGATGAGCAAGCTGTTCGAGAGCTATGTTGCCGGCCAGGTCGCCTGCATGATGGAGTTCGGTCCCATGATCTGGCCCACCATCAACAGCTACAAGCGCCTGGTCGACGGCTTCTGGGCGCCTGTGAAGCCGACCTGGGGCATGGACAACCGCACTGCAAGTTTCCGCGTGATCGCGGGCAGCGCCAAAGCCACCCGGCTGGAAACCCGTTGCCCCGGCGCCGACGTGAACCCCTACCTGGCGATGGCGGCCGTCATCGCTGCGGGACTGGACGGCGTCGAAAAAGGCCTCAAGCTGGGCGCGCCGATCACCGGCACCAACCAGGGAGCCGAACACATTGCCCGCGCACCGCGCACCTTGATCGAAACCACACGTATTTTCCAGAAATCGGACATCGCGCGCGACTGGCTGGGCGATACTTTCGTGGATCACTTCGCGGCAACGCGCGAGTGGGAATGGCGCCAATGGCTGGACGCCGTCACCGACTGGGAAATGAAACGCTATTTTGAAATCATCTGACCTCCTGATCCGCAGGCTGACCGTGCCCGACGCCGCCATTTACCGCGAATTCCGCCTGCGCGGCCTGCGCGAGCACGCGGATGCCTTCACCTCCAGCTTTGAGGAAGAAAACCTGCGCGTGCCGGCCGACACCGAAAAGCGCCTTTCACCCGCCGGCGACACCGTCATGTGGGCCGCCTTTGTGGACGGTGCGATGGCCGGCGTGGTGGGGCTGAACCGCGAGACGCGGCTGAAGAACCGTCACAAGGCCACGCTGGTCGCGATGTACGTCGCGCCCGAATACCAGGGGCATGGCATAGGCCGGGCGCTGGTCGGCAAGGTGCTGGACGAGGCCCGCGCCGGCGGCGTGGAGCTCGTGGTGCTGACGGTCACCGCCGGCAACCGCGAGGCGACGGCGCTCTACGAGAAATGCGGGTTTAAATCCTTCGGCATAGAGCCCGACGCGATTCGGGTCAACAATGTCTCTTACGGCAAACAACACATGTACTTCCAGGTCGCACCACTATGAGCATCACCGGTTTTTCCTTCCCCACCACCATCAAGTTCGGCGCAGGCGCGCGCAAGCTCGTCGCCGACACCCTGAAAGAAGCGGGCTGCAAACGCCCGCTCATCGTGACCGACAAGGCGCTGGGCGCCTTGCCCGTGCTGGCCGAATTCAGGACCCACCTGGCCGGCCTGGACGTGGCCGTGTTCTCGGGCGTCTTCGGCAACCCGACCTGCAGCCAGGTCATGGACGGTGCCGCAGCCTACAAGGCCCACAAGGCCGACTGCGTGATTGGTTTCGGCGGCGGCGCGGCGCTGGACGTGGCCAAGGTGGTCGGCATCGCCGCCACGCATGAGGGCGACATCCTTGAATACGTCTGGGACCATCCGCAGGTACGGCCCATCGTCAATGAGCTGCCGTACTTCGTGGCCCTGCCCACCACCTCGGGTACCGGCTCCGAAGTCGGCCGTTCCAGCGTCGTCAGCGAAAACGACACGCACCTCAAGCGCGTGGTGTTCAGCCCAAAAATTCTGGCGAAAGTGGTGTTTGCCGACCCCGAACTCACGCTCGGCCTGCCACCGCATGTGACGGCCGCCACCGGCATGGACGCGCTCACGCACAACATCGAGAGTTACCTCTCACCGGCCTATCACCCGCTGTGCGACGGCATTGCACTCGAAGGCACGCGCATCGCAGCCCACGCACTGCTCAAGGCTGTCAAGGAACCGTCGAATCTGCAGGCGCGCAGCGACATGATGATGGCCTCCATGATGGGCGCCATCGCCTTCCAGAAAGACCTGGGCGCCGTGCATTCATGTGCCCACGCGCTGGGCGCTGTCTGCGACCTGCACCACGGCCTGGCCAATGCGCTGATGATCGACACCGTGCTGGCGTGGAACTACGAATCGGCGCCCGCCAAATTTGACGAGCTGGCCCACGTATGCGGCGTGGCCGGCGGTGGCAAGGCTTTTGTAGCCTGGCTCAAGCAGCTCAAGGAGAGCGTGGGCATCACCGGCCCGCTGTCGGCCCACGGCGTCAAGCGCGAACACCTGCCGCGCCTGGTCGAGATCGCCACGGCCGACATCTGCCACCAGACGAATCCACGGCCCTGCAAGGCTGAGGACTTCCAGCGATTGTTCGAGGCCGCCTTATGAATGTGGCCCCCACGCTTTTCACTGCGTCTTCGACTTCGTGTAATGCGCTGCCCCCCGAGGGGGCCGCTGCGCCTGCGGCCCGGCAAAGCCGGTTCCGCGGCCCCGGCTTGGGCAGAACAGAACGATCACTTTTGAGAAGGGTACTCGCATGATCGCCGCTAGTCGTCTCAAGATTGGGTTGTCAGCGTGTTTCTCGCATGCCGACCCAACCCGCTCTTTCTTCACCGGCAAGACGCTACAGTATGTCGAACAGTCGATCGCACACTGGGTTATGTCTTCCGGCGCCATGGTCGTCATGGTGCCTTGCCCCACGGGCAGCACGCAGCGCGGCGACGTTACATACGAACACTATGCACAGTGGCTGGACGGCCTGGTGCTGCACGGCGGCGCCGACGTCTGGCCCGGCAGTTACGGCGAGGAGCCGCTGGAAGAAAAATGGTCGGGCGACCGTGTGCGTGACGAATACGACAAGGCACTGGTAGCCGCGTTTGAAAGAGCCGGCAAACCGGTGTTTGGCGTTTGCCGCGGCCTGCAATTGCTCAATGTTGCATTCGGCGGCACGCTCTACCAGGACATCAATACGCAGGTGCCTGACTCCTTCGTTCACCGCGACGCCGTCACTTACGACCAGAACTTTCACAGCGTGAACATCGTGCAGGGCTCCAGGCTTTCCGCCATGTACCCCGGCGTGGAGCGCGTGCGCGTCAACAGCATCCACCACCAGGGCATCAAGGATTTGTCACCCGAGTTTGAAGCCGAGGCTTTCAGCGTGGACGACGGCATCGTGGAAGCGATACGCCGCAAGGACAAAACCAAGAGCTATATCGCCGCCACCCAGTGGCATCCCGAATTCCACAAACCCGGCTCCGACACGATTGACGACGCCGCCGTACTCGATGATTTCCTCACCGCCGTAGCGGCGGCCAAAAGCAAAGCCAACAAACATGACCAAACTCGCCATTCATAACCCCGCCACAGGTGAGATGATCACCGAACTGCCTGCGGACGACGCGGCTTCCGTCGCTGCCAAGGCAAAGCAGGCGCGCACCGCGCAGGCTGCGTGGGCCGCCGTGCCGGTGGCCGAGCGCAAGACCTGCATCACGCGCTTTCGTGCCGGCATCGTTGCAGAGCTCGATACCCTGGCGGCCGTCATGACGCGAGAAACCGGCAAGCCGATCAAGATGTCACGCAATGAACTCAACGGCCTGCTGGGCCGCATTGATTTTTTCCTGGCAGAGCTTGACGCGTCCACGACCACACAGACCGTGTTTTCCGATGGCGGCATGACCGAGCAGATCGAGCACACACCGCTGGGCGTGGTCGCCAATATTTCGGCCTGGAACTACCCCTGGTTTGTCGGCGGCAATGTATTCATTCCCGCGCTCCTGACTGGCAATGCCGTGCTTTACAAGCCCTCTGAATATGCGGCCATGACGGGCCAGGCCATCGCGCGCCTGCTGCATGCGGCCGGTGTTCCGCAAGATGTGTTTGTGCTGCTGATCGGCGGCGGCGCAGTCGGTGCGGCGCTGATGGAGCAGCCGGTGGACGGCCTCTTTTTCACCGGCTCCTACGCCACCGGGGCAAAGATCGCAAAAGCCATCGGCCCGCGCATGGTCAAGCTCCAGCTGGAGCTGGGCGGCAAGGACCCGACTTACGTCTGCGAAGACGCCAACCCCCAGGCCGCCGCCGAGTCGCTGGCCGACGGCGCGATGTACAACACCGGCCAGAGCTGCTGCTCGGTTGAGCGTATCTACGTGCATGAAAAAATTTACGACGCGTTCGTCACCGCCTTTGTAGACACCGTGAAGACCTTCAAGACCGGCGACCCGATGAGCGAAGACACCTACATCGGCGCCATCACCCGCGCGCCGCAGCTAGAGGTGTTGGATGCCCAGGTCGCCGATGCCAAAGCCAAAGGGGCGACCCTGCTGGCAGGTGGCAAGCGCGGCGCTGGACCCGGCACCTGGTATGAACCCACGGTGTTCAGCAACGTCAACCACAGCATGGAGCTGATGCGCGAGGAAAGCTTCGGGCCGGTCATCGGCATCCAGAAGGTATCGGGCGATGCAGAAGCCGTCAAACTCATGAACGACACACGCTACGGCCTGACCGCCGGCGTCTTCACGCCAGACGAAAAGCGCGCCAGGACGCTGCTGTCCCAGGTCAACGCCGGCAGCGTCTACTGGAACTGCTGCGACCGCGTCAGCCCGCGTTTGCCCTGGAGCGGCTACGGTGATTCCGGTGTGGGCCTGACCTTGTCCACCTACGGTATCCAGACATTCACCCGGCCAAAGGCTTGGCACCTTCGTCAATCCTGAACATGAAGCTCACCCTCTTCGATCTGGACCACACCGTACTCAACGGCGACAGCGATGTGCTGTGGTGCGATTTCCTGATCGAGAAGGGTTACCTGGGCAAGACGGAATTCACCGCACGCAACGCCGACATGGCAGCGCGCTACAAGGCGGGCACCGTGGGCCTGAAGGAGTTTGCCGATTTTTATGTGGGCACCCTGGCAGGTCGCACCGCCCAGGAATGGGAGCCGATGCGGCAGGAATTTTTAGCGGACTGGATTGTTCCGCGCATCACACCGGCTGCGATCGCACTGGTCGACAAGCACCTGGAGGCCGGCGACCTGGTGGTCATGACGACGGCCACCAACCGCTTCATCACCGAGCTCACGGCAATCTACTTCGACATCGAGCACCTGATTGCCACCGAGCCCGAAATACAGGGCAGCCGTTTCACCGGCAGCACCACCGGCGTACTGAACATGCGCGAAGGCAAGGTCGAGCGCTTGCATGCCTGGCTCACCGCACGCGGCCTGCGCTTCAAGGATTGCAAAACCACCGCCTACAGCGATTCCATCAACGACCTGCCGCTGCTGGAAGCCGTGAAACACCCGGTGACTGTGAATGCCGATGCGACGCTGGCAGCGATTGGGACTGAGCGCGGCTGGCCCGCGCTGCAGTTGCACTGAGCAGCCCGGCCTGCGCAGCTGAAACAGCCCCAGAGAGGGTTGCATCCGCCTCGTTTGAGTATAAAAATGGCCTGCAAGGCAATCAGGGCGGGCGCCAGCAGCTATTAAAAGAATAGCATTTACGCCCGCATCTGCCCGCTTACTCCGCGCTCAGATGCTTGCCCACAATCCCGGCCAGCTCGAACATCGTGACCTGCGGCTTGCCGAACACCGGCAGCAGCTTGGCGTCGGCGTTGATGGCGCGCTTGTTGGCCGCGTCCTGCAGGCCTTCGGCCTTGATGTAGTCCCAGAGCTTTTTGATGACCTGGGTGCGCGCCACCGGTTCGGCGCCAATCACCGCGGCCAGTGCGTCGCTGGGCTTGAGGCCTGCGCCCGGCTTGGCGACGCGCGGCGTTTTGGGCTTGGCGGTTTTGGCGGCGGGCGTCTTCTTGGCGGCGACTTTTTTGGCTGCAACCTTTTTGGCCGCAGGTGCGGCGCCCTTGGCCGCCACCGTCTTGCCGAAAGGCGTCTTCACCGTGCCGGTCTTGGCCGCCGCCGGCTTGCGCGGCGGAAATTTGGACGGCGCGAACTCGAAGTTCACCTTGTCGGCCTCCTTGTCCCAGGCCAGCATGGCCTTGAAGGGGCGGCGCGTGCGCATCGAAACGAACTTGTCGAGCAGATCAGTCTTGCCAGTTTCCAGCAGCTTGTGCATCTGCTCGCGCTCAATCGGCTGCTGCAGGATCACCTGCCCGGTCTTGAAGGTGCAGCTGGGCGTGGGTTGGGCCAGTGTGGGCACCGACTTTTCGCAGACGTAGTTTTTACCGAGCTCGAACACCCGCGCGGCGCAGCGCGGGCAGGGGCCCAGCGACTGCTGGTCGCCAAAGTCGACGATCTCGCCGGTCTCGGCATTCTTGTCGTCGCCGAAGTCGAATTCAAGCTTGTAGTTCTTCGTCTCTTCGTCGAACTTGATCACCATCTCGGCGGTAAAAGGCCAGCCGGCCTTGGAGCGGAAGCCGTCCAGCGGGCCGATCTTCTTGTCGCGCAGGAACTGCTCAACCTCAGCCACTTCAAAGGTGCGGCCCGCCGGCGTTTTGCCGAAGCTGAAACCACAGCCGTCGTCGCCGTTCTTGCCGGTGCAGGTGTAGCGCCGGTAGTTTTCCTTCATGACACCGCCGCAGTTGGGGCAGGGCGCTGAGAGCGTTGCGTAGTCGCCGGGAATCGTGTCCTTGTCGTAGCCTTTGGCCTTGGCCACCATGCGCTCGGTCATGGTGGCAATTTCGGCCATGAAGGTTTCGCGGCTCAGCTTGCCGTGTTCCATCTGCGCCAGCTTGAACTCCCACTCACCGGTCAGTTCGGCCTTTGAAAGCTCCTGCACATCCAGTCCGCGCAACAGCGTCATGAGCTGGAAGGCCTTGGCCGTGGGGATCAGCTCGCGGCCTTCGCGCAGCATGTATTTCTCGGCAATCAGCCCTTCAATCGTGGCGGCGCGCGTCGCCGGCGTACCCAGGCCTTTTTCCTGCATGGCTTCGCGCAGCTCGTCGTCGTCAATCGTCTTGCCGGCGCCTTCCATTGCGCCCAGCAATGTCGCTTCGGAATAGCGGGCGGGCGGCCGGGTCTTGAGGCCCTTGGCCTCGACCACCTCGGCGCGCACCATTTCGCCCGGCTTGACCGGCACCAGGCTCTGGCCCTTGTCGCCGTCCTTGGCGTCGGCCACTTCATCGGCGGCTTCCTTGCCGTAAATCGCCAGCCAGCCCGGCTTGACCAGCACCTTGCCTTCAGTCTTGAAGCTGTGGCCGACCGACTGGGAAATACGCGTGGTGACCAGGTATTCGGCGCTCGGGAAAAACACCGCCATAAAGCGGCGCACCACCAGGTCATACAGTTTTTGTTCGGCTTCGCTCAGGCCGCTAGGCGCCTGCAGCGTTGGGATGATGGCGAAGTGGTCGCTCACCTTGGCATTGTCGAAAATGCGCTTGCTGGGCTTGATGTAATTGCCCTTCAGCGCCGTCGCCGCGTGCGGCGCCAGGTGCTTCATGCCGCTGCTTTCCAGCATTTCAAAGGTCTTTTTGACCACCGGCAAATAGTCTTCGGGCAGCGCGCGCGAGTCGGTACGCGGATAAGTCAGGGCCTTGTGGCGTTCATACAGGCTTTGCGCAATCGACAGCGTCGTCTTGGCTGAAAAACCGAACTTGCCGTTGGCCTCGCGCTGCAAGGAAGTCAAATCAAACAGCAGGCCGGCGGCCTGCGTGGTGGGCTTGCTTTCTTCCGTCACCGTGGCGGACTTGCCGCGCACGGCTTCGGCAATCGCCATGGCTTCGCGCTCGGACCAGACGCGGTCGGCTTTCAGTTCGGCATCGGGCTCCGTGTTGTCGGCATTGGCCGCGGCTTTTTTCCACTTCGGGTCAAACCACTTGGCGGGGTATTCGCCGGCCTCGGCCAGGAAGGTCGCGTGGATTTCCCAGTAGTCGCGGCTCACGAACTTGCGGATTTTTTCCTCGCGCTCCACCACCACCGACAGCGTCGGCGTCTGCACACGGCCCACGGTGGTCAAAAAGAAACCGCCGTCACGCGAGTTGAAGGCCGTCATGGCGCGCGTGCCGTTGATGCCGACCATCCAGTCGGCTTCCGAACGTGAGCGCGCCGCATCGGCCAGGCCCTGCATCTGCTTTTCAGTGCGCAGGCTCTCAAAGCCGTCGCGGATGGCTGCCGGCGTCATGGACTGCAGCCACAGCCGTTTCACCGGGTGCTTGCTGTTGGCGTATTGCTGGATCAGCCGGAAGATCAGCTCGCCTTCGCGGCCCGCGTCGCAGGCATTGACGAGGGCGCCCACGTCCTTGCGTTTGGTCAGCTTGACGATCGCGTTGAGCCGCGTCTTCGTCTTGTCCATGGGCTTCAGGTCAAAGTAGGGCGGAATGACAGGCAAGTTGGCAAAGCTCCATTTGCCGCGCTTGACGTCAAACTCCTCAGGCGCCTGGATCTCGACCAGATGGCCCACGGCCGAGGTGACCAGCCACTCGTCGCTCTCGAAGTACTCGTCGTGCTTTTCAAATTTGCCGGCCGTAGGCGTGATCGCCCGCACAATGTCTTGTGCGACCGAGGGTTTTTCTGCAATCACCAGAGTTTTCATAAGTACTTCTTCAAACCTTCTACATCTTCGGGGAACATTTCCCCGCTTTCGGCAAATACGACTTTGCCTTCACGTCCGTTCGCCGCCACCTTGAGCACCACCACCACGGGCAGGCCCACCGGCTTGGGCAGGAATTTGGCAACCTCGGGGGTCAGCATCCCGGCGGGAAAGCTGTAGCCCTTGGTCTTCATATAGGCAGCTGCGGCCGCCGGCTGCTTGTCAATCGACAGGGCCAGCACCTCCAGCCCGTTGGCCTTCTGGGCCCGCCACAAAGCTTCTATATGGGGCGACTGCACCGCACAAAAAGGGCACCAGCTGGCCCACCAGTACACCACAAGCGTCTTTCCGGCCACCTCGACAGGCTTCCAGGCGCTGCCGTCCAGCAGCGTGACGGCCGGCAAAGGCAGGGTGCTGCCGGCCTTGGGCAAGGGGCTTTCCCCGCCTTTGGACCACGCCGGCAGGCCCAGCCCCGCCGCGGTCGGCAAGGCAAGGGCAGCAGCGGTCTGCATCAGGTTTCTGCGGTTGAACACGGGGACTCCTTGGGCGCATCACTACAATAGCGGCTCTCGCGCATGTACGCGCGCGGGTGCGCACGCATGCGCACGCACGCGCACATGCATGAATTAACCATACCAAAAAAATACGTCGTGTCAAAAACCCAGGCTTCCGCAGTCCCCGCATCTCCTTCCAAACCCGCGGCTCCGGCTGCCGACGGGCGCCGCATCCAGACGCGGCGTTCCGGCGTCCACGGCAAGGGTGTGTTCGCAGTGCAGGACCTGGCTGAAGGTGAAACGCTGATCGAATATGTCGGCGAAATCATCAACTGGAAAGAGGCGCTGCGCCGCCACCCGCACGACCCCAAGGACCCCAACCACACGTTCTACTTCCACATCGACGAAGAGCATGTGATCGACGCCAAACACGGCGGCAATTCCTCGCGCTGGATCAACCACAGCTGCAAGCCCAACTGCGAAGCCGACGAAGAGGGCGGCCGCGTCTTCATCAAGGCGCTGCGCAACATCAAGGCCGGCGAAGAGCTGTTTTACGACTACGGCCTGATCATCGACGCGCCTTACACCAAGAAGCTGCTGGCCGAATACCCCTGCTGGTGCGGCGCCAAAAACTGCCGCGGCACCCTGCTGGCGCCCAAGGACGACGAAGGCAAGAAAAAGAACAAGAACAAGGACAAAAAGAAGTCCACAAAAAAAGCCAACAAAAAGGCTGAAGCCAAGGCTGACAAAAAGGCAGCCGATAAAAAGGCCGGCAAGAAACCCAAAAAGAAAAAGAAGGACTGAGCAGGCGCTCAACCCGCTTCACAGGCCATGCCGCCGGCGCAACCGGCTGCAACCTTCTCATGAGCACTCCCCTTACATCCCCCATCCGCTGGCCCGCCGAAGCTCTCTGGGAGGCCCTGGCGCCGTCCTTGCCGGGGTTCACGGTGGAAGTCCTGCCCGAGATTGATTCGAGCAACACCGAGCTGATGCGGCGTTTTCGCGGCAGCCCCGGTGTCCTGCCCCGTCCAGAGCCCCTGCTGCTGGTGGCCGAACAGCAAACCGCCGGGCGCGGCCGGCTGGGCCGCCAGTGGCAAAGCCGCCGCGGCGACAGCCTCACGTTTTCGCTGGGCCTGCCGCTTGCGCCCGCCGACTGGTCCGGCCTCTCCCTGGTGGCCGGCATCAGCGTAGCCGAAAGCCTTGAGCCGTTCGCCGGCAGCGCCTCCGGCCAGGCCGCCAAACCCCGCATCGGCCTGAAATGGCCCAATGACCTCTGGCTGTCCACACCCGAAGGCGACCGCAAGCTGGCCGGCATCCTGGTGGAAACCGCCAGCTGGGAAGGCATCCGTTACGTGGTGGTCGGCATCGGCATCAACATCCGCGCGGTGGAAATCCCCGTTGCGGCTGACGCACCCGCCATGCCCGGCATTCCGCCGGGCGGCTTGCAGACGCTGCTGCCGACGCTGGACGCACCCGCCACCTTGCTGCGCATCGTGCCGCCTCTGGTGCAGGCGATGCAGGCGTTTGAACGCTTTGGCTTTGCGCCTTTCCAGGCGCGTTTTGCGGCGCGCGACGTTCTGGCAGGCCGGGCCGTGCAGCTGTCCGACGGCCAGAACGGCCTGGAAGGCACGGCCCACGGTGTGGGCGAAAACGGCGCGCTGCTGGTGCATACTGCGGCTGGCATGAAACAAATCACCAGCTCCGAAGTCAGCGTACGGCCCGTGGCGGCGCAGCCAGCGAAGGGCGCGGACCCATGCTGAGGCTGCTGGTGCTGGCGCTGGTCCTGGCCAACGCAGGCTACTTCGCCTGGACGCAAGGCCTGCTGGCCGACTACGGTTTTGCACCCGTCGTGCAGGCCGAGCCCCAGCGCCTGGCGCAGCAGATCCGGCCCAAGGCGATGCGCCTTTTGAGCGCCACCGATGCCGGCCAGCTGGAAAGCACCAGCACCACCGCTGCAGCGCCGCCGCCCGCCCCTGAATGCCTGCAGGCCGGCCTTTTCACCCCCGAGCAGACCATCGCCCTGCGCTTCGGACTGGAGGCCAGCCTGCCCATCGGCAGCTGGTCACTCGAGAACAGCTCGGAGCCGGGCCGCTGGATCATCTACATGGGCAAATACACCAACGAGGACGCACTGGCCAAAAAGCGCAGCGAGCTGCGCGGCATGGGCGTGTCGTTTGAGCCCTTGCTCAACTCCTCGCTGGGACCTGGCCTCTCGCTCGGCCACTTCAGCTCCCAGGCCGACGCAGAGCGTGAACTGGCCAAGGTCGCCACGCGCGGCGTACGCACCGCCAAGGTGGTGCAGGAGCAGCCTGAAATACGCGGCCAGCTCCTCAAACTCCCGGCCGTTGATGCGCCGCTCATGGCCAAACTGGAGTTGCTCAAGCCGCAGTTGGCGGGCAAGGCCTTGCGGCCTTGCTAGATAAGACCCCCACGGTCGCTCACTTCGTGTAGCTTCCTGCCCCCCGAGGGGGCCGCCCGCCTGCGGCCCGGCAAAGCCGGTTCCGCGGCTCATGCTGGCTTAAGAGCACACTGCAGTTGCACAGCGCTTATCCAATCGTCCCGAGCCTCCCGAAGGTCCGGCTTCCGGCACCACATGCTATTAATTTAGGAGCTGTTGGCGCTTACTCTGTTTGGCTCTAGGCACTATTTCTTTAAGAAATACCTCCCTGAGCCACCGCACCCGATTCCAAGCCAGCAGGGGCCGCGGAACCGGCTTTGCCGGGCCGCAGGCACCGTCCCCTGCAAGGGGAAAAGGGCTACACGCAGTGAGCCCGATAGGGGTGTACCGGTTCACCGCCCCCTTGAGGGGGAACGGGCTACACGCAGTGAGCCCGGACGGGGGTGGGTTTATTCAGACGGCTTTCCAGTGCCGCAGCGGCACGCAGGTCTGCAGGCGCGTCACGGCCTGGTCCATCAGCGCGGGGTGCAGCTCGTGGCCCAGCCTGGCGGCAACGTCCAGGGTGGCGTCGGCGCCGAGTTCCATCAGGTGGTCGAAGTCGCCGCGCGTGCGTGCCAGCGGCACCACGTCGTCGTTTTGCCCGTGCAGCAGATGCAGGGTGGTGAGTGCGGGCGCTTTTGCAGGCCAGATCTGGTAGCCGCCGCCGAAGGCCAGCAGGCGGCCGGCCAGGCCGTCGTGCGCATCGCTCAGCGCCAGCGCCAGGCTCGCACCGGCGCCAAAGCCGGCCAGTGCGGTGTCCGACTGCAGGATCTCAAAGCGCTGCTGCTGCGCACGCACAAAAGCCGCCAGAACCTCCACGCGCGCGGCCAGCGCAGCGGCGTCATCTTTGCCCGCAGCGGTAGCGCCTGCCGCATCGGCATGCGGGCCCGAAAGGCCTTCCGGAATCAGCACCGCCGCCTCGGGAAATGCGCCGCCCAGCAGGTTACCCAGCTCCAGCATGTCGGTGGCCGTGCCTCCCGCGTCGTGCAGCAGCACAAACAGTTGACGGGGGGCGCCGTTCACGGGCAGCAGTTCAATGGTTTCGGTCTCGGACGGGTTCATGGCAGGGCAAGCGTGAGCAGGGTGAAAAAAGGCAATTGAGGCCTTTTCAGCCTCTTTCAACCACTTTAACCAGCCCCGCCTTTTTACGCCGCGTTCCGCCCGTTCTTCCGCGTTATGCCGCTGCGGTTTCCCCGCGTTGCGCGTCTTCCGTGATCAGCGAAGAGTGCAGCCTGACGCCGGCCGCCACACCCCCGGCAGTGGCGAAGGTGATGCTGTGCGGCACGCGCGCCATGTCGCCGGCAGCGTACACGCCATCCACGCTGGTCATGCCCCAGGCATCGACGCGCACGATGGGGCCAAACGGTGAATCGTCAAACGCGCAGCCCAGCGCTTCAGCCAGCGGACTGGCCATGCGCACCTGCGTGCCCACCAGCAAGGCCTTGATCGCCACGCGCCGGCCATCCTGCAACAGCACGCTTTCCAGCGCGGGCGCCGTGCCCTGCAGTTCGGCGACAGGACTGGGCTCGACCCTGACCTTGCGCGCGGCCAGCAGCCCATGCTCTTCGGCCGACACATCGACCACGCCTTGCGTAAACAGGGTCACCTCGCCCCAGTCGGCAAACATCAGCGCCTGGTGTACCGACATCGGGCCCGTGCCCAGCACACCGACGGCGCCACCGCCGATTTCATAGCCATGGCAATAGGGACAGTGCACCACCGTCTTGCCCCAGCGCGCCTCCAGGCCGGGGATGTCGGGCAGCACGTCCGTCACGCCGGTGGCCAGCAACAGGCGGCGCCCGGTGAACCAGCGCATGCCCTCTTCCGCTTCCGCCACAAATCCTGCCTCGCCGGTTTCAATGCGGGTCACACGGCCGCTGAAGATCTTTGCCGTCGGATAGGCCAGCAGCTGCTCCCGGGCCGTCGCCAGGAGTTCGAAGCCCGGCTTGCCGTCGTGCCCCAGCACGCCGTGAGACTCCGGGGCGAAGCGGTTGCGCGGCAGGCCCGCGTCGATCACCAGCACATTTCTTCTGGCGCGAGCCAGCTGCAATGCCGCAGACTGCCCCGCAAAGCTTCCGCCCACAATGATGGCGTCATACAGCATGGGAGGCCTCCGGTGACAGGGCGTGCGCAGCCATCGCGCGGTTGAAATCGGCCGACAGGTCGGCCAGCGTGACTTCCGCCAGGCGTTTCATCAGCAGGGCTTCCGCCTCGCGCAGGCTGCCGGCCAGGGCGCGCTGCACAGACTGTTCAATGACACAGCCGTCCGCATGGGCGCCTTCTTCGGCGCCCGGCGCGCCGGCATCGCCCACAGCCATCTGCACGTCCAGCAGCGTGACGGAAGCCAGCTCCCGCGCCAGCACCCAGCCGCCGCCATGGCCTCGCTCCGACACCACAAAACCGGCATCACGCAGGCTTGCCATGGTGCGCCGCACCACCACCGGGTGCGTGCGCAGGCAGGCCGCCAGCTCGTCCGACGTCATCGGCCCCTGGCGATGGGCCATATGCAGCAGGGCATGCAAAACGGCGGAAAGCCGGCCTCTTAATTTCATGTAACTTATCATGTTGCATGATTCTATGAAGATCTCGTACCGGCGCTGCAAGGCCGCGTCAAACCCCCACGCCTCAAGGGGGCACTGCACCGCGGTGCCCGGCCGTCCGGACGGTTTTGGCCCGGGTCGGCGAGAATCAGCGTTTTTCACGCACCAGAGATCTGGAAAAACACCATGAAAATCGGAAAAAACACCGCCGTTACCCTTAGCTACAAGGTGGCAGACGCCCAGGGCAAGCTGGTCGAGCAAAGCAGCGCCCCCATGGTTTACCTGCACGGCGGCTATGGCAACACCCTGCCCAAGATCGAAGAAGCGCTGGACGGCCAGGAAAAAGGCTTCCAGACCGTGTTGGCGCTGGAGCCGGCGGACGCCTTCGGCCTGCGCGACGAAAGCCTGGTGCGCACCATCCCCCGCACGCAGTTTCCGCCCGGGGTCAAAGTGGGCGGCCAGCTCGAAGGCCGGGGCGACGACGGCCGCGAGCATGTCTTCAACGTCACGAAGATCAAGGGCGACACCGTCCTGCTGGACGGCAACCACCCGCTGGCCGGCAAGGCCCTGCGTTTCACCCTGAAAGTGACTGACGTGCGCGCTGCTTCGGAGGAAGAAATTGCCCACCGCCATGTGCACGGCGAGCATGGACACCACCATTAATCTGCGCAACGTGACCGTTCGGCGATTAAGCCGTTAGCGTTACGTACCGTTACCGCTCTGGGGAGCCCGCTGAACTACAGTGGGATTGAGCCTACATCCCCCGGTGATGCACGACCACAGCCCCGGCGCAGGATGATGGCTAACTTCATGGATTAACTTCAGAGGTACCCATGGTCATCAACGCGTTTCTTGTCGAAGACAAGCCGGACATACGCAAAACACTGGTTGAGGCCATGGAAGAAATCGCACCCCTGCGTTTCGTCGGCCACGCCGATTCCGAGTCCAGTGCCCGCCAGTGGCTGGGTTCCCACCACGATGACTGGGACCTTGCAATCGTCGACCTCTTTCTCGCCGAAGGCTCCGGCTTTGGCGTGCTGAAAGACTGCCAGCAGCGCACGGCCCGCCAGAAGGTCGTGGTGCTGACCAGCCACAACCAGGAAAACATCCTGCACTACTGCCGCGAGCTCGGCGCCGACGAGGTGTTCGACAAATCGCAGGACGTGGAAAAGCTGGTGCTTTATTGCCAGGCCCATGCGGCCAGCCTGGGCGGTACGGCTCCGCTGCTGCCCCAGTAATCCCCACGTTCAAGCGGCAGGCGTTCTGCTCAGGCGCCCGCTAAAACAAGCCCACACACAAAAGCGGCGCCATGCCGCTCTTGTCGCTACCCGGCAGGCCTTGATATGAGCTCTTTCAAGCGGTGCCCATGAGCGTCCGCTGAGCCCGCCCTCCGAAACCGCACCGAAACCACGCTCACCCGCCAGCGTGCGTCTAGGCGCTGCCGCACGCTTCGTCGGCTTCAAAAAGCAAACCCCCGGGAATCGCTGTCTATAGCGACCTATCGCGGCTCCGTTTGATCTGCATCAACAGCGCCCAGGGACCGATGGCTAACCATAGGTGTATCTCGAATGCATCTTATGAAGACCACTCGCGATTCCTTTGAAAGAATCCCCATGACACACACCGCTTCCCACACCAGGGTGGATCTCCGCGAGCTCGCGCCCAGCGAGCGCCATCCGCTGGTCTTCTCGACATTCGGCCAACTCGGCACCGGCCAGGCCATGGAGTTGATCAACGACCACAACCCGAAGCCCCTGCATGCCCGGTTCATGATGGACCTGCCCGGCAGATTCTCCTGGGACTACCTGGAGCAGGGGCCCGACACCTGGCGCGTCGCCATCACCCGGCTTGCACCCGCGCAGGGTAGCAAGCAGTGCTGCGGCGCCTGCGGTGGCGGCTAACTTCCACGCATTCCCACTCAAGACTTCCCAAGAAAACCCGATGAAAAACAACAACATGCTGTGGCGCTGGCTCGGCTTCGTATTCGTCCTGTCCTTCGGGGCGCTCGGCTACCTCGGCTGGCAGATTTACCTGACCGCACCACCCATCCCCACAGCCGTCGTCAGCACCACAGGCGACGTGCTTTTCACGGGCGAGCAAGTGCAAAGAGGGCAGCGCGCCTGGCTGGCCAGCGGCGGCCAGCAACAAGGCAGCGTCTGGGGCCACGGCGCTTATGTGGCGCCGGACTGGTCTGCCGACTGGCTGCATCGGGAAGCGCTGGCCCTGCAGGCCCTGCGCACGCAGGAGCTTCGCAAGGCGCCCGCCGCGCTCACGGCCTCAGACCGCGGCGCAGTCGCAGCGGCGCTCAAGGAAGAAATGCGCCGCAACACCTATGACGCGGCCAGCGGCGCCGTCACCGTCACACCCGCGCGGGCGCAAGCCATCCGTGAGGTGGCGCGCCACTACGAAGGCCTGTTCGGCCACGACGCCAGCCTGGACGCCTTGCGCGAGCAATACGCCATGATCGAAGGCGCGCTGCCCGACGCGGCCGACCGCCAGGCGCTCGCGGCATTCTTCTTCTGGACTTCCTGGGCCGCCGTCACCGACCGTCCCGGAGAAGAGAACCTCTCATACACCAGCAACTGGCCGCACGAGCCGCTGGTGGGCAACACCATGACCAACTCGGCCGCCATCTGGTCGATGGTCAGCATCGTCCTGTTGCTGGCCTGCATCGCCGCCATGCTGTGGCTGCACGGAAGCCAGCGGCATGGGCCTGAGGCGCAGCCGCCCCAGGCCGACCCTTTGCTGGGCGCCGTTGCCACACCTTCGATGAAGGCCACGCGCAAGTACTTCTTTGCCGTGATCGGCCTGATGCTGCTGCAAATCGGCATGGGCGTGGTCACCGCGCATTACGCAGTTGAGGGGTCATCCTTCTTCGGCCTGCCGCTTGCGCAGGTGCTGCCCTATGTGGTCAGCCGCACGGTGCACACGCAAGTCGGCATCTTCTGGATCGCCACCGCCTGGCTGGCTACGGGCCTTTACATCGCACCGCTGCTGTCGGGCCGTGAACCCAAGCTGCAAAAGCTCGGCGTCGACGTGCTGTTCTGGGCGTTGATCGCCATCGTGGTCGGCTCTACCGCCACCGGCTGGCTGGGCACGCTGCAGCATCGCGGCGTCGACTTCAGCTTCTGGATCGGCAACCAGGGCCTGGAGTTCACCAGCATGGGCCGCGTCTGGCAGCTGCTGCTGTTCGTGGGCCTGCTGTTCTGGGTATTCCTGCTGGGCCGCGCGCTGTGGCCGGCACTGGTCAAACCTTCGGAAACGCGCGGCCTGATCGCCATGGTGTTCCTGTCGGCCACCTGCATTGGCGGCTTCTACGCCTCGTCACTCACCTGGGGCCAGCACACCCACTATTCGATGATCGAGTACTGGCGCTGGTGGCTGGTCCACCTCTGGGTGGAAGGCTTCTTTGAAGTGTTCGCCACCGCCGTCGTCGCGCTGATCTTCACCAAGCTGGGCCTGGTGCGCACCGAAAGCGCCAACCGCGCCATCATCGCCGAGACCATCGTGTTCCTGTTCGGCGGCATCCTGGGCACCCTGCACCACCTGTATTTCACCGGCACGCCGATCTCGGTCATCGCCGTCGGCGCGGTGTTCTCGGCGCTCGAAGTGGTGCCGCTGACACTGATCGGCCTGGAAGCCCTGCAAACTTACCGGCGCTCCAAAGCCATGCCGTGGCTCGCCACCTACCAATGGCCCGTGATGTGTTTTGTGGCAGTCGGTTTCTGGAACACCGTGGGCGCCGGCCTGCTGGGCTTTGCCATCAATCCGCCGGCCTCGCTGTACTACATGCAGGGGCTGAACATGACGGCGGCCCACGGCCATGCCGCGCTGTTCGGTGTCTACGGCATGCTGGGCATCGGCCTCATGCTGTTCTGCCTGCGCGGCCTGTATGCGCGCCACCTGCATGCCGACAACCTGCTCAAGCCCGCCTTCTGGAGCCTGAACATCGGCCTGGCAATGATGGTCTTCCTGTCGCTGCTGCCTGCCGGCATCTACCAGGCCTGGGCCAGCATCACCAAGGGTCTGTGGTACGCCCGCTCGCCCGAGATCATCCACTCCGGCGTGATGGAAACCCTGGTCTGGATGCGCGTGCCCGGCGACATCCTGTTCGCCATCGGTGCGTGCTTCCTGGCCTGGTACGCCGCGCGCCTGCTGCGCCGCCCGGCCGTGCAGCCGGCCGGCATGACCGCGGTGCCCGCAACAGCGGGGCCCTGACCCGGCAAGCCGCCATGAAACTCACGGCTTTCACCGACTACAGCCTGCGTGTGTTGATCTACCTGGCGGCGCAGCCAGAGCGGCGCGCCACCATCGCCGGGATAGCGGATGCGTTTGACGTGTCCGAACACCACCTGACCAAGGTCGTGCACTTCCTCGGCAAGAACGGCTGGCTGGCCAACGTGCGCGGCAAGGGCGGCGGGCTGGCACTGGCGAAAGCGCCGGAGCTGATCGTTGTGGGCGAGGTGGTGCGCGCAACCGAAGGAACGGACGTACCGGCCGAATGCTTTGAAGCGGCGGGCGGCCATTGCGCCATCACCCGCATCTGCCGCCTGCGCGGCGTGCTTGGCGAAGCGGTCGACGCGTTTTACGGCGTGCTCGACCGCTACACGCTGGCAGACCTCGCTCGCAACCGTCAGTCGCTCGCCAGGGTGTTCTTCACCGGCCGCACGGCTGCCGCTTCACCGGCCGGGCGTGCCTCATGAATGCAGCCCCCGCCGGCACCGGCGTTGCCGCAAGCGTGTGCAAGCCACCCTTTCCCTACGACGGGCCCGAGGCGCTGCGCCAGCCCATCATCGACGCGCTGAGGCGGGTGGTCGACCCGGAGGTCGCGATGACCATCGTCGACGTCGGGCTGATCTATGGCGTCACCGTGACCGGAGAAAAATTGCATGTGCTGCTGACAATGACCTCAGCCGCCTGCCCGGTGACCGACCTCATCATCGAAGAAGTGGAAACCGAGCTGGACCGCGCCGTGCCGCCCGAACTCCTGATCGAAGTCGAACTGGTGTGGGACCCTCCCTGGTCTACCGACCAAATGAGCGAGAGCGCCAAGCGCTTCATGGGCTGGTGAAACCCTCACGCCCGCTTCGCCCAACGCTGCACCACAGAGCCGCGCCGCCCTGGGTCAAGGTGGGCGCGCGGCTACTGCTGCCGGCAGTAGTGGTGCTGTCGCTGCTGGCCGGTATCGCAGGTGGCTTGCTGCGCGCAGGCGTGGCCCTGCCCGCCGTGGCCGATGCCGCCTGGCTCGGCCATGCCGCCCTTTCGCATGCCGCACTGATGATCTGCGGCTTCCTGGGCACGGTCATCGGTATTGAACGGGCGGTGGCCGTCAAACTGCGTGCCGCTTTTTTTGCGCCTCTCGCCTCGGGCCTGGGCGGCCTGTGCCTGCTGCTCGGGCAGGCACAGGCAGGCGCCTGGCTGGGCGTAGCCGCAGCGGCTGCTTTTACGGCCGTCAATGCCGTGGTGGTGTGGCGCCAGCGCGCGGCTCACACCTGGCTGCTGCTCGCCGGCGCGGGGGCCTGGCTGGCCGGCAACCTGCTGTTCGCATTCGGTTTCGGCAGCGGCGCGATCCTGCCATGGTGGTTCGCCTTCCTCGTGATGACCATCGCGGCCGAACGCCTGGAAATGACGCGCCTGATGCGCCGCCGACCCGCCGCGCAGTGGTCGCTCCAGGCCGTGCTGCCTGCCATGCTTGTCGGCGCCGCGGCGTCGGCCGTATCACCCGTGTGGGGCGGGCTGCTGTACGGCGCAGCACTGGCCTTGCTGGCAATGTGGCTGGCCATATTCGACATTGCCCGCCGCACGGTGCTGGCCCACGGGCTCAGCCGCTACATGGCGGTGTGCCTACTCAGCGGCTACGGCTGGCTGGCGGTGGCCGGCGCGGCATGGGCCGCCACGGCGCTGGGCTTGCCGTTGCGCGACATGGCGCTTCACGCGCTCGGCCTGGGGTTTATTGTCAGCATGATGATGGGCCACGCGCCGGTGATCCTGCCGGCCATCGCACGCGTGAAGCTGCAGTTCGGCGCTTTCTTCTACGTGCCGCTCGCGGCGCTTCACCTGTCCCTCATCGCGCGGCTCGGCTTCGGCCTGTTCGACCCGCCGCTGCGCGCCACCGGCGCCACCCTCAACGCCGCAGCCATCGCGCTCTTTGCCGCAACCGTCGCTGGCGCCGCTGTCGCATGGCGTATCAACGACGGCGCAACGATCGCCACGCAACCCGGAAAGACCTCGCTATGACACAGTCCATCCCCATCAAAACCCCGCCTGACAGCTCACCTTTTCCGACGGCGGGACCGCAAGGCATCGCGCTCTGGCAAACCGGCTTTCGGCCCTTCTACCTGCTGGCAAGCGTGTTCGCTGCGCTGTCGATTGGCCTGTGGGCGCTGCA
This sequence comes from Polaromonas sp. P2_G11, assembly GCF_056403595.1. Classification (NCBI taxonomy): domain Bacteria; kingdom Pseudomonadati; phylum Pseudomonadota; class Betaproteobacteria; order Burkholderiales; family Comamonadaceae; genus Polaromonas; species Polaromonas sp. P2_G11. The sequence continues at coordinate 426,920 of NZ_JBFUFE010000004.1, read as the reverse complement.
GTTCGCCGGCTGGCTGGGCCAGCCCTACCTGCAGGGGCCGATGTGGCATGCGCACGAAATGCTGTTCGGCTTCACGCTGGCTGTGGTGGTGGGCTTCCTGTTCACGGCCGGGCGCAACTGGTCCAACCGCCCCACGCCCACCGGCCTGCCGCTGGCCGCGCTGGCGGCGCTCTGGGTGGCCGGGCGGGTGCTTGTGCTCACGCCCTTCGGCTGGGCTGCGGCGGCGGTCAACGTTGCGTTTCCGCTGGTCGCGGCCGTTGCGCTGGCGGTTCCCTTCATCGCCGCGCGCAATCGCCGCAACTACTTTTTCATCGGCTTGCTGCTGCTGATGGCGGTGGCCGTGCTGGCGGTGCATCTTGCGCAGCTCGGGCTCATGCAGCTGCCAGGCTGGGTCGGCATTCAGGCTGCGCTTGACGTCATGCTCTTCATCATGGCCGTGATGGGTGGCCGCGTGATCCCCATGTTTACCAACAACGGCGTGCCGGGTGCCAACGCCACCCGCCGCCCCTGGCTCGAGAAAGCAGCGCTGGGCTCGGTGCTGGCGCTGCTGCTGGCCGATGCGCTGCAGCTGCAGGGCGCGCCCCTGGCGGCGCTGGCCGGTGTTTGCGCGGCCGCACACCTTGTGCGCTGGGCACTGTGGCAACCGTGGAAGACCATGCACACACCGCTGGTCTGGGTACTGCATGCCGCCTACTTCTGGATTCCGGTGCACCTGGTGCTGCGCGTCCTGGCCGCAGCTGGCTGGGTCACGCCCTCTGCGGCAACCCACGCGTTGACGGTGGGCGCCATCGGCGGGCTCATCATCGGCATGATGACGCGCACCGCGCTCGGCCATACCGGCCGGCCGCTCCAGGCGGGCCGCACCGAAGTCACCTGCTATGTGCTTGTCCTCGCTTCGGCACTGGTGCGCGTGTTCGTGCCGATCATCGCGCCGGCCGAGACGCTGCACGCCGTGCTGGTTTCGGCCGCACTGTGGTCCGCAGGCTTCGCGCTGTATGCCGTGGGCTACTGGCCGGCCCTGACCCGTGCGCGCGCGGACGGGCATCCCGGATAGGTGGCTGGCCGGGTCTGCCTGCCGCCGCGCAGGGCTAAAAACAAACGCCCATAAAAAAGCGGCGCCAATGCGCCGCTGTTCTGGCTGCCCGGCAAGCCGGACATGCTGGCTCAAAAGCTTCAGAAGCCTTTGTTGCCCTTGGTCGCGTCTTTCACGACTTCCTTGGCATCACCATAATTCTTCTGCACAGAGCCTTCCACCTGCTTGGCCAGGCCCTTGGCTTGCTGGTCCTTGCTGCCCACGAGCTTGCCGGCAGCTTCCTGTGCCTTGCCAGCTGCGTCTTTGGCTGCGCCTTTGACTTGATCCTTGTTCATGATGACTCCTGATGAATTCGACGGGAAGGTCCAGGAAACCCTGGCGAGACCCTTGCGAGGCCATCGCGAGGGGTATCCCGGGCCAACGTTCGTCGTGTCACGTCAGCCAGTTACCAAGATACCGGGCTGCCGGGAACGCAGCGTAGGCCAAGCACCCAAACGCATGTCGGTCCCTGTTTTCCTGTACGCCTTCATCACTCAATCAGCCACCGTCACCACATTGCTGGAGAACGTGATCCGGTCCGGCGCGTCCGCCTGTAGCTTGATGGGCGGCACATTGGCGGGCGTGATCGGGTTGGGCGTGGTGCCACTCAGGCCGCGCGGCACAGTGCGCACCACCTGGCTGGCCGGCAGCGGTGCGCCGGTTTTGAGGTGGGCATACATCATGTCCATGGCCTGGATGAAATAGCGGTGCAGCGGCACCAGCCGCTGGCCATAGCCGGGGAACCCCAGGAAGGCATCAAAGTGCTGGGCGTTGGTGACTTCGACGTACGAGAGCTTGCTGCGCGAACCCTCCACCATCTTGTTCAGGCCAAAGTAGGGGCGCGAGGTAAACGCCACCGGCACCAGCGTGTCAGAGCGGCCATGCACGATCAGCGCAGGCTTGCCCTGCAGGTTGGCCGTGCGCAGCACCTGCTGGATGCCTTCGCGCACGCGCAGGGCGTCGGGGGTGTTTCCCGTGGCCAGGTTGCGCAGGCACAGGGCGCCGGCGCTGTTGTAGTCCTGCACGTTGCCGGCAGAGATGGAGGCCGAGTCCAGCATCGGGCCGCCGAGGCTGGCGTTGTTGACGATGTTCACGCCCACCGTGGGCGGTATGCCGTTGCCGGTGCCGAATGACGTGGCCAGCGGGCCCGCCGGCGCAGGCACCGGCAGGTTGGGCGTGGGCGAAGCGGCAGGGGCCGTGGCGGCAAAGCTGTAGCCACAGAGGTTGTCCTGCACGCCGGCACGGCCGTAGGCATTGGCGTAGGTCAGCGCCACCGGCAGGGTGGCAAACGAATAGTGCGACGCCTGCAGGTCGTTGCCCTCGGGCTGCCAGCCTGCCTGCACCAGCGTGGCCATGGCGCTGCCCGCCTGCTCGGCCGTGGTGTTGCCCGCGACCATGCCGTTGGCCTTAAGCGCACTGCAGCGGCTCGCGGCGATGACCGGGTTGATGGTGTTGAAGACATTGGTGGCGGGCGAGGCCAGCGCAGCACAAGGCTGCAGCAGGTTGGCCAGTGTGGTGTAGTCATAAAGCGGCTTGCCGGTGCCGGCCAGCGTGCTGCTGCCGCGCCGCACGCTCAGCCGCGCATCGGGCACCAGCTGCACCTGGGGCTCGCCCACGGCCACGCCGCTGATGAGCCCCTGCGTGTCCTGCTCGGCCGCGGCCAGTGCCGCACCCGCGCCGTTGGACACGCTGGAGGCAATCACGATGGTGTTCGACGGGTTCAGCGTCTTCAGGCGGCCGCCACCGTCGGGCGAAGGCTTGCCATAGCGCTCGTTCAGCACGAAGTAGGCAAACTCAACCGCCTGCAGCGTGTAGCGGCCCCAGTCTTTTTCGGAATTCTGCTGTGAATGCGCATGCTTCACGGCAAAACGGTTGGGCGTGGCCGCGTTGAAGGCTGTGCGCTCAGCCTGTGTCAGGTTGGCGGTGAAGTTGGAGGCCGTGCCGGCCGCCACTGCGTCGGCACGCAGGCCGTTCTGCAGGTTCACCGTGTTGTTCTGCAGGTCGTGCATGCCGCTGCCGGTGCCCTTGTCGGTATAGGCCACGGCGCAGCCGTTTTTCAGGCCCCATTCACCCGACGAACCAATCGCGCCGTAGATACCGCGCGAACCGCTCGAGGTGCCGGTGACGATGCACGGGCTCGCCGGGTTGAAGCTGGCCGGCACCTGCACCATCATCGTGACGTTCTGGCGGCCACTGCCGTCGTCTGAATAGGCGATGTATTCGGTACCGGCGATCTTGCCTTCACTGGCGGTGATATTGCCTTTGGCATCCACGTTGGGGCCGTACAGCGTGCCGTAGCCGCCACCCGCGGAAATGTCGAGGATGGCGCGGTAGTTGTTGTAAATCGCAATCCGGCGCAACTCGGCCGCGCTCGGGTTCAGGGGGTCGACCGGCAGCGGCGCCGTTGCGGCCAGGCCGCTCTTGCCCAGGCCGGCGGTCAGCAAGTCGTCGTTGCCGCCGTCGTACACGCCGGTGGTGATGCCGCCCAGCCAGACCGGTTTGATGTTGGGCTGCACGCCCACACCGCTTGCGCAGCCGCCCAGCGCGGCCATTGCCGCCAGGGCCGTGGTTGTTTTGATCAGGGTGAATTTCATGTCGTCCTCCTCAGGTTATTCGTACAACATCATCATCCCAATAGCGCCCGCGTGGGCGTTGGGCGCTGTGGGATTTGTAAGAGTTCTTTTGTAAGGGTTTTGCCTCAACGCCTTGCTGTGTGTGCCGCCCCGTGGTCGCTATCTTTTTTATAGCTGCTCGCGCCGGTTCTGATTGGGCTGACGGTCAATTTCATGCTCAAAATCGGCTAATTTTTGGCTGTGCAGAGCTTTTTCGGCTGGTTTTCGCCTACTTCGCGTCGCTGTACACCGTGGCGCGCGAAACGCCCATGTGCGCGGCGGCTATCTCCGCGCCGCGGCGAATCTCCAGGTAGCCCGCTTTCCTGAGGTCTTGCACCAGCTGCTTGCGGTCTGCCGGCTTGAGCGAGCGTGAGGTGGTGGCGCGGGCCGCGGCAAATTCGTCAATGCACTGTTGTATGCGGTCGGCATTGGCGGCGTCCAGTGTTTCGGTGACGGCGCTGCTTTCAATGGCGGTGAACTGCGACATCGCCGCCTGGAAGCCGTTGAACAGCGTCAGGTCCACGTTCAGGCAGATCGCCGCCACATACTCGCCTTCTTCATTGCGAATGCCCACCGACGTGCTCTTGACCTTGCGGCCGTCGGCAAACTGGTTGGCGTAGTTGGCGATCACCGCGGGGTAGTCCGGGTCCTGGATGCGCGCCAGGCCCAGCTCGGTGGCGGGCTGGCCCAGGCGGCGGCCGCTCAGGTTGTTTTCAATCGCCAGGATCGCGTTCTTCGGGTGTGTCAGGTCATGCACCACCACTTCGCAAAACGGCGCGAACGTTTTGCCCAGGCCTTCGGCAATGTTCTTCAGCTCGGCGAGCAAATGCTTGTTGCTGGGCGTGTTGCTGGGGTTTTTCATGGTGCGCGGCCTCCGGCGAGTCAGGCGATTCGAATTTCAGACAAATTGTCCAGGCGGCCATCGTATCGCACCACGCGGCATTTGTTGAACAAAAGGCCGGGCGCCCGTGCGCGGCAGCCGGACACCACGCGCAAGCAAATTCCTACACAGAGCCTGCCCGGCCTCCTGCAACGCACGGCCGCTACAGCGGCGAAAGTACAACGCTATCTGCCGCGGCTTGCTGGTTTGCTAATTCCTATCTTCGCGGCGTCTGTTCCCCCATACCGAATCAACCCGTCAACAACCACCCCTTCAAAGGAGGCCCTCATGTTGAACCGATTGAACCGATCGAAATTCAAACTCAGCAGCGTGGCACTGGCCGCCGTGGCCGCTTCTGCCCTGGCACTGGCTGCCCTGCCCGCCACGGCCCAGACCAGCACCACCGCAGGCACCTCAACAGCGGCAGATGCCGGCAAGCTGGCCCGTGCCGACAAGGGCATGCTGGACGACCTGGCCCAGGCCAACATCGCCGAGATCGAAAGCGGCAAGATGGCGCTGGAAAAATCGCAGAACGCCGAGATCAAAAAATTTGCGCAGCAAATGATTGACGACCACAACAGCGCCCTGGCCGAAGTGCAGGCACTGGCCCGCGCCAAAGGTGTGACCTTGCCCGACGGCCCCGGCGTGATGGCCAAAACCAAGGCCACCGCAATGAAGGCCTTGTCGGGCAACCTGTTTGACACGGAATACGCCAAGCGCGCCGGTGTGGGCGACCACGAAGCCACCATCAAGCTGCTGACCAAGATCCAGAAGGACGCCAAAGACGCCGACCTGAAGGCGCTGGCCGGCAAGATGCTGCCCAAGGTGGAAGCCCACCTGGAAATGGCCAAGGCCGTAGTACCGACCAAGTAAGCCGCCAAGTAAGCCAGTCATCGCGGGCTCTTGCCCGCGTCCTGGGTTTCCCCTTTTTTTTTAGGAAGACGCTATGTCAATTATCTGGACCATCATCATTGGCTTCATCATCGGCTTTGTCGCCAAGTTCCTGATGCCCGGCCGCGACCCTGGCGGCTTCATCATCACCGTGCTCATCGGTATTGCGGGCTCATTCCTTGCCACCTACCTGGGCGCGGCCATGGGCTGGTACCAGCAAGGCGAAACGGCCGGCTTCATCGCCGCCGTGCTTGGCTCCATCGTGCTGCTGCTGGGTTACCGCCTGATCGCCAAGCGCTGAGCAGGCCGAAAAAGAAACGCCAGCCAGACGCCCCGGTGCATTCACGTGCACCGGGGCGTTGTGCTGTGCGGCTCACGCGTGGGTGACTTGCGAAAAAAGTTTTAAACCTGACCGCAACGCCGCTGCCTGGGCCGCCCTTTTGCAGGCCCGCCGCGCCTGAGAGTGACGTGCGCAAATTCCCTCTTGAAATTTTTTTGGCAATTCCTACATCCTCTTCCCGGGCGCCGGAAGCCGCTTTTTTGGGGGTTTTCCAGCGCACTGATGTTCAACCCGTATGGAGGTTTTCGCCATGTACCGATCGTTATTTCCGCGCGACATGTTCGCCGAACTCGATCGCCTGCAGCGCGACGTGCAGCAGGCCTTCGATCTGTCTCCCAGCATTCGCGGCTTTGGCCGCAGCAGCTTTCCCGCCTTGAACATTGGCGGCACACCGCAAACGATAGAGGTGTATGCCTTTGCGCCGGGCATTGACCCGAAGTCGCTCGACGTCAGCCTGGAGCGCGGCCTGCTCACCATTGCCGGCGAGCGCAAGACTGAACTGCCCGAAGCGGGCGCGCAATCGACCCTGCACATCAATGAGCGCTTTGCCGGCAGCTTCCGCCGCGTGCTCACCGTGCCCGACGACGCCGACCCCGACGCCGTGAACGCCAGCTTCAAGGACGGCCTGGTCCACATCACCATCCAGCGGCGCGCTTCAGCCCAGCCGCGCCGCATCGCCATCCAGTGAAAGGAGGCAAGCCATGAACTACGCCAACACACAACAAACCGGCGGCAACAGCGGCGCCGCACGGAGCAGCGGTAATGGAAGCGCCAACAACGGCAGCACCACCGGCCGCAGCATGCAAACCGGGCAAGCAAACGAAGTGGCGCAGAAAGACACATCGCGCTACGCCAATGGCGCGCTGACGCCGCCCGTCGATGTAATTGAAGACAGCACCGGCATTACGCTGTATGCCGACCTGCCCGGCGTGCCGCGCGACAAGCTGCACCTGCAGGTAGAGGCCGACACGCTGACGATTGATGCCGAGTCGGCCCTGTCTGCGCCCGAAGGTTTGCAGTCAACCCACACCGAAGTGGGGCTGGGCCGCTTTCACCGCGTGTTCACGCTCAGCAAGGAGCTCGACACCGAGAAAGTCAGCGCCGAACTCGCGAACGGTGTGCTGAAGCTGCGCATACCCAAGGCGCAGCACGCACAGCCCCGGCGCATCGAGATCAAGGCAGCTTGATCGCGCTCCCCGCACGACCGCGCCGGCCTGCTTACTTGGCCGGCACCGGCGTGCGCTGGGCCGGGTCATAGAAGAACGTTTCTTCGGCAATGCGCTCGCCTTCCCAGCGCTGGTAAGCGAGTTCTTCCATGCGCATGGTGCTGCCGTCGGCCCACACAAAATTGAACACCCAGCGGATGACGACCTTGTCACCGCTGATAAACACCGGCCGCACGCAGGTTGACGTGACCGACTTCACGCGCGCCATCACTTTTGCCTCACCCTCCACCAGCTTGTCGCGCCCACGGCGCGGCGGCTGCTGGTTCTCTTGCATAGTGGCGTCAGGCGTGTAGAACTCTTCAATCGCTTCGGTGTGCGCGTTCTGTTCAACGCGGGCAACAAAGCGGTCTACGGTTTCAGGCGTGGGCATGCGGGTTTCCTTCGCTTGTTTGGCTGTTGATGCGCTTCGGCTTTCGCGGGGTGCGCGGACCAAGGCAGATGAAACCCAAGTGTTGCACGCTGCGGCTTTTGCCGCAGGCAGCCCCCTGTAAACGTGCTTCGCCGATCAAAACCCGGCGGATAATCCCGATGGGTCTGTCGGCAAGCAGCACCGCGCGCCGGCATTCTCCAGGCAGGTACATACAAATATATTTCCTTGGAGGGAAACATGATGACTTCAGGACTGAAAATTCTCGTCGCCCGGTTTGCCATAAGTCTGTTGCTGGCCATTGCCGGCAGCCAGGCCATGGCGGCAGGTTCATTGGCCATTGACACCCTGCAGGGTGAAAAGTATGGCTTTTCATTCAACCACCCCAGTTCGGACCTGGCCGACCAGCGCTCTATCCGCGAATGCGGTACTGACTGCTCCATCGTGCTGCGCTTCGCCGGCCAGTGCGGCGCCTATGCCGCCGACCAGGCCAAGGGATCCAACGCGTATGGCTGGGGCACCGGCACCACCAGCGCCAACACCCAGGCGCGGGCCATGGCGGAATGCCGGGACAAGGGTGGTTCCAGCTGCAAGGTGCGTGCATGGGGCTGCGACGCCGTCAAGGCGTCTGCCGAAACACAGCCCACGCCCCAGGGCAACAACAAGGCGGCCGGCGGCGGCTTTCCCATGATGGGTGAGTGGCTGGTCGACTATGTTTCGAGCACGGGTTACACCGCCAACGGCACCCTGCGCGTGAGGGAAAACCTTGGCAACGGCAGCTACCGCGGCGTGCTGGTGCTGGGCTTTGCCAACAGCGACGGCGAGTCCAAGCGGGTGCAGCAAGACGCAATGATTACCGTGCGAGGCGAAACCGTAACACTCAACGGCAGCAACCCGGTGTACCTGCTTGGGACCGGCAAATACAACGCCGACAACTACACCCTGAACATCGGCAGCCAGAACCTGCTGCGTGGCCAGAATGCCGACGCCAAGGGCGCCGGTGGTGCTGTGGTGATTAGCCGGAAGTAGAGCCCCCACGCTCCCCCACTGCGAGCCTGCGGCGGGTCCCTGCCCCTTGCACGGAAAAAGGGCTGCCCGCCTGCGGCCTCCTCGAGGGGCAGGAAGCTACACGAAGTGAGCGACCGTGGGGCTAGTGCTTCGCCTCAACCAGCGGGTCCGCATGCCTGTGCACCAGCTTCCAGGCATCGCCTTCGCGCCTGAACACCTCGGTTACCCGCAGCTTGTTCGCCACGGGCTCTGGCTCACCCTTCATGCGGGCCTGCGCTTTTTGAATGCCCGTCCAGAAGGCAACGGTATCGCCCGCCGCCATGTCGAGAATTTCCAGCTGGGTCGTACTGCCCGCCTCAAACCGGCCGGCATCTTGCTGGTAGCGCGACCACACTTCCTGCGTGCCCCGCACCACCCCGCCGCCCGGGCTCATAAAGGTGGCCGGTGACTCCTGCGCCACGACACGCCCCAGTGGCGCCGCGTCGCCACTGACATACGCGGCTGCGACCTGCTGCCGCTCTTTCATCAAGGTTTTGAAGTCTTGCTGCTGTTTGCTCATCTTGTCTCTCCTTAAAAGGACAAGGTAAGCCTGGTGCGCGGGGTACGGCGTAGGACAAGGGATGACGAGGCAAGCGGAAATTTGCCCTCCAGGCTATTTGGTGGGGATTACTTAGGAACCGCCTACGTTTGAATGTCTCGCATGAACAAGCACCCTCGACAAAGTTTTTTGAGAAACTCGTAGTCGTCTTAAGACTAGCAACTCTGCATGGAGAACCTGAATCTTATTATTTAGAAGTCCATTTGCCAAGAGCGCTAAACAGGCGGGGTACCGCTTCAGAATAGGCTAAAACGACGTTGCTAGTGCGAACATTCCGATCGACCTCATTCAATTTCATATCTCTGTATCGCTGTTCGTTGGTGATCCAATATGCACGCAACTGGTCGGCGTCCAATACCCGACTGAATGATCCCAGATCCGGGACGAAATCTTGCGCTCCAGGGCTACCGAACAGTCTTTCAAATCCGAGAAGCATGTAATCCACAAAACACTCCGCATTGGATGCCGCGGCATCCAATGCGAAGCACACTCCGAAAAGATACTCACTCATCCAACGCTTGATCTCATGGTTGTCTTTCGTCCCGGAAATATCGTAATACCCACATCCGACTCCGGAACTGATGATGTCGTTCGACAACTGGTATATACAAAAACTCTTAATTCGTGATCGGGCTAAATCCGCGACTTCATTGACTTGTTGTTGAGTAACTGTTCCATCGGCCAGCTTGCTGTTCAGGTAGGAACTTCTGGTGCCAACTAGTTTTTCTACTGACAACTTGTCCACTTCAAGAAGAAAGTTTTTCCCACTATCGATGTAATTTCGGCGAAACAGAGAGAAGGCTTGCTGGGAAGCAATTCGCATCTGATGTCTTGCAATCTCTGAAGTCAGCCCTGCTATTGGCGCATTGGCATTCTCATAGAGTGCAAGCGCTCGTGAAATATTGAAAGTGTGACCACCTCTGTCTGCACAGCATTGAAGCCGAAAAAGAAGCATGTCGAACATGCCAAGAGGGCCGCGTTCGATTTCAGCCAAGCGCCGGAGAATTCCTGAATGCTCAAATGGACCAAGGCCAAGAATCCGATGCGCGATTTCGGCTATGTTTTCAGGTGTATTCACCCGTCGACCCGACGAATCACCACCCCAACCAGCATCTTCAACAATTTTGATCAGGACATAGGGCAAGTTGTCCCGCGCACCTAACCCAATTTCTGGCAGTTCAAGGTGCGAATACTCAGCAATCGTCTTGAGAATATGGTCTATTAACAAAGGGCCAATCTCAGCCGGTGCCTCGTGTGCGGTGTTCGCCAGGATGCTCCAAAATTGGTCTTGAAGCGACTCTCCATTGGTAATATCGAACTCCGATTCAGCCAAGATACCCGCAATCGGTGTTCCGGCGTAAAGCTGCTTTTTCTTCTCGGCCAAGTATCGCAAGCCATCTTTCTTATTCGTCTTTGCTACTCTTACTATCGCGTGAATGTAGCGCTCCAGATTTCTTTCTGCGTTTCCTGCTAAACCATTGAAACAAGCGAAGGAAAGAATCTGGTCTTCGGTAACTTTCCCATGCACATCCCTCAACCGAGAATCAACGCCGAAAATCTTGTTTAGTAAAAATGCCTGTGGAATAGAAAGGCTCGGAAGCAGCTTAGAGTACTCATCGGTATTGCAATAAAGTCGTCCTAAATTTTTGTCATTTTTCGACATTCTGATTGAGAACGGTCCATTCCTCCCATTCGTTTCCGAGTCGTACACTTTTCTGAAAGTATCTGGGAAATTAAGATATAGAAGGAGCAAGTTCAAAAGATCCTCCCCAACTAGATCGCTGCTGGAAATGTCGATCTTCTCAAGCTCAAGAATCAGAAGTGTGTTGATGACACGTTTGATCTTGCGAATATCCCCGACCAATGGGAGATAGTCCGGATAATCGTTGCTCGAAAAAATGTTCTTGAGTGCCGAAATTGCATTCTTAACTTGATCGATCTTCTGAGGGCTCATCGCGACGTTTTTCGCCAGCGCCGTATCAAAGTCTCGAGTAACGTAGTTAAGCATCGCTTGCGAATCAATGAATAGGCTGAACTTGACGTTCACGTACTTTTCCAAAAACTCGCGGATTTTTTCGGCGTCGCCCTTGTCACTGCGAAGGCCAGCCAAATTCAGTGTGTCGTAGCAAAGAACGAAATTTACGTAGGGTAGATCGAAGGTCGTTCGAATGGCAAATAGCACCTCCTTGACCGATCCAAGGTCCAGACGATCTAGGTCATCTACGATGACAATGATTCGAGTTCTCGCTGAAGCTAAAAGCTGACGCAAGTCCGCCAGAGTGTCCTCGATAGTCTCATCACTAGGCTTTAGGGAAACCTTCAGTCCCAGAATATTGATCTCGTCCTGCCCGACCAAGCGCGCGTACCGATTCAGGATGGGGTCAATTTCAGGAAGAAAAACCTTCTGATTTATTGCTTTTACGAATCCGTCAATAAACTTCCGAACGAGTTTTTCCTTATCCTCAAAGCGCAGCGGTTCGAAGTCATAGACTACCGTGCTGCCATGTTTTTCCCAGGTCTGTCTACAGACATTAACGAATGACGACTTTCCAGTTCCCCATGGGGAATCTAACCCGAAGATTAAGCTTGCCGGAGACCGCTCATTCATTACATTGAGCGCAAATCTCTTTGCCATTTCCCCTATTCCGAGCCCATCTTCGATGTCTTTAGTAATCGCCCGATCGTCGATTAATGCTGAACGCCCCTTGAACTTGGCAAGAAATAGTATGACTCTTGCTCGGATCGAACCTACAAAGCCAGTAAACGTGAGGAGTACTACTGAGTAAAGCGCGAGACCCGGTGGAATAGCTCGGAGGAACGCTTCATATTCTTTAGGTGCGAACATGACCCAGAAATATCCACCAACGCCACCCGTGATTCCAATCACCGCAATATCTGCGCGTTTGCTCCGCAACAATCGCCCTGCCGAAGAGTAGGCTCCTCTCTCCCATAAATGCAGACCACCCAAAAAACCTACGACGGTGACAACCAATATGATCGTTAGTGGGTCGAACTTTGCGGTGTAGGTGATGTAAATCGACTGCCCAACAAGCATTGCCACTCGCCACAGTTCTACGCTAACAAAGCAAAAAATGGCCGCGAAAAAATATACGCGAAAAATCGCAATGCTTGGATTTCCTCTTTCACGCAGGGCTGTAAGTACACCTTTCCATTTCGTGGGAGTAGGGCCGGCGGCTTGATTTGGATCCTTGGAAAAATGGATTGATGCCATTGGCCTCCCTTGGCTGCGCGCAGTCTAATTAATATCATCTGAAGTTACTATAAAAAAGTAGGGATGTGCGGAAATGTTTGAGCTGATGCGAGAGACTGGCGTGGCGAGGATTTTCACCAGACTTTTGCACGCTCCACGTCGTCTCCGACCTGCGCATAGCCAGCACCTGGCGCGGTCCAACCTTTCCTACCGGTGGTGGTGACCTCACTCAACGCGCGCTGCGTCAGCGGCCGATAAATCCCGGCCGCTGCGAGTGCGCTTTGCGCACCGCTGTGGCCACGCGTGCGACGTCGAGCCGCTAAAACCAGCAACAGGCTGACGGCAACGCATCAAATGGTAGATTCGGAAAAAGCCCAGCCCCGGGCCGAATAAAAACAACCCATGAACAACAAAACCAAGATCGCCCTCGCCACAGCCGGAGGAACCCTGTTACTGGTAGTGGCCACCGCCATCGTCATTACCCTCGACTCTGACCGCAGCAAGAAAGACGCACCACCGCCTGCCGCCGCTCTGGCCGCAGCCCCACTCGACACCAGCAAAATCCTGACAGGCATGCAAGACCTGCTGGCCAGCTACCGAAAAATCATCGTGCTGTTTGCCGATGAGAAGAAACTGGGTGCGGGTGAACGGGCCATGGCCAACCAGGTGGGGCAGGGGCTGTTTCATGACAACCGTGCGCGGGTGGCGGAGATTGAGGCGCAGCTGGCGGCGCTGGTGGCTTCTGGCAGCGCGCAGCGCTTTGATGCGATTGCGGGCATCCTGGACTATGTGGAAAGCGACAAAAACCTCTTTGACGCGGACCGGCTGGCTTTTCGGGAGCTGCTGCGCAGCCTGCAGGCCAGCGTGGCGGCTGATTCGTCACTGCCGGCCATCAAGCTGCACAAGCGCATCGGTGAAGACCTGGACGCGCTGGTTGAGATTGAGCGCAACTACGAGAAAGAAATTCGCCTGGTGTTCGGCCGCTTTGAGCCGCGTGCGATTGAGCTGAAGCGTGAGCGCTGGGAAGACTATGTTGCCAGCCTGAAGAAGCGCTACACGCGCGAGCAGATTTTGAAAGACTTTGGCGTGGTGATGCCTTACGCGCTGCCCAAGCCCACCACGCGCAAAAGCAAGGACGAAGAAGAGGGCGAGGTCTTTGGCTACAGCCTGCCACCCAAGACCATCGTGCTGACGTTTGACGACGGCCCGCACGGCGTTTACACCAATGAGATTGCAGCCATCTTGAAGCAATACAGCGTGCCGGGCATTTTCTTTCAGGTAGGCAGCAACCTGGGCACGGTGGCCGCAGACGGCAAAACCAAACTGGGGCCACGCGCAGACATCAGCCGCAAGCTGCTGGAGGCCGGCCATACGCTGGCCAACCACAGCATGACGCATGCACAGCTTTCCAAGCTCAATGGTGCGGGCCTCAAATCAGAAATGCTGGGCACTGATGAATTGCTGAAAGCGGTGGATGCGCGGCGTTCGCCGCTCTTTCGCTTTCCGTATGGCGCGCGCAACGACGAAGGGCTGGACGTGTTGTCGGCCGCGCACCTGCGCTCAGTGATGTGGAACATTGATTCGCTCGACTGGGCCGACCCGGTGCCCAGCTCGATTGTGGAACGCGTGCTGAAGTCGGTAGAAAAAGAAGGCCGCGGCATTGTGCTGTTTCATGACATTCATGAACGCACGGTGAAAGCACTGCCGGGCATTCTGGAACGCCTGGTGGCCGACGGCTACCAGTTTGCGAGCTGGGACGGCAGCGGTTTTGCCGTGGCCAAGGGCGCTGGCGTGGCGCCCGCCCCGCAGGCGGCCAACCCGGGTTACAGCGACTCGTGGGCCATTGTGATTGGCATTGACGACTATGCCAGCTGGCCCAAGCTGCAGTACGCGGTGCGCGACGCGCGTGCCATTCGTGAAACGCTGATCCAGCGCTTTGGCTTTGCCGCCGACCACGTGATCTCTTTGGAAAACCGCGAGGCCACACGCACCGGCATATTGGCCGCCTTTCATGACAAGCTGGCGCACAGCGGCATGAAAAAGAACGACCGGCTGTTCGTGTTCTTTGCCGGGCACGGCGCCACACGGCAGCTGAGCTCGGGCCGCGATTTGGGTTACATCATTCCGGCAGATTCAGACCCGAACAAGATCGCGACGGACGCGGTGCCGATGACGGAGCTGCAGAACATTGCGGAAAGCCTGACAGCCAAGCATGTGCTGTTTGTGATGGACGCCTGCTACAGCGGGCTGGGCCTGACGCGCGGCGCGGGCTCTGGCAACTTTCTGCGCGACAACGCCAAGCGCCTGGGCCGGCAGATGCTGACGGCCGGCGGCGCCGACCAGCTGGTGGCCGACGGCGGGCCGAACGGGCATTCGGTGTTTACCTGGACGCTGCTGCAGGCCATGGGCGGCAAGGCCGACCTGAACGGCGACGGCCTGATCACCGCGACCGAGCTGGCCGCGTATGTGGCGCCGGCCGTGGCGTCGGTGTCGCGGCAGACGCCGGCCTTTGGCAGCCTGCCGGGCTCGGAAGGTGGCGACTTTGTGTTTGCGCTGCCGGCAGAGGCGGAGTTTTTGAGCGCGCAGACGAGCCAGTTGTCTGTCGATGCGATTGCGCTGAACAGCAAGCTGGATGCCACGCGCCCGCCCGCTGCCGCGCCGACTGCTGGCAGCGATGTGCCGGTGGCGGCACCGCCCACGGCAACCGTGGTGGTGAAAGACCTGCAGGGCGGTGAACAGAAGATCACCACACCGCTGGCGGTGCCCAGCTCTGCACGGCAATTGGCCCAGCGCGCCAATGACCGCGGCCTGCAGCTCTATAAAGAAAAGCTGTATGCCGAAGCCGAAGCCCAGTTCACCGAAGCGCTGAAGCTGCGCCCCGACTTTGCACTGGCCGCCAACAACCTGGGCTTTGTGTATTTCAAGCAAGACAAATTCAAGGAAGCGGCGCGCTGGTTTGAGAACACTGTGAAGATGGACCCTTCGCGCGCGATTGCCTACCTGAACCTGGGAGACGCCCATGCACGGGCGGGCGATGGCGACAAGGCGAAGAAGGCGTTTCGCAATTACCTGGAGCTGGCACCGAACGGGCCGGGCGCAGCCCATGCGAAACAAGAGCTTGAGAAGGCCTGAAGTCGCTTGAAGCTGGAGTAGCCCGGCGCGATTTGGCGATACTCTGCCTATGACCCCAACTTCCCAGGCCGCTCACGCAGTTTCCCGCCTGCGCACCGCGCGGCTGGCGCGCGCCTCCAAACCGTTCCTGGCCCGTGGCGGCCCACGCAATGTGCGCTGCGCCGGTTGCCGCCTGATGCCCAGCCACTGCATGTGCGCCCTGCGCCCCAGCGTGCCCACGCGCGCGGGTGTGTGCCTGGTCATGGCAGACATCGAGGCGCTGAAACCCAGCAACACGGGCTGGCTGATTGCCGATGTGGTGGCGGACACGTTTGCGTTTGAGTGGGCGCGCACCGAGGTAGACCCTGCGCTGCTGGCGTTGCTGGCGGATCCGCAATGGCAGCCCTACCTGGTCTTTCCCGGTGAGTTTGTGGCGGCTGAGCGGGTGGTGGCAGATGTGTTGCCTGCCGACCCGACTGATGGCACAAAGGGCAAACGCCCGCTGTTTGTGCTGCTCGACGCGACGTGGCCCGAAGCACGCAAGATGTTTCGCAAAAGCCCCTATCTCAACCACTTGCCGGTGCTGAGTTTGCAGAGCGAGCAGCTTTCTCGCTACAAGCTGCGCCGCTCGCAGCGCGACACGCACTTTTGCACGTCTGAAGTGGCCGCCCTCTGCCTGGAGCTGGCCGGTGAAACGCATGCGGCGCAAACGCTGGAGGCTTACCTGGATGTGTTTACCAACCGCTATTTAAAAGCCAAGCAGCAGCAGCCGCTGGATCTGGAAGATGCGGCGCATGCGCAATTGCGCAAGCTGGCACACCCCTGTTGAATAAATGGCACACCCCTGTTGGGGCTCACTGCGTGTAGCCCCCTCTCCCCTTGCAGGGGACGGGCGCCTTGAGGCCGGCAAAGCCGGACCGCGGCCCCCGCTGGTGAATAACTCGCAGTCGTTACTTCGCCGTGCGCTGACGTACCGCTATAGTCCCACCCCATGGATAGACCCCCTTACCTGCGCAAGCGCCGGCCGGCCCCTGACGAAAGCGAAGGCCTGCTGTGGCGGCTGGTGGCTGCGCTGGTGGCGGTGCCGATATTTGAGGTTTCGCTTTACCTGGGCCTGTACCTGATTCTTTCGCCGCGCAGCCTAAGCCATCTTTTCATGGCCATCCCCTTATGGGTGCATGGCGTCTACGCTGGCGCGGCCGCGCTGGTCGGTTTGCTGTTTGGCTTCAGTGGCATTACCTGGCTGCTGGGCCACCTCTTCATGACGCACCATGAAAACGAACGCAACCGGCTGGTAACGGCGCTGCTGTGGGGCGGGCTGGCGGGGCTGGCGTTTGTGGCTTCGCGCTTTGTGCCTTAGTGCCTTGGTCCGCGCGCTGACATCTGCTTGCATTGAGCGCGGCGCCGCTGGGCAACCGCTGTAATACATTCACTGCCTTCATCACCCTTTCATCACCACCTGGATACCCATGCGCCCAAGCTCCCGGCCTCTTTGCACCACGCTTGCCACCTTCGCCCTCACCCTGCTGCCGCTGGCCGGCGCGCTGGCTGTTACCCCGGCTGAACAGCCGTATGTTGGTGGCTACACGCAGGGTTCGGTCGATTCGCGTGCGCAGCTGATGCTGCTGGACGACAACACGTTTTGTTTTAGTTTCATGGGCGGCTCGCTCGACATGCTGGCCGGCGGGCGCTGGAAGGCCGAGGGCAACGGCGTGCGCCTGCAGGAGGTACGGCAAAACGGCTCCGTCTTCCCCGTCTTTGGCAGGGCGGTGCTGCCTGAGAAAGGGCCCGTGGAGTTTGACTTTCACGGCCATTCGCTGTCTCGCGCGGTGTCGGTCGCGTTTGCCACGGGCACTGACGAGACCTTGCCCACCAGCCTGCGCCGGCTCTTCAAGGACGGCCACAACGGCTGGTCTTCCAGCTACAAGCTGCCGCCCATGCCGGCGGCGCAGGTGCGCTACTTTTATATCGCCGACGCGGAAGTGGATGCCAACGGCCAGCCCAAGCAGCTGCGCGTGGTGCAGTACCGGCGCGGTGACGCGAACACGCTGCGCGTGGGCTACAACCCGGCGTTTGGCAACCCGCCGCTGAACCAGCTTGCCACGCTGAAGGATGGTGAGGTGCTGCATGTCGACGGCAGCCGCTTTGGCCCGCGCAAGGAGTTGCCGGAAAAAGCCCTGGAAAGAATACGCTCGGCCTGCATACGGCCCGCGCTGGCTGAGCCCAAACGCCCCAGCGAAGAAGAAGCCGCGGAGATAGCGGCCGGACGCGCGACGTCCGTGAAACAGCCGCCGCTGGTGCCTGTGAAAACTTTCTATCTGCCGCTGACGGCCCTGCAGGGCGCGCCTTACTTTTCTGACGACAAGTAGGCTGGCTGTGTTCCTGCGGCGGACGCGACTCGCTACTAAATTGATAGCTGCTCGTGCACGTTCTTATTGGTCTGCGGCCACTTTTGATATTTGAAAACCGCCCAACAAGGCTGCATCCATCGCCCGGGCCGCTGCCGCGCACCGAAGCCCGGTTATTGATACCGGCGCAACCAGGGCACCCGCTGTAATACATTCATTGGCTTCAACCCCCACCGGACTCACCGCCCATGCGCTCCATCTCCCAGCCTCCTGGCACCACGCTTGCCGCCTTCGCCCTCACCTTGCTGCCGATGGCCGGTGCGCATGCGCTGACCGCGGCTGAAAAGCCTTATGTGGGTGGCTACACGCAGGGCTCTGTTGATTCGCGTGCGCAGCTGATGCTGCTGGACGACAACACCTTCTGCTTTACCTTCATGGGCGGCTCGCTCGACATGCTGGCCGGTGGGCGCTGGAAGGCCGAGGGCAATGGCGTGCGCCTGCAGGAGGTTCGGCAGAACGGCGCGATCTTCCCGGCCTTTGGCAAGCAGGTGCCTGAGCAGAAAGAGACTGTGGCGTTTGACTTTCACGGCTATTCGCTTTCCAACGCAACGTCTGCGGTGTTTGCCACTTCCGGCAACGACGCGCTGCCCACCACGATGCGCCCACTGTTCAAGTCAGACCAGAGCAACTGGTCTGACAGCTACAAGCTGCCGCCCCTGCCGGCGGCGCAGGTGCGCCACTTTTATATAGGCGACGTGGAAGTGGACGCCAACCGCCAGCCCAAACGGCTGCGCGTGGTGCAGTACCGGCGCGGCGACGCGAACACGCTGGCCGTGGGCTACGACCAGTCGTTTGGCAACCCGCCGCTGAACCTGTCTGCCACGCTGAAGGGCGAGGTGCTGCACGTAGACGGCAGCCGCTTCGGCAAACGCGACGAGCTGCCGGGCGAAATCCTCGAAGGTATACGCGCTGCCTGCATAAGGCCGGCGCTGGTGCCCGGCGCCAAACGCCCGGCCGAAGAGGGCAGCGAAGAAGAGGCTCAGGACAAAGCCGCCGCAGCCTTGGGCAAGGTGGTGGTGCGCAATGCGCCGCTGGTGCCGGTAAAGACTTTCTATCTGCCGCTGACGGCGATGCAGGGCGCGCCGTACTTTCCCGGCACGGAAAAGTAAATCCAAGTCACATTGGCTGCACGGGATAGCCGCACGTTGCTACCAAATTAATAGCTGCTTGCGCACATTCCTATTGGGTTGCAGTCACTTTTTACGCCTGAAACAGGCTCTACTTGAAGCGCTCCACCACAAAATCCACAAAGCTGCGCAGCTTGGGTGAGCGGTAGCGGTCGGGCAGGTAGAGGATGCTCATGGGCCGGGTGGCGAGCTCATGGTGGGGGAAAAGCTGCACCAGGCGGCCGGCCCGGACATCGTCCTCGAGCAGAATCGCCGGCTGCAGCACGATGCCCATGCCGTGCAAGGCCGCCACCCGCAGCGCCTGCCCCTGGTTGACCTGCAGGCGCCCCGAGACGGGAACGCGGCAGATGTGCTCTTGATCCTCCAGGCGCCAGTGCGCGGCGGCGGTGGGAGAAAAAGCCAGGCACTCATGCTGGCTCAGCTCATCGGGCCGGGCTGGTGTGCCCCGGCGCGCCAGGTAGGCGGGAGACGCGCAGATCATCAGCCGGTAGGGCGCCAGCGGCCTGGCGATGAGCGCTGAGTCCGGCACGGGGCCGACGCGGATGGCCGCCTCGAATCCTTCTTCGAGCAAATCCGTCACGCGGTCGCTCAAGACAACATCGATGCTGACCTGCGGGTAGCGATCCAGGTAGTCCGAGAGGGCGGGCATCAAGGCCTCGGTGCCAAAGGAGACGGGCGCGGTGACGCGCAACTTGCCGGCCGGCGCCAGCTGCAGGTTCTGCGCCTGCGCATCGGTTTCGGCCACCAGCCGCAGGATTTCCTTGCAGCGCACGTAGTAGTCCTCACCAAAAGCGGTGAGGTTCTGGCGCCGGGTGGTGCGGTTGAGCAGTTGCATGCCCAGGCGCTTTTCGAGCGTGCGCAGGTGGTTGCCGGCCATCGTGGCGGAAATATCGCAAGCCGTGGCGGCCGCGCTGAGGCTGCCTTTTTCGACGGCCAGAACATACACCTTCATGCTGTCGAGCAAATCCATTTAACACTCTCGCTTTTAAATCAATCAACCAGATCGGTGTTTATCTCTGATTGATTCTAAATAACACTGATGCTTTCCTTCATTTCAGACACAAAGACCATGAAAGCCATCCAGCTCACCGCCCCCTCCCTGACCGCGTTTCGCCCCGCTGAGCTGCCCGACCCGAACGCCGGCCCGGGCGAGGTACTGGTGCGCCTGCGCGCCGCTTCGCTGAATTTTCTGGACGTGGCCATTGCCACGGGCAACTTCCCGGGCCCGGCCTTTCCCACGGTTCCGGTGGCGGACGGCGCGGGCGAAGTGGCCGCGCTGGGTGAAGGTGTTGAGGCCATGTCCCTTGGGCTGGCGGTGGGGGGCAGGGTGATTCCGCACTTCATGCCGAACTGGCAGGGCGGGGCCATCACGCCGCGCAACGTGGCGGCGATGCGCGGCGTGACGCTGCCGGGCTCATTGGCCGACTACGTGGTGGTACCGGCCACCAGCCTGGTCGCGCTGCCGGCGCACCTGGATTTTGTGCAGGGCGCGGCGCTGCCGATTGCGGGCACGACGGCCTGGAATGCCGTGCGCTCGGCCACGCTGCGCCCCGGCTCGGTGGTGGTGTTGCTGGGAACGGGCGGCGTCAGCATCTTTGCTCTGCAGTTCGCCAAGGCGTCCGGCGCGACGGTGATCATCGCGTCGTCGTCGGACGAAAAACTGGAACGCGCACGCCAGCTGGGCGCGGACCACCTTGTCAATTACCGCGCTACGCCGGCTTGGGACGAGCAGGTGCTGAAGCTCACCGAAGGGCGCGGCGCAGACCTGGTGGTGGAGACGGTGGGCGGGGCCAGCATCACGCGCTCCATCAACGCAGCGGCCATGGGCGGCACGATCTTCACGGTCGGCTTTGTCGGCGGCACGGCGGCCTCGATTGACCTGCTGCCCATCATCGTGAAAGCCTTGCGCATCGTTGGCAACAACACCGGCTCGGTAGCCGACCTGGCCGAAGCAACACGCGCCATTGCCGCGCATCGCATCGTGCCCGTCATCGACCGCGTGTTTGAGATCGCCGACACCGCCGCCGCGTATGCCGAACTCAGTGCCGGCGGGCGGCACTTCGGCAAGATCGCGATTGCGCATTGAAGTGCGTCCCGGGAAAGATTTGCTATGAATTTAATAACTTCTGGCGCAGACTCCTATTGGTCTGCAGGCATTTTTAATGCGCAAAAGAAGCTCCAAACAATCTGCCAAAGCTAAAAATCAAACTGCGGCGCGCTGTTGCTGAGCACTTCGGTAACGGGTGCAACCGGCCACGTGGCGGCCAGCTCGGCAGCGAGTGTGCTGATGAGACGGCGCACGTCGTCTGCCGCCGTGGCGTGCAGGGCTTCGGCCACGATGAGGACGCTGTGCGTGGCAGCGCTGACGGCCGAGAGACCGCTTTGCCGGTGCGTCCAGCGGCGGGCGTGGGCGGAGGGCGGCTGGGCGGCGTCGGCAAAGATGACTTCATGCGGCTCGGGGTGCTCTGTTTCGCCGCTGAAGGCCTGGTAGCTTTCAGCGCCGGTGGCGTAGCGCACCTCCAGCTGCTGCGCCACCCGGGCCACGTCAAACACGGCGACGGGAATGGCGAACGCAATCGACACGGCATTGCACAGGTCAACCAGCGGGTGCAGCTGCGGCAGCGAACCTTCCTTGCGGAAGCGGCGCAGCAGTGATTCAGACGCGCAGCGGTATTGCGTGGGCTTGAGGCCCATTTTTGAAAAGGTACGGCGCCAGGCCTGCACTTCGGGCAGCTCGCCTTCAGCGTTCGTGGCCAGGCGGGTGGCAGCGATGGCGTTGAAGCGGGCGACCTGGGCTGAGACGTCTGCATCGGCCGTGATGCCGGTGGCGGCCAGCACGCCGGGCACCAGCTCGGGGTAGTCGGCCCAGATGGCCGGGGAATGGCGGAAGAACATGCGCGACGGCCTTCTTTAAAAAGTGAAACAGCGGCCAGCATGCCGCCGCGCACGCCAGCCGTCTTGAACGTTATTGCAGTGGAGTTTATTCATGGCCTGCTCCCACGCGCCGGGCGTAAAGCCAAACTGGCGGGCAAACAGCCGCGTCATGTGGCTCTGGTCGGCAAAGCCACAGGCGGCGGCCACCTGCGCCAGCCCGGCGCCGCTGCGAATGAGGCTGCGCGCATGCTCGACACGCTGCTGCAGCAGCCAGGCGTGGGGAGTGAGGCCAAAGGCTTTTTCAAAACGGCGCAGAAGCTGGAACTTGCTAAGGCCTGCGGTGCGCGCCAGCTCCGTCAACGTGGGCGGGGCCAGCAAGTCAGCGGCCAGTTGGTCGCGGGCGCGGTGCAGCTCAGGTGAAGACGATGAGACTTGCGATTGCGTGACAGGCGAAACGGCATGGCGGTGCAGCAGCAGGGCGCAGGCGCGGACCAGCGACTCTTCACATGCGAGGGCATCCGCGCCGCTGCGCCCCGCACCGGCGTCCCAGCGCTGCAGGCGGCCGAGCAGGCGTTGCAACGCTGTGCGCAGGCGCACGTCTTGCGTGACGGGGCGCGTGAGTTCGATGTCAGTGGCCAGCGAGTTACCTGGCGCATCGGCCACCAGGGACGCGATGGCCGCGGGCTCAAAGTACAGCATGCGCCACCGGCGCGAAGGGCCGCCCAGCGGCCGGCCGTCATGCACCTCGCCAGGGTTGCACATGATGACATCACCGGCATAGGCATCGACCGGGCCGCGCCCGCTGGCCGAGCTTTGCGCGCCTTGCTCCATCAACCCTACGCCATACACCGCATGCCAGTGGCGGCCGAAGTGGCGCGCGCTTTCCATCTGCGTGGCGTAGATGCCGGCCCACGGTGAGCCGAAGACGCGGCCCTGGTGGGCGGGTGGTGCAGCTGAGGGGGGCATGGGCGCCATGATGCCTCGGGAATGCGCGGCGCACCAGCCCTCCCGGCGCCCTCCCTCAAGACGGCGCCCTGGTGTCAGGGCTCCGCGGCTTTTGAAGCGGTGGTATTCAGGTGGCAGGCCGAGATTTGCGACGGCGCGACTTCGATCAGGGCCGGCCGGACTTCCCGGCAAATGGGCATGACATGCGGACACCGGGGGTGAAACGCGCAACCGCTCGGAACATTCATGGGGCTCGGCATCTCGCCCGCAATCGGCCTGTACGTGAGCGGTTTCGCATCCATGCGCGGCGCGTCGGCAATGAGTGCCTTTGTGTAGGGATGGTTGGGTTGGCTAAAAAGCGTCTCTGTTTTGGCCAGCTCCACAATGCGGCCCAGATACATGATCGCCACCCGGTCGGCCAGATATTCCACCACCGCCAGGTTGTGGCTGATGAACAGGTAGGCAAGGTTTTGCTCTCGCCGCAGCTTCTGGAAAAGATTGAGAACCTGCGCCTGGATGGACACATCAAGCGCGGAAACAGCCTCATCACAGACGACCAGCGACGGCTTCAGGGCCAGCGCTCTTGCGATGGCGATTCGCTGCCGCTGCCCGCCCGAGAACTGGTGCGGATAGCGTTCGCCGTAACTGGCGTCAAGACCCACCTGTTCCAGGAGGCCTCTCACGAACGGGGCCTTGTCCTTTGCGGAAATCAGCCCGTGATAGATGGCCGCCTCGCTGAGGAGCTGGTCAACACGCAGCCGCGGATTGAGCGAGCCATAGGGGTTTTGAAAGACCATCTGGACGTTTCGGTGGACATCCGAAAGATAGGGCTTGCCCGGCACCTGATGAACCATGACGTCGCCGCTGGACGGTTCCAGAATGCCCGCGACGATTCGCCCGAAGGTTGATTTTCCACAGCCCGACTCACCCACCAGGCCGACGACCTCCCCCGCCTCGATCTGCAGGCTGACGTCACTCACCGCGGACACCTGCTTGGGTGTCTTGCGGGCCAGCTTCAATTTGTGCGCCAGTTGCCCGCTCCAGGTTTGCGCGGCACCAAACCGTTTCGAGACATTGGCCGCTTCAAGTATCGTGGTCATGAATTGTTTGTCGTATAGGGGTGAAAGCAAAGAAACTCCCGGTCTTCTGTCCGGGTCAGGCCGGGCATCTTTGTGCACGCTTGCGTTGCCCGGCTGCAGCGGGGTGCGAACGCGCAACCGGACGGCAGGTTGAGCAAAGGCGGGGTACTTCCGGGAATGGGCTTGAGCAGGGAGCCGCGATCCTGCGACTTGGGCAATGAGTCGATCAACCCGCGTGTGTAAGGATGTCTCGGCGACCTGATCACGTCAGCGACCGCGCCTTTCTCGACGATGCGGCCGGCATACATCACGCACACGTAGTCGGCAAGGTCTTTCACCACACTCAGGTCGTGCGTAATCCACACCAGTCCCGTTCCTCGCTCCTTTGTCAGCTTGCGGATCTGGTAAAGAATCTGCGCCTGAATCGTGACGTCCAGGGCGGTCGTCGGCTCGTCGGCGATGATCACGGCCGGCTCGTTGATGATGGCGTTCGCGATGGCGATTCGCTGGCGCATGCCACCCGAGAGTTCATGCGGATAGGCGCGCATTCTCTCGGCCGGCGCCGGAATTCCCACCGCGGCCAACGCGGCGCATGCCCGCTCCGTGGCATCTGACCGTGATACTTTGGCGTGAATCCGGATGGTTTCCGTCAACTGGTCTCCCACACGGATGACAGGGTTGAGCGACATCATGGGGTCCTGGAAAACCATCGCCATCTCTTTGCCCCGAATCCTGTTCCATTCGCGGGCGGAGACGGAGCGCAGGTTATTTCCCCGAAGGAGAATTTCACCGGCAACGATTCGGCCCGGAGGATCCACCAGGTTCATCAAAGACATTGCCGTCACGGACTTCCCCGATCCCGACTCGCCCACCAGGGCAACGATTTGCCCTTGCCCGACGGAGAAGGAAACGTCGTTCACCGCCCTGGCGACGCCGGCCTTGGTCTCGAAGTGGGTCGTGATCCCACTGACCTTTAACGCACTTGTGCTCATACCTGATCCAGCTTGGGGTTGAAAACAACACGCAGACGATCACCGATCAGGTTGATCGACCCCACCAGAAGCACCAATGCCAACCCCGGATAGACCGAGATCCAGTATTTGTTCGTGAGCATGTACTCGAAGCCATTGGCAATCAGCAGCCCCAGCGAAGGTTCTGTCTGGGGAAGCCCGATACCCAGGAAACTCATCGTTGCCTCCAGGCTGATGGCGTGCGCCGTCTGCAGGGTGCCGGTGACGATCAGCGTTCCCATGCAGTTCGGCAGCACGTGCCTGAACATGATCCGCCTGGGGGGCAAGCCTTGCCCCATCGCTGCCTCCACATACTCTTTTTGTTGCTCCACCAGCGCGGCCCCGCGCACATTGCGGGCGTAGTACGCCCATTGAACAATGATCAGGGCCAGCAAGGTCTTGTCTACACCCTGGCCCAGCGATGCCAAAAGTACCAGCGCGATCAGGATGGCCGGCAGGCTCAGCTGCAAGTCAACGATTCGCATGAAGAACGAATCCACACGCCCGCCAAAGTAGGCGGCCGTCAGGCCCACTGTTGTTCCGATACAAAGCGCGGCCAATGCACTCAAAAGGCCGACAGCCATGCTGATGCGAAGCCCATAAAAGATTGCACTGATCAGGTCCCGTCCGGCGCCATCGGTGCCGAGGATATGCAGCATCCCGCTCACTTCGCTGCGCGCACCCGGAACGAGTTCTGCGTCCACGATAGACACGGAGGCCAGGTCGTACGGGTTCTGCGGTGAGAAAAATGGCGCGCCCAATGCCACGATGAGCAGCAGCCCGAAGACGACCAGCGCTGCGAACGCAATTTTGCTGAGCAGGAATTGCCGCCGGATCCGGCTCCACGGGGTTTGCGCCGGCTGCGGCGCCGGCCGGGCCGCCGGCTTTTCCTCCGGATTCAACGATTCGGTCTGGATCATGGGGTCACCTCATTTTTATTTGCTGCGGGCTCTGAGCCGGGGATCAAGAATCACGTACAGGAGATCGACCAGAAGGTTGATGGAGACCACCAGAAGGACGGTGACCATCAGGTAAGCCACGACAACCGGCCTGTCGAGATGGAGGATCGAGTCAATGATGAGTTTTCCCATGCCTGGCCACGCAAAGACCGACTCGGTCACCACAGAGAAAGCGATGAGGTGACCGAACTCGAGCCCGACGGCGGTGACAACGGGAATCATCACATTCGGGGCAATGTGCCTGGCCAGGAGCCTCAACCCGGACACGCCTTTGGCACGCGCGAACCGCACATATTCCTGTTGCACCACATCGCGGGTTCCGGTCTCCGTCAGGCGAATCACCATGGCGATCTGGAATATCGCAAGCGTCGTCGCCGGAAGGATCATGTGCTTGAGGCCGTCCCATGTCAGGAAGCTGAAGGCGATGCCGAAGAGCTGTTCGGTGTCGCCTCGCCCGCCTGACGGAAGCCATCCGAGGTTCACGGAAAAGATGAGGATGAGGATGAGCCCCTTCCAGAACGTGGGAATGGTGACCCCTGCGATTGAAAATCCGGCAATGAGCTTGTGAACCCAGGAGTCCGGCATCAGGCCCGCGACGAGCCCGAGAGGGATCCCGATGGCCAGTGCCAGTATCAGCGCAATAAACGCCATCTCCAGGGTTGCGGGCATGCGCTCCAGAACAATTCCCAGTGCCGGCCGGTTGAAGACAAACGATTTGCCAAGATCTCCCTCGACCGCATGCTTCACAAACAGTGCGTATTGCTCGTAGATCGGCCGGTCCAGCCCCAGGCTGCGCGCCGCGACCTCTACCTCCTCGGTGGAGGCATTCGGGCTGACAAGCAGGTGTATGGGGTCGCCAATGAGGTGAATGCCCGTAAACGCGATGGCAGACATCAGCGCAACGACGACGAGGCTGTCGCGCATTCGCTGGAATATGGGGCCAAACATCAGATTGCGTCCTTATCTCTGCCTGCGACACCGGCCAACACCCGCCCACATCGCACGCCGCTTCGCTCGAGCCCGCGGCCTCCACCCGGGGAAGCCGCAACAGGCCCCCTATTGCACGTCACTTTCATCAAAAACTCCAGTCAGCGGGAGGCCTCCCGCCGGTACGTCACGTTCGCACAACTGCTCGCAATTTAGAGGCCAACCAACACCCTTGCCAGCTTTCACCTTGTGCATTCGCGGCAACAGCGCCGCGAAATTTCTTGACAGTCATCACCGCTTCATGATCTAGTTGTAACGCTGTTTGATACAGTGTATCGCTAGTCAATACAATAAAGCAAGCGAATTTTTCAGGATTTATGACGGTCGGCGAGGAGGGAAGCAGGAAAGACCTGGGCGAACTGCGCCTGTGAGCACCCATGCGGCGGCGAATGATTCGCCGCCATTTACAAAACTTTTCAGGAGTGAGAAATGAAATTGAAGATAGCCTGCCTGGCTGCGATTGGCGCCGGCGCAATAACCGCCATAACCCCCGTCGCCGCGTTGGCGCAAAGCACGGTGACGATTTACGGGAGGATGGATACGAGCTTTGAGAACTCAAAGACTGGCTCGGTCTCGCAGACGCTCATCACGGGCAACGCGTCCCGGTTCGGCGCCAAGGGAACCGAGGACCTGGGCGGAGGGCTCAAGGCGCTCTTTGGCCTGGAGATGGGAATTTCCTCGGACACCGGGGCGTCAAGCTCGCCCGTCTACCGCAACTCCTATGTCGGCATCAGCGGCGACTTCGGGGTGGTCAACATCGGCCG
The DNA here is from genome assembly GCF_056403595.1 of Polaromonas sp. P2_G11. NCBI lineage: Bacteria > Pseudomonadati > Pseudomonadota > Betaproteobacteria > Burkholderiales > Comamonadaceae > Polaromonas > Polaromonas sp. P2_G11. The sequence goes on along the minus strand of NZ_JBFUFE010000004.1, from coordinate 399,451 downwards.
CATCGACTCGGCCGCGCCCAGCCGCACGCCGATCTACGCGATCCTGGGCCGCAATGTCGAGTACGTCATCCACGATGCCGGCGCCACCGCGATTGGCACCTCCATCTTCAATGCGCGCACACGTGTTTCGAACGCCATCGGCTATGCCAGCCCGCTGATCAGCAACTTCGTTTTCCGCGCCGGCCATTACTTCAATGGTGAAGGCCTGGCGGAAGCGGCGGCCGGCCCGGTCCGCTTTGAGAGCGACTACAAGCAGACCGATGTCTCGCTGAGCTATGGCGAAGGCGAGGGCCCGCTGGGCCTGGGCGTCGGCTACGGTAGGGACAGCAAACGCGGGGGTGCCTTGCTCAATGATTTCAAGAGCAAGTGGATGCTGGTGGGCTCCTACGACTTTGGCGATATCCGTGCCTGGGCGGTCTACAACCGTGACAACTTTGAGGGCAATGCGCTGTCACGCAGCAAGGTGGCGGCACAGATGATCGGCGCTTCGTGGGACATCACGCCCAGCAGCAAGGTCATGGCCAACTACATCCGCAAGGATGTGCAGAGCGATCCTGCGGCCAAGCTCAAGCGCTTCCAGGCGGGCTACTCCTACAAGATGAGCAATCGCACTTCGCTGTACGGCTTCTATGACCGCTCGGACCCGAACAACCGTGTCGCCAATGACGTGATCCGTGTTTACGGGGTTGGCATTCAGCATAACTTCTGAGCGCACAAAGGCACGCGATCAGTATCTCGTCCGCAAAGCCCGCCTCCGGCGGGCTTTTGTCATGGATAACAGGAACGCCTTAGACAGGCTCCATCATTTTGGAAAGCATGGGTATGTCAATAAAACATTGGATCAGTACAGGCATTCTGGGAACAGTTTGTGCCGTTGCCTCATCCGCTCCGCAGGACATCGTGATCGGCCAGATCGGCCAGCTTAAGGACCCGAATTCCGCGGCAAGCCAGGTCAAGGTGGGCGTGCAACTGTATTTTGATGTCGTCAACGACCGGGGTGGCGTTAATGGGGCGAAGCTGAAACTTGTCACCAAAGACCGGGGACCGGACGGGTCGGACTCAGTGGAAAAAACACGGGAAATCATCCAGGAAGAAAAGCCTGTTGCATTGATCGGATTTTCTGGAACTGCGCCTGTTGAAGCGCTGATTCAGGAAAAGGTACTGGCTGCGGCCGGCATTCCCTTGGTGGGGCCTCGAACAGGCGCCGTATCGCTTCATCAACCGGTGAACCCCTGGATTTTTCACACGCGCGCCAACTATGCCCAGGAGGTGCAAAAGATTGTGTCCCATATGAACATCATCGGGCACAAACGCATCGCGGTTCTCTACGAAAAGAGTCCGTTTGGCATTGAAGGTTACGACCGGGCCCTACACGCGATCAGGGGAAAAAACCTTCAGCTCTCGGGCAGTGCAAGCTACGAATACGGCACGACCAATGTCAGTGAAGCGGTCGCAACGATTCTCAAGGCCAAACCCGACGCGGTTATTTCAGTGGCGACGAGTGCCGCGACCGCCGAGTTCTACAAGAATTTTCGTCAAGGTGGAAGTTCGGCGTTTGTCGTCGCCCTTTCTGTCACCGACGGTGCCGCGGTCGTGAAAAGAATCGGCAAACAGGCCGCCTACGGCTTGGGCATAGCGCTGGTGGTGCCCGATCCGTCCAGTAAGACCTCCACGCTCATCAGGGAAATGCAGGAGGACCACAAGAAATTTGGCGTACCAGGATCTGATTTGAACCTGGCAGTGACTGAAGGCTACATTGCGGCCAGGGTGCTGACCGAAGGCCTGAAACGCGCCGGACCGAATCCCACTTCCGCAAAACTGAAACGTTCCCTGGAGTCATTGAGGGATTTAAATCTCGGCGGATTCTCTGTTAATTTTTCCCCGACAAATCACTCGGGCTCGTCGTATGTCGACATCATCGTACTGGGCCCTGACGGTAGAATGCTTCGCTAACTCAAACATACCCGTTGAAGCAAGCCAGCGGCAAGAAGGCAATGGACTATAACGTAGCGTCGGTAGATGAAGCACTCGGCTTATTGATGCTTGTAGCCCAGAACCCCGGCCTGGGTGTGACCGAGCTTTCCAAAAGATCTGAAATTACCAAAGCCAGGGCGTTCCGCCTTTTGAGCACACTGGAACGGCGCGGTTTCGTGCAGCGATCGGGTGACGCTGCGACCTACCATCTCGGCTACAACGCATTGCTTGTGGGGTTGGCTGCCGACGAACAGGTCAGCCTGGTCAGGCAGGCCAGCAAATATCTTCAGCAGCTGGCCAGCAAATTCAACGAGATTGTGCAGATCCGTGTCCGTGACGGCTTTGAATCCGTCTCTGTGGCCCGATGGGACTCCACCCATGATGTTCGCATCCACGGGTCCGTCGGCATGAGGCGGCCTCTCCACGGTGGCGCGTCGGGCAAAGTCCTGTTGGCCTATGCCCCCGCAGAGTTTCTGAACGAATTTTTCGCACAGGACTTTCAGAAGTTCACGCCCAACACCATCGTGCAACGCGCAAAATGGAATGAGGAGCTGATCAAGATCCGCAAGCAGGGCTACGCCACTTCCCTGGGCGAAATCACGAACGAAGTCCTTTCCGTGGCGGCACCGGTGCGCGACGGAACATCAAAAGTCATCGCCGCCATGGCGATCTCCATTCCTTCAAGCCGCATCACGGCCAAAGGGCTGGAGAAACTGGCCAAGCCGCTGTGCGCGGCGGCCTACGACCTTTCGGTTGAGCTCGGATATCGTCGCTCCGACGCTTCTGCCGATTAGCGGCAGCGCACCTGGTGGGGCGCGCTGCAGCCACCACCATTATTGAGAACGCTTCGGGATCACAGGAAGCACCACGTGCGATGGATGCTGGCTGCTCATGTACACCTTGTTGAGCGCCGTCCTGCTCGTCGTTGCCTGCGCCTCAGGATCCCCGGTGTTCGGGTTGACGTCAAAGTGCGGAAAGTTGCTGCTCGAAATGTCAACCCGGATGCGATGCCCTGCCTTGAACAGGTTGCTTGTCGGAAACGCCTCGATGCGGATGGGGTACACCGTTCCCGGCGTCATCAATTCCGGGTACTCCCATGAGTCCCTGTACCTCACCCGCAGAATCCCGTCGGTAAGGTTCATGGCGAAACCCTTTGGGTAGTCTTCGCTTTGCGGATACACATCGACCAGCTTGACGGTGAAATCCGTGTCCGGGCAGTCGGAGGATATCCACAGGTTCGCCACCACCGGCCCTGTAATCTCGACATCCTCCGCCAGCGGTTCAGTTGAAAAGGCAAGCACATCTTCACGGTCGGTCAGTGGGTAAAACGGTTCTGCGCAACCAAAGAAGCGCTCATCGGTTGTTTGGTCGAAAGCCCCGGCCAGTATTCCGGGTGGACGTGAAACCACGCTGCCGCCCAAGGTGGGAACCGGATTTTTGGGGTCAAACCGGTACGCCAGCGCGCCGTGATGCCTCTCTGGAAGAGAGGGGGACAGCGAACGATCAACGTGAAGATGGTAGGGCGTCCACCGCGTATCCGGAATCGGCCAGTCCTGCTCGGAACGCCAGGTACCGCCATGGTCAAGACGTCCCTCGCTGTTTTTTCTGCCGGAGCCGCCGCCCATCACGAACAGCCTCACGTTGGCGTTGTCTTCAGCGGCCGGAAGGCCTTTCAGCCAGTGGTCAAACCATTTGAGCCTTGCCTCAAGAAAGCTTGCGGCAGCGTGTTGGCCAAAAGTGGATTTCTCGCCGAAATCCACATCGCCCGAATAGGTCAACCACCGGTTTCCGTGCACCCACGGACCAAAAACGAGCTTTACCGGAGCGCCGATTTTCTTGAGGCTGACGTAATTTTCGGCTGCGGTGCGCGTATAGACGTCATACCAGGAAGACATATGGACTGTCGCCACATTCTTGAGGTGATGGTAGAACCCCTCCGCATAAATTCCGGGCTGCTTCCAGTACGCATCGAACGTACCACGCTCCCATTGATCGAAGAGAAACTCTTCATATTCCGGTGCTTCCGAAAGCGGTGAGTTTCCACGGCGCCACGGCATTCTTCTGAACCAGTCGTCGACGTCGATATTCTTCAGGGTGCTGGCGACGGCCGTATTTTCCGACCGCTGGGCAATGCTCGATGCGAAGAGAACAGCCCAGGCCGCCTGCTTTAACTCATACGCGCCGCCCTGCCGGATGCCGCTCTGATAGCCGTTTGAAAACCCGCCGGAGTCGACATACATGGCCAGCAAGCCGGGTGCACCGGTAGATGCCAGGGCCATTTGCGTATGTGCCGCATAGGAAAGGCCCTTGGTCCCGATCCTGCCGTCGGACCAGGGCTGCCGCACGATCCAGTCACAGGTGTCATGGCCGTCGTTGGCCTCGCTCAGATACTTCGTGAATGTTCCTTCGGACCCGTATCTGCCGCGGCAATCCTGGTACACAACGATATAACCCTGGGCCACAAAATACGTTGCCACCTCTTCGCGTGACATAGGGCGCGTGCTCCCCGGTTCGCGTTCGGTGCGGCTTTCAAGGTGCTTCCCATAGGGAGTGCGTTCCATGATGACCGGGAACGGTTTCGGATCTTCTCCCGGCTCCTGTCTCGGGCGATATATATCGGTCGAGAGCCTCACGCCGTCCCTCATCGGCACCATCACGTTGCGTTCAATCACCACAGCAAGATTGCTGAACGTCGAGTCTTTCATTGATTACCCTGGTTCGGCTCGGATTGGAGCGCCACCGGTGCTGACACCAGCACCGGTGACCCCCTCACCTCACCCCTATTCGTTGATCTGTTTTACTTCGAAGCTGCGTCCTTGATGGCACTCGCCACCGTGAACCCGTCACTTCGCGGGACCATGCTCAGGCCTTTGCGCAACCCCCACGCCACCTTCGCGTTATGCACCGGCACGATGGCAACGTCCTCCGCGGCAACCCTTGCGGCCGTTCGCAGCAACTCTTCGCGTTCCTTTTCACTCAATGTTTTTGACGCAGAGCGGATCGCCGCGTCAAACTCCTTGTTGCTGTACCGGCCATAGTTGTTGGCTCCGGTCCCCAGGGCCTTGTCAAAGGTATGGACAACGGCGGTGGAAGGCTCCAGCGAATCACCGAGAACCGCACCAATGCCAAACATGGCCAGGCTGAATTCAGGCTCGCCACCAGCTCCGCCGCTTGTCGCCCGGGTAACAAAGTTCGCGTAGGGGAGCGTCCTTGCGTCGGTTTTTATCCCCGCCTGGGTCAACATCTGGGCAATTGCTTCGCAGACCCGTGCGTCGTTGAGGTACCGGTCATTGGTGCAGTGCAGAACCACCTTGAATCCGGAGGGATAGCCTGCCTCGGTCAGCAAGGCTTTGGCCCGCGCCGTGTCCCCGGGCTGAAGCTTCAGTGCGGGCTCGTACCCAAAAAAGCCGGCGGGAACGATCTGCGTCGCTGGTTCCGCATCGCCTTTCATGACGAACTTGTTAATGGCGTCCCTGTTAATGGCCACTGTGATGGCCTGGCGGACTCTTTTGTCCTGGAACGGGTTCTTGGCCAGCGGTTTCCCGTCATGACTGGTGACATAAGGCGAAACCGTCCGAAATTGATCCATGGACAGGTAGTTGAGTAGATAGGAGGTCGTAGAGACCACCGACACCTTGTCGCTTTTCTTCAAGGTCTCGCTCAAGCTACCGGCAGCGCCATCAATGACATCGACACTTCCGCCCAGCATTGCCGCCGCTCTCGCCGGTTCTTTCGGTATGAATTGGTAAATCACTTTTGACCAGGCCGGTTTTGAGCCCCAGTACGCGTCATTGCGTGTCATGGTCACTTGCTGGCTTGGAATGAGTCCTGCGTACTTGAAGGGACCGGTGCCCACCGCCGCCTTGCCGTTCTCGAAGTCTTCCTCCTTGATCTCCGCCCCGCTTCCTTTCGAAAGAATGGCTACGAGACCTACGTTTTCAGGCAGAGTGGGCGCGGCTTCCTTCGTCTTGATGATGACTGTCAGCGGATCCTGGACCCGAACGCTGTCGACCGCTCTCAAATACGTCTTGAATGTTCGCGGGCCGGCCAGCGCCCTGGCCCTGTCCAGCGAGAACTTCACGTCGTTGGCCGTCATCGGTTCGCCGTTGTGAAATTTGACGCCGGGGCGCAACTTGAATTCCCATTGTTTGTCATCTATCGCCTTCCAGGACAAGGCAAGCAGAGGAATGGGATGCAGCTTTTCATCCTGGCCAATCAGCGAGTCGTAGACGTTCATCCAGACGCCACGATTTGCGGCGCCCAGAACGTGGGGATCGGCAGAAGTGACTTCGGCCTTGAACCCGATCCGTAAATCGGCAGCTGACGTCATACCCGAAAGCGTCACAGCCACGGCAGCCGCCAGCAACCGGCGGGGACAAGTTAGTGCGATTCCCATTCTGAAGCTCCATGAAGTTAGGCCAGGCCTTCTACAGCAAGGCAAATACAAATGTATCGTTGAATGATACATCGTATTGTTGTACGATACAACAACTTCGGGATTTTCGCTGCACCGGCCTTACAGAATCATCAGGCGGCGAGGGACTTTTGACCAGAGGGAACACAGAACCGGGACGCGTCACTGAATAGAACTCTACGGCCCGGGTTCAGCGCAGGCGGAGCCCGCTGGCTTGCCCCCTAAGGATGTCAGCCTGTGTCACGCATTGACCGTACCCAGAAACGACGCGGGGTAGCGCAGTCCGGCGGCCGCGTCAGGCGGGAAGGCCTTGTCGAGCTGGACCAGCTCGGCCGGGCTCAGCGTGACGTCGAGTGCGGCGATGTTCTGGTCGAGGTAGCTGCGGCGCTTGGTGCCGGGAATCGGGATGATGTCCGCGCCCTGGGCCAGCACCCAGGCCAGCGCCACTTGCGAGGCGGTGACGCCTTTGGTTGCGGCCAGCTGCTTGACGACATCAACCAGTGCCAGGTTGCGCCTGAAGTTTTCTTCGGCAAAACGCGGCGAAAACTTGCGGCGATAGTCGTCGGCGGGCAGGTCTTCGGGCTTGCTGAAGGCGCCGGTCAGGAAACCGCGGCCCAACGGCGAATAGGGGACAAAGGCCACGCCGTGCTCGCGGCAGGCGGCCAGGGCGCCGGTGACTTCGGGGTCGCGCGTCCACAGCGAATATTCACTCTGCAGCGCGGCGATGGGATGCACCTTGCAGGCACGCGCCAGCGTGGCGGCAGAGGCTTCGGACAAACCCAGATAGCGCACCTTACCGGTTTTCACCAGCTCTGCCATGGCGCCGACGGTGTCTTCAATGGGCACGGTCTTGTCGACGCGGTGCTGGTAATAGAGGTCGATCTGGTCGATATCCAGACGCTGCAGGCTGGCGTCGCAGCTGGCTTTGACATATTCAGGCCGACCGTCGACGCCGCGCGCCGCTTCATTGGCCGGGTCGCGCGTGATGCCGAACTTGGTCGCGATGAACACGTCCTTGCGGCGGCCGGCGATGGCCTTGCCGATCAGCAGCTCATTGGTGTGCGGGCCGTAAATGTCGGCGGTGTCGAGGAAATTCAGGCCTTGATCGAGCGCGTGGTGAAGGGTGGCGATGGACTCGGCGTCGTCGCGGTTGCTGTAGAAGTCGCTCATGCCCATGCAGCCAAGGCCGATGGCGGAGACTTGTGGGCCGTTGCGGCCGAGGGTGCGGGTTTTGATCATGGTGTGTTTGCGTTGGGTTGAAGGGTTGGTTGAAAGGGTTGATAGACAGGGATGGGTTCAGGCGCGCTTCGGCACGGCGCGCAGCTCTTCATAGAGGCCGAGCTTCTTGCGGATGTACTGCAGGGTTTCGCGCTGGCTGCGGATGCCGGCCTCCAGCCGCGCGGCGTGCGCTTCGAGCAAGGTTTGCCGCTCGTCCAGGCTGGCGGCGGTGTTGCCTTCGCGCAGCAGCTGGGCATAGCGCTGCATGTCACGCATCGACATGCCGGTGGCGCGCAGACGCACCAGGAAGTCGAGCCAGCGCATGTCAGCATCGCTGTAGCGGCGCGCGCCGCTGCGCCGGTCTATCGGCGCAATCAGGCCGATCTGTTCGTAATAGCGCAGCGTGTAGGCGCTCAGCCCCGAGGCTTCTGCGGCTTCGGCAATGCTTAAGGAGACGGTGGGGGAGTCAATGGTTGCGGTGGTCATGAAGGGACTGTAAAACTTCGAGCACACTCGAAGTCAAGCCCCTTTTTCGCACAGGGTGTTTTGGCTGCCGCGACCACTGGAAACGGCAGGCCAAATCGCTTTCGCATCCCCTGGGGCGACAATAGGGCACATCCTGCAACGCAAGAGCACCCCCATGACCCAAGCCCAAGACCCCAACCGCGCCAGCGAACTCAAAAAGATGGAACTCTGCGACTCGTGCGCCGGCATCCAGCGCAACTGGCGCAAGGCCCCGGGCCACCCCGAGCTGGTGCAGGGCGACCCGCGCCATGAAACGCGCCGCCATGGGCTGATCACCATCACCCGCTACAAATGCGACCGCTGCGGGACGGCGTGGGAGTATGAGAACGACAAGACCAACCAGAAGGCCGGCTGGTCGGTGGTGGGCCGCTGAGGCGACTCAAGCACAGGCGGCTTACCGCTCTGCGTTGGCGCGCTTGATGAGCGCATCGCACTCGGCGCGAAGCTTCTGCAGCTTGTCTTTCCCGGCATGAAACACCTTGTCGTCGAGCGCACTGACGGCCTTCTTGCCCGAAAGCCCAGCAAGGTAAGACGCTGTTTCAAGCGCATTTTTGCAAGGCCGGAATTGATCAAACGGATCAGGCCCTTCCTTGGCCGCAGGCCACTGCTTGCGCTGCCCGTCCAGCGCTGCCTGGGTCAGGCGCAGCCGCTGGGCGTACTTCATGGCCTCCGGCTCCATGGCCCCGATGGCGTATTCATTGAGGACACGCTGCGACCTGATCGCCAGGGCCAGCGCATCCTGCTCGCCCTTGGTGGGTTGCGCCATCGCCAGCGTGGCGGCCGGAAACAGCAGGAAGGTCAAAAGCATTCGCATCAGGCCGACCATACAGGAATATGAAATCCGCCCTCTTGCCGCCCGGCCGCTTGAATCGCCATCGGCTGGACGCCGACCCCGACACGGGCTTTTGAATGACACGCGTGGCGGGGCACCGGACGCATCATGGCTCTTGCACTGAAAGGACACAACAAGCATGAAACGAAGACTGCTTCTCGCCACCACCGCACGGCTGTGCCTGGGCGGAGCTGTGTATTTCACCCTGCCGGGCGCACAGGCCCAGCCCAGCTACACCGTCAGCATGGCCCAGCTGCAGGACGCGGTGGCCAAACGCTTTCCGGTGCGCAAGCGCGCCAACGGCCTGCTGGACATGACCGTGCAGGCACCGCAGCTGCGCCTGCTACCCGAACAAAACCGGCTGGGCGCCGCCATGGCGGTGGAAGCCGCCGGCCCGGCGCTGCAGCGTGCTTACCCCGGCACCTTTGACCTGGACTTTGCGCTGCGCTACGAAGCCAGCGACATGACGATACGCGCGCACCAGCTGCGCGTGAACACGCTGCAGTTTGACGGCCTGCCGCCGCAGGCGTCGATGCTGGTATCAGGCTATGGCCCGCAGCTGGCCGAGCAGGCGCTGCAGGGCGTTGTGCTGCACTCGCTCAACCCGCAGGACCTGGCACTGCCCAACAGCATGGGCGTGCAGCCTGACCGGATCACCGTGACGGCGCGGGGGCTGGTGATTGAGTTCGTGAACAAGCCGCTGAGCTGAGCCAGCAGACCGCCGCGGTAACGCGCTAGCCGCGTTGCTCGCCCGCCAGCGCCTGCACATACGCGCGCAGCGAGGTGCGACCGCGGACAGGTGCATCGGGCACGGTGTAATGCCGGTCCAGCGTGATTCCTGTCATTGCCGCATACGATCTGGCCGCAGCACTTGAAAAGCCCATGGCCCTGAAGGCCTCTTCCCATTTCTCGCGCGGCGCAACACGCACCGAGACGGGTTTTTGCAGCGCCTCTCCAAAGGCCACGGCAACATCGCCTGCGCTGTACTGCTCTGGCCCTTCAACATGAAAGAGGCCGGTTTTGCCGGCGGGCTCGGTCATCAGGCGCGCAGCGAACTCACCCAGGTCTTGCGGCGCCACCATGGGCAGCTTGAAGTCCGCCGGGTACATGGAGTCGATCACACCTTCATCCTGCGCGGTCTTCAGCGCCGCGTCCCAGTTGCTCATGTAGTAGGCCGCGCGTATCACGCTGAACGGCACAGCTTGTGCCTCCAGGGCTTTTTCCATGTCGTAAAGAATGCCGAGGTCGCCCGCGCGCTGGACGGGCTGGGCGCCATAGGTGGACTCGGCCACGATCTTCTCGAAGCGTGTACCTTGCAGTGCCTCAATGATGGACGTCACCGTGCTGCGCTCTTCGGCATCGGTGTCGGTGGAGGGAGCCGCCGGCGGATTAAGCAGAAAAAGCCGCGTGCCCTGCTGGAAGACTTTGCGCAGCGACGGTACATCGTGGGCGTCGGCAACAGCGACCTTCGCCCGTTGGGGTACGTCGTGTTTGGTCTTGCCCACCCGGCCGGATTTTTTGGGGTCGTGGGTGATGAGGGTGACGGGCTCGCCCGCACCGATAAGGCGTTTGACCAGCGCCGAGCCGACGTGTCCTGTTCCGCCAAGAATGATATGCATGGGATTCTCCTGGTGTCAAAAGATCCATGCTCGAGGCAGGCGAGGCTCCTCAGTGACAGCCACTGGAGCCCTGGAAAGTCGGAATGCGCCGACAAGGGACAAGGAAGGGCTGCGACGCGTGCGGTCACAAGGAGACAGGCAAAAAAAAGACAGGCCTCAGCCTGTCTTTTTGGATCAGCGGGTATGTATTTGACCCGCGTTGCCGCTTACTTGGTGCCGGCTGCCTTGACGTCGGTCTTGGCTTCTGCCTTGACTGCGCTGGTGTCGACCGCAGCGTTGGCCTTGTCGGCGGCGGCTTTGGCCTTCACGGTATCAACCTTGGCATTGGCATCGATAGCGACGCCGGCTGCTTTGGCATCTGCCTTGGTGGTGGCCTTTTCAGCTTTGGTGGTGGCCTTGGCTTTGTCGTCAGCGTCTGCCTTTTCAACCTTGGCGTCGGCCTTGACCTTGGCTTTAGCGGCCTTGGCATCTGCCTTGGCGGTTTTCGCCGCGGCTTTTTCTTCGGCCTTCACCACTTTGGCATCGGCCTTGGCGTCAACCTTGGCTTCGCTTTTCACGGCGGCTGCCACAGACTTGTCGGCCTTGGCTTCAGCCTTGCCGGCAACCGGAGCGGTTTGCGTGGACGACTCGACAGGTGCCGGTGTTTGTGCAGAAGCAATGCCGACGAAGAGGGTAGCAATGAGAGTAGCGAGCAATTTGTTCATGAGAGAGTCCTTTGAATGGATGGATGATGGAAATTATTGTTATCACGTAGCCTGTGTTCAACGGCGTGGCATGCAGCGCTGTTGACCCTTCACACACACCGTTGCACAACACACTTGCGCCTTACATCGCTTGTCGCTGTATGGCGACAATACCGCCCCGTTTCGCGCTGGCCTGTAGGATGTGGCGCTTCCACCGTGTAATGAATGAAGCAGCAGCATGTTCCTCGAAGCGTCCGAGGACTGATCAGGCATCAGTATCCTGGTGATGAATCTGGCATTGAACAAACTCAGAGCCAGAGATGGAACGCGGATATTGCGTCTTGTCGATTGACCTCCGAAGCCTGATAGAAACACTTTGCTGCGACGTATGGACTTGCGCTGACGCACCGTTAAAGAACACAGATACGAGCCGCGCAATCTCTGTTACTGAAGATGGCTTGCAACGCATCAATAGACTCACCAAGTCCAGTTGGTCATGTGGATCGCTGTATAGATCAAGCACGACAACGGTGTCCGGATCGCCCTTTACGGGGTAGACATGAACGTCCCCACGCCCGGCTCGGTAAGCATCGTCAAAGTAATCGTGGTGGATGGATAAGATCTCAATCTTTACACCCAGGGCATCAAAGACGGCTTGAAGGTCTGGATTGGGCACTGGCTTGTCTTCGACAGTCCAACTGACGAAGTCACCCATAGAGACACAGATTTCAAATTCGGTTGCGGGAACGATCGGACTCATGATGCTCAATGTTTGAGATGCAGGGTGCACAGCCGACTTGCCGGCAGAGTGCCTCGTTTTACCGGAAAGTCATTTTCAGGTCGGCTACCAGAACTTCCACCAGGGACGCACTTTTTTAAGCGTAGGTGCGAAGACAGACGGCTCGCCAGGAATGTCTGCGAGTAATAGCGGAGAGATGGCGGTGAAGAGGCCCGACACAGATTCACCGTCTTCATTGGCAAGCTGCTTTGCGACCTTGTTGAAGGGAAAGACTGACAACTTGTCATTGATCCTGACCATCCAGCCGTGCTCTGGATCTTGCACCCACTGCCCGCCGAAAGTGTGACGGATGCATTCACCGAGGAATGAGCCCAAGGTGCTCGGCAGGTTGCTCTTGACTTCCTCACTCGCAGTTTGGCGTTGACGATCAATGTATGCGTCGAGCCAGCGCACTCCAGCCTCGTTGTACTCGACGATGACGGCCAGCTTTCCCCTGGCAATGTTTCGCACCAATTCGGCGTTGGCAATGATGTGGTGTTCCATGTGTCCTAACTTTGACATGTCCCGCAGAAGTGCGGAATGGCGCGGAGTCTTGCCAGGCAACCTTCTCAGGGGTTCAGATGGAAGTGAATGGCAGCCTCCAGGGCCCGGTGCAGCGGATTCCTTTGATCCGCCTGAGCGGGCTTGGTGGGAGATACGGTGCGCGTGAAGCGACGCCGCCCCTGCGATTCGCTCTCGATGAAGATCACGAACGCGGAGGTGCCAGCTTTGAGTTCGGCTTCGGTGTAGAAGGCGCGCTGGTATTCGTTCTCGCCCGAGAGCGCGGCATAGCTCGCTGCATCGACCAGGGTATGGACGGTTTCACCTTCGCGCTTGACGGTGCCGCTTGTAATGGCGGCGCCAATGGCACCTCCCAGTGCAGCACCCAACGCCGCGCTTTTGAGTTCTGCGCGATAGTTTGAATACACCGCAAAGTGATGCAACCTGGTTGGAGGGACGGGTCCGGCACCATACTTTTCTTGCAGACGATGGGAGAACAGCCGGGGGCCGGTGGGGTCTGTGAGGTCCTGGGCCAACCGGAAATAACCGTAGCGATCACTGGTAATCAGCAGGCTAAAGATTTCGCGAGTGCCTTCATTCTTCGGGCGCAGGTCTTCGACCGGTGTCCGGGCCGATGCGGCGAGGTTCTCGACAGGCAGAGACACCGGGCCTGTGGCGCAGCCCACCAGGGAGAGGGAAGCCAGGAAAGCTAGCAATAGACGCATGGACATGAACTCCGGTAGTTATCGGCTGATGGCGACAGTCGCCGCCCGCGGGATATTTGGTGCGGTGAGACAGGGTCAATGGCGGGAGGTCAGGCCAACCACTGACCATCGGTTCGACCGAGCGGCGGAACGCACTATTTCGCGGGCGACGTTGAAACAACGTCCCTGACAATCACCTCCGAGACGGTTCGAACCTGCTTGGGGGTAACGGCTGAGAAAATGCCCTCCCAGGCGCTCGAGGAGGTATTGAAATTTTTGGCTCCGAACGACTTGTTCGAAGGAAGCTCGATGTACTGGGCGTTAACGTCCATGTACGCGTTTCCAACCAGCACGCCCAACACGTATCGCTTCGCTGTAGACACATACTTGAAGTCGTTGACGGTCAAACGGACAAGGATGGAGGCGTTCGAGGGAATTGCGGCTTCATCCTTGGCAAAGACGAATGGGATCTTCGCGGTTTTTGCGGATTCTGCCAGCGACTCCTTCCATTCTTCCACCAACGACGGCCAATCAGCGTTGCTTCGTACGGCCTGGCTGCCGCTGACGACCGCGACGAGCGCCCCGGAGAGCGCTTGCGCTCGCGGTGTCGTCGCAGACGGCGAAGATGCCGCAGCCGGTGACTGGGTGACCGTCGCAGCGCAACCCACAAGAGAAGCGATGGCGAGGCACAGGATGAAGCGTTGGATAAGTTGTTGCATTTGAATGTGTGAGTTGCAGGGAGCGCCCCTGGGCGTACGCGATCATATGGGATGAATGCGCACGCACCGCAAATGCGGAGACCCTGATGCTGAAGCAGCATGCCGATCAGAAACCAGGCCCGCCGCGGCCTGTAGGATGTGGCGCTTCCACTGTGTAATGAATGAAGCAGCAGCATGAACCCTGAAGCATCCGCACAAAAGATCGTCATCGTCGGCGGTGGCGTGATCGGCAGCGCCATCGCGTACTTTCTGGCGACGCACCCGCGTTTTGACGGCAGCATCACTGTCGTCGAGCGTGACCCCACTTACACGCAAGCCTCTTCTGCGCTGTCGGCCAGCTCGATTCGCCAGCAGTTTTCACAGCCGGTGAACATTGCGGTGTCGCAATTCGGCATTGATTTTTTACGCAACATCAAACAGCACCTGGCCGTCGATGGTGATGTGCCTGATATTGGTTTGACCGAGCGCGGCTATTTGTACCTGGCCTCTGAAGCCGGCGCGGCCACGCTGCAAGAGAACCACGCCACACAACGCGCAGCCGGTGTCGATGTGATGCTGATGACGCCTTCCGAGTTGCAACAGCGCTTTGCGTGGCTGCAGGTGGACGACCTGGCGCTGGCGTCGCTCGGCCTTTCGGGCGAAGGCTGGTTTGACGGTTATGGTTTGCTGATGGCCTTCAAGCAAAAGGCGCGCAGCCTGGGTGTGCAGTATGTGAAGGCCGAGGCCACGGGCTTTGCGCACAGCCGCGGCCGCGTGAGTGCCGTGGCGCTGGAGGGCGGCGCGCAGCTGCCGTGCGACTGGGCCGTCAATGCGGCGGGTGCATGGGCGCGGCCGCTGCTGGCCGGCACGGGCCTTGACCTGCCGGTGTATGGCCGCAAGCGCTGCGTGTACGCATTTGCCAGCCCCGCGAAGACGCCTGACTGCCCGCTGGTGATTGACCCGAGCGGTTTGTGGTTTCGGCCCGAAGGCGACATCTGGATTTGCGGCCTGCCGCCGGCGCAGGGCCAGGACGGCAACGACGCGCCGCTGGAGGTGGACTACGACCTTTTCGACGAAGCCTGGCTGACGCTGGCCAAGCGCGTGCCGGGCTTTGAGGCCGTGCGCATGCAGCGCGCCTGGGCCGGCTATTACGAATACAACACGCACGACCACAATGCGCTGCTGGGACCACACCCGCACCTGCCCAACCTGCTGCTGGCCAATGGCTTCAGCGGCCACGGGTTGCAGCAGTCACCGGCGGTGGGGCGCGGCCTGGCGGAGTGGATTGCCGAAGGCGGCTACACCAGCCTGGACTTGTCGCCGCTGGCGGTGCAGCGGCTGGTAGAGGGGCGCAGCTTGCTGGAGAAGAACGTGATCTAGGTTGGGTTCACGCCTTCTTCCTTTTTTGCTCCTGAATTGATAGCTGCTCGCGCATGACCCCCAATGGCTACAGGTCGATTTTGTATAAATTTGCGCTTACTTTTCGCTGTCCAGGTGGCCCATCTGGTAAGCGTCGTAGCGTGTGCCGGCCACCGCGTCGGCAGGCAGCGCGGCTTCAATGCGCTGCAGGTCTTCGGCGCTGAGTTTGAGCTTCAACGCGCCCAGCGCTTCATCAAGCTGGCCTGGCTTGCGGGAACCGACCAACGCCACCATGTCGACCCCGAGGGCCTTGCCGCGTGCGATGACCCAGGCAATGGCCACTTGCGATGCCGTGGCGCCCATGCCAGCGGCGAGTTGATGCAATACATCGACGAGCTGCTGGTTCTTCACCGCGTTGTCGCCGGTAAAGCGCGGCAGGTGGGCGCGGAAGTCACCAGGCCCCGTGGGTTTGGAGCCCGACAGCAACCCGCGTGACAGCACGCCGTAGGGCGTGACGCCGATGCCCAGTTGCTTGAGCACGGGGAAAATTTCTGCTTCGGGGCCGCGGCTGACCAGCGAATATTCAATCTGCAAATCGCTGATGGGGTGCACCGCGTGCGCCTTGCGGATGGTCTGCGCGCCGACTTCGCTGAGGCCGATGTGGCGCACGTAACCGGCTTTGACCATGTCGGCCATCGCGCCTATGGTCTCTTCGATCGGCACATTCGGGTCGAGCCGCGCGATGCGGTAGATGTCGATGTGGTCGGTGCCCAGGCGCTGCAGCGTGTAGGCCAGGAAGTTCTTCACCGCTGCGGGACGGCCGTCCATGCCGATCCAGCCGGCAGACGGGTCGCGCAGCGCGCCGAACTTCACGGAGATCAGCGCTTCGTCGCGCCGGCCTTTCAGCGCCCGGCCGATCAGCATCTCGTTGTGGCCCATGCCGTAAAAGTCGCCGGTGTCGATCAGGTTGACGCCGGCGTCGAGCGCGGCGTGAATCGTGGCGATGCTTTGCGCCTCGTCGTGGGCGCCGTACATGCCCGACATGCCCATGGCGCCCAGGCCGATGGCGGAGACGGATTGCGGGCCGCGAAAGCCCAGGCGGGTGGGAGAAAGGATATTCGTGTTCATGGGGAGCCTTTTCTTAAAAAGTGGATCAGTGTTGGAATGGGCAGATAAGTGAGCAGGTGAATGAACTGTATTGGTTTGAATTAAAAGAATAAACTGCCATTCAATAAACTAACTGTTAGTGATTTAAAGAACAATAAGGGCGAAATCATGAGCGTTGATCGCTACAGGGCGATGGAAGTCTTCACACGCGTGGTGGACCTGGGCAGCTTTACCGCGGCAGCCACCGCGCTGCACATGCCCAAGGCCCGGGTGACGACGGTGGTGCAGGAACTTGAAGCGCACCTGGGAGTGCGCCTGCTGAACCGCACCACGCGCACCTTGAGCCTGACAGACGACGGCGCGCTGTACCACCAGCGCGCGCAGGCCATGGTGCAGGACATGGGCGAGCTGGAAGGCACACTGCGCCGGGCCGTGGCCACGCCGGCCGGGCGGTTGCGGGTGGATGTGCCGGCGGCGGTGGGCCGCCACGTGATCTCACCGGCGTTGCCGGAATTTTTCAAACGCTACCCCGACATGGTGCTGGAACTGGGCAGCACCGACAGGCCGGTAGACCTGGTGGCCGAAGGCGTGGACTGCGTGATTCGCGGCGGCTTGGTGCACGACGAAACGCTGGTAGCGCGGCCGCTGGGCCGGCTGACGGTAGTGACCTGCGCTGCGCCTTCTTACCTGGCGCAGTACGGCACACCGCAGACCCTGGAAGACCTGGAGCAGCACCGCTTTGTGAACTTTCATTCTGCCAAGACGGGGCGGGTGTTTCCGTTCGAGTTTTCCAGGGACGGTGACGTGCGGCAAATTCACCGCCCGCACTGGGTGAGCTGCAACGACGCCGACAGCCACATGGGTGCGGTGCTGGCCGGGCTGGGTTTGTCGCAGCCGCCGCTGACACGCCGCACCTGCGCGCTGCTGGCCAGCGGCGAACTGGTACGCGTGCTGCCCGACTGGCAGCCCGAAGCGCTGCCGATGATGGTGCTGTACCCGCGCAACCGCCACCTGACGGCCAAGGTACGCGCCTTTGCTGACTGGGTGGCCGAAGTGTTCAAGGCGGAATTTGCGGCGGGGACGAAACTGTATTCGTGACTTCGCCAGCCGTCTCGGCCAGCAGTTGCCCTATGGCCGAACCGACGGCCAGATCGTCCAGGTGCCCGAAGTGGCTCAACCGCAAGCGACCCTGCCTGTCGATCAGCACCAGGCTGGGTGTGCCGCGCAACTGATAAGCCGCCATGGTTTGCGGGATGGGGCCGTCCGTTGCAGGCAAGTCCGCGCCGATGGGAAAACGCAGACGCTGCTCATGCACAAATACCTGCAGCGCCTCATGGTTCATCACGCGGTGATGCTCGAACACGGTGTGGATGCCGATGACGGCAACCGATGCTTCGGGAAATGCCTGGCGTATCGCTATGGCCTGCGGCAGGCCGTGGCTCACGCAGACCGGGCACAACATCTGGAAGGCGTGCATGACGATGACCTTGCCGCGCAGGGATTCGAGGGTGATGGGCAACGGTGTGTTGAGCCAGTGCGCGATGTGCCAGGCGGGTGCGGGAGAATAATTTTTGGTTTGCATGAAAGCTTTCAAAAATACTTTCAGCGCGGCCTGCATGCAGCAGACCGCGCACGTCGGGTCAAAGACCCGGGTGGTAAAGCGTCAGGCAGCGGCTCGGCTCAGCCTGACGGGCGCGAAATCAACCGGCACCGCAAACGCCACATTGACGTAGTTGGTGAAAAGGTTGAGCGCCACATGCGCGAGGATTTCCACGATCTGCTCATCGGTGAAGCCGGCCTGGCGAACGGCCTGCACATCGGCCCCGGACACGTTGCCGCGTTCATTCACCAGCTTGAGTGCAAACGCGAGCACCGCAGCGGTGGCCGGGTCGGCGGATTCACCGCGCTGCGCAGCGGCCATGCTTTCAGCACTGACGCCGGCCTTGCGGCCCAGGGCCGTGTGCGCGGCCAGGCAGTATTCGCAGGCGTTGCGGTCGGCCACTGCCACAGCGATCTGCTCGCCCAGTTTGGCGTTGATGACACCGCCCCCCAGCGCGCCGAACGAGCCCCACATGCTTTTGAGCGCGGCGGGTGAATTGGCGACGGCCTTGAACATATTGGGCGTGGCACCGAAGGCTTGGGTGACCTGATCGAGCAGGGCTTTGCGATCGGCGGAGGTGGCGTTACGGTCGATCAATGGAATGCGTGACATGTGAAGTCCTTTGGAGGTTGAAGAGTCGCGGTTGAGGGATGACGTTTCGCGCGGCGGGGCGTGTAGGTGCGCTCGCTGCACAGGAAGAAGTTTCACGCGACAATCAGGACTTATTGGATGAATTCGTCTATCAAATCATCCTTATCATCCAAAACAAGCCTCAACCCAGTCCCACACCATGACCACGCCCCCCGAAGGAATTGACCGGCTTTCCGCCCTGATGGAACGCTTTCGCGTGCGGGCCCACATGTTTCACAACGGGCCGCTGTGCGGCGTGACGCGCTTCACGCCAGAGGCCGGGCTGGGCTTTTTGCACGTGATGCGTCGCGGGACCATGGTGGTGACGCACCGCGCGGCAACGGGTGCGCCCAGGCGGGTGAAGGTGAGCGAGCCCAGCCTGGTGTTTTACCCGCGTCCGCTCGCGCACGACTTTCACAATGCACCGGTGGAGGGCGCTGATTTCACCTGCGCAACGCTGGCATTCGCCGGCGGCGCCAGCCACCCGCTGGCGCGTGCGCTGCCGGCCCTGGTGGTATTGCCGCTGGCGCGCGTACCGGGGCTGGAGCACACGCTGGCCCTGCTGTTTGCCGAGACCGCGCAGGTGCGCTGCGGCCAGCGGCTGCTGGCCGACCGATTATTTGAGGTGTTGCTGCTGCAACTGCTGCGCTGGCTGCTGGACCATCCGGAAGAAGGCAGCCCTCCCGAGGGCCTGCTGGCCGGGCTGGCCGAACCGCGCCTGGCGCGCGCGCTGGTGGCGGTGCATGAAAACCCGGGCCATGCATGGAGCCTTGAAGGCCTGGCGCAATCGGCCGGCATGTCGCGCAGTGCGTTTGCACCGTTGTTCAAACAAAAAGTGGGGCAAACGCCCGCGAACTATCTGGCGACGTGGCGGCTGGCCATTGCGCAGGCCGAGCTGCGCAATGGCCAATCACTCAAGGCCATTGCCGCGCAGCTGGGATATGCCAATGCGTCGGCGCTGTCGCGGCTTTTTGTGCAGAAGACCGGTGTCTCGCCGCGTGAATGGGCCAAGACGGCGGTGTAGCGCGAGGGTGGGTTCGGCATGCAGACGCTACCAAAAAGATAGATACAAGGCAGTGCACTGATTGAGCTGCAGGCCAATTTCACTTAAAACTCACGCGACACTGAAGCCAGCAGCACAAAGCCGCCCGCCAGCGCAATGTTCTTGAAGAAATGCAGCAGCTGGTTGCGCAGCGCTTGCGGTGTGGCGGCCCAGAAGCCGTGCGCGATGAACGCATCCACCACGAGAAAAGTCGCGGCGGCCAGCGCGAACCAGCGCACCTGCCAGCCGAATGCCAGCGCCAGGCCGGCGGCGACTTCGACTGCGCCTATGGCGGCGGCTGTGTAGTTGCGCAGCCGTACGGATTCGATGAAGTGCGAAGCGCCCGGGCCGATAAAGGCCAGGGCCATGAGGATGCGGGCGAGAGCGAGGACGACAGCGGGTTGCATGGTGAAGCTCCTGAAAATCAATGGTGAAGAGGCACCACAGGGCCCGGGCTCAAGCCGGACCGTGTGATGAAGGCCATCAAGCCGTGCGGCGCACCGTGGGCTTGAGCATGTCGGCGATGCCGATGCGGTGGGCGAACTCTTCGCGCACGCGTTCGGCCACCACGGTGACTTCACCGGCGCCGTCGTCGATGAAGTCGGTCACCGAGCGGAAAGGCCGCGTGCCGGCGGGCAGGCCGACGATGCGGGTGATGTCGTCGGCCACGGCTTGCGGGTCGGCGTGGTCGGGGCTCAGCGCCGAGAGGCGTTCGCCGACCTTGTCCATGACACCGTCGTAGCGCGCGTAAGCAGCCGTGACCGCTTCGTCGGCCGGCTTGCCAGCGCTGGGGAAGTGCGCCGTGCCTTTGGTGAAGGCGCCGGGCACCACGATGGAGGTCTCGATGCCGAAGCGGGCGAGCTCGTACGACATGGTCACGGCCATCGAATCCATCGCAGCCTTGGCGGCGGCGTAAGGGCCGAGGAAAGGCGGGAAGCCGCCGCGCACCGTGCTGCTGCTGACCCACAGCACCAAGCCAGCTTCGGCCTTGCGCATCACCGGCAACACAGCGCGGTTCACGCGCTGGCTGCCCAGGAAGTTGGTGTCCAGCACCTTGACGATTTCTTCGGGCGTGTAGGCCTCGGCGGGCCCGACCACCAGGTGGCCGGCGTTGTGCACGATGACGTCCAGGCGACCTTGCTCGGCCATGATGTGCGCCACGGCGGCGTCTGCGGAAGCTTGCGACAGCACGTCGAGCTCAACAGCACGCAGATCGAAGCCGTTGGCAAAACTCCAATCGCGCAGCTCACGCACCTTGGGTGCGTTGCGGCCCTGGATGTCGCGCATGCTGGCGTAGACGGTGTGGCCGGCCTGGGCCAGTGAGCGGACGGTGAGGTGGCCGATGCCGGTGGATGCACCGGTGACCAGGATGACGGATTTCATGATGTGTGTCTTTCTGGAAAGGGTTTGAAAAGAGTGCTTGATGGCTTGTAGAAGTACGTGCGCTTAGACGACGCCACCATTCGCACGCAACGTCTGGCCGTTGACCCAGGCCGCGTTGTCGCTCACGAGGAAAGCAACCGCACTGGCGATGTCCTCCGGCGTGCCCAGGCGTTCGAGCGGCGCCATCTTGGACATGCGCTCAATCGTCTCGGGCGTTTTGCCGTTGAGGAAAAGCGCAGTGGCCGTAGGGCCGGGAGCAATCGCGTTGATGCGGATGTTTTTGCCGCGCAGCTCTTTGGCCATGATGTTGGTGAAGGTTTCCACCGCGCTCTTGGTGGCGCCGTAGATCGCGTAGCCGGGCAGGGCCAGACCGATCACGCTGGTCGAGAAGTTGACGATGCGCCCGCCGGGCTGCAGGCGCGCGGCGGCTTCGCGCAGGGTGTTGAATGTGCCCTTGACGTTGACGGCGAAGAGGCGGTCAAAGGTGTCGTCGTCGGTGTCGGCCAGCGCCGGCAGGCTGGGCGGCATGATGCCGGCGTTGTTGATGAGCACATCGACGCGGCCAAAGGCCTGGATGCTGTCATCGAACAGCTGCGTGACGGCGGCGGAACTGGCGACGTCGGCCTGCACGGCAACGGCCTGGCCGCCGCTGGCCATGATGGACTGCACAACGGCCTGGGCTTCTTCAGCCTGGCCGGCATAGTTGATGACGACGGCGTAGCCCTCTTGTGCCAAGCGCCGAGCGACGGCCGCGCCTATGCCGCGCGAGGCGCCGGTGACGATGGCCACCTGGGTGGCGTTGTTGCTGGAAGCGGTCATTTGAAACTCCTGATGGTTAAAAGTGGGTTGGTTCTGACCGCCCGGGGTGCTGCGTGTGTTGTGCGCCTTTGGTGAGCCAGTGAAGGTATTGTTCTATTCAATCCACACACGATAAATACCGTAAACTTGCCATCATTGTTCAATAAATACCAACAATAGAAGCACGCGTTATGGACCGTTTTCATTCGATGCAGCTGTTCACCCGCATCGTCGAGCTGGGCAGTTTTACGAAGGCGGCCGACGACCTGCTGCTGCCGCGCGCCACGGTGACGCATGCGGTGCAGCAGCTTGAAAAACGCCTGGGCGCGCGGCTGTTGCAGCGCACGACGCGGCATGTCAGCCCCACGCAGGACGGCGCGGCGTATTACGAGCGCTGCCTGCGCCTGTTGACCGACCTGGAGGAAGCCGAGTCGGCCTTTGTCAACACGGGCAGCAAGCCGCGCGGCAAGCTGCGGGTGGATTTGCACGGCACGCTGGCCAAGCATTTTTTGCTGCCGGTGATTGGTGATTTTTTTGAGCGCTACCCGGACATCGAGCTGGAGATCGGCATGGGCGACCGGCTGGTGGACCTGGTGCGCGAGGGAGTGGACTGCGTGCTGCGCGTGGGCGAGCTGGCCGAGTCCAGCATGGTGGGGCGGCGCGTGGCCTTGCTCGAACAGGTGACCTGCGCGAGCCGCGAGTACCTGGCAAAACACGGCACGCCCGAAACACTGGAGGCCCTGCGCGGGCACCGCGCGGTGAATTTTTTATCCAGCCGCACCGGCAAGGCGCTGCCCTTTGACTTCATCGTGGACGGCGCGCCGCGTCAGGTGCAGCTCAAGGGCCCGGTCGCGGTGACGGACGCCGACGCCTACAAAGCCTGCTGCGCCGCGCACTTGGGTTTTATCCAGGTGCCGCGCTACCACCTGGCCGCGCAACTCGAGGCGGGCACACTGGTTGAAGTGCTGGCCGCTTTCCGGCCCGCGCCCATGCCGGTGTCGGTGCTGTACCCGCACCACCGGCAACTGTCGCCGCGCGTGCGCGTGTTCGTGGATTGGGTTGCCGACGTCATGAGCCGGGCCGGATAGGAGCGGCTCAACTAGCGCGGCAACGCATAAGCCCGCACATAGTCCCCCGCACGCGTCCCCAGTGACCCATGGCCGCCGGCCACTACTAGCAGGTATTGCCGGCCATCTGCGCCGGTGTAGGTCATGGGCGTGGCCTGGCCGCCGGCGGGCAGGCGGCTCTTCCAGATTTCCTTGCCGGTGTTCACGTCGTAGGCACGCACGTAATAGTCGAGCGTGCCGGACAGGAAGGCCACGCCGCCCGCCGTGGTCAGCGGCCCACCCAGATTGGGCACACCCATGCGGAAAGGCAGGGGCACGGGGGCCAGGTCACGCACGGTGCCGTTTTTATGCTGCCAGGCAATGGCGCCCGTCGTCAGGTCGGCGCCGGCCACGTAGCCCCAGGGCGGCGCCTGGCACGGAATGCCCAGCGGCGACACAAACGCGCTGAGCTTGACAGCAAAGGGCGCACCGAAGTTTTCATTGAGCGAGGGCAGGCTGCCTTCGGGCCGCTCCTTGCCCTGCACCATGAGGCTGGTGTCGTCCGTGCGCGGCACGAGTTTGGAGACAAAGGCCAGGTAGGTCGGTGTGGCGAAGACCATCTGCCGCTCCGGGTCCACCGCCACGCCGCCCCAGTTGAACACGCCGAAGTTGCCGGGATAGATCAGCGAGCCCTGCGTGGAAGGCGGCGTGAAGCGGCCCTCATAACGCAGCCGGTGAAAAGCAATGCGGCAATAGAGCTGGTCGAACAGGGTGGCGCCCCACATGTCGCGTTCCGTCAGCGGCGGCGGGTTGAATGAGAGTGCCGAATTCGGTTGCGTGGGCGCGGTGCGGTCACCCTGTGCAGCGCCCTGCGGTGCCGGTGTTTCCACCACGGGCAAAAGCGGTGTGCCGGTGCGGCGGTCCAGCACAAAGATCTCACCCTGCTTGGTGGGCTGGACCAGCGCGGGCACCCGGTTGCCGCCCACGGTGAGGTCCACCAGGCTGGGCTGGGCCGGCACGTCGTAGTCCCACAGGTCGTGGTGCACGGTCTGGAAGTTCCAGCGCACCTTGCCGGTGGCCAGGTCCAGCGCGACGACGGACGACGAATAGGTTTCGACGGCAGGACTGCGCTGGCCCCCCCACTGGTCGGGCGGCTGGTTGCCCAGCGGCACATAGACCATGCCCAGCGCTTCGTCGACGCTGGAAATGGACCAGCTGTTGGGCGAATTGGCGGTGTAGGTTTGCCCTGTCGCAAGCGGGGCGGTGGCGTCGGGCTTGCCCGAGTCCCAGTTCCAGACCAGCGCACCGGTGTTGATGTCATAGGCACGGATCACGCCGGACTGCTCTTTGGTGGACACGTTGTCGAGCACCGTGCCGCCCACGATGATGAGCCTGGATGTGACCACCACCGGTGAGGTGGAGTAATAGGCGCCAGGCTTGACGTTGGGCATGCCGGCCCAAAGATCGATCTGCCCCTTGCCGCCGCCGAAAGAGGGGCAGACCTTTCCGGTGTCGGGGTTGAGGGCGATCACGCGGCCGTCTGCCGTGGGCATGAACAGTTTGGCCGGGCAGTCGATGGACGCTGCGGCAGCTGCCGCAGTCGCAGGGGCAGGCGGCTGGTAAGACAGGCCGCGGCAAGTCAGGTGCTGCAGTGCGAGCTTGCCCTGGATCTCGGGATTGAAGCGCCAGGCTTCCGCGCCAGTGGTGGCGTCCAGCGCAATGACGGACTGGTGCGGTGTGCACAGGAAAAGCCGGTTGCCCACTTTCAGCGGGGTCACCTCGAAGGTGGTTTCTGCCGGGTCACCCGGCTGGCCGCGCATGTCACCGGTGCGGTACTGCCACGCCAGCCCCAGGTTTTCCACGTTGTCAGGGGTGATCTGGCTGAGCGGCGAATAGCGCTGCCCCTGGCCGGTGCGCCCGTAGGCATGCCATTCGCCGGCAGGTACGGCATCAGCCGGGCGCGCGGCCGATGCGCCGGTGGGCGGCAGCGGCAGCATGCCCGTCACACGATTCGCATCATGCAGCCAGGTCGCCACCGATGCCACAAGAAAAAGCGCCAGCGCGGCGCCCAGCGCCCACTGGCCGGCGCGCACACCGGATTGGCCCGGCGCTTCGGACTGCATGGCACGGGCAAGCATGGGGGTGAGCAGGAAGAGGCCAATGAGAAACGGCACTCCACCGCGCGCAGCCAGCGGCCACCAGTCGAGCCCACCTTCCCACAACGCCCATGCCAGTGTGCCCACCAGCAAGAGTGCATAGGTCCACAATGCTATCGGTCCGTACTGGATCAACAGCATGCCCGTCAATATAAATGCGAGGCCGGCCACCAGGTAATACCAGGAACCTCCCAGCACCACCAGCCAGATGCCCGGCAAGGCCAGCACCCCTCCCATCAGCACGAGCACCAGGCCGGTGAAAAAGGCGGAGCGAAGGCGCGGGATAGCTGACACTTTTTATTCTTCCTGATGCATCCGTACAGGCCCCCAATCTATTCCCACATCGGCCTGCCGCGCGTCAGCCGTGGGCTAACGCAGCTGTAGGCGACGCCAAGAAAACGGCTGCACGCAAACGGATGGATAAGAAAGATACAGAAAGAGATGTCTGCGCGGCGCTGATGCCGCGACACCCGCGCGTCAGCCGGCCGCGCGGGCGCGGCGCGTTTTCCGCGCGGCGGCATGGGGCCGCAGTTCATGCGGCTCCAGGTAAAACTGCGTGTTGCCAACCAGCCGTTCCACCGCCAGGTCGATAAAGGCCCGCGCACGGGCAGGCTGCGCGTTACGGCTACCGTAGTAGACATAGAGGCCGAGATGCCCGGTGACATGCTGCGTCAGCAGCGGCACCAGCCGGCCGGCGCGCACAAGCGGCGCAGCGGTGGCGCCGATCAGCTGGCCGATGGCCTGGCCGGCCACGACAGCGCGGGCTTCAAGGTCCACGTCATTGGTGAGGAAGGACGCGGCGACGGTACGGGCCACCACTTCTTCACCCACCTTGAATTCCCAAGGCATGGTCTTGCCGGTGCCCGTGTGGTGAAAGCCCGTGCAGCGGTGCCCGGCCAGGTCTTCGATGGTCTGGGGCGCGCCATGCTGCGCGATGTAGGCGGGTGACGCGCACACCACCAGTTGCAGCGGCAGGATGCGGCGCGAGATGATGCCGCCCGCGGGCGGCGCGCCGGCGCGAAAGCCGACATCGACACGGTCTTCCACCCAGTTGCCGATGCGGTCGTCCATCTGGATATCGGGATCCACCTGCGGGTAGCGGCGGCAGTATTCCTCCAGCACAGGCCACAACACCTCGAGCATGATGGAACGCGGCGCGACGATGCGCAGCGGCCCGGCGATTTCTTCGCGGGTGCGGCGGGCGCCCTGCAACGCCCGCTGCAGCGTCGAAAGGCCGGGCTGCGCGGCCTGCAGGAACTGCTCGCCTTCTTCGGTGAGGCTCAGGCTGCGCGTGGTGCGGTGAAAAAGGCGCACGCCCAGGTGCCGTTCAAGCTGGACCAGCGCCTGGCTGGCGGCCTGAGGTGTGATGGCCTGGGCGGCAGCGGCCTGGCGCAGGCTGCCGAGTTCGGCGGCCCTGACGAAGGTGGAAACGGCGCGCAATTCATTGAAGGCCATGGCGGCTCCTGGCGGTTTTACGGGGAGCAAGCCCCTAATTGTCACGATTAGCTTGATTATGAACTCACCGATTGTGGGCTATTCAACACTTAATCAAAAACCTACATTGCCCTCCTCAGCAACATTTTTTAGGGGCAAGACCATGAATGCAAAGATTGACTTCAAACGTATCTGGATGATCACCGGCGCGGCGCGCGGCATTGGCGCGCGCATTGCCGAAGCGGCGCTGGCGCACGGTGACGCGGTGGTGGCCACTTCGCGCGACGCCGCCTCAGTGCAAAAAAGATTTCCCGCCAGCGCTGCGCTGCTGGCATTGCCGCTGGATGTGACCGACGAAGCACAGGCGGCGGCCGCCGTGCAAGCCGCGTTGGCACGTTTTGGCCGCATCGACGTGCTGGTCAACAACGCGGGCTATGGCCTGCTGGGCGCGGTGGAAGAAGCCACCGGCGACGAGGTGCGGCGCCTGTACGAAACCAATGTGTTCGGCCTGCTGAACGTGACACGCGCTGTGCTGCCGGCCATGCGTGCGCGCCGCAGCGGCCACGTCATCAACATCTCGTCGCTGGGTGGTTACCAGTCGGGCCCGGGCTTTGGCGTGTACTGCTCAACCAAGTTTGCGGTGGAAGGCCTGACCGAAGCGCTGCATGGCGAACTGGCACCGCTGGGCATTCACGTCACCACCGTGGAGCCCGGTTACTTCCGCACCGACTTCCTGGACAACGCCTCACTTGCGGTGTCGCCGCGCATTCTGGACGACTACGCCCAAAGCGCAGGCAGGGTGCGCGAAGCTGCTAAAGAGATCAACCACAACCAGGCGGGCAACCCGCTGCGCCTGGCGCAGGCGATGCTGAAGCTGGTGGAGGCCGACACCCCACCGCTGCGCCTGCCGATGGGCACCGACACGCTGAAAGTGATTGCAGACAAGCATGCGTTTGTGGAGGCCGAGGTGAAGGCCTGGAAGGCGCTGTCGGCTTCGACGGATTTTCCGAAAGAAGCGCTGATGGCCTGAGTTTTTCAATGTCCTGTTGACTTGGCCCCTGGGTCCGCCTTCATGATGCTGAAAGTTCAAAAGCAATGCTGAAGCAACCCAGAGGTCTCTCATGAATTCTCCCCGCGCACACCCAGGCGCCTCCGAAGCGGCCAGGCGGCTTGGCGTATCGATCAAAGCCTTGCGGCTGTATGAACAGCGCGGCCTGGTAACACCGGAGCGCGCCGCCACCGGCTACCGGATTTATGGTCCCGACGCGATGGCGCGTGCCGCCGAGGTGGTGACGCTGCGCAAGTTGGGCCTGAGCCTGGCTCAGGTGGCAGAGGCTTTTGTGGGTGACCCGCAAAGCCTGGAGCCTGCGCTTGCCTTGCACGAGGTGGCGCTCGAATCGCAAGTGAGCGAACTCGTAGACACGATAGGCAAGGTCCGCACGTTGCGTGCGGACCTTCTTCGCGGCAGGGCGCCGGGCCAGGGGGAGCTGGCGCGTGTGCTTCATCCTTATGCCAAATTCAGCGTGGGTTTTGAGTTGCCCTGGCCCTGGGGCGGCGAGTGGTTTGAGCTTGCCGGCATACGCCCACTGAACTACATCATCGGGCCGCTTGGCAGCGGCAAGACTCGTTTGGCGATGCTGCTGGCTGAGCGGCTGCCGAATGCGGTCTTTCTGGGTTTGGACCGGCTGGACAACACGGACAAGGATGCTGCATTGAAGCAGCGTGTTGACAGGACACTGGCGTGGCTGGTGGATGAAGGAGCTGTAGCCTCGGAAGCACTGACCGCGCTGCTGGCGGGACTGGAAGCCGAAGGGCCCGCCGTCTTTGTGGTCGACATGGTGGAGCAAGGGCTGGACCAGGCCACGCAGGAAGCGCTCATCATCTACCTGCGCCAACGCGCCGGGCTTGGCGCACGCCCGCTTTTCCTGATGACACGTTCGTCGTCGATTCTGGATCTGGCGGCGATGGGCGCGGAGGAAGCCGTCATCCTTTGCCCGGCCAACCACAGCCCGCCGGTTCGCGTCGCGCCCTATCCCGGCGCGCCGGGCTACGAGGCGGTGATGACCTGCCTGGCGACACCGGAGGTCAGGGCACGCACGGCGGGCATGGTGGCCACGATTCCCAAAAAGGCTTGACGGTTCAGCGTCGTTTTCACGCGGCGCAGCGCACCAGTTTCTTCGCTGGCCACATTCGCACCACCAGTGCTGCCGCACCCGATACCGCGGCCATCACGCACACGCCCTGCCAGCCGGCGTGCGCCAGCACCACGCTACCCAGCCACGCACCGCCGGCCATGCCGCTGAACATGCCGATGAACAGCACCGCATTGAGCCGGCTGCGCGCGGCGGGTTCAATGCCGTAGACGATGGTCTGGTGAGCAATCAGCGTGGCCTGCGCGCCCAGGTCAAACACCACTGCACCCAGCGCAATGAGCCACAGCTGGTTGGGGCCACAGGCCATGGCGATGAAAGCGGCGGCGACCAGCACAGCGCCCAGCCGGGTGACGACTTCAGGGCCTTTGCTGTCGGCGATGCGGCCGGCCAGCGGTGCTGCGAGCGCACCGGCGGCACCGGCCACACCGAAGGCGCCAGCGGCGCCGCTGCCCAGGTTGAAGGGCTCGGCGTGCAGCATGATGGCCAGCGTGGACCAGAAGGCGCTGAAGCCGATGCTGATCAGGCCCTGTGCGGTGGCCGCGCGGCGCAGCGCGCCGTGGCGCTTCCACAGCGTGGCAAGCGAGCCTAGCAGCGCCAGGTAGGGCAGCTGCGTGGTCGGCTCAAAGCGCGGCAGCCGCCGCCACACCGCCACGCCCAGCAGCGCAATGCTGAGGGCCGCGCCCACAAACATGCTGCGCCAGCCGAACTGCTCAGCCACGACGCCGGCCACCACGCGCGACAGCAGGATGCCCAGCAACAGGCCGGTCATCACCGTGCCCACGGTTTTGCCGCGACGGGCTTCGGGTGCGAGTGTGGCGGCGGCCGGCACGATGTCTTGCGCCAGCGTGGCCGCAAGACCGATCGCGAGGCTGGCCAGTGCGAGCACCGCCACGGACGGCGCGGCGGCGGCGAGCAGCAACGCCAGCACCAGAGCGGCGGCCTTGCCGAGGATGATGCGCCGGCGGTCATAGCGATCGCCCAGCGGCGCGAGGAGTCCTATGCCCAGCGCATAACCGAGCGTGGTCAGCGTGGGCACCAGGCCGATGGCGGCGGGCGTGGACTGGAACTCAGCAAGCAGCAAGGCCAGCATGGGCTGGCTGTAATAGAGCGAGGCTGCGGCCAGGCCGGCACCGGTGGCGAGCAGGAGAATCAATGGGAACGGCAAGCCGGGCCCGGTCTGGTCATGCGTATTAGCTGTAGAAGTCATGAGGAAAATCCCGATTTGAGGCAGGATGCGAGTATGCGGGTGAGGTTTTGCGCTGTGAAGGCTGCTATTGGGCACAATGGTCATACGCAAAACGCATAAGCAACCTGGGGTACCTCATGAAAACCGCACCGGACCGGATCGAACTCATGCAGACCTTTGTGCGCATCGTGGAGGCGGGCAGCCTGTCCGCCGCCGCAGCGCAGATGAACGCCACGCAACCCACAGTCAGCCGGCGCCTTCAGGCGCTGGAACGTTCGCTGGGCCTGAAGCTGCTGCAGCGCTCCACCCACGCGATGAAACTGACGGAGGGTGGCGAGCGCTGCTTTGCCCGTGCCAAGGAGCTGCTGGGCAACTGGGGGGCTTTTGAGGCCGACCTGCGCGGCACACAGGAAGTGCCGGAGGGCACGCTGCGTGTGGTGGTACCGCATGCGCTGGGCCAGCAGCAGCTGGTGGGGCCGGTGGTCGACTATTTGCGGCGCCACGAACGCGTCACGGTGGAGTGGCTGCTGCATGACGGCACGCCCGACTTCATCACGCAGGGCATCGACTGCGCGGTGCATGTGGGCACGGTGGAAGACCCCTCCCTGGTGGCTGTGAAGATCGCTGAAGTCCGGCGCATCGTGGTGGCAGCGCCCTCATTGCTGCAAAACAAACCGCCGCCGCTGCATCCCACCGGTCTGCAGGCCCTGCCCTGGCTGGCCCTGCAAACGTTCTACCGCAACGAGGTGGTGCTGATCCGCCGCCACGCCGACCAGCGCCGCGAAGAGCACCGCTTTGCAATACAGCCGCGCCTGGGCACGGACAGCCTGTTTGCCCTGCGCAACGCCACGCTGCTGGGCCTGGGCGCAAGCATCGCTTCGACCTGGCTGGTGGCGGGCGACGTGGCCGAAGGCCGGCTGCTGCACCTGGCGCCGCAGTGGTGTGCTGAGCCCCTGCCGGTCTACCTGATCTACCCCTATTCGAATTTTTATCCGGCCAAGCTGCGCCGCTTTATCGAAGCACTGCGCGAGGGATTGCCCAAGGGCATGGGCCTGCCGGCCCGCGAGGACGGGGCCGGCGCAGCCTGATCGCAGCGCCTGGGAGAGGTCAGGCGCCGGCCGTGTTGCCGGCCTGCTCTTGCAGCCATGAGGCAAACGCTTCAACGGCGCGATTACTGTGGGCGGCAGCTGATCGTTGGCAAAGGTAATAGCCGCGCGCGATCAGGACCCGGGTGTCGAAGGGCAGGACCAGCTTGCCGCTTTCGAGTTCGCTCTCGATGAGGCACGGCTGGATGACGATGGCTCCCATGCCGGCGCATGCCGCGACGATGAGGTTGTTGCCCAGATCGAACCCCGGGCCCAATGCTGGCTTGGGCTGCTTTAAACCTGCACCCTCCATCCACACGGCCCAGTTGTCGGGGTAGTTGATATGATGAAGAAGGGTATGCGCCGCGAGATCCCGCGGATGCTGAATGCTTCGCGCAAGTGCGGGTGTGCATGCGGGCGTGATCTCGTTGCCCAGCAGATAGCATCCACGGATACCGCGTGGCCACCTCCTTCCGGGACGCCTGAGCGCGATCCACAGGTCCACGTCGTCGCGCTTGAAGTCCTCGTCGAAATGAAATTGGCGCAGCTCCACCTCAACATTGGGATTCAAGGACTTGAATTGCGCGAGCCTGGGGACCAGCCAGCGCGTTCCGAGGGTTGGTATGACGCTCACCCGCACTTTGTGTTGCGATGACTCTCCGCCGAACTGGGTGACCGCCGCCTCCAGCCCGGCGACATGGGTTTCGACCAGCTTCTGGAATTCGCGCCCGCGGACTGTGGGCACAACGCCCGCCTGCTGACGGTCGAACAGGCTGCAGCCGAGCCGTTGTTCCAGGCGCAGGATGGCCTGGCTGACGGCGCCCTGCGTGACAGAGAGAACTTCCGCCGCGCGGCGAAAACTCCCCAATTGGCAGACCCCAAGAAACGCGTGCAGTTCGGCCAGCGACGGCGACTTGAATTTCATGGCCCTATTAGATCATCTAATCAGCAGCTTTGAAATTGTCGTTTGTCGCGCAGCACTCGCGGCGCCACACTACCCGCCATGAGCCAAACCATGTCCCGCGCCGAACCCGTCAAAGTCGTCCGACCCGTCGTTGATCCCATCGCACTGGTGTGCGACTCCCCCCACAGCGGCACCTACTATCCGCAGGACTTCGATTTTTCCATTGAATTGCAGCAACTGCGGCAATGCGAAGACACGCTGATCGAGCAACTTTGGGACGCGGCGCCGCTGGTCGGCGCGACGCTGGTGCACGCGACGTTTCCGCGCAGCTATATCGACCCCAACCGCAGCGAGGACGACATCGACCTTGCGATGCTGGACGGAGAGTGGGCTGAGCCAGTGGCCCCTTCTCAACCCTGCCTGCGGCTGGGTAACGGCCTGGTGTTCAGCAAGACTCCGACACTACAGCCGATCTACAGCCGCCGGCTTCATGCCAGCGAAATCAAACACCGGATTGAAAGCTGCTGGCGGCCGTATCGCCATGCGCTGGAGGACGCGCTGGCCCAGTCAAGCACCCCGCAGGGTGAACGGTGGCACCTCAACCTCCATTCCATGCCGAGCAACGCGTATGTGCGCCTGGGGTTGCCGGACAAGCCGCTGGCCGACATCGTGCTGGGCAACCTGCATGGCGCCAGCTGCAGCGCGGCTTTCGCTGACTTCGTCGGGGACGAGTTCAAGCGGCAAGGCTACACCGTCGCACTGAACGACCCCTATGCGGGGCAAGACCTGGTGCGCACTCTTGGCCGGCCCGCACACGGACAGCACAGCCTGCAGATCGAAATCAACAGGTCGCTCTACCTCAACGAAACAACACGCGAGCCGAAGCGGCAGTTTCCTGAACTCAAGAAGCGCATTCACCTGGTGCTGCAGGCCATCGCGGGGTACATCAGGGAAGAAACCACTCACCCGAAACGCCACGTCAACATCAAGGACACAGCATGATCACCATCCCAAGCCGTCGCAAATTCCTGGGCATAGCGGCCGGCGCGGCGAGCGCGGTGGCGTGCCCGGCATTCAGCCAGCCGCAGGCTTACCCGAGCCGTCCCATTACCCTCATCGTGCCGTTCCCGCCGGGCGGGGCGGTGGACATCTCAGCACGCGCCATGGCCGACAAACTGGGCAGGCTGCTGGGCCAGCCGGTCGTGATCGACAACAAGGCCGGCGCAGGTGGCGCCATTGGCACCGGCATTGTTGCAAAGGCCGCGCCCGATGGCTATACGCTGGTCGTCACTTCGCAGTCGACCCATGTGGTCAATCCGGCGGTGTCACCCAACCTGCCTTATGACGCAGTGAACGATTTCGCCTACATCACGCTGATCGACAGGCTGCCGAACGTGCTGGTCGCCAGCGCCAAGCTCCCGGTCAAGACCTTTGCCGAATTTGTACGCTACGCCAAGGCCAACCCCGGCAAATTGAACTACGCATCGTCGGGCAACGGCTCGGTGGCACACCTGAGCATGGAGCTGCTCAAGTCGAAGCTGGGCCTGTTCATCACGCACATTCCCTACCGGGGCGCCGGACCGGCACTGACGGATCTGCTCTCGGGGCAGGTTCAGCTGACGTGGAACAACCTGCCCTCCAACCTGGCCATGCTGCAGAGCGGAAGCCTGCGCGCACTGGCCGTCGCCTCGCCGCTGCGCGCACCGCAGTTGCCTGATGTTCCCACCTTCGACGAACTCAAGCTGCCCGACCTGAACCTCACGTCGTGGACGGGGTTGGCAGCGCCGGCAAAAACGCCGGAGGCCATCATCCAGAAACTCTACGACGCGGTACGCACCATTCTTCGCGACAAGGACACGCTGGAAGCCTGGCGCAAACGCGGTGCGATGCTGCCCGAGAACGTGCGCCCCGCCGAATACCGGCAGGAAGTCATTCAACGCATCCGGTTCTTCAAGGATGTCGCTCAGGCCAACAAGATTGTTCTGGAATAGCCGCGCATGAACCTTCACCACCCCACCACGCTGCCGCAGCCAGACGGTTGACGCGCACATACACGCACCTGTGAGTTGCTGCCCCGTGGAAGACGAAATCTTCTCGGGCCTGGGCGAACTTTGCCCGCGAATATCCATACGGCGGTGATTGGGCTCCCGCTATCTATAGAAAACTTTGAGGAGTGAGGAATGAATTACAAGATGATCTGCCTGGCAGCGGTTGCTGCCGGTGCAATAGCACCCGTTGCCGCGTTGGCGCAAAGCACGGTAACGATCTACGGGAAGATGGATACGAGCTTCGAGAACTCGAAGACCGGCTCGGTCTCGCAGACGCTCATCACGGGCAACGCGTCCCGGTTCGGCTTCAAGGGAACCGAGGACCTGGGCGGAGGGCTCAAGGCCTTCTTCGGGATCGAGGCTGCGATCTCTTCCGACACCGGGGCGACGACCTCGCCGATGTACCGCAATTCGTTCGTGGGAATTGGCGGCGACTTCGGGGTGGTCAACATCGGGCGCATTGACTCGGCCGCACCCAGCCGCACGCCGATCTACGCGATCCTGGGCCGCAATGTCGAGTACGTCATCCACGATGCCGGCGCCACCGCGATTGGCTCCTCCATCTTCAATGCACGCACCCGGGTGTCCAATGCCATCGGCTACGCCAGCCCGGTGATCAGCAACTTCGTTTTCCGCGCCGGCCATTACTTCAATGGTGAAGGCCTGCCGGAAACCGCGGCCGGCCCGATCCGCTTTGAAAGCGACTACAAGCAGACCGATGTCTCGCTGAGCTACGGCGAAGGCGGCGGCCCGCTGGGCCTGGGCGTCGGCTACGGAAGGGACAGCAAACGCGGCGGCGCCCTGCTCAATGATTTCAGGAACAAGTGGATGCTGGTGGGCTCCTACGACTTCGGCGAGATCCGGGCCTGGGCGGTTTACAACCGTGACAACTTTGAGGGCAATGCGCTGTCGCGCAGCAAGGTGGCGGCGCAGATGATCGGCGCTTCGTGGGACATCACGCCCAGCAGCAAGGTCATGGCCAACTACATCCGCAAGGATGTCCAGAGCGATCCTGCGGCCAAGCTCAAGCGCTTCCAGGCGGGCTACTCCTACAAGATGAGCAATCGCACTTCGCTGTACGGCTTCTATGACCGCTCGGACCCGAACAACCGTGTCGCCAATGACGTGATCCGTGTTTACGGGGTTGGCATTCAGCATAACTTCTGAGCGCACAAAGGCACGCGATCAGTATCTCGTCCGCAAAGCCCG
The DNA here is from genome assembly GCF_056403595.1 of Polaromonas sp. P2_G11. Lineage (NCBI taxonomy): Bacteria > Pseudomonadati > Pseudomonadota > Betaproteobacteria > Burkholderiales > Comamonadaceae > Polaromonas > Polaromonas sp. P2_G11. The sequence continues at coordinate 364,365 of NZ_JBFUFE010000004.1, read as the reverse complement.
CCTCCGGCGGGCTTTTGTCATCAATGCACCGGCCAAGCCTTAGGCAAATTCAATCAATGGGTGTCAACTCCCCTTAGTCCCCGCACAGGCCCTTTTCAACCATGTCCAGCAGGCGCTCGCCGATCTGCTGCATCTGCGGGCCGATGAGGGGGCCCAGCGGGCCGTCAATCACCAGCATGGCCAGGCCGTGTACCGCCGACCAGGCGAGGAACTCAGCCCCGGGGCGGCGCTCGGGCGGCAACACGCCGGCGCCCACAAGTTTGTCGAGCGCGGCACCCAACAACTCGAAGGGGTCCAGGCCGCTTTCCCCTTTGCGCTCGGTGTCCGCCGGCGCGCCCTGGGCTCTTTCTTTCAGATCATCCGAGGGGCCAAAGGCCGTACGGAACAACCCGCTCTCTGCCTGCGCAAACCGCAAATAGCCGGCGCCAACCGCGCGCACGTTGGCGCGGGCGAATTCGGCTGGCGGCAAACCCTGGGGCAGCGCAGCCAGTTCGGCCTCCATCGCGCGGGCCACGGCCGCCAGCGCGGCTGAACGAACCGCATACAGCAAAGCCTGGCGGTTTTCAAAATGGCGGTAGGCCGCATTAGGCGCAACGCCCGCGCGGCGCGTGGCTTCGCGCAACACCACAGCCTCGGGCCCGCCGGCGCGGGCCAGTTCCACCCCGGCCTCCAGCAAGGCACGCCGCAGGTCGCCGTGGCGGTAAGTGCTGCGGGGCGGCGGGACTGGCTGGGAGGGAGGCGCGGTCGACATGGCTTGTTACTTATTTATGTGGACAGTGTTCATTATCTTTGCTATTCTTTTGTGGACGGTGTACACAATACTGCTGATTTGGCCACCGCACAAGGCCCGCAAGCCTTTAACGATTCTTTAAACGCTCTTCTTTCAAGGAACCAGACCATGCAGAAAATCACCCCCTTCCTGTGGTTCAACGACCAGGCCGAGGAAGCCATGAATTTTTATGTTTCGATCTTCAAGAACTCGAAGATCACCATGCTCAGGCGCTACGGCAAGGAAGGTCCGGGCCCGGAGGGTTCCGTCATGACCGGCAGTTTCCAGCTCGAAGGCCAGGAATTCATGGCACTCAACGGCGGCCCGCACTTCAGCTTCACACCGGCGATTTCGCTGTTCGTGGACTGCAAGACGCAGGAAGAGGTGGACGAGCTCTGGGACAAGCTCTCGGCCGGGGGCGCGCCCAACCAGTGCGGCTGGGTCCAGGACAAATTCGGCCTGTCGTGGCAGATCATCCCCACCGCGCTCGGCGACATGCTGGGCGACAAGAACCCGGCCAAGGCCGGCGCCGCCATGAGCGCCATGCTGAAGATGCGCAAGATCAATATCAAGGAACTCCAGGAAGCCTATGACAGGGCCTGAAGAAGCACCTACTCATTCAATCATTCAAGGAGAAACCCGTGACGACCAAGATGTTTGTGAACCTGCCCGTGAAAGACCTGGGCAAATCAGTGAAGTTTTTCACCGCGCTGGGCTTCAAATTCAACCCGCAATTCACCGATGAAAACGCCACCTGCATGATCGTGAGCGAGGAAAGCTTCGTCATGCTGCTGGTCGAGAAATTTTTCAAGACCTTCACGCCCAAGCCGGTGAGCGACGCACGCAAAAGCACCGAGGTGCTGATCTGCCTCTCATGCAACAGCCGCCAGGAAGTTGACGAGATGGTCAGCAAGGCCGTGGCCGCCGGCGCGACCACGCCCAACAAGGCGCAAGACCACGGCTTCATGTACCAGCACGGCTTCGAAGACCTGGATGGTCATCTCTGGGAACTCGCCTAGATGAACGTTGAAGCCCACGCTGCGCAAATGAGTGCCTGAAAAATCCCCCAGCCTTATCAACCCACGAAGGAGTCAATCATGCTGATCCAGTCTTACCTCTTTTTTAACGGCCGCTGCGAAGAGGCCATCGAGTTTTACCGCAAGGCGCTTGGCGCCGAAGTGAAGATGATGATGCGCTTCAAGGAGAACCCGGAACCCATGACCGAAGGCTGCGGGCCGGACGGCGGTGCCATCCCGGGTGAGAACATCATGCACGCCAGCTTCAGGATCGGCGAAACGGAAGTGATGGCCTCTGACGGCATGGGCAACGGCAAGCCGGAATTCAAGGGCTTCTCGCTCTCGTTGACTGCGGCCAGCGACGCCGAAGCGCAGCGCCTGTTCAAGGCATTGAGCGACGGCGGCAAGGTAGGGATGCCCATCATGAAGACCTTTTACGCTTCGTCTTTCGGCATGGTGGAAGATCGCTTCGGCGTGTCGTGGATGGTCATCAAGCCGCTGCCTATGCCTTGAGAGGGAAAAGCCCATGCAATTCCTGCTGATCATTTGCCACGACGCGGCCTTCGCGCCCACGCCGGCGCTGGTGGCCGACATAGGCGCCTGGGTAAAGGACATGGGGAGCCGCGGCATCCTCAAGCACGGCAACCCGCTGCGACCCCCCGACGACGCCATGACGGTTCGGGTGCGCGGCGGCAAGCGCGCGGTAACCAACGGCCCTTTCACCGATAGCGCAGAAAAAATGGCGGCCTACGGGCTGATTGAATGCGCCGGCATGCAGGAGGCGATCGACACTGCAGCCGGCCATCCCATGGCCAGGGCCGCAACCATAGAGGTCAGGCCGGTGTGGTCCGACCTCCCCCGCATGGCGGCCTGAAAATTAACGATGAAGTGAGTCAGCATGAAGCTTTATTACTCGGACACGCTGAACCCGCGAAAAACCTGCGCCGTCGCCAGGCACTTGAAGCTGCCGGTGGAGTTCATTTACGTCGCGCTCGAAAAAGGCGAACACCGTACGCCACAGTTCCGCGCAATGAACCCCAATGCCAAGGTGCCGGTACTGGTGGACGGCACCACGACCTTGTGGGAGTCGAATGCCATCATGTGCCACCTGGCGGAGAAAGCCGGTTCTGACCTGTGGCCACGCGACCAACGCCAGACCGAGGCGATGCGCTGGCTGATGTGGGATGCCACCGAGTTCGCGCCAGCCGCCGGGACTTTTTATTTCGAACACATCATCAAGCCGCGCTTCCTGCAGCGCGAGGCCGACCCGGCCGAGATTGCGAGGGTGACACCCGACTTCGAGCGCTACGCCAGCGTGCTCGAAGCGCACCTGAAGGGGCGCGAATACCTCGTCGGTGACGCACTGACGGTAGCCGACTTTGCGGTGGCCATCACCTTGCCATACGCTGAAAAGGCACGCTTGCCGCTGGACAATTTCCCGGAAATCCGGCGCTGGCACGACCGGCTTAATCAGCTGCCGGCGTGGCGTGAGCCCTTTCCGGAATTGCGGGCCGGTTAAACGCCTTGTCCCCGCCGCTGAAAACAAAAAAGGCCGGCGAGCATTCACGCGCTCGCCGGCCTGTACAGCCGAAAACCTTATCGTGCGGGCGCGGGAACGATCACGACCGTATCGCCCGTGGCACCGGTCCTGCCGGTCTTTCCGGTGTCGCCTGTGGCGCCGGTAGCACCGGTTGCGCCCTCATAACCGGTAGAGCCCGTCGCTCCAGTCGCACCGGTAGCGCCGGTCGGGCCTGGAATACCGACGCCAGCGCCCGTGGCCCCCTTGGCGCCGTCAGTGCCGGCGGCACCCGTGGCGCCCGCAGGACCTGCAGGCCCGGGCACGGTGACAACTGCCGCAGGCGGCGCGACAACCGTCCGCTCACAGGCAACAAGGCTCAACGTTGCGACCAGTGTGGATAAAAGGAATGCGTGTTTCATTGTCATAGTGATCCTCTGGGAAAATTCGCACCAAGGTGCGTCAACAGTTCGTTCCTGCCTTGACCGTGAACTGTTTTTTTTACGGATCATGTGCATGAAACCGATACCAGCCACAACGCTTTTGCTGAAGGTCACACATTCGAAAACCGCTAACGGCTACCGTATGCCTGGCCCTCTTGAAAGAATCATTTCTGATGCAGACAACAGGATGAGTGCTCAAGGTACCCATTGGCAAGCGCCCATGCTGTAGGACGGGCCCACGACAGCGTGTCCCGAATCGGCAGCATCGCAAACGCGCGCAAACACGTCCAATAGTGCAAACTTCAACCTGAACTTTCGCCCACACCGCCAAAGCCCTTTCTTCATTCACACCAGACAACAAGGCAAGGACATCCATGACCGCAACTTCTTCAACCAGCCCCGTGGCCGTCGTGACAGGGGGTGCTCGCGGCATTGGCCTTGCCATCGGGAAATGGTTTCTGGCCAACGGGTACCGTGTGGCGCTTCTGGATATCGACAGCGACACGCTGCTCCCAGCCGCTAGCGCCATTCAGGATGCAGGCCGCGTACTGGCGGCGCATTGCGACGTGGCCGACCCGGCGCAGGTGAAATCGGCCATGGAGGAGGTGGACGCCCGCTTTGGCCGTATCGATGCGCTGGTCAATAACGCCGGCATCGCGGTGTTCAAGCCTATCGGTGAGACAACATTTGAAGAATGGCGCCGGGTTTTGGGCGTCAACCTGGATGGCGCGTTTTTGTGCAGCCAGGCTTGCGTGCCCATCATGAAGCGCACGGGCGGTGGCAGCATTGTCAACATCGCGTCGATCTCGGGCTTGCGTGCAAGCACGCTTCGCGTGGCGTACGGCACCAGCAAGGCCGCGCTCATCCAGCTGACCAAGCAGCAGGCGGTTGAGCTGGGCACCCTCGGCATCCGGGCCAACGTGATCGCGCCCGGGCCGGTGGACACGGAAATGGCCAAGCTGGTTCACAGCGTGGCGATCCGCTCGGACTACCACGACGTGATTCCGCTGGGGCGCTACGGCACCGTGGAAGAAATCGCGTCGGCCGTGGGCTTTTTGTGCAGCCCGGCAGCCAGCTATGTCAATGGCCAGGTGCTGGCTGTGGATGGTGGTTTTGAGTCCGCCGGTGTCGGCTTGCCGACGCTGAGAAAAAACCAGACGGCCTGAGTCTTCCACGGGATTCGGGCAACACCCACCGCGCTGGAAAACCCTAGGGCCTACTAACACTATGTTTGCAAGATGCGTTGCGAGTCAAAAAGGCCGTGAGCAAGGCGCAAAACGCAGGCGGGGTGAACCCCGTCAAGGCTTTGCAACGCCGCTCAGGGCCTTTTTGATCGCAACCCGGAGGGAATGGGGTGAAAACATAGTGTTAATAGGCCCTGGTCCCAGCTTTTTCAGCCTTGCTCTATAGAATGATTCGGGTCTCTTCTGGCGTCATTCTGGCGCCACTTTCTTGTCAGGATGCCGCGTGCAACCCATTATTTCCCTTCAGAAACTCAGCAAAACTTACGCTTCGGGCTTTCATGCGCTCAAGTCGGTGGACCTGGATATCCAGCGCGGCGAGATTTTCGCCCTGCTCGGCCCCAACGGCGCAGGCAAGACCACCTTGATCAGCATCGTCTGCGGCATTGTCAATCCCAGCTCGGGCAGCGTGACGGCCGATGGACACGACGTCGTGCGTGACTACCGCGCCGCTCGCGCCAGGATCGGGCTGGTCCCCCAGGAGCTTTCGACCGATGCGTTTGAAACCGTGTGGTCCACCGTGAGCTTCAGCCGGGGCCTGTTCGGCAAGCCGCCGAACCCCGCCTACATCGAGAAAGTACTGCGCGACCTTTCGCTGTGGGACAAGAAGGACAGCAAGATCATGGCGCTCTCCGGCGGCATGAAGCGCCGGGTATTGATTGCCAAGGCGCTGTCGCACGAGCCCACCATCCTGTTCCTCGATGAGCCCAGCGCGGGCGTCGACGTCGAGCTGCGCAAGGGCATGTGGCAAATGGTGCGGGAGCTGCGCGACAGCGGCGTCACCATCATCCTGACCACGCACTATATTGAGGAAGCCGAGGAGATGGCCGACCGCATTGGCGTCATCAATAAGGGCGAGCTGATTCTTGTCGAAGACAAAACGGTGCTGATGCGCAAGCTGGGCAAGAAGCAACTGAGCCTGCAACTGCAAACACCGCTGCAAAGCATTCCGGATGCGCTGGCAGGGCTGCCGCTTGAGTTGACGAAAGAGGGCCACACACTGGTCTACACCTTCGATACACAAACCGAGGAGACGGGTATTGCGGCGTTGCTCAAGCAGCTGGCCGAACTCGGCATTGACTTCAAGGACCTGCATTCAAGCGAGAGTTCGCTCGAAGACATCTTCGTGAGCCTGGTGCATGCCGACCAACCTGGCGCCCAGAAGGAGGCCGCATGAACTGGCACGCCATCCGCGCTATTTACCGCTTTGAAATGGCGCGCACCTTCCGCACGCTGATGCAATCCATCGCCTCGCCGGTGATCTCGACCTCGCTGTACTTCGTGGTGTTCGGGGCGGCCATCGGTTCACGCATGGGAGACATCGACGGCATCCGCTACGGTGCCTTCATCATTCCCGGCCTCGTCATGCTGTCGCTGCTCAACGAGAGCATCTCGAACGCCGCCTTCGGCATCTACATGCCGAAATGGTCGGGGACAATTTACGAGCTGCTGTCGGCGCCGGTGTCATCGATGGAGGTGGTGATGGGCTATGTGGGCGCCGCGGCGAGCAAATCCGTCATGCTGGGGCTACTGATCCTGGCAACGGCGCGCCTCTTCGTGCCTTATGAGATCGCGCACCCTTTCTGGATGCTGTGCTTCCTGCTGCTGACCGCGCTGACCTTCAGCCTGTTCGGTTTCATCATCGGGCTGTGGGCCGACAACTTCCAGAAGCTGCAGATTGTGCCGCTGATGGTGGTGACGCCGCTGACTTTCCTCGGTGGCGCGTTTTATTCGATCAACATGCTGCCGCCGCTGTGGCAGAAGGTCGCCCTGTTCAACCCGGTGGTCTACCTGATCAGCGGATTTCGCTGGAGTTTTTACGGGGTGGCCGATGTCAACGTAGGCATCAGCGTGGCGGCCATCATGGGCTTTCTGGGGCTGTGCCTCGGCGCGGTGTGGTGGATCTTCCGCACGGGCTGGAAACTGAAGGCCTGAGGAAGGGGCAGGCGGCTGGTGGAGAGCGTCCTGCAAATGCTATTGATTTTATAGCTGCCTGCGCTTACCAAATAAGGGCTACGGGCATATTTCCCTAAAATTCCAGGGCCAGGCCCGACGCATGGGCTGGCGGCGCAACTTGAAAGGACAGCGGCCAACCTCATATGTATTCGTTGAAAGTTTCACGCCAGAAAGGCCTCCTCATGCCTGCCGACCTCGCCGCAAGTCCCGCCACCCATCCAGTCCTCCAGGTCAAGCCGCTCGGCTTTCCGTGGGCAACGCTCGACCCGTTCCTCTTTTGCGTGTACCACGACGACGCTTACCCCCGCGCCAATGCGCAGATGGGCCCGGATGCCTCGCTCGCGGGGCGCAACATCGGCCAGGACTTTGCCCGCAAGGACGGCTGGAACATGTACCACGGCAGCACGGTGCCGGGCTTTCCCGCGCACCCGCATCGCGGCTTTGAAACCGTGACCATAGTGCGCAAGGGACTGATCGACCATTCCGACTCCCTGGGCGCGACAGCGCGCTTTGGCCGCGGCGACGTGCAGTGGCTGACGGCCGGCAAGGGCGTGGTCCATTCCGAGATGTTCCCTTTGCTGGACCAGCAAAATCCCAATCCACTGGAGCTGTTCCAGATCTGGCTGAACCTGCCGGCGGCCGGCAAGATGAGCGAGCCGCATTTCACCATGTTCTGGTCGCAGGACATTCCGCGCCTGGACATCAAGGATGCCGAAGGGCGCGGCACCGAAGTGGCCGTGATTGCCGGCCGTATTCAAAATACCCAAACCGCGCCGCTGGCGCCGCCGCCGGATTCGTGGGCCTCGCAGGCCGAGGCCGACGTGGCGATCTGGACGATTCGCATGGTGCCCGGCGCCCGCTGGACGCTGCCCGCCGCAACGGGCGAAGGCACGCGGCGCCAGCTCTATTTTTTCAAGGGGCAGTCGGCGACGCTGGGCGGTCAGGCGGTGAGTGTGGACAGCGCCATCGAGCTGCGGGCCGGCGTGGACGCAGAGATCGTCAACGGCGGCGAGGAAGCCGAATTCCTGATGCTGCAAGGCAAGCCCATTGGTGAGCCGGTGGTCCAGTACGGCCCGTTTGTCATGAACACGCAAGCCGAAATCGCGCAAACCATGGCGGACTACCAGCGCACGCAGTTTGGTGGCTGGTCGTTTGGCGATGACGCGCCGGTGCATGGGCGGGAGCCGGCGCGCTTTGCGCGGCACCCGGGCGGACGCGAAGAGCGGCCGACGGGCGACTGACGGCCGAGCAGCACCTCGCTGCTATATTTTTAATAGCTGCCCGCGCTTGTTCTTAGCTGCTCCGGGGCACTTTTCGCATAACTCCGGCATTACCAGTCAACCTCCCCGCAGTACCCCCAGGCAATATCGGGTTTCGCAAACGCCGCCTGTGGGGTGCGGCAGCAGGCGCCTACACTCCCGCCAACACAAGGAGATGCCATGAGCCAGGAGCCCAACTCCCAGGCGGTCAAAAACGAACTGAATGCGCTGGCGCAGGCGTTCTTTCGCGCCGTCTCGTTTGAGCCGGGCAGCGTGCCGTCGTACGATGACATTCACGCGCTCTTCATCGACGCAGGCCTCCTGATCAAGAACACAGGAACCGCACCCGAGATTTCCAGCGTGCGCGAATTCATCGCGCCGCGGCAGGCTCTGGTGGACAGCGGTGCACTGACGCGCTTCAGGGAATGGGAGCTGTCGGAAACCACACAAATCTTCGGCAACATTGCCCATCGCTACAGCGCTTACGGCAAGGCCGGCACGATGAACGGCGAGGCATTCGAGGCGCGCGGCATGATCTCGACGCAGTTCGTCAAAACGCCTGAAGGCTGGAAGATGAGCGCGATGGCCTGGGACGATGAACGGCCCGGCCTGCACTTGCCTGATTGACCTGCCACTCAGGGAGGCATCAGCCCCGCATTGACCACCACCTCGTCCAGCGCGGCGAAAGTCATGTTGTGGCGATCCGTCAGCGGCCCACCGCCGGGCACTACATGGCCGTCTGCGGTGTAGCCAATGGCCTTGAACTTCCACACGCCGCCAATCAGTTTGAGCTGGCCCACCAGCTCGCCGCTGCTCAGATGAACACTCACCACTTGTTCGTTGAGTTTTTTGAACGTCAGGGGCATCAGCATGAACCTTTCAGGGCGACTGGTCGCCGAGTATTGCACTGACAATAAAAAAGCGCCCGGAGGCGCTTTTTTATTGGCGATGTTGAAGTGAATTACTTCGCCACCACGCGGACCATTTCGAGGCACTTGTTGGAGTAGCCCCATTCGTTGTCGTACCAGGCGACGACCTTGATGAAGGTGCCGTCGAGCGCGATGGACGCATCGGCGTCAAACACGCTGGTGCAGGTCTCGCCGCGGAAGTCGGTGGCAACGACCTTGTCTTCGGTGTAGCCCAGGATGCCCTTGAGTGCGCCTTCGCTTTGCGCTTTCATTTCGGCGCAGATTTCCTTGAGCGTGGCTTCCTTGTTGAGCTCGCAGGTCAGGTCAACCACCGACACGTCGGAGGTGGGCACGCGGAAGGACATGCCGGTCAGCTTCTTGTTGAGCTCGGGGATCACCACGCCCACAGCCTTGGCAGCGCCGGTGCTGGAGGGAATGATGTTTTCCAGGATGCCGCGGCCGCCGCGCCAGTCTTTGTTCGACGGGCCGTCCACGGTTTTCTGCGTGGCAGTGGCCGCGTGCACGGTCGTCATCAGGCCGCGCTTGATGCCCCACTTGTCGTTCAGCACCTTGGCGATAGGCGCCAGGCAGTTGGTGGTGCAGCTGGCGTTGGAAATGATGGCCTCGCCCTTGTAGGTCTTGTCGTTGACGCCGAAAACGAACATCGGGGTGTCGTCTTTCGACGGTGCCGAGAAGATGACCTTCTTCGCGCCGGCGGCCAGGTGCTTCTCACCGGAAGCCTTGTCGAGGAAGAGGCCCGTGGACTCCAGCACCACGGTGGCGCCGATATCGCCCCACTTGAGGTTGGCGGGGTCACGTTCCTGCGTCAGGCGGATCTTCTTGCCGTTGACGATCAGCGTGTTGCCTTCAACGGACACGTCGCCTTCGAAGCGGCCGTGCACCGAGTCGTACTTCAGCATGTAGGCCAGGTACTCAGGCTCGAGCAAATCATTGATGCCGACGATTTCAATGTCGCCAAAGCTTTTGATGGCCGAGCGAAACACGTTGCGGCCGATACGGCCAAAACCATTAATGCCAAGTTTGATAGTCATCTGCTGTTGCTCCTGGAAGTTGAAATCTTGTTGAATTGGGCGGCCGTGTCCGTTATCCGCGTGTTTACTTGCGCAGCACCTTGCGCACGGTGTCGGCCACGTTCTCGGCGGTAAAGCCAAAGTGCTTGAACAGCACTGGCGCGGGCGCCGATTCACCGTAGCTGTCGATGCCCACCACGGCGGCACAGCCGTATTTCCACCAGCCGTCCGTCACGCCCATTTCCACCGCGATGCGGGGGATGCCTTCGGGCAGCACTTCGGATTTGTACGCCGTTTTCTGTTTGTCAAAGGTCGTGGTGCTGGGCATGGAAACCACGCGCACAGCGATCTTGTGAGCGGCGAGCAGCTCTTGCGCCTTGAGCGCGAGTTGCACTTCAGAACCCGTGGCGATGATGACGGCCTGGGCCTTCTTGTTCAGGCCCACTTCGGCGGGCTCGGCCAGCACATAAGCGCCCTTGCTGATTTCACCGAGGTCGTTCTTCGGTGCGTAAGGCAGGTTCTGGCGGCTCAGCAGCAGCGCCGTCGGCTTGTTCTTGTTCTCGAGCGCGACGGCCCAGGCAACAGCCGTTTCAGCCGTGTCGCCCGGACGCCAGACGTCGAGGTTGGGAATCAAACGCAGGCTCGCGGCGTGCTCGATGGACTGGTGCGTCGGGCCGTCTTCACCGAGGCCGATGGAGTCGTGCGTGAAGACGTGGATGACGCGGATCTTCATCAGCGCGGCCATGCGGATGGCGTTGCGGCTGTAGTCGCTGAAGGTCAGGAAGGTGCCGCCGTAGGGAATGAAGCCACCGTGCAGCGCAATGCCGTTCATGATGGCGGCCATGCCGAATTCGCGCACGCCGTAGTTGATGTGGCGGCCACCGGCGCTCACGCCTTCGGCATTGGCCGTCAGCACGACTTCGCCGTTCATGTCAAAGCGCAGGTTGGGCGTGGACTTGGTGTTGGTGAGGTTGGAGCCGGTCAAATCGGCCGAGCCGCCCAGCAACTCTGGCAGGCCGGCGGTGAAGGCTTCGAGTGCGAGCTGCGAAGCCTTGCGCGAGGCCACGGTTTCGGCCTTGGTGTGTGCGCCGATGACAGTGTCGACAGCCAGTTGCGAGAAGCTCTTGGGCAGGTCGCCCTTCATACGGCGGGCCAGCTCGGCGGCCAGTGCGGGGTGCGCGGCCTTGTAGGCAGCGAATTTCGCGTCCCAGGCGGCCTCAAGAGACAGGCCCTTGGCCTTGGCGTCCCAGGCGTCGTAGGTTTCTTTCGGCACTTCAAACGGTGCGTAAGGCCAGTTGAGGGCTTCGCGCGTGAGCTTGATTTCTTCGGCGCCCAGCGGCTCGCCGTGGGCCTTGGCGGTGTTGGCGCGGTTGGGCGAACCTTTGCCGATATGCGTCTTGCAGATGATCAGCGTGGGCTTGTCGTTGGACTTCTTCGCGCCTTCGATGGCCTGCGAGACCAGCTCGGCGTCGTGGCCGTCGATGGGGCCCAGCACGTTCCAGCCGTAGGCGGCAAAACGCACGGCGGTGTTGTCGATGAACCAGGGCGCGACCTGGCCGTCGATGGAGATGCCGTTGTCGTCATACAGCGCGACCAGCTTGTTGAGCTTCCACGCACCGGCGAGCGCGGCCGCTTCGTGGCTGATGCCTTCCATCAGGCAGCCGTCGCCCATGAACACATAGGTGTTGTGGTCGACGACGGTGTGGCCTTCGCGATTGAACTCTTTGGCGAGCAGCTTTTCAGCCAGCGCCATGCCGACCGCATTGGTCAGGCCCTGGCCCAGCGGGCCGGTGGTGGTTTCAACGCCGGGGGTGTAGCCGTATTCGGGGTGGCCGGGGGTTTTGCTGTGGAGCTGGCGGAAATTCTTGAGTTCGCCGATGGGCAGCTTGTAGCCGGTGAGGTGCAGTACGGCATAAATGAGCATGGAGCCGTGGCCGTTGGACAGCACAAACCGGTCGCGGTCGAACCAGTTGGGGTTGTGCGGGCTGTGCTTGAGGTGGCGGCCCCAGAGGGCGACTGCCATGTCGGCCATGCCCATGGGGGCGCCGGGATGTCCGGAATTGGCTTGTTGAACGGCGTCCATTGCGAGTGCGCGTATCGCATTCGCCATCATTTGCGTATTGGCCATGTAGGCAGCTCCGGGAGGGGAAAAGATCAGGGGTAACCCGGTATTTTACCGTTTGGGCCCTCCCCACCGGTTTGGCGGGGGTTTGGACCCGATTTGGCCGGGCGGCACCCCGTCATGCACTAAAGTCAGGGGCATGCAAGGCCTTCACCTGACCGCCGACCTTTACAAATGCCGCTGCGACCCGGCCTGGCTGACCGACGCCACCCGACTGGGCGACTGGTGCGTGCAGGCCGTGCAGGCGGCCGGCCTGCAGGCCGTTAACCAGCTGTTTCACACTTTTCCCGACACCGTGCATGGCCCCGGGGGCATCACGGCGACCGTGCTGCTGGCCGAGTCGCATGTGTGCGTGCACACCTGGCCCGAGCAAAAAGCAGTAACGCTGGACGTCTATGTGTGCAACTTCGGCGGCGACCACTCCGCCAGGGCGCGCGGCCTGATGGACGCGCTGGTGCGGCGCTTTAATCCGGAATGGACCGAGCAGCGGTCGCTGGACCGGGGAGATACGCAGTAGGCCGGCTCACCACTTCTCGCGCACGGTCGTCAAAAAGAGCGCGTTGAGGGTCGGCAGCACGGGCCGAAGATCATCGCGTTCCGGGATCGCCGCATCCAGCCTGGCAAGCTCAACCTCAATAAAGGCATTGACTCGCGGGAAAGGCGCCGACAGGCCCAATTCAGGCGCGCCGCGTTTTTTCTCCAGCATTTCGTCGATGTCGGCGAGCAGGTCCGTCTCACCCTCGATCAGGTGCAGCAGGCTGGCGAATTCGATAGGCGCGGCTGTGCCGTAGCGCTCGAGCCAGCGCACCGCGAGCAGCGGCCGCAGCACATAAAAATACTTCTTGAGCCGCACCATCTCACCCTGCAGGTGTTCGCGGTAGTTGCCCTTGGCCGAACTGCGGTAATGGTGTATGCCCCGCTCGCACGAGTAGACCAGGGGCAACAGCCGCCTCGCCTCTTCGGCAAAGGGACCGTTTTCCATATATTTGATCGGCGACTGAATCCACTCGACAAATCCCGGATTCGACTTCCAGAACAGGCGCAGCGCTTTACGCAGGTCCCAACCGTTGAGGTCGATGTCGTCGACGATGGGGTACTCGATGACGTCACGGCGGTCCTCAAGATCAAGCGAGAGGTAGTCGTCGGCCGGCCGCGCGTAAATAAAGCGCACGTCGAAATCACTGTTCGGCGACGCAAAGCCCCAGGCCCGGCTGCCGGACTCGATCGCCATCAGGATGCGCACACCGTGCTCCCGTTCGGTGGCTGCGAGGCGGCTCATGATTTCAGCGTGGATCTCGGGAGGAATCATCGGCAGGCTTTCGAATTTTGGTTCATCCATTCTGCATGAGCGGCCCCGTTAAACTGCCGTCATGCCCTCTGCACCCATCAAAGCCATGATCATGGCCGCCGGCCGCGGCGAGCGCATGCGCCCGCTGACCAACACCACGCCCAAGCCCCTGCTGCCGGTGCGCGGCAAGCCGCTGATTGACTGGCAGGTTACTGCGCTGGTGCGCGGTGGTTTTACCGGCCTGGTCATCAACACGGCCTGGCTGGGTGAACAGGTTCCGGCCCATTTTTCGGCGCTTTCTTCAAGCCATTTCGGGCTGCAGCCCAATAAGGACGGGCGCAAGCAGCTATCAATTTCATACTCACACGAAGGCGTGGATTTTGGCGGCGCACTGGAAACCGCCGGAGGCATTGCGCGTGCGTTGCCGCTGCTGGGTGACATTTTCTGGGTGCTGGCGGGTGATGTGTTTGTGCCCGGCTTTGAGTTCACCCAGGCCGCCGTTGCCCGGTTTGCCGCCGGCAACACGCTGGCCCACCTCTGGCTGGTGCCCAACCCCGCACACAACCCGAAAGGCGACTTTGGCCTCAGCCCCGACGGCCTGGCGTTGAACCTGCCCAAGGACAACCCGCAGCCCAAATTCACCTACAGCACCATCGGCCTGTACCGGCGCGAGTTGTTCGACAGCCTGCCCTTCGGCAACCCCCAGGGCCTGAAAGCCCCGCTGGCACCGCTTTTGCGTACGGCGATGGACAATCAGGCCGTGAGCGCCGAGCTGTATGAAGGCGCCTGGACCGATGTCGGCACACCGGCGCGGCTGCACGAGCTGAATCAAACCACCACAAACTGAAGCGGAACGCATATGAGCACCACCACGATCTACGAAAAACGCCGCGCTGCCATTGCCCGCGCCCTGAAGGCGGCCGGCGGCGGCATCGCCCTGCTGCCCACCGCGCCCGAATACCCGCGCAACCGCGACAGCGACTTTCCCTACCGCCACGACAGCTATTTTTATTACCTGACCGGCTTCAGCGAACCCGACAGCTGGCTGGTGATTGAGGCCAGCGGCAAGACCACGCTGTTTTGCCGGCCCAAGGACCTGGAGCGTGAGATCTGGGACGGCATTCGCCTGGGCCCCAAGGCCGCGCCCGCCGCGCTGGGTGTGGACGCCGCCTTCAGTGTGGAAGCGCTGGAAGAAAAAATGCCTGGGCTGCTGAGCAACCAGAGCGCCGTGTGGTTTCCATTTGCCACACACAAGGGCCTGGAAACCCAAGTGGACGGCTGGTTGAACAAGGTGCGCGCCCGCGTGCGTTACGGCGCCGAGTGCCCGCAAAGCCAGCACGATTTGTGCAAGCTGCTCGACGAAATGCGGCTGGTCAAAGACAGCCATGAAGTCGCCATCCTCAAGCGCGCCGGCAAGATTTCAGCCGGTGCCCACGTACGCGCCATGCAGACCTCGGCAGCGATGCTGCGCAACGGTGCCAACGGGAAACTGAAGGGCGGCCTGCGTGAATACCACCTCGAAGCTGAACTGCTGCACGAGTTCCGCCGCCATGGTTCGCAGTTTCCGGCTTACGGCAGCATCGTCGCGGCCGGCGCCAACGCCTGCATCCTGCATTACCGCGCCGGCGATACGGAACTCAAACCCGGCCAGCTGTGCCTGATCGACGCCGGCTGCGAACTGGACGGCTACGCCAGCGACATCACCCGCACCTTCCCGGCAGACGGCAAGTTCACGCCGGCCCAGCGCACGCTGTACGACATCGTGCTGGCCGCGCAGGTCGCCGCGGTGAAAGTGACAAAGCCCGGCAAACGCTTTTTAGATCCGCACGATGCTGCGACGCGTGTACTGGTGGAAGGCATGCTGGACACCGGCCTACTCGACAAAAAGAAGCACGGCAAGGTCGACGACGTGCTCGAGTCCGGCGCCTACCGCCAGTTTTACATGCACCGCACGGGCCACTGGATGGGCATGGACGTGCATGACTGCGGCGACTACACCGAGCCCGGCAGCAAGCCGCGCGAGGAAAAAGACGCCCTGGGCCAGACCGTGATGCGCAAGCCCTCACGCATCCTGCGGCCCGGCATGGTGCTGACCATCGAGCCCGGTATTTATGTACGCCCCGGCAAGAACGTGCCCAAGGAGTTCTGGAACATCGGCATCCGGATTGAGGACGATGCGCTGGTGACCGCCAAGGGCTGTGAGCTGATGACGCGGGGTGTGCCGGTGGATGGGGATGAGATTGAGGCGTTGATGAAGGGGTAAGAGCGCTTTGGGAATAGCGTTTCGCTCAGGGGCAATCGCTTGCCTCTATCGCCGAACCTGGTTCCACCAACGTGTTGGTCATCAAGGGATTGATGCTTTTCCAGGCACGCATTTTTTCGGCCGTCAGGTAGACCTTCACACAACTGCCAACGGCAAAATTCTGACTGGTCCGAAAAAAGAGCTGCTCGGTATTGGTCTGGCGTATCAAGAAAAGACACTCTCGCGGTGCCAAGGCCTTGTCGATTGGCTTGAGCAGAGGCTCCATTGCCCTGCCGATGGCCGCTATGCCGGGTGGCTGCTCAACATTGGCCGTGAAGTTATTGGTCAGGGATTGGGTGCAGGGGTCATAGACCTTTTCCACGCGCCCCGTCAGCACCACTGTATCGGCCGCCTGTTTGTTGACCGCACAGGATGCAAGCAGCGTTGCCAGTACACCGCACGACAACAAAGACATGGGCCTTGCCCGGTAAACCACAAAGTCCGGCATGAGTTTCCTTCTGGATTAGCCATTTGCCATGGCGCAACGAGATTATCCGGCCTGCCTACTTAGCCTCAACGGCTGGCCGCACAAGTTCTCCCCGCAAGGGTAGCGCGCCCATCGGCAACTGAAACGTGATACTGACCTTCTGCACCACTCCCTCGTCCGGCCACCCCACACGACGGTAGCCCTGCATCAGGCAGTCGTTCTGCGACGTCTCCCCCGGTTGCAACGGATTGAGCATATTGGTGTACATCGTGCCATCCCGCTGAAGAATGCCCAGGTAGGCGCGCACGCGGGGAATCGGCGCCACCGGGTCAAACCCGTCGGGACGAAAAGCGATTGAAAACTCAGGGGTGTCTGCGGACGCCGTCCGAGGGTCCGCAAAAAACTCTCCCTTCACACGCCGGCCGTCTGCTTGCACCCAGTGCAGGCGCAATTGCGGCGCCGGCTCGCTCGCTGACCACATCAAGTGCAAATCCTCGCCCTGTCTGCAGAACACCGGATGCGTGGTGCCCCGCGTGTCGTACCAGGGCCCGTTGCGTCTGTCATCGACCCGCTCCAGCCGGATGCCGACCGGGGCGGTCAACGACTGCGCGTAAACCTCGCCGGCCCCCGGCACCGTAAAACGCCGGAGAGGGCCGGCCGTATGCGCAAGCGGCGTGGAGCCAGGTGCTTTCTGCCGCTGGGTTGCCAGGCGCCGCGCCGCATCTTCCATCGGAAATTGCGCGGCCATGAATGCGGTGGCGGGAATCGCCAGGATGCCGATGCCCACAATGGCGAGCACCATGCATTCGCTGGTCGTCAAGGCGGGCCGCAAGCCGCGGCCCACCAGCAGATGGCCGCCAAACCATAAAAGCGGCACGGCAGTGAAAAGGGCTACATAAAAAACAGCAAGGGCTTCCATGCCCGATACAGACCGGGCCGGAACCACCACGGCGGCAAAGGTGAGCGGCGCCAACAACGCCGATGCCAGCCTCAACGCGATCCAACTGCCGGTTCTCTGGCTTCTTTTGAAGTAGCGGCGCTCAACAAGGAGCACCAGCGCCATGGTGGCGAGAACGCCCAGCACGGCCAGCGCCCACTGCCGTTGCTCCGCGGCCGGCAAGGCGGCCAGGGTTTCAAACATCTGGTCGAATTCCATCCATACCTCCCACCAGGTCACGCCTGGCTGGCTCTCATGCTAAGCCAAGTTGCCATCCGGTCCAAGGGCCTCCATCCATCTGGCCGACACGCGGTCAGGCCAGTGAAGTCCCTCTGTGATGCCCCTGCGTAAAAGCCTCCTCAAACACCGAATACCCCGATAAATCACTGTGCGCAAAATGCAGCCGCTGCCAAGGCGCCTGCAAACGCCCTTGCAGCGCCCGCAAAGCCGCACTGTTGCGCACACCCGGCACCGGCGTGCTCATCGCATGGCCATAACGCATGATTTCCATGCGCGTGACCTTGCCGGGCAGATCAGGATGCGGCGCCGACAGCTCGGCCAGCACGCTGTCACGCCAGTGCGTCCAGGGCTTCTCGTACAAGGCTTTGCGGCCCGCCGGTTCAATGCCAAAGGCGCGGTAATACGTGAGCACCGTGGCGCCGGGCACGGCCTGCAGGCTCTGGTGCATGGCGTCGACGTAACCCAGGCCTGCCTGCGCAACGCTGCCTGCTGCGTCCCCGCCGTAGATGACGTTGTCCCAGCTGGGTGCGGCACCGGGCCGGTCGTGCAGCGCGGCCTTGATGTGCAGGTTGGCCACCAGCCAGGGTGCGTAACGCAGCTGGCCGGCGGCTTCGCGCAATGCGGGCGGCGGGCTTTCCACCACACGCGCCGCCACAAACAGCGGCATCGCCAGGATGCATTGCTCAGCCTGCCAGCGCTCGACGGTCTGGGTCGCCGCATTGAAGGCATCGACCTCTACACCATGACGGCCCGCAGCCACGCGAACCACGGTGCGGCCGGCGTACAGGCGTTCACCGAGTGGTGCAGCCAATTGGCGGGTAAGCCAGCCGTTGCCCTCGGGCCAGGTGAGCACACCCGCTTCGCGCTCCGCAGAAGCTGCGTCGCCGGGCGCTTGAAAACCATGCCGGCTGGCGAAGTAATGGATGCCGGCCCAGGCCGATACCGTGTCCAGGCCCGCGCCGTAATCGTCGCGGCAGCAATAGTCGAGGTACCAGCGCAGTGGCGTACTGGTGAGTTGCTGCTGGTCCAGCCATGCCTTGAACGTCACGGCATCCAGCGCGCGGTGTTGCGGTGCCAAGGGCACTCCGGCAACAGGAATCGGGAATGCGGCTGCAGACGAGGTCTGCTGCACCAGCACCGCAAAGCGCCGGTACTCGGCCAGCACGGCAGCACCGGCATCCTGCAGGGGCAGCAGCCCTTCCTGCCACTGGCCATTGATGAACAGCCGCTCCTGCGGGCTGTGGCACAAATGGCGTTCGTCATACACCCAGCGGCCGGCCACGCGCTGGCGCAGTGAAAGTTCTTCGAGCAAATCCTGCACATCACGCGCCGCATCCCCGGGCACCGGCAGGTAGTGCGCGCCCAGCGGGCAAGGCACGCCATTGACCACGCCTGCGCGGCTGTTGCCACCGGCCTGGTCTTCCAGCTCCAGCAGCGCGAAGTCCTGCATGCCGCGCAGGCGCAGCGCACGCGCCGCCGCCAGGCCGGCGACACCGCCGCCGGCAATTAGTACGCGGGTGCGCCGGGTGACGGAAGGGGCCGGCCAGGCACGGGCTCTGCCGGTCTCGTCAGGCCGAAGCAGATGGCCGCGCTCATGGTTCGCACCCACAAAACCGCCTTCGACATGCGTGGCCTCCTTGCAGCCCAGCAGCGGAAGTGCGGAGGCGGCCAGGAAATCCCGGCGCTTCAATGCAGCACCTTGCCCCATTCCTGCTCGTAACTGTGCACCAGTTCCTGGCTGGAGAGCCGGTTGACGGGCGCCGGCACGCGTGCCATGTCCACAGGGAAATCAAACAGCAAGGGCAAGGTCTGCGGGTCCAGAAAACGCAGGCCGGCGGGCAAGGCGCCGCTTTGCGTCGTGGGGCTGAAAGGCCGTCGGCTGGCGACCACAAAACCCCATTCGCCAAAACTGGGCACATTGGCGTGATAGGGGGCGGCCTTGAGCCCGACGGATTCCAGCGTGCTCACCACCGTCCAGTAGCTGCGCCGCGCCACCAGGGGAGACGTGGTCTGGATGACCGCATAGCCGCTGGCCGAAAGGTGCTGGTCGAGCAGCGCATAAAACGAGTTGGTGTAGAGCTTGCCGATGGAAAAATTGGTCGGGTCGGGGAAGTCCACGATGATGATGTCGAACATGCCGGCGTTTTTGTCCAGCCACTGGAAGGCGTCGGCATTCACGATGTGTACCTTGGGTGACAGCAGCGCGTCGCCGTTCAGGCGCTTCAAGGCCGGCTGCTGGCTGAACAGCTGCGTCATGGCCGGGTCCAGCTCTACCAGCGTGACGCTTTCCACACTGGGGTATTTAAGGACTTCGCGCACCGCCATGCCGTCGCCGCCGCCCAATACCGCGATGTTTTTCGGCGCGCCGTGCGCGCTCATCACCGGGTGCACCAGCGCTTCGTGATAACGGTATTCGTCGCGCTCGGCAAACTGCAGGTTGCCGTTGAGGAACAGGCGGTGGCCGCCGCGGCCGTTCGTGACCACGATGCGCTGGTAAGGCGTGGTGGCGGTGAAGATGACACGGTCCTGGTAGAAATGGTCTTCGGCCAGTGTGGTGATCTGGTTCGCGCCCACAAAGCCGGCACCCAGCACGCACAAGACCCCCAGGCAAGCCAGGGCATGCGACTTGACGTGCCGCAGCTCATGGCGGAACAGCCACAGCGCCCACACCGCGACAGCCGCGTTCATAAGGCCAAACAGCAGGCCGGTGCGTATAAGGCCCAGGTGCGGCACCAGCACCAGCGGAAATGCCAGCGACACGGCCAGTGCGCCCAGGTAGTCGAAGGTGAGCACCTGCGACACCAGCTCCTTGAGCGCCACGTTGCGCCGCAGGATGCGCATGACCAGCGGAATCTCCAGCCCCACCAGCGTGCCCACCAGCAGCACCATGGCGTACAGCAGGAAACGGAAAGCACCGGGCACATAGGCATTCGCCAGAAAAAGCGTGGCCGGCAGCGCACCGCCCACCAGCGCCACCATCAATTCAATGCGCAAAAAATGGGCCGGCAACTGCCGCTCGAAAAACCGCGACAACCAGGACCCAATACCCATGGCAAACAGATAGCTACCGATGATGGTGGAAAACTGCAGCACCGAATCGCCCAGCAGATAAGAAGCCAAAGCCCCTGCCGCCAGCTCATACACCAGCCCGCACGCCGCGACCACAAAGACGCTGGCCAGCAGCGCGACTTCAAGAGGGCGCGGTGTGGCAACGGTGGAGGGGGGTTTAGTGTTCAAAACGAGGGTGCCGATGGATGGGATATGCAGAACTGCGATGCGAAGCGAGCCGGTATCACGACGGCGTCAAGGGCGTAGCGAGCGAGCTGCGGGCAAGGCGGACGGCGCGCAGGAACCGGAATGTACCTGCGGGTACATGAGGATTCCGAGCACCGGCCAACGCCACCCCCAGTTCGCGCAGTAGCCGGGAACTATCCGTGGATGGCGGCGGCTACTATTACGCAAATGCCCAGCGCCATCGCGGCAACCACCAGCGCCAGCGCCACGTTCTGCTTCTCGACAATCTCCAGCCACAGGTCGTACGGCGTCATTTTGTCAATGATGACAAAGCTCAGCCAGAAGATGATCACGCCGATCAGCGCGAACAAAATCGAGCCGAGGAATGCGGCGGGTTTAAGCCATTCAAGTCCCATGATGTTCTCCAGAAAAAATCTGCCAGGTTGAATAGAAAGGGGCTGGCTTCATTTATGGCCGCCTCCGCCGGAAAATCCACCGAATGAACCGCCTGAACTGCGCGAGCTGCTGGACGAAGAACAGTTCTCGACATTCGGGTCGCAGCGCGAGCAGCGCGTGACCAGCAACAGAACCACCAGTATCACCAGCACCACCACAACAATGGTGCCGCAACCCATGCCCGACGCACTGCTCAGGGGCTTGGCATCCGCGCGCTTGAAGAGGTCTTTCTTGCCTTCAAGCTTGAAAGCCCTGGCCACCAGGCCGCCGTCCAGCTTGCTGCCGCTGGACCAGGTGACTTCGTTCGGCGCCTCTTCCTGGGACAGCAGCGCGCTGCCGCTGGCGAAATCGCGGTTAAAGGTTTTTTGCCCGCGCTGAACCTGCCAGTAGAACTCGCCGGCGGCATATGTGGTCTCGGCGCGGTAGCTGCTTTGCAGGCGGTAGGTGGTCTTGAGGTAGGTGGCGCTTTCGCCACCCGTCTTGAAGGTGGGCGCGCCGGTCAGGGGCTTGACCACGCTCCAGCCGTCGGTGGCGTCCACCAGAAAGGTAAAGCCGCGCTTGCGGTTGTAGAGCAGGTATTCATCCCAGCCGAAGTGCTCGTCCGGATCGTCGGGCTCGTACCCCATGCGGTGCTGGAACCCGACGACCTGCCATTGCGTGCCCAGCAACTGGCCCGTGCTTCCCAGCGCGATCAGCGGGGCAACCGGTTCGTCCTGGATCGCATGCTGAAGCGCGGCGCCTGTGCCCTGGCTCAGGTCGATGAGGCTGTTGCAGGAACTGCAGGTGATGCTTTTGCTGGCAGCCAGCGTAACCGCCACCGTCGCTCCGCAGTTGGGGCAGCTGAACTGCCTCCCGCTTTCTTCCTTGGCAGACTCGTCCTTCAGGCCAGCCAGCTTCAGTTCGTCAAGCAACACCGAGCGGCCCAGCGACAGCACCGGCGCGCCGCCGCCGGATGCCGTGCCGTAGTCAACACTGAGCACATCGCCATCCGTGCTGCGCAATTCAACCACGGCAAAGGGCATGCCCAGCGCCGGCAGGCGCGGCAGCTCGCCCTGTGCGGACAGCAGCACAACGCTCTCGTTGGAGGCCACACTGAATGGCTTGGCATTGATCGCCGTGGTGGCGCCGATGCGAAAGTTTTCTGCGGGCGGTACGGCGCGCTGCAGGCTGGTGGGCCGGCTGAACACATAAGCGCCGTTGTCCTCACTCAGGAAGGCCGCGCTGCCGTCATCCAGAATGGCATACCACTCGGTCCAGGTTCCCTGGGCGTACTTGTATTGCAGCCGGCCGACGAGCGTGAAGTTGCGACCCTGCCAGACCCCGGAGGCTTGCAGCTGCAACGGGCTGAAGTCGTTGAACAGTTCGGCCATCTTGCCGATGCGCGACAGCGTGTCACCGTCACGCACGACGGTGCTCTGGCAATAGCCGCACACCGCATGGGTGGACTGCGCGCTGCGGAATTCAACAGGCGCACCGCAGCCGGGACACGGCGCGCGGTAGGCGCGTTGCTGGGGCTCGGATGCCAAGTGGGGCCTGGTCGAGGTCGGTCAGTGAAGGGGCCGGGGCCGTGTCAGACCAGTTTTTTTAGCAACTCGGCCTTCTTGGCGTCGAACTCTTCCTGTGTGAGGATGCCCTTGGCCTTGAGTTCTCCCAGCTTCTCGAGCGTGGCCATGACATCGTCGGGCTTGACCGCCGCCGCTGCAGCGGAAGCCGCTTGGGCTGCGCCGCCCTGCAGGCCCTGCTGCAGGTTTTGCGCCAGCACCTGGCCCAGCGCCACACCGGCACCCAGGCCCATGGCGTCACCGGCAATACCGCTGCCGCCCCCGCCGCCTTCGGCGAATTTCGGGATGGCCTGCGCCGTCTGGTACTGCATGAACTTGCCCATGTCGTTGCCGACCATGCCCATACCGATTTTCTGGTCGAGGATTTTTTGCAGCTCTTCGGGCAGCGAGAGGTTCTGCACCGTCATGCCCTCGAGCTTCAGGCCTAGCTTGGCAAATTCGGGCACGAGCTGCGCCGCCAGCGCCTGCGCAAACACGAGCTGGTTCGCGGCCAGATCGAGGAAGGCAATGTCGCTGGCTGCAATGGCGGCAGAAATGTTCTGCAGCACCAGGCCGCGCAGCTGCCCGTCAAGGTCGGCCGTGGTGTAGCGGTCACGCGTGCCTGAAATTTCGGTGTGGAAAAGCTTGGGGTCGGCAACACGGAAGTTGTAGTTGCCGAAGGCGCGCAGCCGGACGGCACCGAAGTCCTTGTCGCGAATGGTGATGGGCTGGGGCGTGCCCCACTTCTGGTCGATCTGCTGGCGGGTGCTGAAGAAGTAGACGTCGCTCTTGAAGGGAGACTCGAACAGCTTGTCCCAGTTCTTGAGGTAGGTCAGCACCGGAACGGTCTGCGTCGTCAGCTTGTACATGCCGGGACCGAACACGTCGGCGATCTTGCCCTCGTTGACGAAGACCGCCATTTGCGATTCGCGCACGGTGAGCGAGGCGCCGTACTGGATCTCCATGTCGGCCATCGGAAAACGCCAGGCCAGTGTGCCGTCGTCGTCCTCGGTCCACTGGATGATGTCGATGAACTGTTTCTTGATGAAGTCCATTAAGGCCATAGCGCGCTCCCTTGAGTGGTTGTCGGCCACATGATACCCGCCGATAACGAAGTTTTTACGTTATTTACTGGCCCTGACCGCCTCCAGTGCAGTTCAGGCCGCGGCCCTGCTCTGTGCAGTCCAGTTGGACCAACCCGGCGCTGCGCGGATCAGGGAACCCTGCCAGGCGGAAAGTCGGCACATCGGCCACAACGCCGCCTTCGGCATCCTTGATGCCGGCGGCGCGCAGGGACTGCTGACGGCGCTCATCGCCTTCCAGGAC
Organism: Polaromonas sp. P2_G11; assembly: GCF_056403595.1. Taxonomy (NCBI): domain Bacteria; kingdom Pseudomonadati; phylum Pseudomonadota; class Betaproteobacteria; order Burkholderiales; family Comamonadaceae; genus Polaromonas; species Polaromonas sp. P2_G11. The sequence goes on along the minus strand of NZ_JBFUFE010000004.1, from coordinate 340,353 downwards.
TGGCAGCGCCGTACCGTTCACAATGCGCGCGTCACCGGTACGCTCCGCGGTACTGGCCGGGGCAGGCGTGATATTGGCTGTCGTGACGGCAGCCGTATTCTGCAAGGTGTAGTTGCCCGCGTCGGCGCCTGACAGGGTGATACCGGTAATGCTGACGGGCTTGCCGTTGCCGACGGCGGGTGTGTCGAAGTTGCCGGTCGCGGCGCCCACCGTCAGCACGTCCGCGCCTATGCGGCCGGCAAAGGCCGCGCCGCCGGTCGCCAGCGTGGCTGATGTGGTGCCGTCCTGCACCTTGTTCGCGGCGGTGATGCCGCTGACATTCGCAATCGAAGCCGGCGTGATGCTGGCCGTGGTGGCGGCCGTGCTGTTGACGCTGTAGTTGACCGCATCGGTGCCGGTGATGGCAATGCCGCCGACGTTGACGGTTTTACCCACGCCTGCATTCTTGTCGGCAAAGCTTGCCGACGTGTTGCTGGCCGCGAGTACATCGCCGGCAACCCGGTTGTCGGCCAGTGTCACGGTTGCGGCAGTGCCGCCGTCGTACACCTTGTTTTGGGCCGCGGCGCCCACGGTGAGCGCGCGCTGGGTGATGTTTGCCGTGGTCGCCGTCGTCGTGTTGAACGTGTAATTGCCAGCATCGGTGCCGGTGATGCCGATGCCGCTGACGCTGACGGCCTTGCCGGTGCCCACGTTCTTGTCGCCAAAGCTGGCCGCCGTGTTGCTGGTGGTGAGCACGTCACCGGCGACGCGGTTATCCGCCATGGTAACGCCGGCTGCCATGTTGCCGTCGTAAACCTTGTTGGTTCCCGTGGCGCTGACCGTGAGAGCGCGCTGCGTGATGTCGGCCGTGGTGGCAGCCGTGGTGTTGGCCGTGTAGTTCCCGGCGTCAGTGCCGGTGAGAGCGATTCCGGTGACGTTGACCGTCTTGCCGATACCCGCGTTCTTGTCGGTGAAATTCGCGGCCGTATTGCTGGCGGTCAGCACATCACCCGCGATGCGGTTGTCGGCAAGCGTCACGGTGGCAACGGTTCCGCCGTCATACACACGGTTCTGGCCGGTGGCGCCGACCGTGAGCGCGCGCTGCGTGATGTTGGCAGTGGTGGCTGCCGTGGTGTTGGCACTGTAGTTGCCCGCATCGGCGCCGGTGAGGGCAATGCCGCTGACGTTCACGGTCTTGCCGGTGCCGACGTTCTTGTCGGTAAAGCTCGCGGCGGTATTCGTGGCGGTCAGTACATCGCCGCTGAGGCGGTTGTCGGTCAGCGTGACGGTGGCAGCAACGCCGCCGTCATAGACACGGTTCTGGCCGGTGGCGCCGACCGTCAACGCGCGCGGCGTGATGGTCAGCGCGCCATTGGTCAAGGCCAGGGTGTAGTTTTCGCTGTTGGTGCCCACGCCGGCAGTGATGGCCACCGGTCCGGCCGCCACGGCCGTCCGGTCAACGGCTGTGGTGGTGTAGTTCACGCCCAGGCCGGCGATGGTGTCACCGTCGATCAGGCCGCTTACCACCCCGGTCAGCAGGGGGTTCGTGTCGCCATACACCTTGGTCTTGTTGTCGGCCGTAACCGTCAAGATCGGCGCGACGCGGTAGAGGAAAGTATTTGCGCTGCCGGCCGGTACATAGCTGGCGTCGCTGTTGTAGCGCTTGCTGTAGCCAGCAACGCCCTCAAGCGTGGTGCCGGGGTCGCCGCTGTAGACCAGGTAGCGGCCGGATGCGGCCACGATGCCGCCCACGCCCACATTGTTGATGAGCTGGCCGCCGGTGCTGACGCCGGCCGCATTGGCGCTACCGGCCTTGAGGACCACGGCATCGCCGGTGGCGGAAGAATTTACGGCATTGTTCAACGTGAGATTTGACGCCGCGCCGGTGGTTTCAATTTTGACCGCGCCGGTAGCCGTTACGCCTGCTATCGCGCCGACCGTGCCCACAACCAGTGCGCCGGCCTGCCTGTAGTCCACGCTGCCGGTGCTGGCGGCGAGCGTGGTGACGGCATTGCCCGCGTTTGCCAGGGTGTAGGCGCCGGCTGCGCCGGTCAGCGCAAGTCCCGAGGCCGCGATGGCGCCAGACTGGCTGACAGCACCGCCTGCAGAAAGGGTGGCATTGCCGGTGGTCGCAATGGCCGCCACGTCGAATCCGGCCGCGCTGCTGTACTGGATGGCCCCCGCCGCATTGGCCGAGTCTGCGGCATTGCGGGCCTGCAGGTTGATGGCGGTGTTGGTGTTGCCGCTGTTGCTGAGCGTGATGCCACCGCCGGCGTTGACCAGCGTTTTGACCTGCAGCGTGCCGGCCGTGATGTTGCCGGTACCTGCAGTCTGGGTGACCGCGCCCAGTGCTGTCAGGTTCAGTGTGCCGCTGCCGACGTTTGAGGCCGTGCTGCCCACACCCAGGTTGACGGCGCCCGTGCTGCGCACGAAGGCGTTGGCATTACCGGTGGTGTTGACACTCAGGTTGCCGGCCGCCACGTCGATGCCGTTGCTGGCGTCGGTGCCGATCTGGCCGTTGGCATTGAGGGTGAGGTTCTGCGCGGTGATGGTTTGCACACCCACATCGGTGATGGAGCCGGCATTGAGCGTCAGGGTCTTGCCGGCCAGGCCGACCGCGCCGCCTATGGTCATGGCGCCAGTGCTGGCCGTATCGCCGATGATGATGGGGCCGGTGGCACCCGTGGCGAAGGCGCTGACTTCCGCGGCCGTGAGGTCAAAGCCCGAAGCGCCCGACAGTGACATGGTGCGGCTCGCGGTTTTCGCCTTGAGCGTCAATGCGCCACTGGTCGCCAGCGCGTTGTTGCCGGTGTTCGCGGCGATGGCGACCGTGTCGGCCGTGATCGTGATGGGCCCGCTGCCGGCAACCACGTCGACGTTGTTCTGCGTGTACGCGCCGGTGCCGGTGTCTATGGCGACAGCGTTGTTGACGGTGCTGATATTGCCAGCCACCGTTGTGCTGTTGTTGCCGTTATTCAGCGTGAAGCCGCCCGCCGCCGTGATGGCATTGAGGGTGGCGATGTTGTTGGCTTGGGTGCCAAGGTTCAACGAGCCTGCACCCGTGCCGGCCACTGCCAGCGAGGCCGCCGTCACAGCGCCCGACTGCGTGATGTTGCCGCCGGATTGCAGCGTCAATGCCCCTGTGGTATTGACAGCGGCCACATCGAAGCCGGTTGCGTCGCGATAGCTGACTGCGCCATTGGCATTGGCTGTGTCGGTGGCATTGCGGGCACGCAGATCGACCGTGGCGACTTCGTTGCCGGCATTGTTCAATGTGATGTTCGCCGTGCCGGCGGACAGCGTTTTGGCAACCAGCGTGGGCGCGGTGATGGCTCCCGTCTGGGTGATGGTCGCGCCGGCCACCACTGTCAGGCTGCTATTGGCAACTGAGGTGCCCAGCACCACGGCATTGGCATCGCGCAGCGAGACGTTGTTGCCGCTGGTGACGGCCACGCTGGAGAAATTGTTGGCGGCATTGGCCAGCGTGATGTCGTTGGCCGCGCCGGCGGCCAGCGTGGTGGCGCCTGTGACCGTCACCGCGCCGGTCTGTGTGATGGCGCCGGCCGTATTCAGCGCCAGAGAGCCCGACACCACTGAGGTCCCCATCACCAGCGCATTGCTGTCGGTGATGCTGACGTTATTGCCCGTGGTGACAGCCACCGCCCCCGTGAAATCGTTGCCGGCATTGGTTAGCGTGATGTTGTTGCCGGGGCCGGCCGCCAGGGTGGCGGTGGTCGCCTTGATGGCGCTGGTTTGCGTGAGCGCGCTTCCGGCCGTCAGGGCCAACGCACTGACGTTGAGCGCGCCATTGAGGCTGATGTCGCCGGTGTCGGCGCCGGCGGTGGTAGCCGTCAGGGAAGTGGCACCGGTGACGCCCACCGAAGCACCACCCATGGCGCCCACGGCGATGTCGTTGGCGGTCACGGTGAGCGCCGACAGGGCCAGGCTGGCGCCCGTGGCGCCGGCAATGCTCACGTCGCCGTTGCCCGCCTGCAGGATCAGCGTACGGCCCGAGGCCTGGCTGTTGACCGCTCCGTCGAACTGGATATTGGCGCCGGCACCCGCGCCGGCATTACCGCCGCGCGAGTCCACAGTGATGCTGGCCGTATTGAGCAGTGCGTCATCCTTGATGCGAATCGCACCGCCAGCGCCGGAGACCGCGCCACCGACCTGGTTGCCACCCAACGCCGTAAGCCCGCCGGCAAGGGTGATGGTCGGCGTGGCGCCCGCTGCGTCGAGTGTGATGGCGCCTGCGTTGCCGCCCGCCGCCACGCCTGCGCCGCCGTTGCCGCCGGTGGTGGTGATGGCGGCGACCGATACATTGCCGCCGGTGGAAGCCATCGACACCGCGGCGCCCTGACCGCCGGCCTGGTTGCCGCCCGCGCCGTTGCCGCCAACAGCGCTGATTGCACCGGCGCTGCTGATGGCTCCCGTGGAATTGACGGTGACCGCGCCACCATTGCCGCCCGAGCCGACGGTGCTGCCGTTGGTGCCGTTGGCCGTGATGGCCGCCGTGGTGACGCCCGCGCCGGAAATGTCTACCGTGCCGGCATTGCGTCCGTTGGCCGTGCCGGCAGTTGTGCCGCCGCTGGTGACTATGGCGCCAACCGCCACTGCGCCGCCGGATCCGCTAATGCTGACATTGCCGCCATGGCCCGAAGTGCCGCCCGTAGTGGTCAGCGTACCCGCCGTGAGGTTGCCAGCCGTGTTGCTCAGGGTAATGCTGCCTGCCGAACCGCCTGCGCCCGTGCCGGCTGCATTGCCGCTTTGCGCAGCCAGTGCACCCACCGTGACGGCACCCGCAACGGTGTTGGCCACGCTGATGCTGCCCGCGTTGCCGCCGTCGCCGTTGGTGGTTCCGCCTGCCCCCCCGCTGGCCGTCATGCCTGCGGTAGTGACCACCCCCGTGGAGGTGATGCTGACGGCGCCGCCGCTGCCGCCCTTTTGACTGGACGTGGCCGCTGCCGCGCCGCCGCTGGCGGTGATGGTGCCGGTACCCATGGTAAGGCCGGCGCCGCTGATGGTGACCGTGCCGGCATCGCGGCCAGCCAGACCGCTGACCGTGGTGCCGCCGCTGGTGGTGATGTTGTTGTTGAGCACCGACACCTGGCCGGCAGCAGAAAGGCTGACGTTGCCGCCGTTGCCCTTGACACCACCGGTGGTGGTGACGGCCCCGGTGGAGAGTGTTCCCGCTGCTGCGGTGTTGCTCACGGAAACACCGCCGGCCGTGCCGCCCGCGCCGGTGCCCAGCGCGTTACCGGTTTGCACCGTCAGCGTTCCGGTGGTGATATTGCCGCTGCCGCTGTTGTTGACGGTGATGCTGCCGGCATTGCCCCCGGCCGCATTGGTGCCGACCGCTGCGCCGCCGCTCGCCACGAGATTGGTGACCGTGACGCCGTTGTTGCCGCTAATGGAAATCGCCGCACCGTTGCCGCCGGCCTGGTCACCCGTCAGCGTGCCATTCGTGCCGCTGGCAGTCACGGTGGTGCCGGTCAGCAGGCCTCCTGTGGCCTGCAGCGTGACGGAACCTGCGTTGCGTCCCGTCGTGCCCGCGTTGGCGGTGCCGCCGCTGGAAACAACCGCGCCTGTCGTCAAAACACCGCCCGTCGAGGTGACGCTGATGTTGCCGCCGTTGCCGTTGGCGCCACCCGTGGTGGTAAGCGCACCGACTGTCAGCGCCGTTCCGTTCAGCGTGATGCTGCCGGCCGTACCGCCGGCGCCCGTTCCGGTCGCGCCACCCGTTGAGGCCGTCACTGCCGCGGTGCCCAGCGTACCGCTGCCCGTGATGCTCACCACACCGGCATTGCCGCCGGCCTGGTTGGTGCCCAGGCCCGCGCTGCCACTGGCGCTGACCAGACCCGTGACCGAGCGGTTGACGCCCGTCACCGTAATATTGCCCGCATTGCGGCCAGCGCCGGTGCCACCGGCCAGCGCCGTGCCGCTGGTGTTCAGCGTGCCGGTAACCGTCACGCCGCCCTGCGAGGCCAGTGCGACCGAGCCGCCGTTGCCGCCTGCCGCGCCGCTGCTGTCTATCGCGCCGGTTCCGATGTTGGCGCCGGCCGCGTTGTTGGTCACGCTGATGCCGCCGGCCGCGCCGCCGGCACCTGTACCCACTGCCGCGCCCGTACGTGCCGTAAGCCCACCCAAGGCAATCGCGCCTGCCGATGTGGAATTGTTCTGCACCGTGATGCTGCCGGCATCACCACCGTCACCGTTCGTGGTGCCACCCGTGCCGCCGCTGGCGGTGAGCGCGCCCGTGGTCACGGCATCGGTGGTCGTGATGCTGACGGCCGCGCCGCTGCCACCTTTCTGGTTCGACGTGGCAGCTGCCGCGCCACCGCTGGCCGTGATGGTGCCCGTTCCCATATTGAGGCCGCCGCCGCTGATGGTGACGGTACCGGCATTACGGCCGGCCAGGCCACTGACCGCAGTGCCACCGCTGGTGGTGATGTTGTTGTTGACAATGGACACCTGACCCAGCGCCGACAGATTGACATTGCCGCCGTTGCCCTTGACACCACCGCTGGTGAGGATGGCCGCGGTGGACAAGGTACCGCCGGCCGCCGCGTTGGCCACGCTGACGCTACCGGCCGTGCCGCCTGCACCTGTGCCTACCGCATTGCCGGTTTGCGCCGTCAGCGTTCCGGTGGCGATATTGCCGCTGCCGCTGTTGTTGACCGTGATGCTGCCGGCATTGCCGCCGGCCGCGTTGGTACCCACGCCTGCGCCGCCACTGGCTGTGAGGTTGGTCACCGTGATGCCGCTGTTGCCGCCAAGGGAAATCGCCGCGCCATTGCCGCCGGCCTGGTCGCCTGCCAGCGCGCCATTGGTACCGCTGGCCGTAATGGTCGTGCCGGTGAGCAGGCCGCCCGTGACCTGCAAGGTGACCGCCGCTGCGTTGCGACCCGCCGTGCCGGCATTGGCCGCGCCACCGCTGGTATTGATGACACCGGCTGTCAAAACGCCCGCCGTGGACGTGACACTGACGGCGCCGCCGTCGCCGTTGGCGGTGCCTGTGGTCGTCAGCGCGCCGGCTGTGACGGCGCTACCTGTCAACGTGATGCTGCCGGCGTTGCCGCCGGCACCCGTTCCTGTTGCGGCACCTGTTTGGGACGTGATGCCGGCCGCGCCAAGTGTGCCGCTGCCGGTAATGCTCACCACGCCGGCGTTGCCACCCGCCTGGTTGGCACCCAGCCCCGCGCCGCCGCTGGCGGTGATCAGGCCCGTGACCGAGCGGTTGACGCCACTCAGGGTGATGTTGCCGGCGTTTTTTCCTGCGGCGGTCACCCCGGCGCCGATAGCGCCGCCGCTGGTGTTGATCGTTCCGCCGACCGTGAGAGCGCCTTGCGAACTCAGGACGACGTCGGCGCCGGCGCTGTTGGTGCCGCCATTGGCCGTCACAGCCCCTGCGATGGCGAGGGCTTGCCCGGCCGCGTTGTTGGTCACCTGCACAGCGCCGGCGGTGCCGCCCGTGCCGGCGCCGAAAGCAGCCCCGCTGTTGGAGCTCAGTGCTCCCAGCGAGATGGCGCCGGTGGTGGCCGAATTGTTGATGACGGTGATGCTGCCCGCGCTGCCGCCGTTGGCCGGCGTGGCAATGCCCGCACCGCCCGTGGTGTTGATGGCGCCTGCGGTGATGCCGCCCGCGGCAGCCGTGATTTGCACATTGGCGCCGTTGCCGCCGCTTTGGCCGGCGCCTATGCCTGGCGTGCCGTTGGCCGTGATGTTTCCGGTACCGGTGCTCACGCTTGCGCCTGAGAGCGTGACGGTGCCGGCATTGCGGCCTGCATTGCCCGCCAAGGTGACGCCGCCGGCCGTATTGATCGCGCCTGCAGCACCAGTGGACAGCGCACCCAGGGCACTCAGGGTGACGGCACCGCCGTCGCCTTTGGTGCCGCCGGTGGTGGTGATGCCTGCCGTCGTGACATTGCCGGCCGCTGCCGTATTCGTGACGGCGACGCTGGCCGCGGTGCCCCCTGCGCCCGTGCCGATTGCATTGCCGGTTTGGGCCGCCAGGGTTCCGGTGGTGATGTTTCCGCTGCCGCTGTTGTTGACCGTGATACTGCCGGCATTTCCGCCGGCAGCATTGGTGCCCACACCCGCGCCGCCGCTGGCCGCGAGATTGGTGACGCTGATGCCACTGTTGCCGGTAATGGAGATCGCCGCACCGTTGCCGCCGGCCTGGTCGCCCGTCAGAGTGCCGTTCGTGCCGCTGGCGGTCATGGTGGCGCCGGTCAACAGACCACCCGTGGCCTGCAGCGTCACCGTTCCGGCATTGCGCCCGGCCGTTCCCGCATTGGCTGTGCCGCCGCTGGAAACGATCGCGCCTGTCGTCAAAACGCCGGCCGTCGAGGTGACGCTGACAGTGCCGCCGTTGCCGTTGGCGCCGCCCGTGGTCGTCAGGGTACCAGTGGTCACTGCCGTGCCGTCCAACATGATGCTGCCTGCTGTGCCGCCCGCGCCGGTACCCGTCGCTGCACCGGTTTGTGTTGCGATGTTGTTCGTGCCCAGGCTGCCGCTGCCGGTGATGCTCACCACGCCGGCATTGCCGCCGGCCTGGTTGGTACCCATCCCTGCACCGCCGCTGGCGGTGATGGCACCGGTGATGGCGCGGTTGACGCCCGTGATCGTGACGTTGCCGGCGTTCTTGCCTGCTGCGGTCATACCGGTACCCAACGCGCCGCCGCTGGTGGTGATCAGCCCGCTGACGGTAAGGGCACCTTGTGAGCTCAGGGTGACATCGGCACCGGCGCTGTTGGTGCCGCCGTTGGCCGTGATGGCCCCCGTGGTGAGGCCTTGCCCGGCCGCATTGTTGGTCACCTGCACGGCACCGGCCGTGCCGCCAGCGCCGGTCCCGAAGGCCGCTCCACTGCTGGAGCTCAGCCCTCCCAGTGAGATGGCGCCCACCGTCGCCGAGTTGTTGATGACGGTGATCGTGCCCGCATTGCCGCCGCTGGCCAGGGTGGCAATGCCCGCACCGCCCGTTGTATTGATGGCACCGGCAGTGATGGCGCCCGTGGCCGTGACTTGCACATTGGCGCCATTGCCGCCATTTTGGCCAGCGCCTATACCCGGCGTGCCGTTGGCGGTGATGTTGCCCGTGCCGGTGCTTACGCTTGCACCCGAGAGTGTGACGGCGCCGGCATTGCGGCCGGCATAGCCTGCCAGCGTGACGCCACCGGCCGTGTTGATGGTGCCAGCAGCGCCGGTGGACAAAGCTCCCAGCGCACTCAGGTTCACGGCGCCGCCGTCGCCTTTGGCTCCGCCCGTCGTGGTGACTCCCGCGGTCGTCAGGTTGCCCGCGGCAGCCGTATTCGTCACCGAAATGGTGCCGGCCGCACCGCTGGTACCGGTGCCCGTGGCCGTGCCGGTCTGTGCGGCCAGCGCGGCGGCAGTGATGTTGCCGGCACCGCTGTTGGTAACCGTGATGGTTCCTGCATTGCCGCCCGACGCATTGGCGCCCACACCGGCCCCGCCACTGGCGGTCATGGCTGCGCCTGCGATGCCGCCCGCGGCGACTATGGAGACTGCGCCCGCGTTGCCGCCGTTGCCGGCCGTGTTGCCGGCCGTGCCGTTGGCCGTTACGGCGCCCAGCGCGGTGATGGCGCCGGCCGCCGTGATGTTGATTGCACCGGCATTGCGGCCTGCAGTGTTGGCCAATGCCGTGCCGCCGGTGCTGGTGACGGTGCCCGCGCTCAATGCACCGGCGGAATTGAGCGTGATAGCGCCACCGTCGCCATTGTTGCCGCCCTGGGTGGTGATGTTGCCGGCGCCCAGGCTGGCGCTGGCCACGCTGTTGGTCACGGAGATGCTGCCAGCCGTGCCGCCAGCGCCGGTGGTGACCGCATTGCCGGTGCTGGCGGTCAACCCGCTCACAGCGACGTTACCGGTGCCGCTGTTAGCCAGGATGATGCTGCCCGCGTTGCCCCCGGCCGCGATGCCCGTCGTGCCAGCGGCACCGCCACTGGCCGTGAGGGTGCCTGTGCTGGAGATGCCGCCGGTGGAGGTAATGCTGATACTGCCGCCCGTACCACCTGCCTGTCCAGCCCCCAGCCCGGCGGAACCGCTGGCGGTGATGGCGGCGGTGGAGACACCGGCGCCCGAGATGCTGACGGCCCCGCCGCTGCGGCCCGGGTTGCCGGTGGTGGCAGTGCCTCCTATGGCGTTGATGGCCCCGAGCAGGTTGACAGTCCCTGTGGCGTTGAGGGTGACGTTGCCGGCATTGGTATTGCCGGCGCCGGTGGTGGTGATGCTACCGGCCGCAGTGCTGGTGATATTGGCCGCCGAAAGATTCACGCCGCCGGAAGCCGTTAGTGCGGCATTGAGGGCAATCGTGTTGCCCGCTTCAAAGCGGACCTTGTTACCCGCCGCCATGGCCAGCGCGCTGGCCAGCGTGATGTTGCGCGAGGCCTGGAGGTACAGCTCGCTGTAGCCGGTGATGTCGGCGATCTGGATGGTGTACGTGCCCGTCGGGCTCGGTGGATCGAAGAGGGCCACGTCGGGCGTGCCATCGGCATTGTTGGGTGGTGAGGACTGTATGGTGGTGTTGATGTCGATGTCCTGCGGGTCCAGCAACACCCTGCCGCCAGTACCGGCCGGCGCGGCCACGTCGATACTGCCGCGCAGGTCCAGCTGCTGCTTGCCCGAAACCTCGACAAAGCCGCCGTCGCCGCCGTTGGCACCGCCGCGCGCGCTGACAGCGCCGCTGTGGCGCGTGTCACCGTCGGCCCAGACCACCACTTTTCCGCCTTTGCCGCTGTCTGTCGCGTCGGCCCGTATCGATGCGCCTGCGGCCACATAAGTGCGTGAAGCATTCTGGACGGCCGCATTGCCGCCCTGGTAGTCGCCGCCCACCAGCGCGGTGCCGCCGCCGGCCGGGCCGGACACGTCAATGGATGCGCCGGTGTTCAGCGCCACCTTGTCGCCAAGCACCTGCACCGTGCCGCCGCTTTGGCCCGGTGCGGTGCCGCTGGCATCGAGTGTGCCGGAGACCTGGACAACACCTGTGCCACCGCCGCTCAGCACAATCGTGCCGTTGCGCTCCACGGCGGAGTTGGCGCGGATGACGCCGGACTGGTTGATGACGGTCGCCATCGCATCGCCCATGGCGCTGGCCAGCACGGCAACCCGGCCGCCCGTGGCCGTGATGCTGCCGCTGTTGGTGATCGCGGCCTGTGCCGCCGCCGCATCCACCGAGAAACGCACCAGGCCTGTGCCCGAAGTGTCGACCGACACGCGGGAGCCTGCCAGCAGGCCAACCGAACCAGCGTCTGCGGTGATGGCACCGGTATTGCTGACCTGGGGCGCGGCCAGCAGCACGTAACCGCCGCGCGCGACGTTGATGCTGCCGTGGTTGTCCACCCGGCCGGAGGCGTTGCCGCTGAAGGTGTAGCGACCTGCCATGAAGTCGCCGTTGCCGATGTCGAGACTGGAGGCGACGAGCCCGCCCACATTGACTTGCGCCCCAGGAGCGAACATCACACCCGCCGGGTTGATCAGGAAGACCTGGCCGTTGGCGCTCAGCGAGCCGAAGATGGATGAGGCACCGTTGCCGATGACGCGGTTCAGCGCGACGGACGAAGCGCCGGGCTGCACGAACTGCATCGATTGCCCCACGCCGATGTTGAAGCTTTGCCAGTTCAGCACCGCCTTGTCGCTGGTCTGGTTGACCACCATGGCGTTGGCCGACGGCGTGCTGACGCTGGCCTGGCCTCCCACCACCTGCGCGCCTTCAGGCAAGGCGGTGGCCCAGGGCGAGACAACCGCCAGCAGCGTCGCAAGCAGGCGCGACAGCCTGCGGTCGCTGCGGATGCGGTAGGTGGCCGAGAGCTTGCGAGACAGGCGGACCACCACCGTACGCACGGACCAGGGGCTATAGGCGGCGCGGGCGGAAGAAGTGTGGGCGGTCATGATGGGCATGCAGAGCGGGGAGTGGGGCCGGGCTAGAACCAGGTTTGGACCGACAGCCAGGCGCGCGGCGCACGGTCCGGGTCGCCGGTGGACGGCAGCGCCGTCGTGGTGCGCCAGGCCAGGTAGGTCTTGACCAGGAATTTGCCGGACTGGCCCAGCGTGGCGCCCACACCGGCGGAACCGAGGCTCAGCGTGTTGGCATTGCCCGGCACAGTGGGGCCGTTCTGGTTGAAGCGAATGCGCCCATGGTCATAGAAAGCCAGCAGGGTCAAAGGCTCACCCCAAACCGTTGGCGCGAGCTGGTAACGCGACTCCAGGTTCAACAGGAAACCGGCGTCGCCGACGCCTTCGCCCACTGGGTAGCCGCGCACGCCATTGGGCCCGCCCAGAACCATTTTTTCGGCCGAGCTGAGGTTTTTCGACGCCAGCTGGGCCTGTGCCGCGACGTGAAAGCTGTAAGCGGCATCAAAAAACTGGGAGCGCTGGAATTCCAGGTTCAGCTTGCTGAAACCGCCCGCTGTGCGCAGGCCGCCGAGGCCATCGTCAAGCGCCTGATCGGCCGCATTCAACGTGAGGCGGCCAAAGGTGGCGTTCACGGCATAGTTGTTCAGGCTGCTGCCGCCTGCCAGTTCGTCGATGAAGTTGCCCGCCAGCCCCAGCCTGAGCGCGGCGATGTCGCGCTCGCTTTTGAGTGCGGGTGTGCGCGTTTCGTCAACGAGCTTTTTTTGCTCTGCACTGATGAGGCCGTACAAATTGCTGGCGCGCCCGCGCAGCAGGGGGTGGGACAGGCTGAGGCCGAGAATGTCGGCCCGGCCGCTGGCCCCCAGCGGCTCGAACTGCTTGCCCAGCGCGTAATCCAGGCGCACCGCGCTGACCCCCACCCTTGTGCCGTAAGCGCCGACCGGCACGGTGTAGCCGGCACGGTATAAGGTCGAACCAGCCTGGTCGCTTTGCTGGGTGCTCAAGGCCAGCACGTCACCGCGCCCCAGCAGGTTGTTGAGATTGGCACTTAACGTGACACGCGCGGCACCAGCGGCGCGCGCACCATGGTTGTCTACGCTGACCGAGCCGTCGGCGCGCGGCCCTTTGCCCTGCACGGTGATCAGGACATCCGCCAGGCCCAGGCGATCTCCAGGCTCGACCGTAGCGCCGGCGTCGTACCCCGCCAGGTCGCGCAACAGCAACACCGGCTTGTCGAGTGCGTATTCGGTAACGGCGTCACCGGACCGCAGCTGGCCGCCCACCAGTTCTTCCGCGAACGTCTTTGAGATACCAGCGCCGTCGACACGCACAGTGACGCGGCCGACCCGCGCTTCGATGATGGTGATGGCGACAGTCCCGCCTTCTGCGGGAAACGCCTGCTCGGGCAGGTACGCCTGCGTGAGCAGATAGCCGTTCTGCCGGTAGAGCGCGCTGACGGCATTGGCGGCGTCTGTGAGGCCAGCCAGATCCGTGGACCGGTGGAGCCGGCTCGACAGCAAAGCCGCAAGTGCTTCACTGGAGAAAACGCTGTTGCCGGAGAAACTGAACGCCGCTGGCGTGATGCGCGCCGTTCCCGCCGCTGGCTCCGCAACCCGGGGTGGTGTCAGTTCAGGTAGTGGGCCGCTACGCGGGGGTAGCAGCGGTAACGAACCTTGCGGCTCCAGCAGCGTACCGGCATCGGGCCGCACGTCCACGCGGGCCTGCGCCAGCGCAGGGACGTTCAGGGCGATGCATGCGCCCAGAACCCCCCAGGCAAAAAGCCTGGATGCCAGAAAGACTGAACTGCGCAAGGAGCGACCCTTTCGATGTACAAATGAAACAAAATGTTTTATTGGTTGTAGCGCTTTACCCTTACGCTGTCCAATATTTTCCGCTAAAGAACCTCTTATTTTCGCGGTAAGTGTTTGTTTTTACACGATTATTTTAGGATTTTGAGAAAGTAAGCGGGCACGCTCAATGTTCTTGGTTAAATGTAAGTAAATGTTAGAGCATTATTCCCACCGGCAGGCAGACAGAAGTGGCCGTCGGCCGCATGAAGAAGCGCCGGTCAATAGGAATAAGAAGAGAGAAGAGGAGGCAAAGAAGGGGGCGGCACTCATGGATCTGTGCCGGCCGGCAGCGCCAGTACTGGCGAGGTTGGGCCAAAAGCCTGCGGGCAGCAGGCTCAGGCCCATGATTGCTATCTTTTTGAGAGCTGCTTGCGCACGCTCAGCAGGGATGACGAGTCATTTTGATGATCAACCAAGCGCAATTAATGGAATCGGTCCATCCGACCCGTTGAACGGCTTGCCTCGTGGACGGCTGCGACGGGAGTGCACAGCCGAAAAAGTCAGCGCCGCAGCCCGGTTGAGCGGCCTCGAAAAGGCCGGGGCTGGGGGTCCGTTGGGACTCCCCCTCGCTAAAGAAAAGAGAAGGGGAGGACGACATGCGCCAGTCCCGGGGGTCAGATCAGGCTGTGCCCCATACCTCGCGTGCGGTTTCGACCACCAGGCGCAGCTTGTTGCGTTGCGCTTCCACGGCGATGTTGTTGCCGTGCACTGTGCTGCTGAAGCCGCATTGCGGTGACAGCGCGAGCTGCTCCAGCGGTGCGTATTTCGCAGCGTCTTCAATGCGGCGTTTCAGGTCGTCCTTGCTTTCCATTTCACCGAACTTGGTGGTGACCAGGCCCAGCACCACGGTCTTGCCCTTGGGCAGGTAGCGCAGGGGCTTGAAATCGCCGCTGCGGCTGTCGTCGTACTCGAGGAAATAGGCGTCCAGGTCCATCTCCTTGAGCAGCGCCTCGGCCACCGGCTCGTAGTTGCCGGCCGCGGCGTGGGTGCTCTTGAAGTTGCCGCGGCACAGATGCATGGCCAGCGTCATGCCGGCGGGCTTTTGCGCGACCACCTTGTTGATGAATTTGGCGTAGCGGTGCGGCAGCTCATTAGGGTCGTCGCCGCGCTGGCGCGCCGCCTCACGCATTTTCTCGTCGCACAGGTAGGCCAGGTTGGTGTCGTCCATCTGCACATAAGTGCAACCGGCCGCGGCCAGGCTGCGCAACTCGTCGCCATAGGCTTTTGCCACGTCGTCGTAGAAAGCCGGATCGAGTTCGGGATAAGCCTCCTTGCTGATGCCGGCGCGGCCGCCGCGAAAGTGCAGCATCGTGGGCGAGGGAATGGTGACCTTGGGCGTGTTGCCCGCACTGACCTGGCTTTTCAGGTACTGGAAGTCGGCGAGCTGGATGTCCTTGACGTGGCGCACCTTGTCAATCACGCGCATCACCGGCGGCGCCAGTTCCATGCTGCCGTCGGGCCGCTGGATGGTGACCGGGATGTCGGTCTTCACGCCGCCGATCTGCTCCAGGAAGTCGATGTGGAAATAAGTGCGGCGGAATTCGCCGTCGGTAATGCTTTTGAGGCCCACGTCTTCCTGGAACTTCACGATTTCGGTGATGGCCTGGTCTTCGACCTTGCGCAGTTGTTCGGGCGTGATCTGGCCCTTGGCTTTTTGCTCGCGGGCTTCCAGCAGGTACTGCGGGCGCAGAAAGCTGCCGACATGGTCATAACGGGCGGGTAGCTTGGCGGTCATGGGAAAGTCTCCATCGGTTGCAGGCACAAACCCCCATGGTATTCCAGCAAAATCACCCCTCATTGGATACAGAAACTCCGTATTTTCCCTGAATTTCTCTATTTTTCTTGGCATTTTGGCAATTTGTGTATACATTAAGTATCCATGAATGCCCAGAAATCGACTTTCCCCCTGAACGCCTGGTATGCCGCCGCTTATGACGTAGAGGTGGGCCGCACGCTGCTGGCGCGCACGATCTGCAAACAGAAGGTGGTGATGTTCCGCCGCACCGACGGCCAGGTCGCCGTACTGGAAGACGCCTGCTGGCACCGGCTGCTGCCGCTGTCCATGGGCACGCTGAACGGCGACGAGGTGACCTGCGGTTACCACGGCCTGGTCTATAACGCCCAAGGCCGCTGCACCCACATGCCCAGCCAGGAAACGCTGAACCCCTCGGCCTGCGTGCGCGCGTTTCCGGTGGTGGAAAAGCACCGCTTTGTCTGGATCTGGCCCGGCGACCCGGCCAAGGCCGACCCGGCGCTGGTGCCCGACATGCACTGGAACGACGACGCAGACTGGGCCGGCGACGGCAAGCTGATCACGGTGAAGTGCGACTACCGCCTGGTCGTCGACAACCTGATGGACCTGACCCACGAAACCTTTGTGCACGGCTCCAGCATCGGCCAGCGCGCCGTGGCCGAGGCGCCCTTTGTAGCCACGCACGGCGACCGCACGGCCACCGTCACGCGCTGGATGGAAAAAATCGACGCACCGCCGTTCTGGGCCGGGCAGATCGAGCATGCGCGCGGCTACAGGGGCAAGGTGGATCGCTGGCAGATCATCAAATTCGAAGCGCCCTGCACTGTGAACATCGACGTCGGCGTAGCCGAAGCCGGATCAGGCGCGCCACCCAAGGACGGCCAGCCGGGCGACCGCAGCAAGGGCGTCAATGGTTTTGTGCTGAACACGGTGACGCCAGAAACAGACGGCAGCTGCCACTACTTCTGGGCTTTCGCACGCAACTACTGCCTGGGTGAGCAGCGCCTGACGCACCAGCTGCGCGAGGGCGTGGCCGGCATCTTCCGCGAGGACGAACATGTGCTGGAGGCCCAGCAAATCGCCATCGACGAACACCCGGACCACCAGTTCTACAACCTCAACATCGATGCCGGCTCGATGTGGGCACGCCGCCTGATAGACGGACTGATCGCGAAAGAAAAACCACCAGCGCCTGTCATCGCTATCCGGCTGGCGGCCTGAGGCGGGGTCATTTTTATGCGAACCACAATCAATGCTATCAATTCAGTAGCTGCCGGCGCAGATTCTGACAGGGGTACAGGCCAAAACAGCCTTGAAAGTGCCCAGGTGCGGGCGCAGCTTCAGCTTCGCGAGATGATCCTGGCCGGCGAGTTGCCCGGCGGCGCGCGCATTGCCGAGCTGTCCATCGTTGAAAAGCTCGGCTTCTCGCGCACACCGATCCGCGCGGCATTGATGCGGCTGGAGCAGGAAGGCCTGCTGGAGTCGCTGCCCAATGGGGGCTACGCCGTGCGCACGTTTTCCGAACGCGATGTGTCCGAAGCGATCGAACTGCGCGGCACCATTGAAGGACTGTCGGCGCGGCTGGCCGCCGAGCGAGGCGCACCCACCGTGGTGCTGAACGAAGCCCGCGAATGCCTGGGCAAGATTGATGCGGTGCTCAGCCAGCCTGCGCTGGACGATGAGGCTTTCTCTTCCTACGTCGCGCTGAACGAACGGTTTCATGAACTGCTGGGTGAAATGGCTGGCAGCAGCGTGATTGCCAAGGAACTCGAACGCGTGTTCAGCCTGCCCTTTGCGTCGCCTTCGGGTTTCGTGGTGGTGCAGGCCAATTCCCCGGGCGCGCGCGACATGCTGGTTGTGGCGCAAGACCAGCACCGCCAGGTGCTCGACGCCATTGAGCAGCGCGAAGGCTCGCGCGCCGAAGCGATCATGCGCGAGCACTCACGCCTGGCCCAGCGCAACCTGCGCGCTGCCGTGGCCAGCCACAACCTGGACCAGATGCCTGGCGTGCGTCTAATTAGAAAGAAATGACGTTCCCCCCGAAGCGGCCTGCGGCCGCCTCCCCCCAGGGGGCGCCACCAGTGGCCCGGCAAAGCCGGTTCCACGGCGACCCTCGAATTGAAGAGATCACGGAAAACTGAATGAAAGCCACCTCCAGCTGGACCGATGCGGTCATTGAATCTTTTGAGGACCTCACGCCCACCGTGCGCGAGTTTCGCATCCGGCCCACGGGTGACGCAGCCACCGTGCAGCGCCACGAACCCGGCAGCCACCTGCAGGTGCAGCTGCTGGTGGACGGCAAGCCGCAGCTGCGCTCTTACTCGCTGGTTGGCGAGACCGATGCGCAAACGTATCGCATCGCCGTGAAGCGGCTGGACGACGGCCGCGGCGGTTCGCGCGCGATGTGGCAGCTGGCCGCCGGCGACCGGCTGCAGGTGAGCGGCCCACGCAACCATTTCCCGCTGGACTTCAACGC
Organism: Polaromonas sp. P2_G11; assembly: GCF_056403595.1. NCBI lineage: Bacteria > Pseudomonadati > Pseudomonadota > Betaproteobacteria > Burkholderiales > Comamonadaceae > Polaromonas > Polaromonas sp. P2_G11. Next base: position 322,427 of record NZ_JBFUFE010000004.1, on the reverse strand, counting down.
GCCAGCCTACCTGCTGGTGGCCGGCGGCATAGGTATCACGCCGCTGGTCGGCATGGCCGAAGTGCTGGCCGCCCGCTGTGCGCAGTCGGGCCGGCCGCTGCGCATGCTGTATGGCACGCGCAGTGAATCTGAACTGGCTTACGGCGAAACACTGCGGGCTTGCCTGGGCGAACGGCTTCATGTGGCCGTCGACGCGCGCATCGACTTTGCCGGCGAGATTGCGGCGCTGCCGGCGGGCGCGCAAATGTACGTCTGCGGTCCGGTGCCCATGCTGGACGCCGCGCGCCATGCCTGGGAGGCCTCGGGCCGGCCAGCGACTGACCTGCGTTACGAGACCTTCGGCAACAGCGGGCGGTATGCGCCGCAGGCTTTCCGGGTGCTGATTCCGCGCCACGCGCTGGACATCACCGTGCCGGCCGGTTGCAGCCTGCTGGACGCGCTGGAGCAGGCGGGCGTGGAAGCGGTGTCCGACTGCAAGCGCGGCGAATGCGGCCTGTGCACGCTGGACGTGCTGGCGGTGGACGGCGAGATCGACCACCGCGACGTCTTTCTGAGCGAGCACGAGAAACAGCAAAACACGCGCTTGTGCGCCTGTGTCTCGCGCGTGGTCGGTTCGGTGACGCTGGATTCTTCCTACCGGCCCGACGCGTGAGGGGACAACTTGTGTGCGATCACCGGGTCATGCGCGCGATGATCGCACAATCGACCGCGAATCAGCAGTGACCCCGTGAGCGGCAACCCACACAATGAAGCCATGGAGGGCATGGAGGTCATGGCCGATGTGTTCACATATCGAACATTTGTGCTGATACCGCACTCATACTAGACTCGCACCGGTTTGCAACCCGATGCCGGCAACCTGAACTCCGCCGCGTTTGACGCAGCAGCAAGAACTGAAAACCACCCAGGAGACAAGCATGAAAAAACGTACCTTCCTCACCGCCGCCGCGCTGTCGGCCGCGGCACTTGCCGCCGCCCCGGCACTGGCCCAGGACAACACCTTCAAGATCGGCCTGATCCTGCCGATGACGGGCCAGCAGGCCACCACGGGCCGGCAGATCGAGGCGGCCGTACGGCTTTACATGGCGCAGAACGGCGACAGCGTGGCGGGCAAGAAAATCCAGCTGATCGTGAAGGACGACACCTCGCTGCCGGACACCACACGCCGCCTGGCGCAGGAGCTGGTGGTCAACGACAAGGTCAACGTGCTGGCAGGCTTTGGCATCACGCCCTCGGCCCTGGCCACCGCGCCCATTGCGACGCAGTCCAAGACACCCATGGTGGTGATGGCCGCGGCAACATCCAGCATCACGCAGGCCTCCCCCTACATCGTGCGCAGCAGCTTCACCTTGCCGCAGGTTTCGGTCGCGCTGGCTGACTGGGCGCCCAAGAACGGCATCAAGACGGTGGTCACGCTGGTGTCCGATTACGGCCCCGGCATTGATGCCGAAAAATTCTTCAAGGACCGCCTGACCTTCAACGGCGGCCAGGTGACCGACGCGCTACGCGTGCCGCTGCGCAATCCCGACTTCGCGCCCTTCCTGCAAAAGGTGCGAGACAACAAGCCCGATGCGCTCTTCGTCTTTGTGCCCTCGGGCGCGGGCGCCGCGGTAATGAAGCAGTTTCTCGAACGCGGCCTGGACAAGGCCGGCATCCGGCTGATCGCCACCGGCGACGTGACGGACGACGACCAGCTCAACGACATGGGTGACGGCGCGATCGGCGTGGTGACCTCCCACCACTATTCGGCGGCGCACCCCTCGGCCATGAACAAAAAATTCGTGGAAGCGTTTGCCAAAGCCAACAAGGGCCTGCGCCCCAACTTCATGGCCGTGGGTGGCTATGACGGCATGCGGGTAATTTACGAGGCGCTCAAAACCAGCAAGGGCCAGGGTGGCGGCGACGCGCTGCTCGAAGCCATGAAGGGCCAGCTCTTTGAAAGCCCGCGCGGCAAGATCTTCATCGACGCACAGACGCGCGACATCGTGCAGGACGTCTATCTGCGCAAGGTCGAGAAGAAGGACGGGCAACTCTACAACGTGGAGTTTGACGTGATCAAGGACGTCAAGGACCCAGGGAAGAACAAGTAACCCCCCGAAGCGCCGCTTCGCGGCGCCTCCCCCCCTGCTGGGGGCAACCTCTGCGGCCCGGCAAAGCCGGTTCCGCGCCGTTCCTTGCGAAGATAAATGCTCACGATTCTTTTCGACGGTATCGCTTACGGCATGCTGCTGTTCATTCTGGCGGTGGGACTGGCGGTGACCATGGGCCTGATGAATTTCATCAACCTCGCGCATGGTGCTTTCGCGATGGCCGGCGGCTACATCACCGTGTTGCTGATGCAGCACTTCGGCGTGCCTTTTTTGCTGTGCCTGCCGCTGGCCTTCGCCGGCTCGGCGCTGCTGGGCGCTGTACTGGAGCGCACGCTGTACCGGCCGCTGTACAACAAGCCGCACCTGGACCAGGTGCTGTTTTCGATCGGCCTGGTGTTCATGGCGGTGGCCAGCGTGGACTACTTCGTCGGCTCGACGCAGCAGATCGTGCAGCTGCCCCAATGGCTCAAGGGCCGCACCGAGATTGGCAGCGGCGCCTGGATGCTGGGCATGGGCCACTACCGGCTGTTCATCATTGCGGTGTGCGCCGCGCTCACGCTGGGCCTGCAATTCGTGCTGACTCGCACACGCTTCGGCAGCCGCTTGCGTGCCTCGGTGGACGACCAGCGCGTGGCGGCCGGCCTGGGCATCAACGTCAACCTGGTGTTCCTTTCGACCTTCGCCGTCGGCTCGGGACTGGCCGGCCTGGGCGGCGCGCTGGGCGCCGAAGTGCTGGGGCTGGACCCGAGCTTTCCGCTCAAGTTCATGATTTACTTCCTGATCGTGGTGGCCGTGGGCGGCACCACGTCGATCACTGGGCCGCTGCTGGCCGCGCTGCTGCTGGGCATTGCCGATGTGGCGGGCAAGTACTACATCCCCAAGCTGGGGGCCTTCATCGTTTACAGCCTGATGATCGCGATCCTGATCTGGCGGCCGCAGGGCCTCTTTGTGCGCAAGGGTGGCAGATAAATGAACACTCAAACGTCCCTGCTCAAAAACAGCCGCTGGAAGCTCTGGGAACCGGTGCTCTGGCTCGCCGCCTTCGCCGCGCCGGTGGTGATGCCCAGCCACGCGTCCATCATCAATGAGATCGCCATCGTCGCGCTGTTCGCGGTGTCGCTGGATCTGGTGCTGGGTTACACCGGCATCGTCTCGCTGGGCCATGCAGCCTTCTTCGGCATAGGCGGCTATGCGGCGGCGCTGTTCGCCAAGCTGGTGATGCCGGACCCGCTGGTGGGCCTGGCGGTGGGCATCGCCACCGCCACGCTGCTGGGTGCTGTGTGTTCACTCACCATCCAGCGCGGCAGCGACCTGACACGGCTCATGGTGACACTGGGCGTGGCGCTTATCCTGCTGGAGCTGGCCAACAAACTTGACTGGCTGACCGGTGGCGCCGATGGCCTGCAGGGCGTGGTCATGGGCCCGCTGCTGGGCCGCTTCGAGTTTGACCTGTCGGGCCGCACCGCCGCCTATTACTCGCTGGCCGTGCTGCTCATTTTGTTTGTGCTGATGCGTCGCCTCGTGCATTCGCCGCTGGGCGCGACACTCAAGGCGATACGCGACAACCGCCTGCGCGCCATGGCCATCGGCATTCCAGTCGCTTCACGGCTGGCGGTGGTCTATACGGTGGCGGCCGGCGTCGCGGGCGCCGCGGGAGCGTTGATGACGCAAACCACCGGCTTTGCCTCGCTGGATTTGTTTGAGTTTCATCGTTCGGCCGATGTGCTGCTGATCCTGGTGGTTGGCGGTGCGGGCTGGCTGTACGGGGGTGTGGCCGGGGCGATTGTGTTCAAGCTGATGCAGGACGCGCTGTCGTCCATCACGCCGCAGTACTGGACCTTCTGGATAGGCCTCTTCCTGGTGGTGCTGGTGCTGGTGGGGCGCGAGCGCCTGGTCCGGCCCTGGGCATGGCTGCCCAAGCGCGGAGGCCAGCCATGAGCGCGGCGCCGCACAGCGACGCGGTACTGTCCGCGCAAGGGCTGGTGATGCGCTTCGGTGGCATTGCCGCCACCAACAACGTGAGCCTGAACCTGCGTCGCGGCGCGCGCCATGCGCTGATAGGGCCGAACGGTGCGGGCAAGACCACGCTGGTCAACCTGCTGACGGGCGTTCTGCAGCCGACCGAAGGCCGCATCTTCCTCGATGGCGAAGACATTACGCGGCTGGCGCCGCACCAGCGCGTCAAGCGCGGGATGGTGCGCACCTTCCAGATCAACCAGCTCTTCGATTCGCTCACGCCGCTGGAAACGCTGGCACTGACCGTATCGCAGCAAGCGGGGCTCGGCGCGAAATGGTGGCAGGCGCTGGGGCGCAACCAGCGCGTGGCCGAGCGCTGCGAACAGTTGCTGGAGCAGTTTCACCTGACCGGAGTGATGGACCAGCCGACCCGCATGCTGGCCTACGGGAAGCGCCGCCTGCTGGAAATCGCCGTGGCGCTGGCCTGCGAGCCGCGCGTGCTGCTGCTCGACGAACCCGTGGCCGGTGTGCCGGCCGGCGAGCGCGAAGAACTGCTGCAGACCGTGGCCGCACTGCCCGCTGACGTGTCGGTACTGCTGATCGAGCACGACATGGACCTGGTGTTCAGCTTCGCCACCACCATGACGGTACTGGTCAACGGCACGCTGCTGACCGAAGGCACGCCTGAGGAGATCGCGGCCGACCCTCAGGTCAAGGCGGTCTATCTGGGCCATGGCGAAGAGGTGGCTCATGGCTGAACTGCTCAAGGTCGACAAACTGCGCGCCGGCTACGGTGAGGCGGTGGTGCTGCACGAGGTGTCGTTCACGCTGGGCGAGGGACAGACGCTCGCGCTGCTGGGCCGCAACGGCACCGGCAAAACCACGCTGATCAACACACTGGCAGGCGCGACGCGGCAGCACGGCGGCGCCATCTCGTTCGGGGCGGGCGCATCCATGGTCGCGTTGCACCATTTGCCCTCGCACGAACGCGCGGCGGCCGGCATAGGCTGGGTGCCGCAGGAGCGCAATATCTTCAAGTCGCTGACGGTGCACGAGAACCTGACGGCGGTGGCGCGCCCGGGCAAATGGAACCCCGATGGCGTGTACGCCATGTTCCCGCGCCTGGCCGAGCGAAAGGGCAACCTGGGCACGCAGCTGTCGGGCGGCGAGCAGCAGATGCTGGCTGTGGGCCGTGCGCTGGTACTCAACCCGAAGCTGCTGCTGCTCGACGAACCGCTGGAGGGCCTGGCGCCCATCATCGTGGAGGAGCTGCTGCGCGCCATACGCCGCATCACGCGCGAAGAGGGCCTGAGCGCCATCATCGTGGAGCAGCACCCGCAGGCCATTCTGGCGATTTCCGACAGCGCCGTGGTGCTGGACCGCGGCATGGTGGTCCACACCGGAACGGCCCAGGCGTTGCGCGAGCAGCCCGAGCGCCTGGACCATTTGCTGGGTGTTGCGCGCTGAGCGGCGCAGGCCCGCCAACCTGGCTTTTTTTATTTCGCGCTTAAAGCGCTCAAAAAACGGCTACGCGCCGCCATCGTGAATGAGCTACGCGGCAAAGCGGCTTTCTGTGCTGAAAAGTCAAAAGCAAAGCACCTTTTTGCGTAGATTCACTTACTAGGGTTTTCCCCTCCGACGGCCTACAATCGCAGACCTTACAAGAAATTGACGGTCGACCCGACCGTTTCCGCTGGAGACCTTGCTGATGCCGACACCCCCCACCGCGACGCCCAATAGCACTGAAGCCAATCGCGAAGAAAAACGCGCCGAATTGCGCAGCGCCGCACTTGAATACCACGAGTTTCCGACCCCGGGCAAGATCGCCATCGCAGCGACCAAACAGCTGACCAACCAGCGCGACCTGGCCCTGGCTTATTCCCCAGGCGTCGCGGCACCTTGCGAAGAAATCGTCAAGGACCCGAACAACGCCTTCAAGTACACCAGCCGCGGCAACCTTGTGGCTGTCGTGACCAACGGCACCGCCGTGCTGGGGCTGGGCGACATCGGCCCGCTGGCCTCCAAGCCGGTCATGGAAGGCAAGGGCGTACTGTTCAAGAAGTTCGCCGGCGTGGATGTTTTCGACATTGAGATCGACGAAAAAGACCCGGCCAAGCTGGTCGACATCATTGCTTCGCTGGAGCCGACCTTCGGCGCCATCAACCTTGAAGACATCAAGGCGCCCGACTGTTTTTATATCGAGCGTGAGCTGCGCAAGCGCATGAAGATCCCGGTCTTCCATGATGACCAGCACGGTACCGCCATCACCGTGGGCGCGGCCGTCCTGAATGCGCTCAAGGTTGTCGGCAAAGGTCCGGGGCAAGTCAAGCTCGTGACGTCCGGCGCGGGCGCGGCCGCCCTGGCTTGCCTGAACCTGTTGCTCAAGCTGGGCATCCAGCGCGAAAACGTGTTCGTGACCGATCTGGCTGGCGTGGTCTACGAAGGCCGCACCGAGCTGATGGACGAAGACAAGATCCAGTTCGCGCAGAAGACCGATGCACGCACGCTTGCCGACGTCATCGCTGGCGCGGACATCTTCCTGGGCCTTTCCGCCGGCGGCGTGCTCAAGAAAGACATGGTCGCCAAAATGGCCGCCAAGCCCATCATCCTGGCGCTGGCCAATCCCAATCCCGAGATCACGCCGGAGGACGTCCGGACCGTGCGCGACGACGCCATCATGGCGACCGGCCGCACCGACTACCCGAATCAGGTCAACAACGTCCTGTGCTTTCCCTACATCTTCCGCGGCGCACTGGATGCCGGAGCATCCACCATCACCGTCGAGATGGAAATCGCGGCTGTACACGCCATAGCCGAGCTGGCGCAGGCCGAGCAAAGTGAAGTCGTGGCAGCCGCCTACGTGGGTGAAAAGCTGGCGTTCGGGCCCGAATACCTGATTCCCAAGCCTTTCGATCCGCGCCTCATGATGAAGATCGCGCCCGCCGTCGCACAGGCGGCGGCCGACAGCGGCGTGGCCCTGCGGCCCATTCAGGACATGAACGCTTACCGCGAACGGCTGCAAAGCTTTGTCTACGCCTCGGGCACGGTGATGAAACCGATTTTCGCGGCCGCCAAGGCCGCCAGCCGCAAGCGTGTGGCCTATGCCGAGGGCGAGGAAGAACGCGTGCTGCGCGCCTGCCAGATCGTGGTGGACGAAGGACTCGCACGCCCGACACTGATTGGCCGACCCGCCATCATTGCCCAGCGCATCGAAAAATTCGGCCTGCGCCTGAAGGAGGAGCTCGACTACGACGTGGTCAATGTCGAGCAGGATCATCGCTACCGCGACTTCTGGCAAACCTATCACCGCCTCATGGAACGCCGTGGTGTGACGGTGCAGATCGCCAAAATCGAAATGCGCCGCCGCCTCACATTGATCGCCGGCATGTTGCTGCACAAAGGCGACGTGGACGGGCTGATTTGCGGTACCTGGGGCACGACGGCCCATCATCTGGACTATCTGGATCAGGTCATCGGCAAGCGCGAAGGCGTCAACACCTATGCCTGCATGAACGGCTTGTTGCTTCCGGGGCGCCAGGTGTTCCTGCTCGATACGCACGTCAACTGCGATCCGACTGCGGAGCAGCTCGCGGAGATCACCACCATGGCGGCCGAGGAAATGATGCGCTTTGGCATCAAACCGAAGGCGGCTCTGCTGTCGCATTCGAATTTTGGATCTTCCAACTTGCCCAGCGCCCTGAAAATGCGCCGCACGCTGGAGTTGCTGCGCGAAAAAGCGCCGTGGCTTGAAGTTGATGGGGAGATGCATGGCGACATGGCACTGGACGCCGATGCGCGCGCCCTCATCATGCCGAACAGCACCCTGACGGGTGAGGCCAACCTCCTGGTACTGCCCAATATTGATGCAGCGAACATTTCCTACAACCTGCTGAAAACAGCGGCGGGTGGCAATATCGCCATCGGCCCGGTTTTGCTGGGAGCAAACAAGCCCATGCACATCCTGACTGCTACGGCAACGGTGCGCCGTATTGTCAACATGACCGCATTGACGGTCGCGGATGCCAATGCGAGTCGATAAGCAAAAATTAGATAGCTAGCACTAACTTAGTGTATCAATGACCTCTCTCTTTACTGCCTAAATTTTCAGCATCCACTTGCGTTTTTTAGCCACATGCGGCAAACTACCTCTCTTGAAATTTAAGGGTTAACCCGAAAAATCGGCGGGTAACTCTGGATTCGAGAAAAAGGTTTTTTTCATGTTGCGCAATGGGTGGGCGGCCAAAACGGCCATGTTGCTGGTTTTGGCAACCGGTCTGGCCGGGTCAATCCCCAGCATGGTGCAGGCAAAGGGCCCGGTTCCGATCGGGACCATAGCGACCGTCCAATTGCCCCCCCAGGGACGCGACATGATGGTGCTGATCTACCAAGGCGGGCCTTTCAAGCATGAAAAGGACGGCGTGGTGTTTGGGAACCGGGAACGACTTCTACCGGCTCAAAGTCGCGGTTACTACCGTGAATACACCGTCAGAACGCCCGGTGAGCGCAGCCGGGGAGCCCGGCGCATCGTTTGTGGTGGCTTGAAACCTGTCGCACCTGATGCCTGTTATTACACCGACGATCACTATGCGAGTTTTCGCAAAATCGTTCAATAAATTGAACTGTGATCGTTATTTTGAGTTTTTGACTTAAGAGAAAGAGTAGCGGAGATGGATACACCACTTCGTCGGGACAACGAAACGCCTTTGCGCAAGGACGGTGAAACGCCCTTGCGCGGCGTACGTCCCAATATCGTTCAATCCATACGGGCCTTCCGGGTGCAAGACCTGCAGGATGCCGCGACACATTTAAACCAGCATTTCCTGTACGCCAACCTGGGCAACGCCCAGAGCAAGCAGGACGTGCTGGACATGATTGCGGCGCAGTACACCTTTCCGGCGCATTTCGGCAAAAACTTCGACGCACTGTACGACTGCATGACGGACCTGGTCCACAAGTCAGGCCCGCAGCCCGGCTTTATTGTCGTGCTCGAGCAAATTCCGGCCAACGCCAAATTTGACAAGGAAGCGCGCGAGCAGTTGCTCGACATCTTCCGGGATGCCTCTGATTACTGGGCGGATCGCAAGATACCGTTCAGATGTTTCTATTCTTTTCTGTAGCCCGCTCCCCAGACATTGGCCAAGGGGATCGGGCGAATGAGGCCCAGCAAGCAACCGCGGAAGGCGAAGAAGTCATGCCGACCGACAAATTGGTAGACGTGTCGCCACTGGCGTTGCGCATGAGCAGCCCGTTTAATGCGGGTTACTGGCTGGCAGCTGCCTGAAAAAAGGCACGCTGTCCGGTTCACAAAAGGCCCGCTTGTTGCGGGCTTTTTTTCGCCAGGCCGGAAGTTAAAGACAACGGCCGCATCCGACGGCGCCGCGACTTAAAACATGTAGTAAAGAATGCGGTGAAAATATTTGCTGATATCAATCGGGATGCGCACCAGCATCAGCTGAAGACGCGCGATGCCGGACAATCGCGGTCGAACCCGATGGCCGATTTGCGTGTCGGTTCCCGCCTGGCGGACCGGATAGGGCAACAAGGCATAGGTATTGATACCGTGTAAATGCCTCGCCTCCATAAAGTCGTCAACGGCCATGTAAAACCGCGCTGATCGCCGTATCAACTCCGCGGCCTCCAGCGGTCCCAGCACATAAGCCGCCGCGCCGGAAGGGTCACCCCAATACTTTGCGTACGGTGTGTCGCCGATGAATTTGTGCCGTTTCTCAAAAACGCCTGCGAGCCTGACCATTGGATACGGTGCCAATTCAAGCTGGGCGAGCAACGCCGTACTTAGCGTTGGAATTAATACGTCATCTTCCAGCACCAGGCATTTTCCGCCCTCGGCCAGCACTGCTCTCCAGGCATCCCGATGCGCGAGAAAACAGCCGACCTCCCCCGGCGACATGCTGTAACCATAACGAATCAGGCGCGCACTTTCGCTGTAACCAACCTCGGCCAGCCGTCCTGGGTCGACTCGCACACCATCAATCAGGCTATAGCGCAGCCCCAGCGCCATCATTTGCCGGTCAATATTCGCTCGCCTGGTGGTCGCCTCGGGAAGTGAGATGACAAATATCTTCATATCAGGTGTACCGACAGCTAATTGCGCAGTTGCGCTACGCTCCGCGCCAGGGCCACATACTCGGTCACCCCGACTTCTTCAGCGCGTCGCTTGACATCAAACTGCCCGCCAAAACCGTGGCTGTCCAGCCACTTTCCCAAGGTGTGACGCAGCAACTTGCGGCGCTGGCTAAAGGCGACCTGCACCAGCTCACTCAGGAGTTTGACGTCCAGCGCCACAGGCGCTGCATGCGGCACCATGCGCACCACGGCGCTATCGACCCGCGGCGGCGGATCGAAACTGTGCGGCGGCACGAACAGCACATTTTCCATCGCGTAGCGCCACTGCAGCATCACGCTGAGCCGGCCATAATCGCTGGTAGCTGGCACCGCCACCATCCGGTCTATCACTTCTTTTTGCAACATGAAGTGCTGGTCTTCTATGACCTCCACGGCATCCAGCAAATGAAACAGGATGGGTGTAGAGATGTTGTAGGGGAGATTGCCGACCACCCGAAGTTTTTGCCCTTCGGCACAGGCCGTTCGCGCCAGCTGGCGGACATCCACTTTCAACACGTCGGACTCAACCACGGCAAGCTGGGGGTGCAATCGCAACTGACGGGCAAGATCGCGGTCCAGCTCAATGACCGTCAAGTGCCCCACCCGTTCAACCAGGGGTTGGGTCAGCGCAGCCAATCCAGGCCCGATCTCCACCATGGCCTGTCCTGGACGTGGAGCAATCGCCTGCACAATCCCCTCAATGACGCCTTGATCCGTCAGGAAATGCTGGCCAAAACGCTTGCGCGGAATATGTTTCACATTGGGGGCGACCTAAAGCCGCCAGACTGGCATACAAACAAGGCTGCCGTTTCTTGGAGAAGTCACCCGGAAAGTTGACCCGCCCACGCAGCGCGAATGGAACCTTAAGGAAGGCCTGAGGCGATCTTCACAGCTGCGGTGCGTCACGGTACTCCACATAGGCGCGGCCCCGAATCTCCTGGATCCACAGTGCATAGGCTTCGTTTTGCTTTTTCTCGCGCAGCACACCGCGTGCCATCTCCCGCTGTTCACGTTGCGATAGCTGGGTCTCGCGGCGTTCAAGTACCTGAATAAGATGGACGCCAAAACGGGATACCAAGGGATCCGAGACCTGATTGGGTGCCAGCCCGTTCATGACTTTCTCGAACTCAGGCACAAACATGCCGGTGCTTGCCCAGCCGAGGTCACCGCCTTCCTTTGCGGAGGCATCGTCGCTGTTCTCACGTGCGAGTGCCGCGAAATCAGCCTGCCCGGCCTGGATGCGTCTTTTAAAACCCGCCAGCTTCTCCACCGCGGCGGCTTCACTGAGCTGTGGCGTCAACCGGAGCAGGATATGCCTGGCATGGGTTTGTGCCACCATCATGCTGGGCATGCCGCCTTGCCGTTTTTCGATGACTTTGAGGATGTGAAATCCCGCCCCGCTTCGAACCGGCCCCGCGAGACCTCCCGCCTGCAATTTGCTTGTCGCCTCAACAAAGAGATCAGGATAGCGGTCTGCAGTCCGCAGCCCCATCAGGCCACCTGAAGCGCGCGTGGGAGACGCTGAAACTTCGGCGGCCAGCGCCGTGAAGTCGGCACCGTTGCGGGCACGGTCCATCACCTGCTGGGCCTTGGCCTGCAGTGCTGCGACTTGATCGGGCGTGGCATTTTCCGGCACGGCCACCAGAATTTCCGCGAGGTTGAGAGCCAGCGAAGACGATGGGGTGCCGCCATCCTGATCACGCAGAAATTGGTCGACTTCCTGCTCCGTAACCGTCGCACGCGCCTCCAGTTCTCGCTGGCGCAGGCGGCTGACCAAAAGCTCGTCCCTCAATTCCGAGCGGAATTGGGCATAGTCAATCCTGTCCGCTTTCAGGCGGTTGCGCAGCTCGTCGACCGTGATCTGGTTTTGGCTGGCGACGGTCTGGACCGCAGCTTCGACGGCATTGTCATCGACCCGCAGGCCCGAATTGCGCGCCATTTGCAGCTGCGCCTTGTCGCTGATCAGGCGTTCCAGAATTTGTCCGACCATTTCACTGCGCGGCGGCACTGTCGCGCCCATCTGAAGCATTTGTTGCTCGGTCCGAATCAACTTGCTTCGAACCTCATTATTGGTAATGGGTTCGGAGTTGACCACGGCAACAATGAAGTCAGCCTGCCGCTGCGCGCTTCCTTGCGCCGACGCAGTCCGGGAGCCCGTGGCCGCGTCGGGCAGGCGCAATGTACCCGATGGCCGCAACCCCTGCGCCTGAGCACCCACCATCAGCACAATCGACAATGCCAAGGCCGTTGTGGCGGCTTGAATGGAGTTCAAAAGGAATCTTGAGACGGCGCGGTTATTAGTCATAAGTAGTAAAGCGGCTTGGCGTGCTGGTATTCTCACGCAGATATTGGTAACGTGGAACATTCGACTTCAGGGTTTCCAGGGGGTTGGAGCCGAGGCGCGAAAACCCCACAAGTTCAAGCTGGAACAGGATTTTCGTATCCGAGCTTCCGGTCCCGGTTTGAGAGCGCTGCAGAACCACGCGCCCTATCCAGCAGCAACCATCGTATTCAACACCGATGATCGAGTCGACCAGTTTTTTGTCCAGCACGCTGTAATTCAGGCGCCCAACGGCATAGTAGCGGCCGCCTCCCTGGCCCTGCCCAGCGCCCAGATCTTTTCCTTTGTCGCCCCACAAATCATTGATAGGCCACTGCCAGCCCACGTCAATTTGCTCGCTGACATTGCGCTGGCGCCGGAATGCGGCACTGATGACGCGGTAATTGCTGGGGTTGTAGCGCACGCCAATCGATGCACGCTCAGATTGCTTGGTCTTCGGGTTGTACTGAACCGTACTGTCGAAAGACCACTGCGGCACCCAATTGACGGAAGCCCCGACCAGCAAGTCGCTGATGCGGTCGGTGACCGGCAATACACCCGGCAGGGTCACCTTCTGATCCTCAAAACGAAAGCGCTGCGCAATGCCGACACGCACAGCTTCAGCACCGGTCGCAGGATCCAGCAGACGCGAGGTAACGCCCAGGGTCAGCAGGTTAGCGTCTGAAATACGGTCATTGCCGACAAATGCGTTTTCGGTAAAGACCGTGGCGAAGTTGAAGTCGTTGGACCCGGAGTCGTAGTTGGGCAGCAGGCTCTGGTCGCGATAGGGTGTACGCACATAAAAGGCCCGGGGCTCCAGTGTCTGGGTAAAGTTCCGGCCCAGGAACCCGGCATTACGTTCAAACTGCACGCCGCTGTCCAGGCTGAAGGTAGGCACAACACGCGACGCCGTTGTCGCACCATTGGGCAACGCTGAATCAAATTTGTAACTCGTGGCATGCAGCTGCACTTTGGGGGTGATGTACCCCGCAGGCAGCAGCCAGGGGCGGCTCAGTTGCAGCCGCGTGAATGCCCGGTCACTATTGGGCTGGTTGGTGAGCTGACGATCTGCGGAAAAACGGGTGAAGTCGCCCTCCACCGACCAGTCAAAGCCATTGCCCAATCCCACCACCGGCGCATCCACACGGGTGTACGCCGCTGCAAACTGGGGCAGGCGGTCGTAAGGCGGAACGATGGGCGAAGTGACATCCTGCAATGTCTGCCATTTGAGCGTTCGCATGGACGAAGAAAAGAACCCGCGGGTCCACGACAAACTCGCGTCCTGGGGCAGAAGGCGCTGGGTGGTCGCCCCCTTGAGAGCTGGAAAGTCACGCCAATAATCGTTGTCACTCACCCGGTTCATGTTGAGGTTGATGCCCAGGTCGCCGACGGATGACAGGCCGCTGCTGAAGGCACCAACGTGTTGATAACTGTAGGACCAGCGGTCACGATTGCGCAACTTGTCGCCGGGCAGGAAGTTTCCCTGCAGTTCGCCTGTGTACTTCGGCTCCAGGTAGCGGAATTCGCCGGCGAGGTCCACCCCGCGTTTGGTCATGATCGCCGGTGAAAATGTCGCGTCCCGATTGGGCGCAATATCAAAGTAATAAGGTTGCCGATACTCAAACCCGTTGATTGAGCCCATGCCGATGGAGGGCGGCAGAAGACCCGACTTGCGCTTGTCGCTCAACGGAAAACTCACCCGGGGGAAAGCCAGGATAGGCACATCCTTGAAACGCACAACGGCTCCATTGGCAACGCCAACTTCGCGGTCCAGGTCAAACTCGAAGCTTCTGGCGCGCAATACCCATGAGGGCTCCCAGCTGGCCTCGTCATTGCGCTCGCAGGTGGTGTAGCTGGCGCGCTGGGCCGTCAAATGGCCTTCATCGATGAAATCGATCCGCTCCGCCTGGCCGTTTCCGCTGTTGCTGAGGAAGCGGTAGGCCGGCGTCGTGAAAAAGCCTTCAAACCGGTCCAGCTTGATCTCCAGCTCGGGACCCTCAAACCTGTTGCCCGCCCGGTTGATGCGAACATTGCCGCGGCTTTTAAGTTGGTCTTCGGGCTGGTAGTACTCAATGCGGTCCGCGCGGATGGCGGTAGACCCGCGGCGCAATTCCGCATTGCCGTCAATCACGGTCTCAAGATCGGGGCGGCCGGAAATCCGGTCGCCAAAAACAAATGTGGGGCCCTTGTCCTGCGGGTCGCTGGAAACCTGCTCGGCCAGCTGGGGCGAAGACTTGAGTTTCGGGGTGTCGCCTGCGGGCGGGTCTGCGGAGGGGACGGCGGAAGCGCCCTGAAGAGGAGCAGGTGACGCAGCCGGAGTTTGGGCGAGCGCCGTCCCGGCACCGGTCATCCCCAGTGCTGCGCAAACCACCAGCGTGGAGACAGCTTGAGCTATCGGGGAAAGAATAAAGGGCGAAGGGGATGCGCGGCGCATCGTTTATGTGAGATAAACCCGTTTGTAAAATCAGGCCTGATTATCCATGACCCTCCACCCCGTCCCCACAATGTCGAACCAGCGCCCAATTGCAGGGCTGGCAGGGACTCCAGAAACATGACCACTCCCTCCATTGCCTGGGCCGACCCGGCACGTGCCATGGCTTTCGAAGCCTGGCTGACCGCCGCTGCCCGCCAGCACAACCTGCGGGTCGACACCATCAGGCCGGCATCAGCTGACGCAAGTTTTCGGCGCTACTTCCGGGTGGACGCCGCAACAGGCGATGGCAGTTACATCGTCATGGACGCACCACCTGCACAGGAAGATTGCAAACCTTTCGTCAAGGTCGCCGGCCTGATGAACGGCGCCGGCTTGATTGCCCCGCGCGTACTGGCCTGGGATGAACCAATGGGCTTCATGCTGCTAAGCGACCTGGGTGCGCAGACCATGATGGAAGCAATTAGACCGCCCGCCGAGGTTGACGCTATCGCCAGCCCCACTCCGGCGCACTACGACCTGTATGTGGATGCGGTGGAGGCCCTGGTGCGCTGGCAACTCGCCTCCACGCCCGGCGTGCTTCCGCCCTATGACGACGCACTTCTGTCTCGCGAGCTATCGCTCTTTCCAGACTGGTATGTCGCCAAACATCGCAGCCTGGCGCTGGACTCTGGCCTTCAGGACAAGCTGAACGCCATCTTCGAACAGATCAAGGCCAGCAATCTGAATTCGCTGGATGGCGCACGGGTGTTTGTGCACCGCGACTTCATGCCTCGCAACCTGATGATCACCCGGCCCAGCAACGCAGGGGGCATGCAATTTTCCGACGGGCCGCCCCTAGGGAACGAGCCCCGCAGCGTATCGAAACGGGGCAGCGCAGTACGCGAAGCGACAAGCGTGGGGGCTCCACCTTTGGGCGTGCTGGACTTTCAGGACGCGGTCTACGGCCCCATCACCTACGACATCGCCAGCCTGATGCGCGACGCCTTCCTGAGCTGGGAAGAAGATTTCGTACTGGACATCACCGTGCGCTATTGGCAAAAAGCCCGCAAGGCGGGCCTGCCGGTCGGCGACGATTTTGGCGAGTTTTACCGGGCCGTGGAATGGATGGGCCTGCAGCGCCACCTCAAGATTCTGGGCATCTTTGCGCGCCTCACGCTGCGCGACGGCAAGCCCAAATACCTGGCCGACACACCCCGCTTCATCAAATACGCCCGCAACACCGCCGCGCGCTACCGGCAACTGGGGCCGCTGATGGTGCTGCTCGACGAGATTGAGGGTAACGAAACCCGTGTGGGCTACACCTTTTGATGCACAATCGGGCTGTAGCGCTTGCTGGTTCTGCGCCAGCAGCTATTATTTTTATAGCGTTCACGGCAAAGTCCTAACAATGCATCTTCCTGCACCAGCACCATGACCGCCCGGTTTTTCGCTGACATCGCACTGGCGCCCGGCAGCGTCGTCAGCCTGCCGCCGTCCACTGCGCGCCACGTCCAGGTCTTGCGGATGCAGCCCGGCGACGCCCTGACAATATTCAACGGCCAAGGCAACGGCCAGCCCGGCAGCGAAGGGGAATTTGCAGCCACCGTCGAGCGCATGGGCCGCAGCGATGTGGAGGTCCTTATCGGCGGCTACACCGCCACGGCACGCGAAGCCAGCCGCTCCATTCACCTGGCCGTCGGCATGCCCGCCAATGACCGCATGGACTGGCTGATTGAAAAAGCCGCCGAATTGGGCGTGGCCAGCATCCAGCCCTTGATGAGCGAGCGCAGCGTGCTGCGCAT
Source organism: Polaromonas sp. P2_G11 (assembly GCF_056403595.1). Taxonomy (NCBI): domain Bacteria; kingdom Pseudomonadati; phylum Pseudomonadota; class Betaproteobacteria; order Burkholderiales; family Comamonadaceae; genus Polaromonas; species Polaromonas sp. P2_G11. The sequence continues at coordinate 305,723 of NZ_JBFUFE010000004.1, read as the reverse complement.
CAAGGGTGAGCGAGCCGACAAAAAAATCGCGCACTGGCGGGGCGTCGCCGTCGCGGCCTGTGAGCAATGCGGCCGCAGCCGCATACCACCCGTTCACGACGTCGCTAACCTGTCTGACTGGCTCAAAGGCGCGGGGCAGGGCGCAGCTGGCGGCACCCGGCTGCTACTCTCATTACAAGACGGCAGCCGGCCGCTGGCCGAAGCGGTGGCCGCAGCTGATGCCGGCGCACTGACCTTCCTGAGCGGTCCCGAGGGCGGCCTCAGCGCGGCTGAAGAGGCTGCGGCCATGGCTTGCGGCTTTGCGGCCGTCACCCTCGGCCCGCGCGTGCTTCGGGCCGAAACCGCACCGCTCGCCTGCCTGTCGTTTCTCGCACTGACAAGCGGCACGCCATGAACCGCAATCTCTGGCTGCTGGCCGTCTGCCAGGGCCTCTTTCTCACCAACAACGTCACCTTCATCGCCATCAACGGCCTGGTCGGCCTGAACCTGGCGCCGCTGGGCTGGATGGCGACACTACCCGTCATGGGCTACGTGGTGGGTGGCGCGCTGTCCACGTCCGTGGTGGCGCGCACGCAAATGCGCTTCGGGCGCAAGATTTCCTTCCAGCTGGGCCTGCTGGTGGCCGCCGCCTCGGCCCTGCTGTGCTGCTATGCGGCTTACAGCAAAAATTTCTGGCTTCTGGTGGCCGCCACCGTGGTGGCGGGCTACTACAGCGCCAATGCGCAGCTCTACCGCTTTGCCGCGGCCGAGCTCGCCCAGCCTGCTTTTCGCGAAAAAGCCATTTCCCTGGTCATGGCAGGCGGCCTGCTGGGCGCCGTCGCCGGGCCCAACCTGGCGGCCTCTACGCGGGGGCTGACCGACGTGCCCTTTGCAGGCGCCTACCTGGCGCTGGCCGGCGTGGCGCTGCTGTCGATGGCGCTGCTGGCATTCATCCGGTTTCCGCCGCCGCCCGAGGCGCATGCCAGCCGCGGTGGCCGGCCGCTTCGCGAAATCATGCGGCAGCCGATCTTCATCGTGGCCGCCGCAGCCGGTGCCCTGGGCTTTGGCGTGATGAACCTGCTGATGGCGGCCACGCCAATTGCGATGCAGGTTTGCGGCCTGCCGTTTTCCAGCGTCGCGCTGGTGCTGGAGTGGCACGTGATCGGCATGTTCGCACCCGGTTTTTTCACCGGTCACCTGATCCGGCGCTTCGGCACTTTGCCCATCATGGCGGTGGGTCTGGCGCTCAATGGGGTGTGCGTGCTGATCGCGCTCTCGGGCGTGGAGCTCAAGGAATTTCTGGCGGCGCTCTTTTTACTGGGCCTGGGCTGGAATTTTCTTTTCACCGGCAGCACCACCCTGGCGCTTGAGACCTATCGGCCGGAAGAAAAAGACAAGGCGCAGGGCGCGCTCAATTTCTGTATTTTTGCCGTGCTGGCGGTTTCCTCGCTGGCCTCCGGCGTGCTGGTGACCACCCAAGGCTGGGCGCTGTTGAACCTGGGGTCGCTGCTGCCGCTGGGGCTCACCGCCGCCGCGCTGGCCTGGCTTGCAGTCGGCCAACGCAAGGGACAGAAGGCCTGAGAACCTGGTTACGCCTCGCACCGTGTCCGACATTGCGGCCAGGCTGGGCATGGAACCCGGCGATGCCGCCAGTTATTGCTATTGTTTTTATAGCTGTTTGCGCCCGTTCTTATTGGGCTGAAGCCGAATTTCTCTTGAGATTTTCTTAACCGCTAGAAGCGGGCGTCCAGCCAGGCCTTGAGCGTGTCAAACACCGGCTCCGACTCGACTTCATTGAATATCTCGTGATAGAGGCCCTCAAAGCACCGCGACGTCACCATGCCGGCGGTCACGGCCGGTGAGTTGGCCGCGTTTTCCGCGAAAGCGCGGCTGCCGGCCGGATTGACAAGCCGGTCCGCACCCGCATACATCAGCAGCGTAGGCGTGCGCCATTGGGCGGCGGCCGCCACCGTCGCGGGACCCGCTGTTGCGATGAATTTGCCCAGGCGTGGCGAGATTCTGTCGTGCACCAGCCGGTCGGTGAAGTATTTTTTGACCACCTCTTCATCGTGCGAGATGTAGCGCGCGTCCAGGCCGTTGCCTACACACAGGTCGGGTGCCAGCCTCGGCATAAAGGCCAGCAGCAGCTTTTGCAAGGCGTTGAGCCCCGGATCCAGCGCGGGAGAAGACATCACGAGGCCATCCACGGGGCGAATGCCCAGCGCGACAAACCGGCTCACCACCAGACCGCCCATGCTGTGGCCAAGCAGAACCAGGGGAAGATGCGCAGGCGGCTGCGGGCTTCGTCCGTCCGCGTTGACCTCCTCCAGAAGGCGCACGCAACGCAGGCGCGTGTCGTCGACTATTTCGGCCAGGTCGTCCAGCAGTGCAGTCTCATTGGGCAGCACACCACGGAACCCGCCCGATTCGCCATGGCCGCGCTGGTCGTAGGCACGCACGGCAAAACCCCAGTCGAGCAATTGGCTGGCGACATGGTCGTAGCGGCTGGCGTGCTCGCCCAAGCCATGGACCAGCAGCACCATGGCGCGCGGCGGCAACGCATGTTGACCCATTTCGATGGCCAAAGCATCCAGTGGCCACTCATAGAGAGCCAGGTTCTCGCCGTCGCGGGCGGTGAAAGGCGCTAGGACGGTGGAATGCATGCGGCAGCAAAAGCCTGGCTTGAAACAAGCGCTGCCGGCAAACCGCGGCGCAAAGAAGGGTAGCTCACCCGCATCAACCGGGAACGCGGGCCATCACATGCGCGACCGCGGCGGTCAGCTTCTTGGCGTAAGGCACGTTCAGGAACTCGTTGGGGCCGTGCGCATTGCTCTTGGGGCCGAGCACACCGCAAACCATCATCTGCGCCTTGGGGAAGCCCTTGCTCAGCATGTTCATCAGCGGAATGGTTCCGCCCTGGCCTATGGTGCCGCAGGGCGCGCCGAAGAAGCTTTGCGACGCATCGTTGAGCGCGTTCTCAAACCAGGGTACGGTGCTGGGCGCGTTCCAGCCGGTGGCGCCGCCGTTGCTTTCAAACGTGACTTTGGCCTGGTAAGGCGCATTGTCTTCCAGCAGTGTCTTGAGTTCCTGCACCGCCGCGCCAGCGTCGATCAGCGGCGGAAAACGCAGCGAGAGCTTGAAGGCGGTGTAGGGGCGCAGCACATTGCCCGCATCCTTGAGGGCTGGAAAACCTTCGGCACCCGTCACGCTCAGCGTCGGGCGCCAGGTGCGGTTGAGCAGGGCTTCCACCGGGTCAGTCGTGGTGGGCAAGGCAAATGCGCTGGAGCCTTCGCAGTCGTAGTGCGCCCACGGAAAACGCTTGTAGATTTCCTCGCCGAGGATTTTGGCCGTGGCCTGCGCCTGCGCCAGCCGGTCAGCCGGAACCTCACAGTGAAAGCTTTGCGGTAGCAGGCGACCGGTCTTGCTGTCTTCCAGGCGGTCCAGCACCTGGCGCATGATGCGAAAGCTCGACGGCACCAGGCCGCTGGCGTCGCCGGAGTGCACGCCTTCGGTGAGGATTTCCACCTTGAGCACGCCCGCCGCGTTGCCGCGCAGGCTGGTGGTCAGCCACAGCTGGTCGTAGTTGCCCGCGCCGGAATCCAGGCACACCACCAGCGCGACGTCGCCCAGGCGCTCACGCAACGCATTGACGTAAGGCAGCAAATCATAGGAGCCGCTTTCCTCGCAGGTTTCGATCAGGCCAACGATGCGCGGGTGCGGCACGTTCTGCGCTTTGAGCGCCTGCACCGCGGCAATGCTGGCGTAGACCGCATACCCATCGTCGGCGGCGCCACGGCCATAAAGCTTTCCGTCTTCGTACTTGGCCATCCAGGGGCTCAAATCATTGCGCCAACCGGTGAATTCGGGCTGCTTGTCGAGGTGGCCGTACATCAACACGGTTTGCGTCGAATCGGCGCGCGTGGCCGGGATCTCAAAGAACAGCACCGGGGTGCGGCCTTCGAGGCGCACGATCTCCAGCTTGAGGCCTTCGACCTTCTGCGCCTCGACCCAGGCCGCCGCATTGCGCATGACGGTGTCGATGAAGCCGTGCTGCGCCCAGTCGCTGTCAAACGTGGGGGACTTGGCTGGGATGGAGATGTAGTCGGTGATCTGTTTGACGATGTCGCCGTCCCATTGGGCCGTGACCTGGGACAGGGCCTGGGCGGCGTTAAGGATGCTGGCGGGGATTTCGCGGTGCAGTGGGGCGTTCATTGGAAAGGCTCCGGGAACAAGGATATCGGCTTTTAGGGCAGCATTTTGCTACGGCACCTGCTACTGTACGCTTCCGACACAGACCGCGCCACCGGCCACGGGAAGACCCGCAATTGGAGAATTCAACCTACAGCGCATCGCGGGCGGCGTGGACAAAGATAACTCCTCCAATTGGACGAGAAAGCAGACAAGTACGCCACGGAGCCGCCATGACACCAGCAAGCCGCGCACACACGCCATCTTCCGCCGCCACGCCAGCCACGGTAGCCGATTCCCGCATCCGCGCTGGCGTGGGCGGCTGGACCTTTGAGCCCTGGCGCGACAACTTTTTCCCAGCCGGCCTGGCGCACAGCCGCGAACTCGAATACGCAAGCCGCCGGCTGAGCGCCATCGAGGTCAACGGCACCTACTACGGCACGCTGAAGCCGGCCAGCTTCAGGAAGTGGCACGACGAGACGCCGGACAACTTCATGTTTTCCCTCAAGGCCTCGCGCTACGCGACCAACCGCCGCGTGCTGGCCGAGGCGGGCGAGTCCATCCAGCGCTTCACTGAAAGCGGCATCAGCGAACTGGGCGACAAGCTGGGCCCCATCGTCTGGCAATTCATGCCCGGCAAGGTGTTTGAGGCAGGGGATTTCGAGGCGTTTCTGTCGCTGCTGCCCAAACAGGTGGACGGCCGGGCGCTGCGCCATGTCGTCGACGTTCGCCACGAGAGCTTTATGTCGCCCGATTACCTGGCGTTGGCGCGCCGTTACAAGGTCGCCACTGTATTTACCGACGCTGACAAATTTCCGTCTTTCGCCGACCTCACGGGTGACTTCGCCTATGCCCGCCTCATGATGAGCGAATCAGGCCTGGAGACCGGCTACGAGGAAAGCGCGCTGAACGCCTGGGCTGAGCGCGCGCGGCAATGGGCTGACGGCTCCGCGCCGGCCGACCTGCCGACGCTGGAAGAAGCCCCGGCACAGGGCAAGCCGCGCGACGTGTTTGTGTATTTCATCAACGGCGCCAAGGAAAGGGCGCCGGCGGCAGCGATGGCGTTTTTAAACCGCCTGGGCTTCACACCCTCTGCTTAACCGTAGACCGCCATGGCTTCGCCGAGCCGTATTTCGCGGCCGGGCGCCCACTCGGCATTGAACTGCAGCGGCCCTTTGGGAAACAGCATGACGACGGTGGAGCCCAGCAGGAAGCGGCCCATTTCCTCGCCCTGCTTGAGGCGGATGGCGGAGGTTGGCTCGTCGGGGTAATCCCATTGCCGCACCACCTTGCCGCGCGGCGGGTTCACCACGCCGTGCCACACCGTGGCCATGCTGCCAACGATGGTCGCGCCGACCAGCACCAGCACAAAGGGCCCGCGCGCCGATTCGAAAACGCAGACCACGCGCTCATTGCGCGCGAACAGCCCCGGCACGCCGCGTGCGGTAACGGGATTGACGGAAAACAGGTCGCCCGGCACATAAATCATGCGCGTCAGCCGACCGCCTGCAGGCATGTGGATGCGGTGGTAGTCCCGGGGGCTCAGATAGAGCGTAGCGAAATGGCCGTCCTGGTAATGCGCCGCCAGCGCCGCATCCCCGCCCACCAACGCAGTAGTCGAATAACTGTGACCCTTGGCCTGAAAGATCTGGTCCTTCTCGATCGCACCGAACTGGCTGATCGCACCGTCCACCGGCGAAATCAGCTCGGCATCAGCCAGCGGTCGCGCGCCGGGCTTGAGCGCACGCGTGAAGAAGTCGTTGAAGGTGAGATAGCTCGCAATGTCGGAGTTGAGCGCCTCGTCCATGTTGACCTGGTACTTGGCGACAAAGCGGCGGATGATTTCGGTGGTGACCCAGCCACGCTCGCGCGAAGCTACAAAACCGGCAAAGTTGGTCAGCGCCTGCTTGGGAAACAGGTATTGGGGGAGGACGGCGAGTCGGTCGGACACTAGGCGGCTTGAATGGAGGGAGGAAGGGCCATTCTATCGACGCCGAAACGTCTTTCCCGCCGGATATCGGCGCACTACTGTGCGGGATAACCCGCCTCGGCCAGCGCAGCCGCCACGGCTTGCCTGTCTTGCGAGGATTGCACCACAACCTTTTTGCCGGGCAAGTCCACACTGACCTGCGCCGCTGCATCCAGCGATTTGATGGCCTGGGTGACGGCGCCAACGCAGTGGCCGCAGCTCATGGCGGGGATATTGAATTCCATAAAGACTCCTTGGAAGCTGTCTGAGAGATTGGTACAGGGATTACCCAGAAGTCTGAACCTTCCCATGGGGGCAGGGTCAAGCGTAGCCCGGCAAGTCCTGCCTCGATTCAGGGCTATTACACCAAGGCGCTTGACCCTCCCATGGTGGTAAGGTTGAGACTACAGGCATGAACACCCCATCCACGTTAAAAACATCTCCCGTCATGCCGGCGCTGACCGAGTGGCAGTTTCCCGTCCAGGGCATGAGTTGCGCGTCCTGCGTGGCGCGTGTGGAACGTTCGCTGGCCAACGTCCCGGGCGTTGAGGACGTGAGCGTCAATTTCGCGACCGAACAGGCCAGCGTCAAGGTGCGCGCCGGTGTCGGCATGGACGCCCTGAAGACCGCCGTCGCCAAAGCCGGCTACAGCGTGGCCGAACAATCCTTGCGGCTCAAAATAGACGGCATGACCTGCGCCTCCTGCGTGTCGCGCGTCGAGAAAGCGCTCAAGCAAATGCCAGGGGTGCTGTCGGCCAGCGTCAACCTGGCGACCGAGACCGCCGAAGTCCGCGTCGCGGGCAACGCCGCGATGTTGCCGGCGCTGGTGGCGGCAGTGGCCAAAGCCGGTTATCAGGCGAGCGAAATCCCCGCTTCGGGCACCCCCGTGGACAAAACTGGCGCGCCCTGGTGGCCTATCGCGCTGGCAGCCGTCCTGTCTGCGCCGCTGGCGCTGCCCATGGTGGGGGCGCTGTTCGGCAAGGACTGGATGCTGGGCGGCTGGTGGCAATGGCTGCTGGCCACGCCGGTGCAGTTCTGGCTGGGCGCACGTTTTTACCGCGCCGGCTGGAGCGCCTTGCGCGCCCGCACCGGCAATATGGATTTGCTGGTCGCGTTGGGCACCTCAGCTGCCTACGGCCTGAGCGTCTATCAATTGCTGCGGCATGGCGGCCATGGCATGGCGCACCTGTATTTTGAAGCCTCGGCAGTCGTCATCACACTGGTGTTGTTGGGCAAATGGATGGAAGCGCGCGCCAAACACCAGACGACCGCCGCCATCCGCGCGTTGCAGGCGCTGCGCCCCGACACCGCGCGCCGTCGGCGCGATGGAAAGGACGAAGACGTAGCCTTGCAAGACATACAGCTCGGCGACCTGGTGGTGGTGCGCCCTGGCGAACGCATCTCGGTTGATGGCGAGATCGTCGAGGGTTCCACGCAGGTGGACGAGTCGCTGATCACCGGCGAGAGCCTGCCAGTTGCCAAGTACGCAGGCGACCACGTGACTGGCGGCGCAGTCAATGCCGAAGGCCTGATCGTGGTGCGCACCACGGCCGTAGGCGCGGAGTCCACGCTGGCCCGCATCGTGCGTATGGTCGAATCGGCCCAAGCCAAAAAAGCACCCATACAACGGTTGGTGGACCAGGTCAGCGCCGTGTTTGTGCCTGTGGTAATTGCCATTGCCCTGGTGACGCTGCTGGGCTGGGGCCTGGCCACGCAGGACTGGGAGGCGGCCATCCTCAATGCGGTCGCTGTGCTGGTAATCGCCTGTCCCTGTGCACTCGGTCTGGCCACGCCTACCGCCATCATGGTGGGCACGGGCGCCGCCGCACGCCAGGGTATCCTGATCAAGGACGCGGAGGCGCTGGAAGTGGCGCACGGCGTCAAGGTAGTGGCTTTTGACAAGACCGGCACGCTGACCGAGGGCAAACCCGAACTGGTGGCGCTGGAGCCCAGCGCAATCGCTGCCAACGAGTTGCTGGCCTGGTCGACCGCCATCCAGTCGGGCAGCGAACACCCGCTCGCCCGCGCGGTCACACGGCGCGCGGCGGAGCAGCAGCTTGAGATTCCCGCAGCGACGGAGTTGCGCGCCGTCGCCGGCCGCGGCATGGCCGCCGTGGTGGCAGGCCGCGAACTGCGGCTCGGAAGCCCGCGCTTTATGCAGGAGCTGGGCCTGGACCTGAACACCTTCGCCACGCTGAATGCACGCGCCAAAGAACTCGAAGCCCAGGGCCGCACGGTGTCGTGGCTGGCCGAAGTCACCGGAACACCGCAGCTTCTCGGGCTGATGGCGTTTGGCGACATGCTCAAAAGCAGCGCGGCGCCGGCGATTTCCCGCCTCCACGCACTGGGCATTCAAACCGCTTTGGTGACCGGCGACAACCGCGGCAGCGCCGAAGCCGTGGCGCAGCAACTCGGAATAGACCTTGTGCACAGCCAGGTGTTGCCGCAAGACAAAGCCGCCATCATCGGCCAACTCAAGGCCGCTGCGCAAGCGCAAAGCGGGCGTGTGGCCATGGTGGGCGACGGCATCAACGATGCACCCGCCCTCGCCGCGGCCGATGTGGGCATCGCGATGTCCACCGGCACCGACGTGGCCATGCACGCCGCCGGCATCACGCTGATGCGCGGCAACCCGGCGCTGGTGGCGGACGCCATCGATATTTCGCGCCGCACCTACGCCAAGATCCGCCAGAACCTGTTCTGGGCTTTTGTTTACAACGTGGTCGGTATTCCGCTGGCTGCGCTGGGGCTGCTCAGCCCCGTCATCGCCGGCGCCGCCATGGCGCTGAGCAGCGCCAGTGTGGTGATGAACGCCCTGCTGTTGCGCCGCTGGAAAGGGAGCACCCATGACTGACACATTTGATATTGGTCCGCTCAACATCGGCCAGGCCGCTGCGCACACGGGCGTGTCCGCCAAGATGATTCGCCACTACGAGTCGCTGGGCCTGCTGCCCACCGTGCACCGCACCGATGCGGGTTACCGCCAGTACGGCGAAAAAGAAGTGCACACGCTGCGCTTCATACGCCGCGCCCGCGCGCTGGGGTTCAGCATGATCGAGATCGCCGAGTTGCTCAAGTTATGGCAGAACAAGCGCCGCGCGAGTGCCGACGTCAAGCGCATCGCGCTGGCCCATGTGGCCGACCTGGAGCGCCGTATTGCCGAGATGGAAGCGATGAAGCAGACCCTGGGCCACCTGGCGCACTGCTGCCAGGGCAACAGCCGGCCTGATTGCCCCATCCTCTCCGAGCTGGCTGCTTGACCAAGGTCGAATGAAATGTCCGATTCCGGCGAGCGTTAGCGAGCCGCCGGATTTATCCTGAATGCGTTGATGGATGCCCCATCGCCTCAAAGGATTTCCGCATGCCGCCCGTTTCCGATGCCCCCAGCCTGTTGCCCGAATCCGCCGGCACGGATGCCGGAACAGGCGGCTGGGCGCACATTACAGCCACACTCAACCGCTACGGCAGCGCCGTGCTGCCGCAGCTGCTGGGCGCGCAGGAATGTGAGGCCGTCACCGCGCTCTATGCCGATGCGGGCCGCTTTCGCAGCCGGGTGGTGATGCAGCGCCACGGCTTCGGCCAGGGCGAATACCAGTACTTCCGCTACCCGCTGCCGGACATCGTGGCGCGGCTGCGCACCACGCTTTACCCGCGGTTGGTCGGCGTGGCCAATGCCTGGAACCAGGCCATGGGGATTGACGTGCGCTATCCGCCGGTCCATGCCGATTTCCTCGCACGCTGTCACGCGGCAGGCCAGCAGCGGCCTACACCGCTGCTCTTGCAATATGGTCCTGGAGACTACAACTGCCTGCACCAGGACCTGTATGGCGAGCACGTGTTCCCGATCCAGGTCGCCGTGCTGCTGTCGCGCCCGGGCGAAGATTTCACGGGCGGCGAGTTTGTGCTGACGGAGCAGCGCCCGCGCATGCAGTCGCGGCCCGAGGTGGTGCCGCTGCGGCAGGGCGACGCCGTGGTGTTTGCCGTGCATCACCGGCCGGTGCAGGGCAGCCGCGGCTTTTACCGGGTCAACATGCGGCACGGCGTGAGCACGGTGCGTAGCGGCCGCCGGCACACGCTGGGCATTATTTTTCATGATGCTGAGTAAAGGAGATGGTGTGACCCTGGGGCTTTTCGATGAGGTGCCGGCGCCATACACCGCGCCCGAGGTGATGGCACCAGGCGCCATGCTGCTGCGCGGCTTTGCCTGCGAGGTGGACGAAGTGTTGCTGCAAGCTGTGCAAGACGTCACCGCGGCCGCGCCGCTGCGCCACCTGGTCACGCCGGGCGGCTACACCATGTCGGTCGCGATGAGCAATTGCGGCGCGCTGGGCTGGGTGTCCGATCACAGCGGTTACCGCTATGACGCGAACGACCCGCTTTCAGGCCGACGCTGGCCGGCCATGCCAGCCTGCTTTGCCGAACTGGCACTGCACGCCGCAGCGGAAGCGGGTTTCGGCAATTTTCGGCCGGACGCCTGCCTGATCAACCGCTATGAGCCCGGAGCGCGCCTCTCGCTACACCAGGACAAGGATGAAGGCAGCATGGAGGCGCCGATTGTGTCGGTGTCGATGGGCTTGCCGGCGGTGTTTTTGTTCGGCGGCCTGAATCGCAGCGACCGCCCCGCGCGATACCGCCTGGTGCATGGCGACGTGGCGGTGTGGGGCGGCCCGTCGCGGCTGGCTTATCACGGCGTAGCACCGCTGGCCGAGGGCGAACACGCGCGCCTGGGCAGGCAGCGCATCAATTTGACGTTTCGTTGCGCGCGCTGAATGCTGCGAACGCGCTCAGGCGCATTCGCGAAGTCTTTTCAGCCAGCCCAGCCCGGCCTGCGTAGCGCCGGCTTCTGCGCCGCGCAGCGGCTTGTATTCACACCCTACCCAACCGCTGTAGCCGAGCTCATCGAGCAGCGCGAACAGATAGGGGTAGTTGATCTCACCGACATCTGGCTCATTGCGGCCGGGTGCGCCCGCGATCTGCAGATGGCCGACGTGGCCCGTGGGCAGGTATTTGCGCAGTTTCATGGCCAGGTCGCCTTCAACGATCTGGCAGTGGTAAAGATCCATCTGCACCTTGACGTTGGGCGCACCCACTTCGCGGATGATTTCATGTGCGTGGTCTTGCCGGTTCAAAAAGAAGCGCGGAATGTCGCGGGTGTTGATAGGCTCGATCAACAGGTCCACACCCACCTTGGCCGCCAGTGGGGCCGCCTCGCGCAGGTTGTTCACATAGGTCGGTTGCACCGCCTCGCGCTCCACCCCGGCGGGCAGTACGCCCGCCATTACGTGGATGCGCGGGCAGCCCAGCGATTGCGCATACTCCAGCGCAATCGCGATACCGGCACGGAACTCCGCTTCATGGCCCGGCAGGCAGGCCGTGCCTTTTTGCGAGCTTGCCCAAGCCTTCTCGATGCTGGCCACATCGACGCCACCGGGCGGTGCGTTGAACAGCACCAGCTGCTGGCCGTGTTGCTGCAGGATGGCTTTGAGCGCCGCGGGTTCCCATGCATAGGGCGAGAGGATTTCCACGGCCGTGAAACCGTCACGAGCGGCTGCGGCAAAGCGTTCGGCCATGGGAAGCTCGGTGTACATCCAGCTAAGGTTGGCGGCGAATTGGGGCATGGGTTTCAGGGGGTGGGTGTGTCGGGGCCTGGCGCAGACTGGCATTCCCAGAATATCCGCGCGGTGCAGTGGCGGCAAATTTCAGGGTCCAGCTTATTGAAGATGGTGGAGATCGCGGTGAACTTGTCGGGGAACTGGTGCTCTGGCCCCAGCACGCTGGTAAAGCCCGTTTTGCGCCACATGCGGATGACTTCAGGCCGCGGCCGGTGGAAGTACAGGTCACCGCCCATGGCGCGGCGCGCGGCGAGCTCGGCCTCCCACAGCTCGGCGCCGGCCAGATCAATGAAGTTCATGCTCTTGCCCATGACAAGCAGGTGTTTTTGCGGCTGAGGCTGGGTGCGCAGCGAATGCAGGATGTCGGCGACGTGCTGTGTCGCGCCAAAGTAGACCTCGCCTTCCATTCGCAGCAATTTGAGCTGCGGGCATTCAGGCAAGGCCTGGGGCGTCGCTTCCGACGACGCTTCGGCCTTCTGTGCGGAAACGACGTCAACCCCCGCATCAACGCTGTTGTCGATCACCACAAACTGCCGGTCCAGCCCGCGGCTGTCAAAACCCATGGTGCGCATCGCAGGCTTTGACGTGCGGTAGAGGAAGGACATCAGCGACAAAATCATGCCCAGCAAGATCGCGATCTCCAGCCGTATGGTGACGGTCGCCACCATGGTGGCCATCGCCACGCCAAAGTCGCTGCGGCTCAAGGTGAACAGCTGGCGCCAGCGTGCGAAGTCCAGCAGCGCGAACGCCACCAGCACCAGCAGCGCCGCCAGCGCGGCCATGGGGATTTGCGCGAGTAGCGGCGCGCTCACCGCCACCAGCGCCAGCAGCAACAAAGCCGAAAATACCGAGGCCAGCGGGGTGCGCGCACCGGCCTCCAGGTTGGGCATGGAGCGGTTCATCGAGCCGCAGGAAACGTAGCTTGAGAAAAACCCGCCGACGATGTTGGACAGGCCCTGGCCGCGGAACTCGCGGTTGGCGTCTATGCGTTGGCCCGAGCGCAGCGCCACCGTCTTGGCGATCGAGATCGCCTGGCCCAGCGCGACGATGGTCAGCGCAAACGCCAGGCCGATAAGGTCGGCGGCCTGCGCCCAGCTGATGCGCGGCACTTCGAACCTCGGCCAGGGTACGGGGATCTGGCCCACAGTACGCAACGAGGCGGAGGGTGCGGCACCGGGATAAAGAAGGCCGCTCCACACCCAGGCCAGCGCAGTGGCCACCGCCAATCCGATCAACATGTACGGCCAGTTGCGGCGCAGGTGGCGCAGCAGCAGCGCGACACCCAGGGTGATGGCCGCAACACCCAGCGCCATGGGCTGGGCGGAAGTGATCTGCGTGAGAACATGTCCAAGAACCGCGGCCGCGCTGTGCTCAGGCGCAGCCGCCAGGCCCAGCAGGTCGGGCAACGCATGCACAGCGATCAGCAGCGCAGCGCCCGAAGTAAAACCAAACAGCACCGCCGGTGAAATGAAGTTGGCCAGCACACCCAGGCGCAACGCGCCAATCAGCCACTGCATGACTCCCACCATCACGGTGACGGCCAGCGCCAGCTGAATGTAGAGCGGGCTAAAGGCCATGGCCAGCGGCGAGAGCATGGCGAACAGAGCCAGCGAGTTGGCGTTTGTAGGGCCCGACATGACATGCCGGCTGGAACCGAACAGCGCGGCGATGATGCAGGGAATCACGGCGGTGTAAAGGCCGTAGGCCGGCGGCAGGCCGGCCAGCGTTGCGAAGGCAATGCCTTGCGGCAGCACCAGCACTGCGCCCAAGAGACCCGCCATCGCATCGGCCCGCACAGTAGCAGGCGACACCTCGCGCACCCAGTCGCCAAAAAGGCGTTCCAGGAGGAGGGTCGATGACCGGGATTCGCTGGGGGCTGAGGGTTCCATCACGAGGGCCTGAGCATACCGCGCCCAGCCCCCGGTCATCCAGAGCGGCGATCAGGTCAGGTCGGACAAACGCAACAGCAAACCGGCAAGCGCCGACAAGCGATCAAATCTGCTCTAGACGACGTTGCACAGCCAAAACCAGTGGCTGGATTGCGGAGTCCGGGAATGGCGCTACGCTGCTGACGTTAATCTCGCAAAGCACATAGTACTCAGAGGCATCGACGAGAGGCTCGCCGAACATGAAATCGCAGTCCCACAAGAAGGGAAGCCGCTCGCGCGCGAGGCCGACGCGTGCACGAAGCAACTCGACCCACTCGGTCTCCAGTCGTTCCTTCAGGTACCGGAATTGCGGCAGGTCCGCGGCGTAGTACAGCCTCGGGCCGGATTGCGGCGCTGGCTGGCCAGGCGCGGCGGGGTAGAGCGCATTCACCGACTGGTGTCCGAACCCCTCGACCCGGTCCTCCACCAAATAGGCCCGAACCATGCCTTCCACCAACCGTGGTTGCCATGCCTGGTCGATCATGTGCCCGCCATTCGCCGGCTCGAAGTACGGAGCCAGTCTTGCCAGCAGCGCCGGGAGCTCCATCAGCTCCTCGTCGCTGCCGCGCTGGGCGTGGCGCACACGCAGGCACGCGGGTGTGCCAATGGGACTCACCAGTTCCACACGCCAGACACCGATACCACTATGCCCCCGGTATTGCTTGAGCACCCGCGGGCCCTTGCGGAGCCGTTCCGGCAATTCTTCCTCAAGCTGTTTGAGGCTTTCGACTCGGCAAACGTCGCTGCCGAACGGGAGATCGCGCGTGTGAAGCAAGACGTCTTTGGTTCCCAGCTTCAGGATGGTCTCGGGGTGCGCGCTGACCACAACCCCCGAGTCGGCAACCCGCCGCAGCATGGCGTCCAGGACGTCCCGTCTTCGTCCGCCCTCGATGGGGTTGCACCATGTCAGCACAAGGCGGCAGTCGCGCACCTGCGCCTCCACTTCCTCGGCGAAGGCATCGTTGTACACGGCCGGGACGGCGCTTACTCCGGCGCTCGCAAACGCCTCGAACAAAGCGGCAAAGCGGCTTTCAGCTGGATCCGCGCGGTCCCGCATGGCGCGATCGCCAGGATAGAGCAATGCGACGGAAGGTCTGGGCATGATCAGCTCCTTGAAGGCTTACGCGTGCAGCAGGCGCCGCGCATTTCCGTTGGCGATCAGCTCCCGGCCGGCTTCGCCTAGGCCACACTGGTCGAACAGGCTGGTGAGCCGGGCCGGCAGATCCGTTTCAGTCACGACCGGCCAATCCGTGCCGGTGACGACATGGTCCTCCCCGACAAGGTCGATGGCCGCACGCAGCATGACCGGATGCGTGCCTGTCGTGTCGATGTAAACATTGCGCCGCGGCGACGCGTGTTTGCCGATCCGCGCGCCATCCGCCAGGCATTCCCCGAGCATCAAACCCCCAAGCGCAAGCGCAGTGACGACGACGTTCAGATGGGGCATCTCTTCGAACATGCCGGCGTGCACCATGGCAAGCAAGGCGGCGCTGTTGATCGCGCCGCGCGAAAGACGTTCGCTGAACTTTCCTGTGTGCCCAAACTTCTGGCGCAGAGCCGCATCCGGCACCGGGTGCAGGAACACGGGAACGTCCAGCTCCGATGCCGCAAGAAAGGTCGCCCTGGCTTCCGGTGCATCGGGCAGCAGATCCCCTTTCGCGCTCTCGATGAACACGCCTTTCAGGCCCAGCTCCTTGACTGCTCGCGTCAATTCGCGGCCTGACTCCTCGCCACGGTAGGCGTCCACGGTGGCAAGTCCGTGCAACACACCGCTGTGGCGGTGCACCACCTCTGCCATCGAATCGTTTATTTTGCGGATGGTGTCAATGTCCGCCTCCTCGCCTGGGGCCAAGACGAACTCGAGGGACGTGTTGATGACTCGACTCGTCACGCCTGCCGTCTGCAGCGACGCAAGCAATGCCGCCTCTTGCGTCAGCCGCCTGCTTACGCCGTCCCAGAATTCCTTCTGGGCTGGTGGACTGCCTCTGGACGCATCGACCGGAATGCCCGCTCCGGCGAAGTGGCAGTGAAAGTCGATCACGTCCATGGATCACGCCTCAGGTTTGCTTTGCCGCGAGCGGCCGGCCCGCGGCTTTCCAGCCGTCAATACCGCCGCTCAGGAACCTGGCATCGACCCCTGCTGCACGCAGGCGCATGGTCGTGGATCGTCCGACCTCGTGCCCGTAAACGCAATAGACCATCACGGGCTTGTCCTTGGGCAGCTGCGCCGACCAGGCGTTCACCTGGGCCGGGTCTCGCCACTGCGCACCGGGAATGAGCGAGTCCGCCTGGTCGAAGACCCCTGCCCGCCGCACATCCAGAACATGGGCACCGGCGAGGTCGTCGGCAGTGGCTGCGAACGGCTCGCTTGAAGCCTCCACCGCGGCCTGGTAGCGCTCGTACACGCGCGTCCAGTTGATGTTCTCCATGAAGGCATCGACATACTGGCCGGCGGCCGCGCCGAAATCCAGGTGGTAGGCGTGCTCGTACATGTCGAGCGCCAGGATGGGGATGCCACCCGCCACCGCGTGCGTGTGGTCCGCGGCCCACTGGTTCACAAGGGTTCCCTCGCGCGGCTGGAATACCAGCAGCACCCAGCCGGATCCGCCGGCCAGGGCCTTGCCCATCGCGACGAACTCCTCGCGCCATCGTTCAACGCTGCCGAAGTTCGATTGCAGCGCGAGCACCGCCGCCGGTGTCAGCGGCTCGCCGGTGGCACCCAGGCAGTCGAAGTACAGCTCGTGCAACAGCATCGAGTTGGTCGCGATGAGTTCTTCCCGCTTGAGACCATTGAGGTCGAAGCCGGGTGTAGTCGCGAAAGGCATCTCCCGCAACCGGCCGCGGATGGCATTCAGCCGCTTGACGGCGCCGCTGTAGTTGTTCTGGTGGTGGCTGCGCAGCAATTTCTCCGAAAGGCCATTCATGCCGGCAGGGTCGAAGGAGAGGTCGTGAATTCGAGCGTCCATGGGTGCACCTTTAAATAATGTTGCTGAGCCGCAGCGCCAGCCCGACGACGCCGGAGACCAACACGACGGGAATGACACTAACTTTGAAGCGAAACAGCGCCACGGCGGCCGCTACTCCGATGACGAATGAAGCCCACTCGAAGCGGCCCGAGAGGCCTTGCGGCCAGAGCACGTGGTAGGCAAAGAACACAGCGAGATTCAAGATCACGCCCACCACCGCGGCTGTGATGCCGGTCAGTGGAGCCGTGAACTTCAGGTTGCCGTGCGTGGACTCGATGAAAGGCCCGCCGAGCAGGATGAAGAAGAACGACGGCAGAAAAGTGAAGAAGGTGACCACCGTCGCCGCGGCAGCACCGGCCAGGAACAGGGACTCGGGGCCGAATATGGCCTTGGTCCAGCCACCGACGAAGCCGACAAACGCGACGACCATGATCAACGGGCCGGGCGTGGTCTCGCCGAGCGCCAGGCCGTCAATCATCTGGGGGCCGGTGAGCCATTGGTAGTTGTCCACTGCGCCCTGGTAGACGTAGGGCAGCACCGCATAGGCACCGCCAAACGTCAGCAGCGCAGCCTTGGTGAAGAACCATGCCATCTGTGTGAGCACCGCGTCCCACCCGTATGCAGCCGTGAGAGCGCCGATGGCGGCTATCCACAGGCCCAGGCAGACGACCAGCACTTGCCTGGCGCGCTTCCAGGTGAAGAACGCGTGGGCGGGTGTGGGCGTGTGGTCATCGATGAGGGCCGGACCGAACTGCTTGGTGGACGCGCCGTGGCCGCCGGTCTTGAACTTGTCGGGTGCGTACTTCCCGCCGAGGTAGCCGATGGCGCCCGCCGCGAGCACGATCAACGGGAACGGTATGTTGAATGCAAAGATGGAGATAAACGCCGCCGCCGCGATGCCCCACAACCAGCCGTTTTTGAGGGCGCGGGAGCCAACCCGGTAGGCGGCATGCACGACCAGTGCGGTGACGGCTGGCTTGATGCCGTAGAACAGGCCCGCGATGGCCGGGACGTGGCCGAAAGCCATGTAGACCCACGACAGTGCAATCAGCAGAAACAGCGACGGCAGGACGAACAGCCCGCCGGCGACAATGCCGCCCCACGTGCGGTGCATCAACCACCCGATGTAGGTCGCGAGTTGCTGCGCCTCCGGGCCGGGCAGCAGCATGCAGTAGTTCAAGGCGTGCAGGAAGCGGTTCTCGGAAATCCAGCGCCGGCGCTCTACGAGCTCCTCGTGCATGATGGCTATTTGCCCTGCGGGCCCGCCGAAGCTGATGAAGCCAAGCTTCAACCAGAAGGAGAACGCTTCCCCGCGAGTGATGGGTTGGGGCCCTGTCTGGTCGACGGTATCAGTGGTCATTTGGCGGCCTTCAGAGCGGCGTGCAGGGTGTCAAAAAATGCGAGCGCCGCCTCAAGCAGCTGGTCGTCGTCCGCGTGCTGCGCTTGCAAACCGCGAACGATCATTTCGATGCCCGGCGCTTCGTCGAGCGGAATGCCCCCGACGTCGATGTAATGCACAAGCTGACCGAGCCGCGCCAGGGCGGGCTTCTCGTCAAGGCCGAAGCTCCTGGCGACGACCTCAAAGGTCACCAGTTCACCCACGTGCGTGAAGGCCGCTCCGTCGAAGTCGTAGCCGAGAGCCTGTTTAGGGCACTTCTTCGGCTCCGCCAGCCAGATGAAGTTCGGGGACTTGTCGATAAAGCGGCGCACCAGCCAGGCTGTGGCCAGGCGGTCTACCCAGGGGCGCTTGCGGGTGGCCCAGGTGCGGCCCTGGTAGTCCTTGATGGAAAGCGCGGGGACAACGGCCCTCGTAGGCGACGGCTCGTCCGGCGAGAGGTGAAGTTCCATCTCACGCCGCAGAGCCGAGACGGCCTCAACACACCCTGCGCTCTCCTTGCCCGGGAAGAAATCGCTTGCCTGGACCTGCTGCAATTGCTGCTCAAGGCTGCGCAGTGTCTTGTGGAGTTCCGCTTCGCTGGCCGCCACTATGCTCTTGCGGGCATCCTTCACGGCCTGCACGAGCTCTGCATAGTGCTCGGAGCGGTCGAACAGGGCGCGGAACGCCTGTTCCTGGGCGTCATCGCGCGCGCGCAATTCGAGCAAGTAGGCGTCAGCTCCAGCGTCGGCAATCGTCTTGGCGAGCTCCCGCAGAGCAAGGGCGGAGGGCGCGGTGGCCGGAAGGACATAGACCCCCTCCCGAAGCGTTCCCGCACCTGTAGCCTTGAGTGCACGCCACACCCGGACCCGCAGGCCACTTGGGGTGGTCGGCAGTGTTGCGGTAAGGATCAGCCAGTCAGTCATGAAGCAATCATCTCATGACGTGATGAACGTTACAAGAGGGCTCGGCAGATTTGTGCTGAAAACGTACTGTTGACAGCTTTCGAACGCGTCGCAACATGCTCCAGCACGACTTGGAGGCGCGGGGGCGCCAGGTCGGAATTCCGGCCGACCCATTCGGAATTGCGGGTTATGTCTGCTTTTTGGCCGAAGCCGCGTTAGCGATCAGACAGCGCCGGCGCTACTCACGCTTGAACTTGAAAACCGCCCGGCTGGCGCGGGCATTCGGCCAAAAGCGGACTTCGCGGCCATCCTGCAAGCCGAAGGAATCCAGGATCTGCAACTGGTTTTGCAGCGCAAGCGCTTCAAAATCCTGCAGCGTGCCGACACGGATGTTGGGCGTGTCATACCACTGGTAAGGCAACACCTTCGTTACCGGCATGCGGCCGCGCGCAACAGCCAGGCGGTTGGGCCAGTGGCCGAAGTTGGGAAACACGACGATGCCGGCGCGGCCTACACGCGCGGTTTCACGCAGCATGGTTTCGGCGTTGTGCAGGTGTTGCAGCGTGTCGATCTGCAGCACCACGTCAAACGAGCGGTCGCCAAACAGCGCCAGGCCCGCTTCCAGGTTGAGCTGGATCACGTTGACGCCGCGCGCCACGCAGGCCTGCACGTTGGCGTCGTTGATCTCGACGCCGTAGCCCGAGCAGCCGCGCTCACGGATCAGGTAGTCCAGCAGCTCGCCGGTGCCGCAGCCCAGGTCAAGCACACGGGAGCCGTGCGGCACCAGCCGCGCGATCGACAACATATCGGCCGAAGGCTGCACATTGAGTTCGACGGGCAGGTTCATACGGCCACCTTGCTCTGGAAGTAGGAACGCACCACGCCCAGGTAGCGGTCGTCCTCCAGCAAAAATGCATCATGGCCGTGCGGCGCGTCAATCTCGGCGTAGCTCACATCACGCTGGTTGTCGAGCAGCGCCTTGACGATTTCGCGGCTGCGCGCGGGAGAAAACCGCCAGTCGGTGGTGAAGCTCACGAGCAGGAACCTGGCTGTCACATGGGCCAGCGCGTGGGTGAGGTTGCCGCCGTGCGCTCTGGCCGGGTCGAAGTAGTCGAGCGCCCGCGTGATCAGCAAATAGGTATTGGCGTCGAAGTACTCGCTGAATTTGTCGCCCTGGTAGCGCAGGTAGCTTTCGATTTCGAACTCGATGTCTTGCGTGGTGTATTTGTAGGGGACATCGGCGTTCACGGTTTCCTCCACCGCCTGGCGCAGTTGGCGGCCAAATTTTTCATTCATCACGTCATCGCTCAGGTAAGTGATGTGGCCGATCATGCGGGCGATGCGCAAGCCGCGTTTGGGCAACACGCCGTGACGGTAGAAATGGCCGCCGTGAAAATCGGGATCGGTCACGATGGCGCGGCGGGCGACTTCGTTGAAGGCGATGTTCTCGGCGGTGAGGTTGGGCGCGCTGGCCACCACCACGGCGTGGCGCACGCGGTCGGGGTATTGCAGCGTCCAGGCCAGGGCCTGCATGCCACCCAGGCTGCCGCCCATCACGGCGGCCAGGGTCTGGATGCCCAGGCGATCCAGCAGGCGGGCCTGGGCGCTGACCCAGTCCTGCACCGTGACGACGGGGAAGTCGGCGCCGTAGAGCTCCTGCGTGTCGGGGTTGGGCTGCATGGGGCCGGTGGAGCCGAAACAGGAGCCTAAATTGTTGACGCCGATGACGAAGAAGCGGTCGGTGTCGACCGGCTTGCCCGGGCCGATCATCGTGTCCCACCAGCCTTCGGATTTGGCTATCGGCTGGCCCTGCGCATCGAGGTACACGCCCGCCACATGGTGCGAGGCATTGAGCGCGTGGCAGATCAGCACGGCGTTTGATTTGTCCGCGTTGAGCTCGCCGTAGGTTTCATAGCTCAGGTCGTAGGCGCGTATCGACGCGCCGCTCTGCAGAGGCAAGGCCTCTACAAAGTGCATGCTGAGCGGGGTGGCAATAAGTGTCAAAAAATCACCTGCAGAAACAAAAAACCCGGCATCGCTAAAGCGAGTCCGGGTCGTTGGAGTTCGTCTTTAGCTGTACTTTTTAAGCGCCCGCAAGCTGAGCAAATCGGCGCTAATGAAAGTATACCCCGATGGATGTGGCCCCCACGGTCGTTCGCTTCGCGTAACTCCCTGCCCCCCGAGGGGGCCGCTGCGCCTGAGGCCCGGCAAAGCCGGTTCCTCGGCCCCTGCTGGGTGGGGAGTGCTGTTTGTCTCTTTTATGCTTTCATCAGCAATGCCGCCAGCCCCAGCCCGGCAAAAATGAGCGCCGAGACGATGTGCACCGCACGCAGCGGCACCAGGCGGGTGACGCGCTCGCCCAGCCAGACCACCGGCGCATTGGCCAGCATCATGCCCAGCGTGGTGCCGGCGACCACGCTGACGATGGCGTCGTAGCGCGCGGCCAGCATCACGGTGGCGATCTGTGTCTTGTCGCCCATTTCCGCCAGGAAGAACACCAGCACGGTGGTGAAGAACACGCCGTAACGCGGCGGCTTTTCCTCTTCGTCCGCGTCCAGCTTGTCGGGCACCAGCATCCACGCCGCCATGGCCAGAAACGAGGCGCCCAGGATCCAGCGCAGCATTTGCGGGCCGATCAGTGTGGTGACCCAGGCGCCGGCGGCGCCGGCCAATGCGTGGTTGACCAGGGTCGCGACAAAGATGCCGGCGACGATGGGCCAGGGCTTCTTGAAGCGGGCAGCGAGGATAAGCGCGAGGAGTTGCGTCTTGTCGCCCATTTCGGCGAGGGCGACGATGCCCGTGGAGACGAGGAAAGCTTCCATTCAAAAAGACTCCGGCCGAAAACCCATGACTGCACGGCATCCCCGGCCTGAAGCGGAGGCTGTGCAGTCAAAGGTCTCGCGTGATCCGAAGACCGCTTGCGCCATGTCCGAAAGAACAGGTTCCAAGGACAAGTCTGTTGACGCAAGCCCCTTTCAGGATTGAAAGGCTGGCTACTCCCCAATGACAGCTTTCATTATATCGCCAGGCGTCCAGGCGCTTTCAGGC
Source organism: Polaromonas sp. P2_G11 (assembly GCF_056403595.1). Lineage (NCBI taxonomy): Bacteria > Pseudomonadati > Pseudomonadota > Betaproteobacteria > Burkholderiales > Comamonadaceae > Polaromonas > Polaromonas sp. P2_G11. The sequence continues at coordinate 283,753 of NZ_JBFUFE010000004.1, read as the reverse complement.
TGAAATGGTGCACCCAGCTGTTCATTCGCACACTTGAGGCGCATTTCTTGCTTGTATTTGGTGCGGTTATGGGAATTTCTCTGAAATCGCACCAACAAATAGCAATTTCATCTGAAGAGGGACTTATGGAAGCACTAAAACAGGGCTCAGATGCCTTGTTCATCCTGCTGGGCGGCATCATGGTGCTCGCCATGCATGCCGGTTTTGCCTTTCTGGAACTGGGTACGGTTCGCAAAAAGAACCAGGTCAATGCCCTGGTCAAGATCCTGGTGGACTTCTCGGTGTCCACCGTGGTGTATTTTGTGGTGGGCTATGGCGTGGCCTACGGCACCCATTTTTTTGTCGGCGCAGAGCAGCTGGCGGCTAGAAACGGCTATGAGCTGGTCAAGTTCTTCTTCTTGCTGACCTTTGCCGCAGCCATTCCGGCGATTATTTCGGGGGGCATCGCCGAGCGGGCGCGTTTTTACCCGCAGCTCATCGCGACCGCCGTCATCGTCGGTTTTGTCTACCCCTTCTTCGAAGGCATCGTCTGGAACCAGCACTTCGGCGTGCAGGCCTGGATCAAGTCACTGACCGGTGCGGAGTTTCATGATTTCGCGGGCTCCATCGTGGTTCACGCCGTGGGCGGCTGGCTGGCCTTGCCGGCGGTGATTTTGCTGGGCGCGCGCAGCAACCGCTACCGCAAGGACGGCGCCGTGTCGGCGCATCCGCCTTCCAACATTCCCTTCCTGGCGCTGGGCGCCTGGGTCCTCACCGTGGGCTGGTTCGGCTTTAACGTGATGAGCGCACAGACCATCGACAAAATCTCCGGCCTGGTTGCCGTCAACTCCCTGATGGCCATGGTCGGCGGCACGCTCGCCGCACTGGTGTTTGGCAAGAATGACCCGGGGTTTGTGCACAACGGGCCGCTGGCCGGCCTGGTGGCGGTATGCGCAGGCTCAGACCTGATGCATCCGCTGGGCGCGCTGGTGACGGGCGGCATCGCCGGTGGCGTGTTCGTCGTGATGTTCACGCTGACACAGAACAAATGGAAGATTGACGACGTACTGGGCGTCTGGCCACTGCATGGCCTGTGCGGCCTGTGGGGTGGCATCGCTGCCGGCATCTTCGGCAACCAGACCCTTGGGGGACTGGGCGGTGTGAGCTTTGGCGCCCAGTTGCTGGGCAGCGCCATGGGTGTGGCCTGGGCGCTGCTCGCGGGCTTTGCTGTCTATGGTGTCCTCAAGTCCACGATGGGCCTCAGGCTGAGCCAGGAAGAAGAATTTGAGGGCGCGGATTTGTCCGTCCACCGCATTGGCGCCACACCTGACCGGGAAGTCAACTGGTAGCGGCGACGCAGGCGGCGCTTTTGCTACTTATTTGATAGCTGCTTGCGCCCGTCCTTATTGGGTTTGGACCCGTTTCTTTTAAAAATCGCGCCTGGGGCGTAAATTTCGTCACGTTCCGGCGCACAAGCATCACACCTGCCGCTAGACTTTCGGCCATGCCTACTTTTGAAGAGCAGCTGGTTGAACACCGCGTCTATCTCCTTCGTTTTGCGCGCCTGCAGCTGCGCAACGATGAATGGGCCGAGGACGCCGTGTCGGAAACATTGCTGGCGGCTTTGTCCAAGCCGCAGTCTTTCGGCAACCGCTCCCAGCTCAAGACGTGGCTTGTCGGCATTCTCAAGCACAAGGTCATTGACCTGATCCGCAGCAATGCGCGCATGGTGGCGGTACCGGACGCCCGCGGCGACGAAGAGGGTGACGAGCTCGACCGGCTCTCTTTCCAGGCCGACGGTCATTTCACCGAACCGCCCAACGACTGGGGCAATCCGGACCAGACCCTGCAGCAGGTTCAGTTCTTCCAGGTACTGGACGCCTGCATGGAACGCCTGCCACCTGCACTGGGGCGGCTGTTCCTGATGCGTGAGTGGCTGGAGCTTTCCTCGCAGGAAGTCTGTAAGGAACTCTCGCTGACACCGACCAACCTGTATGTCCAGTTGCATCGGGCCCGCCTGCGCCTGCAGGAGTGCCTGAATATCCACTGGTTTGGCAAACTCAGCACCTGATACGGCCAGCCCTTAACGTGAAACCCAACATTACCCTGTTAAGACGCACCTGCCGCGAGGCTGCGGCATTGCTGATCGCGCGGGAAGACCGCGCGCTTCGTTTGCCCGACCATATCGCGCTCAAGCTGCATCTTCTGGCCTGCGATGCCTGCCCGAAGTTTGAGAACCAGATTCTGACCATGCGCGCCGCGATGAAGCAGTGGCGCAACTATTCGGATCTTGCCGAGGCTGGCTCCACCGAATTGCCGCCCGATATTCGTCCCAAATAACGCGCCGCCGAACGGGCGAAGGCGGTCGCCATCTCATCGAATAAATATTGATTCGGATTGAATCATTGCAATTTTTTGTAACTATTTTCCTTCCGCGCGCGCGTCAACTGTCCTGCTTATGGCTTTTAACGGACACATCCTCGCTTCCAGCATCAGGGCTGTCCGGAGAGAACTTACGACTCTGATTTCTTCGCTCCGGCAGCCTCTATTCATTGGTAAATCCATCAACAGTAGGCGCTAACTTATTAAGCGGGGCCGTAAATTCGGGCCACTAATAGCGCTTTATTGTTAAACACCCGCGTAGCTGGGGCGAAAACCCCATCGCGGGCTTTTTGTTGCGCCATCTTCAATAGAAGTGCTTTGGGCTACCCTCCGCGGCCTTCAAGTCAGCCGGCAGGTCGATACAAAAATCGTAAACAAACCCGGGAAGCCCCTGTTTATGCGGGCTTGCGAGGCCCAGGCGTAACGCCGGCTGGTTGTCTTTTTGATAACTGACGCATAATATGCCGGTGCGAGTGTCACTATTCGCACACGTTAGGTGATCGGTCAGTTTCGCGCGCTACAGCGGTACGTATCAAGATTTGTTGTGCTTTCGGGACCCCATCGCTTTTGTTTTTGTGTTTTAGAGGAGTCCCTTCATGGGCAACAAACTTTACGTCGGCAACCTGCCGTACTCGGTCCGCGACGAAGACCTGCAACAATCTTTTGGCCAATTTGGCGCTGTCACCAGCGCTAAAGTCATGATGGAACGCGACACCGGTCGCTCCAAAGGCTTTGGCTTTGTCGAAATGGGCAGCGATGCAGAAGCCCAGGCAGCTATCAACGGCATGAACGGCCAGCCTCTGGGCGGCCGTAGCGTTGTCGTGAACGAAGCACGTCCCATGGAGGCACGTCCTCCACGTAGCGGCGGCTTCGGCGGCGGTGGTGGTGGCGGCTACGGTGGTGGTGGCGGCGGCGATCGTTCCGGCGGTGGTGGCTACGGCGGTGGCGGCGGTGGTCGTTCCGGCGGCGGCGGTAGCGACGGCGGTTTCCGCAGCCCCTACGGCGGCGGCGGTAGCGGCGGTGGCCGTTCCGGTGGCGGCGGCGGCGGTGGACGCGGCGGCTACTAAGCCCTGCAGAACCCCCTCTTCAGCCTCTGGTTGAAGAGCGCTTAAAAGGCTTCAAGACTTCGGTTTTGAAGCCTTTTTGCTTTGCAGCGCCCAACTTACGGGCGCGAGCAGCTCCTGTTTTGATAGCGCAACGCGCAAAGGCGCCCGGCTCTCAGCTCTCGCCCTGGCGATGCTTGCGTGCGCGGCCAGACAAAGCCTTGTCGAACACCGCATTGGGCAGCAGACGCAACAGCTTGGCCACCACGCCCATTTGCCAGGGGATCACCCGGTAGCTGCACCCCCCCTGGATGGTGGCAAACGCTTTTTCGGCAAATACCTCGGCCTTCATCAGAAACGGCATGGCATAGCGGTTTTCGCGGGTCAGCGGCGTGTCGATGTAACCTGGGCAAATCGTCACCACCTTCACGCCACTGGGGCGCAGTTCCCCGCGCAGGCTTTCGCAATAGGCGATGACTGCAGCCTTGCTCGCGCAATAGGCGCCATGGCCGGGAAGGCCCCGTATGCCGGCCACGCTGCCAATACCAACCAGTGTTCCTGTGCCTCGCAAAACCATGCCGGCGATGAACGGATGAAAGGTGGCTGCGACACCGATATTGTTGGTCGCAAAAGTCCGGGCCATGACCTCAAGGTCAGCACGCACCGCGGAGTCCATGCCGATGCTGATACCGGCATTGGCAATCACCACATCGGGCACGCCCTGCGCGGCGATGCAAGCCTCGCCGGCGGACACAATGCTGTCGATGTCGGATACGTCTGCGCCGTAGACCTGGTAGCGGCTCGCACTGATGGCATGGGTCTCGGCCCAGGCCTGGACCTCGGCGGTTCTGCGAGCAGCCAGCGCCAGCCGATAGCCTGCAGAATAAAAACGCAGTGCCAATGCCTGACCGATACCGCTGGAAGCGCCGGTGATAAATACGAGTCTGGACATGGTGGGCAGTCGTTGATTAGAGAGTGTCGCGTTAGCGGGTCGCCGGTGCGTTGCTTGCCGGATTGACGGGTGGTGCAGGCATGAGAGTGGGCAAGGTACCAGCACCTGCAGCGCTGGCCGCGGAACGCGGGACGAGAATGCCGCGGACACGTCCCTTGAGATCGGCCACCTGGTCCAGGTTGTCGTAGGCAAAAGTGTCACCGGTGAACTGGTCGGTGCCGCGAATCAGCAGCACCGGTTTGTGCGACTTCACGCGCTCGTCATTCAGGAAGGCATGAAGAAACTCACCGCGAAATTCCATGCGCGGCGTTTCCTTCCCGTTCGCATCCTGGCTCGCCTCCCTGACCACTACCGCATTGCCCGTCAACTGCACTTCCGATCCATCACCGTTGGTGTAGGCCCGGTTGGCCGTAGCCGTCGTGATGCGCTTTTCCACATTAATGCTGCGGATGCGCACCTGGTCAATTTCCAGGATGTCGGTGTCGGCGAAATGCCGGGCCTCTGTCCCATAAATTTCGCTCTTGAGCTGGCCCCCGTCGTCAAACGTCTTGACGGTGAACTTGCGCATGAAATAGTCCACATCGTGGCTCGCCTCCCTGGCCACTTCCGGCGTGCTGAAGATCGGGGTGTTGCGCACAAGCCAGTAGGTACCCAGCGCCAGCACCCCCATCATCACCAGCGGCATGTAAATGGCCATGCTGTCCCAGACGCGCAGAAAGCGTCGCCACACATTTTTCAGGTGCAGCAGGGCGCCGCGGTTCTTCGCCGCGGTGCTCACTGGCTGTACTCCTGAAGGAGCCCGGCATAGCGTCCGCTGGCAACCAGCAGCACATCACAGAACTCGCGTGCGGCGCCATGGCCACCAGGTGCTTGCGTCACGTGGTGGACCATCGCGCGCACCTCCGCGTGCGCATTGATCGGCGCGCAGCTCAACGCCACACGGGAGAGCACGGGCAGGTCGGGCCAGTCGTCACCCATGGCTGCGGCAGCGCTCCAGTCCAGCCCCAGGGCCTGCAGCGTGAGCTCGGCGGCCGGGCGTTTGTCCTCCGTACCGAAATGGGCATGGGTGATGCCGAGTGCCTGCAAACGTGCGCGCAGCACGTGGCTATCGCGCCCGGTGATGACGGCGGGAGTAATGCCGGCCCTCTGGAGCAGCTTGAGGCCATGGCCGTCCAGCGTGTTGAACCGTTTGACGATCTCGCCCGAAGCGCGATAACCACCCGACACCACAGCCAGTTCATGGCCGTCGGGGTATTCGGAAAAATACAGGCCACCATCCGTGAGTACACCGTCGACGTCAAAAAATGCCACCTTGATGCCCTGCGCGCGCAGCAGCAGTTCAGGCGGAAAGCTCAGTGTTGGAGTAAGCATCTATCGTTTCACCGCAAGCCAGATAACGGGTGCGAGCGTCATATCACTTTTGCGCGCATCAGGTCGTTGGTATTCAGCGCCCCGCACAACACCCCTGCGTCGTCCACAACCAGCACGCTGGTGATGCGGTACTGCTCCATCAATGCCACAGCCTCGACAGCCAGCGAATCCGGCTGTATCGTGCGCGGATTGGCGCGCATCACGTCGCCCGCCTTGCTGCTACGCAGGTCCACGCCTTTTTCGACCAGCCGGCGTAAATCGCCGTCGGTGAATATACCGAGCACCCGCCGGCTGCCGTCCACCACCGCAGAAGCCCCAAGTCCCTTGGCGCTCATTTCACGCATGAGGTCGGTGAAGCTGGTGTCGGCCAGCACTTGCGGCACCGCATCGCCGCTGCGCATCACGTCACTGACATGCGTGAGCAGTTTCCGGCCGAGCGCACCGCCCGGGTGGGAGCGCGCAAAGTCTTCTTCCTTGAAACCGCGCGCATCCAGCAGGGCGACGGCCAGCGCATCACCCAGGGCGAGCTGCGCGGTCGTGCTGGCCGTCGGCGCCAGATTGAGCGGACAGGCTTCCTGCGCCACGCTGCTGTCAAGCGTTACCCGTGCTTGCCGGGCAAGCGTGGACTGTGCGCCCCCGGTAATTGCCACCAACGGTACGCCCTGGCGGCTCAGCACCGGCAGGATCATCGTCAACTCGGCGCTCTCGCCGCTGTTGGAAATTGCGAGCACCACGTCGATGGCCTTGATCATGCCCAGGTCGCCGTGGCTGGCCTCGGCCGGATGCACAAACATGGCAGGTGTTCCGGTGGAGGCGAGTGTGGCGGCAATCTTGCGGCCTATATGGCCGCTTTTTCCCATGCCCATGACAACCACGCGGCCGCGGCATTGCAGCATCAACTCCACGGCCTGGGCAAACTCATTGCCCAGCCGTCCCACCAGGCCCAGCACAGCGGCGGCTTCTATTTCAAAAGTCTTCCTGGCAAGGCTCAGCACCTGTTCGGCATCAAAATTCACGGCGTCAAGGCTCATGGCTGCATTCTATAGAGGCGGGCAGGCCCATCCCGCCGGCCAACCCCCGCGCGAATGGGCCTTTGCCGCCTGCAATTGGTCAAGGCCATGCAATATCCTCGGCTACCATCAACGCATGAGCGCGCTTGAACTGACCCTGCTGTACCTGCTGGCTGCTGTGCTGGGTGTGGTGGCATGCCGTTCGCTCAAGCTGCCGCCCATGCTGGGTTACCTGGCGGTCGGCGTGGTCATCGGGCCCAACGCGCTGGCGCTGGCACAAAATTCCGACGGCGTCAGGCATTTGGGCGAGTTCGGCGTGGTGTTTCTGATGTTCGTGATCGGGCTTGAGTTCAACCTGCCCAAGCTGCGCTCCATGCGGCGTCACGTCTTTGGCCTGGGCCTGCTGCAGGTTACGCTGACCATCGTGCTGGCCACGGTGGGCTCGCTGTTCCTTGCCAGCATGGCCCCCGGTCTCTGGAAGATGGGCTGGCAGACCGCGCTGGCGCTGTCCGGTGCCATCGCCATGAGCAGCACCGCCATTGTGGTCAAGCTGCTGTCGGAGCGACTTGAACTCGAATCCGAACACGGCAAGCGCGTTATGGGCGTGCTGTTGTTCCAGGACTTGGCCGTTGTGCCGTTGCTCGTGCTGATTCCGGCACTGGGGGCGCCCGCCGATGCGCTCCTGATGGCGCTGGCGATCGCGGGGTTGAAGGCGGCCGTGCTGGTGGGGCTGCTGCTCACCGGCGGGCAACGCATCATGCGCTGGTGGCTCACCATCGTGGCACGGCGCAAAAGCGAAGAACTGTTCGTGCTCAACCTGCTGCTGGTCACGCTGGCGCTGGCCTGGCTGACCGAGCGCGCCGGGCTGAGCCTGGCGCTGGGCGCGTTTATCGCCGGCATGCTGATCTCCGAGACGGAATACAAGCACCAGGTCGAAACCGACATTCGGCCCTTCCATGATGTTTTGCTGGGCCTTTTCTTCATCAGCATCGGCATGCTGCTGGACTGGCGGCTGGTGCTGGAACGATGGCCGCTGGTGCTGTTGCTGACGACGTTGCCTGTTCTCTTCAAGCTGGTGCTGGTTACCGCGCTGGCGCGTTCGCTGGGTGCAACAGCCGGCGTATCGCTGCGCACCGGCCTGTACCTTGCGCAGGCGGGTGAATTCGGCTTTGTGCTGCTCACGCTGGCCCAGCAGGGCAACCTGGTGCCCCCCGCGCTGTTAAACCCCATTTTGGCCAGCATGGTGCTGTCCATGCTGGCAACGCCTTTCATCATCATGTACAGCAACCGCATTGTGATGAAGCTGGTTTCCAGCGAGTGGCTGCAGCAATCGCTGCAAATGACCACCATCGCGCGCAAGTCCATCAACGCCAACAAACACGTGATCATCTGCGGCTATGGCCGCTGCGGCCAGAACCTGGGTCACATGCTGGAGCGCGAAGGCATCCAGTACATGGCGCTCGACCTCGACCCCGACCGGGTACGGCAGGCCGCAGCCGCAGGCGATTCGGTGGTGTTCGGTGATGCAGTGCGGCTCCAGGCCCTGATGGCCGCCGGGCTGGCCCGGGCCAGCGCCGTGGTGGTAACTTATCTCGACACAGCCAGCGCCCTCAAAGTGCTGGCCAACACACGCGCCCACGCGCCGACCGTGCCGGTGATTGTGCGGACGGTAGACGACCACGACCTGGAAAAACTCCAGGCAGCCGGCGCGACAGAGGTCGTGCCGGAGGCCATCGAAGGCAGCCTGATGCTGGCCAGCCATGCGTTGGCGCTGGTGGGGGTGCCCATGCGCCGTGTGATCCGCGTCGTGCAGGATCAACGTGACGCCCGGTACAACCTGCTGCGAGGCTACTTTCGCGGCGCCGACGACGACACCGTGAACGAGCTCGAGCAGGAGCGCCTGTCAAACGTCACATTGCCGCTGGGCACCAGGTCTGCCGGGAAACCCCTGGGTGCGGTGGCACTGGGCGCCGGCGGCGTGCGTGTGGTCAGCCTGCGCCGCAGCAATGGCAAGGCCGTGGCCGCGCATGACGAAACATTGCTGGAGGGCGGGGATACGCTGGTGCTGTCAGGCAAGCCCGAGGCATTGGCCATGGCCGAAGAGAAGCTCCTGCGCGGCCGTATCAACTGAGCAGGGGGCCGCCCGTCGCGTGAAGCGTTCGGCGCAGGCACTGACGGCACAATATGGGCGCCACCCACCCCTGGACACGCCATGCCTGACCTGCACAGCCTCACTCACCAGACCGTCGGCCAGTACCTGAAGAACCATATCCGCACCGTGCCCGACTGGCCGGCCCCCGGCGTGCAGTTTCGCGACATCACGCCGCTGCTGCAGAACCCCAAGGTCTTTCGCGTGCTGATCGACGCTTTTGTGCACCGCTACATGGACGGCAAGCTCCGTCCCGACATCGTGGCAGGGCTGGATGCGCGCGGGTTCATCCTCGGCGCCGTCATCGCCTACGAGTTGAATGTTGGCTTTGTGCCGATACGCAAAAAAGGCAAACTGCCCTTCACGACCGTGCAGGAAACCTATGAGCTCGAATATGGAAGCGCCACCGTGGAGCTGCATACCGATGCGGTCAAACCCGGCGACCGGGTGCTGCTGATCGACGACCTGATCGCCACGGGCGGCACCATGATGGCCGGCAAGAAACTGCTGGAGAAGTTGGGCGCCACCGTCACCGAAGGTGCGGCGATTGTTGACCTGCCCGAACTCGGTGGGTCAGAAAAATTGCGGGCAGCAGGGCTGCCGCTGTTCACCTTGATCGACTTTTCGGGGCACTGAACGGAAGGATGCCGTTCTGGAAACTGCCCGGGGTAAACGAGCTCAGCTATAAAAGTTATAGCTGCTTGCGCCCACCCTGATTGGGTTTGAAGCCTATCTGTCTTGTATCTGAAGCCGGCTCGACCTAGTTGAGATCGCCGTACTGCGTGCTGCTCAGCGCTGGTGACGTGCTGAATTCCGGTGGCATTTCGGTGTCTTCAAAGCCCGTCAACAGGGTGTATGAACGTGAGCGCGGGCCGCTTTGCACTTTGACCCCTTTTTCCGGCGCAACTGCCGGGCCTTGCGCGGATGCAGCAACCAAAGCTTGTTTGAAGGCGGCAACTTCGTCGGCCTGGATAGGCTCATACCGTGGTGTTGCGGGTTTGACGGGCACGGGCGCGCGGGTTTCTACATTGGCTTCAGCGTGTGCTACTACGGGTGCATGTACAACGGGTGCTGGTACAACAGGTGCTTGCACGGCCTGCGGTGGCGTCGGGGCCTGTTTGACCACGACCGCCATTTCCTCCAGACGCCAGTACACAGCGGGTACCGTGATCTCAAAGCGCGCTTTGGCGTGCTGTGTGATCGATGCCTCAATTCCACTCAATTGCTCGGACGTGCCGCCGAATGCTTTTGCCAGGTCCATCATGACCAGGAATTCATTGCCGCTCTGGTCGAGCGAAAGAACTTTGAATTTGTAGCTGGCCGAGAGCACGCCGGAGCGGGTCATGGCCTCACGAATTGCTACGTACAACTGCTCGCGGCGGGCGTGACGCTTGAGCTTGCCGGAATCGGCGGGAGCAGGTTGTTCGGGGGAGAGTCGCTGGGGTACGGACGCAGCGCCTTTGTCACGTGCGGCGGACGCGCGTCTTTGTTCGTCATTCGCAGCCGCACCGGCTTGCTGCGGTTTATCGGAAAACCAGTTTAAAAAAGACATGGGCAATGTTCTCGTGATGAATCTTCATTTTCCGTCAATGCACGGAGTGAATCTGTAAGCAATAGCGCAAACGGTTCAGCTGTTGTTTAGCAGCAAATCCTGTGGCCGACTTTATCGAAACACCCGTGCAACTGTCTGGTAAAAAATCACGCCCGTCACGTTTTTGAGAACACCTGTGACGCCCGAAAGTATTACGGCAGGGAGTCAGTTGTCTGATGATGCCAATGCACCCGAGAAAGGGTCGACACTCAGGTCACCGCGACGCGCTTGGGACGGTTATAGAGTCGTTTGGCCATGACCGACCCCATTGCCATGGTCAGCTCCAATGCAATGGGGCTGTGGCGGTTTGCCAGTTCGAGGAACCGCATCGGGGTGAGGCACCAAAGCTTGCAAGGCGTCGACGCATGGACCGTGGCACTGCGCGGCATGTGCGAGAAAAATGCGCCTTCACCAAGCACAGTACCTGCACCCACCAGCGCCATTCGCACGCGGGCCTTTTCATCTTCGTAATGAACGCTGAGTGTGCCGCTTTCCACAAAATACAGCGTGCGGTCCAGCGCGCCCTGTTCCATCAGCACCTGGCCACTGTTGAGGGCGAAAGGCTGCATGTAGCTGGCCAGGATGTCCCAATGCGGCTGGTTGAATTGACAGCGCAGTGCGTCACTGGCGTGGCAGTGAAGAATGGCCTGGGCAAGGCCCTGAATGTCAAAACGGATGGCGGCAGGTAATGGAGCGTTCATAGTGGGACGGAAGATACCTTCGCACTACATAGCCTGCAAGGGATGTTAACGGCCCCTTACACCTGATACAGGAAAGCCGGAGTTGTAATTTCCCCTCGACAGAAGGCCATTTTTGACCGTTTTGGTGCGTTTTTCGCGGCATGGCGCCGCTTGTCCCCAGACAGGGCCCGTCTGTCGCCGGTTTACTACTTTCCAATACAGAATCTGGAAAAAATTTCGCCCAACAAGTCGTCCGGCGTGAACGCACCGGTGATCTCGCTGAGGTGAAGTTGCGCCTGGCGCAAATCTTCGGCCAGCAGGTCCAGGGCAGGGTGCCCCGCGCGAATCTGCGCATGGGCTCTCCCGAGTTGTTCGGCGACCTGCTGCAGGGCACGCACGTGACGTTCGCGGGCCATGAACACGCCTTCAGGTGCGGCCTGCCAGCCCACGACCTGCAACAGTTGCTTGCGCAGCGCCTGCAGGCCGTCGCCGGTTTTGGCGGAGATCAGAACGCCGCCGCTGATGGTGCCCAGCACATCCGCGTCAGCCGCGTCCGACTTGTTCCAGACGTCGATGATGGGCGTGTTGCGCGGCAGCTCACGGCTCAATACTTCTGCGATGTGTGCGTCAGCGGCCAGGTAATCGGCGGCATGCCGGGTCAGGTCATGCAGGAAGAGCACCGCGTCGGCGCTGGCGATTTCAGCCCACGCGCGTTCGACGCCGATTTTTTCCACTTCGTCGAGTGCCTCGCGCAGGCCAGCGGTGTCCACCACATGCAGCGGCACGCCTTCAATCTGGATCAGCTGCGAAACCTTGTCGCGTGTGGTGCCGGCAATCGGTGTGACGATGGCGAGTTCAGCACCGGCCAGCGCATTGAGCAGCGAACTTTTGCCGGCGTTCGGCTGGCCTGCGATCACCACCTTGATGCCTTCGCGCAGCAAGGCGCCCTGCACCGCGCGCTGCATCACGACGGCCAGCGTCGTCTGCAGGCGCTCAAGCTGGCCCTGCGCGTCTGCCTTTTCCAGGAAGTCGATGTCTTCCTCGGGGAAGTCCAGCGTGGCCTCAACCAGCATGCGCAAGTGGATCAGTTGCTCCAGCAGCGTGTTGACCGCCAGCGAGAATTCACCCGACATTGAACGTGCGGCCGATCGCGCGGCGGTTTCCGTGCTTGCGTCGATCAGGTCGGCAATCGCCTCGGCCTGCGCCAGGTCGATCTTGTCGTTGAGGAAGGCACGTTCGGTGAACTCGCCCGGTTGCGCCACGCGCAGCCCCGGCACGGCCGCCGAACCTGTCTCTGGGTTGAGTGCCGCACCGGCCTCAAGGCATCGCGCCAGCAACAGCTGCAGCACGACAGGGCCGCCGTGCGCTTGCAGCTCCAGCACGTCTTCGCCGGTGTAGGAATGCGGCGCCGGGAAATGCAAGGCGAGGCCCTGGTCGATGGCTACGCCGTGCGCATCCCTAAAGGGAAGGTAGGTCGCCTGGCGCGGTTGAAGCTGGCGGCCGCAAATCGCATCGACGACGGGCGCGATGTGCTTGCCGGACACCCGCACAATGCCCACCGCACCGCGACCGGGCGCAGTGGCGATGGCAACGATGGGGTCGTGGTGTCGGGCCAGCATGGTGGTAGATGTTAAGGGGCAAACCGGATATTGGTGCTATGGCAGAGAGCGCCGCAGCCAAAGCCGGTTTCCCAAGAAAAAGGGCCGCGAAGCGGCCCAATTTTTATTCCGTGTCCGCCTTATTTGAACTTCGGCAGGTTGAACTGCGGCGGCACGCCCATACGCGTGTTGATCACCCACTGCTGCGCGATGGACAGGATGTTGTTGGTAATCCAGTACAGCACCAGGCCAGCCGGGAAGAAGAAGAACATCACGCTGAAGATCAGCGGCATGAACCACATCAGCTTGGCCTGCATCGGATCCGGCGGAGCGGGATTGAGCGCCGTTTGCAGCATGGTCGTCAGGGTCATCAGCACGGGCAGGATGAAGAATGGATCCGGCGCCGAAAGGTCGTGAATCCACAAGATCCAGGGTGCATTGCGCATTTCAACGCTGGACAGCAGCACCCAGTACAGCGCGATAAACACGGGGATCTGGATCATGATCGGGAAGCAGCCGCCCATCGGGTTGACTTTTTCTTCCTTGTAGATTTTCATCATCGCCTGCTGCATTTCCTGCGGCTTGTCTTTCAGGCGTTCACGCATTTCCATGATCTTGGGATTGATCGCCTTCATCTTGGCCATGCTGGCATACGCCTTGGCATTGAGCCAGTAGAACGCGATTTTCAGCAGCAGCACCAAAGCCACGATGGACCAGCCCCAGTTATGGATGAAGCCGTGCAGTTTGTCGAGCAGCCAATACAGTGGCTTGGCCAGGATGGTCAACCAGCCGTAGTCCTTCACCAGCTCCAGGCCCGGTGCAATGGCTTCCAGTGTTTTTTCTTCCTGGGGGCCGACGAAAAATTTCGCCTCGACCGACTTGGTCGTGCCTGCTGCGATGGTGTCCAGCGGCGTGATCATGACGACGGAATACAGGTTGTTGGCGACCTTCTGGAACAACAGGTCGCGCTTGAGACCATCCGGAAGAATCCAGGCAGTTGCAAAGTAATGCTGGACCATGGCGATATAGCCATTGGTGGCCTGCTTTTCGACGTCAACCTTGTTGTTCTCGATGTCCTTGAATTCCACTTTTTGGTATTTCTTGGCTTCGGTATAAATCGCCGGGCCGGTGAAGGTGGAATAAAAAGAAGACTCTCCGGGCGGCTTGTTGCCGTCACGCACGAGCTGCAGATACAGCTGGGGCGACACCGCGGCTGTGCCGGTGTTGACGATGTCGTGGCGCACCGCAATGTCGTAAGCGCCGCGTTTCAGGGTGTAGGTCTTGACCAGCTTGACGCCGCCGACTTCCGCCGACTCAAACTTGATCTGCAGTTCGTCCTGGCCTTCTTTCAGCGCTCGTTCGCCTGGAACCACGGCCATTGGCGTTTTGTGGGTAGGAAAGCCTCCGGTGGTGCCGGGTGCCGTAACAAGTCCTGTCTGCGCCACATAAACACGGCTTGCGCTTTCGTCCATCAAGACAAAACCTTCGGCCGTGTGCGCCTGGTCCTTGTACTTGACGAATGCCGAGTGCACCAGGGTGCCGCCTTCGCTGTCAAAGGTCAGCGTGAGCACATCGGTATTCACAACGAAGCGTTCTTTGGCGGTCGACGGCGCGATCGATGGAGCGCCTGCCGGCACGGCACCAGGCGCGCCTGGCGTTGCGTTGGCAGCCTGCGGCGCAGGCACGGAAGAAGCCGTAGCGCCGGCAGCTACAGGTGCAGAGGAGCCCGCGACCGGTGCCTTGGCGCTTTGCGTGGCTGACGGGAAAAAGGTCGCCTTGTGGCCGTTATATACCTGCCATTGGTCCCACAAAAGGACCATGGAAAAACCAAAAATCACCCACAGGATGGTGCGGCGGATGTCGTTCATGACGGCGTCTTTTTAGAAGGGGTGGAGGCCACAGGGGTGGCCAGGCGGGAAAAGAGGGGAACAGGCGGCACCGGGTCGTGCCCGCCATCGCACCAGGGATGGCAGCGTACCAGCCGGCGCAAGGTGAGGTAGCTGCCGACTGTTGCGCCGTGCTGCTGCAGGGCCTGCAGTGAATAGGCGGAACACGTCGGCTCAAACCGGCAGGCTGAGCCCAGCCATGGGCTGAGCAACAAGCGATAGCCTTTGACCAGGCCAATCAGCAGGGTTTGCGGCAAACGGAAAAGAGGTGCCAGTGCAGCAAAAACGGAGCTCATGGCGCCTTGGCTCCTGCCTGCATCAGCGCCAGCACTTCGGTGCGTACCGCCAGCTTGAGCTGCTCGGACGTCGCACTGATGAATTCCTTGCGCGAAAAATCACGCCGCAAGCGGACCACAAAAGCAGCCTGAGGATACTGATGCGAAAAATCAGCGCTCACGGTGTAGATCTGTCGTTTGATGGCGTTACGTGTGACGGCGCGTTTGGCCCAGCGTTTGGGAACCATGGCCCCAAGCCAGACATCCTGTACGGGAAACAGCGGCCTTGCCGCGATCACATCAGCCAGCTTGCCTGGCTCAGCTTGCACGGGCTTTGCGTCCAGCGCATTGCGGTGCAATGCGAAGTGCGTTGTTTTTGCAACAATGGCGCCGGCAAGAACTGCCTGGAACTGGGGTCGGGTTTGAAGCCGTTGCACGAGCGCCAGGCGTCAGTTTAAAAAACTGCGAATGGCCAGCAGGAAACAGGCTTATACGGCCAGGCGCTTGCGGCCTTTGGCGCGGCGTGCAGCAATCACTGCGCGGCCGCCACGCGTTTTCATGCGGGTCAGGAAGCCGTGCGTACGAGCGCGTTTGACTTTGGATGGTTGGTATGTGCGTTTCATGATTGAGTCCTACTAGCCGGTCAGCTACAAAGCTTTCCCCTTTGCCGTTACCTTGCCTTAGTTATAAGACACACTGCTTTGGGCGATTCGAATGATCTTGGTGGCCGTACAACACAACCATCTCTGCAAGTCTTCAAGGCAGGCAAAACCCGCCGCGAATCAGGGAAACCCATGATTATCGCAGATTTCCTAACACTGGCAACAAGTTAGCCCGCCCATTTGGGGTAAAGGCTGAGATGCGGCGAACCGGGTCGCTACATACCCCAAACCAGTGCCCAAAATAGGTTGAAACCCGGATCAATTATTTTGTGGATAACTCCTCGTCCGGACTACAATTGCCGGTGCTCAAAATTAACAATATCCACAAGCAGCTCACCGCTGCCGGGCGCCTCTTGCCAGGCCAGCAACCCAGCCAAAACCAGCCATGAGTGAGGCATCCGTCCAAAATCTGAACCAGGACTTGTGGCAGAGCTGCGTCGACCACCTGGCCCAGGAATTACCTGAACAACAGTTCAATACCTGGATCCGCCCCCTGCTTGTCGAGGTCGCTCCCGACCTCACCAAAGTCACCGTTTTAGTGGGTAACCGGTTCAAACTGGACTGGGTTCGCGCCCAGTATGCCGGCCGCATTTCGGCCCTGCTTGAGAAAATTTCCGGGCAAAGCATCCCCCTTGAGTTAGCACTTGCTCCGCGCGAAGCGCCCGCCAAGTCTTCTTCTCTGGTTCGCAGCTTTGAAGGCTCCGGCGTTCCTGAACCCGTCGGCCTGGGCGTTCCCGAAGAAGCCGCCGGCGCGCCGTTCAAGAATCGGCTCAACAGCGCGCTGACCTTCGACACCCTGATTGAAGGCACGGCCAACCGCATGGGCCGGGCCGCCGCGCTGCATGTTTCCAGCAGCCTGGGCCAGCTTTACAACCCGCTTTTTATCTACGGCGGCGTAGGTTTGGGCAAGACGCATTTGATGCACGCGATCGGCAATAAATTGCTGTCGGACAACCCCGCCGCCAAAGTTCTCTACATCCATGCTGAACAATTTGTTTCAGATGTGGTTAAAGCTTACCAACGCAAGACTTTTGATGAATTCAAGGAGCGTTATCACTCCCTGGATTTGCTGCTGATTGACGACGTCCAGTTCTTTGCCAACAAGGACCGCACCCAGGAAGAGTTTTTCAACGCTTTCGAGGCCTTGCTGACCAAAAAGTCGCACATCGTGATGACCAGCGACACTTATCCCAAGGGTTTGACGGATATCCACGAACGCCTGGTGTCGCGCTTTGATTCCGGCCTCACCGTCGCCATCGAACCGCCCGAGCTCGAAATGCGCGTCGCCATCCTGATCCGCAAGGCCGAAGCCGAAGGCGCCTCCATGCCCGAAGAAGTCGCCTTCTTCGTCGCCAAGAACGTCCGCTCCAACGTGCGTGAGCTCGAAGGCGCCTTGCGCAAGATCCTGGCGTACTCACGCTTCAATCTCAAGGAAATCTCCATCCAGCTGGCCCGTGAGGCCCTGCGTGACCTGCTTTCCATTCAGAACCGGCAGATCAGCGTCGAGAACATCCAGAAGACCGTCGCCGACTATTACAAGATCAAAGTGGCCGACATGTATTCCAAGAAGCGGCCAGCCAGCATTGCGCGGCCGCGGCAGATTGCCATGTACCTGGCCAAGGAACTCACGCAAAAGAGCCTCCCCGAGATCGGTGAGCTCTTTGGCGGGCGTGACCACACCACCGTGCTGCACGCCGTGCGCAAGATGTCTGCCGAGCGCCAGCAAATGACAGAGCTCAACCAGCAGCTGCATGTGCTTGAACAGACCCTGAAAGGCTGAGGAACAACCTCCATGCGCCCCATTAACTCCATGAACCCTCTTGCGCCCGGTTTTCACGGTGTTTTACAGAGCCCAGCCACCCTCACAATAACTTTGGGGACAACTTTTGAACAACCCATGGCTTATCCACAGAAGCAGATGACAATCGAAAGTTGTTCATATTCAGCAGTGCAGTTCAGGGGCGTCTGAACACATGGTTAAACAAACGCCAAGTGGTTGATCAAAAAGGGGAAAATGGCACTATCCACAGATGGGCGCCACCCTTATCTACTACTACTAATTTGAATTAAAGAATTAAAGATATATACAGAGGAAGTCATGATCGTTCTGAAAGCAACCCAGGATAAAGTTTTGTCGGTACTGCAGTCGGTGGCCGGCATCGTTGAGCGCAGGCACACCTTGCCCATCCTTGCCAACGTGCTGATCCGCAAAACTGGCGCCCAGCTGCAGCTCACCACGAGCGATCTTGAAATCCAGATCCGCACCACTGCCGAGCTCGACGGCGACGCCGGCAACTTCACCACCACCGTGGGTGCCCGCAAGCTCATCGACATCCTGCGTTCCATGCCCAGCGACCAGACCGTCTCGCTCGAGTCGTCGCAGAACAAGCTGATCCTCAAGGGCGGTAAAAGCCGCTTCACCCTGCAAACCCTGCCGGCTGAAGACTTCCCGCTGGTGCAGGAAGCCGCCAATTTCGGCCCCAGCTTCTCGGTGCCGCAAAAGGTTTTGAAAGAGCTGCTCAACCAGGTTTCGTTTGCCATGGCGGTGCACGACATTCGCTACTACCTCAACGGCATCCTCTTCGTCGCCGAAGGCAAGCAGCTAAGCCTGGTGGCTACTGACGGCCACCGCCTGGCCTTCTCCTCGGCCACGCTCGACGTTGAAGTGCCCAAGCAGGAAGTGATCCTGCCGCGCAAGACAGTTCTGGAAATGCAGCGCCTGCTCAGCGACAAAGAAGGCGCCATCGAAATGCAATTTGCCGGCAACCAGGCCAAGTTCAGCTTTGAAGGTATGGAATTCGTCACCAAGCTGGTCGAAGGCAAGTTCCCCGACTACAACCGCGTGATTCCCAAGAACCACAAAAACATCATCACGCTGGGCCGTGTGCCCCTGCTGGCCAGCCTGCAGCGCACCGCGATTTTGACGAGCGAGAAGTTCAAGGGCGTGCGCCTGAACATCGAACCCGGCACCCTGCGCGTGGCTTCCAACAATGCCGAGCAGGAAGAAGCTGTCGACGAGCTCGACATCGACTACGGCGGCGACGCCATCGAAATCGGCTTCAACGTTACCTACCTGATCGACGCGCTGGCCAACATGGACCAGGACATGGTGAAGATCGAACTGGCTGACTCCAACAGCTCCGCGCTGCTGACCATCCCCGACGATGCAGCCTTTAAATACGTGGTGATGCCGATGCGCATTTAACGCGCTGACCACACGCTAACCAACAACCAGACCCGCGACTCTCCGCGGGTTTGGTCATTCAAGAGATTGAAGAAATCGAAGCAATTCGATAAAAGATCGGAAATAAAGCTGGCTATGACTGAAGAAAACACACCGAACGAAGCCGATCAGGTAAACGTCAACGACGGCGCCGCGGGCGAGGGAAGCTCCAATTTCCAGCCCAAGATCGACACCAACCAGGCCGGCGCGTCCGAAGCCTATGGTGAAGGCTCCATCCAGATCCTGGAAGGCCTGGAGGCCGTGCGCAAGCGCCCCGGCATGTACATCGGCGATACGTCCGACGGCACCGGCCTGCACCACCTGGTGTTTGAGGTGGTCGACAACTCGATCGACGAAGCATTGGCCGGCCATTGCGACGACATCGTCGTCACCATCCACGCCGACAACTCCGTCAGCGTCACCGACAACGGCCGCGGCATCCCGACCGGTATCAAGATGGACGACAAGCACGAGCCCAAGCGCTCTGCTGCTGAAATCGCCCTGACCGAACTTCACGCCGGCGGCAAGTTCAACCAGAACAGCTACAAGGTTTCAGGCGGCCTGCACGGCGTGGGCGTGAGTTGCGTGAACGCACTCAGCAAGATGCTGCGCCTGACGATTCGCCGCGACGGCAAAGTGCACGTCATGGAGTTCTCTCGCGGCTTTGTGCAAAACCGCATCATCGAACAAGTCAACGGTGTTGATGTGTCACCGATGAAAGTCATGGACGACACCGACAAGCGCGGCACTGAAGTCCACTTTCTGCCCGACACCGACATCTTCAAAGAGAACAACGATTTCCACTACGAAATTCTGAGCAAGCGCCTGCGCGAGCTGAGCTTTCTGAACAACGGCGTGCGCATTCGCCTCAAAGACGAGCGCAGCGGCAAGGAAGACGACTTTGCCGGCGCCGGCGGTGTGAAAGGTTTTGTTGAGTTCATCAACAAAGGCAAAACGGTTCTGCACCCCAACGTGTTTGCCGCCATGGGCGACCGCGCCAGCGACCAGGGCACCAACATCGGTGTTGAAGTTGCCATGCAGTGGAACAGCGGCTACAGCGAACAGGTGCTCTGCTTCACCAACAACATTCCCCAGCGCGACGGCGGTACCCACCTGACGGGCCTGCGCGCCGCCATGACCCGCGTCATCAACAAATACATTGATGACAGCGAACTGGCCAAGAAAGCCAAGGTTGAAGTCACCGGCGACGACATGCGAGAAGGCCTGTGCTGCGTGCTGAGCGTGAAGGTGCCAGAGCCCAAGTTCAGCAGCCAGACCAAAGATAAGCTGGTCTCCAGCGAAGTGCGCGGCCCGGTGGAAGACATCGTGAGCCGCCTCCTGCACGACTACCTGCAAGAGCGCCCCAACGACGCAAAAATCATCGTCGGCAAGATCATTGAAGCAGCCCGCGCTCGCGAAGCCGCGCGCAAGGCCCGCGACATGACACGCCGCAAAGGTGTTCTCGACGGCATGGGCCTGCCCGGCAAGCTGGCCGACTGCCAGGAAAAAGACCCCGCCATGTGCGAGATCTACCTGGTCGAGGGTGACTCCGCCGGTGGCTCTGCCAAGCAGGGCCGTGACCGTAAATTCCAGGCCATCCTGCCCCTGCGCGGCAAGATCCTGAACGTTGAAAAAGCCCGCTACGAAAAGCTTTTGACCAGCAACGAAATCTTGACGCTGATCACCGCCCTCGGCACCGGCATCGGCAAGGCAGGCGGCATTGGTGGCACGCCAGGCACCGACGACTTCAACGTCGCCAAGCTGCGCTACCACCGCATCATCATCATGACCGACGCCGACGTTGACGGCGCCCACATCCGCACGCTGCTGCTCACCTTCTTCTACCGCCAGATGCCCGAGCTTGTTGAGCGCGGCCACATCTACATTGCGCAGCCACCGCTGTACAAGGTCAAGGCCGGCAAGGAAGAGCAGTACCTCAAAGACACCGCAGCGCTAGACGGCTTCCTGCTGCGCATTGCACTGAAAGACGCGTCTGTGCAAACCGGCGCTGAAGGCAGCACGGTTTTGACGGGCGAGACGCTGGCCGAACTGGCCCGCAAGCACCAGCTGGCTGAGTCCGTAATTGCCCGCCTGCGCGGCTTCATGGACGCAGAAGCCCTGCGCGCCATTGCCGACGGCGTGAGCCTGAACCTGGACACCGTGGCCGACGCAGAAGTGTCAGCCGTCACGTTGCAGGCCAAGCTGCGTGAACTCAACACCACCGGCGCCCCCGCCGAAGTGGCCGGCGAGTTTGACACCCGCACCGACAAGCCCATCTTGCGCATCAGCCGCCGCCACCACGGCAACGTCAAGAGCAGCGTGCTCACGCAAGACTTTGTGCACGGCGCTGACTATTCCACCCTGGCCGATGCAGCCGCCACCTTCCGCGGCTTGATCAGCGAAGGCGCAAAAGTCATGCGCGGTGAGGGCGAGCGCCAGAAGGAAGAAAAGATTGGTGACTTCCGCCAGGCCATGGCCTGGTTGATTGGCCAGGCAGAAAACGCCACCGCACGCCAGCGCTACAAAGGCCTGGGTGAGATGAACCCCGCCCAGCTGTGGGAAACCACCATGGACCCGACCGTGCGCCGCCTGCTGCGCGTACAGATCGACGACGCCATCGAAGCCGATCACGTCTTCACCATGCTGATGGGCGACGAAGTGGAGCCACGCCGCGAGTTCATTGAACAGAACGCCCTGCGCGCCGCCAACATCGACGTCTAAGCGACCACTCAGTTCTTACTTGACACCATGACCGAAGAAACCAAAACAGCAGAGCGCCCATCGCTGCCCGACCACCTCTCCACCGACGAGCGCAGCCCGCACTTCGTCAGAGCGATCTTTGAACACGACATCGGTATCCGCTTCAACGACAAAGAGCGCAACGACGTTGCCGAGTACTGTATCAGCGAAGGCTGGATCAAGGTGCCCGTGGGCAACAAGGTCGACCGCAAGGGCAACCCGCTGATGATCAAACTCAAGGGCAAAGTAGAGTCGTTCTACAAGTAACCAGCCCGGCTGTGAGTCAATGCGTTGACTGGCCGGACCTCCATGAACACCATGAAGTTTGAACCTTTGAAAAGGTTGATTTCATGGTGTTTTCATTTTTGGCGACCACACACACCTGAGCCATGAGCCGCATCGCCGTCATCGACTTTGAAACCACAGGCCTGTCGCCCGCGATGGGTGACCGTGCGACCGAAGTGGCCATCGTGCTGGTCGAGCACGGCCAGGTGGTGGACAGGTTTCAAAGCCTCATGAACGCGGGGCGCTATATCCCGTCCTTTATCGAAAGCCTGACAGGCATCAGCAACGCCATGGTTGCCGCCGCGCCTGTAGCCGAGAAAGTCATGGCCGAAGCAAATCGCTTTGTCGGCAACGCGCCCATGGTGGCGCACAACGCTTCTTTTGACCGCAGGTTCTGGGAGGCTGAACTAAGCCGCGCAGGGGAGACGGCAACCCAGCCCTTTGCCTGCACCATGCTGGTCGCCAGAAGACTGTATCCCCAGGCACCCAGCCACAAGCTCGGCGTGCTGATTGACTACCACCGCTTGCCTAAAGCCGGCCGCGCGCACAGGGCTATGGCTGATGCGGAGATGGCGGCATTACTGTTGCACCAGATACAGCATGACTTGCGTATCCGGCATCGTATTGCAAGAACTGATCACTCGGTTTTAATGGGACTGCAGCGTTGTGCGAAACCTGCTGTGCCTGCGTTTATTGCTCGGCATGCGGAGGTTTCCTTGTAATGGGAAATTGGCGTGCCGAGAATTCGATGTCTGATAGAAATACAGGGGGTTGACTATGGCGTTTGATGCCTTGGCCTATTTTTATGATTTTGAGGTTCCCGATTTTCCGCAGGAGTGGTTGCCGCTTACCTATCTATACGATCCGGATTTACCGTTATTTCCGATCCTGTATTTTCACGAGATGGATCCCACTCTTGGTAGCGGACAAAGAGCAGGTGAAAGAGATCGAATTTTTGGATTTGTTCATAGCATTGCCTTCAACAGATCAACCGGTCGTTTGCGTATCACTCTGGCTATCAGCAAGGATCTGTCGCTGCAGCTAAATGCTAAGTACATAGCTGTTGCAGAAGCCGCCGCAAGATCACGACTTGGCTTAGATGATCCTGTCGTTCTGAGCGATATCGTTGGTGCATTGACTGGTGCATTGGCGTCAGCGAATAACCTACTGCGAGAGTTGTGGGAACAAATCGTGGTGAGCTCGTTTGGTGGAAAACTACCATTTGGAAAATGCTGGGACCCGGTTTTTGGTTTGGCTCGATATATCGCCAGCTGGAATTCAGATGGAGGTCGCAAGGGGGAATTAATCCAGTTGCATGCTTATGTGGCTTCTTTCGGAGAAAGAATTCAGACCGGCGGCGGAATTCATGCAGACTTTTATTTATTGCCCGCGTGGAATGAATTTCGCGACGTCTCAAATCCGCTGGCCCTATTCCAGAAATACTCATCTTTGGTTGGCCCTGGAGGAGCGACGGAATTTTTTGCGCAGCGCTTTGTTACCCCGATAGGTGCAAATGGGGTTTCATATAGTCGGTTTGAGCTGAGTAAATTGCGGGCCGTAACCGGTCAGAATTTCCGGAGACTTGATACTCCAGCGTTAATTTCATTAATGGAACAGGCACCAGCTAGGGGTCGAGCAAGGGCCGCGTTGTACGACAACTACTCTGCATTCAATAGAGGGCCTCCCCGAGCAATCCTGTCTCTCCTAATGCACCATGATTTACGAGTAGCTAATTGGGACCCATCGAACTTATCTCAAGTCGACTGCGTTGCCCAATACACGCGGTTGGGCTCGAGTTACCAGAGTCCAAAAGTAATGCAACTTTTTGCACAGCAGTGTTTTGGTTCTCTGCCGGTTCTACCAATAGATAACTGGGTCGAGACATTTGTAAAAGCGCCGCTGGCCCTGGTCCCAGTAAGAGGGCAATTTCATAGCGGTGTTTTTGCCAGTAGTGCGATGTGGGGGAAGATAGAGCGGCTGATTTGGATGGCTGCTCAGGCACGGAAAGTTCATTCGTCGGTGGCTGAAAATATTTTGTGGTGTGTGAGGTATGGAGGGCCGGATAAACAGATGCGTCGCGCAAATCCATTTGGGTGCAAAGTTTGCGATTCCCACATCCGTAACGTGTGTCCTTCTTATGCTGCGATAAAGCAGCTGCCAGTCTTATTTAATGCTCAAGCCAAGCCAAAGTTCGGCTTTAACATCCGTTCAGGCTCTCAAGACAACGTAACGCAGAATCAGGTGTTTGTCGCGTGCGATGGCGTTGATGGATGCGACGAATACACACCGAAAGATCGACCTGCTCAATTTGGCCCATATCCATCTCCGGGCCATTTAGGTGGTGCATCCATGACGGTTGCTCAATTTCTGAATACGTATTGACCTAGCCGCTTCGGGTGTCGTACGGTTCCGATTAGCGGGTTCAAACTCCCAGATGGTGAGACCGTACCAGCACAAGTTTTAGTTAATGTTTTTCTAGTTCATTTGTGTCGCGGTTTGCACTCAGCGTTGTTTGCCAAAAGGGCTCGTTCGTACCGGACCATTTGAAGAGTTCGCGGTGTGAAAATACTAAAGCTCCCTTCGACGAGTACAAAGGTATGTCTAGACTGTTCAAAGTGGTTCGGCAGTCAAGGTTTCATACAGAGTATGCAGGCCACTCACGTTGATCCGGAATTGGCTACGAGCCTTGACCTTCGAATTCGCAGAACCGGCATTGGTTACCTTAGAGCCTGGATCAAACACGACGGCTCCCACGCTCAGTGCCTGAAGGTACTTTGAAAAATCTGTATGCGCGCCCATCAATATCGGACTGCGATACTGATATGAAATTGGATCTTTTGTGCTCGTATACGGCACATATGCGGCAAAGGCATGTTTTCGATTCCAGTGCGTCAGCAGTTCTGCGAACCCCCAAGACGCAGCGTTGGCACCGTCGGCAGCGGATAGATAAATTGTTCCGTTGACGTCGGTCACTTTACCTGAGCCTGCATCGAAGCCGCTGAGATGCATAGTCATACCGCTGGCTGCGCATGGAACACCTACTTTATGGAGCCCGGTAAAGTATTTAACCCCGCCATCTAGAAGGCGACCATATTTTTCAACGAAAGCCTTCACGCCGTTTTCTCTGTACCAACCGCCGTTTGGTTCCGGCGTCATCAGCGTGACTCGTTGCCTGCTAAACGCTTTGATTTCCCACCCAAGATAGTCGGGCTCCGCATTCCCATTAGGGGTAATGCCCAACAACGCTTCCAATGTATAGCCGCCTCCATTCGGTGCTTTGTAAGGAATTACGTTTCCATTCTTGTCTCGGCGGCAAGATGGATGCGTACCCCGCAGATAGATCTCTCTCAGAGCATCCAGAAC
The DNA here is from genome assembly GCF_056403595.1 of Polaromonas sp. P2_G11. NCBI lineage: Bacteria > Pseudomonadati > Pseudomonadota > Betaproteobacteria > Burkholderiales > Comamonadaceae > Polaromonas > Polaromonas sp. P2_G11. The sequence continues at coordinate 258,565 of NZ_JBFUFE010000004.1, read as the reverse complement.
AAGCGCCCTGTTTTGTGCTGAGTCAACTGGAAGGGTGAGCTCCATGAACAGACCGTCGGGCGGATGTTCGGCGAATGAGGAAAGTAATTCTTCAGCGAGACTTGATGACTCGGGCGCCAAATGCGCGAATGTCCTGTTGTCGGTGGTTGTTCCGAAGATCAGAACCCTGCCGTCAGTGCCGCGGCGTTGATCTTTGGGCCGCTGTTGCAAATCTGCGGATGGGGCAGAGGCACACCCCATCAGAAAACCGGACAGGCGCACCTCGGGGTACTGCGGATAGAGGATGAGCTGTGTTCCCGGTGCTTGCTCCGTGGTCGTATCGGTTACCCAAAAAAATCTCAACGGCGCTTTGAAATTCGGAACGCTTAAAGCGGGGTGGGCCGTTATTTCTCCGTGGGGAAAAAAGGAGAGAACTTCAAATTTGCTACCGAGATAAATTTGCTGCTTTGAATTGTCGTTTTCGGCAAGACGTTTGCAAAAAACGCGAGTAGCTCCGAGTCCCTTAAATCGAGCGAGAAGTTGATTTACGTTTTGAAAAGCCACGACCTTGCCCTCTGGATATTTCGAGATATGGGGCATCGTAGTTGACAACCCAGTCGCGGGCAATGAGATATGGCTGCGTAGTTGTTTGTTTGACGGCTTGGCGAACTGCACATTCCCAGATCACCACGACGCGCCATCCAAGGCTGTGCAACTCGCGCACATGCCGCTTATCTCTGGCCACATTGCCAACTAACTTCGTCTCCCAGAACTCTGTATTTGTCGATGGCCATCGAAAGCCGCTGCAGCTATGACAGTGCCAGAAGCAGCCGTTCACAAATACCACGGTCTTATGACGTGGGAAAACCAGATCTGGTTTTCCCGGTAGTAATGATCCACCCAAAGTGAACCGCAATCCAAGGCGATGCAAGTTTGCGCGAACAGCTATTTCCGGCTTGGTGTCCTTGCCCTTGATACCCGCCATCATCCGGCTACGGGTAGCCTGATCAACAACATCAGTCAATGTTTAGCCGCTGCAACGAATTTATGATGTGCGAATAAGCTACTTTGTGAGCATTGTCGCCATGAGGGTTGATGGGACGTGTGTGACCTGATTAAGCCGCTCTTGGTATTGGCTGATTCTCTTGACGAATGGATTCAACGATTAGCGGCTGCATAGCTCTGGCGACTGCAGTCATGACCGGAACGATCACTGAGTTGCCAAACTGCTTATAAGCCCTCGTATCGGAAACCGGAATTCTCAAACTGTCCGGAAAGCCCATCAAGCGCGCGCATTCACGTGGTGTTAGGCGACGGGGATTCTTTTTGCTCCCTTGGCTCACGAGAATCTCAGAGCCATCTTTGTAGTAACGCGCAGACAGCGTGCGTGTAACGCTGTCTGGAGTGACGAGGCCGAAACCGAATCCATTACCCGCTTCTTGGTGCTTCTTTTTGTAGGCTTGCAAGTAAGCCCAGAGCTTGTCAGTCAGCGTGTACTTGTCGAGTACTTTGCGTTTTGCGTGGTCGTAATACTTATCACCGTCCCATTCCAGTTCCGGTTCGCCGACTTTTTTGTGAAGAATTTCGCCAAGGGTGTGCTGGCCTTTGCCCGGCAGATCAACCATATCCCAGTCAAACATGACCGGCTCACGGAACCCGACGATGATGATTCGCTCACGATGCTGTGGCACAAAGTGAGCGCCGTCGATGACCTTGTGGAAAACCTGATAGCCGAGTTCATCACGCAGGGTTTTAAGGATGACGTCAAACGTCCGCCCCTTGTCATGGGACTGAAGATTCTTGACGTTCTCAAGCATGAAGGCGCGAGGACGTTTCTCGGCAATGATCCGCGCCACATCAAAGAACAGGGTGCCTTGAGTTGCATCCGCAAAGCCGTGTGCGCGCCCCAAGGCATTCTTTTTTGAAACTCCGGCGATGGAGAAGGGCTGACAGGGGAATCCGCCCAATAAGACGTCGTGGTCTGGAATATCTTTTTCGTGGATTTGGGTGATGTCACCGTTCAGCGGGTGCCCGCCCTGAAAGTTCTCTGTGTAGGTCTTCTGGGCATAAGAGTCCCACTCGCTGGTGAACACACATTCACCGCCGATTGCTTCAAACGCGAGCCGGATGCCACCGATGCCGGCGAACAGGTCGAGGAACTTGAAGTCACCATTTCCCGAAAGGGGGCCGAAGTTGAGGAGTCTCTGAAGCTCGGCCGCGATGTGCGCCGGTGGAGGTAATTCGCCCGTCTCCCATCGGCGGAGGTGGCGAGGGCTGACCTTGAGGTGTTTGGCTACCGCTTCTTGGGTGTGGGTTTTGCGAGCGGCCGCCAAATAGGCGATGGTTGCGGAGTGGTCGGCAGTGATAAGTGGTGTGGTTTTCATGCGGCGGGAATAATTTCGGACATTTTGTCCGCTTTTTGTCCCCTTGTACATTCATCCAGTGGTTTTATTTTGTTTGTTGTTGTCTATCTACAGGGGATCCGGGCCTGCCTATCGCGGGCCTTTTTCCGATCGTCGCGTATCCGATCCTGGGTTTGACCGTCGAGTGGCTGGCGAGCCATTGCGTCTAGATGTTTGATGCGTTCGTCCAATGCTGCGCACTCCGCTTTCATCGCGGCATAGTCGTAGTTGGGTTTGCTCTCTGCTATCACCGTTGATTGAGCTGGTGGTTCTGCTGCTGGAGGTGTCTCCGGTAGGCGGACCGCATCCATCAGGTTGTGATTTTCCTTAGTCACGACCCGGCTGGTCTTTGCGCCTGCAGCACAGTCGCCGTCGCTGTATGTGGTTTTGCCGTTGGCTAGGCACTTGGTGACGAGTCGACTCCCTGGTTCTGGTGCTGTGCTGGGTAGAGGCTGTCCTTGTGGTTGCCCTGTGGCCTGGCTGGGGCGCGTGGGCGCCGGCGTGATTCCGGTGACCGGCGGGCGTTGATTCCACCAATCAGTTGTTCGGTAGCCTGCGTAAATGAGAGCCAGGAGTGTGAGTAGTGCGCCAAGCCAACGGAGAACGGGTTGCTCAGGCGGCGGAGTGAAGGGCCGCTCGCGGTCAGCACCTTTCAAAAAATCATGATCCATCAAACCCTCCTTGCGCGCATTTGTTTGTACTGACGATACCGCACCAATAGGCTTTGCAGAACTGGGGTCTTCGTTGCCAGGGGCCATACGGCTGGCTAAGCTTTTCCTTTTCAACCAACGAGGACAAGCCCATGCCCAACACCCCATCCCTCCCCGAAAGCATCATGTCCCACGTCTCCATCGGCACAAACGACTTTCCACGTGCCAAGGCGTTCTACACCGCTGTGCTGGGTGCGATGGAGATCAAGGTGATCATGGAGCACCCTGGTGCCGTCGCTTTTGGGCGCGCGTATCCGGAGTTCTGGGTGGGTGTGCCGCACGATGGCGGGAAGGCGCATGTGGGCAATGGCTCGCATTTTGGTTTCCTCGCCGTTTCCAAAGCGCAGGTGGATGCGTTTTATGCCAAGGCGCTGGAGCTGGGTGGGCAGGGTGATGGCGCGCCGGGCCCGCGGCCTTTGTATGGGCCGCAGTATTACGGCTGCTTTGTGCGGGACCTGGACGGGCACAAGATTGAAGCGCAGTTTTCGGATACATCTGCGGGTTGATGTAACGCTGGTCTTAAGTCAAATGGGCCGTTGGGCCAAGCAGAACGTGCGCGAGCAGCTATTTAATTCATAGCAATCCGGCTTGCTTTCCCTTCGCCTTGTCGCGCTTGGGTACGGGGCGCTGTCTGACATGGGCGGGCATTCGGGGTTTTCAGAATGGTTGTTACGCGGGTTGGTGTTGCCTTGTTTGCACGCTGGCCCTTGTTCAACCCCTTTATCTGGAGACACACCATGCCGAACAAACAGAACGCAAAAAACAAGCAGAACAAGCAACTCGCAACCGAGGACGCACGCAACCAGGCCGGCGGAGCGATGGAGCAAGACGGCACACCCAAAGCATCGGGCCACGGCGGCAAGGTTGAAAACGACTTCAACCAGATGGGTGAGCAAAAACCTACGCAGAAGAACGAGGGCCAGCGCACGGCCAACAGCCGCAGCGACCGGGAGTCGCATGTGGGCGGCAGCAACCAGCTGCAGTCGCGCCGCGGCAGCACGGGGCGTTGACGTGGCTGCCGACACGTTCAGCCGCGGGGCGGGGGTGAAGGCCGGCCAGTTTGATCACCAGAGCGGCGAGCACCTGACGCTGGACAGCGCGAAGATTTACTTTGAGGTTCACGGTGATGACGCCGACCCGCCGCTGCTGTTTCTGCACGGTGGGCTGGGCACGATGAAGGACTTCAACAGCGCCCTGCCGCTGCTGCAGAAGCGCTTCCGCGTGATCGGCATCGACAGCCGGGGCCACGGCAAGTCAACCCTGGGCACGGCGGGCGTGACCTACCAGCGGCTGGCGCTTGACGCTGCTGCTGTGCTGCAGCACCTGGGCGTTGAGCGCTGCAGCGTGGTGGGTTTCAGCGACGGCGGCATCACGGCGTTGCGCATGGCCGCGCAGACTGCGTCACTGATCGACAAGCTGGTTGTCATTGGCACCGACAAAATGCTCAAGGCCGATGACCCGGTGCGCAAGCTGCTGGGCGGCGTCACGGCGCAAAGCTGGGCGAAAAAATTCCCCGAGTCGGTGGCGCTGTACAACGCGGTCAACCCGCAGCCCGACTTTGCGGCGCTGATTGATGCCGTCGTGCCGATGTGGCTGGACGACGGCCCCAGCGGCTACCCGGGCGACTGCGTCAAGCAGATCAGTTGCCCCTTGCTGGCGATTCGCGGCGATGAAGACCACCTGGTGTCGCGTGCCAGTGTGTTTGAGCTGGCGGAGCAGGTGCCCGGCGCGAAGCTGCTGAACATTCCGTTTGCCGGCCATGAGGCGCACAAGGACCAGGCCGAAGGGGTGATGGCGTGCGTGAACCGGTTTCTGGAATGAAATAAAGGCCATTTTCATCACGAAAAGTGGCTGCAGCCCTGGCAGAACGTGCGCGAGCAGCTATCAATACCATAGCGCTTGGTGCTTTCGGCGCTGTTCGCATCTTTACCTGCCGCTGAGGCATTTCCTTACAAACCGCAACGTGGCAGACGCATGGCTCTAAGTTTGGCGGCGCAGGATGAACGCTTGTTTTTTTCTGCGGGGCAACCACCTGCAGACATCGCCGAGAAAGGCCGCCATGAAAAAGATCGCCGACTTCCTGTTTCACCCGCGCTATTTGCGGGCCATTCCTTCGCTGGTGGTGCTGACCACCGCCATGGCCTGGAGCGTGGCGCCGGACCCGGATGCGGTAGACACCGTGCAGAAGCGGGCAGGCGTGAGCTTGTCGCTCAACCACACGGCCGCGGGCAACAGCCCGAACGACAAGCTGCTGGACAAGCCCGAACAGGCTTGAATGCGGCCCAAGCGGTCGTAACGCCCTAGGGCTTGGCCGCGGCCATCCAGCGGCCGATCTTGCCGACCACTTCGGCCTCCAGCCCGTTATAGCCGTGGTACGCCATGGCCTCACAGGGGTCGCCCCGGCTTTGGCCGCCGGTGAAGGTCAGCAGCTCGGCCTTCGGCGTCTTGGCCAGTTTTTCCATCAGCTGCGGCATGTCACTGAAGGCGCAGAGCTTGCAGCCGTCTTGTTCGTGGTGCACCACCAGCACCGGAATCGTCAGTTTCTCCATCGGCATTTTGGGCACGGCGCGGCCGTTGGGGTCGGTCAGGATGGTGGACGTGAGCACGATGCCGTCGGGGCCGCCCTGCGCCGGCGCCGCCTCCGTGGCGATGTAGGCGGCCGACTGTGTGCCGCGGCTGGTGCCCACCAGCCACACGGGCACAGGCGACTGCTGCTTCAGCCACGCAATCACGGCCAGCACGTCGGCGGTGTGTTCGGGCTTTTGCCGGTTGCCCGACAGAAACGGCGGCGACTGTTTGTCTGACGGCGCATCAATCACCGCGACCGCAAAACCGGCGTCGGCAAACTGCTGGCGCGTGCGCACGACGAAGTTGCCGTTGCCCCAGCCATAGCCGCCGCTGTCGTTGATTTGCAGCCCGCCGTGGCCGCCGGCCATCAATATGACGGAGGCTTTGGGGGTGGCGTTCGGGGTGGGCGCGATGTAGACAAAGCGCTGGGTCACACCCGGGCGGGTGGGAATGTCGACCACGCGCGGCGCACTTTGCGCCAGTACGTTCCCGGCCACGACCATGCACAACAGCAGGAGAGCGGGCAGTGCGTGGCGCAGCCACAGGTACCGTGCGGAGGAATGCGGTGTCATGGTGGGGTTCCTGTGAGGACGTTTCGGGATTTGTTTAAAGAAAATAGGGCTGCAACCCAATCAGGACGGGCGCGAGCAGCTATCAAAGCAATAGCGCGCGCGTTGAACGCTGCTGGCGCGCCGGTGCTTCATGGCGCCGTCGCGGCTTTGATCCACTGCACCATCGCCTCGCTGGCCACGACCGGTGTGGTGAGGTGGTTGGCCTTGACTTCGAGGTACTGGCTTTTGGGGTTGGCGGGCAGCTTGTCGGCAAAGTAGGGACGGGCGTATTTGCTGATGCCGTCGTCTTCGCCCACCACTGTCAGCACGGGGGTGCCGGCCGGGATGCGCGGGGCGGTGACGCCCATGTCGGCATCGGACTCGGGGTCGAAATAGCTGAGGTAGTCTTTCGCGGTGGCCGTCACGCTCAGCTGCTTGCCCTGGTTGATGTCGGAAAAGCGTTCACGCGAATCGCCCTTGCCTGCGGCAACCAGTGCGCGGGCTTCGTCCACGCTTTCGCGCACGACCTTGCTTTGCGGCGATGCGTAGTAGCGCGCCGGCACATGGCCGGGCGCCAGCAGCACCAGTGCCTGCACGTCGCCGCCGCGCGCGGCAAAACTCATGGCGGCGGGCACGCCCAGGCTGTGGCCTGCAATCACGATTTTCGTGGCGCCCTGGCTGCGCAGGGTTTTGACATGGCCGGTCATTTCGGCCATGGCCTTGTCCCAGTTGCCGTCGATATAGCGGCCGCGCGACCAGGGCATGTCGGGAAACAGCACCAGCATGCCTGCGCCTTCCAGCACGGGCTTGATGCGGCTCATGTTGGGGTCGTTGTTGCTGCCGGGGTTTTTGCCGTGCAGCATCAGCACGCCGATTTTGGGGTTGCCGTCTTGCGCGTGGACGGCGCCGGCCAGCAGGGCAGACGCGAAAAGAAGGCCCGTGGCAACAAAGTGCTGGAAATGTCTGCGGCGCATAAAGCCTTTCGGGCGGTGGCTGATGGGGGATCGAGGTCGGGCCCAATATAACCCCGGCAAACCGCCGCGACAGCCGGGTTTGCACGCAGGGGCCGGGCTTCCTACAATGGCACGATGAACGCCGTCATGCCGCAAACCACCCCCAACGCCCCGGCAACCCCCTTGCTGGCCAGTGAGCCTGACCGCGCGGCTTACCGCGATTACGCGCAGCCCGGCCTGGACCGTGTACGCACCTTCTACCGCAACAACCACCAGAACCAGACCTACGATTTTGTGCAGCGCAAGAAAGCCGAGTGGCTGGCGTTTTCGCAGCGCGAGATGACGCCCTGGGCCGCGCTGGAATTCCTCAACACGCTGGTCGATGAGTCGGACCCGGACATCGAGCTGCCGCAAATCAGCCACCTGCTGCAAACCGCCGAGGCTATTCGCGCCGACGGCCACCCCGACTGGTTTGTGCTGACGGGTTTCATCCACGACCTGGGCAAGGTGCTGTGCCTGTTCGGCGAGCCGCAGTGGGCCGTGGTGGGCGACACCTTCCCGGTGGGTTGCAGGTTTTCAGACCGCATCGTTTACCCCGAATACTTTGACCTGAACCCCGACAGCCGTGACGCGCGTTACAACAGCGAGTACGGCGTGTATGCACCCGGCTGCGGGCTGGACGCGGTGCACATGTCCTGGGGCCATGACGAATACCTGTACCAGCTGCTGAAGTCGCATTTGCCGATGCCGGCGCTGTACATGATTCGCTACCACTCCTTCTACGCCTGGCACCGTGAGGGCCAGTACGGCCACCTGACGGACGCGCAGGACGCGGCGCACCTGGAATGGGTGCAGAAGTTCAACCCCTACGATCTCTATTCCAAGAACGACAGGCCGCCGGTACTGGCCGAACTCAAGCCGTATTACGACGACTTGATGGCGAAGTATTTGCCGGCGCAGCTCAAGCTGTAGTTTGTAGTTTCAGCCCGGGCCCTCAGTCCTCTTCAACGCCGTTGCTGCTGCGGCTGCTGCGCCAGATAGCGCGCACCAGCCATATGCCGCCGGCCATGGCGCCCGTAAAACCCAGAAAGCCGAAGGCCGGCAGGCCAAACAGCGTGGGCCCGCCCTTCACCGTCATGACGATGGACGAGCCGATGATGAGCGCGGCGATCACCAGCGCCATAGCCAGCCGGTTGGCGGCGCGGTCCAACTGGTCGCCCACGCGCTTGAGGTGGGCCAGCTCTATGCCCACGTGCACGCGGCCGCGGCGCGCGTTGCGCAGCAGGCGCGACAGATCATGCGGCAGCTGCCCGGCCAGGGCCAGCGCGCGGCTGAAGGTTTGCCAGCTCCGGGTGGCCAGGGCCTTGGGCTGGTAGCGGGCGCGCACCACTTGCCGCAGCAGTGGCGTGGCTTCAGTGGCCATGTGAAAGCCCGGGTCCAGCCCGCGGCCCATCCCTTCGAGCGAGATGAAGGCCTTGATCAGCAGCGCCAGGTCAGGCGGCAGGCCCAAGTGGTGCTCGCGCAGGATGGCGGTGACATCGGACAGCATTTGCCCCAGGCTGAGCTGGGCCAGCGGCGTGCCGTGGTACTGGTCGACGAAGGTTTCGATTTCGGACTCAAGCTGCGACAGGTTGACGCCATGCTCGTCGCCGGTCCAGTCGAGCAGCACGTCGGCCACGGCTTGCGGCTGGCGCTCGACCAGGCCCAGCAGCAGCTGCAGCAGCTCTTCCCGCCGCCGCGCGGTCAAGTGCCCGACCATGCCGAAATCAATAAAGGCGATGCCGTTGCCGGGCAGGTAAAACACATTGCCGGGATGCGGGTCGGCGTGAAAGAGGCCGTCTTCCACAATCATTTTCAGCACGGCGCGGGCGCCGCGGCGGGCCAGTTCGCCGCGGTCAAAACCGGCCTCGGGCGTGAGCTGCTCCAGTGCGCTGCCGGGCACGCCTTCGACCAGGTCTTGCACATTGACGCGCGGGCCGGTGTGGGCCCAGTGCACGCGCGGGATCACGACATAGGGCAGCGGCGCCATGTTGACGGCGATGCGCTCGGCATGGCGGCATTCGGCGGCCAGGTCGAGCTCACGGTGCAGCGACTTGGCGAGCTCGCGCACCAGCTGGCGCGGGCGGTAGGGTTTGAGTGCGGGCAGCTCTGCCTCGGCCATGGAGGCCAGACGCTCCATCAGGCGCAGGTCGGCTTCGATGACTTCGGTGATGCCGGGGCGGCGGATCTTGACGATGACTTCTGTGCCGTCGTGCAGCTGCGCGCGATGCACCTGCGCTATGGAGGCGGCCGCCAGCGGCGTGGCGTCAAAGCGGGCGAAGACGGTTTCGGGCTCGCCGCCCAGGTCTTCGCGCAGCTGCGGCAGCAGGAGGGCCAGCGGCACGGGCGGCACGTGGCTGTGGAGTTTTTCGAACTCGGTGATCCATTCGGGGCCGAAGAGATCCGCGCGCCCGGCGAGTACTTGCCCGAGCTTGACAAAGGTGGGGCCCAGCTCTTCCATGGCCAGACGCACCTGCTCGGCGGGGCTGATGCGGGCGAGGTCGGCCACGCCGTCCCAATGCAGCGCATGGCCCGCGCGTTCAAGCCTGTCGGCCAGGCCGAGGCGGCGCACGCTGTCGCCAAAGCCGTGGCGAACCAGCACGCCGGCGATTTCTGCCAGGCGCGTCATGTCACGCGCAGCGCCGAAGGTCCCGATCAACATCGAATGATGATAGCCCTGAGTTGTGTTGGCGGGCTTGCCTTTTGTCAATTGCAGGGCAGGCGCGGCGGGTTTTCTGGCGTGCTCTATTTGCGGGCTGCGGCGGCTGAGGCGCCGGATTTTTCCTTCTTGTCGGGCAGCTCGATCTTCACTTCCAGCACGTCCAGGTTGTCCTGGCGCTCCAGGTGCAGCTTGATGTCGTGCGGGTCGATGCGGATGTACTTGGCGATCACGGCGATGAGGTCGCGCTGCAGCGCGGGCAGGTAGTCGGGCTCATGGCCGCGCCCTGTGCGTTCGTGCGCCAGGATGATCTGCAGCCGCTCCTTGGCGACGTTGGCAGTTTTTTTCTTTTCGCCGAGAAAAAAGGACAGGAAGGACGCCATCGTTTTATTTCCCCCCGAACCAGCGCTTGAAGAGGCCGGGTTTTTGCGCGTCGATGAAACGCATGGGCTTGTCCTTGTCGCCGAGGAAACGATCGACCACGTCCTTGTAGGCTTCCGACACATCGCTGCCGTTCATGTGCACGGCCGGCACACCCTGGTTGGAGGCTTGCAGCACGGACTCGGATTCGGGGATGACGCCGATGAGCTTGATGCGCAGGATGTCCTGGATGTCTTCCAGCGAGAGCATCTGCCCCTGGTCGACGCGGCCGGGGTTGTAGCGGGTGATGAGCAAATGCTCCTTGATGGCGTCGCCGCCGTCGATGGCGCGTTTGGTTTTGCTTGAAAGCATGCCGAGGATGCGGTCGGAGTCGCGCACCGAGGAGACCTCGGGGTTGGTGACGATGAGGGCTTCGTCGGCAAAGTGCATGGCCATGAGCGCGCCGGTTTCAATGCCGGCGGGGGAGTCGCAGACGATGTACTCGAAGTCCATCTCGCCCAGGTCTTTCAGCACTTTCTCGACGCCGGCTTTTGTCAGGGCGTCTTTGTCGCGCGTTTGCGAGGCGGCCAGCACAAAGAGATTGTGGCACTGCTTGTCTTTGATGAGCGCCTGGTTGAGCGTGGCTTCACCCTGAATAACGTTGATGAGGTCGTACACCACGCGGCGCTCGCAGCCCATGATGAGGTCGAGGTTGCGCAGGCCCACGTCGAAGTCGATGACCGCGGTTTTGTGCCCGCGCAAGGCAAGGCCGGTTGCAAAGCTGGCACTGGTGGTGGTTTTGCCCACGCCGCCCTTGCCGGAGGTGACCACAATGATTTTTGCCATCAGATAAAAGTCCTTTTGAAAGCGATAGATATTTCAGCCGGGGCCGCGGAACCGGCTTTGCCGGGCCGCAGGCGAAGTGAAAAGAGTGGGGCCATGTCTATGCGGCCAACACATTCATGACGAGACGGTCGCCTTCCTGGCCTTCTTCTGCGGGAACGAGCCGCACCTGCGTGGGCTGGCCTGCCAGGCCTTCGGGCAGCGGGTGTTCAGCGGTGCGGTACACGCCGGCAATCGAAATCAGCTCGGCTTCCAGCGCCAGCGAAAAAATGCGTGCCTCGGTGTTGCCGCGCGCGCCGGCCATGGCCTTGCCGCGCAGCGGCGCATACACGTGGATGTGGCCGTCGGCAATGACTTCGGCGCCGGCGTTGACCATGGCCAGCACCACCAGGTCGCGGCCGCGTGCATACACCTGCTGGCCTGAGCGCAGGGGTTTGTCGACCACCAGGGCGCCCAGCGGGGCGGCGGCGGGCGCGGCCACCACCACGGGCGGTGCTGGCTGTTGCTGCTGCACCGGTGCTGCCGCAGCGGGGCGGTCGGGCAGCAGGTGGGCGTCGGGCACGGGCAGCAGCCCGGCTTGCAGGGCGGCCGCCATTTGCGCGGGGTTGCCGCCCTTCACGGAAAGCGGCACCAGCTGGTAGCTGCCCAGCAGGGTGATGAGGGCGGGGAAGTCGATGTCGCCCACCGCGCGGCCGCTGCGCACTGCGGCGGATTGCAGCGGCGAGAGGTCGATCATCAGCGCGTCCTGGTCGAAAAAGTCGGGAATGTCGCCAAAGCGGGCTTGCAGTTCTTGCGCCAGGGCGACGAGGTCGGTGGACTTGAGCAGCAAGGCCACCAGGGGCAGGTTGGCGCTTTTGATTTCGAAGGTGGCGGGGGTGGTGGCCTGTATGGCAACAGTCATGGATGGAAAGTCATGGGCAGAAGGACAACGGGCGACCGGTGCGGAAAATGAGGGCGAGGAAAGATGGCCGAGGGTAGCGTGCGAAGGGGCTGATTCGCGCGCACGCTTTGTCGCACTTGTGAGCGTATGAAACGCTGGCCGGCAATTTGTAGCGCGCGGGTGGCTGCGGTTGTGCGGCGCGGCAGCCCTGCTTTAAGCGGCCCCCGGCATTGAATGCGCACGGCCCGTACCCATGTGCAGGGCTCATCAGCTCGTCATTACCCTGGACATTTCATGAACTTCCTGCCGCTGGCGCTTGTAACCGCGCTGCTCCATGTTTACATTGGTGCACGCCTTCTCCCCGGGCTGGGGGCGTATCCCGCGGGGCAATGGCTGTTTGCCGCGGTCCTTCTGGTGTCGGCGCTGGTTATGCCACTGGGGCTGATGGCCGGCCGTGTGGCCAAGCAGCCTCTGGCCGATGTGCTGACCTGGGCGGGCCTGCTTTTCATGGGCCTGTTTTCTTCGCTGCTGGTGTTGACGGTGGCGCGTGACGCGGCCCTGATGGTGCTGTGGCTGGCCGATGCCGTGGCGCCCGGCCACCTGCCGCTGGCGTGGCTGCGCACGGTGTCGGCCGAGGCGGTGCCGCTGCTGGGCGGGCTGATCACCGTGCTGGGTTTTCTGAATGCGCGCCGTACGGCTGCCGTGGTGAAGGTGGACGTGCCCATCAAGGGCCTGCCCGCTGCGCTGCAGGGGTTTACCGTAGCGCAAATCAGCGACATCCATGTGGGGCCGACCATCAAGCAGGCGTATTTGCGCCGCATTGTCGACAAGGTCAATGCACTGGATGCCGATGTGGTGGCCATTACGGGCGACCTGGTGGACGGCAAGGTGAGCGAGCTGGCCTCGCACGTCGCGCCGCTGGCAGAACTGCAGTCGCGCCACGGCACGTATTTTGTAACGGGCAACCACGAGTACTACTCGGGCGCGCATGCGTGGATTGACGAGCTGCGCCGGCTGGGCCTGACGGTGCTGTTGAACCAGCACGTGGTGATTCGCCCGCCTCTTCTTGCTGCAGGCCAGGACGCCACGCCGCTGGTGCTGGCGGGTGTGACGGACTACAGCGGTGGGCATTTTGACCCAGCTCATCGCAGTGACCCGGAGGCGGCTCTGCGTGGTGCGCCGGCGGAGGCTGTGCGCGTGCTGCTGGCGCACCAGCCGCGCAGTGCGGCGGCGGCAGCCAAAGCCGGCTTTGACCTGCAGCTGTCGGGCCATACGCATGGCGGGCAGTTTTATCCGTGGAACCTGTTTGTGCGGTTTCAGCAGCCGTTTACGGCGGGCTTGCACAAGCTGCAGAACCTGTGGGTTTATACGAGCCGCGGGACGGGGTACTGGGGGCCGCCCAAACGGTTTGGGGCGCCTTCGGAGATTACTTTTTTGAGGTTGGTGGTTGGGTGAGGTTGTGTTGATTTGATGGGTGCGTACTTTGCTGAGTGTTGCTGGCCGGGGGTTGCCCGGCATGCAACTCACTTTTCTTTGCTTCGCCAAAGAAAAGTAAGCAAAAGAAAGGCGACCCTGGTTCCTGCGTCCCTTCGCTTCGCTGCGGGCAACCTGCGGTGCTCGGTCCAGCCGGGGTCAAAAACAACTCGCCTGCGGCTCAAACAAGTTTTTGCCCTGATCCGTCTGGACCTCCGCTCCTCGGCGCATCCACAAGGGGGGTGGAGACAGGAATACCAAACAGCCGAAGACAAGACCCCGAATACCGGAAGAAACAAGGACACGCCATGGCGTGTCCTTGTTGGTATTGGAGTTGGTATTTGTCTTTGTCTTCGGTCCCCGCTCCCGATAGCCCCTTCTGTCTGCGCCGAGGAGCACAGGTTCAGGCGGATCAGGGATCGCGATTGTCTGAGCCGAAGGCGAGTTCGAGCGAGACCCCGCCTGGACCGAGCACCGCAGGTTGCCCGTAGCGAAGCGTAGGGTCGCAGACAGCAGGGTCGCCTTTTCTTTGGTGACTTTCTTTTGGCGAAGCAAAAGAAAGTTACTTGCATGCCGGGCAACCCCCGGCCAGCCACCCTCAGCAAAGTCCGCCCCGCTTGAACAACAACAGCAACATCGTCTACCCTCCACCCATGCCCCAAACCCTAACTCTCCGCCTGAACCCAGGCGACGACCTGCGAACAGCCCTGGACGCAGCATTCGCCCAGCTGCAGGCCGAGCAGAACACCCGCGCGGCTTGCGTCATCTCTGCGGTGGGAAGCCTGTCTCGCGCCGTGCTGCGCTATGCGGCCGAGCCGCAGGGGACGGTGCTGGTGGAACCGCTGGAACTGATCACGCTGTCGGGCACGTTGAGCCCTGACGGCGCGCACCTGCATGCCAGCGTGGCCAATGCAGGGGGAGAAATGTGTGGTGGCCATGTGATGCCGGGTTGCCTTGTGCGGACGACCGCTGAAATTGTGCTGGTGTCGTTGCAGGGCTGGGTGTTTGCGCGTGAGCATGACGCGCGGACCGGGTTCAAGGAACTGGTGGCGAAGCCGGCAACGCCCTGGTCTTGAAAGCAGAGGCCGCGTCTGTAGGCCGGCCCTGACAGCCGCGCTGGCGTCATGGCCATGGCGGGCGTGGAGGACAGGCGTAGAGTGGTGTTAACGCACTACCATGCACGCAACCTACCAGCACCCACCATCAAGGAGGCATGTTCATGTTGAAACAACCACGCTTTTCCGTCGCTGCCGTCGCCCTGCCGGGCGCTGTGTTGGCACTGGCATTGACGCTTTTCACAGGGCCACGGGCGGTAGCGCAGACATCGCAGACCACACAGCCAGCTGAGGCACCCGATACCGCAGTGCCGACGGCGCCCTTGAGGAATCCGCTGAACCGCAACCCGGCGCGCCGGGCGTCTGAACCCGAAGCGCCGCTCCCACCGCCGGATCCGCGTGACTCGACCATCCGCCCGGTGACGCCACCGGGCAACGACGGCCGTGATGTGGTATTGCCCCCGCCGAATGCGCCAACGCGGCCCCCGCTTGCCAGGCCCTGAGGCGGATTTTCTGCCTGTTTATAGCCCGTGAGCGGTATGGCGTGGCATCAAGGATGAATGCCAAATACCGCCCTGACCCAATAGGGATAAGCGCAAGCAGCTATTAAATTGATAGTGACTGACCGGCAGCAGCCTTCGGTGTGCGCACCTTGCGGGCGCCGGCCGAGCTGCGGTTTTTCCGGTAGTAACGCTGCGGCGAATCTTTCTGCATCATCCGGCGGCGCAGGCGTGCGGGATGAAAGACCTGTTCGTACTGCGTGAGCCAGCGCTGTTCGCTGGCGTCGGGTGAGGGGGCTGTCTGCCTGTCGGCGGCGGGGCCAAAGCGCAGGGACGCCGGGGCGTCGGCCGGCTTGTGGCCTGGTCGTACTTCTTCCGGGGGCAACACCGGCGCAGCGTGCCGGCCGTGGCCGGAAGCCTGCGGGCCCAGGTAGTCGGACTCGACACTGCATTGAGGCGTGAGGATAGCCCAGCGCATGTGGGCAAAGCGGCGGGCAAACAGCGGCGCCACGGCTTCAACGATGTGGTGTTCCGGCTCGAACCAGGCCACATGCAGCGGGCCGCCTTGCGGGCGGGTTTTAAAGGTGTCGTCCTGCACCGAGTGAAAGCGCAGCTGGGCTTTCATTTTCTGCATGTCATGGCGCACCTCTTCGGCCATCTGCCGGGCGAGCGCCATGTCGGCGTCGAGCTGGTTGTGCCGCAGTTCGGGCTCATGCACCAGGCGCCACAGCAGGCGGTAGAGCAGGCTGAAGCGCTGCGGGTTGTTGTGCAGGATGACGGCCTGGCACAGGGTGAGAAATTCGGGTGGCACGGCGACGGTGGGTGCGTCGCTGAGTGCGGGGCTCTGCGCTGTGCCGGTGGGCTGCGGGCCTTCAGTAGCGGGTGTGGTGCCGCAATGCCAGCTGACTTGCCCGGGCAGGATGTTTTGTGCCAGCAGGCCGCGTGCGGCACGGCGAAAGCCCTCGAGGTCCGTCTGCCCCTGCAGCGTGACGGGCAGCATGGCTTGTGGAAAGAGGTCGTTCGTCAGCAGGTCATTCATCACGCCCATGGACACATCCTTTCTTCACGATTCAAGCACCCATGGTGCGGCGGCGGCCACCGCTGCGGGTGTAGGCAAAAGAGCCGACTTCCTGGGTGCGGGCGGCGCATTGCCAGGACAGTAAGCTGGAATTCACTGTATTAATATACAGTGTTTTGGTGGTTCAGGTGTGAAAGCGGGGCGCAAATCCCTGGCCTTTTGTGGCTTTGTCGCCTAAATCAGGCTGAAACCAGCCCAAAAGGGCCGGGCTGGCGGCAACGGTGCCAAACATGCTGCAGCGTGCGCTTTTGACCTGGACGGGGGTGGCGTCAGCGCTTTTTGTGGGCCCGCCGCAGCTTTTTGGCGTGGGTTTCCATGGCGAGATACGCCACAACCGCCACGGTCAGTGGCACCAGGTAATAGATCACGCGGTAAGCCACCAGCGCGGCCAGCAGTTCGTACTGCGGCATCTCGTGCGACAGCAGGGCGACGAACACGGCCTCCAGCACGCCGAGGCCGGCCGGCACGTGGGTGATCACGCCGGCGATGGCCGCCAGCAGCAGCACGCTGACGACGGCGGAAAACTCGATGCGGTGCTGCAGCAGGATGAAAATAATGCCGGACATGATGAGCCAGTTGCCGGCGCCCATCAGCAGCTGCAGGCCGGCCAGCCGCACGGAGGGCAACACCACCTCATGGCCGCGCAGCCGCAGCATGCGCCGGCGGGAAAACGCGCAAATGCCGAGATAACCCGCGACAACGGCCAGCAGCACCGCACCGATCAGGCGCAGGGAGTTGGTGGTGACAGGCCAGTCCAGGGGCAGGGTGGGCGGCTGCAAGGCAAACACCGTGCCGGCGAGCAGCAGGTACCCCATCCAGTTGGTCAGCATGCTCAGCGACATGATGCGGGTGATGGCGCCGTTGCCCAGGCCCAGGCGGGAGTAAAGGCGGTAACGAAAAGCCACGCCGCCCACGAGGGAGCCGAGGTTGAGGTTGAAGGCGTAGCTGACGAAGGTCACCGCCATCACGGTGGGGGCGCGTAGCGGGTGGCGGGTGTAGTGGCGGCCCAGCAGGTCGAAGGTGCTGTAAAGCGTGAAGCTGGCCACGGCCAGCAGCACGGCGCCCCAGGCGGCGGTGAGGGGGTAGTCCTCCAGCGCGGTGAGGACCTGGGACCATTCAATCTTGCGGGCCTGCGAGAACAGCAGGCTGGCGATGAGCAGAAAGAACGCGGCGGTGGCACCGTGCCTGAGCCATGGCCACCAGGCCTTTTTCTTCGGCGCGGCGGGCTGGGGCTTGCCGCTGCGCGCCTCGCCGGGCGGACGGGGGGGATGGGGCGTGGGCAAGGTGCGGCTTTCGGCCATCACGCGCTCAAATGGGTTTGGCCTGGGGCGGCGGCTCGCGTTCCTCTGGCGCGGCTGCTTGGGCGGGCGTGATGCGCGGCGCGTGCGCCGGCAGCCAGCCAGCCCAGGCGGGGTAGCGGCGCAGCAGGTGAAAGACAAAGTAGCTACGCAGCGTGCGCCACCACGTGGGCTTCACCAGGTCCTGGCGGCCTATCTGTTTGCAGCTGTGCTGCATCAGGTGGTCCAGCCGCGAACCCAGGTCGTTGTTGAAGGTGCGGTCGCGGATCATGACGTTGGCCTCGAGGTTGAGCGCCAGGCTGAGTGGGTCCAGGTTGCTGGAGCCCACAGTGGCCCATTCGTCGTCGATCATGGCCACTTTGCCATGCAGGGGCCGGTCGCAGTATTCGTAAATGCGCACACCCGCGTCCAGCAGGTGGTGGTAGAGCATGCTGGCGGCGGTCTTGACGATCGCCATGTCGGGCTCGCCCTGCAGGATGAGGTGCACGTCCACACCGCGCCGCGCGGCGTGGCGCATTTCCCTGAGCAGCCGGTAACCGGGAAAGAAATACGCGTTGGCGATCACGACGCGGTGGCGCGCCGTGCGGATGGCGGCGCGGTAGTGGCGCTCGATGTCGTTGGTGTGTTTGCGGTTGTCGCGCGTGACAAAAAGCGCCGCGGCGTCGCCCGCCGGCGCGGGCACGTCGTCCCTGCGCCATGTGCCGGCCACGGAACGGGCGCGTTCGGAAAACCGTTCACGCAAGCCCGTGGGCGCTTCGCCGCCGGCGCCGGCATTGCGCTGGCCCGCCGCCAGGGCCCTGCGCACAAAGCTGTGGATGTCGGCCACGAGGGGGCCTTCGATCTCGACGGCATAGTCTTGCTTGGCCTGCGGGCCGAAGTCGGCCAGGTGGTCCGCCGAATAGTTGATGCCGCCGACGAAAGCACGTTCGCCATCGACGACCACAATCTTGCGGTGCATGCGGCGAAACAGGTTGGTGCGCCAGCCCCACAGCCTGGGCCCCGGGTCAAACACATGCACGCGCACGCCTGCCCGCGTCAGGGTCGAAATGAATTCAGGTGACAGGTCCGGAGAGCCATAGCCGTCAATCGTCAGGTCGATCTGCACGCCGCGCCGCGCCGCCTGGTGCAGGGCCGCGTGCAGCTCTTCACCGACCTTGTCTTCAAACAGGATGAAGGTCTCCACCACCACCTCGCGCCTGGCCGCAGCAATGCACTCAAAGACGCGCGGGAAAAACTCCTCGCCGTTTTCAAGCAGCTGAAACTGGTTGCCGCTTACCCAACGACTCATGTTCAGAGCTCGATTTCTGCCGCGAGAGGCGCGTGATCTGACAAATGCGACCAAGGCCGCAGCGGCAGCACCACCGGCGCGTGGCCGATGGCGTTGCGCACATAGATGCGGTCCAGCCGCAGCAGGGGCAGGCGTGCGGGAAAGGTGCGCGCCGCCTTGCCGTTGGCCTGCACAAACACCTCATGCAGCTCGGCGCCTTTTTCCAGCCGGGCATGGGCGCGGTGCCGCCAGTCGTTGAAGTCCCCGGCCACCACGACGGGCGCATGCGGCGGAATGTTGTTGCGCACCAGTTCGCACAGCATGTCCATTTGCTGCTCGCGGTGCGCTTCCATGAGGCCCAGGTGCACGCAGACGGCGTGCACGTTCACGCTGCGGCCGGGTATCTGCAGTTCGCAATGCAGCAGCCCGCGGCGCTCGGGCCCGCTGATGGACACGTCGAGGTTTTCAAAACGCACGATGGGGAACTTGGACAACACGGCATTGCCGTGGTGCCCGTTGGTGTAGACCGCGTTGCGGCCGTAGGCGAACTGCGGCCAGATGGTGTCGGCCAGGAATTCGTAGTGCGGGGTTTCAGGGTAGTTGTCGAACTTGTCCTGGTGCTTGACGTGGTTGCCCGTCACTTCCTGCAGGAACACCACGTCCGCCCCGACGCCGCGAACGGCTTCGCGCAGCTCGGGCAGGATGAATTTGCGGTTGAAGAAGGTAAAGCCCTTGTGGATGTTGACCGTGAGCACCTTGAACGAGAACGACGAGTCGGCGCTGACTGCTGCAAGCGCCGTCTGCGTGTCGGCCTCGACGGCTTCCATGTCGATCGGCGTGGCGGCTTCGGGAGAGCGGGTGGGTACGGCGACAGACAGGGCGTCGGGCCCGCGGCGCGAAGCTGAAGAAGGCGATGGCGAAGGGGATTCGGGTGTGGAAGTCGGCATAGGAAAGATAAGCGAGTAGGCCCAGACAGGCAGGCGGAAAGGGCGCAGGACAGGCCTTGGCACCCATTGTTATTCTGCGCCCTGGGAGTGACTGTAGGACAGTAACTTATTTGCGGCAGGGCGCGGCGTACGCAAGCGCCTGGGACGTGCCTTTGGCCACAGCCCGCGGGCGCAGTGTCCTACATGGCGCGGGGGGCCTCTCCGATAAGGCAGACGGGCCCGGCCCGCTAGATTGAATTCAACGTTAGCCCGATGAAGTGGCAGGCGTGTTTTTTCAACCCAGCCTACGAGCACAACCCAAGGAACTACTCCCATGTTCAAAACCCCCTCTTCCATGAAGACCCTTTCCCTTGCAGCTGCCATGACGGCCGCACTGATGTTTGGCGCAGCCGCACACGCGCAGACCGATCCTGCGGGCAAACCGAGCGACAGCTCGGGCTCGGTTTCCACCGGTGCAACCGCCAAAACGCCTGAGCAGCGTGACGCCGCCAAATCCGAAAAACAGGCGGCGAAGTCCGACAAGAAGCAGGCCAAGGCAGCCAAACGGGCTGCACGCAAGAGCAAAGCCGCCACTGCAGGCGCTGCCCCCACGGATTCGGGCGGTACCAGCAAGTAAGGCCAGGCGCTGCCTCTGCGCCATGACAGTTTCAGGTTGAAGGCGCGCTGACGCGTTGCCATCACCCTTTTGAAGGAGTTTGATATGTCCAAGTACTTTATGCGTTCCATTCCTGCGGCCGCTGCGTTGACCGCAGCCGCGTTGTTCGGCTCTGCCGGCGCCTTTGCACAGGGCCTCGGTGTGGGCGTCGGCACCGGTGTTGGGGTCGGCGTCTCGGCCGGCCAGAACACCAATATCGACGCTGGCGTTCGCGCGAATGCCGCGGCAGGCGCCAGCTCGGACTCCAGCGGGCCCTCGGGATCTTCCAGCGGCAGGCTCGGTGCCGGCGCCAATGTTTCCGGCTCGGCTCAGGGTGATACCTCCGCAGGCAGCAGGGCCGCCGCTGCAGTGGACAACACCGCCCGCAGCACCGGACGGGCTGTAGCCCGCACCGGCAACGCCGTGAAGAGCGGCGCCAAGCGCACCTACAACAAGCTGGATAACGCTGCGGGCAGTGCCCGTGTCCAGGGCAGTGTTCAGGGTGATGCGGCCGTCGGCGGCACTTCGAAGTAAAGGCGGGCAAGGTGCGCGTGTAATTGCCGCAAGGTGGTTGCATCGCCACAAAGCCGGGCACAGGTTTTTACCTGCGCCCGGCTTTTTTTCACGCCTGCGTTTATTTGGGCCGGGGCTGCGGCAAGCCCCTGCCGGGCTGGGGTAGCTTCCCGGCCCGGAGTTCGGTGACTGCGGTGGCTACAGCCCTGGCCACGTTGCGGACTTCTTCCATCAGGGCTTTGTCTGCGTCCAGCGTGTCGTGGCTGGTGGCATAGGGTTCGTAGTAGCCGATGTAGCGGTCCAGCCGGGCCGGGCTGCCGGCATCAATCAGGCCCATCCAGTCCAGCCAGTCGCACAGGCCGCGGCGTGTGCCTTCGATCCCGGCCACGTCGCCATGCACCACGACGCCATACGCGCGGCCTGCCAGGTGCTTGGGATAGTCCCAACCTTTCATCTCCAGCGCCTTGGCTTCCTCGGGCTTTTTGCCGTGGGTGGTGGTGGGGTCGGGGTTGCCGCCGTCGGCACACACCAGGCGGTCGATCATGAGCTTGAGCGGGCTGGGTGACTGGTACCAGTAGACGGGCGTGAGGATGATGACGGCATGCGCGGCCGTCCAGCGTTCGTAGATCTCGGCCATCCAGTCGCTGGTTTGCCCCAATGAATGGTTGGGGTAGCAGCTGCAGGGCCAGTGGCACAGCGGCATGGCGGTGGACACGCAGCCTTTGCAGGGGTGGATGTGAAGGTTGTAGCTGGAGGTGAGCAGGCTGAGGTCCAGCACATCGGGATCCATGCCCGCTTCCTGGAGTGTGGTCTTCGCGCTGTTGAGCAGGCGCCAGGTCTTGGAGATTTCACCGGGGCAGGTGCCGTCGTTGCGGGCGGAGCCGCACACCAGCAGCACGCGGGAGGGTGTGGCCGGGTCTTTCCAGGCCGCCTGCGCTTTGGCCAGGCGTTCGCGGGTTTCCAGCCATTCGACGGACAGTTCGTAGTCGGGGTCGGCAAATTCCTCGCCGGCCTTGCGCGTGTGGGGCGCCTTGCGGCCTTCCTGGTAGGCGTCCCAGGCCACGCTTTCAAGCCGGGCCAGGGCTTCGTCTTCCTGCCGGAATGCCGGGTCGACAAAAGATTGCATAAAGCGTTCGTGGAACGCGTCGCGTGAGAGGAGGGCCGGTGCCTGGCCTTTGCGTACCGTGGTCATCTGCCGAGTCTAGTGACGCTGCAGGGCTTGAACCGGGGGTTTCGATGCCGTCCTACGCGGGTTTTCGGTACCGTCTGGCGAGCCGCAGTTTTTGGTCAAAATGGCCTTTAAGCCATATACAATCTGCGCAAGCAGCTATCAAAATAATAGCTAATGCGGAATGTGGGCTGGCCGCAAAAAAGCCCGCACGCAGCCGTTGGGGCTGCCGTGCGGGCCTGGCGCGCTTCAGTTCAGCGTGTCGCGGTTATGGATCAACCCTTTTGCGGGGCGGGGCCACCTTGACCGCGAGGGCCGCCATGGCGCATGCCGTGCTTTTTGTGCTCGGTATCAAAGGTTTTTTGCTGCTCGGGTGTGAGCGCCGCGTAGAAGGTCTTGGTGGCTTCACCGCGCTTGTCCATCGCCGTGTTCATCTCGGCCATGCGCTGGGTGCGCATTTCCTTCATCTTGTCGATGCGCTGGGGCGTGGTCAGCTTGTCGAACTCGGCGCGTTGCTCCGGCGTGGGGCGTGCTCCGTGGGCGGGCGGCTGCATGGAAGCGGTGTAAGCGGTCCACGCGCCTTCCTGGGCGGGCGTGAGCTTGAGTTTGGCTTTGAGCTCGGCCTGGTGCTTGGCGATCATGGCCTGCATCTTGGCGGGGTCGTGGCGGCCCATGCGATCGCCATGGGGGCCGGCAGGCTTGCCTGCGGCGGGCGGCGATCCGGCGGGTGGTGCGGGAGGCGTTTGTGCCATGGCACCGGCACCTACCGTTGCCAGCAAGCCGGCGAGTACGAGGCTGTTGAGGGAAGCGGAGCGGTTGAATGCGAATTTCATGAGGAACTTCCTTTCAGGAGAAGATGCCTGAGTTCCATCGAGTCGTGACATACGGCTTTTGGCTTCAGGTTGAAAGCAAGTGTGCGGGCCGTCTGTTTCCCTGCCGTTGCCGAAAGGTAAAGATAAGCCGTGGATACACCCCTATCAGCCCTCACTTCGTGTAGTGCTTTTTCCCCTTGCAGGGGACGGCGCCTGCGGCCTGGCAAAGCCAGTTCCGCGGCCCCCGTTGGCTTGGCCTTTCAGAGCAGGGAGCTGTAGCCTCAAAAGGCGATTCAAGCGGGGGCCGCGGTCCGGCTTTGCCGGCCGCGAGGCGCTCGTCCCCCGCAGGGGGAGAGGGGGCTACACGCAGTGAGCCCCAACAGGGGGACTTCCTTCTTGACTGCGGTCAATTGCCATCGCCGTCCGGGGTGCCTACAATGGCACCAGCTTGTCGGGGTGCCAAGGATGTTTCCGTGAGGAGGCTTTCGAGGCTGAGATCGCAGTATGCGAGACCCGCTGAACCTGATCGGGATTATCCCCGCGTAGGGAACAACGCAATTGGCTCCGGAACTCCGCAGCGGCACACCAGGTGCCACCGATGGACCCCCGGCTCCCCAGCAGGCACCCCACCTTCTGGAGAACCACATGGCCAAAACCCGACTCACCGTTGACACCCAAGACCTCACCAGTCGCATCACGCGCGCGCCATTTCCGGGCTCCGCCAAGATTTACATCGAAGGCTCGCGCCCCGACATTCGCGTTCCGTTCCGTGAAGTCACGCTGACCGACACGCTGGTGCACGAAGGCGCCGGGGAGCCGCGCCGCGAAGCCAACCCGCCGCTGCGTTTGTATGACGCCTCGGGTGTCTACACCGACCCGGCTTCGCCGATCGACATCACGCGTGGCCTGCCGCCTTTGCGCGGCGCCTGGATCAACGAGCGCCAGGACACTGAAGCCCTGCCCGGCATCAGCAGCGCCTACGGCCGTGAGCGCCTGAACGACCCGGCCCTGGCCGCGCTGCGCATGGCGCATGCGCCCGTGCCGCGCCGCGCCAAGGCCGGCGCCAATGTGTCGCAAATGCATTACGCGCGCAAAGGCATCATCACCCCCGAGATGGAATACATCGCGGTGCGCGAAAACCTGGTGCGCGCGCAACTGGCCGAGCGCCTGGCCACCGAACGCATGCCGAAAAAAGGGCATTCCTTCAACGCCGCGATTCCGGAGCAGATCACGGCCGAGTTTGTGCGCGACGAAGTGGCGCGCGGCCGCGCCGTCATCCCGAACAACATCAACCACCCCGAGAGCGAACCGATGATCATCGGTCGCAACTTCCTGATCAAGGTCAATGCCAACATCGGCAACTCGGCGGTCACCTCGAGCATTGAGGAAGAAGTCGACAAGCTGGTCTGGTCGATTCGCTGGGGCGCAGACACCGTGATGGACTTGTCGACGGGTGAGAACATCCATGAAACGCGCGAATGGATTTTGCGCAACTCGCCGGTGCCCATCGGCACGGTGCCGATCTACCAGGCGCTGGAAAAAGTCAACGGCAAGGCCGAAGACCTGACCTGGGAAATCTTCCGCGACACGCTGATCGAGCAGGCGGAGCAGGGCGTTGACTACTTCACCATCCACGCCGGCGTGCGCCTGGCCTATGTGCCGCTCACGGCGAATCGCCTGACGGGCATCGTCTCGCGTGGCGGCTCCATCATGGCCAAGTGGTGTTTGTCGCATCACAAGGAAAGCTTTTTGTACGAACGCTTTGACGAGATCTGCGAGATCATGAAGGCGTATGACGTGTGCTTCTCGCTGGGTGATGGCTTGCGCCCCGGCTCGATTGCCGATGCGAACGACGAAGCGCAGTTTGCCGAGCTGCACACGCTGGGCGAGCTCACGCAGATCGCCTGGAAGCACGATGTGCAGGTGATGATTGAAGGCCCGGGCCACGTGCCGCTGCAGCTGGTGAAAGAAAACGTAGACAAGCAGCTTGAAGCTTGTTTTGAAGCGCCTTTCTACACGCTGGGCCCGCTGATCACCGACATCTCGCCGGGTTATGACCACATCTCTTCTGCCATGGGCGCAGCCAACATCGGCTGGTACGGCACGGCCATGCTGTGCTACGTGACGCCGAAAGAGCATTTGGGCCTGCCGAACCGCGACGATGTGAAGCAGGGCCTGATCGCCTACAAGATCGCCGCGCATGCGGGCGACCTGGCCAAGGGCTACCCGGGCGCGCAGATGTGGGACAACGCGGTGTCGAAAGCGCGCTTTGAGTTCCGCTGGGAAGACCAGTTCCGCCTGGCGATCGACCCCGACACGGCGATGGCTTATCACGACGAAACGCTGCCCAAAGAGAACGCCAAGGTGGCGCATTTCTGTTCGATGTGCGGGCCGAAGTTCTGCTCGATGAAAATCTCGCAGGAGGTGCGCGAGTTTGCCCGGCTTAACCCGGCCAGCACCACGCTGGCGCCGGCAGCCACGACAATTCCCATCAAGCAGATCGCCACCGGCTTTGAGGAAAAGGCCAAGGAGTTCCGCGAAGGCGGGAGCGAGATCTATTCCTGAGTTGTTTCGGAGCCGTCCCTGACATGAGCACTTTGCACATCGGTATTGCGGGCGCGGGCCTGGCCGGCCGCACGCTGGCCTGGCGCCTGCTGCGTGCAGGCTGCCGCGTCAGCCTGTTCGATGCGCGGGCGCGTGACGATCTGGCCACGGCCTCGATGACGGCGGCGGCCATGCTGTCGCCGCTGGCGGAACTGGCGGTGGCGGACGAGGCCGTGTTTGCCTTGGGCCAGCGCTCCATGCAGCTGTGGCCGGAGTGGATTGCAGAGTTGGAGGCTGAAGGCTTGCCGGTGTATTTCCGGCGCGAAGGTACGCTGGTGGTGGCCCATGCGCCCGACCAGAGTTCGCTGGAACATTTCACCCGCCTGCTGATGCACAAGCTGCCTGATGCGTCACGCGCGCAGGTACAGGCGCTTGATGCCGCTGCGCTGGGCCGTGCCGAGCCGGCATTTGCCGGGCGCTTTGGCGGTGGCTTGTTGCTGGAGGGCGAAGGCCAGCTGGCCAATGACCAGTGGATGGCCGCGCTGGCGGTGGAGATCGACAGGCTGGGCGGTACCTGGCTCGAAGGTCAGGCGGTCAACGCCGTGGAAGAGGGGCGCATCGTCTGCGCCGGGCAAACTCATCGTGTGGATATTGCGGTGGACGCACGCGGTGTGGGTGCGAAGGAAGGCTGGCCGCAGCTGCGCGGCGTGCGCGGCGAGGTGCTGACGGTGGAATGCGCCGGCGTGACGTTGCAGCGCCCGGTGCGTCTGATGCATCCGCGCTACCAGCTGTATGTGGCGCCACGGCCCGGCCACCGCTTTGTCGTCGGCGCGACCGAACTGGAGTCGGAAGACAGCGGGCCGGTGACCTTGCGCTCCACGCTCGAGCTCGCCAGTGCGCTGCACAGCCTGCACCCGGCGTTTGGCGAGGCCAGGGTGCTGCGCCTGGCGGCTGCGCTGCGGCCCGCGCTGGACGACCACCGGCCGGCGATTGCGCTGCGCAACGGTGTCTGGCATATCAATGGCTTGTACCGGCATGGTTATCTGTGTGCGCCCGCGCTGGTGGACGGGCTTGTCCATAAACTCCTGGGGTACGGAGAATGAATGACATGACGACGACAACATTGCAGATCTCTTTGAACGGCGAACGCATGGAAACCGATGCGTCAACCCTGCAGGCTTTGCTGCAGGCGCGGGGCTACGACTTCAAGAGCGCCTTTGCCTGCGCCATCAACAACGGGTTTGTGCCGCGGCCGCAGTGGCCGGAGCGTGCGCTGCAAGACGGCGACCGCGTCGACGTGGTCACGCCTATCACCGGAGGCTAGAAATGGCACACCCCCGTCGGATGCTCACTGCGTGTAGCACCTTCCCCCCTTGCAGGGGGCGACACCAGCGGCCTGGCGGAGCCAGTTCCGCGGCGTCTGCTGGCATCGCGATACTTTTGCGGAACGCTTGATATGACAACATCTGCGTTACCTTCTATTGCCCACGGCCAGCCCCTGACGGTCGGTGGCAAGACTTTGTCCAGCCGCTTCTTCCTTGGCACCTCGCATTACCCCTCGCCGCAAGTGATGAGCGATGCGGTGCGTGCCAGCGGGTGCGAAGTGCTGACGGTGGGCCTGCGCCGCCTGCAGCCGGAAAGCGGTGGCGGCAACAGCTTCTGGCAGCGCATCCAGGCGCTGGGTTGCCACATCCTGCCCAATACGGCGGGCTGCCACAGCGCCGAGGAAGCGATCACGCTGGCGCAGATGGCGCGCGAGATTTTTGGCACGACCTGGATCAAGCTGGAGGTGATCGGCGACGACTACACCTTGCAGCCCGATACGCACGCCACCCTGCACGCCGCAACGGTGCTGGCCAAAGAGGGCTTCGCCGTCTTTGCCTACACGACGGATGACCTGGTGATAGCCCAGCGCCTGCGCGACGCGGGCTGCGCGGCCGTGATGCCCTGGGCCGCGCCCATCGGCACGGGCCGCGGGCCGTTGAACCCTTATGCGCTGGAAACCATGCGCCGCCGCCTGCCCGATGCGGTGCTGGTGGTGGATGCCGGCATCGGCCGGCCTTCGCATGCCGCGGCGGTGATGGAGCTGGGCTTTGATGCGGTGCTGCTGAACACCGCGGTGGCGCAGGCCGGCGACCCGGTGCGTATGGCGCGGGCGTTTGCCGACGGCGTGGCTGCCGGCCGCGCCGCCTATGAGTCAACCCCCATGCCGGAGCGCGCGGCCGCGCAGGCTTCCACGCCGACGGTCGGCGTACCCTTCTGGCACGCACCCTGACTGGACTTCCGATGAAAACACCCGCCTTTGCCCCATTGACCGGCCCGATTGGTTTTTACCCTGTGGTGCCCGATGCGGCCTGGATCAAACGTCTGCTGGGCTGGGGCGTGCGCACTGTCCAGCTGCGCATCAAGGCGGCGGACCACACGCCGGGGGAAATTGCTGCCGAAGTACAGGCGGCGATTGAAGCAGGGCGCGGCATCAAGGGCGCGCAGGTTTTCATCAACGACCACTGGAAGCTGGCGCTGGATTTCGGCGCCTACGGGGTGCACCTGGGCCAGGAAGACCTGGACACGGCCAACCTGGATGCGCTGCGCACCGGCGGTGTGCGGCTGGGCCTGAGCACCCACACACCGGCTGAACTTGTGCGCGCGCATGCGGTGCAGCCGTCTTACCTGGCCATCGGCCCTGTCTACCCGACGACGCTCAAGGTCATGCCTTATGAGCCGGTGGGGCTGGAGCAGCTGCGCGACTGGGCCCTGCGGGCCTCGCCCTACCCGGTGGTGGCGATAGGCGGCATCTCGCTGGACCGCATCGCCGGCGTGATGGACTGCGGCGTGGGCGGTGTGGCTGTGGTGAGCGCGGTGACGCTGGCCGCCGACCCGCAGGAAGCCGCGCTGCACGGCCTGCGCCTGGCGGCACCGAACCGGGCCTAGATCGGGTTCATGGATGAAAAGGCCCGTTCAGGCAATCTGAACGGGCGCGAGAAGCTATTAATTTGATAGCGCTGGATAGTCTGTGTAGCCCTTTTCGCGGCCGCCGTAGAAGGTGGCCTTGTCGGGGATATTGAGCGGTGCGCCAGCGCGCAGCCGCTCCACCAGGTCCGGGTTGGCTATGTAGGGCTTGCCGAAGGCGACCAGGTCGGCGCCGTTGGCGACAGCTTTTTCAGCCAGGGCCTGGTCGTAGCCGTTGTTGACCATCCATGCGCCCTTGCCGCCGGCCTGACGGTAGGCGGCCTTGAGTGCCTTGTAGTCGAACGGGCGGTCGTCGATTTCGCGCGGGCCGCCGGTGGCGCCTTCGATGATGTGGATGTAGGCGAGATTGAGTGTGGCAAGCTGCTTGACCACGTAGTCAAACAGCGGCTGCGGGTTGCTGTCATGCACGTCGTTGGCGGGTGTGACGGGCGACAGGCGAATGCCGGTTTTGCCGCCGCCTACCGCGTCCGTGACAGCTCGCGTGATTTCCAGCAGCAGGCGGGCGCGGTTTTCGATGCTGCCGCCGTAGTCGTCGGTGCGCTTGTTGCTGCCGTCTTTGAGGAACTGGTCGAGCAGGTAGCCGTTGGCGCCGTGGATCTCGACGCCGTCAAAACCGGCCGTCTCGACGGCGTTACGCGCCGCTGCCGCAAAGGTGTGCACGATGCCAGGGATTTCTGCTGCCGTGAGCGCGCGCGGTTCAGAGGTTTCAACAAAGGTCGGCACGCCGTCCTCGATCAGCACCGTCTTGGTCTTGGCGGTGATGGCCGAAGGCGCGACCGGCTTGCCGCCCTCAGGCTGCAGCTTGGTGTGCGACACACGGCCCACATGCCAGAGCTGCACAACGATCTTGCCCCCCTTGGCATGTACTGCACGGGTCACTTCCTTCCAGGCGTCGAGCTGCTCGCTGCCGTACAGGCCCGGCACGTCGGCATAGCCCTGGCCCTGATGGCTGACGGCCGTGGCCTCGGTGATCAGCAGCCCGGCGCTGGCGCGCTGGCCGTAGTAAATCTGCGCGATGTCAGTCGGGATGGCGTTGGGTGAGCGGTTGCGTGTGAGCGGCGCCATCACGATGCGGTTGGCAAGGGCCAGGTCACCGGCTTTGTTGGAGTCGAATAGGGTGGGCATGAAGAGATCCTGAATGGAGGCTTGAATGAAAACAGGGCCAGTTTGGCCCTGTTTCGATTGGCTTGCCCAACACGGGTTGCTTGAATCGTGCTATTGCAACTACTTGTCCCCGCTTCCGATTCCGCTCGCCCCTTGTGGATGCGCCGAGGAGCGGAGGGCCAGACGGATCAGGGCAAAAACTTGTCTGAGCGAAGCGAGTTGTTTTTGACCCCGGCTGGACCGAGCACCGCAGGTTGCCCGCAGCGAAGCGGAGGGACGCAGGAACCAGGGTCACCTTTTCTTTGCTTACTTTCTTTTGGCGAAGCAAAAGAAAGTGAGTTGCCGCCGGCAACCCCGGCCCCGGAACGCAAACTGCGATCAGCGTCCGGGAGGCGTCACTTATTTCAGCAATCCCTCATGCTTCATCGCCGCCTGAACAGAGGGGCGTGCCGCCACACGCTCACGAAACGCAGCAATGTTCGCAAACCCCGAAATATCCACCCCCACCCGCGGTGCCCAGTTGGTCACAGTGAAGAGGTAAGGATCAGCCACGCTGAAGGCATCGCCCATCAGGTATTGCTTGCCGGCAAGCTGGCTGTCCACCCACTTGAAGCGCGACAGCAGCTTGTCGATGACGATAGTCTTGTAGTCGGCCGGTGTGGCGGCATTGAACAGCGGGCTGAAGCCCTTGTGCAGTTCGGTGCCGACAAAAGTCAGCCACGACTGCAGCTTGTAGCGCTCCAGCGTGCCGTTGGCGGGTGCGAGTTTCTTCTCCGGCACCTGGTCGGCGATGTACTGCACGATGGCCGGGCCTTCGGCGATGCGCGTGCCGTCGTCCAGCTCCAGCAGCGGGACATAACCCAGCGGGTTGATGGTGTAGTAGTCGGTGCCGTCTTCCAGCTGGTGGGTTTTGGTGGGCGCCAGCACATGCTCGAACTTCAGGCCCGACTCGTGCAGCGTGATGTGGGGTGACAGGGAGCAGGTGCCGGGGGAGTAGTAAAGTTTCATGGTGTCTTGTCCTTTGTGGGGTAGCAAAGTGCGGCGGGAGTGTGGCGGGAATGTCGCACAGCCCCTGATGCTAGCCGGAACGGCGGATTATTGCTGGCCGGCGCGCCACAATAGCCGCATGGCAAAACTTTTCAAATGGCTGGTGTTCCTGGCCCTCGGCTTGATGGTGCTTCTGGCCGTGGTGGCCTACACCTTGCACCGCTGGGTCAGCACGGACGACTTCCGCCAGCGCGTTGAGCGGGAGGCGTCGGCCGCGCTGGGCGTTCCCATGACCCTGGACCGGGTGGCGGTGGACATCTGGCCTTTGCCCGCTGTGGCGCTGAGCGGCATTTCCGTGCAAAGCAAGCCGCCGCTGACGCTGGAGCGCGTGGAAGTGCGGCCCGAGTGGCGCCCGCTGTTGCAGGGGCGCCTGGAAGTGGCCACCCTGCGGGTGCGCCGGGCGGTGTTGCCGCAGCAGGGCATTGATGCGCTGCTCCTGTTGCTGCAAAAGAAGAAGCAGGCCGCGCCCGCCAAGCCGGGTGCGCCGGCATCTGCAGCCAACACGGGCCCGGAAATGAACCGGCTTGACTGGTTGCCGCGCCGCACGGTGCTGGACGACGTCACCTGGGTGAACACCACCGGCGCACGTACCACGGTCAAGGGCGAGGCCAGCCTGGGCGCCGACGGCCTGCCGGAGAACGCTTCGCTCAAATTGACAGAAGGCAACCTTCAGGGCCTGGAAGCAACGCTGCAACGCGTGGAAGCGCAAGCCGGCGAGGCCGGCGGTGCCGCCCAGTGGGATTTGCTTGTGAAGGTGGGCGGCGGCAAGCTGGAAGGCCGCCTGGGCCTGCAGCGCGGTTTTGTGGCGGCCGCAGCAGCAACGGCAGCCGCCAAGCCGGGCGCGAAGGCGCAGCCGGTGGCGCGCTCGGCGGAAGAACTGGTGCTGCAGGGGCAACTGAAAACCAGCGGTGTCGAGGTGTCTGCGCTGACGGCGCCCGCCAAGGCCCTGACCGGCCAGCTTGACGCCACGACCACGCTCAATGCGCGCGCTGCCACCACGGCTGCGCTGGTGGATGCGCTGCAGAGCCACACCACCTTCACGGTGCGCGATGCGGTGGTGAACGGGCTGGACCTGGCCAAGGCGGTCAAAACGGTGGGGCTGAGCCGTGGTGGCCAGACCCGGCTGGATACCTTGGCCGGGCAGGTCAGCACCCTGGGGCGGTCGGCGCAGCTGACCAACCTGGTGGCGAGCTCCGGGGCCTTGAGCGCCACCGGCAATGTGGCGGTCTCGTCCGCCAAGGCCCTGAGCGGGCAGGTCAGTGTGACCCTGGCCGGCGACAGCAAGATCGGCAGTGCCATTGGTGGCGCTGTGGGTGTGCCGCTGGTGGTGGGCGGTACGCTGGACAACCCGGAAGTCACGCTGTCGCGTGCGGCGCTGCTGGGGGCCGCCATCGGCACCGTGCTGTTGCCTGGCGTGGGTACCGGGGCCGGCGCTGGTGTGGGCGAAAAGGTCGGTAAAAGCCTGCGCGGCATCTTTGGCAAATAAGCCGGACGCCTTCCCGGTTGGTGCGTCAATGAGCGCTTACTTGCCCTTAAAGCCTTGGCGGTTCTGAAGTTGCGCTGAGCTGCGCCCTTGTCCTACAGGGCCATGCGGGCGCTGCTGATTCGGAAAATCGCCGCCTGCTTTTAGCATCGGCTTATGGGTCATGGGCTGCGTTGACTCACCTTGACCTCACACTTTGATGCCCATGACGTGCGTAACGCCGTAACGCCTCATCCTGCGCATTCGCGCAAGAGGCTACTTTCTGGAGGCCATCATGCTCAAGTACGCGATTATTTTTGCGCTGATTTCATTGGTTGCCGCTGCCCTCGGTTTCGGTGGTGTGGCAGCAGGTGCTGCCGGTATTGCCAAGATTCTGTTCGGCCTGTTCCTGATCCTCGCGGTTATCTTCATCGTGCTGGCTGCGCTGGGTGTAGGCGCTGCAAAGAAAGCACTGAAGTAGATGGCTGCGAGCACCGACATGCCGGCCGGCACCATGGCCGCGCGGTTCCGGCAGCGGCTGTTCCACCCGTGGCGGCAGCCGGGCAATGAGGCTGCACGCCTGCCTGCGCCTTCTGCCGGTGTGGCGCCCAAACGGCCGCTGGGTTTCCAGGCCAGCATTGCCGAGTTTTTACTGATCAACCGCCTGCGTGCGCGCCGGCCGGCTGCACCGTCTGCCGATGTGCTGGAGCGCGCGGCCCGCATTGTGTTTGTGACCTGCAAAAACTGGTTTGCACCGGCCGAGAACCGGGAAGTCAGCCACCGCACACGTCTCTAACGGCGCGGCCGCCTGACACACATCCCCTGCAAACCCTGCCGCTACTGCACGTCACGCATCCACAAGGTTTCTTTTCACCGGTTCAGGCTTATGCACACCACCCTTATTGATCTGTTGCTGGAATACGAGGTCATTCACCCCGCCCATTTCCTGTTTCACATCGAGGCGGCTTTTCACGAAGGCCACCATGTTGTGGAAGAGCGGCTGACCATCACGCCCAGCATGAAGGTGCGGAACTTTTCGGATGAGCGCAGCGGCAACCGCTTTATCCGCCTGGATGCTCCCAAGGGCGTGCTTTCGGTGAACTACCATGCGCGCGTGGAGCTGCACCCGGCCCCGGTGCCTCTGCACCTGGACGAAACCCCTGTGACGGCGGTGCCGGACGAAGTGCTGCGCTACCTGATGCCCAGCCGCTATTGCGAATCCGACGTCATGAGCCGTGCCGCGCAGCAGCTGTTTGGCCACTTGCCGCCGGGCATTGGCAGGGTGCGTGCCATCGAGGCCTGGATTCACGACTCGATTGGCTACTTGCCGGGCTTTAGCAATTCCACCACGACCGCGCAGGAGGTGTTTGTGCAGCGCGCGGGTGTCTGCCGTGACTTTGCGCACCTGGGCATCACGCTGTGCCGGGCCTTGAATATTCCCGCACGGCTGGTGGTGGGGTATGTGCACTTTGACGAGCCGCCGGAAGATTTCCATGCCGTGTTTGAAGCCTGGCTGGAGGGGCGATGGGTGATTTTTGACCCGACACGCATGGCGCCTATCGACCGCCTGGTGCGTGTGGGCACGGGCCGCGACGCCAAGGACGTGGCCTTTGCCACCATTTTTGGCGGTGTGCAGATGCTGCGCAAGGAACTCTCGATCACCGAGGGAGACATCCTGCCTGGCGTTTCAACGGGGGTGCATTCGCCCGCGCTGACCGTGGTCACGGTTTAGCCCGCAGGTGCCGCCATGACTGCCGCGTTGCGGCGCTTCAGCACAAGCAGCCCGAACAGCGTGGCCGTGATGTACATGCTGAAGGAGTAAATCGCCGCCGGCAGGGCCAGCTGGAAGTTGTTCAGCACGGCCAGCGCAATGAAGATGGCCAGCGTTGCGTTGTGAATGCCGATCTCGTAGCTGATGGCGGTCGAGATGGGTTTGTCCAGGCCCGTGGCCCGCGAGACGTAGTAACCGGCCAGCAGGCTCACCAGGTTGAAAGCCAATACCGCCGGGCCGATCGCGGCGAAGGTGGTGGTGAGTGACTGCCACTCCTTGACGACTGCGCCTATGGCCACCACGGCCAGCACGATGATGCTGAAAATCTTGGTCGGGTTTTCGCTGCGTGCGGCCCAGGCGGGTTTGCGCATGCGCAGCCACATGCCGATGGCCACCGGCACCAGCACGATGATGATCACTTCCACCACCTTGCCGAACTGCAGCGGCACGACCTGGCCTGTTTTGGCGAAGGTGTCGATCGCCCAGTTGGCGATCACCGGCATGGTGACGATGGACAGCAGCGTGTTAATGGCGGTCAGCGAGATGTTCATCGCCACGTTGCCGCCGAAGAGGTGGCTGAACAGGTTGGCCGAGATGCCACCGGGTGAGGCAGCCAGCAGCATCAGCCCCACCGCAAAGAGCGGCGGCACATTCAGCAGCACGATGATCGCGTAGCAGGCGACTGGTAGCACGATGACCTGCAGCACCAGCGCCACCGCCACGGCCTTGGGGTATTTGAGCAGGCGGGTGAAGTCCTCGACCTTCAGGGTCATGCCCAGGCCGAGCATGACCAGCGCGAGCGCCGCGATCAGCAGCTGCGCGACGACAGGTGAGCCGTTCATGACTTGTAGCTTTCGTCGAGTTTGTCGAGCTTGCGTATCAGTGACGGCCAGACAAAAGCACCACCCAGGCCGCCGGTCTGCACGCGCATGGCCTCGGCCACACCTTTGACGATCAACGGGTTGACCTCGGTGAGTTCGCCCCCGGCCTGCGCGTCGAGCTGGATGCGACAGGTGTTCTCGAAGGTGTACATGCTGAGGAAAGCGTCGGCAATCGTTTTGCCGACGACCAGCAGGCCGTGGTTGCGCAGCATCAGGAAATTGGCCTTGCCCAGGTCGGCCTGCAGGCGTGGTTTTTCATCGTCGCGGAAGGCCACGCCTTCATACGCGTGATAGGCGAGGGACGCCAGCACGAAAGTGGACTGCTGGCTGATGGGCAGCACGCCGCACTTTTGCGCGCTCACGGCCACCCCGGCGCGCGTGTGGGTGTGCAGCACGCAGCCGGCATCGGCGCGCGCTTCATGCACAGCGCTGTGAATCACAAAGCCTGCCGGGTTCACCGGGAAGGGCGTATCAATGACCTTGTTGCACTGGCCGTCGACCTTGACCAGGCTGGAGGCCGTGATCTCGTCGAACATCAGGCCGTAGGGGTTGATCAGGAAATGGTGGTTGCCCGCGCCGGAAATGGATTCGGGCAGCTTGGCGCTGATGTGGGTAAAGACCAGGTCGCTCCAGCCGTAGAGGGCGACGAGGCGGTAGCAGGCGGCGAGGTCGCAGCGCAGTTGCCATTCTTCAGCGCTGACGACTTCCTTGAGGGAGGGGATATGCATGGGGATGGTCTCCGTGGTGTGTATGAATAAAGGTGCTCTCTCGGCACGAACTGCTCACGATACGTGGGTGCTTGACGGGGAACTGTCAAAAATTTGACAATTGGTCGCATGCCTGTCGTTCCGAAGACACCTTCGCCCCTTTCACCGCTCTCACCGCCATCCTTGCTTGCCCGCATGTCGGCCAACCCGTGGTTTGGCGCGCTGCCGGCGATGGACCGCCAGGCGCTGCTCGCCTCTGCCGAGGTGCTGCGCCTGCGGCCCGGTGAAATGCTGTTTCGCCAGGGCGATGCGCCCGGCGGTTTTTATGGCTTGCTCGGCGGCCTGTTGAAAATCTCCTCGCTGCGTGAGGACGGGCGCGAGGCGATTCTGGTGGTGCTGGAAGCGGGCAACTGGATCGGCGAGATCTCGCTGATGGATGGCGAGCCGCGCACGCACGATGCCACGGCCTTGTCTGCGGTGGAGGTACTGGTGGTGCCGCAGGCGGCTTTTACCTTGCTGATGCAGGGCGCGCCGTTTGCGCGGGCCATTGCCGGCTTGCTGGCGGCGCGCGTGCGTTCGCTCTACGGCATGGTGGAAGACGCCGCCTTGCGTTCGACCCGCGCCCGCGTGGCGCGCCGCCTGCTGCTGCTGGCGCGCGGCGATGCCACGATGGCATTGAAGGCGCGGCCGGTGGTGCGGGTTTCGCAGGAGGCGCTGGCCATGATGCTGGGCATCAGCCGGCAAACGCTGTCGGTCGAACTCAAGGTGATGGTGCAGCGTGGCGCCATCGCGCTCGGTTACCGCTGCATTGAAATTGTTTCGCCTGCGCGGCTGGAGGCGTTGGGCAACGTATCGCGCTAGGGCGGGTTCAATGCCGGCCGGGCCGCGTGTCGTTTTCCAGCCGGGCCAGCCAGACCATCGCGCTTCCCGCGTCGGCGCCACACATCTCGGCAGACGCCATGAGCTGCCCGCACACCGCAGGCCGTTCGGGCTGGCCAAAAATGAGGCAGCGGTTGGCGGTGTCGAGCTGCACGCAGCGCACGCCCGCCGGCTTGCCGTGGGGCATGCCGGGTATGGCGGAGCTGATGGAGGGCGCGATGCAGCAGGCGCCGCAGCCGGGACGGCAGTTCATGGTTGGTGGTCTGCTATGAAAAATATAGCTGCTCGCGCAGATTCCTATTGGGCTGGAGCCGTATTTGGTGCTTAAAAAAGGCCTGTGGGACCGTTTGTGGCGCAAAATCAGTCGGGTTTGATCTTTGCCCGTGCCGCCACTTCTTTCCAGCGCGCCTGCTCGGTCTTGATGAAGGCACCGTACTGCGCCGGTGTGTCGCCGATCGGCTGGGCGGTGTCACCGCGCAGGCGTTCGGTGGCCTGCGGATTGCGCATGGCCTTATTGCAAGCCTCGGCGATGCGGTCGATGTTGGCCTGCGGCATGTTGGCCGGCGCATTAAGGCCGTACCACTGCGTCATTTCAAAACCGGGGTAGCCGCTTTCCGCCACGGTGGGCACGTCGGGCAGTTGGGACAGGCGCTCCTTGGTGCCGGTGGCAATGCAGCGCAGCTTGCCTGACTTGATGTGCGCGAGGATGGCCGGCGCGCCCACGCTTGCCGCTTCGAGCCGCCCGGCCAGCAGGTCGGTCAGCTGCGGGCCGGTGCCGCGGTAGGGCACGTGCAGCACAAAAATGCCGGTCGCCATCTTCAAATATTCAAACGCCAGATGGCCGGCGCTGCCATTGCCGGCTGAGCCGTAATTGAGCTGGCCGGGCTTGGCCTTGGCCAGCGCGATGAATTCTTTCAGGTTGTTGGCGGGCACGCTGGAATTGACGACATACAGGCTGGGCACCTTGGCCAGCAGCGAGATGGGCTTGAAGTCCTTGTTGGTGTCGAAGGGCAGTTTGTCGAAGATGAAGGGGTTGACCGCCATGGTGCCGATGTGGCCCAGGATGATGGTGTGGCCATCGGTAGAGGCAGCGCATTCCTGCATGGCGATGTTGCCGCTGGCGCCGGGCTTGTTTTCCACAAACACCGTCTGGCCCAGGCTCTTGGTGAGTTCGTTGGCCGCTGAGCGTGCGACGATCTCCGAGCTGCCGCCGGGCGCGAAGGGCACCAGCAAGCGTATGGGTTTGCTGGGCCAGCCGGCCTGTGCATGCAGCAGCCCGGGAAAGGCCGAAACCGCTGCCAGTGCGCCGCCGGCCTCGAGGCCGAACTGCAATGCGCCGCGGCGCGTGTTGAGGTGTTTCATTTGATGTGTCTCCATGTTGTTGCCGCCGTCGTTTTCATCGCTGGCGTGTCGGTCCAATATAGGACCGTACATGAGGCGCGGCGCTACGTGATTCCGCTAATGAGGCTAACCCCCATGCGCTAGATGAAGGATGCGTCAAAACGTTCGCGCGCGGCCTTCAGGTTCTGGTGGTTGCGCTCGGCCCAGTTGTCCAGCGGGATCAAGGTTTCGCTGAGGGACTGGCCCAGCGCGCTGAGCTGGTATTCCACATGCGGCGGCACGGTCTGGCGGTCAAAGCGCAGCACCAGGCCATTGCGCACCAGCTCCTTGAGCGTTTGCGTCAGCATCTTTTGCGAGATGCCTTCGATCTTGCGCATCAGCTCGTTGTTGCGCACCGGGCCATCGGCCAGCGCCGGGATCACCAGCAAGGCCCACTTGCTGGCCACCAGCTCCAGCGCTTGCCGCGACGGGCAGGCCTGGCTAAACACATTTGAAGCGTCGGTGGGTGGGTCGCCGGGAATTGTCATGGTTACCAGAAGGTGCGTACTTGCCTATGGGTAATCGTAAACCTAAGCTGGAGGCGCATCAATCCTTAACCCTCTTTAACCCTGTTATTCCAAAGAAAGACTCCCGATGGCCTGGCTCTATTTACTCGCCGCAAGCATTGTCGAAATCGCAATGGCCTTGTTCCTGAAATCTTCCGAAGGCTGGACGCGCCTGTGGCCCAGCGTGCTGGGGGTGGCCGCGGCCGGCGCCAGCATTTTCTTTTTGACGCATGCCGTCAAGACTTTGCCGGTGGGCACGGCCTACGCGATCTGGACGGGGATAGGTTCGGTCGGCGTGACGCTGATCGGCATCCTCTGGATGGGCGAAAGCGCCTCGGCACTGCGTCTGACCTGCGTGGCGCTGGTGGTGGCCGGCATGGTGGGCTTGCGCCTGCTGGACGGCACTGTTTGATCAACCCATCCGTGGAGAAACCCATGACCCATCTGGTTTATATCGAAGCTTCGCCGATGCAGGCCGCGTCCACTTCAACTTCCGTCGCCACCGCCTGGCTGGACGCCTATCGCCAGGCGCATCCCGAGGGCACCGTGGACACGATCAATGTGTGGGACATCGACCTGCCGCCGTTTGACGCCGACATGATCGCCGCCAAGTTTGCCGTGTTGCGTGCGCAGAATGCGACGGCGCCGCAGCAGGCGTTGTGGGCGCGTGCGGTCGCGGTGTCGCAGCGCTTCAATGCGGCAGACCGGTATCTCTTCAGTTTGCCGATGTGGAATTTCGGCATTCCTTACCGGCTCAAGCATTTCATCGACGTGGTGACCTTGCCGGGGCAGAACTGGGCATGGTCAAGGCAAACCGGTTACCAGGCGCTGCTGCCAGGCAAGAGTGCGACGCTGGTGTATTCAAGTGCCGGCGCGTACCCGCTGCGGCCCGGGGAAGATGAATCCGATTTCCAGAAACCGTACATGCGGCGCTGGCTGCGTTTCCTGGACATTGAGGTGACGGCGGAAATAAGCGTTGCGCCGACGCTGGTGCCGCCCGAGGACCTTGCGGCAACCAAGGCCGGTGCGGTGGAACAGGCACGGGCGCTGGCCGTAAATTAGTGCGTTGGTCACCGGGGTATTTTGGCGATCTCCAGTGTGGTCACGATCCCGTTGGCCAGCGCGTCACCCTGTTGAGGCTTTGCGCACAGCTCCTTGCGCAGCTTCGGGTCTTCGCTTCCCTGGCACAGTATCACGCCGTCGGGGCCGATGCCAGGCACCTGGGGGTGGTAGAAATAGGCGAAGCCGTTGTGGTTGGGCAGGTTGACCCACTGCTCTACCAGCTGGGGGTTGGCTTTGCCGTCGCTGTATTTCATGATCCAGGCTTTCAGTGCCGGCATGCGCGCCTGTTGCAGGCTGCCGTCCTGTGTGTAGTTGCCATGGAAACCCACGACCGTTCTTTCGAGAGGCTGGTCGTCGGAGTAGGCGCGTGTTGTGCCGCCCAGAAACATGCGCGAACACGAAGAACGGCAATAGCCTGAGAGCAAGGTCATCAGGCCTTTTTCACGGATGTATTCGCCAGTCGCATACCCGGCCCGGGCGTCCCCGCCCGAGGAGTTTTTGAGCACCACCGTTGTGATGCCGGGGTGCTCCTCTATCGCGGCCTGCAAAATCCGTTGTTCATTGCCGGTCACCTTGCCCGACAGAAAAACAAAAGGCTCCCTGATCTCCACGTCCATGGCGTAAGCGCACGACGCGAGGCAAAAGGCCGCCAGGCCCGACAGCCAGTGGCCTGGACGCGCTGTCATGCAGTGAGGCGTTGGGAAGCAAACAGCACCTGGTCGATCACCGCCTGCACATTTTTGAGATGCGATTCGTCGAGCAGGTTGCCCTCGGTGTCGAAGGCGGTGCCGGCGCGGCCCAGGGCAAAAGCCTTGGGCGCGACCCAGCACTGCGCGTTGAGCAGCAGCGGCACCAGATGGCTTTGCGAACGCAGGCCGCCCAGCGCGCCGGGCGAGGCGCTGAGAACGCCCACGACTTTGCCGGTGAAAGACTTGAAGCCTTCGTGCCAGGCTGGATCGCTCTTGACGGGGCTGGAGACCCAGTCGATGGTGTTCTTGAGCAGCGCGGTGTAGCTGCCGTTGTACTCGGGTGAGCAGATGATCCAGGCCGGATGTTCAAACATGAGCTGCTTGAGCTTCATCACGTCGGGCGGCGTGCCCTGCGCCTCCAGGTCGGCGTTGTACATGGGGATGTCGAAATCAGCCAGCTCGATGTGGGTGACTTCGGCGCCGCTGGCGCGCGCCAGTGTGGCGGTCACCTGGGCGAGTTTGCGGTTGAAGGAGTTTTGGCGGATGCTGCCAGCAAAGACGAGTAGTTTCATGCCCGCTATTGTGGCCGCTGGCGGCCGGTTTTTGGCGTGGCTGCCGCGCACAACAGCCGTCTTGCACGGACTTTGACGCTCCAGCCTAATAAGGACGGGCGCAAGCAGCTATTGAATTGATAGCAAATCCCCGAAGCCACGCAAGGCCATGCCCCCGGACAGGCCGCACAAATAAGGCCTCGCCTGATAAAATCGTGCCTTCGTCCTGTGGGGACCGATGGGCCGGGGCACCTGCACGGCGCATGTGTGTGTTGCCGCGCCGCCGTGCGGCTGCGGCAAGCCTGGCCACCATCGACACCGGACCGCTCCATGGCATGCAGGCGCCCCAGCCTGAAAGCCGCTTTACCCGAAGGAGGCGTGATGCACTCGCCTTATGTTTATCCGCAAGAATTTGATGTGATCGTGGTCGGTGGCGGCCATGCAGGCACCGAGGCCGCGCTGGCTTCCGCACGCATGGGCTGCAAGACTTTGCTGCTGACCCACAACATCGAGACCCTGGGGCAGATGAGCTGCAACCCCTCCATCGGCGGGATCGGCAAGGGCCATCTGGTCAAAGAGGTGGACGCCATGGGCGGCGCGATGGCGCTGGCCACCGACGAAGGCGGCATCCAGTTCCGCATCCTGAACAGCTCCAAGGGCCCGGCCGTGCGTGCCACCCGCGCGCAGGCCGACCGCATTCTGTACAAGGCGGCGATTCGCCGCAAGCTTGAGAACCAGCCCAACCTGTGGCTCTTCCAGCAGGCGGTCGACGACCTGATGGTCGAGGGCGACCGGGTTGTCGGGGCGGTGACGCAGGTCGGCATTCGCTTTCGTTCGCGCACCGTGGTGCTGACGGCCGGCACTTTCCTGGACGGCAAGATCCATGTTGGGCTCAATAACTATTCGGCGGGCAGGGCGGGCGACCCGCCGGCGGTATCGCTTTCGGCCCGGCTCAAGGAACTCAAGCTGCCGCAAGGCCGGCTCAAAACCGGCACACCCCCGCGCATCGACGGCCGTACCATCGACTTCAGCAAATGCACCGAACAACCCGGTGACGGCATGCCGGGCGGCACTGAAGGGCCGGTGCCGGTGTTCAGCTTTATGGGAGGCGGGATTGCTCATCCGCGGCAGATGCCGTGCTGGATTACCCATACCAACGAGCGCACCCACGAGATCATCCGATCCGGTTTTGACCGCAGCCCCATGTTCACCGGCAAGATCGACGGCGTCGGCCCGCGCTATTGCCCGAGCGTGGAAGACAAGATCAACCGCTTCGCCGACAAGGACAGCCACCAGATTTTCCTGGAACCGGAAGGCCTGACCACGCACGAGATCTACCCCAACGGGATCTCGACCAGCCTGCCTTTTGACATCCAGTACGACCTGGTCCGCTCCATGGCGGGGATGAAAAACGCCCATATCCTGCGGCCCGGCTACGCCATCGAATACGACTACTTTGACCCGCGCGCCCTGAAATCCAGCTTTGAAACGCGCGCCATTGGCGGCCTGTTCTTCGCCGGTCAGATCAACGGCACCACCGGTTATGAAGAGGCGGCGGCCCAAGGCATGTTCGCTGGCATCAACGCTGCGCTGCAATGCCAGGAGAAGGAAGCCTGGTTGCCGCGGCGCGACGAGGCTTACCTGGGCGTGCTGGTTGACGACCTGATCACCAAGGGCGTGACCGAGCCTTACCGCATGTTCACCAGCCGGGCTGAATTCCGCCTGATGCTGCGCGAGGACAACGCCGACATGCGCCTGACCGAAAAAGGCCGGGAACTGGGTCTGGTAGACGACGCCCGTTGGGATGCCTTCAACCGCAAGCGCGACACTGTTTCACGTGAAACAGCCCGGCTTCGGGCAATCTGGGTCAATCCCAACAACCTGCCGGTGGCTGAAGCCGAGCGGGTTCTGGGTAAATCCATCGAACGGGAGTACAACCTGCTGGACCTGCTGCGTCGCCCGGATGTGAACTATGCCGGACTGATGTCGCTGGAAGAGGGCAAGTACGCCAACCCCGAACTGGCAGCCGAAGCGGCAGCCAGCGACGACATGGCCAAAAGCGTGATCGAACAGATCGAGATCACGGCCAAGTACGCCGGGTATATCGACCTGCAAAAGACTGAAGTCGAGCGGGCATCACACTACGAAAACCTCAAGCTGCCCGCCGACCTGGATTACCTGCAGGTGTCGGCGCTGAGCTTTGAGGCGCGCCAGACTCTGGCCAAACACCGCCCCGAAACGTTAGGCTTGGCCTCCCGGATCTCCGGCATCACGCCTGCCACCATCTCCTTGCTGTTGGTGCACCTGAAGAAAAACCTCTGGAAAAACACGACGCCACTCCAGGCGGCCGGGGCTTCC
Organism: Polaromonas sp. P2_G11; assembly: GCF_056403595.1. Taxonomy (NCBI): domain Bacteria; kingdom Pseudomonadati; phylum Pseudomonadota; class Betaproteobacteria; order Burkholderiales; family Comamonadaceae; genus Polaromonas; species Polaromonas sp. P2_G11. The sequence goes on along the minus strand of NZ_JBFUFE010000004.1, from coordinate 215,965 downwards.
ACCGAAAAAGCCCAGGCCTGATGCGCGGCGGTGAACAGGATTTGCGCGCCGGCCTCAAGGCGCTGCAGCTGGATTTGACCGATGCGCAAGTCGGCCAGCTGCTGGATTACCAGGACCTGATCGGCAAATGGACCAAGGTTTACAACCTCACGGCCGTGCGTGATCCGGCGGAAATGCTGACCCACCATTTGCTGGACAGCCTGGCGGCGGTGCTTCCGCTGAAGCGACATTTGCAGAAAGCCGGACTGGAGGAGGGCGCCAAGTTGCTGGACGTGGGTTCCGGTGCAGGCCTGCCGGGCGTCGTCATCGCGATTTGCTGCCCCAACGTAGCGGTGACTTGCGTGGATACGGTGGCCAAAAAAGCCGCGTTTATCAAGCAAGCGGCGCTGGCTTTGAAGCTGCCCAACCTCTCCGGCCTGCACGCCCGGGTCGAAACCATCACCACCTCTTTTGATGTGATTTGCTCCCGGGCCTTTGCGTCCTTGGTCGATTTCACCAACTGGTCGACCGACGCGCTGGCACCGCAAGGTGTGTGGATGGCCATGAAGGGCAAGCACCCGGCCGACGAAATTGCCGCCCTGCCAGCCGGCGCTGAAGTGTTTCACGTGGAACAACTGCAGGTTCCGGGGCTGGATGCTGAGCGCTGCATTGTCTGGATGCAGGCGAAAGCCGCCGCCAGCCCGGCCTGAAAACCGGGGCCGAGCGCCTCGGCCCGTTGTTCGGGCACAAAAAGAACCCTTCGCGAATGCCAAATCGGCCTTGATCGGGCCAGTTTGGCATTTCTGCGGCACACCCCTGTCGTAAACTCACAGCCTCACTTCTCTCTACTTTCTGGAGAACCTCCATGTTGGGCTCATTCGTTGGCATCGCCGACTACGGCGCTTTTGTCGTCGCCATCATTGTGTTTTTGCTGATTCCCGGCCCGGGCAACCTGGCGCTGATCACCTCGACCAGCAAGGGCGGCATCGCGGGCGGCCTGGGTGCGACTTTCGGCGTGATTGCTGGCGACCAGGTTTTGCTCTGGGCGGCGGTCGCGGGGGTGTCGGCCATCATGGCGGCTTACCCGACGGCTTTTCATATCGTCCAGTGGGCGGGTGCGGTTTACCTGGCCTGGCTGGGCATCAAGATGCTGATGGCCAAGCCCGGCGACGCGCCCTTGCTCAATATCAAGCCGCGCCACTACTTTCAGCAGGCGATGATGATCACCTTGCTGAACCCCAAGGCCATCGTGTTCTATATGGCTTTCTTCCCGCTGTTTGTCGATCCGGCCCTGCACCAGGGCCTGAAGACTTTCGCCGTGATGGCGGCCACGATTGCGGCCCTGACTTTCTTGTATGGCCTGACCTCGGTCATGATCACCTATCACCTGGCGGAGCGCATACGCGCCAACCCGAAAATCACGGCGGTCCTCAACAAGCTGGCCGGCGTTTTCCTGATCGGCTTCGGCCTCAAGCTCGCGGTCTCCAAATAAGCCGCCATCGCATTTCGCATCCTCTCTCGAACAAAAACTAAAAGCACACATGGCCAAAATATTCTGCGTAGCCAACCAAAAGGGTGGGGTAGGGAAGACAACAACGACGGTGAACCTGGCCGCGGGCCTGGCCAAAGTCGGCCAGCGTGTGCTGATGATCGACCTGGATCCGCAGGGCAATGCCACCATGGGTTCGGGCGTCGACAAACGCAAGCTGGAAATGACGGTGTACGACGTGCTGCTGGAATCGGCTTCGGTGGTCGAGGCGCGCGTGCACAGTGAAAAGTGCGGCTACGACGTGTTGGGCGCGAATCGCGAACTGGCCGGCGCCGAGGTCGAACTGGTGGATGTCGAGCGCCGCGAAAAGCGCCTCAAGCTGGCGCTGGCCGAGGTCGACAGCCAGTACGACTTCGTGCTGATCGACTGCCCGCCGTCGCTCAGCATGCTGACGCTCAACGGCCTGTGTTGCGCACACGGCGTGATCGTGCCGATGCAGTGTGAATACTTTGCGCTCGAAGGCCTGACCGATCTCGTCAACACCATCAAGCAGGTGCACGCCAACCTCAACAAAGACCTGCAGATCATCGGCCTCTTGCGCGTAATGTTCGACCCACGCATCACATTGCAGCAGCAGGTGAGCGACCAGCTCAAGGAACACTTTTCCGACAAGGTGTTCAACACGGTGATCCCGCGCAACGTGCGCCTGGCCGAAGCACCCAGCTACGGCCTGCCCGGCGTGGTGTTTGACCCGGCCTCCAGGGGCGCGCAGGCTTTCGTCACGTTTGCCGAAGAAATGGTGGACCGCATCAAGGCAATGTGACCGCGCCAGGGTGCAGTTTTATATGCCAATAGTGCCTGTGGCCCAATGGGGGCTTGCGCCAGCAGCTATAAAAATCATAGCAAACAATCTTCTTTCGACATGAAACCCGACAACGTCCTCATTCTTCCCGGCTGGAAAAACAGCGGCCCCGGCCATTGGCAAACGCTGTGGGAGGAGGCCGACGGCTACACCCGCGTGGAGCAGCACAGCTGGATGCACCCGCTGCGCGGCGACTGGACGGCGCGCCTGGAAGAGGTGCTACTGTCCTGCGACGAACCAGCGGTGCTGGTGGCGCACAGCCTGGGCTGCATGCTGGTGGCGGCCTGGGCCAGCCACTCCAGGAACATTCACCGCGTCAAAGCCGCGCTGCTGGTGGCTCCACCCGACATTGACCGCGAGGACGTGCGCGAGCTGCTGCCCAGCTGGTCGCCAGCGCCGCTGAACAAACTGCCGTTTGAGAGCGCGCTGTTTGCCAGCAGTGACGATCCTTTCTGCGCGATCCAGCGGGCGCGGCAATTCGCGGCCGCGTGGGGCTCTACCTTTGTGGACGCCGGACCTTGCGGGCACCTGAATGCCGAGAGCGGCCTGGGCGGCTGGCCCGAAGCGTACCTGCGGCTGCTGCAGCTCAAGGAGCTGACTTCACCGGCCATTGAACCTTCACCCGGCATCACCCCTGGCCCATGACCTCATTTTTTTACCAACGCGCGCGCTACCTGCAACTCGCCCTGATAGTGCTGGCGATATGGGCGAGTGGTTCTCTGCATGCCGAGCCGGATGAAGAGCTGCTTGGAAAATCGCAAAATTATCCGCTGGGCAACGTGAACAACTGGCAGCTCAACCCTTACCGCGTTGGCTCCTGGTCAGCGCTCGACAAAGTGCCCGGGGTGCGGACCCGCGTGGTCGGGCACCCGGCCGAGGCCAGCCCCTTGCCGCGCGCAGCCAGCCCGGCGGCGGTCAGCTACCGCTACAAAAACACGAACTACACGCTGGCCGACTACCTGGACCGCCAGCGCGCCACCGGCCTGCTGATCCTGAAAAACGGCGAGATCATCGCCGAGCACTACCGCTACGGCCGCAAGGATGACGCGCGCTTTTTGTCCTTCTCCATGGCCAAGAGCGTGACCTCGCTGCTGGTCGGCAAGGCGCTCTCGCTGGGGCTGATCGCTTCGCTTGACGACCCCGCCGAGAAATACGCCAAAGACCTTGCCGGCAGCCCCTATGGCGCCACCACAATTCGCCAGCTGCTGCGCATGAGTTCGGGCCTGACGTTTACCGAACGCTATGACGGCAAGGACGATATTGCCCGGCTCGCCCGCGCTTCTGCCGGAACGCCGGGCGCCGGCATGCCGCTGGATGTGCTCAAGTCCATCACTGACCGGCATTCGCCGGCCGGTGAAAAATTCGTTTATGCCGGCTCCGAGACCGACGTGTTGGGCCGCGTGGTGGTGGCCGCCATCGGCAAGAACATGTCCGAGCTCACCACCGAGTGGCTGTGGAAGCCCATGGGCGCCGAACATGATGCCTTCTGGCGCATCTCCGCCGACGGGCAGGAGCAATCCTACGGCGCCTTCAACGCCACCCTGCGCGACTGGGCGCGGCTGGGCCAGTTGCTGGCCAATGACGGCCGTGCCATCGACAAGGCGACCGGCAAACCCGGCGCATTGCAGGTCTTGCCGCTGGACTACCTGCTGGACGCCACGGATCCGGCGCGCCAGCCGCCTGCGTTCAAGCCGCGCAAGGCCACGCCTTACTTTGGTTATGGCTACCAGTTCTGGCTCATGCCGCTGCGGGCACGCACTTTTGCCATGCAGGGCATCCACGGCCAGACGGTGTATGTGCAGCCGTCCACCGGCATTGTGATGGTGCTCACCTCGGTGTGGGAACAGGCCAGCGGCAAACAGGATGCACAACCTTATGAAGAGCGCGACGCCCTCTGGCGCGGCGTGCTGCAATCTCTGGGCGGGGACCTCACGCCCGGCTCGCAATGACGAATTGAAAGAAAGATAAAACCATGGTCACCAAAAAACCCAAAGGCCTGGGCCGCGGGCTCGAAGCACTGCTCGGCCCCAAGGTCAGCGAAAGCGCGACGGACGCGGAGAACGCCAGCAGCACAGCCAACAGCCCGGGCCTGCCGGCCTCGCTGCGCCTCAGTGACATGGTCGCCGGCCAGTACCAGCCGCGCACCCGCATGGACGAAGGCGCGCTCTACGAGCTGGCCGAGTCCATCAAGGTGCAGGGCATCATGCAGCCCATCCTGGTCCGCCGGCTGACCAGCGGCGCCAACGACGGCAAGTACGAAATCATCGCCGGCGAACGGCGCTTTCGTGCGGCCAGGCTGGCCGGGCTGGACGAGGTGCCGGTGCTGGTGCGCGACGTGCCCGACGAGTCGGCCGCCGCGATGTCGCTGATCGAAAACATCCAGCGCGAAGACCTCAACCCACTCGAAGAGGCCCACGGCCTGCAGCGCCTGGTCAAGGAATTCGGCCTCACGCACGAGCTCGCCGCGCAGGCCGTCGGCCGCTCGCGCAGCGCTGCTTCCAACCTGCTGCGGCTTTTGAATTTGGCTGATCCGGTGCAAACGATGCTGATGGCGGGCGACCTGGACATGGGCCATGCGCGGGCCTTGCTGGGCCTGGACCGTGCCGCGCAGATCACCGCGGCCAACCAGATCTCGGCCAAAAAAATGTCGGTGCGCGAGGCCGAAAGCCTGGTCAAAAAACTCAGCGCCGAGTTTTCGCTAAAGCCGCAAAAAGCCACCAAGGAAAAGTCCCGCGACACACGCCGTGTGGAAGAAGAACTCGCCGACCTGCTGATGGCCAATGTGGAAGTGCGCATCAAAAAGCAGGTCAAGCGCAACGGCCGGCGCGAAGACATGGGCGAGGTGGCCATCCAGTTCGCTTCGATGGACGAGCTCAACGGATTGATCGAGCGCTTGCGCGGCAACAAGTAGACTGTTTGGGTTATTTTTCGCCGGTGAATCGGTCGGTGATACTCAAGATGTGAACTAATTCACGACTTTTGTGACTCTTACACGGCTTTCTCCAGAAAGCGGGTGACGGCTGGCGCCCACATGCTTATTGTTACTACATGTAATTATTTGTGTGTTTGCGTATGAATTACCTGGCGAACCGTTCTTTCCGCAGCGCTCACCTGGCCCGGTTCGGCGTTACCACCGTCTCGGACATAACAGACTGGTTCAAGCCAGGCTGGCGAGAGGGGTTTGCCGGCCTTGGCGCCTGCGCCACCCTTGCGGTGGTGATGGCCCTGGCGCCTCAGGCCGCAAAGGCGCAGCAAACCATTGAGCGCGTCAAGCTCACGGACAACGACCTCAGCTGCCAGCAGATGTACGCCGAGGCGCAGCAGATGGACACCACCATGGCCCTGGCTGGCCCGGGCCTGCCGGTTCTCAGCGCAGCGCCCGCGGCCGCCATGCCCGGTGGCGCGCTCACGCTGGCGCAAATGCATGCGCCGACCGCCGCGCTGGCCACGCAGCAAGGGCTATCGGCCCAGTACCAGCAGCAAATCGCCAACAACATGGCAGCGGCCCAGCAAAACGGGCGCAATTCCGCCGCGCCATCGCCCGCGCAGCCCAGCGGCATCGCCGGTGCGCTGGGCGCAGGGATGCTGGGCTCCTTGCTGGCGGGCACCGGTGCCGCAGCTGCAGTATCCGCCACGGCGCCGGCTCAGGGGGCTGGTGGCGGCCTGGGGGTCCAGGCCAGGGCGCGCAAAGACCACCTGACTGGTTTGTTCCTGTCCAGGGGCTGCAAGCTCTCGGAAGTGCAGAAGTAGCCCCGAAATTTTTTACCCGCGTTTTCCCCCAACCTCCATCAACCTTACCCATTGCAGGACCGGTCATGAAACAACACTCCCTTGCCGCCGCACTGGCGCTTTTCCTGGTGGCTGCCGCCGCATCTGCGCAAACCATCGAGCGCGTAAAGATGACGGACAACGACCTCTCGTGTCAGCAGATCTATGGCGAGATCGGACAGATGGACAGCGTGGTCACGCGCGCCGCCCAGTACACCGCGGCACCGGCCGCTGTAGCCCCCGCAGATGCAGGGAGTCAGGTAGCAGGAGCGGTGGTGCAAACTGCACTGGCCTCCGCAGCGGCCAATGCAGCGGCGCAGAACGCCGGCGGCTTTGGCGGATTCGGCGGCGGCCTGGGCGGCATGTTTGGCGGCATCGTGCAGCAGCTGGCAGGCAATACGGCCCAACAGGCCGCCAATAACGGCGTCGCCCAGCAGCAGGCCGCAACCGCGCAGCAACAGGCCGTTGCATTGCAGGGCCAACAGGCACAGGGCCGCAAGGAACATCTCACCAGCATGTTCCTGGCCAAGGGCTGCAAGATGAGTGATATCCAGAAGTAATTGAGCCCCCACGGTCGCTCACTTCGTGTAGCTCCCGAGGCCTTGCAGGCCGCGGCTCGCGAGACGCTTCGCCTCTGTCGCCCGTCCAAGCCTGCGCAGGCAGGCTTGGAGCCGCGGGCTCCAGCCCCTCCGGGGCCGCCCGCCTGCGGCCCGGCAAAGCCGAAAATTGGCACACCCCTATCGGGCTCACTGCGTGTAGCCCTTTTCCTCTTGCAGGGGACGGTGCCTGCGGCCCGGCAAAGCCGGTTCCGCGGCTCATGCTGGCTCGAAGATTCAGGGCGTATTCAGTGGGGGTATTCACCAGTGGGGGCCGAGGGTCCGGCTTCGCCGGCCCAAGGCGCCGCCCCCTCGAGGGGGGAACGGGCTACACGAAGTGAGCCCGGACGGGGGTGGTTATAGATCGCACTGCAAACGCGCAGTAGAGCTCGCTTCACAGCGAGAAAATCTTGCCCGGGTTCATGATGTTCTTCGGGTCGAGCGCACGCTTGATGGTGCGCATCATGTCGACCGCGCCGTCACCGGCTTCGGTTACCAGGAAATCCATCTTGTGCAGGCCAACGCCATGCTCGCCCGTGCAGGTGCCTTCAAGCGCCAGCGCGCGGGTGACCAGCTTGTGGTTCAGTGCTTCGGCTACTTCGCGCTCCTTGGGAATCGTCGGGTCGATCAAATAGCCGAAGTGGAAATTGCCGTCGCCCACATGGCCGACGAGGAAATAAGGAATGCCGCTGGCATCGACTTCGGCCACCGACTCCAGCAGGCAATCGGCCAGGCGCGAAATCGGCACGCAGGTGTCGGTGGAAATCGCGCGGCAGCCGGGCCGCGACTGGATGGCCGCGAAGTAGGCGTTGTGACGGGCGGTCCAGAGGCGCGTGCGCTCTTCCGGCGTGCTGGCCCATTCAAACGCGTTGCCGCCGTGGCCGCTGGCGAGCTCCTGCACCAGCTCGGCCTGCTCTTTCACGCTGGCGGGTGAGCCGTGAAACTCCATCAGCAGCATGGGCTCTTCGCGCAGCGTGAGCTTGGAGTGTGCATTGACCATGCGCACCGTGTTGTGGTCGATCAGCTCGACGCGCGCAATCGGAACCCCCAGCTGGATGATCTCGATGGTGGTGCGCACGGCAGCTTCGATGCTCGGAAAGGAGCACACCGCAGCGGAGATGGCTTCAGGCAGGGGGTACAGCCTGACGGTGACTTCGGTGATCACGCCCAGCGTGCCTTCGCTGCCCACCATCAGGCGCGTGAGGTCGTAGCCCGCCGATGATTTCTTGGCGCGCGTGCCGGTGCGGATGACGCTGCCGTCTGCGGTGACGACTTCCAGTGCCAGCACGTTCTCGCGCATGGTGCCGTAGCGCACCGCATTCGTGCCGCTGGCGCGCGTGGCGCTCATGCCGCCCAGGGTCGCGTCGGCGCCTGGGTCGATGGGGAAGAAGAGGCCCGTGCTTTTGACCTCTTCATTGAGCTGCTTGCGCGTCACGCCCGCCTGCACGGTAACGGTCAGGTCTTCGGCATTGATGGACAGCACCTTGTTCATGCGGCTCACGTCGATGCTGATGCCGCCCTGCACGGCCAGCAGATGGCCTTCAAGCGACGTGCCCACACCAAAGGGGATCACGGGCACGTTGAACTGGGCGGCGAGCTTGACCGCATCTGCCACGTCCTGCGTGCTTTCGGCAAACACCACGGCCGAAGGCGGCGGTGCGGCAAAGGAGGATTCGTCGCGGCCATGCTGCTCGCGCACTACCAGGGCGGTTGAGCAGCGCTCGGCAAAGCGGGCTTTCAGCGCGTCAATCAGCGCGGCAGGAGTTTCGCGCTGGCAGATTTCGGGAAGCAGGTGCGTGGGCAGGGGGGCGTTCATGGTGTCTCCGGGTCGGTGGCACAGTTTACGACGTGCGCGCCGTTTGCGCCAACGAGGCCGGAGGCCCAGCCATGACCGCTGGAGCGCCCGCATGAAGCGGGGGAGACAAAGCAGGCCGCCCCCTCAAGGGGCCATCAGGGACTGTCAGGAGCCGGTGGCCGCCTTGGTGAGCTCGGCCAGCGAGATAAAGGTGTCGTGGTTGGTATCGATCTGCTCGAAACGCTGTGCCACGGCCGGCAGGTGCTCGGCTTCCTGGCGATCAAGCTTGCCGTCCTTGTTGGTATCCGCACGGCCGAAAGCCGCCTCGACGTCCTTGCTGGTGGTGCGGTTTTGCGGTACGGCGCCCGGCGTGCCGGAAGGCGCCATCTGGGAGGGCGGGCTGGTGGGGCTTGCAGGTGAGGGAGGAGCGGTTTGGGCCCGCACGGCGCCAGCAGCGCCCATAGCCAGTGCCGCCACCAAAAGCACGCTGCGCAACTCGAAGCCGGGAATAGAATGTTTTGGATGCTGTGTTGCTGTCGTGTGCATGGTCATGCGAAGAGTCTTTCAAAGAGTGGACAAGCAGCCATTGCAACCCAGCCTGCCCGTTGCGGCCAGCAGTTTTGCAGGGTGTTTCCTCACTCACATGATGGCGTACGACGACACATTTTCTTGCCCGGCGTAACGCTTGGGCTTCATGCACTTTCACCGCGCTTCACCGCGTCTCAGACCATGGCCAACAGACTCTCACAGATCGCAACGCGCACCGGCGATAACGGCACCACCGGCCTGGGCGATAACACGCGTGTGTCCAAGGACAGCCTGCGTGTGCATGCCATGGGCGATGTCGATGAATTGAACTCGCACATTGGTGTGTTGTTGTGCGAAGAGCTGCCCCCGGGCGTGCGCGACCTGCTGGTGGAGGTGCAGCACCAGCTCTTCAACCTGGGCGGCGAACTCTCCATTCCCGGCTTTGAACTGCTCAAGCCCGAAGCCGTGGCGCTGCTGGACGACGCACTGGCCGAACACAACGCGAAACTGCCGCGCCTGGCGGAATTTATCTTGCCGGCGGGCTCGCGTGCCGCGTCGCTTGCGCATGTGTGCCGCACGGTGGCGCGCCGTGCCGAACGATCGGTGGTCGCGCTGGGTGCGGTCGAACCGGTCAAGGAGTCGCCGCGCCACTACCTCAACCGCCTGAGCGATCTGCTCTTCGTTCTGTCGCGCGTGCTCAACCGCATGAATGGCGGTGACGACGTGTACTGGAAGAGCGAACGCATGGCACAGGCCGCCGGTACGAAATAACAACAACGGCCAGCGCGGTGTTCCCGCGTGAACTGCAGCCATGCCGGCCAGCCGTTGTCTGTAAACAGGTCCCGTTCGGGTGCGGTTGGAGTCGGCGGTTTTGCTATCAATAAGATAGCTAATTGCGCGCGATCATCAAGCGTTGCAGCACTAAAACACCTCGATCTCAAGTTGCCGTCGGGTTCTGGCCAAAAAAATGGCGCTTCTAGACCCGCGTCAGCATGTGCGCCGGTAGCCAGCCGGAGAAGGCGGGCAGCAGCGCATTGATGCGCCGCGCTGCCTCTTCCTGATAGAACTGGCGGGCTATCAGCTGGAATATCTCTCCCCGCAGCTGCCAAAGGTGCTGTGCGGTGTGCGCCTCGTCGATACGCCAGCGCATGCGTTCGCACATGGGTCCCTCGCACCGTTGCAGCGCATCGTGGAGCTGATGGCGCAGCTGGTCCAGGTCCAGCGTCGATGGCTCCAGCGCACTTTCATGCGGCCGGCTGTGCAGCGACTTCATCCATGCCATGGTGGTCTTCTCATGTGGAGGGCCTTGATGCAGCTGAACGTCAGCGCATGTCAACGCACGAAGCGGCCCTCGAGGCTCACGATGGAGAGGTCCGCGAAGTCCAGCCCCGTGTGGTCGTCGGGGCTGAAGCTCACCTCCAGCCCGCCCAGGTCGAAGCGTTTCATGCCTTCCAGGGCCGCCTGCAGCGTCTCCCGCGTCGGGTTCTTGCCCGCGCGCCGCAGGCCCTCCACCAGCACCTTGGCAGCGGCATAGCCTTCCAGCATGGCCGGCGACAGCGCTATCCCCTTGGCTTTGGCCAGGTCGTTGGCTTCCTGCACCATCGTGTAGGCATAGGAGCGCTCCGCCGGGTAGACCTGCGTGACGATGACGCCGCGTGAATACTCCCCCAGCGCCTTGATGAAGCCCGCCGATGCGTTGTTGGACAAGGTGACCACGCGCACGGACGACTTGGCGGCGCGCAGGGCCCGCACCCCATCCGCCACGGCGTTGCTCGAGCCGATCCAGAGCACGGCTTGCGCATCGCTTGCCAGAATGGGTGGAACAAGCTGGTTGTAGTCGGGCTTGCTGCGGTCCGCTTTCAGGATATTGGTGGGCTTCAGCTTCGCCTGCGTAAAGCCCTTGTTGGCTCCCTCCAGCCCGTCACGGCCGAAGGAGTCGTCCGCATGCACCACAGCGATACGCTGGATGCCCAGCGTGTGCAGGTGCTCGATGGCCTTCTCGGCCTCGCGCTGGTAGGTTGCGCGCACATTGAAGACATAGCGGTTGACCGGCTGGTGCAGGATCATCGCGCCCGTGGAGGGGCCGACCAGCGGCATATGGTTGGCTAACAGTACGGGCAACACGGCTTCGGTGGGGGGCGTGCCGCGCGTCAGGAACAAGGCGACGGCGCCGCGCTCGGCCAGCTTTTGCGCGTTCTCGCCGGCGAGCTTGGGGTCGAACTTGTCGTCCAGTGACACCAGCTCCAGTTGCCGGCCTGCGATCCCGCCCCGGGCGTTCACCGCATCCAGCCACAGGCGCGCACCTTCGGTGTTTTCCTTGACGCCCGCGGCCACGGGACCCGTGAAACCGGCTGTCTGGCCGATCAAAATCTGTGCGTGTCCTGCGCCGCACAGGACGGCTGCCAGCAGCGCTGTGGCCCATCGACTTACATTACTTGTGTCCATTTGTTAGCTTTCAACCTAGTTGTGGCGAACAATACGGACGGGGCAACATAAGATCAAATACGATTCAGAGCACGCCTTAAGATAAAAAAAATATGGAGTTGGCGTTGACCGACAAGACCCGGATGTGGCTTGTAGCGCGGCTTTCCGGGCGAAAACCCGGTGAAAAGCCTGAAAAGCGTCGCTGACCACGACCGCGATAGTGCACCAGGTTCAGGCCCACTGCATGACTAATATCTGGCGCAGAGAAATTGTTGCTATTCGTAACGAAGCCGTTACAGCCATCAATGGCAATGCGCCATCACCCCGGCCGCAGCATCGCCATCGTGATGCGCGAGACACAGGTCAGTTCGCCCGCGTCATTGGTGAGCTCGATCTGCCACACCTGCGTACTGCGTCCAATGTGCACGGGCCGCGTGGTACCGGTGACCCAGCCGCTGGTGACGCCCTTGAGGTGATTGGCATTGATGTCCAGCCCGACAGCGCGGTGCCCTTCGGGTGCCGCAAAGGCCGCGCCGCAAGAGCCCAGGGTCTCCGCCAGCACCACCGATACGCCGCCATGCAGCAAGCCATAGGGTTGTACCGTGCGGCGGTCCACCGGCACGCGGGCGCGGATGAAGTCGTCACCCACCTCCAGGAATTCGATGCCCAGATGGGTGACCGCACTGTCGGCGTTGTGGTGCGTGAGCAGTTCGACGGAGATGGGCTGTTTCCAGATGCGCATGAAGGTTCTCACAGGGCTGATACCCCTCACTATAAGGTTGCGGCCTACAGCGCTTGGGCACCTTGTCGCGTAGGCTGCAGCGGCGGCCGGGCTTAAGCTGGCCGTATGAGACACACGGACCACACGCACACGGACTGCACGGACTACATGAACCTGGATTACCGGAACCGGGGCTGCCCGGCTCCATCGGTCCGATGACACGTTCGAACAAATGGCTGGCAGGGCTGCTGGGTGTCGCACTGGCCCTCGGCTTGCTGTGGTTTGCCGCACTTCGGCTGTTGCCGAGTGACGAGGAACTCGCGCAGCGCGCCGCCACCGAGCTGGAGGCGCAATTGGGCGTCAAGGTCCGTGTCGGTGCATTGCACTGGCGTTTGCTGCCTTCGCCGGCGGTGGTGATTGAAGAGGCCCGCACGGAACAGCCCCAGCCGATCCTTATTAAAAAACTCACCGTCTACCCGGACCTCTTCGCCCTGTGGCAACGCCGCGTGAAAATTGACCGTGCCGACCTGGAAGGCGCCGTGGTGCCCCAGCTGTCGCTGCGCGGGCTGGGGAAACAGCGAGAAAAAAAAGACGAGATGGCTGGCGATGAACTGCCGCTGGCGCGTTTTGTGTTTCGCGACGTGACCTGGATCTCGCGGCGCGGCATCTCTGTAGTGTATGACGGCGAGGTTGATTTCGACCCCGCGTGGCGCCCGCGCAAGGCCGTGCTGAGGCGCCCCAATGTCGAGCCCACCACCCAGCTGAGCCTGGCGCGTCAGGGCCAGGAAGACCGCTGGGACACACGCATCCGCGTGGGCGGCGGCACGGCCGATGGGGAAGTCCGGCTCGAGTTTCGTGCCAACGGGCGCATGCATCTCGAAGGCACCCTGCAGCCCCGCGATATCGAAGTTGAAAGCGCGTTGGCTGCTTTCAATCGCCGGTCTGTCGTTGCAGGCAAAGCGTCGGGTGAAACCACGCTCTCGGCCAATGGCGACACGGTGGCCGAGCTGGCGCAGTCGTTGCACACCAAAACCCCCTTTACGGTGGGCAAGTCCATGCTGCTGCGCTTTGACCTGGAAAAGGCCGTGCGCACGGCCGGCAAGGAACACGCCGGCCAGACACCGCTGGACACCATCACGGGCCAGCTCGACACGCAGAACACGCCCGAGGGCATGGTGGTGACCTACACCGGCGTGAAGGCCAGTTCGGGCGTGCTCACAGCATCGGGTGAGGCCAAAATCGCCAACCGGCAGATTGCGGGCGAGTTTGCCGTTGACCTGGTGGACGGCATTGTGGGCATCCCGCTGACAGTCAGCGGCCCGCTCGACAACGTCAAATTTTCCGTGTCGGGCGGTGCCATTGCGGGCGCTGTGGTGGGCACCGCGGTACTGCCGGGTGTTGGCACGGCCATTGGGGCCCGCATCGGCTCCACGCTGGGCAAGATTTTCAGCCCGGGCCCGGCGCAGCCTGCCAGTGCGGCGCGCAGCGGCAAGGCGCCTGCCGCACCGTCCAAATCGCGCTGAGGGCCCGATCCATCAACGGCGCCCAGTGGGTCTGGTTGCCGTCAATACCCCCATCCGATGCTGAGCTTCTGGCCCTCTGAATTTGCCACAGGTGGTTAAAATCCCGCTGAAGCAGCGCAAGCCAACACCATCATTTTTGCGGATACCCCACGTTTCAACGACCCGCATCAACCGACCATAAGGCCATCGATATGCCACAGCAGCAGTCTGCCGCTTCCAACACCGCATCGACTCCCCTGGAGCGCGCGCTTGGGCAAAACGAGGCCGTCAAGGACACCGTGGAGCAATCGGCCGCCGAGCTGATGGTGATCAACACGGTGCTCAAACAGGAACTCCCGCCGCACGTGCAGGCCGGCGAAGTGGCCCAGGCCCTGCAGAAAACCGACGCCCTCGAAACCCGCATCCAGGAATCCGCGGAAGACCTCGCGCAGGTCAATGAAACCCTGGAACAGGAAATCGGCGAGCGTGCCGACCTGGAACGCGAACTCGCCAGAACCAAAGCAGCCCTTGCCAGGGCTACCGGCCAACCCCAGGCCAAGTAAGTAACCCCCGGCGAAACCGGCTTAGCCGGCGACAAGCCGGGCCATGCCCCGGCCATTTCACAGTTGCCTGCGTGCTGTCATCAATTGGTAAGGGTTTACCCCTAGAATCATTTAACCTTAAATGATTTGCTCTGCCATTTTGGCGCGCTGCTGTGCGCCGGTTGGCGGGCGGTTTTACCCCGCAAGGTCACTCGGCCTTGTCTTTTGGCCTTCACGGCTACCCCACCTTTTGGAGATTTGCGATGCTTCGCCGCCGCTTCCTTTCGTTTGCCCCTCAAATGGCTGCCCTTGCCGCCGCTCCCGCTTTCATTCGCAATGCCTATGCCCAGGAGGGTCTGACGGCCAAGGCCATCACCATCGGCAGCACCGGTGCGACCAGCGGTCCGCTGGCCAGTGTGGGCGCCGAGCTCAAGCTGGGCGTGGACGCAGCCATGGGCCAGATCAACGCCAAGGGTGGCGTGAACGGCCGCATGCTGCAGTTCCAGATGCTGGACGATGCCTATGTGCCGCAGCGCAGCGCCGACAACGTCAGGAAGATGATCGGCGACGGCAGCATTTTTGCGCTGATGTCCTGCGTCGGCACGCCCAACAACGCCGCCATCGTGCCGGTGATTGAAGAGTCCAACCTGCCTTACGTCGGGCCGCGTTCGGGTGCGTCGTCGCTGCGCAAGCCCGGCATGCGCAACGTGTTCCATGTGCGCGCCAGCTTCACTGACGAAACCCAGCGCCTGGTGCAAAGAATCGTGAGCATGGGCATCAAGGACCTGGCCGTCGTCTACCTGGACAACGACTACGGCAAGGAGGTGGTGCTCGATGTCAACCGCGCGCTGCAGGTGCAGGGCGCCAAGGTCGCCGCGCCGGTGGCGCTGGCCGTCGACGGCAAGAACCTCAACGAGGTCGTGAACCAGGTCGTCGCGGGCAAACCCGGCGCCGTGCTGCTTGGCACCGCCGGTTCGGCATCCGTCGGCCTCATTACCGCGCTGAAGAAAGCGTCACCGATGCTGCCTGTCGCAGGCCTGAGCGTGACGTTGTCGGGCGACGGCATCAAGGCCCTGGGCGCGGCCGGTTCCGGCCTGGCGCTGACCATGGTGTTCCCTGACCCATACCGCGCCAAGCTGCAGGTGGTGCGTGACTACCAGGCCGCCATGCGCGCCATCGGCCAGCAGGAGTTCTCGCTCGGCAGCCTGGAGAGTTATATCAACACCCACGTGATGGCCGAGGGACTGGAACGCGCCGGCCGCGATGTGACGCGCGGCAAACTGCGCACCGCGCTGGCCGGCCTGCAGAAGTTCGACCTCGGCGGTTTCAGTGTCGACTATGCCGCGCCGCCGTTCGCGGGTTCGAAATTTGTCGAACTGGGCGTGCTCGGCGCAGGTGGACGTTTCCTGGGCTGATGGACCATTGATCCTGGCTGGCAGCGCCTGTTGCCGCCAGCCAGAAAAAAGCCCCGGTTGTTGGGTCAGCGGGGACTTTTGGCATTAAAAAGAAGCTAAAGCCCAATCAGGGCATGCGCAAGCAGCTATCAAATAGATAGCGATTCGTTGATCAGGGTTTGCGGCTCAGCAAGGCGTACAGCAGGATCGCACCAAAGGTCGCGGTGCCGATGCCACCCAGTGCGAACTGGCCGAACTTCAGCGTGAAGTCACCGGTGCCGAGCACCAGCGTGATGGCGGCAACAATCAAATTGCGGTTGTCTGAAAAGTCCACCTTGTTGTCCACCCAGATCTTGGCGCCGGCCACGGCAATGAGGCCGAACACCACGATGCTCACGCCGCCCATCACCGGCAGCGGAATCGCCTGGATCAGCGCGCCGAACTTGGGGCTGAAGCCCAGCACCACGGCGATCAGCGCCGCCACCACGAAGACGGCGGTGGAATAGATCTTGGTCGCCGCCATCACGCCGATGTTTTCGGCATAGGTCGTTACGCCTGTGCCACCCGCGCTACCCGATACGATGGTCGCCACGCCGTCGCCGATGAAGGCGCGGCCCATGTAGACGTCCAGGTTCTTGCCGGTCATGGCCGTCACCGCCTTGATGTGGCCGAGGTTTTCCGCCACCAGAATGATGGCGACGGGCGCAATCAGCAGCATGGCATTGGCGCTGAACACCGGTGCCGTGAAGCCCGGCAGGCCGACCCAGGCGGCATTGGCGATGCCCGACAGGTCCATCGGCTTGCCAAGGCCCAGTCCGTTGGTCAGCACCGCATAAATCACGCTCGCCACGATCAGGCCGACCAGGATCAGCAGCCGCTGCACCATGCCGCGCGTCATCACGGCTACCAGGGCCACGCTCACAAACGTCACCACCTGCATCCATGAATCGAAATTGCCGGCAGCCATGTTCTTGATGGGAATGCTGGCCAGGTTCAGGCCGATCACCGCCACCACGGCGCCGGTGACCACGGGCGGCATGAAACGTTCTATCCAGCCGGTGCCGATGGACTGCACGATGAAGCCGATCAGCGTGTACACCACGCCGCAGGCGATGATGCCGCCCAGCGCCACGCCCAGGTTGGCATTCGGCCCTTTGCCGGCATAGGCCGTGGCCGCAATCACCACACCGATGAAGGCAAAACTCGAACCGAGGTAGCTGGGCACCTTGCCGCCGGTGATGACGAAGAAGATCAGTGTGCCGATGCCGCTCATCAGGATGGCGATGTTGGGGTCAAACCCCATGAGGATGGGTGCCAGCACCGTGGCGCCGAACATCGCGATCACGTGCTGCACACCCATCACCGCGGTCTGTGGCCACGGCAGGCGCTCGTCGGGCCCGATGACGCCGCCTTGCTGCAGTACCGCGCTGTCTTTTTCTGTCCAGTCCAGCATTCCCATCATGTCTCCTCTTGTTAAAAGTGAGGCAATGCTAGGGGGAATGGGCGCGCCGCACAAGCGCGGCGCCGTTTAGACCCTCAACAGGTTCTCAGGCCAGAAACGCTGCCACCTGGCGCAGCACTTCGTCATCCTTGAGGATCTTGCGATGGCCCAGGCCTTCGGTGGCCACCAGGCGCGCGCCGACAATCGCCTCGCTGTAAGCCACGCCGTCGGCAAAGCGGTTGATGCTGTCCTGCCGGTCATGCACCACCAGCGTGGGCAGGGCGATGCGCGGGCCGACCATTGCCGGCTCGAACTGCGGCATCAGGATGCCTTCGCGCGCCTCAATGCGCCGCTGCATGGCCGCGCGCGTGGATTCGTGCAGGCCAAACACGTGGGCAAATAGCCGCGTGTATTCAAGCGGCGACGCGGGGGGCGCCAGCAACACCAGCCTGCCAGCCGCCAGCCCTCGGCTGGCGGCATAAGCGCCGGCGTTCGCCGACAGCGAATGCGCCACCACCGCGCGCAGCGTATGGCCCTGTTGCTGCAGCCGTGCGGTCACGTACTCCAGCACGCGCGCAAACTGCGGCAGGTTGGTGACCGAGCCGCTGCTGCGGCCATGCGCCGGCATCTCAATGATGACCGGCCGCAAGCCTTGCGCACTCAAGACCTCCGCCAGCGCCAGCATCTGCCCGGCGTGTCCGCCCCAGCCGTGCACCAATAGCACCACCGGGCCGGCAGGTGCGACGGGGCGGCTGTACATCGTCACGCTGGCATCTTCAAAAGGCCATTGCTCAATGTGCCAGTCGGGGCTCCACTTTCTGCGACGGCTCACCCACTTGGGCGGTAGCGGTGTGCCGAACAAGCGGTAAGCCGCCCGCACAGCCAGCGCGGGCCAGAGCTGCTGCGAAGCGCCCAGCCCCCAGCGGAAAATGCGTGTCAGGGGGCTGGCGTTGTAAAAGGCTGCGGTGGCCTGGAGCGATGTGCGTGTCATGGTGTGGTCCTCCCCGTGAATGTCAGTACCAGATCCAGTCTTCGTTGCTGCGCGGCAAACTGCGCAGCGAAGCCAGGACCGCCTTCACGGCGCGAACGCCAAGAAATACGCCTAAACCAATGATCAGAATCAACATGATTTCCTTATTTCTCCGCACAGTCGTGCGAAATTAAAACTTACCGATGCATCGGAAATGGCGTGGCTGCCCTTTCCGCCCTGTTTGTCTCTTTATTTTGGGGTAACTGCCTCTGTCTGGTAGCTCTTGATCAGGCGCTCCCAGGCTGCCTGGGCCCGTTCAGCCGCGCGTGCATCGCGTAGAAAACGGGCATCGTGAAACATCCCCATGGCAATGCTGCTGATTTCCATGACCAGCTGCTCCGCATCGGTGTCGGTCTTCAGTTGACCGGCCTCCATGGCCTGCAGTACGGTGCGCCGCAACGAGGCGCGCCAGCGGGTGACCTCGCCGAGCAGCAGGTCGCGCAACTCGCCTTCGCGGTCGTCCAGCTCAAAGGCGCCCGCAGTGTAAATACAGCCCGACTTGGCCTCGACATCGCGCGTGCGCACAATCCAGCGCTGCACAATCGTCTCCAGCCGCGGCAAACCCTTGGGCTGCTGCATGGCGGGCACAAACACATCGGCAATAAAGCGCCGGCCGAACTCTTCAATCACGGCTTTCTGCAAAGCCTCGCGTGAGCCGATGCGCGAAAACACGCCGCTCTTGGAGATGCCGATGCGGTCTGCCACAGCCTGCAAGGTGATGGCCTCCAGACCTTCCGCCGCAGCCAGGTCGATGCCTGCGCCGATGATGGCGGCGCGGGTCATTTCGCTTTTCTGGGTTTTGGCGTCCATGCAGCGAATATTAGCACGATTGTGCGAAAGTGCAACTCCCTCATCGTGTCACGGTTTTCGGGCCTTCCGCGCGCGCTAGCAGGCGGCGATGCAATCCATCTCAATGTCAAAGTGCCCTGGCCATGCCGGCACGCAGATGAAAATCCGGGCCGGTGGATCCTGGGGGAAGTAGCGGGCGTAAATGGCATTGACCGTTGCAAACTTCTCGACCGAGGTGCAATAGACGTTGCATTTGAGCACCTGGCCCAGCGATGAACCTGCTGTTTCCAGGCAGAGCTTCATTTGCTCCAACACCAGTTCGGTCTGGCGTTCCACAGATGCGTGGACAACTTCACCCGTGGCGGGGTCGAACGGCGGCAAGCCGGCCACATAGACCGTATCGCCATGACGCGTGACGACAGAGGTGGGCGCCTTCCATCGCTGCAGCCAGGTGGAAAGGGGTTCGACGCGAATAATCTCTTTGGCCATGCGTTGCTCCTGGGCGGGTGTACGGGGTGATGCGGGTACATCCACATATATACGCGGCTACGGCACTTCGTTGCTTCGTGCGGGAACGAAGCATTCACACGTGCAGCTAACGACGGCGCCTGGCCGCTGGAGCGGGGCCTTTAGGCATCAGCCCCACCGCCGCCCGGGCCAGGGCATCGGCTTCCTGGTTGCGGTGGCGTGGTATCCACACCAGCCGCGCCGACTCGAAAGACCGCAGCACGGCGCGCACCTCGTCGAACAGCGGAACCAGGCGCAGGAAGGGTTCAGTGGCGGTTCCCGCCAGCTGCTGCACCACCACGCTGTTGTCGCAGTGGATCAACAATTGGGTAGCACCCTGCCGCCTGGCGTATTGCATGGCCGCCATCAGCGCGCGCAGCTCCGCTTCGTTGTTGCAGCCCCGGCCTTCCGCGGTAATAGACAGCGGATGCCGGGTCCCGTCAGGCGCCATGACAAGCGCGCCCAGACCCATGCGGCCGGGGTTCGGCACGGCGCTGCCGTCGCAGTAGATGACCCAGGGCTCGCTGTTCAATGAATACTTTCAGGCGGACAGATGCGCGGCACAGGCGGCCCCATGGGAGACGGCCCGATTAAGCAGAGCCAATCAATATAAGTCATGCCGGGGATACCACCCGGTCGCATTCGCCGCTCTTGGTTTATGGTTGCGTTCATGTTCCAGATACGCAAGTACCAAAACTGGCTGCAGGCTACGCGCGGCCTGTCATTCGACAACTATGACGCGCTGTGGCGCTGGTCGGTCACCGACCTCGACGCCTTCTGGCAAAGCATCTGGGACTACTTCGAACTGCAGTCGCCCACTGCGCACACGGCCGTGCTGGGCCGGCGCAGCATGCCGGGAGCCGAGTGGTTTCCCGGTGCGCAGGGCAACTACGCGCAGCAGGTGTTCCGCCACACGGCCGCGGCCGACGCGGCGGGCGTGCCTGCCATCGTCAGCCACGGTGAAGGCAGCCTGGCGAACGGCGAAGCAGCGCGCGAACTGGGCTGGGCCGAGATGCGCCGGCAGTCGGCGTCGCTGGCCCTGCACCTGAAGGCGCAGGGCGTACAGCCCGGCGACCGCGTGGCCGCCTATCTGCCCAACACGCCCGAGACCATGGTCGCCTTCCTCGCGACGGTCAGCATAGGCGCCGTGTGGAGTGTGTGCGCGCCCGACATGGGCACGCCCGCTGTGCTGGACCGTTTTCGCCAGATTGAGCCCAAGGTGCTGATCGCCTGCAACGGCGTGCACTACGGCGGCAAGGACATCGACCGCCGCAGCGTGGTGGCCGAGCTGGCCGCCGCGCTGCCAAGCGCCACGCACGTGATCCTTCACGAGGTGCTGCCCGGCAATTCAAATGCTATTGATTTGATAGCTGATTGCGCACACCTGCAAAGCGCCACAGCCCGAAACGATGCACAAACAGCGGCCTTCGAGCCACTCTGGCTGCCGTTTGACCATCCATTGTGGATCGTCTATTCCAGCGGCACCACCGGCCTGCCCAAACCCATCGTCCACGGCCATGGTGGCGTGGCCTTGGTGGGGCTGGCGCTGCTGCGCCTGCACAACGACCTGGCACCCAGTTATGCCGACCCGGCCAATCCGGAACGCTTTCACTGGTACAGCTCCACCGGCTGGATCATGTGGAACGTGCAGGCCGCCAGCCTGCTCAACGGTACCACCTGCTGCATCTACGACGGCAACCCGGCGGGCACGAACAAGGACAAGCCCGACTGGACCACACTGTGGCGCTTTGTCGCCAACACGCGTGCTACTTTCTTTGGTGCGGGTGCGGCCTTCTTTGCCAACTGCATGAAGGCGGGGATTGACATTGCGCAGTGTGGTGACCTGGGCCGGCTTCGTACGCTGGGCACAACTGGATCACCGCTCAGCGAAGACACGCAGCGATGGGGTACCGCGCAGTTCGCAAAGCTACGTGATCGGGAAAACCGGACACGCCTGGCCGCCGGGCCGCCCCAAGGCCAGGCAGCCCCAATTTCAGGGGAAAGGGGCAGCGTAACGCCGGAGGTACACGAAGTGAAAAGCGTGGGGGCACCAATCTGGTGGTGCAATATCTCCGGCGGGACTGATTTCGCCGGTGCGTTTATAGGCGGCAACCGCGAACTGCCCGTGGTTCCCGGCGAAATGCAATGCCGCATCCTCGGCTGCGCGGTCGAGGCCTGGAACGACAAGGGCGAGTCCGTTGTCGATGAAGTCGGTGAGCTGGTCTGCACGCAGCCGCTGCCGTCCATGCCGCTGTACTTCGTTGGCGACAAGGACAACCAACGCTACCTCGCGAGCTACTTCGACACCTACCCCGGCGTGTGGCGGCATGGCGACTGGCTCAAGGTTACGCCCTCGGGCAGCTGCATCATCTATGGCCGCAGCGATGCCACTATCAACCGCCACGGCCTGCGCATGGGCACCAGCGAGCTCTACAGCGCGATTGAGGCGCTGCCCGAAGTGCTGGACTCCATGGTGGTCGACCTCGAATACCTGAGTCGCGAAAGCTATATGCCGCTCTTTGTGGTGCTGCGGCCTGGCCATGTGCTTGACGAAGCGATGAAGGTGCGCCTGAACCAGGCCGTCAAGACGGCGTTGTCGCCGCGCTTTGTGCCCAATGAGATTTTTGTCGTGCCTGAAATCCCACGCACGCTATCCGGCAAGAAGCAGGAGCTGCCGATCAAGAAACTGCTGCTGGGCCAGCCGTTGGAGAAAGTCGTCAACAAAGACGCCATGGCCAACCCGGGCAGCCTGGACTGGTATGTGGCCTTCGCGCAAAGCCGGCGGGTGGAGACAGACCGCCCCGCGTGACGTCATGATGCCGGCCGCAAGCCGGTCAGGTCTGTTCGCGCAACCACCGCGCCAGGTCCGTCACGACCCGCAGGCCGATGGGCGACACCGCCGTGAAATGTATACAGGCATGAATGGCACTGGGGTAGTGGCGGTGCGTCACCTCTACCCCGGCAGAGTCCATGCGCCGGGCGAGGGCGTGGCCCTCGTCGCGCAGCGGGTCGTGGCCCATGGTGGCGACCCATGTGGCGGGAAGGTTCGCCAGGCCCCCTGAGTCCAGCAAAGCAAAGTCAGGATGCTTGTCCGCATCGGTCTGCTTGCCGAGATAGCTGGCCATAAACCACTGCATCACGCCCATGCTGAGAAATTTGCCTTCGTTCTCCGGGTAGGAGGCGCTGGGCTGGCTGGGGTGCTGTGCCACCGGATAGATCAGGCCGAGCGCGCGAACGGCTTTTGCGTTCACGCGCCGTGATGCCACCAGTGCCAGCTGCGCGCCGGCGCTGTCGCCGGCCACAGCGATACGGTTTGCGTCGCCGCCCAACGCAGAGGCATTTGCGAGTACCCAGCGCAAGGCGGCCTCGACGTCGTCCGGTGCGGCGGGGAAGGGGTGCTCCGGCGCCAGCCGGTAGTCCACCGCCACGACCAGCATGCCGCTGTGGTGGCACAGCGTGCGGCAAACCTTGTCGTGGGTCTCCAGATCGCCGATCACAAAACCACCGCCATGCGCATACAGCAGCACGGGCCAGGGGCCTGCAGCTTCGGGCCGGTATACACGAAGGCGCAGCGGACCGCTGGGGCCGGGGAAGCTGGTGTCGTTCACTTCCCCGATGGCTGGGGCCGGCAAGCCCAAGGTGCCGGCCAGCTCGCGG
The DNA here is from genome assembly GCF_056403595.1 of Polaromonas sp. P2_G11. Lineage (NCBI taxonomy): Bacteria > Pseudomonadati > Pseudomonadota > Betaproteobacteria > Burkholderiales > Comamonadaceae > Polaromonas > Polaromonas sp. P2_G11. Next base: position 192,941 of record NZ_JBFUFE010000004.1, on the reverse strand, counting down.
TAAACCTGCCGCGCGATGGCGGGGGGCAGGCTTTCCAGGGGCGGGTTGCCCTGCGCGGCCGCCTGCGCCAGAAAGCCGGCCAAGGCGGGGTCCAGCGGAGCCGTCTCGAGCACGGTGGGGATGGTAGATATGGTCATTGCAGTCCTTGGCAGTTCACAGTTGCAGTACAAGGGTCAGCGCGGAACCGGCTTTGCCGGGCCGCAGGCGCCTAGGGGGTGTCACCGAATTAGTTTTCCATCGCGCGCCCGCATGCCGATCTCGACATGGTCCGAAGCGTGGTGCCGCTCCCGACCGAACGAGAGCCTGAAGCCGCCCAGGTCCAGTGCTCCAAGGCTTTCAATCGCCTCGCCGAGGCGCTGGCTGTCGGTGCGCGGGCCGGCACGGCGCAAGGCTTCCGTGCAGACACGCAGGTTCAGGTAGGACTCCAGGCCTTCGAAGGTCATAGCCTCGGGGCCGATGAAATCGTCTGCATCGCGCTCGAGCTCACGCACGATGGGCAGGCGGGCCACCTCGGGATTCGGCACCACGCTGGTGTAGCCCACCAGCCGGTTGCGAAACAGCCGTGTCAGCTGCGTCAGCCCCGCCGTCGACAAAGTGGCGATGGTGGACGGCACACTGTCATAGGCTGCGGCCGGAAGCCGCCCCAGCGCATCCAGCACCTCGTTGCCCAGGTTGAGTACCAGGGCCTGCGGCGCGGCCTTGGCCACGTCGCGGAATGCCGCTTCGATGGACGACAGCCGCGCGTCGGCGGTGATGCGTGTGACCTGCCGGCCGTCGCGTTGCAAGGCTGCCACCAGCGCCTCGGTGCGCGCCGGTTCGGAACCGTCGGCCAGCACCGCCACCCGGGTGACGCCGATGGATGCCAGCTGGCGCGCCAGTGCATCGGCCTCTCGCGCATCATCCGGCCGCAGGCTGAAAACATGGCGGACATCGGGAGAACGCAAAGCCGACGCGCCCGACATCGGGCCGACCAGCGGCACGCGAAGTTCACGCGTGGCCTGGGCGGCCTCAAGGCAGGCCCGTTCACCGAGGCAATTGGCGATGAGCACTGCCTTGTGCTGGCCCACCAGGATGCGCAGGTTGGCCGCCACGCGCCGTGGGTCGCCGCCGTCATCCAGCGTCACCAGCTCGATGCGGCGCCCGGCGATTCCGCCTGACACGTTGACGCGCTCCACATGCGCGCGGGCGCCGGCCAGCACACGGTTGGCGACCGGAAAGCCCGCGCCGGTGAGCGGCAGAGACTGGCCGACGACCAGGGCGTCGGGCGCGGCATGGCTTGCCGCGGCCGCGCCCAGCAGCATCGCCGTGGCAAGAAGCCTGCGCGTGCGGCGGGTCAGTGTGTCGCCACGCCGGCTCATACCGGCACTCGTACATTGACCGGCGTGGGCAGGGCCACTGCCGGCCGCAGCAGGAAGTAGCCAAGCGCGGGCAGCAGGACCAGCGCCCCCACCATGTTCCAGACAAACATGAAGGCCAGCAAAATGCCCATGTCGGCCTGGAACTTGATCGGTGAAAAAGCCCAGGTGCCGATGGCCAGCGCCAGCGTGATGCCGGTGAGCAGAACCACGCGGCCGGTGAACTGCAGCGCATGGTGGTAGGCCTCGGACAGGCTGGCACCTTCGCGCATGCGGGCCAGCGTGATGCTGAGCACATAGAGGGCATAGTCCACGCCGATGCCCACGCCAAGCGCAATCACCGGCAGCGTGGCGACCTTGACCCCCATGCCCAGGCCCACCATCAGAGCCTCGCACAGGATCGAGGTCAACACCAGCGGCAGCACCGCCACCACCACTGCGCGCCAGGAGCGGAAGGTGATCCAGCACAAAATCACCACCGCTGCATACACCCACAGCAGCATCTCGCGCATGGCCTTGCCCACCACGATATTGGTCGCCGCATCAATGCCGGCGCTGCCCGCGGCCAGCTTGAAGGTGACGTCCTGCGTGTTGTTGACCGCAGCGAAGCGGTCCACATCTGCCACCACGCGTGCCAGGGTTTCGGCTTTGTGGTCCTTCAGGTAGACGTACAGCGCGAGGAAAGAGCAGCTCTGGTTGAAAAGCTCGCGGGGTGCGCGCGTCTGCACGCCGCCCAAAGCGCCTTCGTTGGGGAGCAGCTCAAACCACTTGAAGTTGCCTTCGTTGTAGCCCACCATGGCCAGCTTGGACAGCGCGGCCATCGAGTTGGTGGATTCCACACCCGGCACTTGCTCAAGCTGCCAGGCCAGGGCGTCCACCTTGGCCAGCGTGCCATAGGCCGTGCATTTATCCGCGGGCGTGGTCACCATCACGGTCAGGATGTCGGCACTCGCTGCGTAGTGGGCAATCTGGTAGGCGTTGTCCTGGTTGTAGCGTGAACTGGGCCGTAGTTCGGATGCGCCGGGGTCGAGGTCGCCGATTTTCAAATGCAGGCTGATGGCATAGCCGCCTGCGGCCATGAGCGCCGCAACGACCACTGCTGCCGTGGCCCAGCGCTTTTGCGTGAAGTGATCCAGCAAGGCCCACAGCCATGAACGTTGTGCCCCTTGCGATGCTTCCTGGCGCAGGCTGCGTGCCGCCGCCGTGGGGGCCACGCCCACGTAAGACAACAGGATGGGCAGCAGCACGAGGTTGGTGAAGATGAGAACCGCCACGCCGATGCTGGCAATCAGGGCCAGGTCCTGGATAACCTTGATCTGGATGATGACCAGCACTGCGAAGCCCACGGCATCGCAGAGCAGCGCGGTCAGGCCCGCGACGAACAGGCGCCGAAAGGTGTAGCGCGCTGCGACCACCCGGTGTGTGCCGCGGCCGATGTCCTGCATGATGCCGTTCATCTTTTGCGCGCCGTGGCTCATGCCGATGGCGAACACCAGGAAGGGCACCAGAACTGAATAAGGGTCGAGCTCATAACCCAGCAATGCCAGCAGGCCGAACTGCCAGACTACCGCCACCACCGAACACGCCACCACAAGCGCTGTGCTGCGGGCGCAGCGGGTGTAGGCAAACAGCACCGCGGTGGTGATGGCGAGAGCCAGCAGGAAGAACAGCAGCACCTGATGCAGGCCCTCGATCAGATCACCAGCCACCTTGGCGAAGCCGGTCACACGAATCTGCAGCGCATCGTTGCCGTGCTTGGCGCGCAGGACTTCGATCTGGCGTGACAAATCGCCATAGTCCAGCGCCTTACCGGTTTCCGGATTACGGTCCAGCAAGGGAACAAACACGATGCTGGACTTGAAGTCGCCCGCCACCAGCTGGCCGATTTCGCCCGAGCGCTCGACGTTGGCGCGCAGCCCGGCAAGGCTGGCGGGTGAGCCGTCGTAGGCATCAGGGATCACTGGCCCGCCGTCCAGGCCTTCCTCGGTCACGGCCACCCAGCGGGTGTTGGAGGTCCACAGCGACTTCATGAAGGGCCGGTCCACACCGGGCAGCAGAAAGATTTCGTCGTTGATCTTCTGCAGCGCATCGAGGTAGGCCTTGTCGAAGATCGTGCCCTGCCGGGCCTCCACCACCAGCCGCAAGGCATTGGCCTGGCCGCCGAGGTCGGCCTTGTGGGCCAGGTAGTTGACGATGTAGGGGTGGCCCGTCGGGATGGTTTTTTCAAAACTGGCGTTGAGCTGCAGCTTGGTGGCCTGCCAGCCCAGCACGAGGGTCAGCAGCAGGCACACCGCCATGACCCAGAGCCGGTGATTGAAAAAAGCGCGCTCAAGCAGCGTGCCCGAACGCGTGTCAAAGTCTTCAAGCCGTGCGACGACGGGCTGGAGATCGGAAGAGGAGGAATCGGCGTGCATAAAGTTTCGCCATTGGCGGCGCATGTCTCTTCGTTGTTTTCAATTTGCCGGCAGTGCGGGCAAGTGCCGCATGCCACGCAGGCTTGCCAGCACCAGGCTGCCGTCGGCCGCCAGGGCAACGCCGGAAACCGGGACCGGCTCGCGTGCCGGGATGCGCCGCAGGCCGGGCCCGCCTGCGGTGCCCATCAGGGCGTCACCCGCCTGGCTCATCAGAACAAAACCGCCGTCCGGCAAAGCCATGCCGGCTCCCACCGCCATGGGCACGCCGGTGTCGAGCTTGTCCCAGTGCACGCCCTCGTCTGTCGAGCGGTAGGCCGAGCCGCGCAGGCCGTAGGCCACCAGCGCGCCGCCTCGGGTGCGCAGCAGGCCGAAAAAGCTGCCCTTGTACGGTGACTGCAACGCGGTAAAGCTGGCCCCGCCGTCACTTGAGCGCAGCAGCAAGCCCTGCTCACCGGCGATCACCAGCGTGCGGCCGTGGGCGCGCACGCCGTACAGATGAAGGGCTTTCGGGTTGGGCAGCCGTAGTCCCCATGCGGCCCACGTCTTGCCGCCGTCTTCGGTGGCAAACATCAGGTTGTAAGCACCGACGGCAAAGCCGCGCCGGGCATCCACGAATTCCAGGTCAAAGAACGGTTTGTCCGCACCTTCTTCCACCAGGCGCTCCGCCTGTGCCATGGCCTGGCTGTCGCCGCTGCGCTGCGCTACCTGCTTCACCAGCTCGGCCGCCTGCATGCCGTCAAGCTGTTTTTCCCAGGTGGCTCCGCCGTCAACGCTGCGCAAAATCACGCCCAGATGTCCTGCGGCCCAGCCGGTGCGTTCATCGGCGAAACACACGGCCGTCAAGGTGGCTTGCACAGGCACCTGCGCCTGTCGCCAGGTGGCGCCATGGTCATCCGACAGCAACACCGTGCCGCGCTCTCCCACCGCCACGAGCCGGGTGCCGGCCCGTGTCACGGCCAATGTGGCCGCGCCTGACGCCTTGGGCGTGACCAGCGCCGGCTGTGACAATACGGCGGGCCCGTTGGCAGCCCATGCGGGGAGTGCAGCGGAGGCCACCCAGCCGAGCAGCCCCATCAGGGCTGTCCGCCGCGCAACGCGAGGCTGGGCACTTCCGGTCATCAGCGAGCGCCTTCGCTGGCGAGCGATTCAGCGCTGAAGAAGGAGCGCGGGATCGGCGGCTGCACTTCATACTGTTTGGGCAGCTCGTTGGAGGCCATGTTCAGGTAGTAGGCGCCGGTCTGCATGTCATAGCCGCCCCACAGCACGACGTTGGTCACGGCGGGGACGTCCGGTGCCGTCAGCATCAGTGCGTAGTTGGTGCGCCAGAGCTGACCTTTGGCGTCCCAGCCGTCGAACAGCGCGATCTGCCAGGAGTCTTCGTCGATGTAGTACTTGCGTTTGGGCACCACATGGCGCTTGCCGGCAGCCAGTGTGGCCTCGACTTCCCACACGCGGTGCAACTCCCAGCGCACCTGGGTCGGGTTCAGCGTGTTGGGCGTCACCAGGTCTTCGATCTTGGCGGAAGCTGCGCGGTTGTTGTTATAGGGGATGTAGATTTCCTTCTTGCCCAGCAGCTTGAATTCGTGTTTGTCGATCGGGCCAAACAGCGTGAAGGCCTCGTCGAACAGACCGATGCCGGAGGTCACCGAGTCGGGTGTGTCATACGCCACGGAAGGCGCTTTGCGCACGCGGCGCTGGCCCACCAGGTACTGCCACAGGCCGCGCGGCGCGGCATCCGAAACACCGTCGAGCGCCAGGATGGCTTCGCCCGCTTTGGAGCCCGGTGCGTTGACCACCAGCTTGCCGTACTGGTAGTAGCCGTCGAACTTTTCGGCGCTCCCGTCCTTGTCGTAGAAGGCCTGGCGTATGGTTTGCGTGCCGCCGGAGGCCATGGTGCGCTTGCCATCGGACGTCACCACCCACACGCGCATCGGCATGGAAAAGTTGCCGCCGCGCCAGGCTGTGCGCTGGTTCCACATGGCTTCATAGCCGTCTTTGGGAATCGGAAATGGCGTGCCGCCGAAAGCGCCTTCCATGCCGTAGCCGCCTTCAATGGTCTTGGCCCGGGTGGCGTTCCTGAAGGTGTTGTCGTACACCGACTGCGGCGCCGCCGCGGTGCGGTGCGTGGGGTAGACGTCGATGCGGAAGTCGGGGTACTTCTTCATCAGCGCCTGCACGCCGTCGGTCAGCTTGTCGGCGTGCTGCGCCATGTTTTTGGCGTTGATCGACAGGATGGGTTTTTCGTTGGGATACAGGTCGGGCCGGGCATCGCCGTTCTTGTAGCCCGGGGTGGCCTTGGCGAGGCCCCCTTCCCACGGCGGAATGGTACCGTCCTTGTTGCCGGCTTTCTCGGCGCCCATGGGCGTCAGCGAGGATTTGAGTTTGGCGGCCTCTTCGGCGGTGACGGCGGCCTGGGCGGACATGGCGCCGGCCAGCAGGGCGGCCACGAGCAATGAGTGTTTTGCGGTCTGCATCATGATGGTTGTCTCTGTAATGTTTTTCAGAAAGTGCGGGAAGCGGTGAAGGAAACGAAGTTGCGGTCTTTCAGGGTCTGTCCGTAGGACAGCATGCGGGTGGGGGTGCTGGGGTCCGTGACGGTCAGGGTGTTTTCCTTGCCGACGAAGGCGGTGTAGTTCAAGGCGAAATTCCAGACGTTCTGGTATTTGCCCTTGATGCCTATGCTCACGTCGCCCGCCTTGCTGGCCCCGCCGGCAAAGTTGATAACGGCTGCGGAACGGCCGCCGAAGTTGTAGCCCAGACCCAGCGGGAATGACAGGTCCAGGCCGGGCAAAACCTGGAAGTACTGCGGCTCAAAGATCATGCGGAACGCCGCCGCGTTCCGCGTTGCGTTGGGATCCAGCCCGCCAAAGCCGACGGCGCTGGGGTTTTTGGTCACGCTCATGAGCCGGTTCCAGGCCAGTTCGGCCACCAGGGCGCCGCCGTCCCACAGGCTGGACTTGTTGAGCACGTAAATGCCCGACAGATTCAGGTGCGCCGTCTTGCCGGTTGCATAGCACGGGTTGGAGGGAGAGCCGTCGCAGTTGGCCGGTGGCATGAAGGGTGCACCGCCCAGCACGGCGGGGTCGCTGGCCAGTGGCGCGTCGGTGCGCACCGAGCCCTCCAGTGCCCAGTTGAGCTGTCCTATCGATGACGTGACGCTGGCACCAAAAGTCTTGATGCCCTTGGCATAGACGTTGTGCACATTGCCGTTGATCAGGTCAAACACCGGAACAGCCGGGGTCTTGTCGTTGTAGCGTGCCGCGTACACGCCGAACTCATAGTTGCCTCCGGCCGGCGCCCAACGCAACTGGGCACCGAACTGGCCGCTGTCGCCCGGCTTCTGGTCGCGGCTGGTGTCGGTGGGCAGCACCGGCCCGCCGAGGTAGACCCGGCCGCCGCCTATGTAGTCCTGGTTGGAGAAATAACTGCCGACGCCGGGGATTTTGCTGGGCCGCCACTTGAGCTGGTAGTAGCCGCCCAGTGTCACGCCCTCGGCCACCTGCAGCGTGCCGGAGATCTGCTCCACCGGCAGCAGCACTTCCTTGAACTGCCAGTTCGGCACCGAGACGATTTTGGCGATGTCCACCGGGCCCTGCGCGTTGGCGATGCCGTTCTGGCCGAAGAACACACTCTCCCCGTACTGCAGCGCGTGCTTGCCGACGCGTATCGAGGCCGGCATGCTGCCGATGGATCCCTTGCCCCAGACAAAGGCGTCGAGGAATTCGTCACCGCGGCCGTGCTGGTCCCGCGTTGCCGGGACGAACTGGTTGGCGGCCTGGCCGGCGAAGTTGCTGACGCCTGCCGTGCCGTCATTGGCATTGGCGCGCAGGTACTGCGAGTCGTACCAGGCGGAGTGGCTGATGCGCAGGCCCCAGTTGCTGCGGCTGTAGTCAAATTCGGTCAACAGGTCGGCGCGGTTGGAGATCAGGCCCTTCTTGAAGTTGAGGTCGCCATCGTTTTCATTGGTCACACCGCCATCGCCGCGGGCGGCCGGCGAGGTGAGCAGTGCGGACGGGTCCTTCAGCCGCCAGGCCAGGCTGTACTTGGGTGTGAAGTCCAGCCGGATTTTGGTGTCGGGGTCGCCGTTGTCCAGTTCCAGGGCGTGAGCCGGCAGTGCGCAAGCCAGGCCGCAGGCCAAGGCCAGCGTGGCTGGCCTGAAGGGTGTGAATACCTTGTTCATCGAATGTCTCCTCGTTATGTCGTCGTTGTTACGTGAATGGGGGATGGGTGCCCTCGCACCCGCGGCGTGTCAGCGTTAGATATAGTTAGATATAGGTGGAGGCCAGGCCGCCGTCGACAGGAATGTTGGCGCCGCTGACCCAGCGCGCGGCGTCGCCGCACAGCCATGCGATGACGGGTGCGATTTCGTCGGCAAAGCCGGGGCGCAGCATGCGGTGGGCATCGGCCTGAACGCGCTCCTGGCCCAGCATCGCCACGAAGTCGCCCAGGATGGGCGTGAACACCGGGCCGGGCGCCACGCAGTTCATGCGCACACCTTTGCCCAGGAACCACTCCTGCGACTGCGTGGCGTTCCAGACGATCAAGGCTTCCTTGAAGTACTGGTAGCAGGTGGCTTGCGGCACAGGGTGGCTGCGCAGCCAGGCGGCACCGGCCTCGAAACCCTTCGCTGCCGCCAGCTCTTTGTGCAGGGCCAGCCGCTGCGGCCATTCGGCGCCCAGGATGGACGCCACGTTGACGATGCTGCCGCCGCGCGGCATGCGCGCCAGCACCTTTTCCGTCAGATGCCGCAGGCCCAGGTAATTCACGCGGGCCACCAGCTCGCCGTCTGCCGTGCCGGGTACGCCGGCGATGTTGCACAGCGCGTCAACCTGCGCCGGCAACTGGGCCACGGCGGCATCGATGGCCGCGGCGGTGCCGAGGTCGGCCTTGATGAAGCCGTCCAGCGTCAGGCTGGGATCGTTGCGGTCCATGCCGATGACCGTGGCGCCCTGAAAGCGCGCCAGCCTGGCCACCTCGGCGCCGATGCCGGACGAGGTGCCGGTGATGACAATGGTTTTGCCTTGCAGGCTCATAAAGCCTCCCGGGTGTGTGGATTCATGAAGGTCTCCTTGATGTGGTGAGCCAAAAAAATCGAAAAAGCTGAAGCGGTCCGTTCAGAACGGGAACATGGGCGCGGTGTCCTTGACGGTCATCCATTGCCATTGCGTGTATTCCTCCCAGTCGGACGGGCCGCCCACGCTGGTGCCGTTGCCCGCGATGCCAGGGCCGCCGAAGGGGTTGACGCAGTCGTCGTTGACGGTCTGGTCGTTGATGTGAACCATGCCGGCCTTGAGCTGCTGCCCCACCGCCATGGCGCGGCCCACCGAGCGCGAAATCACGGCGCAGGCCAGGCTGCCGGTGTTGTTGTTGGCCAGCGCGACCGCTTCCTCGTCGTTGCCGAAAGTGACGATGTTGGCCACCGGGCCGAAGGTCTCTTCATCGAACACGCGCATGCCGGGCTTGACGCCGGACAGCACCGTCGGCTTGTAGAACAGGCCGTCGTAGCTTCCGCCGGCTTCCAGCTTGGCGCCGGCCTTGATGCTGTCCTGCACGATGGCATGCACGCGATCACGCTGGCGCGCATCGATCAGCGGCCCGAGCGCGACCTGGCCGGTGGCACCGTCGCCGACCGGCAGGTGCGTGGCCTTGGCGACCAGGCGCTGCAGCAGCGGGGCCGCGATGCTCTGGTGAACGAGGATGCGGTTGGCGGCCATGCAGATCTGGCCCTGGTGCAGGTAGGCGGCCCAGGCGGCGTTGCTCGCGGCAATGTCCAGGTCGGCATCGTCCAGGATGATCAGCGAGTTCGCGCCGCCGAGTTCCAGCGACACCTTCTTGAGGTGCTTGCCCGCGAGCTCGCCGATGCGCCTGCCCACCGCGGGCGAGCCGGTGAAGGCGATCATGGGCACCAGCGGGTCGGTGACCAAGGCTTCGCCGGCTTCGGCGTCGCCGGGCAACACATGCAGCAAATCCTTGGGCAGGCCCGCCTCCGCAAAAATGCGTGCGATCATGAGGCCTCCGGTCACCGGCGTGCGGGTGTCGGGCTTGATCACCACCGCATTGCCCGCGGCCAGCGCCGGCGCCACCGCGCGCAGCGTCAGGATCAGTGGAAAGTTGAAGGGCGAGATGACACCCACCACGCCGTGCGGCACGCGGCGGGCGATGCTGGTGCGCCCCGGCACGCTGGGCAGCACATGGCCCTGGGGCTGCAGCGGCATGGCGGCGGCCAGGTGGCAGATGGTGATGGCTTCGCGTATCTCATGCTGCCCCTTGGGCAATATGCCGCCGGTCTCCCGCGTGGCATACAGCGCGAGTTCGTCGAAGTGCTGCTGGAACAGCGCGCCGGCGCGGCGGAAGACGTCGGCCCTCTCGCGCGGGGGCAGGGCGGCCCAGGGCTTTTGTGCATTGGCCGCCGCCCGCGTGGCCGCGGCCACATCCGCCGCGTTGGCGATGCCCACCGTGCACATCACCTTGCCGGTCGCGGGCTCGACAACGTCGCGCTTCCCGCCGCCCAGCGGCGCTTGCGCCAGCGCGGAGAAATCCAGAAATGCCATCGCGTCGGATACACCCATTTGCTTTTGTCCTTACGGTTGTTTGATCAGCTCGCCACATCGGCGCGTCGTGCTCCTGTATCGCAATGCATGTACCAGCGCCGCGTGCCAGGGCCCGCTTGCTGCGCTGCACCCAAAGCTTTTTCACTGGGAAAACGGGGACATACCCTAGGTATGTTTGCTGCGGTGCAGCACATGGAAACCACCCATGTTTTCTTCATCAAATAGTTATAAAGTTGAATCAAATTTCACCAATTGATCAAATCAAATCAATCAAATCGAGGAGCAAAGCCATGCGCGCATCCGATCGCATTTCCCTGGCCGAGGTGGCTCGGGCCACCGGGGTCGCGCTGGGCAGCTTCGACAGCGCGTCGGTGGCCAAGGCCATGGGCGGGTTTGCCAGCACGCACATCGGCGGCGACACGCACCCGACGATCGCGGACATCAGCGAATGCCTGTTCTTCTCACCGGGTGACGGGCGCATCTGGCTGCAGGACCAGCGCATGGTGTTGCTGCACACCGAGGCACTCGGTTCCATGCGCCGCGAAATGATCGACAGCCTGGGCATCGAAAAAGCCCGCGGCCTGTTCACCCGCGCCGGTTATGTCAGCGGCGCCCGTGATGCCCAGCTGGTGCGCAAGCACTGGCCCGACGCCGACCCGCCGGCTGCCGCCATGGCCGGCACGCGCCTGCATGCGCTCGAGGGCGTGGTGAAGGTCGAACTGGTCAGCGTGACCTACGACCCGGACACCAGCGGCTATGAAGGCGAATTCATCTGGCACAACTCCAGCGAGGACGATGAACACATTGCCGCCTACGGCATAGGTGGCTCCCCGGCCTGCTGGATGCAGGTGGGCTACGCCACGGGCTACGTCAGCACGCTGTTCGGCCGCCTCATCGTTTTCCGGGAAACCATGTGCCGGTCCATGGGCCAGGCGCAATGCCGGGTGGTCGGCAAGTCCGCCGACAAATGGGACAACATTGAAGAGGACATGCGCTACCTGAATGCCCGGGAGTTTGTCGACACCGCGGCCTATGCGCGCAGCGAATCGGTCCCGGCCGACCTGGCGACCGGCGACATGCCGGCCGGCGACGCGATGGTGGGAGCCTCATCCGCCTTCAACGCGGCCTGCCATCAATTGAGCCGGGTGGCACGCACGACGGCCACCGTGCTGTTCACGGGCGAGTCGGGCGTGGGCAAAGAAAAATTCGCCAGCATGCTGCACAGGATCAGCCCGCGCAAAGAGCAGCCTTTCATTGCCGTGAACTGCGCGGCCATCCCGGAGACCCTGATCGAGTCCGAGCTGTTCGGCGTAGAGCGCGGCGCCTACACCGGGGCCAGCCATTCGCGGCCGGGCCGCTTTGAGCGGGCCAGCGGCGGCACCCTGTTCCTGGACGAAATCGGCATGCTGAGTTTTGTGGCGCAAGGCAAGCTGCTGCGCGCCCTGCAGGAGGGCGAGGTCGAACGCGTGGGCGGCACACGCGGCATCGCCGTCGACGTGCGTGTGGTGGCCGCCACCAATGAGGACTTGCGCCAGGCCGTGCGCGAAGGCCGGTTCCGCGAAGACCTGTTTTTCCGGCTCAATGTGTTTCCCATTCACCTGCCGCCGCTGCGCGAGCGACGCGACGACATTCCCCTGCTGATGAACCACTTCCTCAACCACTACCGGCGCAAGCACGGCTGCAACACCGGCGGCTTCACGCAGGCCTCGGTGCGCACGCTGCTGAACTACGACTTTCCCGGCAACATCCGCGAACTGCAAAACCTGATCGAGCGCGCCGTGATCATGGCCGATGCCGACGGCTTGATCGACGTGCACCACCTGTTCACCGGCGGCGAGACCTTGAGCACCGAGGTCATGACCTTGCGGATGCAGGGCAGCTCAGGCACTTTGAACTTCGACGGTGCGCCGGCCGGTGCGCATCCCGTGCCGGCTGGCACCGCCGCTTCGCAGCAGTCCCTGGAGCAAACCGAGCGCGACATGCTGGAACGCGCCATCTCCGCCTGCCAGGGGAATCTCTCGGCAGCGGCGCGGCGGCTCAACACCACGCGGGCGAAGCTGGCTTACCGCGCCAGAAAACACAGCCTGATTTGAACCGCGTGCGGGGCCGTGGATCAAGCTGCCGGCGCCAGCGCCCCCAGGTAGGCCCTGACCTTCTCGTCGCGCGCCAGCGTGTCGAAGTCAGGCGCTTCGCTGACCGCACCTTTTTGTACAAAGATGAAACGCTCGCAGCATTGCCGCAGGATGTCGACGTGGTAGGGCTCGTTGGGATGCAGGCATAAAAACACCAGGCGGCCGTTGGCCCTGAGTTTGGCGAAGAAGTCCAGCATGAAGCCGATGTAGCCATCCTGCGTGTTGAACTGCGGTTCGTCGAACAGGTGCACCAGCGGCGAATCGCTCTGCGCATGCGCCAGCATGAAGTCGGGTTTGGTCTTTTGAAATGACCGCACCTGGTATGACTGGTGGTAGTGGATCGCCAGCCGGTCGCGTTCGCGTGTGCGCACCTGGTGGATGTCCTGGCCGTTGACCAGCACGCGGCCCGCGCTCGGCAGGTTGCTACCGGTGATCAGTTCGAACAGCGTGGTCTTCCCGGAACCGTTGGGGCCCATGACACCAACCACGCAGGGCTTGTGCACCTCGAAATCGGCGTTCAGTGAAAAGGTGGTCGTCTTGCGGAAGACGCCATGCTGGTATTGCTTGGCGACGTTCTCGACGCGTAACAGTGGATGGCTCATGCTGGCTCAGACTCCCAAAAGCTGCCGGCACAAGGCGGCGTCGTTGCGCAGATCGGCCGCAGGGCCCTCGTGGACGATCACGCCCTGGTTCATCACATAGGCGCGGTCGGCCACCTGTAGTGCGCTCTGCACGTTTTGCTCGACCACCAGCACCGCGATGCCTTCGGCCTTGAGCCGGCTGATGGTTTTCATCACGTCCTGCACCACCTTGGGCGCCAGGCCCTGGCTGGGTTCGTCGAACAGCACCAGGCCGGGCGAGCCCAGCAGCGCGCGCGAGATTGCGACCATCTGCATTTCGCCGCCCGAGAGGTTTTCGCACTCGCGGTGCATCAGGTATTCGAGCGCGCTGAAGATTTCAAAACATTCCTTCTCCTGCCAGGGGCGAAAGCGCGTGGTCTTGCGGGCGATAGCCAGGTTGCGCGCTACCGTCAGCGTCGGGAAGATGCGGCGGTCGTCCGGCACCCAGCCCATGCCGGCCTTGGCGATCTCGTGCGTGGGCATACGGGTGATGTCGCACGCGTCGAAGGCAATGCTGCCCTTGCGTGGCGGCGTGAGGCCGAGCACGGAGCGAAGCAGCGTGGTCTTGCCCGCGCCGTTGGGGCCCAGCAGTGCCACCACTTCGCCGGCGCCGACTTTCAGCGATATGTCGAACAGCACCTGCGTTTCGCCGTAGTAGGTGTCTATGCGGTTCACCGCCAGCATGTCGGCCTGCGGCGACACGGTTTTGATGACGGACTTCAGGACCGCGCTCATGCCAGCGCCCCCAGGTTGGACCGCCGCACCCATTCGTTTTCACGCAACTGGTCAGGCGTGCCATGGCTGATGACCTGGCCCCAGTGGATGACGGAGATCTGGTCGGCGAGCTTGAAGAGGAAATTCATGTCGTGTTCGATGATCACAATCGTGAGCTGGCGCTTGAGTTCTTTCACCAGCTCCATCAGGCGCGCCGTGCCTTCGGCACCCAGGCCGGCGGTGGGTTCGTCGAGGAAGAGCATGCGTGGCTCGGCTGCGAGTGCTACACCGATCTCCAGCGCGCGGCGCTCGCCGTAAGACAGGCTGCTGGCCAGCACGTGCTCCTTGCCCTTGAGGCCGACGCGCTCGAGGATGGCCGCGGCCAGTTGCTGGGCCGTGCTGTCGGCGCCCAGATCGCGCCAGGGGTTGAAGCCCTGCCTGCGCACATGCGGCGTGGCCACCAGCACGTTGTCGAGCGCGGTGTAGCTGTCGAACAAATTCATGATCTGGAAGGAACGCGACACGCCCTTGCGGGCAATCTCCCGCGGCGAGAGGCCGGTGATGTCCTCGCCGGCAAAGGTCACACGGCCGCGGTCGGGCTTGTAGCGGCCCGTCAGCACATTGAAGCAGGTGGTTTTGCCCGCGCCGTTGGGGCCCATGATGCCGTTGAGCTCACCTTCCCTGAAGCTGAGCGTGATGTCTTGCAGCACCACCTGGGCACCAAAGCGTTTGGACAGGCCGCTGGCCTCGAAGAGCTTCACAGTGCACCTCCGGCGGGGGTTGTCACGGGTTTGGCCACCACAGTGCGCCGCGGCCGTGCCTTCCAGGCTTGCCACGCGCCGGCAATGCCTTCGGGCTTGAACAGCACCATCGCCATGAAGACGAGGCCATACCAGAGCAGCCAGGTCTCGGTGTAGGCGCCCAGCAGGTCACGCGCCAGAATAAAGAAAGTGGCGCCGATGATGGGGCCCCAAAAACTTACGAGGCCGCCGCCTATCAGCACCATCATCACGACGAATCCCGAGTTGTGCAGGCTCATGACGTTGGGGTAGGCCGACTGCTGCGCCATGGCGAACAGCGCACCGGCCAGGCCCGCCACCGCGGTGGAGATCGTGAAGGCCAGCCACTTGTAAAGCCACACGTTGTAGCCCACAAAGGCGGCGCGGGTCTCGTTCTGCTTGATGGCACTGAAGATGCGACCCAATGGCGAATGGATCAGCCGCCACAGCACCAGCAGCACCAACCCGAACAGCACGAGGCAAAAGAAGAAGAGGGCGTTGTTGCCGGAGAGATTGAAAGACACAAAACCAAAATCGGCCGGCAGGCGCTTGATGTTCAGCAGCCCGTCTTCACCGCCCGTGACGGTATGCCATTTGTTGGCGATGAACCAGAACACCTGGCCGAATGCGATGGTGAGCAAGGCGTAATAAATGCCGCGCCTGTGTGAGATGAACAGCGCCACCAGCGCGCCGAGCGCCGCTGTGACCAGCACCGCGCCGGCCAGGTCGAACCACAGGTTGGGCCAGACCTTGAGTTGCAGCAGGCCGAAGGCGTAGGCGCCCGCGCCAAAGAATGCACCGTGCCCGAAGGAGGGCAGGCCGGTGAAACCCAGGAGCAGGTTGTAGCCCATCGCAAACAACACCCAGATCATGATTTCCAGGGCCAGGTATTGGTACAGCCCGACGCGGCCCACCCACAGCGGCGTGGACAGCAGCACCAGCAATGTGGCGAGCATCGGCAGAGGGATCAGCGGCGCGCGGCCGGAAGCGAGTTGCATGGGGACCTTGTCTCTTCGGTTTTTCTGGGTGAATGAGTGGAGCTAGAAAAACAAGTGCTGAAAATGGGCTGGACACAACAGAATATACGTTCTATTATTTAAATAAGCAAGAATATCTATTCTAATTTGATGCGACGCAGGCCCGGCCCGTCCATCGCATTCCCGAGGCGGCAACGACATATGGACTCTGCAACGACTTACGAAGAACTCAAGGCGCTGATTGGCCGGATTTACCCGGACATGTCCAAGCAGCTGCAGCGCATCGCGCGCTTCGCGCTCGAGCAGCCCAACGACCTGGCGCTGGGCACGGTGGCGACGGTGGCCGAGGCCACCGAGGTGCAGCCTTCGGCCATGATCCGCTTCGCCAACGCGCTGGGCTATGGCGGCTTCTCCGAAATGCAGCAGGTGTTCCGCGGCCACCTGCTGGAGCGTTCCGACAGCTACCGCGAACGCATAGACCAGATGCGGCGCAAGCAGCTCAACGGCGAGCGCGCACCGGCCGGTGTACTGCACCAGTTGGTGGGCGAATCGGTGGCCGAACTCGGCCACCTCGAGGAAAGCATCGCCCAGGCCGACCTGAAAGCGGCTGTCAAGCTCATGGCCTCGGCGCCGCGCATCCATGTGCTGGCCCAGCGCCGCGCTTTTCCGGTGGCGGGCTACCTCGCTTATGCGTTGAGCCAGCTCGAACTGCGCACCCACCTGCTCGACGGAACGGGCGGCATGCTGCGCGAAAGCCTGCGCTCCGTTGCGCCCGGCGATGTGTTGATCGCCGCCAGCTTTCGCAACTATTCGCCCGAAGTCATCGCGGCTGCAGCAGAGGCCGCCAAACTGGGAGCGCTGGTAATTGCCATTACCGACGGTCCCCTCTCGCCGCTCAAGGCGCATGCCAAGGTTTGCCTGGAGCTGGCCGACGATTCCTCCAAGCCGTTCCGCTCGCTGGTCGCACCGCTGTGTCTGGCACAGGCGCTGGTGGTCAGCACCGGTCATCAACTGGCTGAGCAGAGCGCAGCGAAAGCCAAAACCAGGAACAGCAAGACCGCAGCCAAGCCAACTCGCAAGGGGGCCGTATGAGCCGCCCGCTGGATCTGATCTGTGTCGGCCGCGCCGCGGTGGATCTGTATGGCGAGCAAATCGGGGGCCGTCTTGAAGACATGCAGAGCTTCACCAAATATTTGGGTGGCTCGCCGGCCAACACCGCGGTGGGCGTGGCGCGCCTGGGTCTGAAGCCCGCCATGCTGACCCGTGTGGGTGACGAGCACAATGGCCGTTTTGTGCGCGAAACCCTGGCGGCCGAAGGCGTGGACGTGAGCCATGTCGCCACCGATCCCAAGCGCCTGACGGCACTGGTGTTTCTGGGAATCCAGGACCGCGACACTTTTCCGCTGGTGTTCTACCGCGACAACTGCGCCGACATGGCGATCAGTCCAGACGACTTCGATGCGGCCTTCATTGCTTCGGCCAAGGCGCTCCTGATTTCGGGCACGCACCTGTCGCAGCCGCTCACCTATGAAAGCTGCAAGCGCGCCATGATGATGGCCAAAGCCGCGGGCACGCGCGTGGTGCTCGATATCGATTATCGACCCGTGCTATGGGGCCTGACCAGCCCGGGCATGGGCGAGCAGCGCTTTGTACCTTCCGGCGAGGTCAGCGCGCATCTGCAAACCGTCGTCGGTCACTGCGATCTGGTGGTCGGTACTGAAGAAGAAGTTCACATCGCCGGGGGCAGCACCGACACGCTCGCAGCCCTGCGCCGCTTGCGCGAGTTGACGCAGGCCACGCTGGTGGTCAAACGCGGGCCCATGGGCTGCGTGGTGTTCGACGGTGCGATTCCCGATTCACTGGAAAAAGGTTTGCAAGGCCCCGGCTTTCCGGTGGACGTCTACAACGTATTGGGCGCCGGCGATGCGTTCATGTCGGGGTTTCTGCGCGGCTGGATCCCGGGGGAGCCGCTCACACGCTGCTGCGCCTATGCCAACGCCTGCGGCGCGCTGGTGGTGTCGCGCCATGGCTGCGCGCCGGCCATGGCGAGCTGGGAAGAGTTGCAGTTTTTCTTGATGCATGGCTCGGCCACCCGGCGCCTGCGCGAAGACGCGCAGCTCGAACACCTGCACCGTGTCAGCACGCGCACACGCCGCTGGGAAGAACTGGTCATCCTGGCGTTCGACCACCGCAAGCAGCTGGAAGAGGTAGCGGCACGCCATGGCGCGCCTAGCGAACGCATCCCCCTTTTCAAATCCCTGATCGCCGAAGGTGCGCGGCTTGGAGCCGGCCAGCGCAGTGGCGTCGGCGTGATCGTTGACGGACGCTTTGGTGAAGAGGTGCTTCCAACGGTGACCGGCAAAGGCTGGTGGGTCGCAAGGCCGGTCGAGCTGCCGGGTTCACGACCGCTGCAGTTCGAAGCCGGCGCCGGCCTGGGTGCGGTCATGCGAACCTGGCCCAGCGAGCACGTCGCCAAATGCCTGGTGTATTACCACCCGCATGACAAGCCGGCCTTGCGCGACAGCCAGCTGGCCAAATTGGCCGACCTGCAGCGAGCCAGCGTGGACAGCTTTCACGAGTTCCTCATCGAGGTGATCCCACCCAAGGACATGCCCGCGGATGGCGACACCGTACCGATGGCGCTCGAACAAATCTACCAGGCTGGCATCTTCCCCGACTGGTGGAAGCTGCCGCCAGCCGTTAGTGCGGCTGCCTGGGAAAAGATCGCGGCCGTGGTGGCGCAGCACGACCCGCATTGCCGCGGTGTGCTGGTGCTGGGCCTGGAGGCCAGCGAGGAAAAACTGGATCAGAGCTTTCGAATCGCAGCGCCGCACGCCATCTGCCGCGGCTTTGCCGTGGGGCGCTCGATCTTTGCCGATGCCGCAACTGGCTGGTTCTCAGGCGCCATGGACGACGCGGCGGTGGTCAAGGCCATTGCCGAGCGCTATGCGCGGCTGATCTCGCTGTGGGACCAGGCGAGGGCGGGCGCAGGGGCCACTGTTTCAGTAGCCGCCACTGAGGCCGTGAACTAAGCCGCCAAACGCAACAGACAGAACAGACAAGCCACAACGGGAAAGAAAACGGAGACAAACATGACAATACCCAAAATCGGATTCATCGGCATCGGCATGATGGGCCACGGCATGGCCAGGAATCTGCTGGCCAAGGGCTTCGCCCTCACCTTCAAGGTCAACCGCAACAGGGACAACCTGGCCGACCTGATTGCCGCCGGCGCGAAAGAGGCCAGGACCAACGCCGAATGCGCGCAGGCCAGCGATATCGTGTTCATCTGCGTCACGGGCTCGCCCCAGGTCGAAGAGATTGTCTACGGCAAGGACGGCTTGCTGGACGGCGGCCGCAAAGGCCTGATCGTGGTCGACACCTCCACCGCCGAGCCCGCTTCCAGCACCCGCATCCGCAACGACCTCGCGGCCAAAGGCATCAAGCTGGTCGATGCGCCGCTGGCGCGCACGCCCAAGGAAGCCGAGGAAGGCAGGCTCAACACCATGGTCGGCGCCGAGCCTGAGGACTTCAAGGCGCTGGAGCCGGTGCTCAAGGCCTTTTGCGAAAACATCTTCCACGTCGGCCCGCCCGGCCACGGCCACGTGCTCAAGCTGGTCAACAACATGATGGCCATGAGCTTTGCGGCCTCGATTGCCGAGGCCTTTGCGGTGGCGGCCAAAAGCGGGCTGGACCTCAACCGCCTCTATGACGTGATCTCGGCCGGGGGCGTGAACTGCGGCATCTTTCAGATGATGGCAACGAAAACGCTCAAGGAAGGCGACGTCACCGGCTTCAAGTTCGGCATCGCCAATGCGCAAAAAGATTTGCGCTACTACACCCATCTGGCCGAGATGCTGCCCGTCACCAGCTTCATGGGTGAGGCCACGCACCAAAGCCTGATCCAGGCCAGCAACGCTGGTTACGGCGACAAGCTGATCGCCTCCCTTTTCGAAGCACAGGAAAAACTCAACGACGTCAAGATCGTTCCCCGTTAAGCCAACCCGTTTGACCCATTTACACGCAGGAGACAAAACCATGAGCGACATCAAGAACAACCACGCAACACCTGAATCCCAATCCGACAGCAAGGCCACCTCGCGCCGCGCGCTGCTCAAGCACTCAAGCCTGGCGCTGGTGGGGGCGGGCCTGTACGGCGCGGCGCCCTTCATGGGGCCGTGGAAGCACAACCACGCCTGGGCGCAGACCGGCCAGAAGAAACCGCTGACCATTGGCCTGACCATGGACGCTTCGGGCCTGTATGCAGCCTCGGGCGCCGAAGAGCGCCTGGGCGCCATGATGGCGATCAAGGAATTTAACGACAAGGGCGGTGTGCTGGGCCGGCGCATTGAGGCCATCCATATTGACACGGAAACGACACCGGCCACCGGCTCGCGCGTGGCCGAACGCATGATCACGCGCAATGAGGCCTCCTTTCTGATCGGTGCAGTGCACTCAGGCGTCTCCAATGCCATCTCGCAGGTTGCGCAGAAATACGGCACGGTATTTTTTAACACCAACTCCAGCAGCCCGACCGAGGCCGGCAAGGACTGCCACCGCACCAAGTTCGTCTGGGACGGCAACGGCACCAACTTTTCCAACGCGATCGTCAAGAACGCCATCAAGGCCAGCGGCAAGAACTGGGTGCTGCTGACCAACGACTATGTGTGGGGCCACACCACCTCCAAGGCGACACGCGCGATCGTGGAAGCCAACGGCGGGCGCATCGTTGAGGAGCTGCTGGTGCCGCAAAACACCCGCGACTTCTCGTCCTACCTGCTCAAGCTGCAACAGCTCAAGCCCAATGTGGTGGCCACGGCGGTGGGCGGTGACGACATCAAGGCGCTGCGCCAGCAAGTTGTGCAGCTCAAGATGAACCAGTCCATGGCGTGGATCAACAACCAGCAGGACTGGCCCGATGTCTACGGTCTGGGCCCCGAGGCCATCTTCGGCGTCTTCGGCACCACGTGGTACTGGCGCCTGGGCCTGCCGGGCGTCAAAGAGTTTGTGGCGGCATACCAGAAGCAGTTCCCTGGCATGGCGATTCGCGTGCCGGGCAATGTGTATCACAACGGTTATATGGCCACGCGCGAGCTGCTGCGCTGTGTGGAAGAGGCCGGCACCACCAACAACATTGCCGTGATCAAAAAGCTCGAAGGCCGCAAGATGAGCGCGGCCGACCGCCTGCAGCACTACGACGCGTGGATGGATCCCGTCACCCACCAGTGTCAGCAGACGATTTACATGGCGACCTACAACGACCAGCCCGCCGAGAAAGACGACATCTTCAAGATCCTCACACAGGCCGATCCCAAGGATGTGGCGGACAAGGATGCCGGCGGCGCCTGCAAGCTTGAGAGCTACGACGCGACCCCCAGCTACGAAGTCTGACTGGCCCTCCATCTTCAAAGACCGACATGGATTTTCTGCTCCAGCTTATTCCGCACCTCGTCAACGGCATCTCGCTGGGCCTGTTGTTCGCACTCATCGCGTTGGGCTTCATGCTCATCGTGGGGGTGATGGAAACCATCAACCTGGCGCACGGCTCGCTGTTTGCGCTGGGCATGTACTTCGCGCTTTTCCTGATCGCACCGCAGCTGGGCATGTTCCCGAACCTGCAGGCCTGGTACATGAGTTTGCCGCTGGGAACGCGTTACCTGGCGGCACTCATTCTTGCGCCCATCCTGGTGGGTATTTTCGGCTTGTTGCTGGAGCTGTGCATGCGGCGCACTTATGGCCGTGACCCGCTCTATGGCCTGCTGCTGACCTTCGGTGCGGCGCTGGTCATTGAGGAAACCATACGCCTGGTGTGGGGCTCCTCGGAAAAGCAGTTGATGCTGCCTGAAGTCATCTCTGGCGCTTTCCTGATGGGTGACCTGGTCTATTCGAAGTATCGCTTCTTCGCCAGTGGATTCGCCATCCTGATGATCATGCTGCTCTGGGTGTTTTTGCAGAAGACGCCTTACGGCGCGATCATCAAGGCCGGCGCGCACGACAGTGAAATGGTGCGCGCCCTGGGCATCAACCTTTCTCGCCTGCGCCTTTTCGTATTTGGTCTGGGCGTGGCGTTGGCCGCCATCGCCGGCGTGGTCATGGCGCCGATCTGGGGTATCCGCCCGCATGTGGGCGTAGACGCAGTGGTGCCGGCATTCCTGATCATTGTGCTGGGCGGCGTCGGTTCGCTCTGGGGTGCAGTGATCGCCGGGCTGATGGTCGGCATGGTTGTTGGGCTCACGGGTTCGTATGCGTCCGAATGGTCGTTGATGTCCATGTACCTCTTGTTCATTGCCGTCGTGACATTCCGCTCACGTGGATTGTTTGGCAAGAAGAGCGTCCTGGACGCTTGAAGTCGGCACACCCCCGTCTCGGCTCACTTTGTGTAGCCGGATCCCCCCTTGCAGGGGGCAACACTAGCGGCCCGGCAAAGCCGGTTCCGCGGTGTTCTGGTAAAGAGTTTTTTGACGACTATGAAAGTTGAGTAATGAAACCGCTTGAAAACAAAGTCGCGCTCGTCACGGGCGCGGCGGGCACCATGGGCCTGGCCGTCGTCAAGGTGTTGCTGGAGGACGGCTGCAAGGTCGCGATGGTGGATGTCAGCCATGAACGCAACCGTGCGCTCGCACATGAGTTGGGCTCGCGTGTCCTGCCGTTCTCGTTTGACATCAGCGATGCGGCCGCCGTGAGCGACGGTCATGCGCTCATCGTCAAGGCCTTCGGGCCAGTCGACATCCTGATCAACAACGCGGGCATCCTGTCCAACAACAAGATCGAGGCCACCGAAGCGGGTGAATGGCGGCGCGTGATGGGCGCCAACCTCGACGGCGCTTTTTACCTTGCGCAGCAGGTGGTGCCGGCAATGAAGGTGCGGCGCTTCGGCCGCATCATCAACACCAGCTCCCTGGCGGCCAAGACAGGTGGATTGACAGCAGGCACGGCCTATTCGGTGTCCAAGGGCGCGATGAGTTCGCTGACCTTTTCACTGGCGCGCGAACTCGCGCCCTTTGGCGTCACGGCCAATGCCGTCGCGCCCGCTTACGTCAAAACGCCCATGATCACCGAACAGCTCAATGAAGAGCAGCGCCAGAAGCTGCTCAAGGACATCCCGGTCGGCCGCTTCTGCGAGCCCGAGGAGTTCGCTCACGTGGTGCGCTTCCTGGCCTCGCCGCTGTCGGGTTTTATCACGGGCGAGATCATCGACCTGAACGGCGGGCTATTGATGGACTGAGGGAAAGCCCTTTCGTCGCTAGCCGGCTTTGCGCCCACAATTTCGCCATCCATGAGCATCACACCCCGGATTGATTTCAGTACCGCGCTTTCAGGCCTTTTTGACCTGCGCGGCAAAACCGCTTACGTGCCCGGTGGCTATGGTGGTATTGGCGAGGCCGTTGCCTGGGGCCTGGCGATGGCCGGCGCACGGGTGGCAGTTTCGGGGCGCGACGAAGCCAAGGCCGAGGCCGTTGCCTCCGCGCTGCGTGCGGCAGGGCACGAGGCCATGGGTCTGGCCATGGACGCGCATTCGGTGCCGCAGATGCAGGCTTCCGTTGATGCGGTTGCGGCGCAATGGGGAGCCCTCGACATCTTGATGAACTGCGTCGGCATGCAGCGTGAGCAGGCCTTGCTGGAGGTGACGGAAGAAGCCTTTGACGAGGTGTTGCAGGTCAACCTCAAGGCCGCCATGTTTCTTGCGCAGGCTGCGGCTAAAAAACAGATTGAAGGCGGCAGGGGCGGCGCTCAGGTGCATCTGCTGTCGGTGCGCGCGCAGCTCGGTTTGCGCGGCCGGGGTTATTCGGCCTACAGCAGCAGCAAGGGCGGCCTGGTCATGCTGATTCGCCAGCATGCGAGTGAACTGGCGCCGTACGGCATCACTGTCAACGGCATCGCACCTACGGTGGTGCAGACGGAGATGGCGCGCCACTGGCTCGAAAATCCTGAGACGCGCAAGCAGGTGTTGGAACGCATTCCGCTGGGTCGCGTGGCCGACCCGCAGGACGTGGCGGGTGCGGCCGTTTTTTTTGCGGCGCCCGCATCCCGCTTTGTGACCGGGCAGGTGCTTTACCTCGACGGCGGCATCACTGCCTCGCAGTAGGTACTAGCGTTTACCTGCCAAGGCTGCAACGGCATGCTGCACGCCGCCGCCGATGGGAATGCCCTGCACCTGCATGGCCGCTTCCAGGCCGGCCAGGCAACCCAGGATCATGGCCGGGTTCATGTCACCCAGGTGGCCGATGCGAAAGGTTCTTCCCGCCAGCGGGCCCAAACCGCCTGCAATCGCCACCTGAAACCGTTCGCGCGCAACAGTGCGCAAGGCTTCGGGATCAATGCCCGCAGTGACAGACACCGTCGTGACGGAGACCGAGCGCGCCGCAGGCTCGCGCACAAAAAGGCCCAGAGCACCGCCTTCACTCCAGGCATCGACAGCGGCGTGCACCGCACTGGCGATCAGCTGGTGGCGGGCGATGACCTCTTCGACGCCCTCATGAAAGATCAGCCCCAGTGCAGCCTCCAGGCCGAACAGCAGGCTTTGCGGGGGCGTGCCGCAGAACTTGCGGTAGCTGAGCGGGCTTTGCCGCCGCGCCCAGTCCCAGTAAAAGCGCGGCGAGGGATTGGCAGCGGCTACCTTCATCGCTGCGGCATCCGCAGCCACAAAGGCCAGACCGGGCGGCACCATCAAGCCTTTTTGCGAGGCGCCCAGCACGACGTTGGCGCCCAGCGCATCCATGGCAAAGGGCGCCGCGCCCAGCGACGCGACCACATCTACCACCAGTAGCGCGGGGTGGGCCGTGGCTTCCAGCACCCGCCGGACCTTGCCCGGGTCACTGGTCATGCCGCTCGCAGTGTCGGTATGAACCACAAATACCGCCACGATGGCATGCGCAGTGTCGGCGCGCAGCGCGGCTTCTATGGCCGGCACGTCAATCGGGTAACCCTCGCGCCAGGGCGTGCGGATGACTGCTGCGCCCATGGCCTCGGCCTGTATGGCCCAGGATTCGGAGAAGTGCCCCGTTCCGGCGATCAGCACCTGCTGCCTGGGCGCCAGCAGGTTGGCGATCACGGCCTCCCAGGCGCCGTGGCCGTTGCAGGCATACAGGAAGACGTCGGCCGCGGCGGTTTGCAGCAGCGCCTTGAGCCCGGTCTCGCAGGCCTGGATCACACGATCAAGCCGCGGGTCGGCCAGATCCATGGGCTGGCGCCGCATCGCGTCCATCACCTCGTCGGGCACCCGCGTGGGGCCAGGTGAATGGAGGAAGCGATGGCCGGGGATGCGTTTATGAGGCGTCATGCTGAAAAATTATGCGCCTGCCGGCTTGCGATTGACCAGCACAATGCCCGCCGCGACCATGGCCAGCGCCACCAGCAGGCCCGTGGTGACGCTTTCTTTCAGCCACAGCGCGCCGAACAGCAGCGCGAACAGCGGCGTGAAAAACACGAACACCGAAATCTTGGTGGCCGGGTAGCGCCCCAGCATCCACATCCAGGCCAGGTAGCTGGCGAATGCGCCTATGACGGTCTGCAGCAGCAGGGAAGTAATGGCAAACGGGCTGAAATGCCACGACCATTGCTCGCCCAGGTAGAGCGACAGGGCCGGAAACACTGCGGCGCTAACGGCCAATTGGTAGAACAGGAGTTTTTCAGCGGAGATGCTGACCAGTTTGGTGGCACGTATCACCACCGTGGTCAGGCCCCACAGCATGCCGGCGGCCAGTGCCAGCAGATCGCCCCGCGCCGTCGACGCATGATCACCGGTGAAACCTTCACGCAGCGCGAACACCACGGAGGCGAAGGCGCACAACAGGCCCAGCCATTGCACGCCGCGCAGGCGTTCGGACTTCACCCACAGCGGTACCAGCAGGGCGACCCAGAAAGGCGAGGTGTACAGAAACACCGTGAGGCGGGAAGCGCTGGTGTATTGCAAGCCTACATAAATGCAGGCGAACTCTGCGCCGAACAGCGCGCCCGCCAGCAGGCCGGCCTTCAGCGAATCGTCGCGGCTGAAGAGCGGGACCTTGCGCCACAGGCACCAGAGCCAGAGCAACGCCGTGGCGCCAACCAGCCGCAGCGAGGCCTGGAACATCGGCGGTATTTCGCTGATCGTGGCCTTGATCAAGACCTGCTGCAGGCCCCAGAACAGGCAGCATCCCAGCAAGAGGGACATGGCGAGGAGATCGAGATTGGCTTTGCGGGCTGTCTTCATGCCTTGATGGTAGCCCGACCCCTGGCAGCTCGCTGGCCGGGGTAACAAGGAATACCATTGCATTAAATCCCTGGACAAGGTGCTGCCGTGGACCATAAATGGCTGGAAGACTTCATCGCGCTGGCACGTGAGCGCAGCTTTTCGCGTGCGGCGGAGCTTCGCCATGTGACGCAGCCGCAATTTTCGCGCCGTATCCGCGCTCTGGAGCTGTGGGTGGGCGCCGACCTGATCAATCGCGCGGTGATGCCTCTGGCCCTGACGGCCGCCGGTGAAGAGCTGCTGCCGGTGGCGCGCCGCGCGGCGGCGAGCCTTAACGATGCGCGCTCCCGCATCCGCCATGCACGGGGCGGGCTGGACTGGGTCACGTTGGCAACAGGCCGCACGCTCTCACGCAGCGCCGTGCCTGACTGGCTCGCGCGCGCCAAGCGCGGAGCCGGGGAGTTTCGCTTGCGCATTCTCACAGGCTCCATCCATGAAGGCGCCACCGCCCTGGAGCAGGGGGCTGCTGACTTCCTGCTGTCGTTCACGCATCCGCGGCTGCCGCTGTTGCTGGACGAACAGACGTTCGAAGGACTCGCGCTGGGCATCGACGAACTCGTGGCCGTCAGCGCACCGCGCGCCGATGGCCAGCCGCAGCACGCCTTGCCCGGCACGGCCCGCAAGCCGGTGCCGGTGCTGGGTTATGCGCCCACGCTCGCGCTGGGCCAGATCCTTCAGGACGGGCTCAGCCGCAGTGCGCGCGAGCTGCATCTGCATACCGTGACCGAGTCTGACTTCGCCGAGTCGCTGCATGAGCAGGCCTTGCAGGGCGTGGGCCTGGCCTGGCTGCCGCGCGGACTGGTCGAAGGTGACCTGCGCAGCGGAAGGCTGGTGGAGGCCGACGGCAAGGGCCTGACGGTCCGGTTTGAGATTCGCCTGTACCGGCCGCGCAGCCCGCGCAATGAATTGGTGCAGCGCATCTGGTCCGCCAGCACGCCGGCTGCTTCCTGAATCCAGGTCGCATGCGCCCATGCGTGATACGCATGGGCCGCGCAGGGGCGGCTCCTAGACTGGCGCCATCAACAAGGAGCGCGCCATGCCAGGAATGTTTACCCTCAATCGCCGCGGCGTGAGCCGCACACTTTGCCTTGCCGCCGCAGGGCTGTTGGGTTTGCCGGCTGCCTGGGGCCAGGCCTGGCCTGCCGGCAAGCCCATTTCGCTGGTGGTGGGCTACCCTGCCGGCGGAAGCGTGGACCTGGTGGCGCGCATCATCGCCGAACCGCTGGCCAAGCGCCTGGGCACACCCGTGGTGATCGAGAATATCGGCGGCGCCGGTGGAACCATAGGCGCCCAAAAAGTGGTCAGTGCCGCGCCCGACGGCTATACGCTGCTGCTGGGTTCGGGCAGCGAAATCTCGATTGCCAAACTGTTCAACGCTGCGGTCAAGTACAACGGTGAAACCGACTTGAGCCCGGTCGGGCTGATAGGCGTCACGCCCATGGTCTTTGTGACCAACACCAAGACCGGCGTCAAAACCATGGAGGAAGCGATTGCCAAATCCAAACGCGAACGCAACCAGCTGAGCTTTGCCTCTTCGGGCATAGGCACGCCGCTGCATGTGTCGGGAGAGCTGATCAACCTGATGGCTGGCACCACCTTCCGCCATGTGCCGTATCGCGGCGCAGGACAGCAGCTGCAGGACTTGCTGGGCGGCAATATCGAGTTCAGTGTCTCTGTGCTTTCCTCCGCGCTGCCACACATCGAGTCCGGCAAGATGATCCCCTTGGGCGTCACCACGCCGACGCGTTCGCGGGCTGCACCACAAATCCCTGCACTCGGCGAGAACCCCAAGCTCAAGGGTTACGACATGAACGTCTGGTTCGGCCTCTTCGGGCCCGCCAAGCTGCCGGCGCCCATGGTGGCGCGCCTGAACAGGGAGCTCAACGAAATCCTGCGCGAAGAAGCCGTTTGGCAAAAGCTCCAGAAAGCCGGCATCTCCAATGACGGCGGCACGCCACAGGCGCTCACGGCCTTTATCCGGGCTGAAACCCAGCGCGTGCGCAACGTGGTCAACAAGGCAGTGGCGACCGGCGCTACCTCGTAAGTCGTCAGCGGGAATTCACCCAAACCCATGCGGTGCCGTTGAAGCTGAAGCCGCGGGGGCCGGGCCGGGACAACGGCGGCAGGCCCACAGAAGACCCTGGCTCGCCATGATCTGTATTTGTTAATCGCGAAGCGTGCTGGCCAGGCCCCTCCGGAGCACTGGCGGGGCTCTGCACGCCGAGCAATATTTTTAGCCCGACACGGAGGGAATTGTCATGCACTTATCTGTCATATCAATGTTGCGCGGGCTCGCCTGCGGTCTGCTATTGCCGCTTGCTGTTTCGGCTTCGGCGCTGGCCCAGGAAGTGAAGAAACCTAACGTGGTGCTCATCGCCACCGGCGGCACGATTGCCGGCGTCGGAGCATCGAGCACCAACATCGGCGCCTATCAGGCCGCTGTGGTTGCTGTCGACAAGATCATGGCCGCCGTGCCGGAAATCCAGACTATTGCCAACGTCAAGGGCGAGCAGATCTTTCAGGTCGGCTCACACAACCTCACCAACGACCGCCTGCTCCAACTGGCCCGGCGGGTGTCTGAACTCCTTCGGTCGGACGAGGTTGATGGCATCGTGATCACCCACGGCACCGATACCCTGGAAGAGACCTCGTACTTTCTCAACCTCACCGTCAAAAGCAGCAAGCCGGTCGTGATGCTCGGGTCAATGCGGCCCGGCACGGCACTCAGCGCAGATGGGCCGCTTAACCTCTACAACGCGGTGGCGGTCGCCGGGAGTAAAGAAGCGGTGGGAAAAGGGACTTTGGTGGTCATGAATGACGAGATTCACAGCGCCCGGGATGTCACTAAAACCAATGCGACCAGGGTTGACACCTTTAAATCTCCCTACGGTCCCCTCGGTCTCGTGATCGAAGGTCAGGCCAGGTTCTACCGTGCGTTGATTCGCCCGCATACGGTGCAGAGTGAGTTCGACATTGACAAGATACAGACTCTGCCGCAGGTCGACATTGCTTATGGCTATCAGAACATGAACCGTGCGGCATACGACGCGCTGGTCGCATCCGGGGCCAAGGGCATCATTCATGCGGGTGTCGGCGCGGGAAGCGTTCCTGAGTACATAGCTGGCCCGCTTAACGAGATTCGCGCCAAGGGGGTGTTTGTCGTTCGGGCAACCCGTACCGGCAGCGGTGTGGTGATTCGGAACAATTCGGTGAAGGATGACGTCAATGACTGGCTCGTTGTTGACGACCAGAATCCCCAGAAGGCCCGAATTCTTCTGGCCTTGGCCTTGACGAAAACAAGGGACACCAAAGAGTTGCAGAAAATCTTCTGGCGGTACTGACACATGAAACGATCAGGAAGCGATCAAGCGAAGTCTGGCGAAGTGATCAGGAAAGCCCATGCGGTGCAGCTTCAGCCGCCAGGGTTGTCATTCTGGGCGGCCTCCTCCACAGGGGTGGCGCATGTGCAGGAGCGCACTTCAACCGAAGCCGGCCCGGAAGTGCTGGTGTCGGCGCTGGTGCATGGCAACGAATATTCGGGCGCCTGGGCGCTGGACGCGTTTCTTCTCAGCGGGCTGCAACCGCGGCGGGGGCGCATCACGGCCGTGTTCTGCAACACCGAGGCCTTCATGCGGTTTGACACCCGCAAGCCCGACGCCTCCCGTTTTGTTGACGAGGATTTCAACCGCGTATGGTCCCCTGAGCTGCTGGACGGCCCCAGGCGCAGCGCCGAGCTGCTGCGCGCCCGCGAAATCAGGCCGTTTGTTGACCGCGCCACCCATCTGCTGGACCTGCATTCCATGCATGAACCCGGTGGCGCTTTGCTGGTGACGGGCATGCTGCCGCGCAATATTGCTTTTGCACAAAGCCTGGCTACGACGGGCCAGGTGGTCGTCGATGCCGGCCACGCCGACGGGGTCCGCATGCGGGACTACGGGCCGTTTGGCGACGAAAACGGCGACCGCATTGCCCTGCTGCTGGAGGCCGGCCAGCACTGGGAACTGGCGTCGCTGCAGGCGGCGCGCAACGTGCTCATGCGGTTTCTGGTGGGCTCCGGGGTGATTGACCGCGGCGATGTGCCGCCTGGCTGGTTGCTGCCCGATGCGCCGCCGCCGCCGCCCGTGACGGTGACACACCGCGTGGTTGCGCGGTCAATGGACTTTGCGTTTGTGCAGGACTTTTGCGGCGGCGAAACCATACGCCACGCCGGCACGCCGATTGCGCATGATGCGGGCGAACCGGTGGTGACACCCTACGACGACTGTGTGCTGGTCATGCCGTCGGTGCGGCAGTTGCGGCCCGGTGTGACGACCGTGCGGCTGGGCAGGCTGGGCTGAACACGGCTTGCGCAGGTGCGGTTTACAGCGGATGCTCGGTATAAAACTTGCCGCCGTGAAACAGCAGCGGCGCGGCCCCCGCGCGGTGGGTGCAGCGCTCCACTTCGCCCACGAAGATCACATGGTCCCCTTCTTCGTACCGGCTGCGGTTGAAGCACTCGAAAGTGGCGGCTGCGCCTGTCAGCAACGGCGCGCCGCCGACGCCCTCCGTAAACAGCACGCCTTTCCAGCGGTCTTCGCGCCGGCTGGCAAAGCGCTCGGCCAGCTCTTTCTGGTCAGCCGCGAGGATGTTGATGACGTAGTGTGATCCGGTGCTGAGCGCGGCCATCGATCCGGCCGCCTGCGCCAGGCTCCAGAGCACCAGCGGCGGCTGCAGCGATACCGAGTTGAAGGAGTTGGCGGTCAGCCCGACCAAGGCGCCTTGCGGCGTCCGTGCGGTGACGATGGTGACCCCGGTGGCAAACATGGCCAGCGAAGCCCGGAACTCCCGCTGGGAGAAGCTGGGGCTGCTCGCTTTGCGGGGGATGGCAGGGGTCAGCATAGAAGGGTAATTTAACCGAAGCGGTACAGGCGTACCCGCGTCAGGGTTTAGGCCGCGTCTTGCGAGGGACTGGCGGCCCGGCAGTTAAACTGGGTGCCATGCCATTTTTTCGTTCTGCCGCCTGTTTTTTTGCTATCTATTTAATAGCTGCTGGCGCTCGTGCAGATTCACCTTGCGCCGATTACTCTTCCAAACTCCCGAATGTGAAGCGTGAGCTGTGTGAGGCGGCGCAACTGCAGGCTTCGGGGACGCGTTCGGTTGACGGCCGGGTGCTCTGGGTGCGTGACGTCAAGCCCGAGCAGCCCGGCTTGCGTGTGCTGGTCGTCGGTGCGATTCACGGCGACGAGTTGTCCTCAGGGGCCGTGGCGCTGCACTGGATCAGGCTGGCTTCCCAGCCGCCGCTGGACTCGCCCCAGGCGATCCACTGGCGATTCGTTCCTGTCCTCAATCCGGACGGCGTGCTTTCCAGGCCGCCTCGCCGTACCAACGCACATGGTGTGGATTTGAACCGCAACTTTCCCACCCCCAATTGGGAGCGCGACGCGAAGGTTTACTGGGAAAAGCGCACCGGCAAGGACCCGCGCCGCTGGCCTGGGCCCAAGCCGCTGTCCGAGCCCGAGTCGCGGTTTTTGCATGAGCAGATGCAAAGCTTCAAACCCAACCTTATCGTCAGCATTCATGCGCCTTACGGCGTGCTCGACTTTGACGGCCCCTCGGTGCCGCCCTCCAGGCTGGGGCGCCTGTACCTTGACCAGGTGGGCATCTTCCCCGGCTCACTGGGCAACTATGGGGGTGTGCACAAGGGCGTACCGGTGGTCACCATCGAATTGCCCAATTCGACCCGCACGCCGCTGGACGCCGAGATGCGCCAGATGTGGCTGGACCTGCTGCGCTGGATGAGTGAGCGGGCCGTGGGGCAGGGCGCGGAACACGCGCCGCGCGTGCCTTAGAACCCATTTAGGCCGCGAACAGCTTCCTAGCGCAGCATGCTCGACATGGCCGACAGGCTGTTGACCATGCGCACCGCGGCTTCCACGGTGGGTGCGTCAAAGCCGACTTCGTTACCGTCCAGCCGCCGCAGGGCCGGCCATTGGCAAAACAGGTCGGCCAGGGCCGGCGACTGGGTCTGGATGCGCACGGCGATGGGGCCTGGCAGCACATAGGGGCGGGCTGAACCGTGCTGCACCAGCGCAGCGGCCACGCCGGCGCGGATGGCGCCGCAGGCCTGGGCCGGGGAAAGGCTGATGCCGCTGGTCTGGCCGGTGGCCCGCTTGGTTTGCACAAAGGTGGCGTGCGGAAACAGCGGACGGTGTTCTTCGATGAACACATCGTCGCCGCTGGCCATCACCACCGGTACGCCGTACTCGCCGGCCAGCGCGCCGTAAATTCCGGCTTCGCCCAGTTCAAGGCCGTTGAAGTACACGCGTGCAAAGGCAAAGCTGTTGATGGTGTGCGCCAGAATGCCGCGGCCCTGCGCGCGCGAGTGGTAGCCGATCATGCAGACCGCGTTCACGCCGTCGTCGACGCCGGCCATCATGCTCAGGTAGCGCGGCTTGCCCATGACGGCCTGGGCGCGTGCGTCCAGCAGGTCGGGCGGCATGTTGCGAAAACTTCCGTGTGAATCGTTGACCAGCACCTCGGTGGCGCCTGCATCGAAGGCGCCGGCGATGGCGGCGTTGGCCTCGTGCGTCATCAGCAGGCGGGCGCGTTCGTACTCGGGGTTGCCGGCGCGCACCTGTTCGTGGTGAAAAACGCCGGCAACGCCTTCGATGTCGGTGGAAATCAGGACTTTCATGGGGAATCCGGTGAAGATGGAAAGGAGGATGAGGAGGGCCAGCCGGGCAGCAAGTCGTGCAGCGCGTTGCGATGATGGCCGTCGCGGCCGGTGACGGCGCGGGCCTGCCACAGGGCGTGGATGATGGCTTGCTCGGTGCTGTCGGCAACGGCCTGGAACAGCGGGTCAATCAGGCCGTCATGCAGCATCGCCACGGCCGGCATGGGCCTGGCGGTTTGCTGCGGCACGGTGTAGGCGGTGGAAAACGCCAGCGCGATATCGCCGCTGCCGTGGCCGAATACCGAGCCGGTGCGGGCCAGGCCGGCGCCGGCGCGCAATGCCAGCCGGCGCAGCTGGCGTGCGTCAAGGGGGGCGTCGGTAGCGATCAGCAGGATGATGGAGCCTTTTTCCGGCTCTGCCGCGTGCATGCGATGTGCCGCCAGCCTGGAACCCAGAGCCTGGCCTGCCAGGACCAGTTGCGGCAGCTGGCCGTAGTTGGCCAGCACCAATGTGCCTACGATGTGCTCGCTGCCCCCAGGTGTCGCCACGCGACGCGAAGCCGTGCCTATGCCGCCCTTGAGACCGAAGCTCGACATGCCGCGACCGGCGCCGACCGAACCTTCCTCCACCTCCACACCTGCCTGTTCGCAGGCCTGCAGGTAGTGCTGCCCGGTGACAGCCATGCGCTGGATGTCGTTGAGAAAGCCGTCGTTGCATTCAAACACCAGCGGGTTGACCGTTGGCAGGCCGCGCCCCGTTTCGGGGTTGGCCGCAACGCACTGTTGGATCTGCGCTGTGGCCACGGCGGCAGCCGAAAAGGTGTTGGTGAGCGCAATCGGCGTCTCCAGCACGCCGAGTTCCTCGACCTGCATCAGGCCTACGCTCTTGCCGAAACCATTGAGCACGACAGCCGCGGCCGGGACCCGGTCTCGGAACAGGTCACCGGCATGGGGGCGCACCACCGTCACGCCCGTTTGCAGCTCGTTCGCGTCCAGCGTGCAGTGGCCCACGGTCACACCGGCGACGTCGGTAACGGCGTTGCGCTGCCCGTGCGGCAGGCTGCCGATGTGGGGCAGCAGATGGCGGGGTGTCACGACGCGGCCTTGCCCCGGCTACTGGCGGTCAAGCTTGGGGTCCAGCGCATCGCGCAGGCCGTCACCCAGCAGGTTAAAGGCCAGCACGGTCAGGAAAATGGCCAGGCTGGGAAACAGCGCGATGTGCGGCGCGTTCAGCATGTCAGCGCGCGCCTCGTTGAGCATGGCGCCCCATTCCGGGGTGGGCGGCTGTGCGCCCAGGCCCAGGAAAGACAGGCTGGCCGCCGTGATGATGGAGGTGCCTATGCGCATGGTGAGGTACACCACTACCGAAGACACCGTGCCCGGCAGCAGATGGCGCAGCATGATGACCGAGTCGGGAGCGCCTATGGAGCGCACCGCCTCGATGTAGGTCTGGTGTTTGAGCGAAAGCACATTGCCGCGCACCAGGCGCGCAAACGCCGGCACGCTGAACACAGCCACGGCCATGATCACGTTGACCATGCCGTTGCCCAGGATCGCGACGATCCCGATGGCCAGCAAAATGCCGGGAAAGGCAAACAGCACGTCGGACATGCGCATCACGATGCGGTCCCACCAGCCTTCGTAATAGCCCGCCAGCAGGCCCAGCAGCGTGCCGATCACGGCGCCTACGGCCACCGAGACCAGGCCCGCTGCCAGGGAGATGCGCGAGCCCATCAGGATGCGGCTGAAGATGTCGCGCCCCAGCGCATCCACGCCGAACCAGTGCTTGGCTGATGGCGGCGTGTTCAGCGCGTCGTAGTCAAAGAAGTTCTCCGCATCAAAAGGTGTCAGCCATGGTGCGAACACGGCCACCAGCACCAGCAGCAGCACGAAGCCGCTGGCCACCAGGGCCACGCGCTGGTTCTTGAATTTCCGCCAGAACTCGGAGGCAGGCGTGCGTACGGCAAGGGCCGTCAAGGGCACGCCGGTTTCTGCGCCGGGCTGCTCCATGGCGGGATGCGCGCTTTCCGCAGGCAACGGCTCACCTGCGATGGCAGCGTGTGGGTGTTCGGGGGTAGTCACTTGAAGCGGATGGTCGGGTTGATGATGGCGTAGAGCATGTCCACCACCAGGTTGATCAGGATGAATTCGAGCGAGAACAGCAGCACCAGCGCCTGGATTACGGGGTAGTCCCGCATCTCCACCGCGTCCACCAGCAGCCGGCCCATGCCGGGCCAGTTGAAGACGACCTCGACGACGATGGAGCCGCCCAGCAGGAAGCCGAACTGCAGGCCCATCATGGTGACCACCGGGATCAGTGCGTTGCGCAGCGCGTGTTTCACCACCACCACGGTTTCGGACAAGCCCTTGGCGCGCGCCGTGCGCACGTAGTCTTCCTTGAGGATGTCGATGAAGGAGCTGCGCGTGAAACGCGCCATCA
The DNA here is from genome assembly GCF_056403595.1 of Polaromonas sp. P2_G11. Taxonomy (NCBI): domain Bacteria; kingdom Pseudomonadati; phylum Pseudomonadota; class Betaproteobacteria; order Burkholderiales; family Comamonadaceae; genus Polaromonas; species Polaromonas sp. P2_G11. The sequence goes on along the minus strand of NZ_JBFUFE010000004.1, from coordinate 158,077 downwards.
CGGCTGCCACGCCCGCGCCCAGCGTGAGGGACGGCAGGATGTAGTGCCGCCACGAATCGGCCCCGACGGTGGGCAGCCAGCCCAGCTGCACCGAAAAGAGTTGCATGAGCAGCATGCCCAGTGCGAACGAGGGAAACGAGATGCCCGAGACTGCCAGCGACATGCCCAGCCGGTCGGGCCAGCGGTTGCGCCACACCGCCGACACCATGCCCAGCACCAGCCCCAGCAGCACCGACCAGCCCATGGCTGCGATGGTGAGCCAGAAGGTGGGCGCGAAGCGCTCCGAGATCTCAGTCGCCACGGGCCGTTTGGTGCGGATGGACAGGCCGAAGTCGCCCTGCAGCGCATGGCTGAAAAAGCGCACGAACTGCTGCGGCATCGGCAGGTCCAGCCCCAGGTCGCGGCGCACCAGCTCCACGGTTTCGGGGCCGGCGTCGGGCCCGGCGGCCAGGCGTGCCGGGTCGCCGGGCAGCAGGTGCACAAACAGGAACACCAGCACGGCCACGATCAGCAGCGTCGGCAGCAGGCCCAGCAGGCGCTTGAGAAGGTAGTAGGTCATGCGGGAGCGGGTTTCTTCAGATTGCTGTTGCTGCTGCCGGGATTACTTCAGTTCCACGTCGTCGAAGTTGAAGCTGCCGTCCGGGATGACGTAGAAGCCTGCCAGATTGCGCGCACGCACCGACAGCAATTTCTCGGTCACCAGGAATGCCCAGGGGGCGTCTTTCCAGATGCGCTGCTGGGCGTCGGTGTACAGCTTGGCCTTCTCGGCACCGCTGGTGGTGACCAGCGCCTTGGCGATGTCGGCGTCTACTTCAGCGTTCTTGTAGTAGGCGGTGTTGAACATCTTGGGCGGCAGGGACTCGGAAGCCAGCAGCGGGCGCAGGGCCCAGTCGGCTTCGCCGGTGGATGACGACCAGCCCACGTAGTACATGCGCACCGGCGCCGTGGCAGGGTCCTGTGCGCTTTCCACGCGCTCCACGCGCTGGCCGGCTTCCAGCGCCTGCACCTGCACCTTGACGCCGACCTGGGCCAGTTGCTGCTGCACGAACTGGATCACCTTCTGAGCGGTGGTGTAGTTGTAGGCCGACCACAGAGTGCTTTCAAAACCGTTGGGGTAGCCGGCTTCCTTCAGCAGCTCGCGCGCCTTGGCCGGGTTGTAAGGCCAGGGGCCCAGCTTGGCGGCGTATTCCACGCCGTGCGGCACCACGCCTTCGGCAGGAATCGCGTAGCCCGAGAACACCACCTTGACCAGCGCCTCCTTGTTGATGGCGTAGTTGATGGCTTCACGCACCTTCGGGTTGTCGAAAGGCTTTTGCAGCGTGTTCATCGAGAGGTAGCGGTGGATGATGGACGGCGCGCTCGTCACTTCCAGGCTCGGCTTCTTCGACAGGCTGTCCACCGTCTCGGGCGGCATCGGGAAGGCGAAATGCGCCTCGTTGGTCTGCATCATGGCCGCACGCGTGTTGTTGTCGACCACCGGGCGCCAGGTGATGCTGTCCACCTTGGGGTAGCCCTTCTTCCAGTAGCCTTCCCACTTGGCAACTTTCAGGTAGTCGGTGGCCTTCCATTCGACGAACTTGAAGGGGCCCGTGCCTACGGGGTTCTGCGCGATGCCCTTGCTGCCGTACTTGGCCAGTGCCGCGGGCGAAATGATCACGCCGGAAGGGTGGGCCAGCGTGTTGATGAAGGGCGAGAACGGCTCCCTGAGCGTAAAGCGCACGGTGGTGGCGTCCACGGCCTCGATCTTGGCGATGTTCTTGTAGAGGTTGTAGCGCTTGAGCTTGTTGTCGGGGTTGGTCACGCGTTCGAAAGTGACTTTCACGGCTTCGGCATTGAAAGGCGTGCCGTCATGAAACTTGATGCCGGACTTGAGCTTGAAGGTGTAGACCAGCCCGTCCTTGCTCACCGTGTGGCTGTCGGCCAGCACCGGCACCATCTTCATCTCCTTGTCGAAACCATACAGACCCTGATAGAAGGATTTGGCTACGGCCTGCGACAGCGTGTCGTTGGAGTCATACGGATCGGTGCTTGTGAAATTGGACTGGACGGCCACGACCACATCTTTGGCGGCATGGGCCGGCGCGGTGGTGAGACCTGCCAGGCCGATCAGGCCAACCAGCGCGGCTGTGAGGGTGGAAAGACGATTCTTCATGAAAAAACTCCTTGAGGCGAAACGAGAGGCAAACACGGGAGACGGAAAGACAATGCGAAAGGCGAGTGGTGGTCAATAAGGGCCTCCTACCGAATGCCGTGCCACGAAATGCCCCGGCGCCACCTGGTGCAGCGGCGCCACTTGCGGCGCGTCGCCCACAGCGCGTATGGGGCTGGGAATCTCGTCGGCCATGAGTTCGCGCATCCCGCCGCGGCTGGCCGGGTCGGCAACCGGCACGGCCGCCAGCAGGCGACGCGTGTAGGCGTGCTGAGGGTTTTCGAACACGGCGCGGCGCGGGCCGATTTCCACGATCTGGCCCAGGTACATCACGGCCACGCGGTGGCTGATGCGCTCGACCACCGCCATGTCGTGCGAGATAAACAGGAAGGCGACGCCGAATTCCTGCTGCAGGTCCAGCATCAGGTTGATGATCTGCGCGCGGATCGACACGTCCAGCGCCGACACCGCCTCGTCGGCGATCACCACCTTGGGGTTGAGCGCCAGCGCCCGCGCAATCGCCACGCGCTGGCGTTGCCCGCCGGAGAATTCGTGCGGGTAGCGATGGGCCGCTTCGGCTGGCAAGCCCACCTTGCCCAATAGCCAGCGCACGCGTTCCTGCGCCTCCTGGGGCGAGGCGAGCTTGTGGATCAGCATGGGCTCCATGACCGAATAGCCGACCGTCAGCCGCGGGTCAAGCGAGGCAAACGGGTCCTGGAACACAAACTGGATGTCGCGGCGCAAGGCCTGCAGGGCCCGGCCCTTGAGCGCCGAGATGTCGCGCCCCGCGACCTCGACCTGACCGCTGTTGAATTCCAGCAGCCGGGCCAGCGAGCGGCCCGTGGTGGATTTTCCGCAACCTGATTCGCCCACCAGCGACAGCGTTTCACCGGCCTTGAGCTCGAAGCTGAGCTGCTCCACCGCATACACCTGCCGGCGCACGCGCCCGAGCAGGCCGCTCGCCAGCGGAAAGCGTGTGACCAGGTCCTGCACCTTGAGGACAGGCGGCAGGTCGTGGCGCACGGTGCTTGCGGCGCTGAAAGCCTGGCCGCCTTCGTCATCTTTGCCCTGCGGCGCGCCCGGCACCGCAAAGCGCGCTGGCAGGTCCTGCCCGTGCATGGCACCCAGCCGGGGCACCGCTGCCAGCAGGGCCTGGGTGTAGGGTTGTTGCGGCCTCACAAAGAGGCTGGCGCAGTCACCTTCTTCGACCTTGTCGCCGCGGTACATCACGAGCACGCGGTCGGCAATTTCGGCCACCACGCCCATGTCGTGGGTGATGAAGATCACCGCCATGGCCAGTTCGCGCTGCAGCTGCTGGATCAGCGCGAGAATCTGCGCCTGGATGGTCACGTCCAGTGCCGTGGTGGGTTCGTCGGCGATCAGCAGCGTGGGCTTGCAGGCCAGCGCCATCGCAATCACCACGCGCTGGCGCATTCCCCCCGACAGCTGGTGCGGATGGCGGCCCAGCACGTTTTTGGCTTCCGGGATGCGGACCAGGTTGAGCATGCGCAGCGCTTCGGCAAGCGCCGCCTTGCGTGAAAGCCCCTGGTGCAGGCGTATCGATTCGGCGATCTGCTCGCCCACCGTGAACACCGGGTTGAGCGAGGTCATGGGCTCCTGGAACACCATGGCCAGGTCGGCGCCGCGCAGGCTGCGCATCTGCGATTGCGAGGCCTGCGCCAGGTCAAGGCGCTCGCCGTTGCGGCGCGTCAGCCACATGCTGCCGCTGCCCAGGCGGCCACCGCCTTGCTCCACCAGGCGCATGAGGGCCAGCGATGACACCGATTTTCCGGAGCCTGATTCGCCCACGATGGCGAGCGTTTCCCCGGCGTCGACGTGAAAGCTGAGGCGCCGCACCGCATGCACGGTGCGCTGCTCGCTGGCAAAGCTCACGCTGAGGTCGTTGACTTCAATCACGCGCTGGCGGCCGGCAGTGGGCGTGCCCTGTGCGCCGGGCGCCGTACTGGCGCGCGTCATGTCATCCAGTAGTCCGGGCAAAGCGGTCATGCGGCGCTTTCGTCGGCTTCGCCTGCGTAAATGGCGCTCACCGGCGCCTCACCCACGCGGGCCCAGCCACGGTACATGCCTTCGGTGTTGAAGGGAAGGCTCAGGTTGCCCTGTGCATCGACGGCAATCAGGCCGCCCCGCCCGCCGATGGCCGGCAGCACGTTCATGACCACTTCCCGGGCGGCCGCATCCAGCGGCATGCCGGCATAGGCCATGCGCGCGCAGATGTCATAGGCCGCTGCGGTGCGAATGAACATTTCGCCCGAGCCGGTGCAGGAAATGGCGGCCGTGCGGTTGTCCGCATAGGTGCCGGCGCCTATCAGGGGTGAGTCGCCGACCCGGCCGGCGCGCTTGTTTGTCATGCCGCCGGTGGAGGTGGCGGCTGCCAGGTTGCCCTGCGCATCCAGGGCAACGGCGCCCACGGTGCCGAATTTTCGGCCTTCGTCCAGGGGCGCAGCGCCGGCTGCGGGCGAGCGGAACACCAGCGCCGCGCCATCGTGATCCAGCACCGCCGTGTCGGCGGCGAGCGCGCGCCGCAATTGCTCGCGGCGTGCATCGGTCGAAAAATAATCGGGCGAGACCATCTCCAGCCCCTGCGCTTCGGCAAAGGCTTCGGCGCCGGCCGCAACCAGCAGCACATGTTCGCTGCGCTCCATCACGGCACGCGCTGCGCGCACCGGTCGGCGTACACGGCTCACGCAGGCCACCGCACCGGCGCGCAAAGTGGCGCCGTCCATCACCGCCGCGTCCAGCTCATGGGTCCCGTCGTGGGTGAAGACAGCGCCGTGCCCGGCATTGAAGAGCGGGCAGTCTTCAAGCAGGTCGACCGCCAGGCTGACCGCGTCCAGCGCGCTGCCGCCGCCGGCCAGCAGTTGCTGCGCGGGCCGCAGGATGCCCCGCAGGGCAGCGTGATACGCCGCGTTTTGTTCTGCGCTGATATGGCTGCGGCTCATGGTGCCGGCGCCGCCGTGGATGGCGATAAGGGGAAGGGGCTTGGGCCGTGTCACTTGGATGCCTTTGGCAGTTTCGGTTGGGCGCGGGGTTTGCGTGGGGCAGGTGCTGCGGCATCGGTATCGGGACGCAGCCGGTCGGCGTGGTTGCCGTGCAGCCAGGGCAGCACCGACTCGGCCAGCTGGGTTGCGGCTTTGAGCGAGCCTTTAGCGCGGTGAGCGACCGCGCTGCACAAGGCCTCTATCAGTGCCAGGACGGTGGCTTCGGAGTTGGCGAAGTACTGGCTTTCGGTATGGGCGTAGAGCGCGACGGTGGCCAGCGGCGCCAGCGGCGACGTCACGCGGTCGGTCAGCGCCAGCACCGGCACGCCAGCGTCGCGCGCGCGGCGCGCCAGCAAAATGGTGTCGCCGAAATAGCGCGGGTAGGCAATGGCGATCAGCAGGTCTTCGGGCTTGAGGCGTGCCAGCACGCGCGCGCCGTAGGACGAGCTTTCCATGCTGGCCAGGAGCTGGACGTTGTCGCAGTAAGGGTCCAGCGAGCGCTGCAGCAGCCCGCCCAGCCAGCTGCTGCTGCCAAAGCCGGCAATGTAAATGCGCCGTGCCTTCAGGATCGCCGCCACGGCCTGCTCACAGCTCTGGGCATCCAGCGACTGCCGTGTCAGGTCGATGTTGCGCTGGCTTTGCACCAGGGCGGATGCAAACACGTCTGCCACCGTGGCGGGGTGCTCAAGGTTGTTGCGCAGCTTTTCAACCGGCGCCAGCGTGGCTTCAAACCCCAGCACCAGCGCGGCGCGGAACTGCGGGTAGCCGTCAAATTCCAGCGCCCGGGCGAACCGGTTGGCGGTGGCCACCGAAACCCCGAGCGTGGCGGCCAGCTCGTCGATGGGCATGGTAGCTGCTTGCAAAGGGTGAGCCAGCACATAGTCGGCCATTTGCCGGTGCGAGCGCGTCAGCGTTGGCAATAAACGCCCAATACGCTGCGCCATTGAAGGGTTGCCAGGGAATGTCGCCATCAGGATTGGGAGTGGAACTGGATGTATATAAATTTACAAAACAATTCATGATAACGAAATTTTTGATCATTTCAAATCAAATTCAGGCACCGTGATGCGCGGTGGGGTGAGTGCTGGCCGTGACCGGGGGCAGGTTTCAGGCCTCACTGCCGGAAGGCAGATGCACTTCAGTGCATCGTTGTTTAAATGAATATAGCCTGCAATGCCGGTGGATTGTGCGCTGACAGCTATTAAAACAATAGCAAATGGAGTTGCCGCCTGATACGTCGGCCGGGATGTAGATACGTCGGCGATTCGGCAAGCAGCGATTTGCCCCGGTGAGGCATGGCCGCCATGAGGCCGTTTGGGCTTGCCCTAGGACTTGAGCTTCTTGTAGGCGTGGCCCATTTCAGGGCCCTTGCTGGTGTCTTTCAACCCCCGCCGCAGATCGCGCCCGGCTTGTTCGACTTCGGCACTGGATTGCCCGCCCGTCATGTCAACGGACTGGTCGCGCTCATGAGGCAGTTCCAGGCTGGCTTCGACAGAGGTGTCTTTGGACGAACCCGCCCGCTCAGGACGTGAGCTCTGGACGCGCGGAGTTTTCGCCGGCATGCCCTTGCCCGAGACGGGTTGCTCCAGGTTGTTTTGCCGTGCGGCAGCGGATTTGGAAGATGTCATGGCACCTACTGTCGGCCCCGCCCCCCGGCAGGGCTGTCAGCCCGAAAAGGCAGCGTTTGTAGGAAACGGCCACCTTGCCTGCGCGAAGCCCGCGCGGCTCAAGCGGCCAGGAACGTCGCGGCTTGTGCCGTGGCGGCGGCATCGGCTTTGACGGCGTCGGGTGGCCCGCCTTTGCCCCACAGTTCGCCGCCGTAGTTCATGGCCATGAACTGCGCGCAGAGCCTGATTGAGTCCACCATGGGCTGCGCTTTGGCGCGGTCGCCGCTGGTGGTGATCAGCCACAAGGTTTTTTTCGCCATCTCTTCCTTGAACGGCAGGCCGGGCACGCGCATCCAGGCGCTCCAGTGGTCGAGGTAAATCTTCAGCGGCGCCGGAATGCTGTACCAGTACACCGGGGCCACAAACACAATGTCGGTGGCGTCCATCGTGGCGTCCAGCAGCATCTTCATGTCGCCTTCCGGCATGGCGTACTGGCCCGTGGTGTGGCGCTGATCGACAAACAGCGGCATCCGCATGCGGGACAGGTGATGCCAGGCCTGGGGCGTGCCGGCCGGCAGTGCGGCGGCGGCTTGCTGCGCCAGCCACTCGGTGTTGCCCAATGCGCCGGGCTCGCGTGTGGAGGTGGCGAGGAAAAGAAATCGGGGGTTCGGATTCATGGCGGCCATGGTACTGGCTGCCGCAGGCCTTTGCTTGTGCAGGGTTTGGGTACGGCGTGCCAGAATAAAGCGCAGCCTCACTGGAGCCTTCCTCGCCATGATCCACATTCGCGACATCGACCACATCGTTCTTCGTGTCATTGACCTGCAGGGCATGCTGCGCTTCTACCAGCAGGTGCTGGGCTGCAGCCTGGAACGCCGGCAGGACGAAATCGGCCTGGTGCAACTGCGCGCCGGGCGTTCGCTGGTGGACCTGGTGCCGGTGGACGGCACGCTGGGCCGGGCCGGCGGCGCGGCGCCAGGCAAGGAGGGCCGCAACGTCGACCATGTCTGCTTTCGTGTCGAGCCCTTCGACGCAGAGGCGATTCATCGTCACCTGGCGGCCCACGGGGTTGAGGCAGGCAAGGTGGAGTCGCGCTATGGCGCCGAGGGCGAAGGGCCTTCGATTTATCTCAACGACCCCGAAGGCAACACCGTGGAACTCAAGGGGCCGGCATGGCCCGAGGGCGCCAACCCTAAAACTGCCGCCAGCCCTGCCATGCCGTGAAGCATGCGCCGGCGATCAGCACGGCACCCACGGCGCGCGCCATGGCAACACTGGCGCCCGGCCGCACCGCCAGCCATCGCCGGGTACCCGCAGCAGCCAGCGCCAGCGAACCGTATACGCCGCTTTGGGTAATGGCGATGATCAATCCAAGCGCCACAGCCTGAACCCAGAGCGAGCCGTATTCCAGCCGCAAAAACTGCGGAAAGATGGCCAGCATGAAAAGGTAGGCTTTCGGGTTGAGCAGGCAGGTGAGCGCGGCTTGCCGGAAGGTGCGCCACGGGGACGGCGGCTCGATGTCGGGCAAGGCGCCGAAAACAGATGTGCTGCGCATCAGTGACCACCCGATCCAGGCGATATACAGGCTGCCCGCCACCAGCATGACATTGACCATGCCCGGAACCAGCTGCAGCAGGATGCCCAGCCCCAGCGCGCCTGCCACGACGTGGCAAATACCGCCCGCCACAATGCCCGCCACGGCGAAGAGGCCGGCCCTGCGCCCGCCGGTCAATGAGCTGGCCATGACGAACGCCATGTCCATGCCGGGCAGGATGATGATGCCCAGCACCATGAGAAAAAACAGCCAGAGGTGTGCGAAGTGGTCCATCGACGAGCCTGTTTTTTTTAGCGGTGTACCGCGTGGTAAGCGGGGCGTGACAGGCTCATCACCCAGTTGGTTTCCCAGTGGCGGCCGTCGTCTTCCGAAAAGGCCTGTTCCCAGCGGGCGTGGGTAGGTGTGATGCCGGACCAGGTGAAACGAACCCGCACGGGCCGGCCTTCATGGCTGTCGTTTCCCTCAAACCGGCCTATGCCGCCGGCAAACGAGCCGGTCACCGGCGGCTGCAGCAAGCCGTTGTTCTGGCTGACCCAGTAAATGCTCCACAACCGCGTTTGCGGATTGAAAAACCGCAAGGCCATGCCGATGGTTTCCTTGTTTTCGGTGACGAGGTCGTTCATGTTGCCGAGCCCGCCCAGCAGCAGCGCGCCGTCCTGCACGGCTTCGAAACTTTCCCAGTCGGTACAGCCCTCCAGTCGCCGGCGCAGACGCTTGTTGCTGACCAGCCAACGCCCGGTAATGAAATTGAAATCGTGGCGCCCGTCGGTGAGCTCGGCAAGCTCCGGTGTGTGAGTCAGGGTGGTGGTCATGGCTTGAAGTGCATGTGGCACCGCAGTGGATATGTGAAAACCAGTCTAAAAAGGTAATAGGGCTGTTTCAGCCCTAATTAAGCGTTAGACTTTTTCACCATGTACTCCCCCACCACGCGCGTGCTCACCGTCCTGGAACTGCTGCAGTCCCACGGCCGGCTGAGCGGTGCCGAGCTGGCACGGCGGCTGCAGGTGGATGGCCGCACCCTGCGCCGCTACATCGCCAAGCTGGAAGACCTGGGCATTCCGGTGGTGGCCGAGCGTGGCCGCTACGGGTGCTACAGCCTGATCGCCGGCTTCAAGCTGCCGCCGATGATGTTCACCGACGACGAAGCGCTGGCCCTGTCGCTGGGCCTGCTTGCCGCGCGCGGCCTGGGGCTGGCTGAGGCAGCGCCTGCCGCGGAAAGCGCGCAGGCCAAGCTGGAGCGCGTGATGCCGTACCAGCTGAAAAACCGCGTCCGAGCGCTCGGTGAAACAGTGACGCTCGACATGCGCCATGCGGTGGCCCCCGGTGACAACACGGCGTTGCTGGCCTTGAGCACCGCAGCGCACGGCTGGCAGCGTGTGCACATGGCGTACCGTTCAGCCGACGACGATGTCACCGAGCGAGACTTTGACGCCTATGGCCTGGCATTTCGCCGCGGCCGCTGGTACGTGGTGGGCTGGTGCCATCTGCGCGGGGCGCTGCGCTCATTCCGCCTGGACCGTGTGCAGGAAGTCCGGCCGCTCAATGTGGTGTTCACGCCGCCGGCAGATTTCAATGCAGCGCAGCATCTCGTCCTGGGGCTGGCCACCATGCCGCGCACAAACACCGTGCGCCTGTTGCTGCACACCGATTTGCAGACGGCGCAAATGGAACTCCCCGACAGCATTGGCGTGTTCCAGCCCAGTGACGAAGGCGTGCTGCTGCACAGCCAGACCGACCACATCCCGTGGTTCGCCAGACAGCTTTCGCGGTTGCCATTTGCTTTCGAAATCCAGGAGCCGCCTGCGCTGCGCACCGCGCTGCGCGACCACGCACAACGCACGCTGGACCAGCATGCGGCCTGAACAGGCAGGCGTGGATCAGGCGGTTTCAGGCTCCAGGCGGCCGCGCGCGCGGGCCAGCCCGTAAAAACCGAAATCCATGGCCGGGACCTCCCCGCAGATCAGCTCGGCCATGGCCTTGCCAGACCCGGCGCCATGCGTCCAGCCCAATGTGCCGTGCCCGGCATTCACCCACAGGCGGCCGACTTTGGTCTTGCCGATGTAGGGAATGTTGGTGGGAGTGGCGGGACGCAGGCCGGTCCAGAAATTCGGTGTACCGCCCTGCGCTTCAAGGCGGGTGTCGCACACGCCTGGCAGCACTTCTTCGATGCGGTCGGCCAGCATTTTGCAGCGCGCCCTGGCCAGCGGGGTGTCCAGCGAAAGGTCATAGCCACCGACTTCGATGGTGCCGGCCACGCGCAAGTGATCGCCGAGGCGGCTCATGGCGCATTTGACCTCGTCGTCAATGGTGCTGACGAAGGGCGCAAGTTCCGGCTTGAGCAGCTTGAAGGTGGCGCTGTAGCCTTTGCCCGGATAGATCGGCAGGTCAACGCCCACCGAGCGCAACAGCGGCGCCGTGTACGAACCGCAAGCCACCACGATCTCGTCGGCCTTGAGTTTCATGACGGGACTCTCACTGCTGCCCGGCACGGTGCGTGCCCGGACGGCGACCGACTGGACCGCTCCACCGGACTTTTCCAGTCCTTCGATGTTGTGTTCGTAGAGAAAGCGTACGCCCTTGTCGGCGCAGCGCTGTGCCAGCGCCTGGGTGAAGACGCGCGCGTCGCCGCTTTCGTCGCTGGCGGTATAAGTGCCTCCCACGATGCGGTGCGCAAATGACTTGAAGGCCGGCTCTATGCCCAGCAACTGGGCGGTGCTCACCACGCGACGCGCCACGCCGTACTTCTGCATCAGCGCCGCCGCTTCACCGGCGGTATCGAACGACTTCTGGTCGGTGTAGTAGTGCGCGATGCCGCGCTCCAGCCGGTTGTATTCAATGCCGGTGGTCCTGACCACCTCCTTGAGCGCGATATGGCTGTAAGCGCCGAGTGCCACCAGCTGCTGCACGTTGCGCTCAAACGCGGCGTCGTTGCATTGCGACAGAAACTGCAGGCCCCAGCGCCATTGCTGCCAGCCATCGCCGAAGGGCAGTTGTGGCCGGAACAGCAGGGGGGCGTCGTTGCGAAACATCCATTTCAGGGCCTTCAGGGGGGCGTCCTTGTTGGCCCAGGGTTCGCAATAGCTGACCGAAATCTGCGCGGCATTGCCAAAACTGGTTTCCAGGGCGGCTCCGGGCTGCCGGTCCACCACAGTCACCTCATGGCCGCGCTCCAGCAGGTGCCAGGCGGTGCTGACGCCGATGATTCCCGCTCCCAAAACCACTACTTTCATACAAGCCCCTTTACAGCTTTCAAGTGTGAAGGATGTTGCTTTCAATTAATAGAAAAATTAAACTATCAGTGAAAACATCAGAACAACTAATACAAAGGAGGCTCTGCATGAGCACTTTTGATCCGGATGCGCTCGAATGCCTGGCAGCCATCGTGGAAGAGGGCGGCTTTGAGCGGGCGGCCCAGCGCCTGTCGATCACGCAGTCGGCTGTGTCGCAGCGCCTGCGTGCACTGGAGGCCCAGGTCGGGACCGTGCTGATCGTGCGCAGCAGGCCGCTCAAACCTACTTCAGCCGGCCAGCTGTTGCTGAAACACACCAAGATGCTGCGGCTGCTGCGTGCCGACCTTGAGCGCGACCTGAAAGAGCTGGCGCCCAGCTCGCTTGGCGGTGCGCGTGAGGAAGAGCGCATTTCCATCGCCATCAATGCCGACAGCATCGCCACCTGGGCCCTGCCGGCGCTGACCGACCTGGCGCAGCAGGGCCTGCCCATGGAGATCATCCACGACGACCAGAACTTCACCCACGAGTGGCTGCGTGAAGGCCAGGTGCTGGGCTGCGTCACCACACTCAAGCAGGCACTGCGCGGCTGCAAGGTGGAACCGCTGGGCGCGATGCAGTACATCGCGGTGGCTACGCCGGGCTTTGCGCAAAAACGGCTTGGCCTGGGCGAGGGCCCTGGCGGCAAACAGAACGCGCCCGCCTTGACGCAATACAACTTTCGCGATGTGCCTTTTATTGCGTTCAACCGCAAGGATGAGCTGCCGGTCGATTTCGTCGGCAAAGCTTTCGGGCTCAAGCGCGTCACCCTCAACCAGCTCTTTGTGCCGTCATCGGAAGGCATGGTCAGGGCTGTGCTGGCGGGCTGGGGCGTCAGCGTGGTGCCGCGCCTGCTGGCGCAAGGACTGATTGACACAGGCCAGCTCGTCAACGTGGCGTCCAGCTACACCCTGCCCATCCAGCTCTACTGGCATTGCTGGAACCTGGAGTCCGAAGTGCTGGATGCGCTCACCGCTGCACTCAAGCAGTCTGCAGCGCAGTCGTTGGTGACCTGATCGCACGAAAAGAGGCGCGCACCGCGTAGTGGCTGTGCACGGCTGGCGGCCGACCGGGAACACCGGGGCAGCCATGCGCTAGTCGCTGTTTCACTCGCTGACAAAGGCAGGTAAGGGAGTAGTCCCATTTACAAAAGGCACTGGCTTCCGCACACTGTGACCTGATGCGCGCTTGGCGCTGCATTGCAGTGAAAGGCACGAGGTAACGAATGCTGGGATGGCTGGGGCTGCGTACCCGTCTGGTTTTGCTGGTGCTGCTCGCGCTGCTCCCGCTGTTCGGCTTGCTCGCGTATTACGCCGAACAAGGCCGCCGCACTGCGCTGGAGCATGCACAGGTTGACCTGCAGGCCCAGGTCGCGCTGCTCGCCACACACCAGCATCGCACGGTGGACAAGGTGCATGAGCTTCTCAATGGCCTGGCCAGTGCGCCTCATATCAAGAGCCACGAGCCTGGACTGTGCGGGCAACAGCTGAAAAACATCCATCGGGAGCACCCCGAGTTCACCCATGTGGGCGTTGTTGCGCCGGACGGCCGGCTGGTCTGCAGCTCACTGGGCCTTCCCGCCGGCAGTATCCAGGAAGATGACCGGCCATTTTTCCTGCAGATCATGACCGGCCAGCGTTTTGCCATTGGGACCTACGGCATTGGCCGCAGCAGTGGCCTGCCGGGCCTGATCTTCGCCATACCGATCCACACCGATTCCGGCGCCATGGGGGGCGTGGCCTTTGCCTCCCTGGGCCTGAAGGCCCTCGCAGAGCCTTTGACCGCCGCCTCCATGATGTCGGGCGCAAGGCTGACGGTGCTTGACCGGGACGGCGTGGTGCTGGCCGTTTCCCCGCAGACACCTTCCTGGCTGGGCCGACAGCACCCGGACGCCGCCGTGCGCCAGGGCGTGCAAACGCGTCACCTGGGTGTGCTGCATGCACCTGATGCGCAGGGAAGCCAGCGGGTCTACGCTTTTGCGCCGGTTTCCGTCGAAGGCCGCGATGGGCTATTTGTGGCAGTCAGTGTCCCGCAGGAAATCATCGGCGCAGAAAGCCGCGACAACCTGCTTTCGGAGCTGGCGGCTTTGCTCGCCATGGCCGTGGCAAGTGCAGCCTGTGCATGGTGGATAGGCAACCGCCTGATCGTCAACCCGGCCAAGGCGATCCTGAAAGAAGCCAATGAGGTTGCAGAGGGCAATCTGGGGGCGCGTGTCAGGCTGGGTCCGTTGTACCAGGGGGAGCTTGGCGACATTGGGCAGACCTTCAATCGCATGGCTGGCTCCCTTCAGGCGCGCCAGGAGGAGCTTGATGCCGTGCTCAGCCGCGTGGACAAGGAGCGCTCCTTGCTCGATCTCATTCTCAACAGCATGAGTGAAGGTGTAATCGCGGCGGACACCGAAGGTCGTTTCCTGGTGTTTAACGCGACGGCTCGCAAGCTCTTTGGCGTAGCGCCAGGCCCCGGCGTGCGGGTCGAGGACTGGCGCCGCGACCACGAGCTGCTGACGCTCGACGGAAAAACCCCCTTGCCGGCGTCGGAGCGGCCGCTGGCGCGCGCAACGCGCGGCATCAGTATCGACAACTGGGACCTGGTATTTCGCAGGCCCGGCGCCGAAGACCGGGTACTCAGGATGAGCACGCGGCCCTTGCAGGATGACGCCGGCACGCTGGTGGGCGGCGTCGCGGTGTTCAATGACATTACCAAGGTCAAGGCCGCGGAGGATTTTGCCCTGGCGCAGGAACAGGTATTGGCGCTGATTGCCGGGAGCGCGCCCCTGCAGCGCTCGCTCGAGGCCGTGGTGCAATTAATTGAGACGAGTTCCCCGGACAGCCTGTGCTCGATCCTGCTGCTGGACGGGCAACACCTGCGCCTGGGTGCAGCGCCCAGCCTGCCGGACAGCTACAACCAGGCCATTGAAGGCCTGCCGGTAGGTGAAGGGGTGGGTGCCTGCGGTACCGCGGCGTTTCGCAACGAGATGGTCGTGGTGGAAGACACCCAGCTCGACCCGCTGATGAAGGACTACCGGGAGATATTGCTCGCGCATGGCCTGCGCGCCTGCTGGTCCCACCCTGTGGTTTCGACCGACGGCGAGCCGCTGGCAACATTTGCCATCTACCACCGCTATCCATGTGTACCCCAACCGCACGATCTGGAACTGATCGACACTGCGGCGCGGCTGGCCGGTATTGCGCTGGTACGTGCCCGCGCCGAGGCGGCGCTGGTCAGCAGCGAAGCGCGTTTTCGTGAACTTGCAGAAAACATCAACGACGTTTTTTACAACGTGGATCCCCGCTCCGGCCAACTTCTCTATATCAGCCCCGGCTATGAGAAGGTGTGGGGCCGCAGCCGTGAGAGCCTGTATGCCAACCCCCTGTCATATGCCGACGCTGCGCTGCCGGAGGATCAGCCTTTGCTGAAGCTCGCCAGGAAGCGCAACCGCACTGGCGAATCCTCCGACATCGAATACCGCATCCTGTCCGCGGACGGCAAGCTCCGGTGGATACGCGACCACTCCTATCCGGTGCTCGATGCGTCGGGTGTCCTCGAGCGTGTGGTGGGCACCGCCCGCGACATTACCGACCGCAAGCTTGCCGACCTGGCGCTCGCAAACACCAACCGGGCCCTGCAGATGCTGAGCCAGTCCAGCATCGCCATCAACCGGATTGAAGACGAGGAGGCCCTGTTGGCCGAAGTCTGTCGTGTCGCCGTCGATGTGGGCAGCTACCGCATGGCCTGGGTGGGGTATGCACAGAACGACGAAGCGCGCACCATACAGCCCATGGTGCACGCCGGTAACGAGGGCGGGTACCTGACGGTGATCCGCCTGACCTGGCGTGATGACCAGGTTACGGGCCAGGGCCCCGCGGGCCAGGCCATTCGCACCGGGCTGCCCCAGCAAAGCGACATCAGCCGGGCCGACAATCATTTTTACTGGCAGGCCGATGCCATGAAGCGAGGCTACCAGAGCGCGGTTTGCCTGCCTTTGCGCGAAGGGTCCAGCAGTTTCGGCGTGCTATGCCTTTATTCGGCTGAGCCGCAGCAGTTCACCGCTGAAGAGGTCAAACTTCTGCAGGAGCTTGCCGACAACCTGGCGTTCGGCATCGTCAGCCTGCGTGAACGCCTGGAGCGCCAGCGCAGCCAGGAGGCCGCACGCCAGGCGGCAGTCAAGCTGCACGAACAGGCTTCGCTGCTGGACAGGGCCCAGGACGCCATCATGGTCCGCAACCTGGACCGGACCATACGTTTCTGGAACAAGGGTGCCGAACGCCTTTACGGATGGACAGCCGAAGAAGTGCTGGGCAAATCGATGGAAGAGTTCATGTACGAGGATCCCCAGGTGCTTGTGGGCGCCATGGCCCGCACGCTGGCCAATGAAGGGGACTGGACCGGTGAACTGGAGCAGCGCGCCAGGGATGGCTCAACGGTGGCCATCGAAGCACGCTGGACGGTGGTGCGCGACGAAGAAGGCAAGGTTAACGGGGTGCTCGGCATCAACACCGATATCCGCGAACGCAGGCGTGCGCGCGAGGAGATATTGCGGCTCAACGCCAGCCTGGAAGAGCGCGTGCAGCAACGCACCGCGCAACTCGAATTTGCCAACAAACAACTGGAGGCATTTTCTTATTCCGTATCCCATGACCTGCGCAGCCCGCTAAGTGCCATCGACGGATTCAGCGACCTGCTGCAGCGTGCCATGAACAAGTCCGACAGCACACCGCTGTCGGAGCGCAGCCGGCATTACCTGGCGCGCATACGGGCCGGGGTGGGGCAGATGGGGGAATTGATCGATGCGATGTTGACGCTGGCACAGGTGTCGCGCTCAAGCCTGCGTTGGGAGCCGGTCGACCTCAGCGCACTGGTCCAGGGCATCCTTGACGGCTACCGTGAACGCGAGCCCGAAAGGCCGGTGGCGCTCCATGTTGAAGCGGGCCTGACGGGGCAGGGTGACCCGCGCCTGCTCATGCAGTTGCTGGACAACCTGCTGGGCAACGCCTGGAAATTCAGCGCCAACCAGGAGCGCACCGAAATCACCTTCGGCCATGAGGTCGGCGAAGACGGGGAGACGGTTTATTTTGTCCAGGACAAGGGCGCCGGCTTCGACATGGCCTACGCGGAGAAGCTGTTTGGCGCGTTCCAGCGCCTGCATTCGCTGTCGGAATTTGCCGGCACCGGCATTGGGCTGGCCACGGTGCACCGCATCGTGGCACGGCATGGCGGGAAGGTCTGGGCCCAGTCATCCCTCGGGCAAGGCGCCACGTTCTATTTCACGCTGGGTGACAGGACTTTGTAAGGGGTGGAGCCCCCACGCTCCTCCACTGCGTGTGGGTCGCGAGGCCTTGCAGGCCGCAGCTCGCGAGACGCTTCGCCTCTGTCGCCCGTCCGAGCCTGCGCAGGCAGGCTCGGAGGCCGCTCGCCTGCAGTCCGGCAAAGTCGGTCCTGCGGCTCATGCTTGCATGAAGAGTTCGGCGGCGTAACCAGTGGGCGTATTTCACCAGTGGGGGCCGCGGGTCCGGCTTTGCCGGCCCCAGGCGCCGCCCCCTTGAGGGGGGAACAGGCTACACGCAGTGAGCCTGGACGGGGGTGGTTTAAAAGCTCTGCGGGCGCAGAGTTTCGCGCAGCGTCTGCGCTTTATCTGCGTCGAACTGGCCTTCAACCCGCGCCAGCACTTCACCCTGGCGGTTGACCACCACGGCGTAGACCTGGTCGGTGCCGTTGAGGCCGGCCGCACGCACAAAACTGGCTCGGTCGGTGAACACCGGCACCAGCCTGGCGCGCTCGGTATCTGCGGTGTAGTGCTTGAGCAACCTGTTTTCGACGGCGCTGCGCCCCGTCGGTGTGCCGGGGTCATTGACGATCGGCATGCGCATCCACGCGATGGACGAGTCGTTACGCAGGTTCAGCCCCTGGATCCAGCTCTCGGCCTGGACATGCTGGCCGCGCTGGAAGGTGATCAGTGCAAGGGTGCGGTCAGAGGGCAAGCCATCCGGCACGTTGACCGGCTGGCGCAGCAGTGTTTGCGCCATGAAAGCCGGCATGTGCCCCATGACGCTGGCCTCATTGGGTGATGCGAACGCAAACGCAAACGCGAGGCCGACGGCAAGCAGCCAGGCGCCAAGATAGGACACGTTGCTTTTCATGGTGCTCTCCCCAATGCGGGTGCGGTGCAGGAAGTCCTGCATGAACCCTTCATGCAAGATACATGCAAGCCGAACAGTGCGCAAACCAACAATTGGAACAAAGTGTTATCACTTTCGTGCTGACCCTTGGGTTCCGCGTTGCCGGTCGTGGTTGGGTTACGCGATGCGCAGGAAGTTCAAAAAAATGCCGCCGCCGTGTGCGCTGCGGCGCTACGACTTTAGTCACCAGCGGCACGTGGGCACCACGCCCATAAGAGGACGACTGAGTGCTTGAGTGCTATTGGCCGACGCGGATCAGCAAGTCGGGTAAAAACCCGTCCTGTTCATGCTTGCGCGCATAACCCAGCGGGTTCGCCACTACGCGGCAGCCGCGGCTGATGTAATTAATTACGCAATGCAGGTGCCCGTGCAGCCATAGGTCGGCCAGCGGCAGCAGGTCATCCAGCGTATTGCAAAAGCCCGCCGTACCCGGCACCAGGCCATAGCGCGGGTCGGCGCTCAGCAGGCTGGGGGCGAAATGCGTCACGGCCACAGTAGGCCCTTCAAATGGTACGGCCAGTGCCTGCCGCAACCAGGCCTGGCTTTTGAGGCCCTTTTCGCGCAGGTCGGCCGCCAGCAGTGGCTGGCCATCGCGAAAGGAATGGTTTTTTCCGAGATAAAAGTTGGCTGCGCGGAATGCTTTTTCGCGCGCTTTCAGTTGCTCGCCCGGCGTGATGTCCGATGCCTGGGCCTGGCCTGCGCTCAGGGCGTCAAAGTCGGTCCACAGCGTGCTGCCCACAAAACGCACACCCTGCAGCACCACGGTTTCACGTTCAAGCCAGACCATGCCCAGGCGCTCGCAGGTTTCGCGCAGCCGCACATGGGTTTCATCAAAGTCCAGGCCGTCGTATTCGTGGTTGCCCGGGACAAACAGCACCGGCGTCGGCCAGTCCGCACCGCCTTGGGCCAGAGGCAAGGGCGAAAACTGCCCCAGGCCGAAGTCGGCAATGCCCCTCTCGCCCAGCAGCGAGCCCTGCTGATAGGAGCCAATGTCGCCGGCCAGTACCAGCAGGTCGGCGCCGGGTACGGGCACGGCCTTGAAGTCGGGGTTGCTCTCGAGATGCAGGTCGGACAGGAGCTGGATGTTCACCCCGCCGATTGTGCGGGAAGACGGGGCCGGTTCCGGGTGGCGGGCTTTTTCGCTTGCGTCGCCCAGTGTCCGTGCGCTAGATTGCGCAGGCATGAAACAGGAACCAGGGAGCCACCGGTGACACCTATCCAGAACACAGCCGTCGCGCAGGCCTTCGCGGCCTACCCGCCACTGCTGCGGCGCAAGCTGATGGCCCTGCGCCAATTGATTCTGGACACGGCATTGGACACACCCGGCGTCGGCGATCTGGAGGAAACACTCAAGTGGGGCGAGCCGGCCTACCTCACGTCAGCCAGCAAAAGCGGCAGCACCATCCGACTGGGGCCGGTCAGATCCAGTCCAGCGCAGTACGCCCTGTACTTCAACTGCAACACCATGCTGGTGGACACCTTCCGCACCTTGTTTCCCCGCGAGCTGCGCTACGAGGGCAATCGGGCCATCGTGCTCGATGCGGCTGATCCACTGCCGAGGGATGCCTTGTCGTTCTGCATTCAGGCGGCGCTGACCTACCACCGGAAAAAAGGCCCCTGAAACGGCAAAACCGCCGGCGCCGGGCGGGGGGTGTCAGGCCAACGGCGCCAGCAGGCGCACGGTGAATGTCGTGCCTTGCCCGGGCCGGCTGGTGACTTCAATCTGCCCCTGATGCAGGTCAACGCATTCCTTCACGATGTGCAGGCCGATGCCGGTGCCGGAAATATTGCCGACATTGGTGCCGCGGTGAAAGCTGCCGAACAGGCGCGGCAGGTCGGCTTCCGGGATGCCGATGCCGTGGTCGCTGATGCGCAGGTGAATCTGGTCGCCCACGCCGCGAACGGCAAACTGCACCGGCGTGTCCGGGTCCGAATATTTCAGCGCATTGCCCAGCAGGTTGACCACGATGTGCCGCAGCAACTGCTGGTCCGCCGTGCGCGGCGCGTCCAGGCCGTCGCAGGTCAGCGACACGCGCGCGGCCTGCGGGTTGCCGCGCTCAAGCTCACCCATCACCTGCACCAGCCAGTCGGGCACGGCCAGCGGCGCGGCTTCGAACTGGAACTTGCCCAGCTCCAGGCGGCTGGTCAGCAGCACCTGCTCGACCATGCTGTTCATGCGGGCCACCGCCGTCTTGATCTGCCCCAGCAGCTCCCGGCGTTCGCTGGCCGGAAAGCTGGCCCCGTAGGCATCCAGCAGCTCCACAGACGACAGGATGGCGGCCAGCGGCGTGCGGAACTCGTGCGATGTCACGGCGACAAACCGTGACTTCAGCTCCGACAGCTCGCGCTCGTGCGCCAGCGCCTTGCGCATGTCTTCCTCCGCCTGGCGCTTGCGCGTGACATCGGTCAGGAAGTTGAGCGTGGCGGGCGCGCCCTGCCATTCAAACATCACCGCGCTGATCTCAAGCCAGCGTATGGCGCTGCGGCTGTGCTGCACGCGAAACTGGTAGTAGTTCTCCACCGGCTCGCCGCGCAGGCGCTTCATGTGATTGCTCAGCACCTTCTCGCGGTCGTCGGGGTGGATGAATTCGATAAAGGGCAGGGACTTGGCGGTTTCCTCGTCCAGCGAGGTCAGCTCCAGTGCCTTGGGGTTGGCATACAGGATGCGCCCGGCCGCCGTGACAAGAATGCCCTCGCTGACGTTTTCCACCACCGCGCGGTACTTGGCCTCGGAGTCGGTGCGCCGGCCGATCTCCACACGCAATTGCTTGGAAGTGTCGAGCTGCCAGGTGATGTTGTTGGCCAGGTGGATAACGCGCAGCAACTGCCCCGAAGGGCTGTGCATGGGCAGCGCGCGCTGGCTCAGCCGGGCATTGCCGCCCTGGGGCCGGATGACCCTGTACTCTTCGCTGCGCTTCAGGGGGCTGGTTTGCAGGCTCAGCACCCGCTCGCGGTCTATTGGGTCCACATGCTCCAGCCATTGCCACGGCCGGTCTGCCAGGGTGTCGGCCGACAGGCCCCAGAACGCCTCGAACGCCGGGTTGGTATAGGTGATGCGGCCAGTTTGCGGGTCCCAGGACCAGAGCATCGCGTCAATATTCGAGGCGATCTGCCGCAGCAGCGCCAGCGCCCCGTCCGGCGATGAAGCAGGGGTCTCAGCCGTGGGCAGGGAAGAGGGATTTGGGGGATGGGCCACAGCCCAAGCATAGCCGCCGGCTCCGTGAAGTTTTCCCCGGAAATCACGTAGAAATGACCTGCATGTGCCGCCGCGGAGCACGGCATGCATTTTTTGCATGGGTTTGGGGCCCGGTTAGGCTTGAAACCCTAGGGAAAACCCTTATTCTTCATTCACCGCAACTTTTTCACCCCATGAAGGTGACCCTGACATGTACAGCCTGATTTCCCAGATCGCCCGTTTCCTGCCCGCCGCAACCCGCGTGGCCCCTGTGAACGGTGTGGCCCACAACCTGATGGAACGCGCCGAAGCACGCGCCGGCCGCAATCCGTTGCAGGCCCAGGAACTGCGCAGCGCCGCCTACGCTTACCTCAGCGTGGTTCGCTGAGCCCCCACGCTTCCCCACTTCGAGCCTGCGGCGCGCTGCCCCTTTCCTCACGTATGGGGCCGGCCGCCTTGCGGCTGGCAACGCCAGACCGCGGCTTCAGCTGGTAAAGACGGGGCCTTGTTCGGGCGGATGCGGTCAGAGCTTAACCCCTGCTCCTTTGACGGCGGGCGACAGTACGGCCACCTGCTCCCTGACGAAGCCGGTGAACGCCGCCGGGCTCATGGGCTGGGTGGTGATGCCCAACTCCAGCATCTTCTTTTTGATCTCCGCCGTTGCCAGTATTTCGTTGCAGGCGCTGCTCAGCCGTGCCACGACGTCGGCCGGCATGTGCGCCGGACCGCTCAAACCAAAGAAGTTGTCCAGCACCAGCTTGCGGTAGCCAAACTCCACCACGCTGGGCACATCCGGCACCAGCGGTGAGCGGCTGGCCGACGTTACGGCCAGCGGCACCAGCTGCCCGCTCTTGAAGTAGGGCACAAAAGCCGTCAGCACGTCGATGCCCACGGGGATCACGCCCGCGATCAGGTCTGTCGTCATGGGCGCACCGCCGCGGTACGGGATGTGCACCAGGTTCACGCCCATGGACTTTTTCATCAGCTCGCCGTAAATGTGGCCGATCGAGGCCGGCCCGCCCGAGCCGAAGTCGAGCCGGCCCGCTTTGCGGGCCTGCGCTTCCACATCGGTAATCGTCTTGATGGGCGCGTGCGGGTTGGCCATCACCACGCAGGGGGCGTTGCCGATCAGCGCGATGTGGGTGAAGCCTTCCACCGGGTCATAGGGCTGCTTTTCCAGCGCGAACGGGCCGATGGACACCGGTGTCGAGTTGCTCAGCATCAGTGTGTAGCCGTCTGCCGGCGCCTGCGCCACCACCAGGCCTCCCACGCTGCCGCCCGCGCCCGGCCGGTTGTCGACCACCACCGCCTGCCCCAGCTTTTTGCCTAGCTGCTCGGCCATCACCCGCGCGACGATGTCACTGGCGCCGCCGGCTGGAAAGGTCACCACGATCTTGATCGGCTTGTCCGGCCAGGCAGCCAGGGCCGGCAGCGCCATGGATGCGGCGCCGCTGGCGAGGATCTTCAGCGCGGTGCGGCGCGCAAGTGGGTGTGAGGGCGTTGGGGGGTGTGGGTGGTCTGGCATGCGCGGCTCCTGCGTACAGTTTGTGTGCAAAAGTGTGTGCAAAAACCATGCCCCTCGGCCGCGAGCCGCTTGAATGGGATTGCCCGCGGGCGTTTGGCGTCAGCGTGACGCTACTGAATTAGTAGCGGCTCGCGCCTGTCCTCATTGGTTTACAGCCCGATTGAGGGGGTAAAAAGGCGACTCAGGGGGGCTTTTGACCCTCCAGCCTGCCCCTGGGGTGCCGCAAAAGCCCTGGCGATGCCGGAAACCCCCGTGAAAACCACTGATTTCAAGCACAAAAGATAGCTGAAACCCAATACAGATGGGCGCAAGCAGCTATCTATTTGATAGCGATAGCATGGCAATCTGCCGCCGGCTTCAGCCGCCTCGACAGGGTGCATGCGTGATCCTGCTGCCGGCCCGCGATTACCGCCAAAGCTCCCCATTAAAGGAAACGCTTTTGACCATGTGTTCCTCCAGGTAGGCTTCCTTGTAGGCGGAACGCACGGTTTTCCAGGTTTCGCTGGTCACCGGGAGTTCCGTGCGTGCCGAGATGACGGCGCGAAACGGAATGTGGCCGACACCGGTGAAGGTGGCTTCTGAACGCAGCACCACATTGCAGTTAATGGTCTCTCCCGGCCCGATCAAGCCGCCAGGGCAGATGTCAGCCTGCACATCACTGGCTTTCAGTGCCAGCTTTGTGTTGGGCAGAGGGTTGAGGGTCAGGGCGATGCGCGGCGGGGTCACGCGGACGGCGCGGCGGCTTGCGTTGGTCAGGCTAAAACCGAATGAGACGCTGCGGTCCAGCCACGTGACCTTTTGCTGGAACTTGACCTGCAGGTTCGGCGTCAGCGAGTCCACCAGTTCATCGACCACCTTGACGCGCTCCAGCCGCTTGCGTTCCGCGGCCTGGGCGTCGGGCACCGGTTTCTGCACCGGCTCCGGAACCGGTTCCGCTGCGGCCTTGGGCTGCTGGATCTCGGCCTTCATCTGCTCCATGTTGGCGCGCAATGCCTCGGTCTGGGCCTTGGCTTCGGCGAGCTTCTGTTCAAGCTGCTGCTGGTTCTTCTGGTTCGCGGCCATCAGCTGCTGCATCAGCAGCTGGGCTTCCTTCTGTGCCTTGGCCGCAGGCCGGTCTACCAGGGTGTAACGCGCTGCGCTGCCGGCCACCACAATCGCCAGGCCGATGATCAGCAAAAAAACGATGGTGTCGTATCGGTGGGCGCCGGCGTCCTTGCCGGGTTTCGGTTTGGGTTGGCGCGGCGGGAGAGGCGGCAGGGATGGCGGGATGGGGGGCATGCTTTTGTAAGCCATGAGGTATGCGCGGGTGTGGCTGGATTAAATGTGTTGTGAATCAGGTCGGTCAGGGGTCAACATGCTTTGAGATGCCCGGCTCACCATTTGCCGCGCACCCCCATCAGCAGGGCCAGGTTGCGCTGGCGTGCGTTCTGTTCGGTCTGGAGGTCGGCGAAGAGGTTGAAGTTGTCGTGGATGCGGCCCGAGACGCCGACACCAAGGACCACCGTGTTGGCATTGAGGGCCACGCCCGCGATCTGGAACTGGTAGGGCGTGCCGGCGCCCTGCAGCTGCGCCGTCATCGGGGTGTTGTATTTGCCAAACTCATGCGCCCACGCCACCCGCGGTTCGATCCGCAGCCGGCCCACGTTAAAGCCGGCTTTCAGCCCCAGCATCGATTTGGTCGAGTACACGGTTTGCGCGGCAACCTGCAGGTTGAGCGCGCCGGCGCCCTGCTCGCTGAAACCGTTGGTCTGGTTGCGGCTGAAGGCCAGTGCGGCCATCGGCTGCAGCGTCCAGCCGATCATGTCCAGGTCGTACGTCAGCTCGCCGTAGGCCGTGGCGGTGCTGCTGTCGAAGTTCGACGAGGCCACGCGGCTGATCGGACCGACCACGATGCCGCGGTCCATGTGGTTGCCGTGAAACGCCACGCTGGTCACGCCATTCAGGCGCCATGCGCCATCAGCATAGCCGGCGTACATCGCCAGCGCTGCGCTGCGGGCCCTGCCCAGGTCACCGGAATCAAAGCTGACCCTTGATGTGCCGATGGTCACGGCGCCGCCCAGCATCAAGCCCGGCGACACTTCGGCGTCATAACCCGCGCTCAGGCCGGTGCTGTTCAGGCGGCTGGCCATGGCATTGCCGTCGCTGTCGGTGGTTTGGTGGCTGCCGTAACCGCGCAGCCAGAAACCGCAACCGTCTTCGGCGGCCGGGAAAAGTGCCCTCAGGGCTTCGCGGCCACCGACATCGTCGCTGCCGCAGACTGAGCCCAGGCTGCTTCGGCCCACGCGTGCCTGCAGCTGTTCGCCGAACGCGGCGGTAAAGCTGGGGCCGGCACGGCGCAAGGCCACCAGGTTGGCACCGCCTATGGCATCGAAGGCCGCGAGGGCCTGCGGCACTGACAGGCTGTTGAGGGCGCTGAGCACCGTGCTCATGTCGCCGCTCGCGCTGCCGGAGGCATCTTGAAGTGCGTTGGAGGCCGACTGCTGGTTGGGCGTCATGCCGGGCAGGGTGTTGTAGCCGGTGCTGTTGCGCGCCAGGGTCAGATACACGTTGTTGGGGTCGTAGGTGAGCGACGGCGTCAAAAACGCCAGGTTGGTCGTGAGCCCGCTGAAGACGCCGGTGCGCCCGCCTGTGGCATTGAGGATGGTGTACTGCGTGGTCGGCGAATAGGTGCCGGCGCTGGCCAGCACATTGACCGTGCCGCCGTTGATGGTCAGCGTGCCGGTGGCGTTGGTGCGGTCGTTGCTGCCGGCTGCATCGACCTCCACGCTGTAATTGGAGCCGGCGTTGAAGGTCAGGTTGCCGACCACGGTGAGCGTGCCGATGGAATTGCCCGGCGCCAGCGTGCCGCCCGACTGGATGGTGGTGTTGCGCACGGAACCGGTGCCGCCCAGCGTGCCGCCGTTCTGCACCTGCACGGCAGAGTTGGTCAGGCTGCCGTTGACCGACAGCGTGCCGCCGCTGACGACGGTGGCCCCGCTGTAAGTGTGGGTGCCGGAAAAGGTGACATTGCCGGTGCCGCTTTTGACCACATTGCCGGTGCCGCTGATGACACCGCCAAACGTTCCGTTGCCTGCTTGCAAGAACTCCAGGTTGGCGTTGGTGGTAATCAAGCCCTGCAGGTTGGCGGTGGTGCCGCGCAAGGTGCCGCCATTGATGGTGGTGCCGCCTGTATAGGTGTTGGTGCCAGAAAGAATCACCGTGCCGCTGCCTTCCTTGACCAGCGTGCCGCCTCCATTGATGGAGCCTGCAAAGGTGCCGTTGGTGGTCTGGTCGAAGGTCAGCACGCCGTCGTTGCTGATGACTCCCTGCAGGCTGGTGGTGCTGCCGGTCAGGCGGGCATTGGTTCTGACGAAAGTGCCGCCGGTGTAACTGTTGGCGCCCGTCAGTACGGTGGAGGAGCCGCCGATAGCGAATACCTCGACCCACCCGCTGCCGCTGATTGCGGGGGAGAAGATGTAGGGGGTGGCGTCGTCCTGATTGAACTTGATGCTGGAGCTGGCATTGCCGAAAACCACGGCGCCGGCATCCAGGGTACCGCTGGGCCCGATGTTGCCGATGACCAGCGTCCCGGTGCCCACATTGCCCAGATGCAGGGTGCGGGTGCCGCCTACCGTCACGGTGGCGCCGGTGCGGATGCCCAGGAGCCCGTCTCCATTGTTGCCAACAATGAACTGGTCTCCCGGAGCCAGGCTGGGGGGAGACACGTTCAAGCTGGCGCCGGCGCCGCCGATGAGGATCTGCCCTCCGGTCGCCGTGTCGCCCACGCTCAGCCGCGTGGCCGTAACGCTTCCATTAATCAACAGGGATCCTGCGTTACCCGGCGCTGGCGTGGTGCCCAGCAGGAGCGTGTCGGCGGCCAGGGTGCCGCCGGCGTGGACGACCACCTGGCCGTCTCCCTCCACTTGCAGCGTGCCCACCTGGCCAGCCCCGGTAACGTCCACCTGCTGGTTCGTCGGGACCCTTGCCACGCTGGCGGCTGTAGGCGTGCCGCCACTCCAGTTGGCCGCGTCGTTCCAGTCCTGGGTGCCTGCGGCCGAGAAATCGTTGGTGGCCTGGGCATGGCCGGCATGCGGTGCCATGGCCAGGCCGGCGAATGCCAGCGCCAAGCCAAGTGGCTTGAGGGGAAAGTGCAGGCAGGAATTCATGCGGGCCAGTTTTGGAGTGTGGGTTCAGGCCGTGCCGGTCAACGGAACCCAAAGGCGATTGCCTTGCCAGAGGACATCGCGATCTCGGCTGCAAACGCAGTTAATGATTTAGCTAACATTTTTTAACGTGTGCCTCGCAGTAACTACGGCCTCTGGGAAGGACTCCGTACGGGTGTGATGTCCATGTTTTGACTTTGCTTCACGTTACATTTTTTTGCAAGTAGGCCGTTTGACGACTTATAACGCCTAGAGCATCAAATAGAAGAACTAAAGAATTAATTTGATCTGGCGGCGCCGGTCAGGAGCGGCCGGAGGCTGGCCTGTAGCCCGAAAAAGCGGTGCAACACGCTGGAAATTGCGCCGCAGGGCACCGGATTCGGGCCTTTAAGTGCGCTGTTGCGGTGTCTGCGTTGCGTGCTGGCCACACCACAGCCGGGAGCTGCAGCGGTTTGATCCGGTTGCCACGGCTGCTATCAAATAGCTAGCTCCCTGCGCTTGTCCTTATTGGCCAAAACAGCAATTTGATGGGCAAAAAATGTGTGCTGGAGAAGCGCGCTCCAGTAGCAATGGCCCCCGGGCGACGATTTCTGCACCCAAAACTGCCTGTTTTGGCATCAAAAATGACCCTCGCCCAATACTGACTTGCGCGAGTAGCTATGATTTTTATAGCGCTGTGTAGACGTCTCTTCGGATAGCCAGGCTGGCCAGTCCTTTGGGTGGGTCAGGGGCTTCAGGCCAAAAACGCCCTGTCGGCCGCACGCACCAGCACCTGCCGCAACCACACATGCGCGCTGCGTTGTTGCGAACGCCGGTGCCACAGGGTATCCACGTGCACCGGTGACACGTCAAACGGCAGGGGGCGCAGCACCAGCTGGTCGGCAATGCCCGTCACCCCGACGAAATGCCGCGGCAGCACAGTAAGCAAATTCGAGTTGGCCACCACCCGCCCCGCCGTGAAGAACTGGTTGACCGTCAGCACCACATGCCGTTCCCGGCCCAGGGAGGCAAGGGCTTCGTCGACGAAACCATAGGGCCGGCCCGAAAAACTCACCAGCATGTGGCGCGCCGCGCAGAACTTGCTCAGTGTGAAGGGGCCGGTAGCCAGCGGGTGGTCTTTGCGCATGACGCAGACGTATTCGCCGTCATACAGCCGCTGGTGCAAAAAGGGCAAGGGCTCGCCGCTTTGCGCGCCGGCCGTCAGGTCGGCCAGCACCGAGGGAAAGTAGCCGACCGCCAGGTCGCACAGTTCCTCGTCCAGCAGGCGCCGCGGGTCGCGTGTGGTCAATGGAATCACGCGAATTGAGACACCGGGCGCTTCCTGGTCCAGTGTTTCCACCAGGCCGGGAATCAATTCAGCCGCGGTGGCATCGGCCATGGCCAGCACAAAGATGGTGGTGGCTTCGCCGGGCACGAATTCGTTGGGCACCAGCGACTCCTGCAACTGCTGCAGGGCTTCGCGCACGGCCGGCCAGATCGCCACGGCGCGCGGGGTGGGCGCCATGCCCTGGCCGCTGCGCTGCACCAGCTCGTCGCCCAGGGTTTCACGCAGCCGGCGCAGGGCGTTGCTGACAGCCGGCTGCGTCAGCGACAGGTTGCGCGCCGCCCGGGTCAGGCTGCGCTCAGCCATTACTTCGTCGAACACGCGAAGCAGGTTGAGGTCCAGGGTCCGGAAATTGAGGGGGGTCAAGGGCTTGGGGCGGGTGTTGAAGGGTGAAAAGAAGGTGAAAAGAGGGCGGAAAACCTCAGGTTATCACCAATATGAATGAATCACATCATAAAGATAAAGTTGAATAACATCAGTGGTAACCCTAATATCCCCTTACCCGCTGCAATTTTGGTTCAGCGGAGTTAACCCAAAGGGAGTTCACCATGACCAGCTTCGTCAATATCAAATATTCCACACAGCACCCCGGCGTTGTCCGCGCTGAGTCGGCCTTTGGTGCCGTACGCCAGCTGGGCGGTGCTTTTTCCGGCACCCGCGGGTTGGCCACGCTGCTGTTGTCCGCTGTTGCGGCCGCCGTGATGGTGGTGGCTTATCAGGTGATGGACAGCGTCGCCGAAGGCCACCTGCTGGTCATGTGGATCGGCCTCTGGGCTGTCGCTTTTGCTGTCCTGGCGATTTTCGCCGGCGCTGCGCGCAATGCAGCCGTCAGCCTCAAGGTCGGCCTGGACGCCTGGTCGCGTAGCCTGGCCGAAGCCCGCGCCGACCAGCGCCTGTGGCAAGCCGCCAAGAACGATCCCCGCGTGATGGCCGACCTGCAAGTTGCAATGGCCCGTCAGCAAGTCGCCGTTGAAGAGGCTGTTGCTGCCCCCGCAGCCGTGGTGTCCGCTCCGGCCGGCCTGACACAGCGCGCCCTCCGTCTGGGCGGTGCAGAACTGAAGGCTTTCCTGCGCAGCCAGGCCGACACGAAAGTTGCCGCTGCTGAAGCTGTGGTTGATGAGGTATCTGCTCCAGCCGGTCTGTCACAGCGCGCCCGCCGCCTTGGTGGTGCGGAACTGCGGGCTTACCACCGCAGCTACATCTAAGCGCCAGGCGCCTCTACGCCGCGCCGCTCTTTGCAGCGGCCCACAAAAAAAGCCACCGGATCGGTGGCTTTTTTTTGCCTTGGCGCAGTCACTGCACCAGGAATGAGGCGTACCGCAGGTTGTGCGAAACGCCCCCGCGCGTGGCGTGCCGGTCAGGCGGCCAGGCGGCGCTCGATCGCGGCTTTGGTCTCCTCCAGCTCTTTCGGCAGGTGATGTTCGAGTTGCTTGAACAGTTCGGCGTGCAGCTCCAGCTCTTTCTGCCAGGCGGCCTTGTCGATGCTGGTCACGGTCTTGAACTGCTCGGCGCTGAAGTTAAGGCCGGTCCAGTTCATGTCTTCGTAGCGGGGGCTGACGCCGGTAATGTGCTCGACGCCCTGGCCCTTGCCTTCGATGCGATCGATCATCCACTTCAGCACGCGCATGTTTTCGCCGTAGCCGGGCCAGACAAACTTGCCGTCTTCGCCTTTGCGGAACCAGTTGGCCGTGAAGATCTTGGGCAGTTTGGCGCCGGAGGCTTCCAGCTTCTGGCCCACATTGAGCCAGTGCTGGAAGTAGTCGGCCATGTTGTAGCCGGCAAAAGCGATCATCGCGAACGGGTCGCGGCGCACTACGCCAACCTGGCCGGTGATGGCGGCCGTGGTTTCGGAGCCCATGGTGGCGGCCATGTACACGCCTTCCACCCAGTTGCGGCCTTCGGTGATCAGCGGCACGGTGTTGGAACGGCGGCCGCCGAAGATGAAGGCGTCAATCGGCACGCCGGCAGGGTCGTTCCAGGCCGGGTCCAGCGCCGGGTTGTTGGTGGCGGCCACGGTAAAGCGTGAATTGGGGTGGGCGGCCTTGGCGCCGGTTTCCTTGGCGATCTGTGGCGTCCAGTCCTTGCCCTGCCAGTCGATCAGGTGCGCCGGCAATGCCTTGCCGGGGGCGTCCTGCTCCATGCCTTCCCACCAGACGTCACCGTCGTCGGTCAGGCCGACGTTGGTGAAGATCACGTTTTTGTCCAGGCTGCGCAGGCAGTTGGGGTTGGTCAGCATGTTGGTGCCCGGCGCCACGCCGAAGTAGCCGGCTTCCGGGTTGATGGCGTAGAGGCGCCCGTCCTTGCCGGGTTTGATCCAGGCGATGTCGTCGCCAATGGTGGTGACTTTCCAGCCTTCAAAGCCTGCCGGCGGCACCAGCATCGAGAAATTGGTCTTGCCGCAGGCCGAGGGGAAGGCCGCAGCGACGTGGTATTTCTTGCCTTCGGGCGAGGTCACGCCCAGGATCAGCATGTGCTCGGCCAGCCAGCCCGGGTTGCCGGAACCGTCTTGCGAAGCGGCGCGGCCCATGTTGGAGGCGATGCGCAGCGCAAAGCATTTCTTGCCCAGCAGCGCATTGCCGCCATAGCCGGAGCCATAGGACCAGATCTCGCGCGTCTCGGGGTAATGGACGATGTACTTGGTCTTGTTGCAAGGCCACTTCACATCTTGCTGGCCTTCGGCCAGTGGTGCGCCCACGGTGTGCACGCAGGGGACAAACTCGCCGTCGAGGCCGAGCACGTCAAACACGGCCTTGCCCATGCGCGTCATGATCTTCATGTTGACGGCCACGTAAGGGCTGTCGGACAGTTCAATGCCGATGTGCGCGATGGGTGAGCCAAGCGGGCCCATGCTGAAAGGCACCACGTACATGGTGCGGCCCTTCATGCAGCCATCAAACAGGGGCTGCAGCGTGCTGCGCATTTCAGCGGGCGCCATCCAGTTGTTGGTCGGGCCGGCGTCTTCCTTTTTGGCCGAGCAGATGAAGGTGCGGTCTTCCACGCGCGCCACGTCAGTCGGGTCGGAGCAGGCCAGGAAGCTGTTTGGGCGCTTGGCTTCGTTGAGTTTTTTGAAGGTGCCGGCGTCGACCAGTTGCTGGCACAGGCGCTGGTACTCGGCGTCGCTGCCGTCGCACCAGTAAATGTTGTCGGGCTTGCACAGGGCCACCATGTCGGCGACCCAGGCAATCAGTTTGGCATTCTTGACGTAGGGGGGCGTGTTGAGGTTAAGCCCTTGCATCGCGGGATGGTTCATCGAAAAAACTCCAAAGTTAAAAAGCGTTATTTCGGGAAACGTCGCGCGGCAACCTGGGTGGTTGCGACACGGAGACGTTTATCGGAATAAGGCTTGGAAGCTTCCCTTTGCACAACAAACAAGTCCCGGTCGGCGGGCGGTGCGCAAGCTTCAAAAGTGCTGCGGCGCAATGACAAAAAGCGGCAGCGTGAGGCTGCTTTTCATCTTCCACGGGTCGGCCAGTCAATTCATTTTAAGAAGATCGGCGCGAGTTACCTGTAAGTTACAGGCAAAAGTTATGCATAACCGGCATGAGGTTATGCATAGGCTACACCGGGGTTCCGGCAGTCATGACATCGGGGCGAAGAATGCCGGGACGGTCGTTTCGGCCCGCAATTTCAGGCTGGTTCTTCGATGAACAGGCTGAAGATGGCCGAGAGAGATGGGAGAGGGCACGGAGCCTGGAAACAAAAAAGTCCGCGAGATGCGGACTTTTGGGGTGAAAGCGGGGGCTTTCAGGCCATGTAGATGGCGATAAACGCCAGCAGGAACATCAGCACGCCGCCCACCACGGGCAGAACAATGGGGATCAACGGAACGATCGCGTCGACGGCATCCTGCTCCTGGGCGGGGGTGGCGCTGTCGTGGGCTGCATTGGTGGTGTGGCTGGCTGGACTGGACATGGGGGTGATTCCTGAAATGCTTGAGACTCTTCGCAGATTTTACCCGCATGAAGATGGTTACACGAAGATGCGGGCGACAAAGATGCCCGGCGCCTGGCTTGCGGTACCCTTTGCCATGCTTATTTGTGGAAGGAATACATGAAATCCCCAGCCCATTTCGCGCCTCAGCAGCGGTTCCGTTTTTTCCAGGCCGGTGCCGCCTTGTCCGCCCTGGCCCTGTTGTCGGCATGCGCTTCCGGCGGTCCCAACAGCGCCTCGGCAAAGCCCGTGCTGTATCCCAACGCCACCCTTAACCGGGTAGGTGACGCGCAAGGCCAGGCGGAGGCCAGCGCCTGCATGTCACGGGCGTCGGCCGCCGGGCTCAGCCCGTCGCAAAGCACCAACGAAGTCGGCCGGCGTGCCGGTGAAGGCGCAGCCGTCGGGGGTGTGGCTTCGGCGGTGGGCGCGCTGATCACCGGGCGCGGCGGCGAAGGCGTACTGCGTTCCGGCGCCGCGGGCGCCGCCGTGGGCGGCTCTGCGGGTGCGGTGTCAGGTGCGTTTCACAACGACAAACCCAACAGCACCTACCGTAGCTTTGTGCAGCGTTGCCTGAGCGAAAAGGGCTTTGAGGTGATCGGCTGGAACTAGGGTCTTAGCTTAGTGCTGCTCTGAAGCCTCAAAGCCGGCCATATTCAGTGCCGCCAGCACCTGCTGGATATGGTCGCGCCCGCGTGTCTGGATCACCAGCTCGATCTCCACGTTCTGGGCCGAGAGCATGGTGAAGGCGCGCTGGTGATGCACCTCATCGATATTGGCCCCGGCGTCGGCCACGGTGGCGGTGATCTTG
The DNA here is from genome assembly GCF_056403595.1 of Polaromonas sp. P2_G11. Lineage (NCBI taxonomy): Bacteria > Pseudomonadati > Pseudomonadota > Betaproteobacteria > Burkholderiales > Comamonadaceae > Polaromonas > Polaromonas sp. P2_G11. The sequence goes on along the minus strand of NZ_JBFUFE010000004.1, from coordinate 125,421 downwards.
GCCAATGAGCCCGGAATGTCGCGCACGCTGACCTTGATGCGGGCCAGGCGCCCGGCGCGCACCATGCCGCGCTCGATGATGGCCGCCAGCAGCAGCGGGTCGATGTTGCCGCCGCACAGCACCAGGCCGATCTTCTTACCCGCAAAACGCTCCGGGTACTTCAACAGCGCCGCCAGCCCGGCCGCGCCGGCACCTTCGACCAGGGTTTTCTCGATCTCTAGCAGCATGACCATGGCCTGCTCGATATCGCCCTCGTCCACCAGCACCAGGTCGTCGACCAGCTTCGCGATGATGGCCTGCGGGATGACGCCCGGCGTCCCCACCGCAATGCCCTCGGCGATGGTGCTGGTGCCCTGGGGGTGCCGGGTGCCCTTGATGGCGTTGACCATGCCCGGGAAGCGCGAGGTCTGCACACCGATGATTTCAATGCCGGGCTTGATCGCCTTGGCCGCCGTGGCCATGCCGGCAATCAGGCCGCCACCGCCGACGGCTATAACCAGCGTTTCGAGGTCGGGTTGCGCGTGCAGCATCTCCAGCACCACCGTACCCTGGCCTGCGACGATGGCTTCGTCGTCGTAAGGGTGCACGAAGACCAGGCCCTCCCGCTCAGCCAGCGTCAGCGCGTGGGTGCGTGATTCGTCCAGCGTATCGCCGTGCAGCACCACCTCGGCGCCAAAACCCCGGGTGCGTTCGATTTTGACGCCCGGCGTGAAGCGCGGCATCACGATCACCGCCCGTATGCCCAGCCGCTGTGCGTGGTACGCGACGCCCTGGGCATGATTGCCAGCGCTCATCGCGATCACGCCGCGGCGCCGTTCGTCGGCTGAGAGCTGGGCCAACTTGTTACAGGCGCCGCGCTCCTTGAAGGACGCGGTGTACTGCAGGTTCTCGAACTTCAGGTAAATCTGCGCGCCCGTCAACTGGGAAAGCGTCTTGGACTCCACGCAGGGCGTATCGAGCAGGTGGCCCTGCAGGCGCTGGGCGGCTGTTTCTATATCTTTGAGACTGAGCATGGGAATTCCTCTGCGGGGCTATGGTGGGATTGTGCGGGATCATCTTTGCGCATCTTCGCAGGAGTTTCTGTGGTGCATTTCACACGTGGGGGTACAAGTAGCGTCTTCCATGATGCTTCAAGCTGCGTTATGGTGGAGTCTCATTGAACCAGGTCGCATCTGCGGTGCTCATAGCCAGTGAGGCGCCGGTCTTGAAGCAGGGTATCTCACAGGCATGTCTACCAACCGTGTAGTTGCAAAGGGAGGTTTGTCCATGAGCAAGCGTTCCGTTAGCGAGCAGCAGTGGCTGCTGTCCCCCGGGCTGAAAGAGGCGCCGGTGCTGGACCTGATGTGCTCGCATTTCGTGCTGACGCTGGCGGCAAGGCAAGGCGCCAAGTTCAATGTGCGCCGCGACCTCAACAGCCTGCTCTCGCTCTCGGGCCGGCATCTTGTGTGGCCCCTGCCGGCGGTGCAGCGGTTGCGCGAGTTTCTCGGCCGCCGCTGCAAGGACAACGAGTTCTGGCGCGGCCATGAAAGCCTGACCGACACCGAGTTCATGGCGCGCCACGGCGCCTGGCGCGGCCCCTATGAAGAAGGCACGCTGTTCTTCTATCTCGACGAGCATGCGAAGGACCAGCCCAAGGACTTGCTCTCGGTGCTGGCTGCCACCGGCGAATGGCTGACCCAGGCGCTCAAGAAACAATCCACCCTGGTCGAGAAAAACATCGATGCACTGGCCAACCTGCTGCAGCTCAACCGGGCCGAGCGTGCGCTGCTGCTCTACGGCACCCTGGCACGCTACCAGCGCGACCTGCGCTCCCTGCTGGTGGAGTTCAAGGTCAACAATGCCCCCGAGGCGTATGCCGCCATTGCCGATGTGGCCGGCGTGAAGGCCCCCGAGGTTGCCGAAGCGCTGCGCGCCGGCTCGCGCCTGGAGCGCATCGGCATGGTCGAGAACCTGATTTCCGAGCACAACATCACCGACCTTGCGGACCTGATGAAGGTCAGTGAAAAACTGCCGCCCGTGCTGATGCGCGAATACCGCGACCAGAACGAGCTGATGGCTGTGTTTACCCGGCCGGCCGCGCACAGCAGCCTGGGTCTGGCGGACTTCGCTTTTGTGCAGGAGGATGCGCAGGTGCTGGTGTCGCTGCTGCGCAATGCGGTGGCCGGCAAAGAGCAGGGCGTGAATGTGCTGCTTTACGGCCCACCCGGCACCGGCAAGACCGAGCTGGCCAAGGTGGTGGCACAGGCCGCCGGCCTGGACCTGTTCGAGGTCGAATATGCCGACCGCGACGGCAACTCGCTCAGTGGCCGGGACCGCTACCGTTCGCTGCAAATCGCGCAGGTTTTCCTCAAGGGCAGCACGCACTCCGCCTTGTTGTTTGATGAAGTGGAAGATGTGTTTCCGCCGATTTCCAGCGAAGCCGCGCAGCTGATGGCGCGCTCCGAACAATTGCCCGTACCTGCCAGTGGGTCGGTCAGCGGCAAGGCCTGGGTCAACCAGATCCTTGAATCCAACACCGTGCCCACCCTGTGGGTCACCAACCGCATCGAGCAGATCGACCCCGCCTTTCGCCGGCGCTTTGCCTACCACCTCGAACTCAGGTCGCCGCCGCCGGGTGCCCGTGAAGGCCTGGTGCGCAAGACACTGGAAGGTGTTCAGGTCAGCGATGCCTTTGTGGCCAAGCTGACGGCCCGCAAGGGCCTGACGCCCGCGCAAATACGCACGGCTGTCCGGTTTGCGCGGCTGGCCAGCGCGCCCGAAGACGCAGTGGATGCGCAGGTGGACGCAGAAGGCATGCAGGCCATCCTGTCCGGCGGGCGGCCGCTGTTGATGGAGTCGCTGATCGAGCGCCAGCTCAAGAACGCCGACGTGGCGCTGGGCAACCGGGCGGAAGCTTCCGGCCGGCGCAACGCGACCACTTATGACCTTTCCATGCTCAATGTCGAATCCCGGTTCGAGGTGCCGCGTATCGTTGAAGCACTGAAAAGCCGAAGCCATGGCAGCCTGTGTTTTTATGGCCCGCCAGGCACGGGAAAGACGGCATTGGCCGAACACATCGCCAAAGCACTGGATTTGCCGCTCATCATCAAGCAGGCCAGCGACCTGATGAGCAAGTATGTCGGTGAAACCGAACAGAATATGGCGGCGATGTTCCGCGAAGCTGAATCGGAAAAAGCCGTGCTGCTGCTGGATGAAGCGGACAGTTTCCTGCAGGACAGGCGCGGCGCCCAGCGCACCTACGAAGTGACCGAGGTCAACGAAATGCTGCAGGGCATGGAGCGCCATGCCGGCATCTTCATCTGCACCACCAACCTGCTCGAAAGCCTGGACCAGGCGGCGCTGCGGCGTTTCACCTTCAAGATCAGGTTCATGCCGCTGACTCACGCGCAGCGTGAGCAGATGTTTGTCACCGAAGCACTTGGAGGCGATGCCGACCGGCTTGCGGCCCCGCTGCGGGAGAGGCTCGGCAAACTGGTGCAGCTGTGCCCGGGTGATTTCGCGGCCGTGAAGCGGCAGGTGGATATTCTCGCGGCAGAGTTTTCCAGCGAGGAATTTTTGGCCCAGCTGGAGGCCGAGCACCGCATCAAGCCCGAGGTACGCGAAGGGCGGGCCATGGGGTTCATGCAATAAGAACAGGCGCTGTTACAGACGCTCCGTCAGGGCTGGACTGCTATCAAAAGAATAGCTGCTTACGCCCGTCACTATTGGTCTGAGGCCTGATTTTTATACGCAGGCCAGGTTGGCTTCGTTTTTACGCCGTACGTCCTCGCTGACCTTCAGCTGCGCCTGCCGCACGATGCGGCCCCCTTCAATCCACAGCAATTGCCCGGGCTGCAGCTGTTGCCAGTTTTCATTGAGCGTCAGCGGCTGGGTAGCGACGACACACAACCGGTCTTCCTGGACATTGGTTTGGGCAAAGTCGATGCTCAGGTCGGCGTCAACGAGCTTGGCGTGTGAAAACGGCCATTCCCGCACCAGGTAATACAGCCGCGTGGAGCAGTGCGCGAACAGGGCTTGCCCGTTGGAGAGCAGGTAGTTGAATACGCCATACTCGCCCGTGCCTTCGCTCATGCTGCACAGGGTGTCAAACACGGTGTCCAGCGAGCAGGGTTCGCGCGGGCTGATGGCCTTGAGTTTTTCCATCAGGGCGCAAAAAGCGCGTTCGCTGTCGGTGGTACCGACGGACTGGTAGTTGCCGCCAAGAGCCGGAAAGTAATTGATCAGGTCGCCGTTGTGGGCAAACAGCCAGTGGCGGCCCCAGAGCTCACGGGTGAACGGATGGCAGTTCTCCAGGCGCTGCGGATCGCCCTGCGTCGCCTTGCGGATATGGGACACGACATTGCAGGACTTGATGGCGTAGCTTTTGAGCAGCTCGGCCACGGGTGAGGTGGCGGCCGGCTGGCTGTCCATAAAAATGCGGCAGGCCTTGTCTTCAAAAAAGCCGATGCCGAAGCCGTCGCCATGATGGTCCGTCAGACCGCCGCGTGCGGCAAAACCCGTGAATGAAAAGCGAAGGTCTGCGGGTTTGGCAGCATTCATTCCGAGGAGTTGGCACATTCCTCTAGTGTCCCAGAATCTTGGAGAGGAAATCCTTCGCCCGGTCGGTCTGCGGGTGATTGAAGAAGTCCGTGGGCGTGTTCTGTTCAACAATCTGGCCTTGGTCCATGAAGATCACGCGGTCGGCCGCTGCCTTGGCAAAGCCCATTTCATGCGTCACGCACAGCATGGTCATCCCCTGTTCGGCCAGCGAGATCATCACGTCCAGCACTTCCTTGATCATCTCGGGGTCCAGCGCGGATGTCGGCTCGTCAAACAGCATGATTTTCGGCGTGAGGCACAACGCGCGCGCTATCGCAACGCGCTGCTGCTGGCCACCCGACAGCTGCAGGGGATACTTTTGTGCCTGCTCCGCGATGCGCACCCGCTCGAGCTGGTGCATGGCCCGCTCGGTCGCTTCTTTTTTGGACAGGCCCGCCACCCAGGTTGGCGACAGCGTCAGGTTTTCAAGCACGGTCAGGTGCGGAAACAGGTTGAACTGCTGGAACACCATACCGACCTGCCGGCGCACGGCATCGATCGCCTTGATGTCATCACCGAGCACGGAGCCGGCCACGGTGAGCTTGCCTTCCTGGTAGTCCTCCAGCGCGTTGATGCAGCGGATCATCGTGGATTTGCCCGAACCGGAGGGCCCGCAAATCACCAGGCGCTCGCCTTGCTGCACGTCCAGCTGCAGGTCGCGCAGCACATGGAAATTGTTGCCATACCATTTGTTGACTTTGTCAAAGCGGATGATGGGATCACTCATGTTGGTCCTTGTTTTTTTGTCAACGGGCCTTGCCCACAGCCAGCCGCCGCTCTATCCAGAGGCTGTAGCGGGACATGGCGAAGCAGCAGGTGAAGTAAATCGCGGCGATAAAGAGGTAAGCCTCAATCTTGAACGGCCGCCAGTTCGGATCGGACCCGACCGCCAGCGAAAGGGCCCCGGTGAGTTCATACAGCGACACGATGGTCACAAGGGAGGTGTCCTTGAACAGCGAGATGAAGTTGTTCATGATGCTGGGCACCACGGCGCCCAGCGCCTGCGGCAGGACAATCTTGACCTGCGTCTGCCAGTAACCCAGGCCCAGGCTGGCGGCCGCTTCGGTCTGGCCCTTGGAGAGGGACTGCAAACCACCCCGGACGATTTCCGCCATATAGGCCGCGGCAAACAGCGTGATGCCGACGATCACCCGGATCAGCACGTCGGGCGATTTGCCGATGGGCATGAACAGCGGAAACATGAAGCTGGCCATGAACAGCACGGAGATCAGCGGCACGCCACGAATCAGCTCGACGTAGATGACGCACAGGGTCTTGATGGCGGGCATGTTGGAGCGCCGCCCCAGCGCCACCGCCACCGCAATCGGGAAGGCGATCGTCATGGAGATGACCGTCAGCATGACGGTCAGCGGCAGGCCGCCCCACTGGTCGGTGGACACTTTGGAGAGCCCGAACATGCCGCCGCTCATGAGCGTGAAGAACGCCGTCAGGACCACGACCCAGATCAATCCCAGCCAGGGTTTCCAGAACCAGCGGCTGCAGCTTGCAACCACCAGGCCCAGCAGCAAAAAGGTTGCCAGCTCCGGCCGCCAGTGCTCCGTCAGGGGGTAGCGGCCCAACAGGATGATGCGGGCTTTTTCGTTGATCACGCCCCAGCATGCGCCCATGCCGCGTGCGGCCTGGCAGGCATCCGCGTCGGCGGCGGTCACGGCATTGAACACCGCCCAGCGGAGGGCCGACGATGCGGCCCACAGCAACAGGGCGATAACCCCGACCGACACAAGCGCATTGCCGACGCTGGAAAACAGGTTGTTGCGCAGCCAGGGGCCCGGGCCCTCCATCTTGATGGGGGCCGGGCGGGGCGCGACGGGAACAAAGGTCTGGTTCATGTCAGCGTTCCTTGATGGCGGCGCGGCTGTTGAACCAGTTCATCAGCGCCGAGGTGGCCAGCGATGTGGTGAGGTAGATCAGCATGATGATGGCAATGCATTCGACGGCGCGGCCGGTCTGGTTGAGCGAGGTGTTGGCAATCGACACAAGGTCGGGGTAGCCCACGGCAACGGCCAATGACGAATTTTTGGTGAGGTTCAGGTACTGGTTGGTCAGCGGCGGGATGATGACCCTCAGCGCCTGGGGCAGCACCACCAGGCGCATGGAGTGGCCGCGTGAGAGCCCCAGCGACGCGCTCGCCTCGTGCTGGCCCAGTGAGACTGAGGCAATGCCGGCGCGGACCACCTCCGCCACAAAGGCCGAGGTGTAAAGCACCAGCCCGAGCAGCACCGCCAGGTATTCAGGCGACAGCGCGCCGCCACCCTCCACTTGGGTTTCCGTCAGCTTCGGCAGGTTCCATTCGGAAGGCGCACCACCGGCCAGCCAGCCCAGGAGCGCACCGGCCGCGACCAGTCCCAGCACCACCCACAACACGGGACGCGCATGGCCGGTCTGGTCAAAGTGGCGGCGTGCCCGGCGCGCATAAACAAACCCCGCCACACCACCGGCCGCCATGCCGACGAGGGCCAGCGTCTGCCCGAGGTGCCACACCGGAAAGGGATAAGACAGGCCGTTCTTGCTGATATACACCAGGCTGCCGATATGCAGGGCCTGGTCAATGGCCGGCAGGTATTCCGTGAACAGCAGGTACCACATCAGCAGCTGCAGCAGCACCGGGATGTTGCGGAACATCTCGATGTAGCCGTAGCACAGGCCGCGGATCAGGGCGTTTCGCGAAAAGCGTCCCACGCCCAGCAGGGTTCCCAGCACGGACGTGAGCACAATGCCCACCACGGCCACGCGAAGGGTGTTCACCAGCCCCACGAGGAAGGCTTTCCAGTAGGGATCGATCGAGTCGTAATTCAGCCAGCCTTCCCCAATGTCAAAACCGGCGGGCTGAAACAGAAAATCAAAGCCGCTCTGGATACCGCGCGTCTTCATGTTGCTCATGGTGTTGCTCACGAGCAGCCACACGAGGAAGACGATCAGGCTGACGGCCAGGATCTGGTAAACAACGGCGCGCGCCTGCTTGCTGCGCCAGGAAAAAACTCTGCGCCGCAGCGCCGGCGCCGGCCGTGCGGGAATCAGGGAATGCTCGGACATAAGGCGGTTACCCAAGTAAAACGGGCCGCTCGTCAACGGATGGTTGCGAGCGGCCCGTTGCGTTCAGCGCATCGGAAGGAGTCGTTCAGCGCACCGGCATGGCGTACATCTGGCCGCCTTTATTCCATTGGTTGTTTTGGCCGCGCGGCAGTGCCAGGGGCGTTTTGGGGCCGACGTTGCGGTCGAAGATTTCACCGTAGTTGCCGACGGCCTTGACGGCGCGAACCAGCCATTCCTTGTCCAGGCCCAGCAGCTTGCCGGTGTCTTCGCCACTACCGGTCAGGCGCATGACCACCGGGTCTTTGCTTTCCTTGGTCATGGCATCGACATTGGCCTGGGTCACGCCATATTCTTCCGCTTCGATGAGGCCGTAGATCACCCATTTGACAATGGCGAACCATTCATCGTCACCGCGGCGCACCATGGGGCCCAGCGGCTCCTTGGAGATCAGCTCCGGCAGGATCAGGTGGTCGGCCGGTACTTTGGCTTCCTTGTTGCGCACCGAGGCCAGGCCGGATGCATCCGTGGTGTAGGCTTGGCAACGGCCGGAGAAGTAGGCGGCGTTGACGGCTTCCTGCTTTTCAAACACGACGGGCTTCATGTTGAGGTTGTTGGCCTTGGAGAAGTCCGTCAGGTTTTTTTCCGTGGTGGTTCCGGACTGCACGCAGACGGTGGCGTTTTTCAGCTGCTTGGCGCTTTTGATCTTGCTTTTCACCGGGACCATGAAGCCCTGGCCGTCGTAGTAGGTGACGGCGGTCATGTGCAGGCCCAGAGAGGCGTCGCGCGTCAGCGAGAACGTGGTGTTGCGCGACAGGACATCGACCTCGCCGGACTGCAGGGCGGTAAAGCGCTGCTGGGCGTTCAGGGGAACCCACTTGATCTTGCTGGCGTCGCCCAGCACGCTGGCGGCGACGGCTTTGCAGACGTCCACGTCAAGCCCGGTCCAGGCGCCGTTGCTGTCGGCAGAGGAAAACCCGGCCAGCCCGACGTTCACGCCGCAGATGACCTGACCCCGTGCCTTGATGGCGTCCAGTGTCTTGCCGGCATGGGCAGGTGCCATGGCCGCAACAGTGAGGCCGGCCGCTGCAAGGGCGACAAGTCCATGTTTCTTTACGAGTTTGATCACGGGGATTCTCCAGTCAATAAGTAGGTCGACATCAGCACGAACCATGCCAATGGCGGATGCTAGCCCAACTATGGCGGGTACCTCTCAGGGCAAGCCCTTACGAGGCCAAGACAAACCACGGCGAAAGATGCATAACCTTATGCGGGAATACGGCTGACAGGGAACCCCAATCATCCCCGGCACAATGGCCTTCTGACAGTTTGCTTGCGCCGGTGGTACCGCAGCCAGGCAAGTTCCGGGTGAGTCCATTGGTACGAATCTTGCGCCGCATTTCCGCAAGGGCTGAATTTTCTGCTCCGGCTTTTGTCGGGTTCTGATGGACTTGCCGCGGACTTCATCCCCCAAACCCGAGCGGTCTCCGTTGGAGCCTGCGGCCGGGGGAGGGGTTTCACGTCTTGATGCATGTTACGAAAGCTCAATAACAATGGCTTTTCTTGAAGACTTGCGGGTGGCGCAGGAAGGCGTCCTGTCCCTGGGCTTCTGGGCATTGCAGGTGTACCGGCTGGGGCACCTGCGCTACCGGTTTCAGTCCAGGTTGGTGCGTTATCCGCTGGGTGCCGTGCACCTGGTGCTGGCCAAACTGGCTGAAATGTTTTGCGGCGTCACGATAGGTGTCTCGGCCCAAATTGGGCGGCGCCTGGTGATTGAGCATTCCGGTGCGATTGTGGTGCATGGCCGCGCCGTGATCGGGGACGACTGCATCATCCGCCAGGGCGTCACCATCGGCAACCAGCGTATCGACAGGCCGCTCGAGGCGCCGCACATCGGCAACCGCGTCAATATCGGCGCCGGCGCGAAGATCCTGGGGGCTGTACGGATCGGGGACGACGTCGACATTGGTGCCAATGCCGTGGTGATCACGGACGTCCCCGCCGGAGCCCTTGCCGTGGGTGTGCCGGCCCGCATTATTTTGAGGAGCCGTGACGATGCTTCCTGAAGCCAGCGAAACGCCTTGCACGGTCAGCATCGTCATCAAGGCCCTGAACGAAGAAAAGCGCATTGTGGCCGCGGTAGAAAGTGCGCTGGCGGCCGTCCGGATGGTCGGTGGCGAGGTCGTGCTCGCCGATTCCTGCTCCAGCGACCGCACCGTAGCGCTGGCGTCTGCCTATCCCATCCGCATCGTGCAGCTGGCACGCGCCGATGAACGTTGCTGCGGCATCGGTCCGCAGCTGGGGTACCAGCATTCGGCGGGCGAATTTGTGTACATCCTGGATGGCGACATGGAAATGCTGCCCGGGTTTTTGCCGCAGGCGCTGGCCTTCATGCAGGCGCACCCCGACGTGGCCGGCGTGGGAGGGCAGGTTGTTGAGTTGAACACCAGCAGCCTGGAATATGTGGCGCGTGTGGAGCGGGGTCTGGGCCATATGCAGGCAGGCATGGTGGACCGGCTGGACATGGGCGGCCTGTACCGCAGGGCCGCGGTGGAGCAGGCCGGGTATTTTTCAGACCGCAACCTGCACAGCTATGAAGAGTTCGACCTGGCGATGCGCCTGCATGCCAGGGGCTGGAAACTGTGGCGCCTGGGCACCGATTCCGTGCGGCACCATGGCCACGATGCGCCTCCCTATCAGTTGCTGGTGCGGCGCTGGCGCAGCCGCTACATCTGCGGCCTGGGCGAAGTGCTGCGCGCGGCCTGGGGCGAGTCGCACCTGGGGCTGGTGCTCACGCGGGTGCGCGAATTGCGCCTGTATGCTGCCGTACTGATGTGGTGGGCAGTGTTGCTCGCTGTTCTGGTGGTTCCCATGCCGTGGACAGCGCGCATCGGGGCCTTCTCCTGCATTGCAGCGGCACCTCTCCTGTTGATGACATGGCGAAAGCGCAGCGCCACCAAGGCTGTGTTCTCGGTCGTGTCGTGGTGCTTTAACGCCGCTGGCCTGGTACGCGGGTTGTTGACACCGCAGCGCCCTGCGCGGGCCGCCATAGACAGCGTCGAAATCCGCAATACGTCTGGCGCAGCTTAAGCAGCCGGGCGGCCGGCACCGCACGGGAATCGGCCATCGGCTTGCAAGGGCCTAGTCCGCCCCGGCGCAGACGCGCAGCACCTCTGCCCCGTAGGCCTCAAGTTTTTTGACGCCGATACCACTGATGCCCTCGAGGTCGGAAATGCCTTGCGGCGCGCGTTCTGCAATGGCTCGCAAGGTTGCATCATGAAAGATCACGAAGGCGGGCAGATTGTGTTCGCGGGCGACTTCGGCGCGCCAGGCCTTCAGGCGGGCCAGACGCTCCAGCGCGCCGGCATTGAGCGAGGCTTCGGCCATGCCTTTGGCGGAGGTCTTGGTGCCTTTTTTGGAGCTGCCTTTGCGCCGTTCACTGGCGCCGGCCGACTGCTCGCGCAGCATCACGCTGACTTCGCCCTTGAGCACCTGGCGTGCATCAGGCAACAGCTGCAACGTGTTGAACGCATCGGGGTCGACCCGCACCATGCCCTTGGCGATCAATTGGCGTAACACGCCACGCCACTGCACTTCGGACAGGTCGGCGCCAATGCCGAAGGTGCTGAGCTTGTCGTGGCCGTACTGCAATACTTTTTCGGTCGCCTTGCCGCGCAGGATGTCCATCAGGTGGCCTGCGCCAAAGCTGATGCCGCTGGCCTGCTGCACGCGGTAGATGCAGCTGAGCATCTTGCGCGCGGCTTCGGTCGCGTCCCATACCACCGGCGGCTGCAGGCAGTTGTCGCAGTTACCGCAAGGCTGACTGTCTTCGCCGAAGTAATGCAGCAGGCTGACACGCCGGCAACGCGTGTCTTCAGCCAGCGTCAACAAGGCATCTAGCTTGCCGCGCATGACCTGCTTGAACTCTTCGCTGGCGGCTTCGCTGGTGTCTATCATGCGGCGCTGGTTCACCACGTCCTGCAGGCCGTACGTCATCCAGGCATTGGCCGGGAGGCCGTCGCGGCCGGCGCGGCCTGTTTCCTGGTAGTAGCCTTCGATGTTTTTCGGCATGTCCAGGTGGGCGACAAAACGCACGTCGGGTTTGTCAATGCCCATGCCGAAGGCAATCGTCGCGACCATCACCGTGCCTTCCTCGCGCAGGAAGCGGTCTTGCCGCTGTTGGCGCAGGGCACTGTCCAGACCCGCGTGGTAGGCCATGGCCTTGAGACCGGCATCCTGCAGGGCTTCGGCAATTTCCTCCACGCGTTTGCGTGACTGGCAATACACAATGCCGGCTTCTCCGGCGTGTTCGCTTTCAATGAATCGCAGCAGTTGGCGCGTGGCGTCGGTTTTTTCGACGATGGTGTAGCGGATGTTCGGCCGGTCAAAGCTGCTGACGAATGCGCGTGCGTCTTCCAGCTTGAGCCGCTCAATCATGTCCTGCCGTGTCAGCGCATCCGCGGTCGCCGTCAGGGCAATACGCGGCACGTTCGGGAAGGTTTCGTGCAACAGGCTCAAGGACCGGTATTCGGGCCGGAAGTCATGACCCCACTGGCTCACGCAATGCGCTTCGTCAATCGCAAACAGGCTGAGCAGGCCGCGTTCATGCAGGGAGCCGAGCAGGCCTTTCATGCGCGGGGTGTTGATGCGCTCGGGCGCGGCATAAAGCAGCGTCAGTTCATTGCGCAGCAATTGCTTTTCAAGCTGGCTGCTTTCTTCAAAGCTTTGCGTCGAGTTTAAAAATGCGGCGGACACGCCGGCCTCATGCAGGGCGCCCACCTGGTCATGCATCAGCGCAATCAGCGGCGAGATCACCACCGTGACCCCGTGGCCGGCGTTTTGCCGCACGATGGCCGGGATCTGGTAGCACAGTGATTTGCCTCCGCCGGTGGGCATTAGCACCAGGGCATCGCCGCCGCGAACCACATGGTCCACGATGGCCTCCTGCGGCCCGCGGAAGCTGTCATAGCCAAAAACCCGGCTGAGCACGTCCAGGGGTGTCGGCAAAGGCGCAGAAATGGGCAATGAAGACAAGGTTTTAAGCCGGAAAATCGAAACGATGAAGAGGGGTGCTATGAAAATAGTAGCTGCTTGCGCTGGTGGAATAAAGCTGCGAGCCTGTTTAATGCATAAATAGCAGTAAAAAACCGGCTACATCTGCTCCCAGGGCAAGCCATCAAACCGCCAGCCCGAGAGCGTGGAGCGTTGGAACTGTTCGTCGAGCTCACCTTCAAAGCCATGCACCACATGCTGCACATCAGAAAAACCGGCCGCTTCCAGTGCCTTGCCGGCGTCCAGCGTGCGCTTGCCGGATCGGCAAATCAGCAGCACCGGCTGCGCCTTGCCGGCAGCTTCGCGCGCCACGGCGTCGGCGAACTTTTGCGGGTCCGGCTGCAGGTCGGGGTATTCGTACCACGGCACGTTGACCACGCCTGGGGGGCGGCCGACGTACAGCGACTCGATCTCCATGCGCACGTCCACAAACAGTGCGTCAGGATGTGCCTGCAGCCAGGACCAGGCTTCTTTGGGTTGAAAGTTTTTCATGTTCAGGGCAATACCCCTATTGTGGCTGATGGCGCCCCCACGGTCGCTCACTGCGTGTAGCTCCCTGCCCCCAAGGGGGCGCTGCGCCTGCGGCCCGGCAAAGCCGGTTCCGCGGCCCTTGCTGGTTGAAGAGAACCCGTCGAAGTCTGCTGAAAAAGCTGCCGCGCCTTAAAATCGGAGCATGAAGCCAATCATCTACACACGCGGGCAGCAGCTGCCGGCCATCCTGGAACAACGTATCGCCATCCTTGACGGTGCGATGGGCACAATGATCCAGCGCTTCAAGCTCAACGAGGCCCAGTACCGGGGCGAACGCTTCAGGAATTTTCACAAAGACGTGAAGGGCAACAACGAGTTGCTGAGCCTGACGCGCCCCGACGTGATCCAGGACATCCATGAGGGCTACCTGGCTGCGGGCGCCGACATGATTGAAACCAACACCTTCGGCGCGACTACCGTGGCGCAGGCCGACTACGACATGGCCGACCTGGCCGTCGAGATGAATTACGAGTCGGCCCGCATCGCCCGTGCCGCCTGCGACAAGTATTCGACGCCCGACAAGCCGCGTTTTGTCGTCGGCGCCCTTGGCCCTACGCCCAAGACGGCGAGCATCAGCCCCGACGTGAACGACCCGGGCGCGCGCAACACCAGTTTCGAGGAGTTGCGCAAGGCGTACTACGAACAGACCGAGGCACTGGTCAAGGGCGGCAGCGACGTACTGCTGGTCGAGACCATCTTCGACACGCTCAATGCCAAGGCGGCGCTGTTTGCCATTGACGAATACTTCGACAACTCCGGCGAGCGCCTGCCCCTGATCATCAGCGGCACCGTGACCGACGCTTCGGGCCGCATCCTGAGCGGGCAAACCGTGACGGCCTTCTGGCACAGCGTGCGCCATGCCGCACCACTGGCAGTCGGCCTCAACTGCGCACTGGGCGCCACCCTGATGCGCCCCTACATCCAGGAGCTGGCCCGCGTGGCCGGAGACACCTTCATCAGCTGCTACCCCAATGCCGGCCTGCCCAACCCCATGAGCGACACCGGCTTTGACGAAACGCCCGACGTAACGTCCCGCCTGCTGCGCGAGTTCGCCGAGGAAGGCCTTGTCAACATCGTGGGCGGTTGCTGCGGCACCACGCCGGATCACATAGGTGCCATCGCCCACGCGGTCGCCCCGGTCGCCAGCCGCTCCTTGCAGCGTGGCGCCTTCTACAAAGAGGCCGCCTGAGGGCAGCGCTGCCCTGCATCACTTCCGGGTGATGCCGTCGGCTGGCCGAAAAAGCCGGTTCCCTGATGCACGTGTACTTAATAAGTATGCATATGAGATGACGTGCCCGGCGATGTCCCGAAAAGTCATATTTCGCGGCTATAGTCAGGCCCTTTTGCCGAACCCTGTTTTCATTCTCCGGCGCTGCGCCCTGCAGCGTTGATGGTTCGGCAAAACAACGCAACACAACACAACCAAGGAAATCATGAAGGTGGGTTTATTCATCAAGGCCGCAGCGGCATTCACGTTGGCGATGACGGCTTTCGCAGGCCATGCACAACTGTCGCCCCAAAAACCGGTGACGATCGTCGTGCCCTATCCAGCCGGCGGCCCGCTGGACAACGCTGCGCGCATCCTGGCCGAGAAGCTGCGTCCCCTGCTCAAAACCGAAGTCACGGTTGACAACCGGCCGGGGTCCGGCGGAAACGTGGGTGCGGCCCTCGTCGCCAAGGCGCCTGCAGACGGCCATACGCTGGTGATGGGGGCGGTGGCCACACATGCCATCAACCCGTGGCTCTACCCGAACATGCCCTATGACGCATTGAAGGACTTCACGCCCATCACGTTGGTGGCCCGTGTGCCGAACGTGCTGGTCATGAATGCCGAAACAGCCAGGCGGCTGAAAATCAAGGACACCAAGGACTTGATTGCCTACGCACGCAAGAATCCCGGCCGGCTGAACTATGCCTCCGGCGGCAATGGAAGCGCCGGCCACCTCGCGGGCGAGCTGTTCAAAAGCCTGGCCAAGATCAGCGTGGTGCACCTGCCTTCCAGCGGCTCGGCGCAGGCGCAGGCTGGCCTGCTGTCGGGCCAGACCGACCTGATGTTCGACAACCTGGCCTCTGCCAGCGCCAACATCAAGTCGGGCAAGCTGGTCGCTTTTGGCGTGACCACCATCAACCGCTCCAGCAGCTTTACGGAAATTCCGACCATCAACGACGTATTGCCCGGCTTTCACATCAGCACCTGGTTCGGCATCTTTGGCCCGGCCAACCTTCCCAAAGCTACGGCAGACCAGCTTCAGCGGGCATTCGCCGACGCGCTCAACACGCCCGACACCGCGGAAAAGTTTGCACGCATGAGCGCGACCCCCAGCCCCATGAGCTCTGCCGACTTTGCCTACATGGTGATGAAAGAGCATGCCGACTATGGACGCCTGATCAAGGTCGCCAAAATCAAGCTCGACTAAGTCGAAGGGGGCGGCCAGCCTGGCGCCTTCCCCGCTTTTCTGCCAGACGGAAATCAGCCCGGCATCAGCCGGTCGATTTCCTGCTGCATGGCTTGTACCAGCTGGCTGTACATCTTGAGTTTTTCGCTGGTGTCGCGCAGCCGTTCGGCGATGCGCAGTGAAACGGCAAACATCAGTTTGGCCGCAGTCACCGGTTGCTCTTCCCCCATTTTTTCAAGCGCTGCGCGCGACAGCACGGCGCAGCTCACGTCGCTGCTGGCAGTGCATGACGCCAGCCGCGCCTGGCCGTCGACCAGGCCCATCTCGCCGATCAGGCTGCCGGGGCCCAGCACCGTGATGGTGACCGGCGTGCGGCGGCTGACCACAATGCTTTCGACCGTGACTTCGCCTTCGAGCAGCAGCACCATATAACCGGTATCGCTCTTGTCCCCTTCGCGGATGAAGGTCGTTCCCTCGGAAATCCTGCGCGGCGTCATATAGCTGACGACGGTGAAAGCCTCTTCGGGCGTGAGCTGCATCAGGGCGGTTGGTGCAATCAGCAGCCTGGCGGCAAGCTCGGCCGTGCTGGAGCCTTCAATGGCCCGCATGCGGTCTTTGGGACGCATGGACTCGGGCGCATCGGGCGTTCCCTTCTGTTTTCTGCCGAACAGGTTTTCAAACATGGTGGCTCCGGCTATCCCCTGGACTTTTGTTGGTATCTCTTGCCATTGGCGCAAGGATATGGCGCGGGCGGCGTTCAGCCCTTAAAATGATGGTAACCCAAGGAGCGTTGCAGCGAACACAAGCGTTCGTCAGGCTTGGGTTACAGGCGGCGGCTTCCGGCGGCCCCTGCAGCAACGACGCTCACCTTTGCCTCAAGGTGAGTCCGTGTCTGAAACTGAATCTTTACCCAATGTCCCCCCCATGAAGCTGTCCGGCCTGGAGCCGGTCGCCATCGGCGCGGGCACGCTGTTCGTCAATATTGGCGAGCGTACCAACGTCACCGGCTCCAAGGCCTTCGCCCGCATGATCCTCAACGGTGAATACGAGCAGGCGCTGGCCGTGGCCCGCCAGCAGGTCGAAAACGGCGCGCAGATCATCGACATCAACATGGATGAAGCCATGCTCGACAGCCAGGCCGCCATGGTGCGTTTCCTGAACCTGATCGCCAGTGAGCCCGACATCGCCCGCGTGCCCATCATGATCGACAGCTCCAAGTGGAGCGTCATCGAAGCCGGCCTGCGCTGCATTCAGGGCAAGGGCATCGTCAACTCGATCTCGATGAAAGAGGGGCTGGAGCCCTTCAAGCAGCAGGCCAGACTGCTCAAGCGCTATGGCGCGGCGGCAGTGGTGATGGCTTTTGATGAAAAAGGCCAGGCCGACACCTATGAGCGCAAAGTCGAAATCTGCGAGCGCGCCTACCGCGTGCTGGTCGATGAGCTGGACTTTCCGCCCGAAGACATCATCTTCGACCCGAACATTTTCGCGATCGCCACCGGCATCGAAGAGCACAACAACTACGCGGTCGATTTCATCAACGCCACGCGCTGGATCAAGCAGAACCTGCCGGGCGCCAAGGTCTCTGGCGGTGTGTCCAACGTGTCCTTCAGCTTTCGCGGCAACGACCCGGTGCGTGAAGCCATCCACACCGTGTTCCTGTACCACGCGATCCAGGCCGGTATGGACATGGGCATCGTCAACGCCGGCATGGTCGGCGTGTATGACGACCTCGATCCGGTGCTGCGCGAGCGTGTGGAAGACGTGGTGCTCAACCGTACACCGGCCTACAAGTCCGGTGAGCCCGAACTCACGCCCGGTGAGCGTCTGATCGAAGTGGCCGAGACCGCCAGGAGCGGCGCCAAGGACGACAGCAAGAAGAATGAATGGCGTGCCCTGCCGGTGCGCCAGCGCCTGTCGCACGCGCTGGTCCACGGCATGAACGAGCACATCGTGACCGACACCGAAGAGGTCTACCAGGAGATCCTTGCAGAGGGCGGCCGGCCGCTGCATGTGATTGAAGGCCCGCTGATGGACGGCATGAACATCGTCGGCGACCTGTTCGGCCAAGGCAAGATGTTTTTGCCCCAGGTCGTGAAAAGCGCCCGTGTGATGAAGCAGGCCGTGGCGCATCTGCTGCCCTACATCGAAGCCGAAAAGCTGCTGCTCGAAGCCGCCGGCGGCGACGTCAAGACCAAAGGCAAGATCATCATCGCCACGGTCAAGGGCGACGTGCACGACATCGGCAAGAACATCGTGACGGTGGTCTTGCAGTGCAACAACTTTGAAGTCGTCAACATGGGCGTGATGGTGCCCTGCCATGAAATATTGGCGCGCGCCAAGGTTGAAGGCGCCGACATCGTCGGCCTGTCGGGCCTCATCACACCCAGCCTGGAAGAGATGCAGTACGTCGCCGCCGAGATGCAGAAAGACGATCACTTCCGCATAAAAAAAATCCCGCTGCTGATAGGCGGCGCCACCACCAGCCGCGTGCACACGGCCGTCAAGATCTCCCCGCACTACGAAGGCCCGGTGGTGTATGTGCCCGATGCGTCCCGCAGCGTGAGCGTGGCGCAAAGCCTGCTGTCCGACCAGGCCGCCAGATACATCGAAGAGCTGTATACCGACTACGACAAGGTGCGCACCCAGCACGCCAACAAAAAGCAGGTGCCGATGTGGCCGCTGGCCAAGGCCCGCGCCAATCCCACGTCAATGGACTGGGCCCACTACACACCGCCCGTGCCCAAGTTCATTGGCCGTCGCGTGTTCAAGAACTTCGACCTGTCGGAGCTGGCCCAGTACATCGACTGGGGTCCTTTCTTCCAGACCTGGGACCTGGCCGGAGCCTTCCCGGCCATCCTGAAGGACGAAGTCGTGGGCACCGAAGCTGTGCGCGTGTACGCCGACGCCCAGCGCATGCTCAAGCGCCTGATTGAAGGCCGCTGGCTCACCGCCAACGGCGTGATGGCGCTGTACCCCGCCAACAGCGTGGGTGACGACATCGAGATCTACACCGACGAGTCGCGCAGCGAAGTGGCCATGACCTGGTACGGCCTGCGCCAGCAAACCGAAAAAACCGCGATTCACGGCGTGATGCGCCCCAGCCGTTGCCTGGCTGATTTTGTCGCGCCCAAGGTGCTTGCTCCTGAATTGATAGCTGCTCGCGCTGAATATACGGGCGCTGCAGGCCAAAATGCCTCACAAATTCCGGACTACATCGGTCTTTTTGCCGTCACGGCAGGCATTGGCGCCGAGAAAAAGGAAAAGTACTTCCTGGATGACCACGACGATTATTCGTCCATCATGCTCAAGGCGCTGGCTGACCGCCTGGCCGAAGCGTTTGCCGAAAGCCTGCACCAGCGCGTACGCAAGGATTTGTGGGGCTATGTGCCGGCCGAGTCACTGGACAGCGAGGCGTTGATCGCCGAAAAATACCAGGGCATACGCCCGGCGCCAGGCTACCCGGCCTGCCCGGACCACAGCGTCAAGAAAGAAATGTTCGAGCTGCTCAAGGCCGAAGAGGTCGGCATGGCCCTGACCGAAAGCCTGGCCATGACGCCGGCTGCCAGTGTGAGCGGCTTTTACCTGAGCCACCCCGAGAGCACCTATTTCAACGTTGGCAAAATCGGCGACGATCAGCTGCAGGACCTCGCGCAGCGGCGTGGTCTGAAA
This sequence comes from Polaromonas sp. P2_G11, assembly GCF_056403595.1. Lineage (NCBI taxonomy): Bacteria > Pseudomonadati > Pseudomonadota > Betaproteobacteria > Burkholderiales > Comamonadaceae > Polaromonas > Polaromonas sp. P2_G11. The sequence continues at coordinate 106,144 of NZ_JBFUFE010000004.1, read as the reverse complement.
GCCGGGGAATTGCAGCGCCTGCTGGCACCCAATCTTTAAGAGCCACTAATGAAACTCGAAGCGCTGCGGCAGGGATCAGGCGCCACGATCGGCGGCTTTTGCAATAGTGGTACATGCCTTAAAAAATGAAGTGGCAGATGGACAAGCAGCTTAAAGAGTACCTTGCGATCGTATGGAAGAAGAATTCAGGCGAGCCGGGCGTGCATGAAACGTTCTACGCACATAGCTATGAAGAAGTAAAGACAATGCTTGCAGAAAAGTACGGCGACGAGACAATAGTTTCCCTTACCGATGTTGAGGCCGCTGCCCGGCCACGTTAAGGTCGATGTCATTGGGGCAAATGGGAGTGATACGGAAATTCACTTCCACCGAAAACCCTCTTGGCGTTGTGCGCCGCCTTCCGCGGACCGTTTCGCTGGATTCTGTGGGCGTCTCCAGGAACAACAGGCCGCGTTACCGTTGCAATTCGCGTTTACGGCGACTTTGCCGGAGAATAACCTGCGTTTACATAAATACACAGCTGCCTGCCAAAGCATGTTTACCTTCGCGGCATGGGAAACGTTGAACAACGACAGATGAAACCCCGTTGCGGGACCAATTGATTTCACAGAGGGAAATGCCATGAACACATCCACCGAAAATCTTCAGCCGGGCCAGCAGGCCCCGTCGGCCAGCAAGCCCTTGTGGGCGGCCGTCGGCATACTGGGAGTGGCCGTCCTGGCCATGGGCGGGACCATGATTTACCAGATGCGTAACCCGGTTACGGCGACCCCGGTGGCACTCGCAGCACCGCAAGCCGCGCCGCAAGTGGCGCCCCCCATGGCCGCGGCCAGCAATGTGGCGGACGACATGGCTGAAAAGCCGGTTGCCGCACCCGCCAAGCCCGCGCCCGTGCCGACCAAAAAAGTGGTCAAGCCGACGCCAAAACCGGCACCCGCCCCGAGTTATGCGGGTATTTCGCCCGCACCGGCCCCTTACCCTGCACCGGTCGCTGTGGCGCCGGCGCCTGTGTGCCATCTATGCGGTGCGGTGGAGTCAGTGACACCGGTTGAGCGTTCCACCAAGCCGGCAGGCCCTGGCGTAGGTGCTGTGGCGGGTGGCGTGCTGGGCGCCGTGCTGGGTAACCAGGTCGGCCATGGCGGTGGGCGTACGGCGGCCACCATCCTGGGTGCGGTGGGTGGCGGTTTCGCCGGCAACGCCATCGAAGGGCATGTTCGCAAGGAAACGGTTTACCAGGTCGGCGTGCGCATGGAAGACGGTTCCCAACGCATGGTAGAAGTTGCCCGCGCTCCCAGCGTTGGCAGCCGCGTGACAGTGGAAGGGTCGACCTTGCGGACCCAGGATGGCGCCAGTTACGGTCCCAAGCCGCCGCCGGCCCCTGTGGTCACGCAGCAGCAGTCTCCCGACTACAGCAACCGCTGATCCAGTCAAAGACCGGAAGGCGTGCAGACTTCAGCACGATTGCCCGGTGATCTTTTCCCCATGTGCCGTGCGAAGGGATCCCTTCGCGCGGCACGCTCTTATGCTTCGACGGTGCGATGCTTGGCGCTATGATGGCCCCGCCATCACAAGGAGGATCGCATGCGTCGTTTTTTTGTGGCCGTGCTGGTACTTGCCGGAGGTCTGCACGCCTTTGCGGCAGGACCCAAACCCGGACTGAACAACCTGGAATTTGCCGGTGCGCATGACCAGAACACTCCTGTACTGCTGAGCGCCGCCTCACGCCCCGTGCCTTTTCGCGGCGCTGATGGGCGTGTGCACATCGATTACGAGCTGCAGGTCACCAATGCGCGGGCCGTGCCGGTCAAGCTGGTATCGCTGGAGGTATTGGATGCCGCTTCGGGCAAGGTGCTGACCACCGTCGCCGGGGCGGATGTTGCGGGCACTTTTTCGTTGCTGGACGGCGCGGGTGGTGACAGCATCGGCGCGGCACAGGCCGGTTTGTTCTGGATTGACGTGGTGCTGGAGGCCGGTCAGGCCATTCCGAAAGTCCTGTCGCACCGTGTGGTCACCGCCGGGCCCGAAATCAAGCTCACGGCAGCCGTCAAAACTGCCGGTGAGAGCAGCGTTCAGACCACGCAGACCGGTGGCAATGTTTCCGTCAGCACCCGGCCGGCTCCGCTGATCGGCCCGCCGCTTGAGGGGACCGGCTGGGTTGCATTCAATGGCTGCTGCAAAGAGGCGCCGCACCGGCGTGCCGGTATCCCGGTGAACGGCGTTCTTTATGTCAGTCAGCGGTTTGCGATCGACTGGATCAAGATAGACGCGAACTCGCAGCAAAGCAACGGCGACAGCAACAAGAACGAAAACTGGCCGACCTACGGGCAAAAAGCGATTGCCGTGGCGGATGCCAAAGTGGTTTCCGTGCTCGACGGGCTGCCTGAGCGGGTGCCCAATGCCTTGCCACCCGACACGACCATGCAGAACGTGACGGGCAACCATGTGATCCTCGATCTGGGGCGCGGCTATTACGCGTTTTATGCACACCTGCAGCCGGGTTCACTGAAGGTGCGCGTGGGCGACCGCGTCAGGCGCGGCCAGGTGCTGGCGTTGCTGGGCAATTCCGGCAACACCACGGCGCCGCACCTGCATTTCCACGTGTCGGACGGTATCGGTCCCTTGTCATCCCAGGGCGTGCCCTACGTGATCGACGCGTTCACGGCCAGGGGTGTTGCCACGGACGCGACCGAGCAGGGCAAAGTGCTGTGGACCGCGCTGCCGCAGCAGCAGGCCGTCCAGCGTGCAACCATGCCAATGAATGGCTATGTGGTTGACTTCCCCTCTTTGAAGTGAAGCCTGGGCGCTGCGAGCTACGCATTCCCCTGACGCGTAGCACGGTCCCGGCGGTCACCGCACCAACATGTTCAGACTTGCACTAACCCTTTTTGGCGGCGATGCGCTCGTGAAGCGCTGGAAGATCTTTCTGGTGGCGGGCCTGCTCGCGGTGTTGCTGGGTGCCGTGGTGCTGATAGACCTGGTCGATGGCGTGACCGACATGGCAGGCTGGGTGTTCGGCGCCGTGTTGCTGTTGCAAGGCCTGGTGGAGCTGGTGATAGGCACCACACACACACGTGCGCGGCGGCGCTTTGAAATGTTGCGCGGCGCGGCCATGGTGGTGTTTGCCTGTCTGCTGCTGGATTTCCCCTGGGACAATTCGATTGCTGCAGCCGTTCTTTTCGCCGCTGCTTTTACCTTCAACGGACTGGTGCGTATTGCGTCAAGTCTTTTAATCCGGTATCCGAACTGGCGCATCTCCAACGTCATCGGTTGGGGTTATCTGGTCATGGCGATATTGCTGGTGACCGACTGGCCCCTGCCTTCTGCGATGAACGTGTCTTTTTGCACCGGCCTTGCATTGATGGCGGGCGGCTACGTCGTGATGCGCGGCGCCTGGCGCCTGCAACGCTTGCCGCCGGGGTCACGGCTTGCGGCCATTGAGCTCTATAAAAGGAAAAGGGAGATGGGTGCCAGTACGCCCCCATCCGCCCCGCCCGCAGGTGCCGGCATGCCCGGCGAACAGATGGTGGTTCACATCTGGACCGCCGTGGATCAAAGCGAAGAGCGCATCCGCCTTCCGCTGGTCGACCGGTACATTGCGGCCCTCTCCCGCAAAGGCAGCGTTACCACCGGCCATGTCGCGCTGGAGTGCGGGCCGCAACTGTACATCAGCCACCATCCACGCGTGCGCCTGACCATCACGCAGCACAATCTTGTAAACCAGGTGCGCGCTACACAAAGCAACGACCATCCGGGGATGTGGCTTCCCTCTTATGAGCAGGAAGCCGGTGCGACGCGCCCTTCAACCTTTCGCATCCGCTTTCGCCTGTTTAACCGCAGCCACCTGCAGTCGTTCTGGGAAGCGTACCGTCAGGACGACACCTATAACCTGACGCATCGGAACTGCTCGGTGGTCGTGACCGAGGCTATCGACGCCGCGATGGAAGGTGTATTTGCCGACAAACCTTTCTGGCGAACCCTGCTGCGCCTGGCCTTTCACCCCGACATGTGGCTGGCCGGAAGCGTACGGGTGCGTGCCGAATCGATCGCGTGGACACCCGGGCTGGCGCTGGATTATGCCGGCGCGATCCGGCGCATCACCCACCCACATCAGGACTTGAGGGTGCACCTTGCGCGCTGGTGGAAGACACGCCGGCCCCAACGTCAGCGCGCAAAAAAAATCCCTTGAAAACTCGGCGAGGAGGTTGACCTGCGCTGTGTGAAGGGCGGACTCCAGAAGTCCGGATTTAGTGGCCGTTCCAAGGTCTGGCGGCCCCCATCCAAAAGGAAAAAGCATCAGGGCTGACGAACCTCAAAGGCGCAGCCCTGCCGCAGGCAACCTGTCTGCGTTTGACAGCCGGTGCATGTACGGCGCGTGTCGCACGGGTGTTATTGGCCATTCCCGCTTGCGGGAGCTGCATGGGCCGTAGATGCCGCCCCTCTGTCCGTTGTGAGGGATTCCGTTCACAAAAGCCGCAGTCATGCCTGGCTCAACAGCGGTTTCTTCAGGTATTTCCGCCTGCTGCCAAAAATGTCCACTTGGTTTGCATCGGCACAACGAAAAATTACAGAAAGAAACATATACAACTAATAGGGTTGTTAAAAAGTTCCACTTTTGTCACTTCAAACTAACAAAGTAGTAAATTTAGTATTAGAAAAAACGCAACATAGTTAATCTTCGCACTGTTTGTTACCGGTACGTTGTCTGACATGAGACATGCCGAGTAAACGCAGTGCGTCCTCTGCCAGCGTTGACTCGGTGCTCCTGCGGACTGCTTACCGGCACGGTTCCCAAGCATTCAAAGAGTCGAACTGCCTACTATGTTGTCCTCGAAATTTCTGGCGAAAGCCGCTGCCGGCTCCTTGCTTCGTGCTGCGGCTCTCGGATTGGCCATTGGATTGATGCCCGTTGCGGCCCAAGCCTTGACGGCTTCGGTGACCGCGATCATTCCGGCGCAAGGGATGTATCCCGGCGAGACGGCCACCTTGCGAATTACCCTGTCCAACAGCGATCCGGTGCCCGTCACCAATGTGGACTTCAGCAACAGCTTGCCTGGCCTTCTGCCCAACGGCCTCAGTGTTGCGTCTGCGGCCATCAATGGTTGCGGTGGGGCTTTAACCGCCAACCCGGGAACGCAGGCGCTTGCCCTGGCTGGCGGCACCATACCTGCCGCCGCCGGCGGGATTGACGGCCAGTGTGTCATCGACATTCCGGTCACGGTCGGCACCTCGACGGGTAACGCAACCTCCTACGCGTATCAAATCCTCAATGGTGCGGTGACCAGCAGCGGCGGCAGCAATGTAGGAGATGTCTCCCAGACCTTCGTGGTCAGGGCATTGCAGCAGCCGCAAATTTCAAAGGCATTCACCAGCTCGACGCTGGTGCTCGGCGGCGCTTCGACGCCTCTGACCATCACGCTGGTCAACCCGAACCCGGTGGCAATTTCCGGGTTCAGCATCACCGACAACTTTCCCCAGCTCGGCGGCAGCGCCATCATGAAGGTCGCGGCAGCGCCAGGCGCGAATGCAACGTGCACCAGCGGTCCGGTACCGGCCTTCAATCCCGCACCGGCAGCGGGCGCAACCAGTGTGACCGGCACCGGAGATCTGCCGGCGAACGGAAGTTGCACCTTCGTTGTGAACGTGGAGGCGAACCAGACCAACGGCCAGTTCTCGACCGGTGCCCAGAACAACATCATCAACCGGAGCACCGACTTCACCAATGTGCTTGGACTGCCCGCCCAGGCCAATGCGCAGGCCAGCGTGACGGTCCGGTCTCCGCTCGGTGTGTCCAAGGGCTTTACGCCCAGCACCTCCCTTTCAAGCGGTGCCTCGGGCTTTCTTACCCTTACCTTGAGCAATAGCGGCAATACGCCACTGACTGTCACCACCTTTGATGACACGCCGATCGACGGGATTGGTGGCGTCGACCCGACAAAAGGGTTAAACGTCACATCGGCGGTGACCAGCTGTGCGGGCGGCGCCGCTGCCGCGATCAACAGCAACAAAGGCGTCAGGCTGACCGGCGGGACCATTCCCGCCAATGGCAGCTGCACGGTGACAGTGAACTTCACCGCGGCTGTTCAGGCGAACGGCGTGCCGGTGACCTACACCAACAGCATCCCCCAAGGCGCCGTGGATGTGGGCGACCCCGCCATCAAGAGCCAGGCGGTATCGGCCACCATCCTGGTTGCCGACGACCTCCGTGTTCTCAAATCGGTACAACCCACGACACCCGTGGCGCCGGGCAACCCGATCCAGTACCAGATCACCGTGCAAAACTTCGGCGCTGGTGCGATCAATACCGTATCGGTGACGGACAACTTCACCAACGGCCAGACATTCCTCACCGGCACGATCAACGGCCTTAATTACACGCCGACTGTCAGCGCCGCTTGCGGCAACGTCAACTCTGCGAGCCCACTGGGCAGCAATGCGCCGGTCTTTACCATCGACACCGTCCCGGCCCGCACCAGTGTCAGCGTACCGGGTGCCTGCACCATCACCGTGTGGGCCATGGCGTCCACTGTTGCGGTGGCCACCTCGAACAACGTCATCGCTGCCGGTGGGGTTTGCTACAACGGCGGCGCCACTTGCAACGGGGGTGCTTCCAATTCCACCAGCGTAGGCACCAACCCGCCCGTGCTCGCAGCAACGAAGGCGTTTGCCCAGTCCTCTCCCGGCGCCAGCACGTTTGCCGAGGGAACCATTGTCCGCATGACCATCACGCTGACGAACAAGTCGGCGAACCCACTGACCAACGTTGCGGTTTCGGATACTCTGCAATTGGCAACCAGCGGTGGGGGCCAGCTCCGCATCGCAAATCCGGCCAACGCGGCAAGCACCTGCGGCGCCCCCGCCATCACGGCGGTTGCCGGCTCCACTTCGATCGGCATCACCGGCGGCACCGTTCCGGCTCGCGCCAACAACGGCACGGGTGCGGACGGCAGCTGTAACTTGCAGGTGGATGTCGTAGGGCCGGCCGGCGTTTATAACAACACCGCGACGGTCGACGGCACCGAAACCTACGGGAACGGCACGACACACACACTGGGTACGGTATCAACCAACACCCCCCAGCTGACCTACACCTCCGCGCTGACCGCGAACAAGAGCTTCAATCCACCCGGCGTGTCCTCGGGCGGCAAATCAACGGTCACGGTTCAGCTCCTGAATTCGAGCGCGCTCGCGCTGACAAACGTCAGTGTGACCGATCCGCTCCCGGCGGGCATGGTGCTGGCCACTCCGCCCAATGCGCAGACGACCTGCGCGGGAAGCACGTCCATCACGGCTGTTGCAGGGGCAGGCAGCGCAACGTTGACCGGCGCCAATGTGGCGGGCGGCGGAAATTGCGCTTTCCTGTTTGATGTGGTGGCAACAGGCGGCGCGAACTGGGTCAACAGCATCCCCCCCAACGGCATCCTCGCGGACGGCGGCGTGCGTAACGTCACCGCCGTTGTCGGCACGCTGCTTTTCAATGCTCCTACCGGCCTGGCCGTCAGCAAAACGACTTCCATCAGTTCCCTGGCTTTCCCCGGCCAGGTGAGCCGGCTGACGATCAACATATCCAACGGGTCCCAGGCGGTTACCAACCTGGATATCACCGACTACTTCACGGTCGGCGGTGTTGCAGGCGGCACCAACAATGGGTGGGTGGTGACGCCTACCCCGGCAACCGCAACGACATGCCCGGGCGGGGTTGTGACCGCTGCGGCGGGCGCGCGATCGGTCCGTCTGTCAGGGGTAAACCTGGCTGCAAACGCGACCTGCCAGGTATCGGTCAACGTGACGTCTGCCGTGACCGGTGGCAACACGAACACCATTCCGCCGGGTGCCATCATCACCGACCAGAACCTGACCAATGCCAACCCGGCAACGACCAGCCTGGCGATCAGCACGAACATTGGCATCGTCAAGCAGTTCACGCCTAACGTGGTGGCGCCGGGTACCCGGTCCCGCTTGCGCATCACTTTCTATAACCCGCTTTCACAGCCCGTCAGCGACCTGGCGGTCACCGACACCTTGCCGGCTGGTGTGACCGTTCCCAGTGGCGCGAATCCGACGACGACATGCCAGGGTGCGACGGTCTCTTCGACGGTCAACACGGTGCAGCTTTCGGGCGGCATCATCGTCGCCGCGGCCGGAAATGTGCCGGCAACCTGCCAGGTTGAAATCGACGTCTTTGTGGCGGCGCAAGGCGACTATGTCAATACCATTCCAGCCAACGCACTAACGGCAACCGCGGGCGGCAATGCCCTGGCGAACACCCAGCCTACGAGCGATACGCTGCGCGCGAGGTCACCAGTTGTGGTGCACAAGGCTTTCAGCGCCCGCACGCTGGACGCAGGCAATCCTGTCGGGTTCACGACCGGGTCCGACACCAAGGCGCCCGGTGCGGCGGCGGTCATGACGATCCGTTTCGACAATCCCAACAACACGCTGCTCAACGGCATGACCCTGACGGACGCATTGCCCGCCGGACTTGTCGTCGCGCCTACGCCGGCGGCGGCCACGACCTGTGCAGGCGGCACTGTTGTTGCCGCAGCGTCCGCCACCAGCGTTCGCCTGACCGGGGCCACACTCGCAGCCAATGGGTTCTGTACCGTCACGGTGAATGTTCTGAGCAACATTTCGGGCGTGTACACCAACACCATCCCGACCGGGAGCATTACTACCACCGAGGGCGTCACCAACCAGGAGCCCACCAGCGCACAGCTCATTACCTCCACCCCGCCGACCGTCGGCAAGCAGTTCACCCCTGCGGTGATCCCACCGAGCGGCGTATCGCGCCTGAGCATCGTCATCGGCAACACGAATGCCGCAGCAATGACCTTGAGCGCGGATTTTGACGACGTCCTGCCGACGGCACCCGGCCAGATCCGTTTGACGGCAGCTCCGGGCATGACGACCTCCTGCGGCGGTACTGTCGTGGCTGCCGCCAACGCCACCAGCGTGAGGCTCAATAGCGGCGGCACGATCCCCGCAGGTGGTTGTACGATTGATGTCAATGTGACGGGGCTGACGGCTGGCGTACACACCAACAACATTCCCGCCGGTGCCCTACAAACGAATCTGGGCAACAACCAGGCGCCTGCCAATGCGACGTTGACGATCAGCACCCTTGGCTACATCTCCGGCAAGGTTTTCAGAGACAACAACGTCACGCCCAACGGCACCTTTCAGAACGGCACCGACACGGGGATCGCCGGGGTCGGCATTGAACTGCGCAGCGGCGCAAACTGCAGTGGCGCACTGCTGACGACAGGAACCACCGATGCGCTCGGCAACTACCTGTTCTCCTCACTGGCTGCCGGCAGCTACTCCGTTTGCCAGCCGGCGCAGCCCGCGGGAACCACCAATGGCATCACGACCGCCGGCCCCATCAGTGGCATCAATGGCAGCACGGGTTCAGCCGGTACGGCATCCAACCCCACGGCTACCACCAGCCAGATCACCAACGTGGTTCTCAATGGTGACGGCGGAGCCGCCGAAATTTCGGGCTCCGCCAACAACAACTTTGCCGAAGTCGTTCCTTCGACCATTTCGGGCAAGGTGTTCAAGGACCTGAACAACAATGGCGCGCAGGACGGCGCGGATGATCCGCTCGCAGGCGTCACCATCGAGCTACGGGACGCAGGCAATGCGCTGGTCGCGACCACGGTCACCGATGCGGCGGGCAGCTATTCGTTCGGCAACCTTTTGCCTGGAACTTACAGCGTGGTGGAGCCCGCACAACCTGCCGGCACCTCTAACGGCATTACCACCGCGGGCGCTGTTCCGAACGGCGGAACACCCGGAACGGCGACCACACCGGCTGTCACACCGAGCCGGATCAGCAGCATCGTGCTGCCGCCCAATACGGTTTCGAGCGGCAACAACTTCGCCGAGGTGTCCAATGGCGGCACGATTTCCGGCAAGGTCTTCCTGGACTATGACAACAGCGGCCTGATGAATGGAAGCGATCACGGCATCGGCGGACAGACGATCAATCTGACGGGCACCGACATCAATGGGCTCGCTGTCTCCAGGTCAACGGTCACGCTGGCCGACGGTACCTATAGCTTTACGGGGCTCGCGCAGGGGACCTATACCGTGACGCAGCCCCTGCCGCAGGCCACCGGCACGACCAATGGCCAGACCATCGCGGGCAGTACCGGCGGAACGGCGACCTTGCCGGCCAACCCGGTGTCCTCGATTTCGACGATTCCACTCGCCAGCGCGAATGCCGTGTCAGCTGACAACAATTTCGCTGAAATCCCGGGCAATGCGCCTGACCTGGCGATCGCCAAAACGCACGCGCCGGTCAGCTTCGCCCAGGGATCCAGCACAGGCTTCTACACCATCACCGTTTCCAATGTCGGCGCAGCGGCAACGTCCGCCACCGTGACGGTGGTCGACACCCTGCCTGTGGGTATGACTGTAGCTGCCGTCAATGGCGGCGCAACCTGGTCCTGCTCCAACACCGCAACCACCGTCACCTGCAACACCAACAGCGTGATCGCCTCCGGTGCCACAGCGCCCGTCATCACGGTACGTGTTGCGGTGGCTGCCGGTTTGTCCGGACAGGTCCTGGTGAACACGGCGGTGGTCTCCGGCGGCAATGAGCCCAGCGGCTTTTCCGGCAACAACACGGCAACCGACCCCACGGCGATCTCCGACGTGGCGGCGGTGCAAGGCAGCGTGTGGCGCGACCTCAACCATGACCGTATCAAGGACCCAGGTGAACCATTGGTCCCGGGCTGGATCGTCGAGCTGACACTCGGCGGCGTGGTGGTGGGCACCACAACCTCCGATGCAAACGGCGCTTACAGCTTTTCCAGTGTGGCGCCGGGCTCGGGTTACCAAATCCGCTTTCGGGAGCCCACAAGCGGGCGCATCTATGGACGCCCGGTGCCCAATGAGACCGGATTGCCCTATACGAATGGACAGGTGAATTCGACCTCCAATCCGGCCGGTGCGAACAATACCGACGGAACGTTAAGAGGCCTCACGCTAACCGCCGGTACCACAACCTTGGCCCAGAGCCTGCCGCTGGATCCGAGCGGAGTGATCTACGACGCGGTCAGCCGTCAGCCTGTACCCAACGCCATCGTCACACTCTCGGCCCCAGGCCTCACCGCAGCCGATGTGATTGGCGGCAGCCTGACGCAGACGACGGGCGCTGATGGTTCTTACCAGTTCCTGTTGCTGGGCGGTGCTCCGGCAGGCGCGACCTTGTACACACTGACGGTGACGTCGCCACCGGGTTACCTGCCCGGTCCGTCGGCGATCATTCCAGCCTGTACCGCGACCCTGGGCGTGGGCCTGGCGCCTCCGAGCCCAGATCCGGCGTTGGTGCAGAACAGCAACTTCGCACCCACAGCGGGCGTGCCGCTGCACAACCCCGCAGCTTGCCCCAACAACACCCTTGCCCTTGCGGGCGGTGCGGCCACGACCCAGTACTTCTACACGTTCACTTTTGCCGCAGTACCAGGCTCGGCCAACGTGTTGAATAACCACATCCCGCTGGACCCGGTGCTGGGCGGCGCAATTGTGATGACAAAGAGCACGCCGCTGGTCAATGTGGTCCGCGGCGACCTGGTGCCGTACAACATCACGGCGACCAACACGCTGAATGCGGTGCTCGGCAACATCAACATCGTGGATGTGATTCCGGCGGGCTTCAGGTATCGCACCGGCTCGGCATCGCTCAACGGCGTGGCACTTGAGCCCACGGTGAGCGGACGCAATCTCACCTGGGCCGGCCAGACGTTTACCGCAGGTGAGCGCAAAACGCTTCGCATGCTGCTGGTGGTGGGCAGCGGTGTGTCGGAAGGCACTTACGTGAATCAGGTCGCAGCCCGCAATGCGCTGGTCAACGCCCAGGTGTCCAACACCGCCACAGCGACGGTGCGTGTGGTTCCCGATCCCACCTTCGATTGCTCCGACATCATCGGCAAGGTCTTTGACGACAAGAACGCCAACGGCTACCAGGACGAGGGGGAGCCGGGCATCGCGAATGTCCGCATTGCAACTGCGCGCGGGTTGCTGGTTACCAGCGACCATGATGGACGTTTCCACGTGGCTTGCGCGGCAATCCCGAACGCTGATCGCGGTTCCAACTTCGTGATGAAGGTGGACGAAAGAACCCTGCCTTCGGGCTATCGGTTGACAACCGAAAACCCGCGTGATGTACGGGTGACACGCGGCAAGATGGTGAAGCTCAATTTCGGCGCGACGGTCCATCGTGTGGTCCGGCTCGAACTCTCCGGCTCTGCATTCCTGAACGACGGCACGGAGTTACAGCCTGCGTATCTCGCGGTGCTGGAAAAGCTGCCTTCGCAACTCGCGACACGTCCATCCATCCTGCGCATTGCCTATCACCGAGGCGCCGAGGCGGCGGGGCTTGCGGAAAAACGCGTGTCGGCGATCGGTGACCGGATACAGGTCTTGTGGAAGGAAAGACGAAAGAAGGAGCGCGCGGAAACAGACAGTGAACCCCTCCATCCCTTGATGATTGAAACCGAGCTGGAGTCGGCGAAATGAATTTCCGTACACACACCATTGCAGTAGCCGTCAGCGTCCTTTGTGCAGGGTCTTCTGTATGGGCCGCCACCGAAGTCAGCGGCAAGCGAATTGACAATGGCCGTATCGACCTGTTCTCGGTGCCGCCGCCTGCGGAGGTGCAGCCGGCCATCAACTACCCGTTGCCTTCGGGCGTTACGCGGGAAGAGGCGGCAGGCATGCGCAGCCGCGCAGCGCAGTTGCCGCAGAGCGTGGCCTCCGTCAACAAGGCGCTGGAAGAAGCCAGGGGCCAGAGCCTTTTTGTGTCGGGCAAGGCCGAGTTGCTGCCCGCCGCCAAAGCATCCATTGAGGCGCTAGCCGCCGAGATACGCGCCAAGGGCGCGTCGTCTCCCGGTATGCGCATTGCTGTTGTCGGGCACACAGACAACCAGCGATTGGCGCCGGAGACAAAGCGGATATTCAAGGACAACCAGGGGCTTTCCGAGGCCCGCGCCCTGGCCGTTGCAGCCTATCTCAAGCAGCAGCTGAACAATCCCGCCATCACCTATTCGATCGAGGGTGCAGGCGAGAACAAACCGTTGGCATCGAACGCGACGCCTGAAGGGATGGCCCGCAATCGCCGCGTCGAGCTGCGCGTGTGGTTCGAGGCCGTAGCGCCGGCAGCCGTTCCTGTTCCGCTGGCGGCCGCCAAGCCCTGCACGCCACAGGCCGTGGGGCAGTCCACTGTGCCGTTTCGCATCACGATTGATGGCGAGCCTATCAATGCCTCCGAGATTCCCAATGAAGCAGATGGTCAGCGGTGCGCTGACGTCGCGCTCGAGAAGGCTGACATCCAGGTGCGTTATGACAGCCTGGCCATTGCGCCGGTGATGAATGCCTGGGCCACACCCAATGCAGCGGTCAAGGGCGAGGTGGTGGAGTTCCGGGCCTGGGCGAACTACATTCCCTGGATCAAAAAAGCCGAACTGCGGCTTTTCCGTGCAGGGCAGAAAACACAGGAGCAGCCTTTTGAGGTCGTGCCCATCACATGGTCAGGCGCGCTCAACTGGACCGTTCCGGCCAATACGGCCGGCGACCAGGTGTTCTACCTCCTGCGTGTTTATGACGCCCAGGGGCGTTTCGATGAGACCAGTCTGAAATCCCTGAACCTTCTGGTGCGCGCCATGCCGGTCAATGAAGATGCGGAGAAGCTCGAGCGCGAACGGCTGACGGGGTATGGCGAAAACAGCCTGGCGCTGCGCAATATTCCGGTGACCGGCGGCACCGTCACGGTCAACGGCACCAATCTCAAGCTGGGCCAGCGCATCGAAGCGCTGGGGCTGGAACTGCCGATCGATGCGCAGGGCAAGTTCGCCATGAAACAAATCATGCCGGCAGGTCCGCAGTCTGTAGAGGTGACGCTGAAAGAGTCGGACGGGCGCGCAAGCAACTTCCGCCGCAACCTCAACATCGCCGCGGATGACTGGTTTTACCTGGCACTGGGGGATTTGACGGTCGGGAAAAACAATGTCTCCGGGCCCGCCAAACTGGTGACCGGGGACTTAAGTCACTATGAAGACAAGGTGTATGTTGATGGCCGTGCCGCTTTCTACCTCAAGGGAAAAATCAAGGGCGAATGGCTGCTGACGGCTTCGGCCGATACCCGGGAAGGTCCTATCGAGGACCTGTTTTCCAACTTCTCCAGCAAGGATCCCAAATACCTTCTGCGCAGTATTGACCCCAACCTCTACTACCCCGTTTACGGTGATGACAGCACAACGGTGGATGATGCGCCGACGCAGGGCAAGTTTTTTGTCAAACTGCAAAAAGGCGACTCGCACGTCATGTGGGGTAACTTCCAGACCTCGTGGAGCGGGACGGAGCTGATGCAGTACTCGCGCGGCCTCTATGGCGCGCAGGTGCGCTACCGCTCTGAAGATGCCACGACCTATGGCGAAAAACAGACCCAGATTGATGCTTTTGCCGCCGATCCGGGAACGCTGGCTTCGCGCGAGGAATTTCGCGGCACGGGAGGCTCGCTCTACTACCTGCGCCACCTCGACATCACACAGGGCTCGGAGCGCGTCTGGATCGAGGTCCGCGACAAGGACTCCGGCATGGTGATCGAGCGCCGCGAACTCGCGCCTACGCAGGATTACGAGATCAACTACCTTCAAGGCCGTATCCTGTTGCAATCGCCCCTGTCGGCGACCGGCGCCGGCGCCGGCCTGATCATGGCGTCTGCGGTAGGCGGCCAGCCGGTCTACCTCGTGACGACATACGAGTTTGCACCCGGCGTCACGGCCATCAACAACCTGTCGACCGGCATTCGCGCGAGCCAATGGCTGAACGACCATGTGCAGCTGGGCGCCAGCAGCTACCACCAGGGCGAAACAGGCTCCAGTCAGACGCTCAAGGGGATCGACGGGACGCTGCGCTACAAGCCCGGCACCTGGCTGAAGTTTGAGGCGGCACGTTCCAAGGGGCCGGGCAATGGCGCCCAAACCTCTCTTGATGGCGGCTTTGGATTTAACACGCTGAACAACGGCGGCATCCAGTCGGCCGGCGCAGAACGTCTGGAAGGCTCGGTGGATCTCGCCGAAGTCACCGACAGCATGAAGGGGAAGATCACCTCTTATGTCCAGAACCGTGACCGCGGTTATTCGGCCCCGGGGCAGATTGGCATAGGCGGTGAGGCGGTCCGGCAGGCCGGTGCCGCTGCCGATGTGGAGCTTGTTCCGGGCACGCGCGTGCTGGTCAAGGCAGACAAGCGCGACGGCGATCTGCAGAATAACCAGAACGCCGAACTTGCGGTGCGGCAGACGCTGAACAGCGAATGGGAAGTCGCTGTCGGGGTCCGTGCGGACGATCGTTCCAATGTCACGCCAAATGCCAGCCCGTTGCTTTCCCAGACCGGATCGCGCACGGATGCGCAGGTGAGGGCGGATTACCGGCCTGATCGTGCGGGTGGGAAACCCGGGGAAAAAGAAAACTGGGAAGCTTACGGTTACGTTCAGGGGACGCTGGAGCGTGACGATACGCGCGACCCCAACAACCGCGTCGGCCTGGGTGGCGCACTGCAAGTCAGCGAACGCGTGAAGCTCAGCGGCGAAGCATCCGGCGGCAGCATGGGCGCCGGCGGCAAGCTGGGCGCCGACTACCGCATCTCCGACCGGAGCAATGCCTATCTGGCGTACACGATGGAAACAGAAAGCCCGGATGTCGCGTGGCGCGGCCGCCAAGGGACGCTGGTCTCTGGTGCAAGCACCCGCGTGTCCGATCAATTGCGGGTGTTCGGCGAGGGCCGTGCAGTCAATGGGGCCGGCCCGCAAAGCTTGACGCAAGCCTTTGGCATGGACTGGTCGCCTAATGACCGCTGGAACTGGGGCGCCAAGGTCGAGTTCGGAACCGTGTCCGACCCATTGGCCGGTGACCTCAGGCGCCGTGCGCTCGGTGGCTCTGTCGGCTACAAAAAGGACAGCCTGAAATACAGCGGTAATCTTGAGTGGCGCAACGACCGGAGCAATGTGTCCGGCGAACGTACCACCTGGCTGATGCGCAACACGGTGGGCATGCAGGTGGACCCTGCCTGGCGCGTGCTGGGCAAGCTCAATGTCTCGCGTTCAAGCAACAGCCAGGGGGCCTTTGTCGACGGTAACTACCATGAGTTTGTGCTGGGCAGCGCCTACCGGCCGGTTGACAACGACCGCTGGAACACCCTGTTCAAGTACACCAACCTGCACAACGTGCCGACCGCGGGCCAGCTGACCCCTTCGGGCCAGGCGGCCGACTACGCGCAGCGCAGCCAGGTGTTTTCCGTCGACACAATTTACGACGTGAAGCCGTGGCTTTCCGTCGGCGCCAAATACGCGTTCCGCGTCGGCGAGCTGAAAATGCCGGTTGCCGGCGGGGAGTGGTTCTCCAGCCGTGCTGATCTTCTGATCTTCCGGGCGGATCTTCACCTGGTCAAGGAGTGGGACGCCCTGATTGAATGGCGCAACCTGCGCGCCACGGAGGCGCAGGATGCAAAAGCCGGCATGCTCCTCGGTGTCTATCGCCACCTTGGCAAGGGGGTGAAGGTTGGGGTGGGATACAACTTCACCAAGTATTCCGATGACCTGACCGACCTGTCTTACCGCAGTCGGGGCTGGTTCCTGAATGTGCTTGCCACCTATTGAGCGATTGAGTTAGTCGGGCTTTTGCGCGGCTCGGCGGCCCTGGTCAATGGGCTGCCTTGAGCGCCCGACGGTACTGCACGGCTTCCGCGACGTGGACGACCTGGACGGCCTGTGCGCCTGCGAGGTCGGCAATTGTCCTGGCCACTTTCAGGCAGCGATGGATGCTGCGGCCTGACCACCCCAACCGCGCTGCTGCGGTGTTCAGGAATTTCGCGGCTGCGTCATCGAGCTGGCATTGCGCATCAATGGCCTGGCCTTCCAGCGCCTGGTTGGTGGTGCCCTGCCGGGCAATAGCACGATCACGTGCCGTGGCAACCCGGGCCCTGATAACGGCAGTGGCTTCGCCCGGCGGCGCGTTGACCAGTTCATCGGCTGCAAGCGCACCCACCTCAACATGCAGGTCGATGCGGTCCAGCAGCGGGCCGCTGAGCTTGCCCTGGTAACGCGACACCTGTTCGGGCGAACAACGGCAAGCCCGCAAGCTCGAGCCGAGGTAACCGCAGGGGCAAGGGTTCATCGCTGCGACCAGCTGAAAGCGCGCCGGGAACTCGGCGCGCTGGGCGGCTCGCGAAATGGTGATGGTGCCGGACTCCAGCGGTTCACGCAGGGCTTCCAGGGCTGCCCGCGGAAACTCCGGGAGTTCATCCAGAAACAGGATGCCGCGGTGCGCCAGGGAAATTTCACCAGGCCGCGGCGGGGAACCACCACCGACAAGCGCAACGGCGCTGGCCGTGTGGTGCGGCGCGCAGGTGGGGCGTATCGCCCATTTGTCCAGCGTGAACCGGCCGCCCAATGACGCCACCGCTGCGCTTTCCAGTGCTTCTTCGGTGGTCATGGCCGGCAGCAGGCCTGCAAAGCGCTGTGCCAGCATGGATTTTCCGGAGCCTGGGGCGCCCATCATCAGTACGCTGTGCCCGCCGGTCGCGGCAATTTCCAGGGCGCGCCGGGCCGCCGCCTGGCCTTTGACGTCGGCCAGATCAGGATATGGGGACTGCCCCGAAGGCACGATCGGCTTGACGCGAGACCAGCCTTCCCCTGCTTCAGTCGGGGTGTCGCCCGGCAAAAATTGCCTCACCACATCGAGCAAATGGTGCGCCTGAAAGATTTCGGCGCCGGGGACCAACGCTGCTTCCTGGGCACTGGCCTCTGGCAGAACCAGCTTCGGCAATTTCTCGGCGGCAAGCCGTGCCGGGCGCGCCAGGGCGAGGCTCATGGCAAGCGCTCCCCGAATGGGACGCAAGTCGCCGCCCAGCGACAACTCGCCGGCGAACTCATAGCCTTCCAGTTTGCGGGCGTCGATCTGGCCGCTGGCCGCCAGGATTCCGAGCGCGATGGGCAGATCGAAACGGCCGGAATCCTTGGGAAGATCAGCGGGTGCCAGATTGACCGTAATGCGTTTATTGGCGGGAAATTCCAGTCCGGCGTTCTGGATGGCCGAGCGCACGCGTTCACGCGCTTCCTTGACTTCCGTTTCCGCAAGCCCGACCAGCGTAAAGCTGGGCAAACCGTTGGCAAGATGCACCTCCACCTGCACGGGCCTTGCTTCCAGGCCCAACAAGGCGCGGCTATGCACTAAAGACAAGCTCATTCGAAACTTCCTCCCTCAGAGGCGGCATCACAACTGAACCCGAGGCCATCCCGGGTTGCAGGTGCACCATACCTTCACCTAAGACGAGTATCGCCTAGCGAGAGAAGCCACCCGCTGGTTCACCAGAAAGGTGTGCCCCGCTGCATCCGATAGTGGCACTCACTTTCGTCCCGTGCACTTGCCTGGTTGTGTCAGTACCAGGATCCGCCGTGGCATTCTTGCCGCCGATCTCCTGGTGCTGGCCGTCCCAGAAACGAACGTTGCAGAAGACCGCCGTGCACTAAAGACAGGCTTGGTGATGCCTTTTTAGCTTAATGCTCCAAAATTGTGCGCTTGATTGCCCTTTATTGGTGCATCGTATCCGGCGCGATTCGCGGAGGTTCGCTCGAAGTTCAGGGGCGGGCCGGTCATCCATGCAAAGCGTCTTTGGCACGTTACCTGCTAAGAAGTCCACGCAAGTTGCCAACCTTTGGAGCTTCTACGGAGACTCCATCAGCAATGACTCGTACAAAAGCCTTAATCCGGCTGAGGTGGTGCTTGACGATGCTGCTTCCCTATTCATCCCTGGAGGAACCCTGAAAATGAAACTCGTAACGGCCATCATTAAACCGTTCAAGCTGGACGAAGTGCGTGAAGCGCTTTCCGGCATTGGCGTGCAAGGCATTACTGTGACTGAAGTCAAAGGCTTCGGCCGCCAGAAAGGCCATACCGAGCTGTACCGCGGTGCAGAGTATGTCGTCGATTTTCTGCCCAAGGTCAAGATCGAAGCAGCAGTCTCCGACGATCTGGTGGATCGCGTGATTGAAGCGGTTGAGGGCGCCGCCCGCACCGGCAAGATCGGCGACGGCAAGGTTTTTGTTTACAACCTCGAGCAGGTCGTGCGCATCCGTACCGGTGAAACCGGCAAGGAAGCGCTGTAAGGCTTACCCCAAAAAACGAAGAGAACATAGACATGAAAAAACTACTTGCCTCCCTTGTACTGGGACTGAGCCTGCTGACGACCGGCGCCGTGATGGCGCAGGCCCCGGCAGCTGCACCCGCCGCTTCCGCTGCAGAAGCCAAGCCGGCTGAAGCTGCTGCTTCCGCCGCCGCGCCTGCCGCAGCGACAGCACCCGCCGCTGCAGCTGCAGCCTCTGCACCGGCTGCCGCTGCGCCCGTTCCCAACAAAGGCGACACCGCCTGGATGATGGTTTCCACGCTGCTGGTCATCATGATGACCGTGCCTGGCCTGGCCCTGTTCTACGGCGGTCTGGTCCGCAGCAAGAACATGCTGTCCGTCCTGATGCAGGTCATGGTGACGTTCTCGATGATCGTCGTGCTGTGGTTTATCTATGGCTACAGCCTGGCTTTCACCGAAGGCAACGCCTTCTTCGGCGGCTTCGACCGGCTCTTCATGAAGGGCATCTGGGACAACGTCGCGGGCACCTTTGCCAATGGCGCCACCTTCAGCAAGGGTGTCGTGATCCCCGAGATCGTGTTCGCAGCCTTCCAGGCCACTTTTGCCGGCATCACCTGCGCGCTGATCGTTGGCGCCTTTGCCGAACGCATCAAGTTCTCCGCAGTGCTGCTGTTCATGGCGATCTGGTTCACCTTCAGCTATGCACCTATTGCCCACATGGTCTGGTTCTGGATGGGCCCTGACGCCTACACCGGCAAGGAAGTCGCCGACGCCATGAGCGCCAAGGGCGGTTATATCTGGCAAATGGGCGCCCTGGATTTTGCAGGCGGTACCGTGGTGCACATCAACGCCGCTGTCGCCGGCCTGGTAGGCGCCTTCTGCATAGGCAAGCGTATCGGCTACGGCAAGGAAGCCATGGCCCCTCACAGCCTCACGTTGACCATGGTTGGCGCCGCATTGCTGTGGGTGGGCTGGTTCGGCTTCAACGCCGGCTCCGCCCTGGAAGCCAACGGTTTCGCCGCCCTGGCCTTCATCAACACGCTGGGTGCTACCGCTGCCGCTGTGCTGGCATGGTGCGTCGGTGAAGCGCTGATGCGCGGCAAGGCCTCGATGCTGGGTGCAGCGTCCGGCGCTGTCGCCGGCCTGGTGGCCATCACGCCCGCAGCCGGCAACGTCGGCATCGGCGGCGGCCTCATCATCGGCCTGATCGCCGGCTTCGCCTGCCTCTGGGGTGTGAACGGCCTGAAGAAACTGCTGGGCGCTGACGACTCGCTCGACGTGTTCGGCGTGCATGGCGTGGGCGGTATTCTGGGCGCGCTGCTCACCGGCGTCTTCAACTCGCCAGCCCTGGGTGGCCCAAGCTTCGTGGGTGACTGGGTGACCGCCACGGCCGTGACGCCTGACGCTTACACCATCGCCGGCCAGGTCTGGATCCAGGCCAAGGCCGTGCTGATCACCATCGTCTGGTCCGGTGTGGTTTCCTTCATCGCCTACAAGGTGGTTGACCTCACGATTGGCCTGCGCGTCAGCGAAGAAGACGAACGCGAAGGCCTGGACATCACCTCGCACGGTGAGACCGCCTACAACCGTTAATTCATAGTCAGACGAATTCGGGCTGCCCCAGGGCAGCCCCCTGATTGAGTATCTCCTTTGGATGTTCAGCCCGCTGGCGCAAGCCGGTGGGCTGTTTTTTTTGACGCGTGCCTCGTGGGCGTTGCACGATCGCCGGGATTCGGCTGCGGGGGCCGTTTCCGGCGGCGGCCCTGCCGGTGCTAACCTTGGGTCCCTGTCCACTTTTCAGCCTTTCAAGGAACGCCGCATGACATGGCAAACCGTTGTTGCACAACCCAGTGAACTGGGTGAATCGCCGTTCTGGCATCCCGACGAGCAAATGCTGTATTGGGTTGACATTCCAGGCCGGCAGATTCACCGTTGCAACGTCTTTATGGGGACGGTGCAAAGCTGGGCCATGCCGTCGGAGCCCGGCAGCATTGCGCCGGCCCGTACACAGGGGCAAGGCAGTGGCCTGGTGATCGCATTGCGCGACGGCATTTACCGCGCCCGCGAGTGGGGCGCCGAGCTCCAGCAGCTCATGCGGGCCGGCCATGACACCAACACGACGCGGTTCAACGACGGCAAGGCCGATCCGCGAGGCCGCTTCTGGGCCGGCACGATGTATGAACCACGGGACAAGTCCGTGGCCGAGCTTTTTTCCATCGACTGCCGCAACAGCCTTGTGCCTGCGGTGGAGCGCAAGGCAGGCGGCGCCATCATTGCCAATGGCCTGGCCTGGTCGCCGGACGCCGCAACCGTGTACTGGACGGATACCCCCACGCACACCACACATGCCTGGGACTGGGATGCCGACAGCAACGCCATGGCGAACCGCCGCGTGTTCCACCAATGGCCCGGCAAGCCTGCCGGCTGGCAGTTCGGCATGCCCGGTTATGGCGGGCGGCCCGACGGCGCAGCGGTGGACATCCAGGGCAACTACTGGGTGGCCATGTTTGAAGGTGCACGCCTTCTCAAGCTGTCACCGGCAGGAGAGTTGCTGGCCGAAATTCCCGTGCCCGCGCAGTGCCCGACCATGCCGTGTTTTGGCGGTGACGACCTGCAAACGCTTTACGTCACCACGGCACGCTACAACCGCCCGGCGGCCGAACTGCAGGCTTATCCCGAGTCCGGTTGCGTGTTTTCGATGCGGGTGGATGTGCCCGGCTTGCCGGTGAACTTTTTCGAGGACTGAGCTTCGCCCTCTGAAAAAACCGAACAGGCGGCATGCAAAAAGATCAACTCCCCAGGCGCGATACCCACGTACCATCCCAGCCATGCCTTCAGATACCGATGATGTGATGGAGTCCCTGACCGGGCGGATACGCACTGCCGCTGCCGCCGGCACGCCGCTGCGTATTCGGGGTGGCGGCACCAAGGACTTTTACGGCCAATCCCTGGAAGGTGACATCCTCGACATGACGCCATACGCGGGTGTCATCAGCTACGAACCGAGTGAACTGGTCGTGACTGCGCGCGCCGGCACGCCGCTGGCCGAACTCGAGGCCTTGCTGGCGGCCCAGGGCCAGTGCCTGCCCTTCGAGCCGCCCCGTTTTGACGGTTCAGGGGCAAAAGCCACCGTGGGCGGCATGGTTGCCAGCGGCCTGAGCGGGCCAGCACGCGCCAGCGTGGGCGCGGTGCGTGATTACATGTTGGGCCTCAAGCTCATCAACGGGCGTGGCGAACTGCTCACGTTCGGCGGGCAGGTCATGAAAAATGTGGCGGGTTATGACGTCTCCCGGCTCATGGTGGGTGCCCTGGGTACCTTGGGCGTGCTCACTGAAGTGAGCCTCAAGGTGCTGCCGGTAGCGCCTGCCGAGGCCACCCTGCGCTTTGAATGCAGCCAGGCGCAGGCGCTTGACTGGCTGAATGCCTGGGGCGGCCGGCCCTTGCCGCTCAATGCGAGCTGCTGGTCTGAAGAGGCCGGCATCGGTACGCTCTGTCTGCGATTGCGCGGCGCTGTCGCCGCCGTCGAAGCCGCCTGCAAGGTGCTGGGCGGCGAGAAACAAGGCAGCGCCGAAGCTGCCGGCTATTGGCAGGACTGTCGCAACCAGCAGCACCCGTGGTTCCGGGCACGCCAGGTCGACCAGGACTTGTGGCGGCTGTCCTTGCCGCAAACGGCCCATGTTCCGGATTTGCCCGACTCGCCGCTGGTGGAATGGCATGGCGCCCAGCGATGGGTACGGGCAGGCGCGGGGCAAGCACAGGCATTGCGTGCGGCCGCTGCACAGGCTGGCGGGCATGCTACTCTTTTTATAGCTGCCGGCGCAATACCAGCAGGTTCTACAGCCCGATTTGATGCATTAAAGCCGCCATTGGACCGGATCCACCGGGACCTCAAGCGCGAGTTCGATCCCGCCGGAATCCTTAACCGCGGCCGCATGGCGGCGGGCTGGTAATTCATGCGCCGCCTGCGCCATCTCACCGGGCAGCACCGCACGCCCACCATCAACCGCCTGCTCGGCGGCGTGCTTGCGTTCAATGCCGGGGCTGTCAACGCCGGGGGCTTCCTGCTGGTCAGCATGTACACCTCGCACATGACGGGGTTTGTCTCGATCGTGGCCGACAACCTCATCCTTGGGAACCTGACACTGGTGCTGGGTGCGGTGGGCGCCTTGCTGGCCTTCACCCTGGGTGCGGCAGTGACGGCCGTGCTGGTCAATTGGGCGCGCCACCGGCACCTTCGCAGTGAGTTCGCCCTGCCGCTGTTGCTCGAGTCCGTTCTTTTGCTGGTCTTCGGCCTGCTTGGCGCAACGCTGAACCGGCAGACGCCGTTCGCCGTGCCCCTGACCGTGCTGGTGCTGGCCTTCACCATGGGCCTGCAAAACGCGCTGGTCAGCAAAATCTCGTCCTCCCAGATCCGCACCACGCACATGACCGGCGTCATCACCGACCTTGGCATCGAGCTCGGCAAGATGTTTTACTGGAACCGTACCGCCAGCTCCATCGAGTCCCGTGTGCGTGCCAACCGCATCAAGGTACGGCTCTTGGGCACCTTGCTGGCCATGTTCATTGCCGGCGGCCTGGTCGGTGCGGCCGGCTTCAAATACGTCGGTTTCATCTGGGTCGTGCCCCTGGCCCTCATGCTGTTGACCTTGTCCTTGCCGCCGCTGTATGCGGATTTCCAGCGCGCTGCCCGGCGCAAGGCCCTCGCTCTGGCCCTGAAAGAAGGGTCCTGACGCCATGCAAACCCACCTCGCCCCTGAATTCAAAAACACCGCTGACGGCCTGGAGGCTGAAGCCATCCTGCGCAAATGTGTGCATTGCGGTTTTTGCACGGCCACCTGCCCCACCTACCAATTACTGGGCGACGAGCTTGACGGCCCGCGCGGCCGCATCTACCTCATCAAGCAAGTGCTGGAGGGTGAAGCGCCCACACGCAAGACCCAGCTGCACCTGGACCGGTGCCTCACCTGCCGCAACTGCGAAAGCACCTGCCCCAGCGGGGTGGAATACGGGCACCTGGTGGATATCGGCCGCAAGCTGGTTGACGAGCGCGTGCCGCGCCCGGCCGGTGAGCGTGCCGTGCGCTGGGCTCTCAAGGAAGGCCTTCCGTCGCCGCTTTTTGCGCCCGCCATGAAAGCCGGACAAGCCGTCCGCGGCCTCTTGCCCGCATCGCTCAAAAACAAGGTACCGGCCAGGCAGGCTGCCGGCCCATGGCCCGCGCGCCAGCACGCCCGCAAGATGCTCATGCTCGAAGGCTGCGTGCAGCCCGCCATGATGCCCAACATCAATGCCGCCACGGTGCGCGTGCTTGACGCCGCCGGCATACAAACGGTGGTGGCGCAAAAAGCCGGATGCTGCGGCGCCGTCAAATTCCACCTGAACGACCAGGAGGGCGGCAAGGAAGAAATGCGGCGCAACATCGACGCCTGGTGGCCGCATGTGGAAGCTGGCGAGGGCGCGGGTGTTGAGGCGATTGTCATGAATGCTTCGGGCTGCGGGGTCACCGTCAAGGAATACGGCCACATCCTCAGGGACGATCCCGCCTACGCGGCCAAAGCCGTACGCATCAGCGAACTCACGCGCGACCTCAGCGAGCTCATGCCGGAGCTGGTCGGTGAGCTGCAGGGCAAGGTCACGGCACGAACCGGCACGCTGGCGTTTCATCCGCCCTGCACGCTGCAGCACGGCCAGCAGCTGCGCGGCGGGGTCGAGACGCTGATGGGCACATTGGGTTTTGACGTAAAGCTGGCCGCTTGCGAAGCGCACCTCTGCTGCGGTTCGGCAGGCACCTACTCCGTGCTGCAGCCCGACATCGCGTATCAACTGCGCGACCGCAAGCTCGGCAACCTGCAAGCCGCTGCACCCGAAGCCATCATCTCGGCCAACATCGGCTGCATCACCCACCTGCAAAGCGGCACGGCAACGCCGGTGCGGCACTGGGTGGAGGTGCTGGACGCAGCACTAACTCCCACGCAGGCTTCCTGAGTCCCCGATTTTCGGTTTGGGCTGTGCCGTTCAGCCGTAGACAGCCAGGCCCAACAGCTGACGGGCACCCTCAATCAGCAACGCGCCGACGCAACCGGTGAGCCCACCCCAAAAAAGCCACCACTCCTTGCGCCCCGAAAAACCGAAAGCGGCAATCACACACGAAAGTGAGATGAAAAACAGGGCTGCAAAGAATGAGTCTGGTGGAAGCAGCGCTAATATGCCGCCCGAGCGCCCGGGGCGGTAGACGTAACGCCCGGAAATCAGTATCCATACCCCGACCGCTGCAAAACTCAACGGTAACAAGGGGCCAAGGTAGCGTGAAACAAACGAGGGCTTCTTAGCAGGTTGATCTGGCATAGCGAGCCATTATCGCGATCGACAAGGGAAGGCTACTGACATCACGCTGTCAGTAGCAGGTCAGCACCATCAAGGCGTCTTCAACACAAGGAGCCTCCCATGAAAAACGCCGTCACCTGGTTTGAAATTCCCAGCACCCAACTCGACAAAGCCCAGGCCTTTTACGAAGCGGTCCTCGAGTGCAAGATGCGCCGCGAGCCCATGGGCCCGTCCGAAGGCGCGGTGTTTCCCTATGAAGCGGAGGAGGGCGTGGGTGGTGCGATCCTGGCCGGCCCCACAGCGCCTGCTCCGGCGTCCGGCGGCACCTTGATTTATCTCGATGCCTCGCCTTCGCTGGATGCCGCACTGGCGCGCGCCGTCAAGGCCGGCGGCAAGGTCGCCTTGCCGCGCCAGGCGCTGCCGCCCGGTCTGGGTTTTTTTGCGCACATCACCGACCTGGACGGCAACCGCGTCGGCCTGCACGCCGCGGCTTGAGCGTGATGGGCCGCAAGAACTGGATTGCCGTTGCGAGCGCCGAGCATGCGCGGCGCGGCTGCGGGACGCCGGGGGCTGGCTACATGCAGGTGTGCCACGGCAAATGTGGGCCGCTGAAAAAGGTGCTGGCGGGGGACCGCGTGGCCTATTACTCGCCCGCGCTGACCATGGGCGGCAAAGACAAATTCCAGCGCTTTGTCTCTATAGGCGTGGTGCAGGCCGGTGAGCCCTATGCCTTCGACATGGGTGGCGGCTTTGTGCCCTTTCGCCGCGACGTGGCTTACGTGGCCGGGCGGGAGGTGTCCATACTGCCCTGGCTGGACGAGTTCGAGTTTGTGGAAAACCGCCAGCACTGGGGCTACAAGTTTCGCTTCGGCCTGTTCGAGGTCAGCGAGCACGACATGCGCCTGGTCGCGCGGGCCGTGCATGCGGACCTTGTGGCGCTGGGCTTTGAGGCGACTGGTACCGCCGCTGCGCCTCCGCGCCCCATGGCGCTATTTCCGGAGCTGTAGGTAACGACTAGGCCAGCTCGCGGTAAAACACCGTCGTGCCCACCAGCCCGCCGCGCGGCAGCAGCGCATAGCCGGGAATCACGCCCACGCGCTGCCAGCCCAGGCGCTGGTACAGGCGTTCGCCGTTATCGCCGGTCACGGTGTCCAGCACTAGCAACGTCTTGCCGCAGTCGCGCGCCATGTTTTCTGCGGCGCACATCAAGGCCTCACCCAGGCCCTGGCGCCGGCAGCGGCGGTGCACCAGCATCTTGGCCAGGTCGGCGCGGTGCGGCTGGTTCTCGGGCTGGGCCAGCACCAGCTGCACCGTGCCGCAGATACCCCGCGCATCCTCGGCGACCAGCAACGCGCGTTCGCCCGCGGCCACGCTCCGCGCCACACCGCGCCAGAAGCCCGCGGCGCGTTCGCGCGACAGCGGGTGCATAAAACTCACCGAAGCGTCGCCTTCGACGCAGTCGATCAGCACATCGGTGAGTCCGGCAATTTGCTCGTCAGTGACGGCGGGCAGGCGCCGCGGCGACCAGGTTGTCGTGTTCGTCATAGTTCAAGCCCGTTCGGTGGCGATCACCACCGCATAGCGCGCGGGCTTTCGCGTGGGGTTGTGGAACATGGTGGGCCGGTCCAGCTGCATGGCCAGGCAGTCGCCCTCGCGCAGCGCGTGGCGCGCGTCGCCCAGCGTGATGTCGATGGCGCCTTCGAGCACCCACACCTGCTGGTGCACACGCGCATCGCGCGCGCCGGTTTCAAAGGCCACGCGCCCGCCCGGCGGGAAATGCACTTCGACGATCTGCATGGGCTGCGGCACGCCCGGCGGCGAGATGTTGCGCCGCAGGTAGCCCGAAGCCGGGTCCTGCCACTGCAGTTGCTCCGCGTGGCGCGCCACCGGGCTGGCGGGCGCCCGGGCGGCGGGTGCGTCGAACAGTGAGGCCAGCATCACGCCCAGGCCGGTGGCCAGCCGCTCCAGCACCACGGCGGTGGGGCTGCTTTCTCCGCGCTCTATCAGCGAAATCATGGAGCGGCTCACGCCGCTTTTAGCGGCCAGTGCGTCAAGCGACAGGCTTTTGGTGGCTCGCAGCTCACGCACGCGCTCGGCGATGCGCTGGTTCAGGTCGGAGGAAGATTCTGTCATGGTGGAATTATTTTCCACCATATTGGAGGTTGTGTCCAGCGCCTGATCGTTAGGCAGACATGGGCGGCTGGCCGGGCTGAAAACACATGGGCTGCTCGTCGAATGCCAGCCAGCCTGACTGGTCGCACAGACTTTGCACCAGGGCCGAATAGTCGGCCCGCAGCGAGCAGCGCATGCTCAAGGTGTCCTCCGAGGCCGGCAACTGAAATTCGATCCAGCCTTCGTCGGCCTGCATGCGGCCGGTCTGCTCGTCATCATCCCAGGCGATAGCGGGAAGCATGCGCGAGAGCGCGGCCCGCACCGCGACAGCATCGTCCAGCGGGCGCACTGTGCTGTCGTTGAGTTCATCCGGGGTCAGCGGCAACCTTGCGGGTTCGAAGAAAAGGTAGCTATAGGCCATACAGGACTTAGACAGGCTTGAGCCGCACGACAGGCCGCTGCGGCTTGCGGCGCGCGACTTCCTTGAAGCCGGCATCGTCATACATGGACTTGGCGCCGAACCACATAGCGTCGTCATGGGAGCGGCCGGGCTTGTCCACGGGATAGGCCTCGAGCAGCGTGGCGCCCTGCTTTTTGGCGTAGGCGATGGCCCCATGCAGCAGTGCCCGCGCGACACCCTGGCCGCGATATTCAGATGGCACGACAAAACAGATGACCGACCAGACGGGTTTGTCATCGACCGGCTTCATCACCGGCGAACGTTTGAGCTTGGCATAGTCTTCGCGCGGCCCCAGCGACACCCAGCCGACAGGCACCTTGCCGCGGTAGCCGATCAGGCCGGGCGGGGTGTCGCCGCGAGTGAGTTTTTTCAGGTCGGCGCGATTGGCCTGGGGGGCGGTGGTGCCCGCGGGCAGTGGCTCGCGTGCGCCGCTGCGCCGGTAATACATGCACCAGCAGCCACGCGCGACCGAACAGCCTTTGGCTAAAAACAGCGCTTCAAGATCGGGCCAGCGCTCGGGCGTGAGGGGGCGGACGGTGAGCTTCATGGGGCTGTAAGGTCGATCCGATGTTGGCACTATAGTCAAGGCATTACGCCGGCCGCAAGCGTTAGCCCGTGTTGGCTTTGCACTGGATGGCGAAATCCACGTGGTAATGCTCGTCATGGCGAACCCAGGGCTTGCCTTTCGTGAAGTTCAGGTTTTGCTTCAGGTAAGCGCCGCGCGGCGTGGCGAACAGCCGGGGCAAAAACGGCGCATCAAGAATGACCAGGGCAATGCCGGCGCCGCGCGCTTTCGCGGCCAGGTCCAGTTGGTACAGATGCTCGGCGATCGCGGGGAAGTCGATGGTGTATTCGCCGTACTGGGCGTCGGCATTGAACTCAATGTCGTAGCTGAAGCGATTGCCGATCCCCGCCGGCAGCGGTACGGATTTTCCCTGCGCGTCGCGGACCGGCACAAAGAAGTCCACGGACAGGCCGTTCTGATGCGTACGGTGCGGCCGGAAACGCCCGCCAGAAGGCCAGCCCGTTTCGCCATAGACATAGGTGGTCGATGGGCTGGTGGCGTGGAGCGCCGCGTAGGACGCGGTGATGACGTCCGCGACCTTGGCATGCACATGCGTGCGGCCTGCCGTGGCGGCCATCGCGCTGTAAGCCGAGAAGTTGGGGCCGCTGGTCGGCAGCTTGACGCTGCCTTCGATGCGGCCCTTGCTGACCGTGCCGAAGCATTGGCTGTCGGCGGCAAGGGCTTGGACGGACAGGGTCGCCAGCATTGCGGCGATCAGGCAAGCGAGCTTATGCATGGAAGATCAGTTACCAGGCCCCGCGACCATACGAAACAGCAAGCGCGCCAAGAGTAAGTGAGCCGGCCACAAGGCCTCCCAGCGCCAGCCACTCAGCGGTGTTGAAATCCTTGAACGGAGGATCGAATGGGTTCAGGGCCTGCCACCACTTCTTCCCGAGCCGCCTGCGGTTCAGATAGAGCAGTAAATTTCCGCCGCCGACCCAGAGCACCGCTATTAACGAGAGCAGGATCAATTGACCGGGTGGCATGCTTGCCAGGACATCCTTAGCCGTCGGGATCGTGGATGGCGGTGCTGAGGCTTCCGGTATGAGACCGGCAGCCTTGGCCAGGAGGAAGGTCAACAGCATAGGCGCCACAAAGAGCGCCATGTTCTTCCAATAGACCGACTGCGTCTGGGCTCGCACCATGCGGAACCATGCGACGGGCGCGATCACCAGGGTTGCCACGATTGCGACGCAAGCGAGAATTTGAAGAAGCAGTTGCATGGTGATCACGGTTTGCACTATAGCCGGGTGGGCGCTCCCCTATCATCTGCAAACCATGCGCCGCGCCGACCGCCTTTTCCATCTCGTCCAGCTGATTCGCGGCCGCCGCCTGAGCACGGCGGAGTTCCTCGCCAAGCGGCTCGAAGTTTCCGAGCGCACGATTTACCGCGATGTGGCCGACCTGCAGCACCAGGGTGTGCCCATCGAAGGCGAGGCCGGCGTCGGTTACCGGCTGGGCGCGGGGTTTGATTTGCCGCCCTTGATGTTCACGCAAAAGGAAGCCAATGCGCTGGCCGCGTCAGTGCGCCTGGCGCAGGCCTGGCTGGACCCGGCTATGGCGGGTGATGCGGAGGCCGCCTGGGGCAAGATTTTTTCGGTGCTGCCGCCCGCGGCGCGCACAGCGGCCGAAGGCGTGCCGCTGTATGCGGTGGTGATCAATCCGGATGAGGCCATGCAGCGTAGCCTGCAGCTTTTGCGCGAAGCGGTGCATGCGCGTTGCAAGGTGGATGTGCGCTACCTTGATGCGGCCGGGCGTGAAAGCCGGCGCGTGCTCTGGCCGCTGGGCTGTTTTTACTGGGGCAGCGTCTGGACGCTGGGCGCCTGGTGCGAAGCACGGCAGGACTTCCGCAACTTTCGCGTGGACCGCATGGCCGCGATCAACGTGCTGGACGAGCGCATGGGCCATGAGGCCGGCCGTACGCTGGCGGATTATTTGCGGGCCGTCAAAGCCGGCCCCAAACCCCCTTGACGTGGGGCGCTGGCGGCTCAGGCCGCTAGCGCAGCCTCGATGTCCTTGGCCAGGTCTGCTGGCTTGTCGCTGGGCGCATAACGCCGTATGACTTTCCCGTCCTTGCCGACCAGGAACTTGGTGAAGTTCCATTTGATGGACTTGATGCCCAGCAGGCCGGGCGCCTCGGCCGACAGCCACTGGTACAGCGGGTGGGCGGCGGGGCCGTTGACGTCGATCTTGGACATCATGGGGAAACTCACGCCGTAGTTGACCTGGCAGAACTCGGCGATCTGGTCGTCACTACCGGGGTCTTGCGAGAGAAACTGGTTGCTGGGAAAACCCAGGACCGCCAGGCCTTTGCCGGCATATTGTTTGTACAGCTCTTCCAGCCCGGCGAACTGCGGCGTGAAGCCGCATTTGCTGGCGGTATTGACGATGAGCATGACCTTGCCCCTGAAAGCATCGAGTGCGACGTCTTTGCCTGTGATGTCTTTGGCCTGGAAGTCGTAAACCGTTTTTGCTGCGCTCATGGTTGTCTCCTGTGTGAACTGCCATTGAAACATGATGCAATTTCCCGCCGGGCCGCCCCAAGGGAAATTAGCCCCCCTCTTCTTGTGCAAGGGGCAGCGCATTACGCGCTAGCGAAAAGCGTGGGGGCTCTTATTTCAGTGCGATTCTGCACCGCCGGGCGCGGTTTGGGGTGTCGCCGATGGTGCGATGGCCGCCAGCACCGCGGCCAGCACGATCAGGCTGCCGCCCAGCAGCACACGCGGCGTAAGTTCGGCCGCGCCCAGCGCGGCCGACGACAGGCTGGCAAACAGGATTTCAGTCAGCATCACGATGGCGGTTGTGCCTGCAGCCAGCCGCGCCGCGCCATACTGCAGACCCGCATTGCTGGCCATGAAGGCCAGGCTGAGCGCCAACACTACCGGAATGCCCGCTGCAGCCAGTGCCGGCGCAGGCACCAGCAGCTGCGACATGCCGAGCAGCGCGGCGCCGGCCGCCATCAGGCCGCTACCCCCAAACATGGCCAGCATGCGTGATTCGCTGGGGGTGTGGTTGTACTTGCGCAGCACGGCGTTGGTCACGGCAAAACTGAAGCCGCCCATGATGGCCAGCCAGTCGGCGCCGCCTTGGGGGATGGGCCACGGCGAGTCGGGCGACTTGAGCACGATCAGCACGCCCGTCATGGCCAGCAAGAGGCGCAGCAGCGAGGCGGCCGAGGGCTTTTCGCCCAGCATGACCCAGGCCACCAGCACCGACCAGGCCGGCATCAGATAAAACAGCAGCACCACACGCACCACGTCACCCACTGTCACAGCCCAGTTGAATCCGACATTGGTGAGGCCCGAAGCCGCCGCCAGGAACCACAGCTGGGGATGCGCAACAAAACCACGCCAGGCGGTGGGGCGCAGCGTAAGCAAACCGGTCACCACGACCGCGTAAACCAGCGCCGTGGTCCACAGCGGGTGCAGGCCATGGCCTTGCAGCTGGCGCAGCGGCCACCACGAAACGCCCCAGACGAACGCATTCAGCGTGAGCGCGAGAACGGCTTTTGACGTGCCGCCGCGTACGGGAGCACCGGGAGCATCGGCCAGCATCAGTGCGATTTATCGCTGCGGGCGATGCTCAGCAGGTGGTCCACCTGCTCTTTGTATTTGACGGTGTTGCGCTTGTGCCAGCGCTGGATCACCCACATGAAGCCTGCCACCACTACGCCAAAGGCTGTGATGGCGCCGAAGGCCGACAGGCCCATGCCGGTGGAGAGGCTGTAGAAAGCCCCCAGGCTCAAAATGCAGGCCTGTTCGTTGAAGTTCTGCACGGCGATCGAGCGGCCCGCGCCCATGAGGTTGTGGCCGCGGTGCTGCAGCAGCGCGTTCATGGGCACGACCAGGAAGCCGCCCAGGCCACCCAGCAGGATCAGGAAAGGTGCGGCCACCCAGACATTGCCGATGAAGTTCATCAAGATGACCAGAAGGCCCATGGCAATACCTAGTGGCATCACGCTGGTGGCCTGGTCCAGCCGCATGCGCATGGAGGCCAGCACGGCACCGACGGCGGTTCCGATGGCGACCACACCGACCAGGGACGAGGCCTGCGTCGTGCTGTAGCCCAGGGCGGCCGCGCTCCAGGCCAGCACGATGTAGCGCAAATTACCCGACACGCCCCAAAACAGGGTGGTGGTCGCCAGGGAAATCTGACCCAGCTTGTCGCGCCACAAGGCTGAGTTGCAGTTCCAGAAATCGGGCAGTAGCTCGAGCTTGTTGCGCGGCATGGGCCGCATCTCCACGCCGGTGTCGGGGATGCGTGTGTTGAACCAGGCCGCGATGATGTAGAGCAGGATCAGCACGGAAATCGCGGCTTCAGGGGCGGTGTCGATGCCGGTAGTGAAAATGGGAAAGTCAAACGAAAGCAATAGCGACGACACTGAATGGCCCACGAGCTGGCCGCCCAGCAAAACGCCGAGGATGATGGAGGAAATCGTCAAGCCTTCAATCCAGCCGTTGGCCTTGACCAGCTGCGAAGCCGGCAGGAGTTCGGTGAGGATGCCGTATTTTGCGGGGGAGTAAGCCGCCGCCCCGAGCCCGACGATGGCATAGGCCAGCAGCGGATGGGAGCCAAACAGCATCATCAGGCAGCCGATGACCTTGATGGCATTGCTGACAAACATGACGTTGCCTTTGGGGCGGGCATCGGCAAAAGCCCCCACAAAAGGCGCTAACACCACGTAAAAGAGCGCAAACATGGGTACCAGCGCCGCCGGTTGCCATTTGGGCGCGCCGCTGGTTTTCAGCAGCTCCACGGCGGCCACAAACAGCGCGTTATCAGCCAGCGAGCTGAAAAACTGGGCCGCCATGATGGTGTAGAAACCGCGCTTCATTAAACTGTTGTGGTCACTGCATCAATGCATCAGCGGATCTGATGCGGCAAGATAAGGGTGAATGTCTCCAGACGATTCCGGTTTATAGCATGGGGGGCGGTGTCAGAATGCAAAAGACCTCATCCAGAGGCCTTTCGTCCCGACGGGCCCGCCAGCCTGCCACGCTCCCGGAAAACAATTTACTGCGCCATGCCACGTCCCATTCTTGCCACCATTCACACCGCAGCGCTTGCCCACAACCTTGCCCGCGCGCGCGCTGCCGCGCCCGATGCGCGGGTCTGGGCCGTCGTCAAGGCCAATGCCTATGGTCACGGCATCGAACGTGTTTTTGATGCGCTGCGCAGCGCCGACGGATTTGCGTTGCTGGACCTGGCTGAAGCGCAGCGCCTGCGCGCGCTTGATTGGCGCGGCCCCATCCTGCTGCTGGAGGGCTGCTTCGAGGCGCGGGATCTCGAGTTGTGCTCCCGCCTGGGCCTGTGGCATACCATTCACTGCAACGAGCAGATCGACATGCTGGCTGCCCACAAGACGCAGCTGCCGCACCGTGTCTTCCTCAAGATGAATTCGGGCATGAACCGGCTGGGCTTTGCACCCGAACGCTACCGTGCGGCGTGGACGCGCCTGAATGCATTGCCCCAGGTCGAAGAGATTACGCTGATGACGCATTTTTCCGATGCAGACGGCCCGAAAGGTATCGCCGCGGCGCTGAAGGCCTTCGACGCCGTCACACACGACCTGCCGGGTGAGCGCACCCTCAGCAACAGCGCCGCCACCTTGCGGCACGGCGATGTGCTGGCCGGGCGCTCCGACTGGGTGCGGCCCGGTATCCTGGTTTACGGCAGCGCGCCCGACTTCCCCGAGCACAGCGCGGCCGACTGGGATTTGCAGCCCACCATCACGCTGTCATCGAAAATCATCGGCATCCAGGAGCTCAAAGCCGGCGATACCGTGGGTTACGGCTCCTGTTTCACGGCCGACGGCCCGCTGCGCATCGGCGTGGTGGCCTGCGGTTACGCAGACGGCTACCCGCGCCACTGCAGCACAGGTACGCCGATGCTGGTGAATGGCGTGCGCACCAGCATGGTGGGGCGCGTCAGCATGGACATGATCACGGTGGACCTGACTCCCGTGCCCGGCGCGGGCATCGGCACCGAGGTGACGCTGTGGGGCCGCGCCTCCAGCGGCGCGGTGCTGCCGATCGACGAAGTGGCGCACGCCGGCGGCACCGTCGGTTATGAGCTCATGTGCGCGGTGGCACAGCGTGTGCCGGCGGTGGCGGACTGAATCCGCTGTGACTGCAAACTTGTTCAGGAAAAAAGAACCATGGAAACATCAGAACTTGAATATGCCGGCTTCTGGATACGCGTCTGGGCATCGCTGATTGATACCGTGTTGTTCTGCGTGCTGATCTTCCCGCTGCTGACGGTCATCTACGGCACCGCTTACTGGAACAGTACAAAGCTGGTTCAGGGGCCGGCGGATTTCCTGATCTCATGGGTTATTCCGGCTGTGGTGGTCGTGGGCTTCTGGATCGTTCGGCAGGCGACACCCGGGAAAATGGCGATTGCTGCCCGCATCGTGGACGCCAGGACCGGCCTCAAGGCCACGGCAGGCCAGTTCGTCATCCGCTACGTCGGTTATGTGCTGTCCACCATTCCCTTTTGCCTGGGTTTTTTCTGGGTGGCTTTCGACGCCCGCAAGCAGGGCTGGCACGACAAGCTCGCCGGCACGGTTGTCGTGCGCGACAAGGCCGGCACTACCCAGCCTGTCGCGTTCAACGGCTGATACCCGCTCTCTCCGGCATCAACCCTGCCTGCCATCATCAAGAGGTGCCCATGCCAGTGGCTTCATCCATCACCGTTCGTCCCATAGCGCCGCAGGATTTCGAGGCCTGGTTGCCCCTTTGGCTGGGCTACAACAAGTTCTACGGCCGATCCGGTGAGACGGCGCTGGCTGACGACATCACCGCAATGACCTGGTCGCGCTTTTTTGATGCGTATGAGCCTGTCCACGCTCTGGTGGCGGAGTCTGGCGGCGAACTCGTGGGCCTCACGCATTACCTGTATCACCGTAGCACCACCCGCATTGCGCCGGTCTGTTATTTGCAGGATCTGTTCACGGCTGAAGCCGTGCGCGGCCGGGGCGTTGGCAAGGCGCTGATTGAAGCCGTGTACGAGAAAGCCCAGGCCGCCGGTTCTACCCGCGTTTATTGGCAAACCCACAAAACCAACAACACGGCCATGAGGCTGTATGACCAGGTGGCGGAAAACTCCGGCTTCGTGGTGTACGCCAAGGCGCTTTAGGCGCCGTCGAACCGCGGCTCACTGCGGCGTGATTTTCGCGCCTGTGAGTTTTTCCTGTGCCGTCACAAGGGCGGTGACAAATTTCTTGCCCTGGCCCAGCGCGCTGGCGGTGGCCAGGCTTTGGTGCACGGCCTCGCCCACGAGAGAAGGAGCATTCACCATCTCGGCCAGGTGGGTGTAGTAGCGCAGGTCCTTGCGCGCGTTGTCCAGCTCAAACTTCAGGCCGTTGAAGTCGCCGTTCAGCGTCTTGGCCATGGCCTGGAAGAGGCCCGAGTTCACCGCGCCGGCCGAAATCACTTCCACCAGCTTTTGCGGCTGAATGCCCGCCAGTGCGCCCACGGCAAAGGCCTCGGCGGTAGCCGTGCAAATTGCCTGGCCGATGAAGTTGTTGAGCAGTTTGATCACATGCCCGGCGCTGGGGCCGCCTACGTGAAAGATGTTTTCGCAATAGGCGGCCAGTACCGGCCGGATTTTGTCGAACACGGCCTGCTCTGCGCCCACCATGGTGTTGAGCTTGCCGAGCTCGGCTTCCACCGGCGTGCGCGCCAGTGGTGCATCCACCAGCGTCGCACCGCGCTCGGCGCATAGGGCGGCCAGGCGGCGTGTGGATTCGGGTTCGCTGGTGGAGGTGTCGATCACGATCAACCCGGCGCGCGCCTTTGACAGTACGCCATTGGCCCCGAGCAGGGTCTCCTCGACCTGCGGCGATCCCGTCACGCAAATAATCACCGCGTCGCACGCGCCCAATTCGGCGGGGCTGGTGGCCTGCTTCGCACCGGCGGCCAGCAGGTCGGCCACGCGTTCCGTATTGCGGTGCACGGTCAGGCTGACGTTGAATCCCTTGGCCTGCAGGTTGCGTGCAATGCCGTGTCCCATGAGGCCCGATGCGCCGATAACGCCGATGTGTTTCATGCTGTCTCCTGAAAAGTGGTTGAGAAAAAAGCCAGAAAATCTTTGGGTCAATAAAGACCCTTGACGCGTGCCTGCAACCGGGCCAGCCCGAGTAAGGCGTCGGTATAAGGTGTGGGCACGGCCGTCAGTTGCCCCAGCTCGCGCACGGCCGTCACCAGTGCGTCCAACTCGACCGGTTTGCCGGCTTCCACGTCCTGCAGCATGGATGTCCTGAATGCGCCCAGCTTGCGTGTGATGACATGTCGCTCCGCAGGGGTCTGGTTGATCGGGATGCCGATGCGCGCCCCGATTTCCTTGGCTTCGAGCATCACGCTGTGGGTGAAACCCGTCACCAGTTCATCGTCCAGGACGCGGTCCATGGTCGCGCCGGTTAGCGCGCTGATCGGGTTGGCGGTCATGTTGCCCCAGAGCTTGAACCAGATGTCTTTCTGGATCTGCCCGGACACCGGCGCTTCAAAGCCGGCTTTTTCAAGCAAGGCCGCAAGTTGCTGCACCCGGGAGGTTTTCTCGCCGGAGGGCTCACCGATGATGAGCTTGTTGCCGAAGTGGTGGTGCACCTGGCCGGGCTCATCCAGCGAGCAGCTGGCATGCACCACGCAGCCGACGATGTGCTTTGCCGGAATGGCCTGCGCCACCTCGCCGCCGGGGTCCACTGAGGTCAACTGGGTGCCTTCAAGCGTCCCGCCGAACCCCTGCAAAAACCACCAGGGCACGCCATTCATGGCGGTCAGGACCATCGTTTCAGGGCCAATCAGCGGCGCGATCCGGCGCACCACCTCGGGCAGCGAAGGCGCTTTGACGGCCAGCACCACCAGGTCCTGCACGCCGAGGTCGGTTGGCGAGGCGCTGGAAGCCACGGCTTGCGACGTGATCTTGCCGCCCTGGTTCAGCCGCAGCCCGTGCAGCTGCAGGGCATCGAGCGTAGCGCCGCGCGCTATCACGCTGACGCGGCAACCTGCGTGAGCCAGCCCGTGGCCTATCCAGCCGCCAATGGCACCGGCGCCATAAATACATACCTTCATTGTTTCATGTCTCCATTTCCAAATTCCAAAAGCGGAAGGCCAGCAGGGGCCGCGGAACCGGCTTTGCCGGGCCGCAGGCGCAGCGCCCCCTCGGGGGGCAGCGCAGTACGCGAAGCGACAAGCGTGGGGGCTCTACTTCTAACCTTCAGGTGTAAAACCCACCGCCTTGACCAGCGGGCCCCATAACTCGGTGTCGGCCTTGAGCATGGCGGCCAGCTGTGCGGGCGAGGTCGGCGCTGCTTCCAGATAAGACACGGCCAGGCCGTCAATCACGTCCTGTGAGGCCAGCGCGGAGCGGATGCCGGCATTCAGGCGCTGCACCACATCCTGCGGCGCTTTGGCGGGCAGGAAGAAGCCGAACCATTCGGTGAACGCCATGTCCTTGAAGCCTTGCTCCAGCAGCGTCGGCGTGTTGGGGGTGAAACGACTACGTTTGGGGCCGCTGGTCGACAGCAGGCGGCACTTGCCCGATGCGACATGCTGGGTGAACTCGCCGGTAGGGCCCGACACGGCGGCAATCTGCCCGCCCACCATGTCCAGCACGGCTGGCTGGGTGCCGCGAAAAGCCACGTGGCGCAAGTCCACGTTGCCGGCCCGGCCCAGCAGCGCGCCGATGAAGTGCGGCGATGAGCCGGCGGCCGGTGAGCCGAAGTTGGCCTGGCCTGGGTTGGCCTTGCACCAGGCAAGAAAGTCCGGCACGTTTTTGACGCTGGCCGGCACCAAGGGGCCGACGGCGAAGCCGTAGTCGAAGATCGCGCCGGCAGATACCGGGGCCAGGTCGGCGACCGGGTCGTACGGCAGTTTCTTGTAGGTGTGCGGGTAGATGCCCAGCATGGACATGGGCGTCAGCAAAACGGTAGCGCCGTCGGGCGCGGCGGATTTGACGAACTGCACGGCGATTTGCCCGCCCGCGCCGGTCTTGTTTTCCACCACGGCGCTTTTGGCATATCCGGGGTGCAGCTTGTCGGCGACGCGGCGCGACACGATATCGGCGGTGCCGCCGGGCGCGAAGCCGACGATGACCTTGGTGCTTTCAAGGGCCTGGGCCCAGGCGCGCTGGCCGATGCCTGTGAGCAGTGCTGCAGCACTGGATGACTGGATGAGCTGGCGGCGCGAAATGTTCATGGTGTGTCCTCGTGAATCGGTGGGGGCTGCCGTGGCGCCGTGGCGGGCACGAAAAAGCCATTGTTGTGCAAGATGCGATTTTGTGCAGGATCAGGCGGCATCCAGATGCGCGGCGAGGTTGTTGCGCTTGCCTTCATACAAGGGCATGCCCTCGTCGATTTGCAATGTCATGCCCACAGCGTGCTGCGCGAACACTGCATCCAGGTGTGCACTGGCGCTGGCCAGCAGGGCGTCGCCGGCCCGCTTTTTCATGGCTTCGCTGCGGCCGGGGGTGATCAGGAGGTTCAGGTAGATAAAAGCGCGGTCGGGCCGCCCGTCCGCCACCGCAAAGTGTTGTGCCGGCCAGGCCATGACCCGCGTACCGGCCACCGGGAAAAGCGGCGCCACCCCGTCTTCTCCACGCAGGGCCACCAGTGTGGCGGCCAGCGTGTGGCACAAGGCGTTCATGTCGGTGAGGCTATCCAGGTTGGCGGTGTATTGAATGTTCAGGTGAGGCATGACGGAGTCTGGTGGGCTTGGCGGGTTGCACGGATGAACAGGACCCGCCATCATTACCAAAACGCAAAGGCTGGTTATTTATACAGTAATATCACGCATGGCTAAAGACAAAACGATTTACACCTGCACCGAATGCGGCGGCACCAGCCCCAAATGGCTGGGCAAATGCCCGCACTGCAATGCCTGGAACACGCTGATCGAGTCGGCCGCGGAAAACAGTGCGCCGGTCAAGAACCGCTACAGCAGCCAGTTCCAGTCACTGGCCAAGGCCTCTGACGTCACCGCCCTGGCCGACATCGAAGCCACCGACATGGAGCGCACGCCGACCGGGCACGAAGAGCTGGACCGCGTGCTGGGCGGCGGCATTGTCGAAGGCGGCGTGGTGCTCATTGGCGGTGACCCTGGCATCGGCAAGTCCACCTTGCTGCTGCAGGCGCTGGATTCATTGCAGCGCGCCGGGCTCAACACCTTGTACGTGACCGGCGAGGAGAGCGGCGCGCAGGTCGCGCTGCGTTCACGCCGGCTGGGGCTGGACGGCTCGCAGGTCAAGGTGCTGGCGGAGATCCAGCTCGAAAAAATCCTCGCCACGCTGGAGGCCACGCAGCCCGCCATCGCGGTAATCGACTCCATCCAGACGGTGTATTCCGACCAGCTCACGTCGGCGCCCGGCTCGGTGGCGCAGGTGCGTGAATGCGCGGCGCACCTGACGCGCGCCGCCAAGTCCAGCGGCGTGTGCATCGTGCTGGTGGGCCATGTGACCAAAGAAGGCGCGCTCGCCGGGCCGCGCGTGCTCGAGCACATGGTCGACACCGTGCTGTACTTTGAAGGCGACACGCATTCCAGCTTTCGCCTGGTGCGCGCCATCAAGAACCGTTTCGGCGCCGTCAACGAAATCGGTGTGTTCGCCATGACGGAAAAAGGCCTCAAAGGCGTGGCCAACCCGAGTGCGATCTTTTTGAGCCAGCACAGCGAGCCCGTGCCCGGCAGCTGCGTGCTGGTCACGCTGGAGGGCACGCGCCCCATGCTGGTTGAAATCCAGGCGCTGGTCGACAACGGCGGGCCCAGCCCGCGGCGCCTCTCGGTGGGCCTGGACCGGGACCGCCTTGCCATGCTGCTGGCGGTGCTGCACCGCCACGCCGGCGTTGCCTGCATGGACCGGGACGTGTTCGTCAACGCCGTGGGCGGCGTGCGCATCAGCGAGCCGGCAGCCGACCTGGCCGTGATGCTGGCCATCACCTCGTCCTTGCGCGGCAAGCCGCTGCCCAAGGGTTTCATCGCCTTTGGCGAGGTCGGGCTGGCCGGAGAAGTGCGCCCGGCCCCGCGCGGCCAGGAGCGCCTGAAGGAGGCCGCCAAGCTGGGTTTTAGCGTAGCCGTGGTGCCCAAGGCCAACGCGCCCAAGAAACCGATTGAAGGCCTCACCATCCACGCCGTCGAGCGCGTGGAAGAGGCCATGGAAGTGGTGCGCAGCCTGAGCTGAGGCATTGCACAATCAGGGCCATGAAACTCGCCGTCATCTCCGACATTCACGGTAACCTGCTGGCACTTGAGGCCGTGCTGGCGGACATTGCCGGGCAGGGCGTTGACCAGACCGTGAATCTGGGCGACATCCTGAGCGGCCCGTTGCAACCCGCGGAAACCGCCGACCTGCTGATGGCCCGCAACTTCACCACCATCCGCGGCAACCACGAGCGGCAGGTGCTGGAATTGCTGGACCAGGGCCAGCATCTCGACCCACTCGGTACCGACGGCTACACCGCGGGCCAGCTGACGTCGGCGCAGGTGGCGTGGATCAGGTCGCTGCCCACGCGCCTGGAGCTGGCGGGCGGTGACGTGCTGCTGTGCCACGGAACGCCCGGCAGCGATTTGATCTACTGGATGGAAACCACGGTGCCCGGTTTTCCTGACGCGCATCCGACGGGTATCCGGCCCGCCACGGCCGAAGAAGTTTTCCTGCGGCTCGGCGACGAGAGCCCCCGGGCGCATTCGCTGGTCCTCTGCGGCCACACCCATGTGCCGCGCTTGGTTCAGTGCGGCAATTTGCTGGTCGTCAATCCCGGCAGCGTCGGCCTGCAGGCCTATGACGACGACCATCCTCACCCGCATGTGGTGGAAAACGGTGCGCCGCACGCGCGCTACGCGGTCGTGGAAAAAACGGCCCAGGGCTGGCGGGTGGACTTGCGCGCAGTGCCCTACGACCATATGACGGCATCCAAAGCGGCATTTGGGCGCGGGCGCCCCGACTGGGCGTATGCCCTGGCGACCGGTTGGGCACAACGCGGCAGTTAACAAAGTGCTATTAAAAACATAGCTGCTGGCGCAATATCTGATTGGGCAGCAGCCACTTTTGGCTTAAAAAGAGCCCGCCACGCTGCCTGGAGGCCGCTTTCGGCGGTTTTTTCATGCGGCTACGCACTCCCCGCAGCGCCGGCGCCCCGGGTGGCTGCGAAAATAAGGCCATGAACTTCCAGAAAATCATTGTTCCCGTGGCCGGCATCGCCGGGGTCTTGCTGGCGTACCGCTTTTACGGCTGGGCCGGTGTAGCCGCCGCCGCCAGCGCCCTCGTGATGTGGGTGCTGCTGCATTTCACCCGCATGATGCAGGTCTTGAAGCGTGCAGCCAACCGGCCCATCGGTCATGTCGACAGCGCGGTCATGCTCAACGCCAAGCTCCGGCCCGGCATGACATTGCTGCATGTGGTGGCGATGACGCGGGCGCTGGGCCTGCTGCAGTCGGCCAAGGACGAGCAGCCCGAAATCTTCCGCTGGACAGACGGTTCCGAGTCGCATGTCACCTGCACCTTTGTGGGCGGCAAACTGTCGCACCATGAACTCTTCCGCCCCGTGCCCGCGGATTCGCCTGAGGCCGGGGGCGCAGCGCCGCCCGCACCGTAAAATCGGACTTTCGGGCTTTGCACCGCCTCCCGGGGTTGCCGGCAGGCGGGTGCGGCCGATGGCCAAAAATCATTCCACGACACTCATCACAGGATCAGCATCATGTCCCCAGTAGCACCTTCCATGGCAGACCGCGACGGCAAAATCTGGATGGACGGCCAGATGGTCGACTGGCGCGACGCCAAGATCCACGTGCTGAGCCACACCCTGCATTACGGCTGCGGCGCGTTTGAAGGCGTGCGGGCCTACAACGCCCAGGGCGGCACGGCGATCTTCCGGCTGCAAGAGCACACCGAGCGCCTCTTCAACAGCGCCAAGATCCTGCGCATGAAGATTCCCTTTAGCCAGGACGAAGTCAACGAAGCCACGAAAGCCGTCGTGCGCGAGAACAAGCTGGAGTCCTGCTACATCCGCCCGCTGACCTGGATCGGCTCGCAAAAACTCGGCGTCAGCCCCAAGGGCAACCAGATCCACCTGATGGTCGCGGCCTGGCCCTGGGGCGCCTACCTTGGCGAAGAAGGCATGAAGCGCGGCATCCGTGTGAAGACCTCCAGCTATACCCGCCACCACGTCAACATCACCATGACGCAGGCCAAGGCGGTGAGCAATTACACCAACTCCATCCTCGCCAACATGGAAGCGCTGGATGACGGCTACGATGAAGCGCTGCTGCTCGACGCGTCGGGCTTTGTCAGCGAAGGCGCGGGCGAAAACATTTTTGTGATCAAGGGCGGCGTGGTCTACACGCCCGACCTGTCTGCCGGCGCCCTCAACGGCATCACGCGCAACACCATCCTGCACATCTGCAAGGACCTGGGCCTGGAACTCGTGCAAAAACGCATCACGCGCGACGAGGTGTATATCTCCGACGAAGCCTTCTTCACCGGCACGGCCGCCGAAGTCACGCCCATCCGCGAACTCGACCGCATTGAAATCGGCGCCGGCTCGCGCGGCCCCATCACCGAGAAAATCCAGAGCGCGTTCTTTGACATCGTCAACGGCCGCAATCCCAAGTACGCTCATTGGTTGGCGAAAGTGTGAGCCCCCACGCTTGTCACTGCGTGTACTACGCTGCCCCCCGAGGGGGCCGTGCCTTGCTTGGGGCGGCCCGGCGCGGCGGCGTCTTTAACTAAAAAGGACTTTATGACCACGACGACTCTCCATTCATCCGCTGTCGAACTGCTGGCCTCCGACCTGAACGCCCAGGGCGGGGTCTACTGCCCCAGCCCCAAAGCCGACATGAAAATCTGGAACAGCCACCCCAAGGTCTACCTGGACGTGGCCCGCACCGGCCAGGCCAAGTGCCCGTATTGCGGCACGGTTTACGCGCTGAAAGCCGGCGAGCACTTCGGCGCTGGACATTGACCCACCCCCGAATCGGCCTGCGGCCGCTTCCCCCTCAAGGGGGCGCCATCTGCGGCCCGGCAAAGCCGGTTTCGCGCTGGCATTGGAAGGGAAGGCCACATGCCTGAGTCACTAATAATTTCGCCACAATGGATCGGGGATGCGGTGATGACGGAGCCGCTGATGCGCCGCCTGCATGCGCGTGGGGAACGCCTCACGGTAGGCGCCTTGCCCTGGGTGGCGCCGGTTTACCGGGCGATGCCGCAGGTGGCCGATGTCATTGAGTTCCCTTTCGCGCACGGCGGCCTGCAATTCCGCGAGCGTCGTGCGATCGCCAAACGCATCGAGGGTCGCTTCGACAAGGCCTATGTGCTGCCCAACTCGCTGAAAAGCGCGTTGCTGCCTTTTCTGGCCAGCATTCCGGAGCGCATCGGCTACTTTGGCGAAGCCCGCGTGGGCCTGCTCACGCACCGGCTTAAAAACCCCAAGAACAAGCCCCCCATGGTGGCGTTTTATTCAGCGTTGAGCGGTGGGGCGGACCTCGACAAAGACCGGCCGCAACTGCAGATGGCGCCAGCTGAAATTGAGCAGGTTCTGGCTGAACTGGGCCTGCAACGTGGCGGCTATTACGTGTTTGCGCCCGGTGCCGAATACGGCCCTGCCAAGCGCTGGCCCGCCCGTCACTTTTCAGAACTCGCCGCGCGGCTGGCTTTGCCGGTGATGTTGCTGGGCTCCGGCAAGGAAGCGGCGCTCTGCGAAGAAA
Source organism: Polaromonas sp. P2_G11 (assembly GCF_056403595.1). Taxonomy (NCBI): domain Bacteria; kingdom Pseudomonadati; phylum Pseudomonadota; class Betaproteobacteria; order Burkholderiales; family Comamonadaceae; genus Polaromonas; species Polaromonas sp. P2_G11. The sequence goes on along the minus strand of NZ_JBFUFE010000004.1, from coordinate 61,850 downwards.
TTGCCGCGCCGGTGAACGCAGCGCAGCCCGGCAAGTGCCTGAACTTCGCGGGCAAGACCTCGCTGGTACAGGCGTTGTGCCTGATCGCCGCAAGCCAGAGCACGGTCAGCAATGACTCGGGACTGATGCACGTGGCTGCGGCCTTCGGTGTGTCGCAAGTGGCGATCTTCGGCTCATCCAGTCCGCTGCACACGCCGCCATTAAGCGACAAGGCCACTGTGCTGTGGCTCAAAGCCGATGCAGCCTACCAGCCGCCGCTGGACTGCGCACCCTGCTTCGAGCGCGAATGCCCGCTGGGCCATACGCGCTGCCTGAACGATTTGGGCGCCGAGCGGGTGCTTGCGGCGCTGCCACCGGTTTCCCGGGTGGAAAGTTAGGCCGGTCAGGCGGGGAAGGCCGCCAGCGGCGAAAAACCCGGTTTGCCCTGGGTCGGCGTACGCGCCACATTCATCACCCAGCACACCATCACAAAATAGCCGGCGAGGCTGACCAGCTCGACCACACCCTGTTCGCCGAAAGTTTCCACTGCCGCGGCGTAGGTGGCGTCGCAGCAGCCATGCTGGCGCAGCACTTCGAACGTGAGGTCCAGCGCGACGGCCTCATCGGCGGCCGGTTCACGGGGCTGCCTGCCTTCGGCGATCGCGTCCACAGTGGCCTGGCTCACGCCCGCAGCCACCGCCAGCGGCGCATGCATCAGCCATTCAAACTGGTTGGCGGTATGGCGGGCCGCCACGCAGGTAATGAGTTCGCGGATGCGCGCGTCCAGTGCGCTTTCAAAGCGCAGGTAAGCCCCCACGTCGCCAATGCGGCCCATGAGCTGCGGGCTGCGCAGCAGGGGAATGAAGGGGCCAAACACGGCCTTGCGCGGGCCGGCGATCAGTGCGTCCGCAGCGGCCTGCTGCGCGGGTGACATGGCCTCCCGCGGCATCAGCGGCATCCGGTCTTCGGCAAGCGGGAAGAAGCCCTGGGGGACGGCGAGAGTTGGGGGTGTGGTGGCAAGGCTCATGGGGTTCCTGTGGGTGGCTGAATCCCTGAGCGTATCAAAGGGCGCTCCGCCATGTCTTCAGGCAAAAAAAAGCCACCGCGAGGTGGCTTTTGCAAACTTCTTCCGTGAGGAAGATGTCGTTGGGAATCATTGAAATGTTTCACCGACGTTTGGTTTTTTAGTCCCTTTTAATTCCCCTGTTCCCCTACCCATTGTTGTGACAGCAACGGAAAGAAATGTCGGTGATTACACCCTGTCTGACCATTCTCCAAATAGAGGAGACACGCGGTTTAGTGTTGTTGGAGGCCATTTTTCGTGATTTATTTCACGTTTATGGATGGACAACCGGCAATTCAACAACAAAAGTCGCGCCGCCGCCGGGCCGGGCTTCGCAGCGAACGCTGCCCCCATGGCGCTGGCTGATCGACTTCACCAGGGCCAGGCCGAGCCCCACGCCGCCTTCGCGTTCACTGGCGCCGGGCAGGCGGTAAAAAGGCTCAAAAATACGCTCACGCTGCTCGGCGGGCACGCCTGGGCCGCGGTCATGGACCTTGATCACGGCCCGCTGTTTTGCCCCGGCCCGGGCCTGTGCCAGCTCCAGGCTGATCTCGCCGGTGCTATAGCGCCGCGCGTTTTCCAGCAGATTACGGATCAGCCGGCGCAAGAGGCGTGGAGAACCCTGCACCGTCAGGCTGTGGCTATCGGCATCAATGCCCAGACCGGCGCCAGGGCCGCTGGCATCCTGGTCCAGCTCGGCGCTCAATTCCGCATTGACGCGCGAGCATTCTTCCGCCGCCAGGCCGGTGAGGTCCAGGGTTTCAAAAGGCTCCGCGTCGGCCTGCTTGGCGTCGAGGCGGCTGGCCAACAGGATCTCATCGATCAGTTGGTCGAGTTCGGAGATGCTGCGGGAAATTTCCTTGCGCTGCGGCGATGCGGCGTCGGTGCCCATGAGTTCCAGCCCCATGCGGATACGCGCCAGCGGTGAGCGCAATTCGTGCGACGCGTTGGCCAGCAGCGATTTGTGCGACTCCATCAGGGTTTCGATACGCTCGGCCGCGTGGTTGAAGCGCCTGGCCAGGAAGGCCACCTCGTCCTTGCCGTCTGCATTGACGCGGGCCGACAAATCACCGGCGCCCCAGCGCTCCACGCCGCGCTGCAGGGCTTCCAGCCGCAGCGTCAACCTTCGCATCACGGGGTAGGCGCCCAGCGCCACGGCCAGGCCGACGACGACCAGCATCCAGCCAAAACCAAACGGAGGGCGATTCCACGGGTTATTGCCGGGTGGGCGTTTGGGCCGCGGCAACACCAGGTTCAGCGTCTGGCCGTCTTTGGTCAACACGTCAAATTCCAGGCCGTCACCGGGTTTGCGGTCGGGCTTGGTCTGCGCCGTGCCGATGACTTCGCCCTTGTCGTTGTGCACCAGCACTTCGCGTATCGGCAGCTGCGGCGGGTCGGCGCTCAGGCGCCACGCCGCGCCCACCAGAAAAGTGAGGACCAGCACTGTAGCGACAACAGCCAGCCAGATTCGCACATAGAGGTGCGATGTAAAACGTCCCCACATAAGAATCTAGTCCTGCTGTTTGGCAAAAACGTAGCCGACACCGCGCACCGTCAGAATGCGCTTGGGGTCTTTTGCGTCGGCCTCGATGGCGCTGCGGATGCGGCCCATGTGCACGTCGATGGAACGGTCAAAGGCCTCGAGTTCGCGGCCGCGTACGGCTTCCATGATCTGGTCGCGGCTCAGCACGCGGCCTGCACGTTCGGCCAGCGCCACCAGCAGGTCGAACTGGTAAGACGTCAGCTCGCAGGTGTTGCCGGACACCGATACGGTGCGTGCATCGCGGTCAATCTCCAGCGAACCGAAGCGCATGACCTTGTGGCCGCCGCTGGAGGCTGCCGCACCCGTTTCGCCGCCGCGGCGCAGCACGGCCCGGATGCGCGCCAGCAACTCGCGCGGCTCGAAAGGTTTGGGCAGGTAGTCGTCAGCGCCAATTTCCAGGCCGACGATGCGGTCCATCGGGTCGCCTTTGGCCGTCAGCATCAGCACGGCGGTGTTGGCGTTTTCGCTGCCCTGGCCCTTGATGCGCCGGCACACTTCCAGGCCGTCCATGTCGGGCAGCATCAGGTCGAGGATGACCAGATCGGGCGTTGCAGCTTCCAGCGCTGCCAGGCCCGCCGCGCCGTCGGCCGCGTGGGTAAAACCGTAGCCCGACTGGCGAAGGTATTCGCCCACCATATTGGCCAGGCGGGTATCGTCTTCAATCATCAAAAGCTGTTGGGTCATGGCTGGTCCTCGTGTGCAGGTGTTCCCCGTGGGGTGGAATCACAATGAAATTCATGGTGCGCCGGGCGCAACAATCCCGCTTGAAGCCACCGTAAAGTTACGGTAAACCGGGGCAGCGAGCCTCCAGCATACTCCGTGCACGGCACGTCCGCCATGGTGCGGAATTGCTATTGAATTAATAGCTGCTTGCGCTTATTCCTTCTGGGCTTGCGGCGTTTTAAGTCGTGAAGCAAAACCCACCAGAACCAGCACCGGCAGGCCCAGCAAGGCTGTTGCGGTGAAGAAGTTGCTGTAGCCAAAGGCGTCCACATACTTGCCCGAATAACCGGCAAGGAACTTGGGCAGCAATAGCATCATCGAGCTGAAGAGCGCGTACTGGGTGGCCGAGTAATTGATGTTGGTGAGGCTCGACAGGTAGGCAATGAAGGCGGCCGAGGCGATACCACTGGAAAGGTTGTCTGCCGAAATCACGAAGATCAACGCGTTGACGTCGTGCCCGCGCGTGCCCAGCCAGGCAAACAGCAGGTTGCTGGCAGCACTCAGCACGGCGCCCAGCATCAGCACGCGCATCACGCCGAAACGCATGGCCAGCGCGCCACCCACGAAGGCGCCTGCCAGCGTCATCACCACGCCGTAAATTTTGGTCACTGCAGCTACTTCGTCTTTGGTGTAGCCCATGTCGACATAGAACGGGTTGGCCATGATGCCCATGACAACGTCGCTGATGCGGTAGACCGCGATCAGGGCCAGGATCAGCAGCGCCTGCTTGCCGTAGCGGCGCAGGAAATCGGCGAACGGGTCGACCAGCGCGGTTTTAAGCCACTCTGCAGCGTTGCGCGATGGCGCCTGCGGGCGCGGCGCTGGTTCAGGCGACAGCAGCACCGTCGCCATGCCCAGCAGCATGGACGCCGCCATGACCAGGTAGGCCACTTGCCATGCGCCGTGCTGGTAAGTGAGGGCGTCGCCTGCGACTTCGGCACGCGCTGCAATCCACAGCGCCCCGGCGCCGGCCCAGATCATCGCGATGCGGTAACCCGTCTGGTAGGCGGCAGCCAGTGCGGCCTGGCGCTGGATATCGGCCGACTCGATGCGGTAGGCGTCCAGCGCGATGTCTTGTGTGGCCGACCCGAATGCCACGGCCAGTGCGCACCACACGACGGGTTGCAATGCCAGCTTGGGGTCCGTCAGCGCCATACCGACAAGCGCCGCCACGATGACCAGTTGCGACAACAGCAGCCAGCTGCGCCGGCGCCCAAGCATGCGCGTGAGCAGCGGAATCGGCATGCGGTCCACCAGCGGCGCCCACACCCACTTGAAGCCGTAGGCCAGCCCGACCCAGCTCAGGTAGCCGATGGTGGTGCGGTCTATGCCTGCTTCGCGCAGCCAGAAGCTCAGCGTGCCAAACACCAGCAGCAAGGGCAGGCCGGCGGAAAAGCCCAGAAACAGCATGCGCAGCGTGGCGGCCTCGGCATACACGTGCCAGACATCGCGCCAGGTGGGTTTGGGTGCGGCTTTCACAGTGGGGGCTGTAGATGCCGCGCTGTGCGCAGCGACAGGGGCGGGTGATGGCAGTTCGGAGGAGGGGGTTTTGTCTGACATGGGCATCTTGATTTGTGACTATTATTCACCCATGTGCTTTTTATGCGAGGCCAAACACTCTGCCTGGGCTGGCCGCCGGGCGTTCCTGCTGGCTGCCGGCGGCGCCGCAGCGACGGCCGTCACCACCCCGCTGCTCGCGCAGGTTGATGTCGGACCGTCATCGGGGCTGCGCAAGCTGATCCCTGCCGAGGAACTGGAAAACGCCGCCACGCAGGAATATGCCAAGCTGCTGGCGGAGGCGAAGTCCAAGGGCGCGCTGGCCTCGCCGGGCAACCCCCAGCTGCAGCGCATACGCGGCATCGCCACGCGGTTGGTGCCGCAGGCCGCGCAGTGGAACGACCGCGCCAACCAGTGGCGCTGGGAGGTCAACCTGCTTGGCAGCAAGCAGATCAACGCCTTCTGCATGCCCGGAGGCAAGATCGCGTTCTACACGGGCATCATCGATCAGCTCAAGCTCACCGACGATGAAATTGGAATGATCATGGGTCACGAAATGGCCCATGCGTTGCGCGAGCATGCGCGCTCCCGCATTGCCAAAAGCCAGGGCACGAGCATGGGCCTGTCCGCGTTGTCACAACTTTTTGGACTGGGACAGCTGGGCGATGTGGCCGCAAACATCGGCACTCAGCTGCTGACGCTGCGTTACAGCCGCGATGATGAAACCGACGCCGACCTCGTCGGACTGGAGCTGGCTGCGCGCGGCGGCTATAACCCGCAGGCATCCGTCAGCCTCTGGGAAAAAATGGCGCAGGCTGGTGGCGGTGCCGGCGGCCCGAGCTTTCTGTCCACCCACCCCTCCGGTCCTGAACGCATCCAGCAGCTGCAGGCCAACGTGCCCAAGGTGCAGGGTCTTTATCAACGCGCCCGCGGCTGATCGGGCTGAGCCCTGGTGACTGGGTTGACGCAGCGCGCCGCATTCTTCACGCGCGCGTGGTGGCGAGGCTTCCGGCCGGGACGCACCCGCATCAACTCACGCGAGCGGCTGCGCATTGTCATCGGGTCGCTGCTGGGCATTTTTGTGACAGGGCTGCTGTGCCACCTGGCTGACCGGATGATGCCGGGCCTGCCCTGGCTGGTGGCGCCGCTGGGCGCCAGCGCCGTGCTGGTGTATGCCGTGCCGGCCAGTCCTATGGCGCAGCCCTGGAATGTGGTGGGCGGTAATACCCTGTCGGCGCTTGCCGGCATTGCGGGCGTGCATGGCATGCATCTGCTGGGCTCGCCGGCGCTTGCGGCCGCGGTGGGCGTGGCCACGGCCATCGCGCTCATGCTGGCGTTGCGCTGCCTGCATCCGCCGGGCGGCGCCACTGCCTTGATGGTGGTGCTGGGCGGAGTTTCCGACCCGCTGTTTGCCTTCTATCCCGTGATGCTCAACTCCGTGCTGCTGGTGGCGGTCGGCGTCGCCTACAACAACGCCACGCGCAGGGCCTATCCCCACACGCAATTGGCCCCGCCGGGCCCCGCGCCGTCCGTAGAAGACCAGTTGCTTGATGCGGATCTGGACGCCGTACTGGCGCGCTACAACCAGGTGTTGGACGTCAGCCGCGACGACCTCAAGACCTTGCTGGCCGAAACCCGGCTGCGCGCGTACGACCGCAAACTGGCGGAAGTCCGCTGCGCTGACGTCATGTCGCGCGATCTCGTCACGGTGGAATTCGGCACGCCGCTGGAAGAGGCCTGGGCCCTGCTGAGGGAGCGCCGCATCAAGGCCTTGCCGGTGGTGGACCGTAGCTTCCGCATCGCGGGCATCATCACGCAGGCCGACTTCATGCGGGCGGCAGAACTCGATTTGTACGAAGGCTTTGACGCCAAGTTGAGGCAGCTGGTGCGCACCACGCGCAGCGTTTACTCCGACAAACCTGAAGTCGTCGGCCAGATCATGACCCGCAATGTGCGGGTGGCGGGCATGCACCGTCGGCTGGTGGAACTGGTGCCGCTGTTCGGCAGCACCGGTCACCACCACATTCCCATCATCGGGGAGGGGGGGCGGCTGGTGGGAATTATTACCCAGTCTGATGTGATCGCCGCGCTGGGGCGGGCTGCCGATCCATCGGCTTGATGCGCGCGGCGCCTCCAATGATTGAATACTAATGTATTTAGTTACCGCATAGATTCAGGGTTTTTTGCGATAAAGCAGTCTATAAGAATTAATTATCCGTCGGTACAGATGATTCGCTTCTGACATCCCGCCGCAAGCGGTGCACCCCAAGGCGAAACCTCGTACTTGTCCTACGCTGCGTTTTGGCACCTGCGCCGTAAGATAAGCCGCATGTGCTTTCTTCTTCATCAAGTGCAACATGCGTGCCCGCGCGGCTTGCATGCCAAGGCGACTTCGGGGCTGGTCACCAGCTTCTCCCGCGGCACCGCATCAAATAGCGCATGGCTGGCGCCAGCTTTCCGGATGCCATGACGCAACCCAACCCGGCCCTGCTCGCATTTCTGGAGGAGCAGCGCGCCGATTACACCCGCTCGTTGCCGCGTCGTCTTGAGCAGGTGGCGGCCTTATGGCAACAAATTCTCAACGGCGACGATCTGGCGCAGGCTCTGCCAACCCTGGAACGCCATGCGCACAGCCTGGCCGGATCTGCGGCAACCTTCGGATGGGTCGACCTCGGTCTTGCGGCCCAGGCGCTGGAACTGGCCATAGAACCTCATGTCGGTGCCGGCCGGCCGCTTTCGCCGCAGGTGCAGGCCGAAGTCGGACGGGCAGTTAAGGCACTGCAGCAGCGCTTTCCCGGTACTGCGTGAACGCCTACGATCAGATCGCACAAAATGTCCATGGTTTCCTCCAACGCTTTTCTGGTCAAGATCAAAATCGCATTGGCTGCAGGCCTCGTGCTGATGATGGTTGTGGGTGCGGCCTCGTACATCGGCATCGACCGCCTGATTGAAACGGCGCAATCCCGGGTGCGCACGGAAGACACGCTGGTGATGCTCGAGCGTGCGGACTCCGGCCTCCGCACGGCCGAGTCCACATTGCGGCAGTATCTTCTGAGCGGCAGCCCCCAGGAGCTGGAGGAGTTCCAGCGGGCTCGGGTCGAGTTGCGCGCGATCAGGGCACGCATGCGCAGCGCCAACGTGCTGCAGGAGGCCGTGGAGTTTGACGAACTGATCAACCAGCGCGCCCTGATCGCGAACCAGTCCATCGCGGCGCGCAAGGCGTCCGGCCCCGAAGCCGCTGCGACCGTTCTTGGCAGTGATGCCAGCCGGCAATTGAGGCTGCGCACCGACGGGTTGCTGGAAAACGCGCGTAATCGCGAGGTCCACAAGTGGCGTGACGCGCAGGCCGCGGCGGAGCATAGCGCCCAGTGGGCTCAGGGCTTCATCATCGCGGGAAACCTGTTGTTTGCCTGCATGCTGGCCTGGATGGTCTATGTGGTCAAGCACTATGAGCACGTGCGAAAACGCGGTGAGGAGCAATTGCGCGACACAGAAGTGATGAGCCGCAGCATTACCGAGGGGATGGTCGAAACGGTGATCACCACCACGTCCGACGACATCGTTCTGGAGGCCAACGCGGCGGCTTTACAGCTCTTTGGGTATGAGAAAAGCGATCTGATCGGCCGTGACGTGTCGGAATTGGTGCCGCCGCGGTTTCGCCAGCAATACAAGGATTTCACCTCCATGATGCGCGAGCAGCCGGAAACATTCCGGATATCCGGGCAGGAAGTGCGCGCCATGCGCAAAGATGGCAGCGAGTTCATGGTCAGTGTGTCTTTTAGTGATGTGCAGGTCGGCGGCCGCCGCCTTTTCACCGCGTTGATGCATGACATTACCGAGAGCAAGCGCATCAGCAAGGCCTTGCGGGCGAGCGAGTCCCAGCTGCGCCAGGTCACCGATACGGTGCCGGCCCTGATTGCCTACCTCGATACGGAGCAGCGCTTTCGCTTTCACAACCGCGCTTACGAAGCTGCTTTCGGCCTGAGCTTCGAGCAGATCGACGGGCACCCCCTGGCTGAAGTCCTGGGTCCGGAGATTTACGAAACCGTCCGGGAGAAAGTGGAAGAAGTGCTGAGCGGCAAGCCGGTCCGCTACGAACGCACCCAGGTGACGCCGCAAGGCGAGCGCAGGCACTTCGCGATGCAGTATTTCCCCCGCTACGGCGAAGGCGCAGCCAAAGACAAGGTCATCGGGTTCTTCTCAATGGGCACGGACATCACCGAGCTCAGGCGTATCGACCGCATGAAGACCGAATTCGTGTCCACCGTCAGCCACGAGCTGCGCACGCCGCTGACGTCCATACGCGGCTCTCTGGGGCTGATTTCCGGCGGCGTGGCCGGTGAGCTGCCTGCGGCGGTGAAGAACCTGGTGGGCATTGCCCAAAGCAACTGCGAGCGCCTGATCCGGCTGATCAACGACATCCTGGACAGTGAAAAAATCGAGTCCGGCAAATTGCGCCTGGACCTGCAGGTGGTGGACCTTCGGCAACTGGTGCAGCAGGCGCTGGTCGCCAACGAGGGCTTTGCCAGCCAGCACCGGGTAGACCTCGTGTTGCGGGCGCCTGACGTCGCCCTGCAGGTGCGGATCGACGCCGATCGCATGACCCAGGTTTTGACCAATCTTCTGTCCAACGCGGTCAAGTTTTCGCCGCCGGGCAGCCCGGTGGAGGTCAGGCTGTCACGGTCGGCGCAGCGCGTTCGCGTCGAGGTGGTTGATGTCGGCCCCGGCATTCCCGAGGAGTTCCACGGCCGCATTTTCCAGAAATTCTCGCAGGCAGATTCTTCCGACACCCGGCAAAAAGGCGGAACCGGCCTCGGCCTGAATATTTCCCGCGCGCTGGTGGAGAAGATGGACGGCACGATCGGCTTCAGCAGCGCGGAAGGCGTGGGAACCACCTTCTTTTTTGAAGTGCCGGAATGGACCAACCCGGTGCCACTGCTGCAACCCGTGCGGATACAGCCGGCTGTTTCAACCCGGCCCCGCATCCTGATCTGCGAAGGCGATCCCGATGTGGCCAGGCTGATCAGCATGATGCTGAGCAAGGCCGGGTTCGACTCCGACATGACACACAGCGCGGAGCAAGCGCTGGCTTGCCTGGCAGTTAACAGCTACGACGCCGTGACGGTAGACCTGAAACTGCCGGGGCAGAACGGCGTGGCTTTTATCGGCCAGCTGCGGGAGGACGAACGAACCCGCCACCTGCCTGTTGTGGTGATCTCGGCCATGGCCGAGCAAGGGCAGTTGCAGTTCAACCGCAAGCCGCACACGGTGTCGGACTGGCTGAAAAAGCCGATTGACGAGCGGCTCCTCATTCACAGCCTGCGCCGGGCCGTTGTCAGTGTGGATGAAGGCAAACCGCGCGTTCTGCATGTCGAAGACGACCAGGATATCCAGCAAATCACGGCAGCCATTGCGCAGGACTTTGCGACCTTCGAATTTGCCACCACGCTGGACGAGGCTCGCGCCCTCCTGCGCCAGCATTCATTCGACCTGATCCTGCTGGACCTGTCGCTCGGCAGCCATTCGGGCTGGGACCTGTTCGAGGATATCGACGCCCTGGATCCGCGCCCGCCGGTGATCGTGTTCTCGGCCGGCGACGTAAACCCGGCAGATGGCAAGCAGGCCGATGCGGTGCTGGTCAAGGCCCATACTTCCAATACCGAACTGCTCAATACAATCCAGCGTGTGCTCCAGATTCCCGCCGACTACCGCCCCACCCAATCCCAACCCCTGATCTGATCATGACCAAACCACTGACCCGTATCCTGTATGTCGAAGACGAACCCGACATTCGTATGGTTGCGCAAATGGCGCTGGAAGCCGTAGGCGGCTTCACCGTTATCGCCTGCGCTTCGGGCCAGGAGGCGCTGGATGCCGCACCGGGCGCCGGCGCCGACCTGCTGCTGCTGGACGTGATGATGCCCGGCATGGACGGGCCCAGCACGCTCAAAGGTCTTCGGGCATTGCCGGCCACGGCCGACACGCCGGTGATTTTCATGACCGCGAAGGTGCAGGCTGCAGAGGTCGCGGTGTATAAGGGCCTGGGCGCCATGGAGGTGATCCCCAAGCCGTTTGACCCGATGGAGCTGTCTACCCAGATCCAGCGCATCTGGGCGGCGCAGTAGAGCCCCCACGGTCGCTCACTTTATGTAGCTCCCTGCCCCCCGAGGGGGCCGCCCGCCTGCGGTCTGGCAAAGCCGAAAGATTGGCACACCCCTATCGGGCTCACTGCGTGTAGACCTTTTCCCCTTGCAGGGGACGGTGCCTGCGGCCCGGCAAAGCCGGATCCGCGGCCCCGGCTGGGTTGAAAATTCAGGGACTAACCAGCGGGGTATTCACCAGCAGGGGCCGCGGGACTGGCTTTGCCAGACCGCAGGCGCCGCCCCCTGGAAGGGGGGGACAGGCTACACGCAGTGAGCCTGGGCGGGGGTCAAAGTCCAAACTCATAGTCCACGCTCATGGGTGCGTGGTCGGAAAACCGCTGTTCCTTGTAGATATGTTCGCTGCGGGCCAGCGCGGCAAACGCCGGGGTGGCGAGGTGATAGTCCAGCCGCCATCCTACGTTCTTGGCATAGGCCTGGCCGCGGTTGCTCCACCAGGTGTAGGCCGCGTCCGTGGCTGTGGGCTGCAGCTTTCGGTAGACATCGACCATACCGCCGCCCTTGACCGAGGGGCCTGTGCGCTGTGTCAGCTCCTGTGCGGCTTCGTTGGCCAGCTCGGCATCGCGCAGCAGCTCGGTCATCCAGGCGCGTTCTTCGGGCAGGAAGCCGCTGTTCTTCTTATTACCCTTGAAGTTTTTCAGGTCGATTTCCTGGTGCGCGATATTGATGTCGCCGCACAGCACGAAGTCGCGCGTTTCCTTCAGGGCCAGCAGGCGCGGATAAAACTCGGCCAGGAAGCGGAACTTGGCGGCCTGGCGTTCCTCGCCCGAAGAGCCGCTCGGGAAATAGCAGCTGATGATGGACAGCTTGGGGCTTTGCTTGCGCCCGGGTCTGTCAAAGCGCAGTTCCACATAACGTCCTTCGGCATCGAATTCGGCGGAGCCGTAGCCCACGATGACGTCGCTGGGTTCGTGCCTCGTGTACACGCCGACCCCGGAGTAGCCTTTTTTCTCGGCGAAATGAAAATGGCCTTTCATGCCGGCGATTTCCTCGAACCGGCCGCTCATGTCGGCGGCCTGGGCCTTGAGCTCCTGCACACAAATACAATCCGGCATGGATTGTGCAACCCAGTCCAGCAACCCCTTGCTGGCTGCGGAGCGGATACCGTTGAGGTTGAGGCTGGTTAATTTAAACATGGGACTTTCAAATGAGCACGGCAGGGAAACTGGACAACAAGGACGAAGCGCATTCTGCGGACGGTGCGCTGGCACAGGAATTCGTGCAGTTTGCCGTCGAATCAGGCGTGCTGCGCTTCGGGCAATTCAAGACCAAGGCCGGGCGCATGAGCCCCTATTTTTTCAATGCCGGCCTGTTTGACGACGGGGCCAAGCTGGGCCGGCTGGCGCAATTCTATGCGCGCCACCTGCTGGCCGAAGAAGAGCGCAGCGGTCTTGAATTCGACATGATTTTCGGGCCCGCCTACAAGGGCATTCCGCTGGCTGCCGCGGTGGCCGTCGAGCTGGCGCGGCTGGGGCGCAATTTTCCGTTTGCCTACAACCGCAAGGAGGCCAAGGACCATGGCGAAGGCGGCACGCTGGTCGGCGCACCCGTCAAAGGCCGTGTGCTGATCATTGACGACGTGATGTCCGCAGGCACCGCCGCCCGCGAATCCATTGCCATCATCCGGGCAGCCGGGGCCATTCCCCACGCTGTGGCGCTGGCGCTGGACCGGCAGGAGAAGGCCACCGAAAACGGTGTGGATGTGAACCACAGTGCTGTGCAATATGTTACGAATCAGTTGGGGTTGCAGGTTTGTGCGATTGCGCGCCTGACCGACTTGCTGCAGTATCTCTCCAGGCAGGGCGGCACGTCGGCTATAAGCGCTCCTGAAACGTTATCTTTGCAAGCGCACTACCAGTCGGTGCTGGCCTATCGGGAACGATACGGCGTCAATTAAGGATTCGAATTGCTCCTGCGAACCCTGTTCACGGTCATCTGTGTTTCACTCATGTGCCTGGCCGTCCCCGTCGCAGCGCAAAACATCTACACCTGTGTTGACGGCAAGGGCCGCAAGATCACGGCAGATCGCCCGATCATTGAATGCATAGACCGCACGCAACAGGAACTGGGCCCCACCGGCCTGGTCAAGCGCCAGGTGGGCCCGTCGTTGACCGTGCAGGAGCGCACCGCCCTCGAGGAAAAAGAGAAGGCCGCAGCCGAAGTGCGCGCACGCGAAGCCGAGGAAAAACGGCGTGACCGCGCCCTGTTGCTGCGCTATCCGCGCCGGGAAGTGCACGACCAGGAACGCGTCACCGCGCTGGCCCAGATCGATGAGGTCATCAAGGCTGCGAGCAAAAGAACGGTGGAACTGGCCGCGCAGCGCAAGAGCATCAACAGCGAGCTCGAGTTCTACGCGAAAGACCCCGCCAAGGCACCTCCTGCGCTGAAACGCAGGATCGAGGAAAACGACAACAGCGCTCTGGTGCAGAAGAAGTTCATCCTGGACCAGGAGCAGGAAAAAAAACGCGTCAACCAGCGGTTTGACGAAGAGCTGGTCAAGCTCAAGCAGCTGTGGGCCGTTGCCGGCGCGCCTGCCATTGCGGCCAGTGGTGTTGCTGGCGCCGCAAAAAATTAGCGGCTCGCCCCTGGGCTGTTGTTAACTCCGTCAGAACGGTCAGCCCAGCTTCTTTTTGAGCAACTCGTTCACCTGGGCCGGATTGGCCTTGCCTTTGGTGGCTTTCATGGCCTGACCGACCAGTGCGTTCATGGCTTTGGCATTGCCCGACCGGACCTCTTCGACGTTTTTGGCGTTGGCGGCCAGAACATCATCGATGATCTTTTCCAACTCGCCGGTGTCGCTCATCTGTTTGAGGCCTTTGGCTTCGATGATGGCGTCTACGTCCTGGCCTTCGCCGGTCCACAACGCATCAAACACCTGCCTGGCAGCATTGTTGGAAATCGTGCCGTCCGCAATCCGGCCAATCAGGGCGGCAAGTTGCGCAGCGCTGACGGTGGAAGTTTCAATCGATTTTTCTTCACTGTTCAGCCGCCGCGACAACTCGCCCATGACCCAGTTGCTGGCCAGCTTGGGCTGTTTGCTGAGTGTTGCCACCGCTTCGAAATAGGCGGCAGTGGCTTTGCTTTGCGTGAGTTGGCCGGCATCGTATTCGGGCAGGGCGTAATCAGCCACAAAGCGCGCTGCCATCACGCGCGGCAGTTCTGACATGTCGGAGCGGGTTTTCTCCACCCAGTCACGGCCGATCACCAGCGGCGGCAGGTCCGGGTCAGGGAAGTAGCGGTAGTCCGCGGCATCTTCCTTGGTTCGCATCGAACGCGTCTCGCCCGTGTCCGGATCAAACAACACCGTGGCCTGCTGAATCACATGGCCGTCTTCAATCTGTTCGATCTGCCAGCGCACTTCATAGTCAATGGCCTGTTGCATGAACTTGAAGCTGTTCAGGTTCTTGATCTCACGGCGGGTGCCCAACTCGGCACCGGGTTTGCGCACCGACACGTTGGCATCGCAGCGGAAGCTGCCTTCCTGCATGTTGCCGTCGCAAATGCCGATCCAGGTGACGATCTTGTGCAGCTCCTTGGCGTACGCCACCGCCTCAGCGGACGAACGCATGTCGGGCTCGGTCACGATTTCGAGAAGCGGCGTGCCGGCGCGGTTCAAATCGATACCGCTCATGCCAATGAAATCTTCGTGCAGCGACTTGCCCGCGTCTTCCTCAAGGTGGGCGCGCACCAGGCGCACCGCGCGTTCCTCGCCGTCCAGGAAAAACTCGACGCTGCCGCCTTGCACCACCGGAATCTCGAACTGGCTGATCTGGTAGCCCTTGGGCAGGTCAGGGTAGAAGTAATTCTTGCGTGCGAACACGCTTTGCTCGGCGATGTGCGCATTGACGGCCAGGCCGAACTCAATGGCGCGCTGCACAGCACCCCTGTTCATTACCGGCAGGGCGCCGGGCAGGGCGAGGTCCACGGCGCAGGCCTGTGTGTTCGGCTCGGCGCCGAACGCGGTAGAGGCGCGGCTGAAAATTTTCGATTGCGTGGTGAGCTGCGTGTGGGTCTCAAAGCCGATGATGACTTCGTAACCTTGCACCAGCGGCCCGGTGGGGCGGCCGGCTTGCATTTCGGCGAAAGGGTTGACGGTGGATTGGGTCTGGCTCATGTCAAATCACTCAAAGGCTTGGGGGCTGGCGCAGGTGCCAGTCGGTAGCCAACTGAAACTGGTGCGCGGCGCCCAGCAGTTGCGCTTCCTTGAAGTAGTTGCCGATTAACTGCAGGCCGACGGGCATGCCGCCCGCGCCAAAGCCTGCGGGCACGCTCATGCCAGGCAAGCCGGCGAGGCTGGATGACAGCGTGTAGATGTCGGCCAGGTAGTTGGCCACCGGATCATCGGATTTCTCGCCGATCTTCCACGCGACGGTGGGTGAAACGGGGCCTGCAATGATGTCGCACTGTGTGAAGGCGGTCTGGAAATCCTGCGCGATCAGGCGGCGGATTTTCTGCGCCTTGAGGTAGTAGGCGTCGTAGTAGCCGTGCGACAACACATAGGTGCCGATCATGATGCGGCGCGTGGCCTCGTCGCCAAAGCCTTCCGAGCGCGACTTTTTGTACATGTCGTTGAGGTCGGTGTAGTTGGCGGCGCGGTGGCCATAGCGCACGCCGTCAAAGCGGCTCAAATTGCTGCTGGCCTCGGCCGGCGCGATCACGTAATACACGGGAATGGAGAGTTCGGTGAGCGGCAGGCTCACGTCAATCAATGTGGCGCCCAGCTTTTCATATTCACCCAGCGCGGCGCGCACGGCGGCCAGCACGTCAGGTGCGCAGCCCGAGCCGAAGAATTGCGTGGGCAGCCCGATTCTCAAGCCTTTTAACGGTTTTGCGCCCGCAGGTTCTGCGCCGGCAGCTATCAAATCAGTAGCGTAGTCCGTGATGGGCAGGTCCAGCGACGTGGAGTCACGGTCGGGGTCGGGCCCGGCCATGCTGGAGAGCAGCAGGGCGCAGTCGAGCGCGCTGCGCGCCATCGGGCCGGCCTGGTCCAGGCTGGAGGCAAAGGCCACCATGCCGTAGCGTGAACAGCGGCCGTAGGTGGGCTTGATGCCGGTGATGCCGGTGAGCGACGCGGGCTGGCGGATCGAGCCGCCGGTGTCGGTGCCGGTCGCGGCGGGCACCAGGCGGGCCGCAACGGCGGCCGCCGAACCGCCCGAGGAGCCGCCCGGAATGCGTTCCAGGTCCCAGGGGTTCTTCACCGGCTTGTAGGCGCTGTTGTCGTTGCCCGAGCCCATGGCGAACTCGTCGCAGTTGAGCTTGCCCAGCGTGACCATGCCGGCTGCGCCGAGCTTGCCCACCACAGTTGCATCAAAGGGGCTGCGGTAGTTTTCCAGGATTTTGGAGCCGGCTGTCGTGGGGAAGTCGCGCGTGACGAAAACGTCCTTGTGCGCCAGCGGTACGCCCAGCAGGGGCGCGCGCTCACCGGCGGCGAGGCGGACATCGGCTGCCCTGGCCTGCGTCAGCGACACGTCGGGGCTGGTGGCCAGGAAGGCGCCCAGGTTTTCCTGCCGGATCCGGGCCAGAAAATGCTGCGTGACTTCAACGCTGGAGACTTCGCCGGCGGCCAGTTTGGCGGCCAGCTGGGCAACGCCCAGGTCGTGGAGGTCAGAAGAAGCGGAAGAAGATTTCATGGCGCCGCTCATTCGATCACCTTGGGCACGAGGAAAAGGCCGCGCTCTACGGCGGGCGCACTCACCTGGCTGGCTTCGCGCTGGTTGGGCTCGCTGGCGACATCTTCGCGCAGGCGCAGGGCCACTTCACCGATCACGGCCGCTGGATGGGCCAAAGGCTCCACCCCTTCGGTATTGACGGCTTCCATCTGCTCGACCAGGGCGAAAAAGCCGTTGAGTTGGGCCAGGGTGTGCTCGGTTTCGTCGGGGCGCAATTCCAGCCGCGCCAGGTTGGCGACGCGGGCGATGTCTTGGGGTGTCAATGCCATGGGGTAGGGATGAAGGAAATACGGGAAAAATAAACCAGAAAACAGGGGCTGAAACGAGGTGTAAAGCTGAAAAAACAGGCAGGCTAAAGCTATTGATCTATAGGGGATGCGTTATTATCCCGCCTTTGGTGTGAAATCAGGGTTGGATGCGGGCTTTAGGCGTTTTTTAGGTGCCGGAAGCAGATTTCAGAGCGCCTCTGGCTCAACTTCCCCATAATTGCTTGATCAATAAAAAGGCGATGGAGCAACGAAGTTTGCTCATGCTCAACCGGACTCCTGCATATGTTTGAATCATTCCGTCGGTACTTCTCCACCGACCTGGCCATTGACCTTGGCACCGCCAACACCCTGATTTTTGTACGCGACCGCGGTATTGTGCTGGATGAGCCCTCTGTGGTCGCCATCCGCCACGAAGGCGGCCCCCAGGGCAAAAAAACCATCCAGGCCGTCGGCCACGAAGCCAAGGCCATGCTGGGCAAGGTCCCCGGCAACATCGAGGCCATCCGCCCGATGAAAGACGGCGTGATCGCCGACTTCACCGTGACCGAGCAGATGCTCAAGCAGTTCATCAAGATGGTGCACCCGCGCAGCCTGTTCAAGCCCAGCCCGCGCATCATCATCTGCGTGCCTTGCGGCTCCACCCAGGTTGAGCGCCGCGCCATCCGCGAAAGCGCGCTCGGCGCCGGTGCCAGCGATGTGTACCTGATTGAAGAACCGATGGCGGCCGCGATTGGCGCGGGCCTGCCCGTGTCGGAAGCCAGCGGCTCCATGGTGGTCGACATCGGCGGCGGCACGACCGAAGTCGGCGTGATTTCGCTGGGCGGCATGGTCTACAAGGGCAGCGTGCGTGTCGGCGGCGACCGTTTCGACGAAGCCATCATCAATTACATCCGCCGCAACTACGGCATGCTGATCGGCGAGCCCACCGCCGAGGCCATCAAGAAGAGCATCGGTTCGGCCTTCCCCGGCTCCGAAGTCAAGGAAATGGAAGTCAAGGGCCGTAACCTGTCCGAAGGCGTGCCGCGCAGCTTCACCATCTCCAGCAACGAAATCCTCGAAGCCCTGACCGACCCGCTCAACAACATCGTTAGCGCCGTGAAGAACGCTCTGGAGCAAACGCCCCCCGAACTGGGCGCCGACATCGCCGAGCGCGGCATGATGCTGACCGGCGGTGGCGCCTTGCTGCGCGACCTGGACCGCCTGCTGGCCGAAGAAACCGGCCTGCCGGTGCTGGTGGCCGAAGACCCGCTGACCTGTGTGGTGCGCGGCTGTGGCATTGCGCTGGAGCGCATGGACCGCCTGGGTTCCATCTTCACCTCGGAATAAGCGTCTTCACTTCATGCTGCACGCCGGGCATGAAGCGGGGCCAGCCTGACAGCGAACCATGCCTTTAGGAACCCTCGACAGATCCCCGCCGCCCTTTTTCAAACAGGGGCCTTCGGCGCTGTCCAAGCTGGTGTTTTTCAGCGCGCTGTCGCTGTTCCTGATGGTGGCCGATACGCGTTTTCGCATTACCCAACCGGTGCGCGCCGCGCTGGCTACGGCCTTGTATCCGGTGCAATGGCTGGCGTTGCAACCGGTGCGCGCGGTCAAAAGCAGCGGTGAATATTTCACCACCCTGAACCAGGCCAAAACCAGCAGCGAAGAAGCCGGCCGCAAGCTCGCGCTGCAATCGTTGCGTGCCGGCCAGGTCGAGCAGCTCACGCAGGAGAACAACCGCCTGCGCAAGCTCATGGGCCTGCGCGAGCAGCTCGGCACGCCGGTGATGGCGGCCGAAGTGCTGTACGACGCTGCGGACCCTTACACCCGAAAGGTGATCATCGACAAAGGCATGGCGCAGGGCGTTGACCTGGGCTCGCCGGTGCTGGACGAGTCCGGCGTGCTGGGCCAGGTCACCCGCGTGCATCCGCTGGTCAGCGAAGTGACCTTGCTGGTCGACCGCGACCTGGCCATTCCGGTGCTCAATGTGCGCACAGGCGCGCGCAGCGTGGCCTATGGCGACCCGACCGTTTCGGGCAGCGGCCTGGAACTGCGCTTCATGGGCAGCAACTCGGACGTGCAGCAAGGCGACCTGCTGACCACCAGCGGCGTCGACGGCGTCTACCCGGCCGGCCTGCCGGTGGCCAAAATCAGCCGCATCGAGCGGCGCGCGGAATCGGCGTTCGCAAAAATTTTCTGTACACCGCAGGCGCTCGTGACGGGTGCGCGGCACGTCATCGTGGTCAAGCCCGGCACCGGCCAGATCCCGCCGCGGCCCGACGACACCCCCGAGCCCGCGCCCAAGAAGAAGGGGGCTTCGAAATGATCATGCAGGGAGTGACAACATGATCATGCGATCAGGCCAGCAGCTGCTGCTGCCCGCCAACCCCGTCTTCATCTGGTGCAGCCTGATCGCGGCGCTGCTGCTGGACATGCTGCCCTTGGGCCGCGTGCCGTGGATGCCCGACTTCCTGGCCCTGGTGCTGGTGTTCTGGAACGTGCACCAGCCGCTGCGTGTCGGCATCGGCGTGGCTTTCATGTTCGGCCTGGGCATGGACGTGCACCAGTCTTCGCTGCTCGGTCAGCATGCGCTGTCGTATACGGCGCTGAGCTTTTTTGCCACCATGATCCATCGCCGCCTGCTCTGGTTCACGGTGCCGTCGCAGGCCTTGCAGGTGCTGCCGCTGTTTGCGGTGGCGCATGGTGTGGAGCTGGTGATCCGCATGATCGGCGGCGGTATTTTCCCGGGCTGGATCATGCTGCTGGCGCCGCTGATAGAGGCCGTTCTGTGGCCGGTGGTGAGCGTGCTGCTGCTGGTGCCGCAGCGCCGTGCACCCGATCCTGACCAGAATCGACCACTCTAGATATGGCCCCCACGGTCACTCACTTGGTGTGTTCCCTGCCCCCCGAGGGGGCCGCCCGCCTGCGGCCTGGCGAAGCCGGTTCCACGGCTCATGCTGGCCTTTTTCGGCTCGCTTCGCATCGCCTCTTTCTTTTCAGAGGTAAGCGGACGGGGTTGTGGGCACTTTCCGGCGGCTGTAGAGTCACACGGCCATGACTGAACTGCGCAACGTTGAAGCCGATTTGTCGCGCTTTCGCGCGCGGGTGCTGGTGGCCAGTTTTGCGGTGCTGTGTGCTTTTTCTCTGCTGGCGGCGCGGCTGGTGTATTTGCAGGTGTACCGCCATGCCGACCTGAACGAGCAGGCGGAAAGCAACCGGACGGCCATCGTGCCCATCGTGCCCAACCGGGGGTTGATCCTGGACCGCAATGGCGTTGTGCTGGCCACCAACTATTCGGCCTACACGCTGGAGATCACGCCTTCCAAGGTTGACAACCTGGAAGAAACCATTGCCGCACTGGAAAAGGTGGTCGACATCCAGGTGCGCGACAAGCGGCGTTTCAAGCGTTTGCGCGAAGAATCCAAAAGTTTTGAATCGCTGCCCATACGCACGCGCCTGACCGACGAGGAAGTCGCCCGGTTCGCGGCGCAGCGTTTCCGGTTCCCGGGTGTGGACATCAAGGCCAGGCTGTTTCGCAGCTACCCGTATGGCGAGCTGGGAAGCCACGTGGTGGGCTACATCGGCCGCATCAACCAGGCAGAAAAAGAAGTCATCGAAGGCAGCGAAGACGAAGGCAACTACCGCGGCACCGACTACATCGGCAAGCTCGGCGTCGAGCAGAGTTTTGAGCAGCAGCTGCACGGCACCACCGGTGTCGAACAGGTCGAGACCTCGGCGGGCGGCCGCGCCATGCGCAAACTCGCCAGCAACCCGGCCACGCCCGGCAACACCGTCATGCTGTCGCTGGACATCCGCCTGCAGAAGCTGGTGGAAGACATGTTCGGCGACCGGCGCGGCGCGCTGGTGGCGATGGACCCGAAGACCGGCGACGTGCTGGCGTTTGTCAGCAAGCCGACGTTCGACCCCAACCTGTTCGTGGACGGCATTGACACGGAGAGCTGGCAATACCTGCGCGACTCGCTGGACAAGCCCCTGCTCAACCGCGCGCTGCGCGGCACCTACCCGCCGGGCTCCACCTACAAGCCCTTCATGGCCATGGCGGCACTGGAAACCGGAAAGCGCTCCGCCAGTTTCATCGTCAACGACAACGCCTCCTGGAGTTTCGGCGGCCACGTCTTCCGCAGCCACGGCGACATCGCACTCGGGGCTGTGGACATGTACCGCGCCATCGTGAAGTCCAGCAACGTGTACTTTTATTCACTGGCCAACGAACTCGGCGTGGACGCCATGCACGACTTCATGCAGCCGCTGGGCTTTGGGCAAATCACCGGCATCGATATCAGCGGTGAAGTCACGGGCGTGCTGCCCAGCCAGGACTGGAAACGCAAGGCCTATAAAAGGCCGGAGCACCAGAAGTGGTACCCGGGTGAAACCATTTCGCTGGGTATCGGGCAGGGCTACAACACTTTCACCATGCTGCAGCTGGCGCAGGCCACGGCCGTGCTGGCCAACAACGGTGTCAAGCACAGGCCGCGGCTGGTGATCGGCACGCAGGACCCGGTGACGCGCGTGATGCACCCGCTACCGGCCGATGCGCCGGAAAACCTGGGCTACAAGGCTGAAAACATCGCGATCGTGCGCAAGGCCCTGGTCGGCGTTACCCAGGAAGGCACCTCGGCCCGCGTGTTTGCCGGCGCGGGTTACCTGAGCGGCGGCAAAACCGGCACGGCGCAGGCGGTCACCATCGGCCAGAAAGACAAGTACAACAGCAGCAAGATGGAAGAGTACCAGCGTGACCACGCTGTTTACATGGCGTTTGCGCCGGCCGAAGACCCCAGGATCGCGCTGGCGGTGATCGTGGAAAACGCCGGCTGGGGCGCCGGGGTGGCGGCGCCGATTGCACGGCGTGTTTTTGACTATGTGCTGCTGGGCCAATACCCGAGCGAGGAAGACATGGTGGCGGTGCAGAAGGGGCTGGCGGCAGCGCCCATCGGCAAGCCGCGTCAGGCCGCCGACGTGGCCGGCCAGCTGTCGGCCGGCGCAGCAGGCGCTTCCCCCGGCCCCACGAACGCCGCGGCTGCCGCTGCCGCCAAGGCCAGGACGGCGGCGATTGCGGAGGCGCTCAGCAAGCTGCCGCCGCCCATGGCGGCGGCGGGCATCAACCCCGATTGAGCCGGCCGTCGCTATCGATTTGAGAGCTGCTTGCGCATGCCTTTATTGGGCTGGACGCCAATTTGGTCATTAAACAGTGATGGCCGGATTTCAAGCAAAATCCGCCGAAAACCCATACAGGACGTGCGCAAGAAGCTACTAAATCAATAGCAAACTGGCAGCACGCCGTCAGCGCGCAAATGCGTCAAAAGCGGTTTTCAGGATCAGCGCGCTGACCACGGCGATAAACACCCCGCGCACAAAACCAGCCCCATGTTTCAAGGCCAGGCGGGTGCCCAGCAGGCTGCCTGCTACGTTGGCCACGGCCATCGTGAGGGCGAAATGCCACCAGACATGGCCTTTATAGGCAAAGAGCGCCAGCGCCGCCAGGTTGGTGGCGGTGTTGAGCAGCTTGGCCGAAGCCGACGCGTTCAAAAAGTCATAACCCAGCCAGCGCACAAATAAAAATACAAAAAAGCTGCCGGTGCCCGGGCCGAAGAAGCCGTCGTAAAACCCCAAAACCAGCCCGATGCAGCAGGCCGCCGCGGTCTCGGCACGGCCGGTAAAGCGGGGCGTGTGGTGGCGGCCCAGCTCCTTCCTGGCCAGGGTGTAAAGCAGTACCGCCAGCAGCACAAAGGGCAGGGCCTTGCGCAAAAATCCCGGCGAGATGACGGTAACCAGCCAGGCGCCCGCCAGCGAGCCGGTAAACCCGGCGGTGGCCGCCGGCAGCAGTGCCGTCCAGCGAAGCTCCACGCGGCGGGCATATTGGGCCGTGGCAACCGCGGTGCCCCAGACCGAGGCCCCCTTGTTCACCCCAAACAGGGTGGCAGGATGCGTGGTGGGGAAAACCGCAAAAAGGGCCGGCACCAGGATCAGCCCGCCGCCCCCGACGATAGAGTCCACAAAACCGGCGAGCAGGGAGGCCAACGAGACGATGAATAATTCCATGGCCCGGATTGTCCCATCGCATTGAACAGACTCATTGCTATCAAATAGATAGCTGTTGGCGCAAGACAGTCAATGGTTGCAAAGGTTTTTGAGGGTTTTACCCATCACGGCGGAGGCATAAAAAAAGCGCTGGGGTTGCCAGCGCTTTTTGCAAATCTGCATCTCTTGTGGAATGCCGCTTTGCTTGTGTACTTCTTAATGACTCTCTCGTGTCTCCTCGGCTCCTCGCGTTGCGAGCAGCAAGGCTCGTCAGCAAGTCATCCAATATAGCGGGCGCACTGTCCCAGTGCATTGGGGGTTTCCCGGCCCCGGGCTTTGGGCGGCCGCTGGTTCTGTGGATGTTTTTGGGGCACCACGCCAATCGTTTGCGCACTTTTGCAGTACATATTTTCCGTCGCAGTCCCATCACACGAGCTACTGCGGTATTGGCACGACTTATGCCTGTTGTTACCAATTGTTGGTTGATTGAACAGGCGGGCACCGTATGCATATGAACAGATTTCTGGCCTTGAGTATGTCTTTATGCTTGGGCCTGGCATGCCAGCAAGCCCTGGCACAGACCACGGCTCCCCCGGCAGTGGCGCCGCCAGCAGCCACTGCCAGTGCTCCGGAAGTCGCACCGTCCCCCGCACCGGCCACGGTTCCTGCGCCTCCTGTCGCCCCGGTGGCTGCCGCCTCAGCGCCCCTTCCTGTGCCTCCTGCGGCTGCCCCGGCACCGCTGACGCAGCCAGGACTGGTCGGTGTGGAGACCCTCAATGGTGCCGACACCGCATGGATGATGACCTCCACCGCACTGGTATTGCTCATGACCCTGCCCGGCATCGCCCTTTTCTACGGCGGCATGGTGCGCAGGAAAAGCGTGCTCAATGTCATGGCCTGCGTCGTCGCTATCTGTGCCGTTGTCAGCCTGCTCTGGTTTGCGGTGGGGTACTCCATCGCCTTCACGCCCGGCAAAGGTGCGCTTGGGCACTATCTGGGTGGTCCCGAGCGGCTCTGGTTCACCGGGCTGGACTACGTGAAGGATGCGCAGAAGGTGGCCGTGAGCCATATCGCGCCCAACATTCCCGAGTCGGTCTACGCCATGTTCCAGCTGACCTTCGCCATCATCACGGCCGCGCTGGTGGTCGGATCGTTTGTGGAACGCATGCGGTTTTCCGCGATGCTGGTGTTCATGTCGCTGTGGACCGTCGTCGTTTACGCACCCATTGCCCACTGGGTCTGGGAGCCCAATGGCTGGCTGGCGCGCATGGGCGCGCTGGACTTTGCCGGCGGCTCGGTCGTGCACATCAATGCCGGCATTGCCGGGCTGGTCTGTGCCTACGCGCTCGGGCCACGCCACGGCTACGGCCGTGAACCGTTTACGCCTTTCAACCTGGGCCTGACCATGGCCGGTGCCGGCATGCTGTGGGTCGGCTGGTTTGGCTTTAACGCCGGCTCCGCCGTGGCCTCCGACGGCCGGGCCGGCCTGGCGATGGCCGTCACGCACATCGCGGCGGCCGCGGGCGCTCTCTCGTGGATGGCGGCCGAATGGATTGTTCGCGGGCGTCCTTCCCTGCTGGGACTGTGCTCGGGCCTGGTCGCCGGGCTGGTCGCCATCACGCCGGCGGCGGGCTTTGTCTCGCCGCGCGCGGCCCTGGTGTTTGGCCTGGTGGCCGGCGTGGCCTGCTACTGGGGCGCTACGGGCCTCAAGCGCCTGCTCAACGCCGACGATTCACTGGACGTGTTCGGCGTGCACGGCGTGGGCGGCATTGTGGGTTCGCTGCTGACCGGCATTTTTGCCAGCAAGGCCATCTCCGGTGTCGAGGGCAGTCTGATGACCCAGGCGATCGGCGCAGGCGCCGTCATGCTCTACAGCCTGTTCATGACGGCGCTGGCCTTGTGGGTCACCTCGCTGATCGTCAGCCTGCGCGTCAGCGAAGCCGCCGAGAGCGACGGCCTGGACATCACCCAGCACGCCGAGCGGTTGGGCACGTAACTGACAAACAACGGACTCCACTTTCAAGGATTGCGCACCATGCCCTCCAGTGAAAAAATTGCCGTTGCGGCCCACCTGCATGTGCTGTTGCGCCGCAAAACCGGCCGCGTGACCGACACCGAGTGGATGGCCGGTAACCAGGAATACGCCGCCGAAATAGCGCGTTTTGCGCGGGAAAAAGCCGCCGAGGATGGCCACGTGGACCTGGCGGTGTGGGCCGACCGGCTTGAAGAAATCATGGCCACCCCCGAGCCCAAGGCACGCGTGCCGCTGGTGCAGTTGGTGTCCGAGGTGGTGAAGGAGCGCAGCCAGCCGGTGCTTGCCCCGGCGCCTGTGCCCGACCGCCAGAGCGCCCGGTCTATCGATACCGAGGAAGAGGTCTATCCTGAATCAGGTTTTATCGAGTCGACATTCGGTGCCATTTTCGGCGAGGGCGAGTCGCCGCGAGAGCGCCGCCAGCGCGACCCGAACGCGCCGCGCTATGTGAAGGGCCTGCGATAACTTGTAGCCCCCTGTCTCGGCTCACTGCGTGTAGCCGGAACCCCCCTCAGGGTGGCAACACCTGCAGCCCGGCAAAGCCGGTTCTGCGGTGTTATTGCCCCGAACGCGCCGCGCTTCGTGAAGAGCTTGCGCTGAACGCTGCGGGGGTTTTCCCGCTTAATTACTTTGCCGGCGCGGCATGCGGCGCTGCGGCTTCCCGAACGCGGTTCAGGCTGTGCGCCAGCATGTTGCGGGTGCGAATGCGGATGTTGGCGCTGGCATCTTCAGCAAACGCGGCCACATAAGGGTGGCCTGCGTTGTCCGCCAGGATGCTGCGCCGCACCTGATCCAGGCCGGCATCGCAGGCCGCCAGTGCGGCATCGGCGAGCACAAACACGGACTGCTCCGGGTTGTCTTTCAGCGACTGCAAGGCGCTCTGGGCACAGCGCTGGTAGTCGTTGATGGCCGTGGCCACCGGGGCGCGGGCAATCGACAGCGGGTCCTGGCTGGCGCGCGGCGCCGGGCTACAGGCAGACAGGGCAGTCAGCAGCATGGCGATCAGGAAGGTGGGCAGACTCTTCATGATTTCGGTCGGGCGGCGGTGGTCTGCGGCATCTTCCGATTGTGTCATCGGGGTGCAAATGCAAGCGGGCGCCCACCATGTCATGAGGGTGGTGGAAAAAGTTGACAGGGGTAAATTGCGCTAGCCAGCGCCGGACACACGCAGTAGCATGCGTGAGCTTTATATAAGGAGAGGCTTATGCTGAGGAGATGGATGTTAGGGACCCTGGTGTTGGGGTTCAGCCAGTTTTGTATGGGCACTGCCAATGCCCAGGCGCAGGCCCAGCAACTGATACTGGGCATCAGCGAAGGCACTTCGGGTGGCCTCGACCACGCCCAGGTGATTGCCAAATACCAGGGGCTGGCCGAGGTGATCGGCAAAGCCATGAAGGCCAAGGTCAGCGTGGTGTTTGCGCGCGAATTCAAGCAGCTGGAAGAAGGCATGCAGACCGGCCGCTTCGACCTGGTGATGGCACGCCCGAGCGACTACCCGGCGCGCGGCATGCGCGACTACGGCTACAGCTATATCGCCAGCACCAAGCCCGACGGGCAGTGCTTCATCATTGCGCCCAAGGGTTCGGCCCTCAAGACCATCGACGACGTCAAGGGCAAGCGGATTGCCTTGCCCGAGCAGATTGCCTATATGTCCCGCTTCTGTGCCGCAGAGCTCAGGGACAAAGGCATCCTGGTCGACAAGGAAAACGTGCAGTTCGTGCGCGAACAAGCTGCCGTCGGGTTCTACCTGGACAACAAGTTTGCCGATGTGGGCGGTGTCGCTTCCTACTCGGGCATCGGCAAAAAATGGGAAAAAGACGGCGGCCGCATCCTGCACAAGAGCGTGGCGCAGCCCTACTTTCCGCTGGTGGCCCATAAACGCGTCAAGCCCGAACAGCTCAAGGCGATCCAGGAGGAATTGCTGGCGCTGCCCGCCAGCGATGCCGGCAAGGACGTGCTCAAGCGCATCGGCATCGAGCAGTTCGACACCACGTCGGAAGCGCGCATGCGCGAGCTGCTGAAGTGGCTCAATATTTGAGCCAGGCCTTCGCCGGCTGTTGCCGGCGCCAGGCCGGGCCACGGCGAAACTGACTGACCGCTAGCGTCAGCGGCACACCCAGTGTGCCGAATCGCCGTCTGCCGGGCGACCCAATTTCCTCCATCCCCTGCGGGGGGAGTCATCCTTCATCCAGGGTTTCCTCCTGCGGATTGCCTTGCGGGCCGGCTGGTCCGCCGCGCAAACATGCCTTGGTACGCCCTAGGGTTTTCACTAGAAAAAAAAGGCTTAATCACGTTGTAATAGTTATTATTCATAACCATAATTGGCTTCCGGAAACACACTTCACATGACCCCAAAATACCTTCATCTCGAAATGCACGGCAATGTCGCCGTGGTCCGCCTGGCGCGCCCTGCCAAACGCAACGCCCTGGGTGACGCCCTGATCCTGGCACTGCGGAACCTGTTCGAAAGCCTTCCTTCCGAAACAAAAGCCGCCGTGCTTTGCGGCGAGGGTGACCACTTCTGTGCGGGGCTTGACCTGAGCGAACTCAAGGAGCGTGATGCCAGCCAGGGCCTGCACCATTCGCGCATGTGGCACGCAGCGCTGGAGCGGGTGCAGTACGGCCCGGTGCCCGTGATCGCGGCCCTGCACGGTGCCGTGGTCGGTGGTGGCCTGGAGCTGGCAAGTGCCTGCCATATCCGGGTTGCCGACGAAAGCGCTTTCTACGCGCTGCCCGAAGGCTCGCGCGGCATCTTTGTCGGTGGTGGCGGTGCGGTGCGCATCCCGCGGCTGATCGGCGCCGCGCGGATGACCGACATGATGCTGACCGGCCGTGTCTACAACGCGGTGGACGGTGAGCGCATAGGCATTGCGCAATACCTGGTGCCCGAGGGCCAGGCTTTCGCCAAAGCCCTTGAACTGGCCACTCGCGTGGCAGAAAACGCGCCGCTGACCAACTACGCCCTCATGCATGCGTTGCCGCGCATTGCCGAGCAACCGGCAGACCAGGGGTTCTTCACCGAGGCCCTGATGGCCGCAGTGGCGCAAAGCGCGCCCGAAGCCAAGAGCCGCGTGAAAGATTTCCTGGACGGCAAGGCCCGCAAGGTCCAGAAGGGCTGACCAGGCCGGGCGGGCAGGCAAGAGAGACATCCAGAAAAAAGACAGAAGACAAGAGACAGAAGAGACAACCATGAGTGCCCCGAAATTTCGTCCCATGGCCTTTGGCGTGACCCGTGTGGTTTTGCGCGACGGCGTACCCGGTGTGCGCTATCTGCGCGCAGACCAGGCCCTGCAAGCCTTCCCGACCCGTATCACTGACCGCCTGCAGCATTGGGCGCAGACGGTCCCGGGCCGCAGCTTCATGGCGCGGCGCGAAAAGCTGGCTGATGGCAAGACCGGCGACTGGCGGCACATCACTTATGCCGAAGCTTGGGTCTCGGCCCGCAACATCGCACAGGGGCTGGTCGACCGGGGCCTGAGCGCCGAACGCCCGGTGGTCATCCTGTCGGAAAACGACCTGGAGCATGCGTTGCTGGCGCTGGGTTGCATGCTGGCCGGCGTGCCCTTTGTACCGACGTCTCCGCCCTACAGTCTGGTCAGCCAGGACTACGACAAGCTGCGCCACGTGCTCAAGACCGTGACGCCGGGTCTGGTGTTTGCCGCCGACGGCGCCCGCTACGCCAGGGCCATCAGCGCAGCCATTGGCAACGACGTCGAGGTGGTGCTGGCTACCGGGCAGGTCGAAGGGCGCGCCACCACGGCGTTTGCCGAACTGGCTGCAACGCCGGCCACGGAGGCCGTAGACCGCGCCATGCAGGCCACAGGGCCGGACACGATCGTGAAATTCCTGTTCACCAGCGGCTCCACCAAGATGCCCAAGGCGGTCATCAATACCCAGCGCATGTGGTGTGCCAACCAGCAGCAAATGGCGCAATCGATGCCCGTGCTGCAGGACGAGCCGCCGGTGCTGGTCGACTGGCTACCCTGGAACCACACCTTCGGCGGCAACCACAATTTCGGCATGGTGGTGTTCCATGGCGGAACGCTCTACATCGACGACGGCAAACCGACCCCGGCGCTGATGCACGAAACCCTGCGCAACCTGCGCGAGATTGCCCCCACGGTGTACTTCAACGTGCCTACCGGCTTTGAGGCCATCGCCAGCGCCATGAAAACGGACGCAGAGCTGCGGCGCAACCTGCTGTCGCGCGTGAAGATGTTTTTTTATGCCGGCGCTGCGCTGGCCCAACCCGTGTGGGACAGCCTGTACGAGTCCGAAGAAAAAGAAGTGGGCGAGCGCATTGTCATGGCGACCGGCCTGGGCATGACCGAGTCCGCGCCGTTTGCCATTTTTGTGACCAACCCCAACGTGAAAGCCGGCGACCTCGGCGTGCCCGCGCCCGGCATCGAGCTCAAGCTGGTGGACACCGACGGCAAGACCGAGGTGCGCTACAAGGGCCCCAACATCACGCCCGGCTACTGGCGCGCACCGCAGGAGACGGCAGCAGCCTTTGACGAAGAAGGTTTCTTTTGTACCGGCGACGCCGTCAAATGGATTGATGAGGGCAACATTCACCTCGGGCTCAAGTTCGACGGGCGCATCGCCGAGGACTTCAAGCTGGCCACGGGCACCTTTGTCAGTGTGGGCCCGCTGCGTGCAAAGATCGTCGCTGCGGGAGCGCCTTACGTGCAGGACGTGGTACTCACGGGCATCAACCTCAAGGAAGTGGGCGCACTGGTTTTCCCGACACCTGCGGTGCGCACGCTGGCCGGACTGCCGCCCGACGCGCCGCTGCGCCAGGCCGTTGAAAGCCCGCAGGTGGTAGCGCACTTTCAGGAGATGATGAACAAGCTCGCGGAGGGCGCGACCGGCAGCGCCAGCTGCATCCGGCGCCTGCACCTGATGCATGAGCCGCCCTCATTCGACAAGGGTGAGGTCACCGACAAAGGCTCCATCAACCAGCGCGCCGTGCTGACGCACCGTGAAGCTTTGGTGGTAGCCCTGCACGATGACACGGCGCACCCCATCGTCAAACCCGCACCATAAAACCCGACGCACAAACACCATGCAGCCCAAAGGATTTTTCTCCGCTTTCGAAGACGTCTGGATGCTCGACGGCATCCGCACGCCCATGGTCGACTACTGCGGCGCCCTTGGTCATATATCGCCCACCGACCTCGGCATCAAGGCCGCGCGCGCCGTGCTCCAGCGCTCGGGTGTCAGTGGCGGCGATGTCGATTCGGTGCTTGCCGGCAACATGGCTCCTGGTGATTTTGAGCAGTTCATGCTGCCGCGCCATATCGGCCTTTACGCCGGGGTGCCTGTGGAGGTGCCGGCCATCATGGTGCAGCGCATCTGCGGTACCGGCTTTGAATTGTTCCGCCAGGCCGGCGAGCAGATCCAGAGCGGAGCCGCCAGCGTGGCGCTGGTCGTCGGCGCCGAGAGCATGACGCGCAACCCGATCGCCGCCTTCGAGCACCGTACGGGTTTCAAGCTGGGCGCGCCGGTCGGCTTCAAGGACTTCATGTGGGAGGCCCTCAAGGACTCGGCCGCCGGCATCGACATGATCCAGACCGCGGAAAATCTCGCGAAGAAATATGGCATCGCGCGGGAAGCCGTCGATGAATTTGCCTCCAGCTCGTTTGCCAAAGCCGTGGCCGCCCGCGAGGCGGGTTTTCACGCCGGTGAAATTGTGCCGGTGGTCACAGAAGAATTTGAACTCGCCGGCTATGCCACGCGCGGCATACGCCTGCAGGGCAAAGCCACGGAAGTCGCGCAGGACACCCACGCACGCTTGTCCCCCGTCGAGGTGCTGGCCAAACTCCGGGTGGTTCACGCCGGCGGGGTGCAGACCGGCGGCAACAGTGCAGCGCTGGTGGATGCGGCAGCGGCAGCCGTGGTGGCCTCGGGCGAGTACGTGAAGGCGCATGGAAAAAAACCGCTGGCACGTGTCGTGGCTGCCGCGGTGGTGGGGGTGCCGCCCGAAATCATGGGCATAGGTCCCGCGCCAGCGATTCGCCTGCTGCTGGCGCGCTGCGGCCTGACGCTGGACCAGATCGGCCGCTTCGAGATCAACGAAGCCCAAGGCGCGCAAACGCTGGCGGTGGCGCGTGAACTGAACCTCGATCTGAGCAAGCTCAATGTCAATGGTGGTGCCATCGCGATGGGTCACCCGCTGGCGGTCACCGGTGTCCGCCTGACGGTCACCGTCGCGCGTGAAATGCAACGCGCGGGCCTGCGTTACGGCATTGCATCCGCATGCGTGGGCGGCGGGCAGGGCATTGCCCTGTTGCTTGAAAACCCCGAAGGGGCCGAAATTTCTTGAGCAAATGGTGGCTGCAGTGCACAGCAGACAAGCGCAAGCAGCTATAAAAACAATAGCAACCGATCTGGAGAGAAGGCATGAAGATTGAAGGACTTGCGGCGCTGGTGACGGGAGGCGGCTCAGGGCTGGGTGAAGCCACTGCCCGTGAGCTGGCACGCCTGGGCGCCAGGGTTGCCGTGCTGGATGTGAATCTCGCCGGAGCAGAAAAAGTCGCGGCCGACATTTGCGCCACGCACGGGAGCGGCACCGCAGTGGCGTGCCAGTGCGACATCACCGACAGCGCCAGCCTGGCGGCCGCGCTGGAAAAAGCCGCAGCTGCGCATGGCCCGGCCCGCATCCTGATGAACGTTGCCGGCGTTGGCTCGGCCAGGCGCGTGGTGGGCAAAGACGGCAGCCCTGCGCCGCTCGAAGACTTTGCCAAAGTCGTCACCATCAACCTGGTGGGCACCTACAACGCGAGCCGCCTGTTTGCGGCCGCCTGCGCCAAACTGCCCGCGCTGGAAGATGGCCAGCGCGGCGTCATGATGTTCACGGCCTCGGTGGCGGCCTTTGACGGCCAGGTGGGCCAGCAGGCTTACAGTGCCTCCAAGGGCGGCCTGGTCGGCATGACACTGCCGATGGCGCGCGACCTGGCGCAGCACGGCATCCGCGTCTGCAC
This sequence comes from Polaromonas sp. P2_G11, assembly GCF_056403595.1. Classification (NCBI taxonomy): domain Bacteria; kingdom Pseudomonadati; phylum Pseudomonadota; class Betaproteobacteria; order Burkholderiales; family Comamonadaceae; genus Polaromonas; species Polaromonas sp. P2_G11. The sequence goes on along the minus strand of NZ_JBFUFE010000004.1, from coordinate 29,913 downwards.
GGTGGCGCCGGGCCTGTTCGCAACGCCGCTGATGCAGCAATTGCCCGAGGCGGTGCAGGCTTCGCTTGCCGCCAGCATTCCTTTTCCGCAGCGCCTGGGCAAGCCCGAGGAGTTTGCCCAGCTGGCCGCGCACATCGTGGCCAACGACCATCTCAACGGCGAAGTCATCCGGCTGGATGGCGCATTGCGCATGGCGCCAAGGTGAACAGCATGAGCAAGACCGTTGTTTACGAAGTTTCCGTTGCGTTTGGCGACTGCGATCCCGCAGGTATCGTGTTCTTTCCCAATTTCTCGCGATGGATGGACGCCTCGTCGCTGAACTTTTTTGTCAAGTGCGGCGTGCCAACATGGCGTGAGCTTGTCAAGACCACCGGCATCATCGGCACGCCGCTGCTCGAGATCAATACGCGGTTCACCCAGCCCGCCGTCTATGGCGAGACGCTGCAGATTCACACAAGTATTGAGGAGTGGCGCGACAAGGTATTCATCCAGAAGCATGTGATCAAACGTGGTGACGACCTGATTTGCGAAGGCCGTGAAACCCGGGCCTTCTGCATTCGCCGTCCGGAGAATCCTGAGCGCATCAAGGCCATTGCCGTGCCGCAAGACATTCGGGCCCTGTGCAGCTAGACGCTTCGCGTTCCGCTTTGTTTTCGTCTTTCAGTTTTTGATTTCGGTTTTGTTTTTTCGACCCGTTGGACATCATTAAAAAAGGAGACATTTCATGCAAACACGCCGTCATTTTGTGCAGGCAGCCGCAACGCTCACCGCAGCCGCCGGCTTCGCCCCGTTCTCTGCCCATGCGAGCCCGCTGGAGCAGGTCAAGATCATTTACGGATTCCCCGCCGGCAGTGCGGGCGACATCTGCGCGCGCCGTGTCGGCGACAGGATGGGCGGCACCGCCTATTCCAAAAACAACGCCATCGTGGACACCAAGGCCGGCGCCGGCGGCCGCATCGCGCTGGAGACGCTGAAGATGGCACCCACGGACGGCTCCGTCATTGCCATGACGCCGTTTTCCTGCATGTCGCTGTATCCCCACATCTACAAAAAGCTGGCCTATGACCCGTTCGCGGATTTTGTATCCGTGGGCACCGCGTCCATGATTCACCATGGGCTGGCTGTGGGGCCGCTGGTGCCCGCTTCCGTGAAGACCGTCCAGGACTTCCTGGTATGGGCCAGGGCCAATCCGAAGGATGCGAGTTATGGCTCGCCCGCTGCGGGATCAACCCCCCACTTTTTGGGCGCCTTGCTGGGCCTGAACAACCAGGTGGAACTCAAACATGTGCCTTACCGCGGTTCCGTGCCCGGCGTGACCGATGTGGTGGGCGGCCAGCTTGCGGCCATGTTCACGCCGCATGGCGACTTCATCCCCAATCACAAGGCCGGCAAGCTGCGCATCCTGGCAACGTCCGGAAAGCAGCGCTCACCCTTTGTGCCCGAAGTACCGACCTTCGCCGAACAGGGCTTTGCCGACCTGACCGTGGAGGAGTGGTTCGGTTTTTGTGCCCCCGCCAAAACGCCGGCCAGTGTGGTTGCCGCCGCCAACGCCGCCATCAACGCCGCCATCAAGGACAAATCCGTCATCGACTCGCTGACGGTGGTGGGCCTGATTCCCTACGGCGGCACGGCGGAGGACATGGCGACCAGCCAGAAGCGCGAACTCGACCGCTGGGGCCCGCTGATCAAGAAAATCGGCTTTACCGCCGAGTCCTGATCAGAACGCGGTGCCGATGACTGATGCCGGGAGCCCTGAGGCACCCGATCATGGATCGGCACCGCTTGGCATAATCGGGGCTGGACTGGCCGCATGCCGTGCGGCGGTCCGTATTGCCCGATGACGAAAGCTTCCTGACCACCTATGCCAGCGTCCCTCAAACCAGCGCCCGCTGTCGAAGAAGTCGATACCTCCTACCTTGAAACACTGATTGGCTACAACGCCACGCGTGCTTCGCTCAAGGTCATTGAACTGTTCATGAAACGCATGGCGGTGTATGACCTGCGACACGTGGATTTTTCCATCCTGTCGCTGATCACGCACAACCCGGGCATCACCTCGCGCCAGCTGTGCAGTGCGCTGAGCATCTTGCCGCCCAACCTGGTCGGGAAAATCGGCACGCTGGAAAAGCGCGAGCTCGTTCACCGCAAGCCGCACCCGCAGGACGGCCGCGCTGTGGGCCTGTATCTCACCGAGGCAGGCGAGGCGCTGATGCGGGAGGCTGAGCGCACCGCCACCAGCCTCGAATCAGATGCCACCGAGCGGCTGAGCGCGGCGGAAAAAAAGACGCTGGTGCGTCTTCTCCAAAAAATCTATCTTTGATCTGTTTCGAAGGGGCGGTTCAGCCGGAGGCTTGCGGGCAGCTTGGGCACGGCGTTGCCTTCAAATGCCGGCCTGAATCCATTCGGCGGCCTTCTCCGCAATCATGAGCGTGGGTGAGTTGGTGTTGCCGCTGGTGATCAGCGGCATCACACCGGCATCCACCACGCGCAGGCCGCGAACCCCGCGCACCCGAAGGTGCGAGTCCACTACCGCCATGGGGTCGTCTTCCTTGCCCATTTTGGTGGTGCCCACCGGGTGGAAGATGGTGGTGGCAATGTCGCCCGCCAGCCGCGTGAGTTCTTCGTCCGTCTGGAACTGCACGCCGGGTTTGAATTCTTCGGGCTTGTATTTGGCCAGCGCGTCCTGGCTGACGATCTTTCGGGTCACGCGCAGGGAGTCGGCTGCCACCTGCCGGTCTTCGGCCGTGCTCAGGTAGTTGGGTGAAATCGCCGGTGCATCCTCAAAGCGGTTGCTCTTGATGTGCACGGTGCCGCGGCTGGTCGGGTTGAGGTTGCATACGCTGGCGGTGAAAGCGTTGAAGCTGTGCAGCGGCTCGCCGAAAGCGTCCAGCGACAGCGGCTGCACATGGTATTCGATGTTGGGGTAGGGCTGGTCGGGCGATGAGCGAGTGAAGGCGCCCAGTTGCGACGGCGCCATGCTCATCGGGCCGGTCTGCTTCAACGCGTACTCCAGGCCGATGCGGGCCTTGCCCCATAACGTGTTGGCCATGGTGTTGAGCGAAAGCCCCCAGCGCTGGTCGCCGTGCACCTTGTAGACCGAGCGGATCTGCAAGTGGTCCTGCAGGTTGGCGCCCACGCCCGGCAGGTCCTGCAGCACCGGAATGCCGTGCTGTTGCAGCAGGGTGGCCGGGCCAATGCCTGAAAGCTGCAGGATTTGCGGCGAGCCGATGCTGCCTGCGCACAGGATGACTTCGCCCATGTGCCCCGAGTCGCGTGTCGAATGCGCTGTCACCCGCTCGTCGCCGGCCCACACTTCCACGCCGGTGCAGCGCTGGCTGCCGTCGGCCTGCGTTTCAACCACGAGCTTGCACACCTGGGCGTTGTTCCACAATTCGAAATTGGGCCGGGCATAACAGGCGGGACGCAAAAATGCTTTGGCGGTGTTCCAGCGCCAGCCTTTTTTCTGGTTGACCTCGAAGTAGCCCACACCCTCGTTGTCGCCGCGGTTGAAGTCGGAAGTCGCCGGGATCCCGGCCTGCTGCGCCGCTTCGGCAAATGCATCGAGGATGTCCCAGCGCAGGCGCTGTTTCTCGACACGCCATTCGCCGCCCGAATTGTGGTGACGCAGCAGCTTCTGGTAGGGCTGGCTTTTGTCCTGCATGAGCTCGGGTGCCACGCCGCGCGCACCGTGCATCGCGTCGGCACCCTTGTGGTGGTCTTCGTGCAGCTTGAAATGCGGCAACGCGTTGTCCCATCGCCAGGCCATGTCGCCCGTCAGCTGGGCCCACTGGTCGTAGTCGCGTGCCTGGCCACGCATGTAGATCATGCCGTTGATGCTGGAGCAGCCGCCCAGCGTCTTGCCGCGAGGGTAGCGCAGTGCCCGCCCGTTGAGGCCGGCGTCCGGCTCGGTGTTGTAGAGCCAGTCGGTGCGCGGGTTGCCGATGCAATGCAGGTAGCCCACCGGGATGTGGATCCAGTGGTAGTCGTCCTTGCGGCCGGCCTCGATGAGCAGTACCCGTTTGGACGCGTCGGCGCTCAGGCGGTTGGCCAGCAGGCAACCCGCGGTTCCGGCGCCGACGATGATGTAGTCAAAAACCTGGCTGTCGTCTTGCATGGATGTTTTGTCTCTTGGCTTTCAGCCGTGTGTTTTTGAGGGGCCGGGTAGCTGTGCTGTTTTGGCAGCGTTCCTTCGCCGCAGGCTCCCATCCTGCCATCCCAGCCTAACGCGAGGCTGACCGCGCGGCAGTGGTTCGATTGTGGCAAAAACGGCGCTATCCCTGCGGCGGGGATTACCCGCTGGCCTTTCCTTCCGGCACGGGGTCCCGGCGGGTTGTAGGACCAAGGCGATAGCGCGTTTTTGGGGCTGTGTATTTGTGTTTCCTGCAGTTACCATGACTGTTTTGCAATTCGGGCGCCGCCCGCCATTGCAGACTGCCGGCAAGCGCCGGGCACCACCGGACGCCTTTACCGAATGCACATGGAAGAATCCACGCCCCGCATCGAACAGCAGGACACGCCGCAAGGCCGGATGTTTGTCGTTCGCGGTGCCTGGACAGCCGCCGACCTCACCGCACAGGAAGTCTGGCAAGGTTTGACGGCGCAACTGCAAGCCCTGCAGGGCGGCGCAGCCCAATCCGCCGGCTGGAATCTGGAGCCGCTCGAAAAGCTTGACCACCTGGGTGCGCAGGTGCTGTGGAACCATTGGGGGCGCGACTGGCCTGCGCAACTGCAGGTGCACGCGAGCCAGCGCGCGGTGCTGGAAACCGTCGCCAAATTCAGTGCGGATCCGCCCAAACCCCGCAAGCCTGACTGGACCGGGCCCTTCATCCTGCTGGGTACACGGGTGCTGCGTCTGGTCGACCACCTCAAAGGCCTGGTGCGCCTGATCGGCCAGCTGCTGCTCGACATCATCCGGCTTTTCAGGCACCCGCAGGAAGGCCCCTGGCGCGACCTGTCGGGCCACCTGTTTCATATCGGTGCCACCGCCTTGCCCATCACCGCACTGGTGGGGTTTTTGATTGGCGTGGTGCTGGCTTACCTGATTTCGCAGCAGCTGCGCCAGTTCGGCGCCGACGCCTTCATCGTGAACATCCTGGGTATCTCGTTGATCCGCGAACTCGGGCCGGTGCTGGCCGCCATCCTGATCGCCGGGCGCAGCGGTTCGGCCATCACTGCGCAGATCGGTGTCATGCGGGTCACCGAAGAGCTCGACGCCATGCGTGTCATGGGCATCGCGCGGGGCTTTCGCCTGGTCATGCCGCGCGCGCTGGCGCTCGCCGTGGTGATGCCACTCATCAGCGTGTGGACCACCATCGCAGCGTTGCTGGGCGGCATGCTGGCCGCCGACATTTCCATGGGCGTCACGCCGTCCTACTTCATCAATTCGCTGCCGGCCGCAGTTGACGTGGCCAACCTCACGCTGGCCACGGCCAAATCCGTTGTGTTCGGGGTGTTGATTGCATTAGTCGGCTGCCACTATGGCCTGCGTGTCAAACCCAACACCGAAAGCCTGGGGCAGGGCACCACGGCGTCGGTCGTAACGTCCATCACGGTGGTGATTCTGGTCGACGCATTGTTCGCCGTATTGTTCAAGAGTGTGGGCATATGAACAGGGCCCCCACGTTCGCCCACTGCGTGTGGCTCTCTGCCCCCCAAGGGGGCGCATTTTCCTTGGGGCGGCCCGGCGGAAAATTGCACACGTCAAAACACCTTCGGCGTTTTCCCAATGACTGATTCCATCGTCGATATCAAAAAACTCTGGACCGTGTTCCAGAACGGCGACAAAAAAGCCGTAGTGCACAAGGACCTGGACCTCACGGTGGAGCGGGGGGAGGTGTTGTCGCTGGTGGGCGGGTCGGGTACCGGTAAAACGGTGTTGCTGCGCCAGATACTGGGGCTGGAGAAACCCACCCAGGGCGAGATCACTGTGCTGGGCAGGCCGGCCGCCGAACTTGGCAAGCGGGGAGCGGCCAGCCGTGTCGGCATGCTGTTCCAGCAGGGTGCGCTGTTTTCGGCCTTCACGGTGCTCGAGAACATCGCCTTCCCGTTGCGTGAGCTCAAGACTTTGCCGCGCGCACTGGTCTACGAAGCGGCCATGGTCAAGCTGCGAATGGTGGGCCTGGGCCCCGACGCGGCCGACAAGATGCCGAGCGATCTGTCGGGCGGCATGGTCAAGCGCGTGGCATTGGCGCGCGCCCTCATCATGGACCCGCCGTTGCTGCTGCTTGACGAACCCACGGCGGGCCTGGACCCGGAAAGCTCCGACAGTTTCGTCTCGCTGCTGCGCTCGCTGCACCGCGACATGGAGCTCACGGTGGTGATGGTGACGCATGACCTGGACACGCTCTTTGAGCTCAGCACGCGCATCGCCGTGCTGGCCGAACAAAAAGTCATCGTTAACGATGTGCCCAAGGAAGTGGTGGCGTTTCCGCACCCCTTCATTCACGAATTTTTCCTTGGCGAAAGGGGTCAGCGCGCGATGGAATTGCTGCGCGAATACCCCTTTACTGTTTAGAAAGGCTTCGATATGGAAAACAAAGCCCATGCCATGGCCGCCGGCGCATTTGTACTGGTGGTGACCGCCCTGCTGGCCCTGCTGGCGATCTGGCTGACGCGCGACAACACCGAACGCGACCTGTACGACATGAGCACCAGCGAAACTGTTTCGGGCCTGCAGCCGCAGGCCACGGTGCGGTTTCGCGGCGTGCCGGTCGGCAAGGTCGAGCTCATCGGGTTTGACACCAAGGTCAAGGGCAATGTGCTGATCCGTGTCTCGATCGACCGCAGCGCGCCGGTCACCAAATCCACTTTTGCCACGGTGGCATCACAAGGTGTCACGGGGCTCGGGTTCATCCAGCTCGACGACGACGGAAAGTCCGCTGAGCGGCTGGCGGTGAACGACGACGACCCGCCGCGCATTCCGCTCAAACCAGGTGGGCTGGACAAGCTGCTCAAGCAAAGCGAAGTGATCTTCAACCAGGTCGAAGAAGCCAGCACGCGTTTGAACAAACTGCTGTCCGACGAGAACCAGGCGGCGGTCACTTCCGCCATCACGCAACTCGGCGAAGCGGCCAGCGGCATCAACCGTGTGGCCAAAGGCCTCGAGCCTACGGTGGCGAGCCTGCCGGGCCTGTCGCGCGACGCGACGGCGACGCTGAAATCCGTCAGGACGGCTGCCGACGACGTCAGCGCGACCGCCACGCGCCTGAGTGAAAAAGGCGGGCCGCTCGACAAACTGTCCGAGGGCGGCGCCGCGCTGGCCTCGGGGGTGGAGACCTTCAGCGCCGGCACGCTGCCCAAGCTGGGCGAAGTGGCCGACGAAACGGCCCGCACCATGCGCCAGTTGCGCCGCACGGTCAACGCGGTCGACGACAACCCGCAGTCGCTGATTTTCGGCAACGGTCCACCGGTGCCCGGTCCGGGCGAGCCCGGTTTTTCTGCCAACGGAGAGAAAAAATGACATTCGATTTTTTCAAGATCTTTTCATCTGCTATGAATTCAGTAGCTGCTTGCGCCCGTCCATCAAAGGCCTTGGCCATTTTTTCCTCGATAGTCATGGCGCTGGCGGTCAGCGGCTGCTCGGGCCTGCCCGACAAACCCACGCGGGCCACCATGTATGACTTCGGCCCTGGCCCTTTGGCCATTCAGCCCAGCACGCGGCAGGCGCCGTTGCCGCCGCTGGCGCTTGACGACATCTCCACCTCCGGCGGCGCGCTCGACAATATGGCGGTGCTGTACCGTCTGGCGTATACCGACGCACAGCAGCTGCGGCCGTATTCGCAGGCGCGCTGGAGCATGCCGCCCGCACAACTGGTGCGCCAGCGCCTGCGCGAACAGCTTGGCCAGCGCCGCGCCGTGTTCAGCGCCGGCTCCAGTGTGGCACTCAACCGCAGCCAGAACGCGGTGCTGCCGCTGCTGCTGCGCCTGGACCTGGAAGAATTCAGCCACTTCTTCAGCGCGCCCAACACGAGCGTCGGCCTGATCCGCCTGCGCGCCACGCTGCTTGAAATCACCCCCGCAGGCGAGAAGCTGGTGGGGCAGCGCAATGTCATCGTGCAGCGTCCTGCGCCCAGCAACGACGCTCCCGGCGGCGTCCGGGCCCTCACGGCAGCCACCGACGCTGCCATCGAGGAGCTGGACCAATGGCTGCAGCAAACACCCGCGCGCTAAAACGCCTTGCGCCATGAAAACGCTGGAAGAACAACTGGATGCCGCCGGGCTGCATGTATTCGGCTGCTGCGAGCAGCTGAGCGCTTACGGACCCGACCTGCTGCAGAACTCGCAGCTGCTGCAGGACTTCACGCCTGCCGAAGCCGACATCCTGGGCGCGTCCATGCTGCTGGTTCGCGCCGAACCGGGGCAGGTGATGATCCGCGAAGGCGAAGCCGGCGACTGGATGATGCTGATCCTCAAGGGCACGGTCGATGTGACCAAACGGCTTGAATCAGCGGCCGAAGCGGCGCAGGCCGAAGCCGGCGCGGAACCGGTCGTCTCGCGCGTGGCCGTGGTGCGCAGCGGCGCGGCAATAGGCGACATGTCCATGCTCGACAGCGAGCCGCGCTATGCCACCTGCACCGCCATCGAATCTGTCGAGGCCGGCGTCTGGGGCCGCCATGAAATTGCCCTGCTGATTCGCGACCACCCCGGCGTGGGCGCCAAGCTGCTGGTCAAGATCACGCAGATGATGGCCCAGCGCCTGCGCAACACCAGCAATCAGCTGGTCAAGTTGCTTCGAAAGAAGTAGACCCCCCGTCCAGGCTCACTGCGTGTAGCCCGTTCCCCCCTCGAGGGGGCGGCGCCTGGGGCCGGCGAAGCCGGACCCTCGGCCCCCACTGGTGGAATACTCCCACTGAATACGCCCTGAATCTTCAACCCAGCATGAGCCCCGGGACCGGCTTTGCCGGGCCGTAGGGCGGGCGGCCCCCTCGGGGGGCAGGGAGCTACACGCAGTGAGCGACCGTGGGGGCGCCACTTCACCCTCACTTCACATAAGCGGCCCGCAGCTCATCTTGAGCTCACACACGATTTGCACACTTCCCTTCGTTGTTCAAACGAAAGGAAGTCATGAAACAAAAACTCTTCGCGCTGGCCCTGGTGGTGGTTTTGCTGGTCGTCGCGCTGTTCCAGATCAGTGGCGTGGTGCACGACCGCCAGACCTACCGGCAAATTGCCATCCAGAGCGTGGCGCAGAGCCTGGCCGGCCCGCAGACGCTGACCGGCCCGCTTATCCACCGGGCCTGCACCGAGGAGTGGGACATCAAGTATGAGGACAAGAAAGTACAAACCGAGCGGCGTGAGTTCACCCTGGTGGCCGCGCCGGCTTCGCTGACCGTCAAGGGCGGCAGCAAACTCGAGGCGCGGGCACGCGGCCTGCATGCGACGCAGGCCTTTAACCTCAAGGCCGACATCGTGGCCGAATGGACCGACACCGAAGCACTCAAGCCCGTGGCCGAACACGCCGGCTCACGCATGAACTGCGGCCAGCCGCTGTTGATGATGGCGGTGTCCGACTCGCGCGGCATCCGCCATGCCAGCGTCAAGATCGGCGAGCAGGTGCTGGCGCTCAAGCCCGGTACCTTCTATGGCAGCTACCCGCGCGGCGTGCATGCGCCGTTACCCATGGCCATGGTGGGAGCGGCGCCGCTGCAGGCGAAACTGGAACTTGAACTCGTGGGCACCGAAAGTATTTCGGTGGTGCCGTTAGGTGGCGACACCCGGGTGCAGCTCACGTCGAACTGGCCGCACCCGAGTTTTGGCGGGCAGTTTCTCCCGGTGGACCGCAAAGTGACGGACCAGGGTTTTGAAGCCAGCTGGCGCGTCAGCTCGCTGGCCAGCACTGCGCAGCAGGAGGTGGCGCAGCCCGACCCGGGCAAGCGCAAGAGCGTTTGCCTGCCCTACAGCGATGGCTCGGCCACCAACTCCTGCGTGGAGGCCTTCAGCGTGACCTTTGTCGACCCTTCCAATACCTACGCGCTCAGCGACCGGGCTACCAAATACGGTCTGCTGTTTATCGGCCTGACTTTTTTGGCCGTGGGGCTGTTCGAGTTCATGAAGTCACTGCGCGTGCACCCGATCCAGTACCTGCTGGTGGGTGCGGCCATGAGCATGTTTTTCCTGTTGCTTGTGAGCCTTTCGGAGCACATGCCCTTTGAAACTGCTTATGCGATTGCCGCCGCCGCCTGTGTGCTTCTGCTGACGTATTACGCCAGCCACATGCTGGGCCGCTGGTCGCGCGGCCTGCCGTTTGGCCTGGGCATCACCACGCTGTACGGCATGCTGTTTGTGCTGCTGCGGATGGAGCAAACAGCCTTGCTGCTGGGTGCAGTGGCCTTGTTCGCCGTGCTCGCGGCCATCATGATGCTGACGCGGCAGGTAGATTGGTACGCACGGTTCAAACAGGCTGAACCGGTCAAACCTGAACCGGCAAAGGTGGCCGCGTGATGCGCGCGCCGCGGTTAGAAATGCAGCTCGACCCGCAACCCGGGCTGCGTGTTGCGCACCACCATGCGCCCGCCGTGCAGCAGCATGATCTGCCGCACGATGGCCAGCCCCAGGCCCGAGCCTTTGGTGTGTCCGTCGGGCCGCACGGTCGAGAAAAAGCGCTCGCCCAGGCGGGGCAGGGCGTAGTCCGCCACGCCGGGCCCGGCATCTTGCACGGCGATGAAGTCTGGCCCCGCTTCCAGGGTGATCGCCGAGCCCTCGGGTGCGAACGAGCGCGCGTTTTCCAGCAGGTTGCTCAGCGCCAGGCCCAGCAAGCCGGGCTCCGCATGCACGCCGGCATGTTCCGGACGGATTACGACTTTGATCGCATGCTGGGTCCGGCCGGCGCCGGTCTCCAGCTCAAAAGACTGGAGGAAGCCGGCCCACGCAAGGCGCTCGCGCTCTACCTCTGTATGGCGCTGCTCCAGCTTCGTCAGCTCGAGCATGCGGTCCACCAGCGCCTGCATGCGGCCGGACTGGGCCAGTACCTGCCCGGAAAACTCGCGGCGCGCGTGTTCGGGAAGCTCGTCCTGCAAGAGCTCGCCTGCGCTGCGGATCGCGGCGAGCGGGCTCTTGAGCTCATGGGTCAGGGCGCGCACGTAATCTTCTATGTACTCGTGGCCCTCCAGCTTCAGGCGCATGGCATCGACTGCCATGGCCAGATCGCCAAGCTCGCCCGGTATCTGCGGAACCGCGGGTTTCTCGCCCTGGCCGACGGCGTTGGCATAGCGGCGCAGCTTGCGAATGCTCCACACCACCCACAGCGTCACGGCCACACCGATGGCCAGCGACAACACCAGCAACAGCAGGCCGCTTAGGAAAATCTTCCGTTCGGCCCGGTCAATGAAGGCCTGGATGGTGGCCATCGGCTTGGCGACGGTCAGCACGCCGATGATTTTGCCGTCCTGCTGCACCGGCGCGGCGACGTACATTACGGAGCTGCGGTCGTCCTGCTGCACTTCACGGGTGGCGCGCGCGCCGTACTCGCCGCGCAGCGTGCGGGCCACATCGCGCCAGCGCGAATAATCCTGGCCGGTCGCCACGTTCTCCGAGTCAAACACCACCTTGCCGGCGGCGTCGGTCACGTACACCCGGAAGTCCAGCGATTGCTTGGCCAGGCCCCAGATCTGCGCGTCAATCGGCCGCTGCGCGTAGTTGCGCACATGGCCGGCGAAGCGCCCGTTGGCGATGGCGCCGGCCGACAGGTCGTCGCTGGCCAGTTCGGCGAGGATGTTGGCGGTGTCCACCATCATGTCTTCCATGACCTCCCGCACGCTGGGCTTGACCTCTGCCATGAAGACACGCAGCACAAAAAAAGCAGCAAGGCCCGTGACCAGAAAAAAACCGAACAGCAGCCGTATGCCCAGGCGCATGTCAGCTGCCTTTGGTGCGATTGATATCCAGGGAGTAACCCATGCCACGGTGTGTGACGATGTAGTCATGCTCCGGCGCTGCTTCCTGCAGCTTCGCACGCAGGGTTTTGATGTGGGTGTCTACGGTGCGGTCTGTGCTGTCCGAATCCGTGCCCCAGACCGCAGTGAGCAACTCATCACGCGAACGGATGCGTTCGCGGTGACGCAGCAGCTCGGCCAACAGGCCGAATTCGCGGCGCGTCAGGTTGAGTGGAAGGCCATGCAGGTTTGCGCGTTGGCCCGCGGTGTCAATCACGAAAGGACTGGCGCCAGCCGGCGCCGCTGCAGGGGCAGGCATGCGCGCGCGCCTGAGCAGGCTGCGCACGCGCGCCAGCAACTCGCGCGGACTGAAGGGTTTGCTCACATAGTCGTCGGCGCCCAGTTCCAGCCCGAGCACACGGTCGATCTCCTCGCCCTGCGCGCTCAGCATCAGCACCGGCAGGCTGCCGGCGGCGCGCAGTTCGCGGCACAGATCGAAACCGCTGCCATCGGGCAAGCCGACATCCAGGATCACGGCGTCGGGCAGCTGCAGCGCAAGCTGGCGGCGCGCATCGCCCAGCAGCAGGCTGTGTGTCACGGTGAGGCCGTCGCGCTCCAGTGTGTAGATGATGGACCGGGCAATCGCCGGGTCGTCTTCAACAAGAAGAATGCGCGCGCCGGCCATCAGCTTCTCAGGATAGGGAAGAGTTTTCCTAGACCACCGGCCATCACCTCGACCGCCAACGCGGCCAGGATCAGACCCATCAAACGTGTCATGACGTTGATACCGGTTTTTCCCAGCACGCGGGCAATCGGCTCGGCCAGCGAAAAGCTGATGGCAGTCACCAGCGCAATCACCACACCGTAGCCGACCAGCGCGGCAACCTGCAAGGCCGTCTGGGCCTTCTCTGCGTAAATCACCACGGTCGACATGGTGGCCGGGCCGGTCAGCAGCGGAATGGTGAGCGGCACCACCGCGATGCTGGCGCCGCGCGCAGCCTTCTCGGCGCCGTCTTCCATTTCATTGGTCAGGGGTTTGGCTTCGGCCGGTTGCGCATTCAGCATGTTCATCGAGCTGATCAGCAGCAGCATGCCGCCGCCGACCTGGAAGCTCGCCAGCGAGATACTGAAGAAGTCGAGGATCTGCAGGCCCAACAGCGCGCTGATGGCGATAACGACAAAAGCCGAAAAGGCTGCCACCAGGATGGTGCGGCGGCGCTGCTCGTCGGAGAAGCCCTGCGTGTAGTGGATAAAAAACGGCACGATGGCCAGCGGGTTGACGATGGCCAGCAGCGTGACAAGCGGTTTGAAATCCATCGTTTTTCCTTAGAGGCAATTCAAGTGGCAAGCCCAAAAGCGGGCTAGCCAGCACATTCCAGCCGGGGCCGCGGAACCGGCTTCGCCGGGCCGCAGGCGCAGCGCCCCCTCGGGGGGCAGCGCATTACGCGAAGCGAAAAGCGTGGGGGCACTACCTCCCTCCGGCGACGTCGAGCAGTGCACCTGTTGTATAGCTCGCATTGTCGCCGAGCAGCCAGACAATCGACTCCGCCACTTCGCCAGCGGTACCCGGCCGCTGCATCGGCACCAGCGGCGCCAGTTCACGGGCCCGGTCGGGCAAGCCGCCCGAAGCGTGAATGTCGGTGTCGATGATGCCCGGGCGCACGCCGTTCACACGAATGCCTTCGGTGGCCACTTCCTTGGCCAGCCCGACCGTGAAGGTGTCGATGGCGCCCTTGGCGGCTGCGTAGTCCACATACTGGCCGGGCCCGCCCAGCCGCGCTGCGGCGCTCGAGACGTTGACGATGGCGCCGCCCGCACCGCCGTAGCGCGTGCTCATGCGTTTGACGGCTTCGCGTGCGCAGAGGAACGAGCCGAACACATTGATCTCGAACATGCGCCGCACCCTTTCCAGCGTCATGGCGTCAACGCGGCTGGTGCGGTCCACCACGCCGGCATTGTTGACGAGGCCGTCCAGCCGGCCGAGCTTGGCATCCACTTTTTCAAACATGGCCAGCACCTGCGCCTCGTCGGCCACGTCGGCCTGAACCGTGATGCCCTGGCCGCCGCCCTGGCGGATCTGCCGCACCACTTCGTCGGCTGCCAGCGAGTTGCTGGTGTAGTTGACGGCCACCGCCCAACCCTGGCGCGCCGCGAGCAGGGCGCATGCGGCGCCTATGCCGCGCGAGCCGCCTGTGATCAAAACAACTTTTGACAAACCGGACCTCCTGCAGAAAATGGCAATCCCGGGTAAAAACGGGGATTGCATCGGGTCAATGTACTTGAACAGGCCCCCAAAACCGGAGACGATCATGAGCACCGTTGTGGATTATTACTTTACGCCGCAAAGCCCATGGACTTATCTGGGCCACGAACGCTTTGCGCAGATCGCCCGCGCAGCGGGCGCTACCGTGAATGTGCTGCCTATCGATCTGGGCGGCAAGGTGTTTCCCATCTCGGGCGGGTTGCCGCTGGGGCAGCGTGCGCCGCAGCGCCAGGCCTACCGCCTGCTGGAATTGCAGCGCTATTCAGACTACCTGCATGCGCCGCTGAACCTCAAGCCCAAATATTTCCCGGTGTCGGGTGATGAGGCCTCGCGCCTTATCATCGCCGTGGACCTGCATGACGGCAGCGAAGCCGCGATGAAAATCGGCGGCGCGATCTTCAGCGCCGTGTGGGTGCGCGAGCGCCACATCGCCGACGAAAAAGTGCTGGCCGAACTGCTCGCCGAATGCGGCTTGCCGGCCGGGCGGCTGGAGCAATCCTTCAGCCAGGCAGTGCAGGAGCGCTACGAAGCCAATACCCAGCAGGCGATCGACGCCGGCGTGTTCGGTGCGCCCAGTTATGTCATCGACGGCGAACTGTTCTGGGGGCAGGACCGGCTCGATTTCGTGGAGCGAAAGCTTAAGGCCGGGGCATAAACCGCTGGCCGTTTCCCCTCCAGTTTCCCTTCATCCACACCGATCAACCAATTCAACGGAGCATCCATCTCATGGGCCAATTCACCAACCTCACCGCCGCCGACGGCTTCGTCGTGCCGGCTTATGTGGCGAAACCGGAAGGCAAGCCGCGCGGCGGCATCGTTGTTGTGCAGGAAATTTTCGGCGTCAACTCGCACATCCGCGGCGTGACGGACCGCTTTGCGGCGGAAGGCTACCTGGCAGTGGCGCCCGCCACGTTCGAGCGTGTCAAGCCTGGCGTCGACATGGGTTACAGCGAGGCGGACATGAAGATCGGCTTCGAGCTGAAAACCGCTGTCAGCGCGCTGCCGGGCGCCGGTGTGCTGCAAGACATCCAGGCGGCGATTGACCACGCGGCCAGGGCCGGTGGCGGCAAGGTCGGCATCATCGGGTTTTGCTGGGGCGGTCTCTTGACCTGGCGTGCGGCCTGCCTGCTCAAGGGCTTGTCCGCAGCCGTTCCCTACTACGGCGGCGGCATCACGGCCGAGGAGGAAATCGCGCGCCAGCCGAAATGTCCGGTCATGGCCCATTTCGGTGACCAGGACCACTGGATCCCGATGGAAGGCGTTGAAGCCTTCCGCAAGGCGCACCCGGAAGTCGAGGTGCATGTGTACCAGGCCAACCACGGCTTCAACTGCGACCAGCGCGGCTCCTACAACGAAGCGGCGGCGAAGCTGGCACGCGAACGTTCGCTGGCGTTCCTTGCCGCCAAACTGGCCTGACCGTGCGCCCTGTCTCCGGATTCAAGCCTTTTCGGGTTGCAGCCCTTTGCGGATGTGCGCGAGCAGCTATTATTTTGATAGCGTTTTCGGCGACTGCCCGAGCGGCCGACTACGCCGGTCCGTTGTTTGACACGCACCTGCATTACAACGAAGAGGCCTGGAACGGAAACAGCGGTCCACACTCGCCAGCTGATGTTCTTGCGCGCATGAAGCGCAACGGCGTCAAAGCCATCGTCGCCAACTCCCGGCCCAACGACGGCACGAAGTCGCTGGCTGCCATGCCGGAAACGCGCAAGACCGGCGTTACCGTGGTCCCGTTTATCCGCCTGTACCGTAACCGCGCTGACTATGACAACTGGTTTCGCGACGAATCCATTTACGAAATGGTGGAAGCCGAGTTTGCGCGTGGCGTCACGGGCGACCAGGCGGGGCCTTACAAGGGCATCGGTGAATTTCATTTGTACGACAGCGCCAATGCCAGCGGACCCGTGGCCAAAAAGCTCATGCAGTTCGCTGCGAAGAACAAGCTGGCCGTGCTCTCGCACGTAGACGACACGGCGATCGACTTGTTGATGGCCCACGCACCGGATGCGCGGCTCATCTGGGCGCACACCGGCATAGGCGGCGCACCGGTGGCACGTGTTGATGCGCTGCTGGGCAAATACCCGCAGTTGATGGGTGAGCTGTCCTATCGCCCCGGCCTGACCTGCGAAGGCGGAAAGCTGTGTGCGGAGTGGCGCACGCTGCTGCTCAAGTACCCAGGCCGCTTCATGATCGGTTCCGACACCTGGGTCAACCAGCGCTGGTTGTATTACGACGAACTCATGAAGGGCTACCGCACCTGGCTGGGCGATTTGCCAGCCGATGTGGCCCGCAAGATCGCCTGGAGCAATGCGGCCGGTATCTTCGGTCTGTAAAATCCACCCCCGTCCAGGCTCACTGCGTGTAGCCTGTTCCCCCTCGAGGGGGCGGCGCCTGCGGTCTGGCAAAGCCAGTCCCGCGGCACCTTGCTTGCAGATGCGGGGAGAAGCGTGGGGCACAATATTCAGATGTACTTTCTGCACTTCTCTCCCAGTTCCGCCGCCATGGCGCCCCACATCCTGCTCCAGGAACTGGGCGTGCCGTTCGAAAAAGTCCTCGTCGACACCAGCACCGGCGCGCACCGGTCGGAGGCTTACCGCAAGCTCAACCCCAATGGCCTGATCCCGACGCTGGTCGACGGTGACCTGGTGCTGTATGAAACCGCCGCGATCTGCCTGCACCTGTGCGATACGCATCCCGAGGCCGGTCTGGCCCCAGCCGTCGGCACCACCGAACGCGCGCATTTCTACAAATGGTTGATCTGGTTGACCAACACCATGCAGTCGGCGCTGATCATTTATTTCTACACCGACCGCTGGATGAACCCTGGCAACGACCCCGGCGTAGCCGAGTTGAAGTCGCACGCCGAAGCCAAAGTCGGCCTGATGCTGGACCAGCTGGACGCGGAGCTGGCAAGGCTGGAGAAAATCCATGACCAACCCTGGCTGTTGGGTGCGGCGTATTCGGCCGTGGATATCTATGCGCTGACGCTGTGCCGCTGGACGCGCAACTTTGCGTCGTCGCCGGCACGCAACCGGCCCCACCTCGGCCCCTACCTGCAGCGTGCGCTGGCGCGGCCTGCCGTGATCAAAGCCTTCCACGCCGAAGGGCTGGCCCAGCCTTGGGTCTGAGTCTCTAAGCTTTCGCCGCAGATGGGTTGTCGCGCTGCGCCTGCTCGATCTGGGCGACCAGCTTTTCGGGGTCGGTGTTTTCCTTGAGGATGGGAATGTCCGGGTCGCCCTCGATGTTGGCGCCTACCTTTTTGGCGATGCGCTCCAGGATCTGGATCATCTTGGTGTTTTCCTGCTCGGTCAACAGGTTGATCTGCAGGTCAAGCTGGTTGCGCCGGTCACTGATGCGCAATTCATAGTTCTGGCTGATCAGGATAAAAGACGAGAGGAAGATGGCTTCCAGTGACACCATCAATGTGAGGAAGGTGAAGGGGTAGGGGTCGAAATGCGCCAGCCCCGGCCATGAATTGAAGCTGATCCAGAACGCAAACGCAGCCACGTGCATCCAGACAAAAGGCATGGAGCCGCAAAAGCCGGCGACAAAGGCGGCGATGCGGTCAGCCCGGCTGCGGTTGGCCAGTGCCGTTTCTTCCACGCGCCGCATGGCTTCGACATTTTCGCGCGTCAGGTCATCGGCGCAGGTTGTATGGCCGTTCAGCGCCTTCTTGCCGGCTTGATTGCTCATGGGACATCCTTTTCGGGGTGCTGCTACCCACTCCTGCAGGTCAGCTTCGTGCCAGCTTGCCGGTGAGGAGAAGCGCGTCGGGCACTGCAGCGCCGTTGGCCGTATTGTCAAAGATGCACCAGACGCCGGCGTCGGACGCCGCCGCAAGCTCAAGCCGGACGGCAAGCGTATCCAGCACATCGGGTGCATAGGCCGAGTAGTACATCTTCGGCGACCCATGCAGCCGCACATAGACCAGGCCGGGATGTCCACCCGGCTGGGCGGCTGTGTCAAACAGAACCGGGTCGGCCAGGACGCGGGCTATTTTCATGGCCTTGAGCAAGCCGTCGGCCGCTGGTGTGAACCAGCTGACATGGCGCGGCTCCAGCGCAACGCCGCCGGCATGGCGTTGCCGCAGTGCGGTGAGGAAGCTTGTGGCCGTTGCTGGATCAAAAGCCAGGCTGGGCGGCAGCTGCACCAGCAGGCAACCGAGTTTGTCGCCCAGGCAGCGGACCTGTGCCAGGAAAGTATCCAGGAGGGCATCGCAGCGGCGCAGCCGTTGTTCGTGCGTGATGGCTTTGGGCAGTTTGACGGAAAAGCGGAAATGCGCCGGTACCGTGGCCGCCCACCGCGCATAGGTGGCCGGCTGGTGCGGGCGGTAGAAGGAAGAATTGATCTCGACCGCATTGAAACGGGCGGCATAGCGCTCAAGGTGGCTGCCGTCCGGCGGGAATTCGGGCCAGGTGTCGCGCGGCAGGCTCCAGCCTGCGCAGCCAACCTTCACGCCGCAAGGATTGTGAGGCCGGGTTTCAGGCTGCATGGCGGCAGATCGCGGCGGTGGCTTTCGGGGACCGTTTGCGGGCGCCGTGTCAGCGGCGCGTCCTGGCCAGGTACTGCTTGCGCCAGAACACCGTGGCGACCACCACGACGATCAGGACCATGACCCCGAAGGTCCACCAGAAACCGGTGGAGGCGTGAAGAAAGGGCATGAACTCGAAGTTCATGCCGAAGAACCCGGTGATCAGGTTCAGCGGCAGGAAGATGGCGGTGAGCGCCGTCAGCGTGCGCATGATGTCGTTGGTGCGGTTGCTTTGCGCCGAGAAATGCATTTGCACCGCGGTTTCGGCGCTTTGCTCCATGCGGCGCACATGGTGCACCACGCGTTCGATGTGCTCAAGCACATCGCGTGAGCGGATTTTGAGCAGTTCGCGCTCGCGCACTGCGGCGGGTGTCCCGCCTTCGGGCCAGGTTTCAATCGAATCGATCCAGTCCTGCAGAGCGGCCCGCTGGTCTTCGCAGATTTCATCGAGGTGGTGCATGGCCAGCCGCGCATCGAGCACCGAGCTCCAGTTGGTAAAGCGTGTGCCGGGCCGCAGCAGTTCGGACTGCCAATGGTCGAGCTGGCGCGTGAGTTCGCGCCGCAGCTCGAGGTAGCCGTCCACCATCTGGTTGACGATGCGCAGCATCAGGTCGGCGGGGCTGGCGGGCAGTTTGACGCCGCTGGAGCGCGACTCCGCCGTGGTCGCATTGAGCAGGCGGGCCGCGTAGGCATCGCGCACCGCGCAGTCGGCGGGGTGCACCGTCAGCACCACCTTGTCAAACACGGCAAAGCCGACCGGGCTGGTGTCGATGCGCTTGAGGACCGGTGGGCCGCTGCGTTTCATGCGCTCGTGCAGCGGTTCGCCGGGCTGGCTGAGGTCGGTTTCGCTTTGCCCGGCCGCCAGGCGGCGGAACACCAGGATGTCGTACTGCGAGGTGTAGTCGTAGTGCGAAGGGAGCTGGTTGTTCAGCAGGTCGGCCACATGCAGGTCAACCAGCTGGGTGCCGCACAGCGTTTGCAGTGCCGCCTGGATCTGCGCCTGCGTCACCTCGAACTCGCGGCGGGCGCAGGCAATCCAGACAAAACCCTGCGCCGGCAACTGGGCCGGCAGGGTGTCTGTCTCGGTGATGCCCTGGGTGCCGGAAGCGATGGTGAAAACGCGCATGAAAGCTCTTCTTATCCTTGTTTTTAGGTATTAAATCGGCATTCCGGCAAAGCAGGATGGGCGCAAGCAGCTATGATTTTAATAGCGATTGTGCGCGGCACCTGCCGCCCGGTTCAGCCTTGCCGCAGCTTGCGGGCAGCGTCGATGGCGAAATACGTCAGCACACCGTCGGCGCCGGCGCGCTTGAAGGCCAGCAGGCTTTCCATCATCACGGCGTCGTGGTCCAGCCAGCCGTTTTGCGCGGCCGCCTTGATCATCGCGTATTCGCCGCTGACCTGGTAGGCGAAGGTGGGCACGCCGAATTCGTCTTTCACGCGGCGCACCACGTCCAGGTAGGGCATGCCGGGTTTGACCATCACCATGTCGGCGCCTTCGGCGATGTCCATGGCCACCTCGCGCAGCGCTTCGTCGCTGTTGCCCGGGTCCATCTGGTAGGCCTTTTTGTCGGCTTTGCCCAGATTGTTGGCCGAGCCGACCGCGTCGCGGAAGGGGCCGTAGAACGCGCTCGCGTACTTGGCGCTGTAGGCCATGATGCGGGTGTGGATCAGCTTTTTGGCCTCCAGTGCCTGGCGGATGGCGCCAATGCGGCCGTCCATCATGTCGCTGGGCGCGACCATGTCCACGCCGGCTTCGGCCTGGCAAAGCGCCTGCCGCACCAGCATGGCCACCGTCTCTTCATTGAGGATGTAACCGTTTTCATCCGGCAGGCCGTCCTGCCCATGCGTGGTGAAGGGGTCCAGCGCCACGTCGGTCATCACGCCCAGGTCGGGGAAGTGCTTTTTCAGTGCCCGCACCACCCGCGGGATCAGGCCATCGGGATTGGTGGCTTCGACGCCGTCGTAGGTTTTGAGCGAGGCGTCCACCACCGGGAACAAGGCCATCACCGGAATGCCCAGCTTCACGCATTCCTCCGCCACCGGCAGCAGCAGGTCAAGGCTCAGCCTTTCGACGCCGGGCATGGAGGCCACCGCCTGGCGCTGCTGCTGGCCGTCCACCACAAAGACGGGATAAATGAGGTCGTGCGGGGTAAGTGCGTGTTCACGTACCAGGTTGCGGGTGAAGGCATCACGGCGCAGGCGCCGTGGGCGCCCGGCGGGAAAGGGCGCGAAGTTGGAGGCGTGCTGTGTCATGCGCAAATTGTGCCAAAGGTTGATCAAGGCCTGAAAGTATTTGGCCGGGCGTCATCTGCTATCTATCTATATGGAGACATGCTTGGTGCCGCGCCATTTCGGAGGTGGCAGGCTTTACATGGAATTACTTAGTTAACTTATGAAATCATTGCCAATGCGCAGCCAGCGTGGTTAGAATTGCTACGTGTGGTTACCAATTTGGCAACTGCATCCCGCTTTTCCTCCCTGAGCGGGGCCTTTGCGTGTGACAGCAAAAAGGCTTACCAGCCCGGTTGGCCCAGTGCCATCCGGGCATTTTTTTGGCCCGTGGCCACGGCGCCGCCATCGTCTCAGGGGATGGGTGCGGGTTTTAAACCAGCATAAGCCGCGGAACCGGCTTTGCCGGGCCGCAGGCGGGCGGCCCCCTCGGGGGGCAGCGACCCACACGAAGTGGGGGAGCGTGGGGGCTACACTTCCTTATGCTCTGGGTCAAATCACTCCACATCGTTTTCATCGCCAGCTGGTTTGCCGGGCTGTTTTACCTGCCGCGCATTTTTGTGAACCTGGCCATGGTGCCGCCGGAAAGCGTGGCTGAGCGCGAGCGGCTCATATTGATGGCACGCAAGCTCATGCGTTTCACCACCATCCTGGCCGTGCCTGCGTTGGGCTTTGGCCTGTGGCTGTACCTGGGTTACGGCATAGGCCGCGGGCCCGGCAACGGCTGGATGCATGCCAAGCTCGCCGTTGTGGTGCTGGTGATCGGCTACCACCACGCCTGCGGCCGCCTGCTGGCCAGGTTCGTCGCCAACCACAACGCTCGCAGTCACAAATGGTTTCGCTGGTTTAACGAAGTGCCGGTGCTGCTGTTATTGGCAGCAGTCATCCTCGTCGTGGTCAAGCCCTTCTAAGGTCACAACCGGGCGCAGCAGTGAAAAAGAAGGCCCCTCCCCAACCAGCAGACGCGGTCGAACCGGCTTCGCCGGGCGCCTCGCGTCGCCCCCTGCAAGGGGGGGAGGAACTACACGAAGCGAAGCGCAGTGAGAACGGCGGGGGTGTGCACAGAACAACCGCCTGGCCGCTGTCCCTGGCAACCATTTGCCTGGTCATCTACGCAAGCCTTTACCCCTTTGCCGACTGGCGCGACCAAGGCATTTCACCCTTCAGGTTTCTGGCGGCGCCCCTGCCGCAGTACTGGACGGGGTTTGACGTGGGCGCCAACCTGTTGGGCTACGCGCCGCTGGGCTTCCTGCTGGCGCTGTCGGCACTGCGCAGCCGGCGTGTTTCCTGGGCTGTGACGGTGGCGGTGCTGGTCAGCGCGCTGCTGTCGCTGGCCATGGAAACGCTGCAAAGCTACCTGCCTTCGCGCATTCCCTCCAATGTCGATCTGGCGCTCAACACCACCGGTGCATGGCTGGGCGCGTGCTGTGCGTGGACGCTGGAAAAAGCCGGCATTGTCGACCGCTGGAGCCGCTTTCGGGCACGCTGGTTCGCGCAGGATGCGCGGGGTGCGCTGGTATTGCTGATGCTCTGGCCGCCCGCGTTGCTGTTTCCTGCTTCCGTGCCGCTGGGGCTGGGACAGGTGTTCGAGCGCCTGGAGTCGGCGCTTGCCGAGGTGCTGGCCGACACGCCTTTCCTCGAATGGATGCCGGTGCGCGACATGGAGCTGCAGCCGCTGGTGCCCATCGCCGAATTGCTGTGCGTGGCGCTGGGCGCGCTGATTCCCTGCCTGCTCGGCTATTGTGTGATCCGCACGCTGTGGCAGCGCGCGGCGTTTTCGGCGGCCATCATTGCGGTCGGCATTGCCGCATCGGCGCTGTCGGCCGCGCTCAGCTACGGGCCGGACCACGCCTGGGCCTGGCTGGACCTGCCGGTGCAGGTGGGCATCGGGTTTGCCGTTGTGCTGGCGGCGCTGCTGCTACCTGTGCCGCGCCGGGCGGCGGCGGCGCTGGCCTTGCTGGCGCTGACCGTCCATTTGGGGCTGCTCAACCAGGCGCCCGCCGACCCATACTTTGCACAAACCCTGCAAACCTGGGAGCAGGGCCGCTTTATCCGTTTTCACGGCCTGGTGCAGTGGCTGGGCTGGCTGTGGCCGTATGCGGCCTTGCTGTATGTCCTGGTGCGGCTTTCAGGCCGCGAGCCACGCGCTGATGCGCGCCGGTGATTCGCCTCTGCTAATATCGGCCTGCGATCTCCCTCAAGAGTTGCCGTAAGCGTTTACGTCAATCAACGCGCCTACTACCGCCGGCCATGCCGGGGTTGTGTTCCCTGCATCCCCACCGGCTGCCGGGAAGGCGCCTTGACTGGACGGCTTATGGAACCCTGTATGAACTCTTCGAAACCTTCATCGCGCACCCTTTTCGGTTTGACAAAACTCCCCGCTCGCAGCGCGCGATGGGTCACACCCTTGCTGCTTTCGGTGTTGATGACCTGCATCGTGTCGATCATCAGCACGCTCAAGGGCGTCGGTATCGCGCCCGGGGTCCTGCGCATCTGGCTGGGTGCCTGGGCGCTTTCCTGGGTCGTTGCATTCCCGGCGCTGCTGCTGGCGCTTCCGCTGGTGAAAAAAGCCACGGCGCTGGTCGTTGAGACGCCTTGATCCCGGGCCAATGCGGGAACCTTCTCCGGTACACATCCACTAAAGTCACACCATGCCTGAACAAAATTCCTATTACGAACGCCATGTCTTCTTTTGCCTGAACCAGCGCGCCAACGGCGAAGACTGCTGTGCCGACCACCGCGCACAGGAAGGCTTTGATCGCTGCAAATCGCAGGTGAAAGCCGCGGGGCTGGCCGGGCCAGGCAAGGTCAGGGTCAACAAGGCTGGCTGCCTGGACCGCTGCGCAGCCGGCCCTGTGGCCGTGGTCTACCCCGAAGCGGTCTGGTACACCTATGTCGACGCCAGCGACATTGATGAAATTGTCGAGTCGCACCTGAAAAACGGCAAAGTCGTTGAGCGCCTGCTGGTGCCTGCGCACGTCGGGCGGTAGGCCGGGGGCGGCGCAGCGTACGTAAATTTGCATCTTTTCCCTTCCGGACCAATAGGGATATGCGCGAGTAGCTCCTTATTTGATAGCAACCTGTTTGAATGGATCCGTCACAGTGAATTCGCAGACCCGCAAATCGATCATCCAGGGCCCCGCCGGCGCGCTTGAAATCGCCGTAGACCTTCCCGCCGGCGACTCGCGCGGCGTGGCGGTCATTGCGCATCCGCACCCGCTGTTTGCGGGCACCATGGACAACAAGGTGGTGCAGACGCTGGCCCGGGCGTTTGTGCAATGCGGATGGACCGCCGTCCGGTTCAATTTCCGCGGTGTGGGCGGCAGCGCCGGCAGCCATGACGAAGGCCGGGGCGAGCTCGAAGACCTGCTGGCCGTGGTGGAGCATGCGGCACCGGCCAGCAGCGGCCAGGTGCTGGCACTGGCCGGGTTTTCGTTTGGCGCCTTTGTCACCACCCACGCCTTTGAGCGCCTCAGTGCCGCTCGCGCCATTGAAAAACTGGTGCTGGTCGGCACCAGCGTGAGCCGCGCGCCTGCTGCGCCCATCGACGAAGCAGCCCATCTGAAAACCCTGGTCGTGCACGGTGAGCAGGACGACACGGTGCTGCTGTCTGCCGTGCTGGACTGGGCCAGGCCGCAGGCACTGCCTGTTACCGTTGTGCCTGGGGGGAGCCATTTCTTTCATGGACAATTGCCCCTGCTGAAAAATCTTGTGGTTCGCCACCTGTCTTCGCCCTCCGCCTGATGCTGTTTGCCAAGCGCTCCCTGACTCTGACCCTTACCCTTCACCGAATTTCACTGAACCACTACTGATGCAAGCTTCACTCAAGGCCCTCCGCGCCGCCCCCGGCCTGCGCGCTTTTGCCGCCACCGTGTTCCTGGCTTTCTCTGCGGTGCTGCCCGTGGCGCATGCCCAGGTGCCGCAAGCGCCCGAAATCGCCGCACGCTCCTATTTGCTGCTGGATATCACCGCCAACCAGATCCTGGCGGCCAAGGACATCGATTCGCCGGTGGAGCCTGCATCGCTGACCAAGCTGATGACCGAATACCTGGTATTCGATGCACTCAAATCCAAAAAAATCGATCTGAAGCAGACCTTCCCCGTCAGCCAGCGGGCCTGGAAGATGCCGGGTTCGCGCATGTTCATCGACCCGAAGATGCAGGTGCCCGTGGAAGACCTGATCAAGGGCATGGTGGTTCAATCGGGCAATGACGCGACCATGGCGCTCGCTGAAGGCGTGGGCGGCTCGGCCGAAAACTTTGTCCGCCTCATGAACGAGCAGGCCAAGGCGCTGGGCATGAAGTCCACGTCCTATAAAAACCCGGAAGGCCTGACCGAACCCGGCCACACGACCACCGCGCGTGACCTGAGCATCCTGTCTACCCGGCTAATGCAGGATTTCCCCGATTACATCGGCTATTCGGCGATCAAGAAATACCGCTATCCCGGCACGCCTGCGGCCAACGACACCAACCGCAATACCCTGCTGTTCCGCGACCCGACGGTGGACGGCCTGAAAACCGGCCATACCGACGCCGCCGGCTATTGCATGATCGCCACGGCAAAGCGCGACTTCCCCAACCTGGGTGCTGCCGGTGCGCCAGGCGGGCGCCGGTTGCTGGCCATCGTGCTGGGCACGGTCAGCGACAGCGCACGCGCCAATGAATCACAAAAACTGCTGAATTGGGGCTACACGGCCTATGAAGCCGTGAAGTTGTTCGACGCCGGCCAGGCCGTGGTCACTCCATCGGTCTGGAAAGGCACCTCCTCGACCGTGAAGCTGGGCCGTCCGCAGGCCATCGTGGTGGCCATCGCTGCCGGCGGTGCCGCCAAAGTCAAAACCCAGGTGGCGCGGCCCGACCCGTTGGTGGCGCCGTTTGCCAAGGGCCAGGCTGTTGGCACGCTGAAGGTCACCTTGGGCGACAACCCCGCCCCGGTGGCCGAAGTGCCGCTGGTGGCACTGGAGGCGGTGGGCGAGGCCGGCATCCTGGGCCGTGCTTGGGACGCCATCCGGCTGTGGATTAAATAAGACGAAGGGCATGGTGGGTCTGGGCGGATACGTTCACATCCAGCCCTTCCCGACACCGTTACCTCAGGTGTCGCTGGTTATACAGGGCGTTGATACCGGCGCTTTCCCCTGGTTTTCAGGCAAATTGCGGGCCGCCAATACCCTGTCGGAGATTGGCGGACTCTTCCTCCAGGGCATCCGGCGGGAAAACTCACTTGGAGTGGGCGCTAACATCGAATCTTTGGGCGCCGAACTTCTCTTTGCCGGCCATTTCGTGTGTTCAGGCCGCGCGTTCTGCTTGAGGGATTCCCCTATCCGGTTTATACTAGAAGGCTTTTCCGCTTTCGTGGCGGGAAATATTTGTGGCCGTATCAACACGGTAAATTAGTTTTCAGACGTTTAGGGACGTTTTCAATGCCAACCATTAATCAGTTAGTCCGTCAGGGGCGCGAGGTCGAAAAGATCAAGTCCAAGAGCCCTGCGATGGAAAATTCTCCGCAGCGCCGCGGTGTATGCACCCGTGTGTACACCACGACGCCTAAAAAGCCCAATTCCGCTCTGCGTAAGGTTGCCAAAGTGCGCCTGACCAACGGTTTTGAAATTATTTCCTACATCGGCGGCGAAGGCCACAACCTGCAGGAACACAGCGTGGTGCTGGTTCGCGGCGGTCGTGTCAAGGACTTGCCCGGTGTGCGTTACCACATCGTCCGTGGTTCGCTCGACTTGCAAGGCGTGAAAGACCGCAAGCAGTCGCGCTCCAAGTACGGTGCGAAAAAGCCAAAGGCCAAATAAGCCAAACCGGTTCGGGTTTTTCTCTTCACTGAGAGCTCGCGCCAGAAGAAGTTGTCACGGAAAGCCTGTGATAGTTCCTTCAAAACAAGGTGTTTCACTCGCCCTGGCAGGTGTCTGAAACGAAGTGACCCAAGTGCAAATAGTTGCACCGGTCGAGTAAGTGAGGGTTTTGATAACTCTCGCGGTGTTGCCAAAAGCAATGCCAACTGAAGCAAAGAGGTGAAAAAATGCCACGTCGTCGCGAAGTCCCTAAACGTGAAATTCTTCCTGATCCAAAATTTGGCGATGTTGATCTCGCCAAGTTCATGAACGTGATCATGCAAGGCGGCAAAAAGGCCGTCGCAGAGCGCATCATTTATGGCGCGCTCGACTTTATCGAGAAAAAGAACCCCGGCAAAGACCCGCTCGAGGCTTTCCACATGGCCATCGGCAACATCAAGCCCATGGTTGAAGTGAAATCCCGCCGCGTCGGCGGCGCCAACTACCAGGTGCCGGTTGAAGTGCGTCCTGTCCGCCGTATGGCTCTGGCCATGCGCTGGCTCAAGGAAGCCGCCAAGAAGCGTGGCGAGAAGTCCATGTCTTTGCGTCTGGCCAATGAGCTGATGGAAGCGACCGAAGGCCGCGGCGGCGCCATGAAAAAGCGTGATGAAGTTCACCGCATGGCAGAAGCCAACAAGGCGTTCAGCCACTTCCGCTTCTAATTTTCGATTGCAGTAATTGCTGCGCTGAATTGACGGGTTGCTGGTTGGTTTCAAGGTGCTGGGTGCCTTGATTGCCGGCCGTTCAACCCCAATTTCTGCCAGCCGGGTGTGGTGCACAACACCCTTCCCGGCCAGCAGACGCGTAGAAGAAATGAAGGATGCCCGGACTGCGGGCAGTCTTTCAACGAGTCTTTGTTCGTAACCCCGAACTGAAAGTAATTTATGTCCCGCGCTACCCCCATTTCCCAATACCGCAACATCGGCATTTCCGCGCACATTGATGCCGGCAAGACCACCACCACCGAGCGGATCCTTTTTTACACCGGCGTGAACCACAAGATTGGTGAAGTTCACGACGGCGCTGCCACCATGGACTGGATGGAGCAAGAGCAGGAGCGCGGCATCACGATTACTTCCGCCGCCACCACCTGCTTCTGGAAGGGCATGGACACGTCCCTGCCTGAGCACCGCATCAACATCATCGACACCCCGGGCCACGTGGACTTCACGATTGAAGTCGAGCGTTCCATGCGCGTGCTTGACGGCGCCTGCATGGTGTATTGCGCCGTGGGTGGCGTTCAGCCCCAGTCGGAAACCGTCTGGCGCCAGGCCAACAAGTACAAAGTTCCCCGCCTTGCGTTCGTCAACAAGATGGACCGCACCGGCGCGAACTTCTTCAAGGTCGTCGAGCAGATGAAGCTGCGCCTGAAGGCCAGCCCTGTGCCCATGGTGATCCCCATCGGCGCTGAAGAAAGCTTCACCGGCGTGGTCGACTTGCTGAAAATGAAGGCCATCATCTGGGATGAGGCCTCGCAAGGCATGAAGTTCACCTACAGTGATATCCCCGCCGAGCTCGTCGAGCTGGCCAAGGAATGGCGCGAGAAGATGGTTGAGGCTGCCGCCGAGTCGTCTGAAGAGCTGATGAACAAATACCTTGAAGAAGGTGATCTGACCGAAGCTGAAATCAAGCTGGGCATCCGCACGCGTACCATCGCCAGCGAAATCCAGCCGATGTACTGCGGCTCTGCCTTCAAGAACAAGGGCGTGCAGCGCATGCTGGACGCCGTGATTGAATTCATGCCGTCGCCGATCGACATTCCTCCCGTCAAGGGCATGGACGAAGACGAAGCGCCTGTCACCCGCAAGGCTGACGACGAAGAGAAATTCTCTGCGCTGGCATTCAAGCTGATGACTGACCCGTTTGTGGGCCAGCTCACCTTCGTGCGCGTTTACTCCGGCGTCCTGAAAAAGGGCGACAGCGTTTACAACCCGATCAAAGGCAAGAAAGAGCGTATCGGCCGTATCGTGCAGATGCACGCGAACAACCGTGAAGAAGTCAGCGAAATCCGCGCCGGCGACATCGCCGCCTGCGTGGGTCTGAAAGACGTGACCACGGGCGAAACCCTGTGCGATCCGGATGCCATCGTCATGCTTGAGCGCATGGTGTTCCCCGAGCCTGTGATTACCCAAGCCGTGGAACCCAAGACCAAGGCTGACCAGGAAAAAATGGGCATCGCCCTGCAGCGCCTGGCGCAGGAAGATCCCTCTTTCCGCGTCAAGACCGACGAAGAGTCCGGTCAGACCCTGATCGCCGGTATGGGCGAGCTGCATCTGGAAATTATTGTCGACCGCATGAAGCGCGAATTCGGCGTGGAAGCCAACGTCGGCAAGCCGCAGGTGGCTTACCGCGAAACCATCCGTAAAACGGTGGAAGACGCTGAAGGCAAGTTCGTGCGCCAGTCCGGCGGTAAAGGCCAGTACGGTCACGTTGTGCTCAAGATTGAGCCGAACGAAGCCGGCAAGGGCATCGAGTTCGTCGACGCCATCAAGGGCGGTGTGGTTCCTCGCGAATACATCCCTGCGGTGGAAAAGGGCATCAACGAGGCCGTCACGTCCGGCGTGTTGGCTGGCTATCCGGTGGTTGACGTCAAGGTCACGCTGCACTTCGGTTCGTACCACGATGTGGACTCGAACGAGCTGGCCTTCAAGATGGCCGCCATCTTCGGCTTTAAGGAAGGCTGCCGCAAGGCAAGCCCCGTGATTCTGGAGCCCATGATGGCCGTGGAAGTTGAGACGCCTGAAGACTACGCCGGCAACGTGATGGGCGATCTGTCCTCACGCCGCGGCATGGTGCAGGGCATGGAAGACATGGTCGGTGGCGGCAAAGCCATCAAGGCGGAAGTGCCGCTGTCTGAAATGTTCGGCTATTCGACCACGCTGCGTTCGATGTCGCAGGGCCGTGCTACGTACTCCATGGAGTTCAAGCACTACTCTGAAGCTCCGCGCAATGTGTCGGAAGCCATCATGGCTTCGCGCGCCAAGTAAGTAACGTTCGCTGCCGATTCCGGATGGGGTTGGCAGCTTTTTTCCTTGTCTGCGATTGTGTGCCACTTCGTGCCCGTGCGAAGTGAATCAGCAACACAGTGCAGACGTTAAACCGTACACGGGCATGTTCTTTATCTGGAGAGAAAAATGGCAAAAGGCAAATTTGAGCGGACCAAGCCGCACGTCAACGT
>NZ_JBFUFE010000003.1:652500-752500 GCF_056403595.1 Polaromonas sp. P2_G11 | reverse complement strand
AGGAAATGGTCATGCCAGGCGATAACGTGTCGATCACCGTCAAGCTGATCAACCCGATCGCCATGGAAGAAGGCCTGCGCTTTGCCATCCGCGAAGGCGGCAAGACCGTCGGCGCCGGCGTCGTTGCCAAAATCATTGCGTAATTTGTAAGGTTTGATGGAGGGGTATAGCTCAATTGGCAGAGCGTCGGTCTCCAAAACCGAAGGTTGTAGGTTCGATTCCTACTGCCCCTGCCACCCGGCTTTGATGAGTGTCGATGCTGAGGGTGGTTTGAAAAGATAAAAAGCAAGCCCGCCAGGAGTCAAAAACTCCAGGTGGGCTTAAGCGTCTGCAGAGACGCATGAAGATTGAACAGGAAATCGGCGACCATGGCCTCTTCTCAAGTTGAAACCGTCAGTACCAACGCCGACAAGGCCAAGTTGGCTGTGGCTGTCGCGCTGGTGCTGGCCTCGCTGGTGGGCTTCTATTTCTTTGCCAAGCAGGGTCAATTAGCCCAGTGGGGTGCCTTGATTGCTGGTTTGGTGGCGGCGATTGCTGTGTTCATGACCTCGGAGTCGGGCAGGCAATTTGTGGCTTTTGGGCGTGACTCATGGCGCGAGGTCCGGAAAGTTGTCTGGCCGGCTCGTAAAGAAGCCATCCAGATGACGGCCTATGTATTCGGTTTTGTGGTGATCATGGCCTTGTTCTTGTGGCTTACGGACAAAACGCTCGAATGGGTGTTTTACGACCTGATCCTGGGATGGAAAAAATAATGAGCGATCTGAACGGCACGGTAGTCAGCGAAGTGGCGGCGGGAACGTCTCTCACGCCGACCCCAGGCATGCAGTGGTATGTCGTCCATGCCTATTCCGGCATGGAAAAAGCGGTCGAGCGCAACATCGTTGAGCGCATCAACCGCGCGGGCATGCAGTCCAAGTTTGGTCGTTTCCTGGTGCCCACTGAAGAGGTGGTTGAGATCAAGAACGGTCAGAAGAAGACGACCGAGCGCCGGTTTTTTCCGGGCTATGTGCTGGTTGAAATGGTCATGGATGATGAGACCTGGCATCTGGTGAAGCACACCAACAAGGTGACGGGTTTTGTCGGTGGCGCCAAGAATCGCCCGGCCCCGATCTCCGAGGAAGACGTTCAAAAGATCGTCAGCCAGATGCAGGTCGGTACCGAGAAGCCGCGCCACAAGGTCGAGTTTGAAACTGGCGAATACGTCCGCGTCAAGGATGGTCCTTTCACCGACTTCAACGGTACGGTGGAAGAGGTTAACTACGACAAAAACAAGGTGCGTGTGTCGGTCACGATCTTCGGGCGTGCCACACCGGTAGAGCTGGAATTCAGCCAGATCGAAAAAACGTAATTTCGATTCGGTAGATAATTTCGCGCCTTGCAACTCGGCGCGAAACGGTCCTTGCGGACTGTTTTTGAGTTGTGTAACCCCCGGGGAGCCCGGACCTGCCTTTGGCAGCGTTCAGGCGTTATGACCCGCAAGGAGAAAAGTATGGCGAAAAAAATCGTCGGCTTTATCAAGCTGCAAGTGCCAGCTGGTAAGGCTAACCCGTCCCCCCCGATCGGCCCTGCGCTCGGTCAGCGTGGCCTGAACATCATGGAATTCTGCAAGGCATTCAATGCGCAGACCCAGGGTGTTGAGCCAGGCTTGCCACTGCCTGTGGTGATCACAGCATTTGCTGACAAGAGTTTTACCTTCGTCATCAAGACGCCTCCGGCAGGCGTCCTGATCAAAAAAGCTATCAAGCTCGACAAGGGTTCGTCCACGCCGCACACGGTGAAGGTTGGCAAGATTTCCCGCGCGCAGCTTGAAGAAATCGCCAAGACCAAAATGAAAGACATGACGGCTGCTGACCTTGACGCTGCAGTTCGCACGATTGCCGGTACGGCCCGCTCCATGGGTGTGTCGGTGGAGGGTGTTGTATGAGCAAGCTGACCAAACGCCAGAAGACTATTGGCGACAAAATCGACAGCAACAAGCTGTACGCGATTTCCGATGCCCTCGGCCTCGTGAAGGAATTCGCTGTCGCCAAGTTCGATGAATCCATCGACGTGGCTGTCCAGCTCGGCATCGATGCCAAGAAATCCGACCAGGTCGTTCGCGGCGCTGTCGTGCTGCCAAACGGCACCGGCAAGACCAAGCGCGTGGCCGTGTTCGCCCAGGGTGCCAAGGCTGAAGAAGCCAAAGCCGCCGGCGCAGACATCGTCGGCATGGATGATCTTGCTGCTGAAATCAAGGCCGGCAAGATGGATTTCGACGTGGTGATTGCTTCCCCCGATGCGATGCGCATCGTGGGTACGCTGGGCCAGGTGCTCGGTCCCCGCGGCCTGATGCCTAACCCCAAGGTTGGCACCGTGACGCCTGACGTGGCGCAAGCCGTCAAGAACGCCAAAGCCGGCCAGGTTCAGTTCCGTGTCGACAAGGCCGGTATTGTTCATGGCACGATTGGCCGCCGCTCGTTCGACACCGCCAAGTTGCAAGGCAATCTGGCTGCACTGATCGACGCGTTGCAAAAAGCCAAACCGGCTTCGAGCAAGGGCGTGTATTTGAAGAAAGTTGCGGTTTCGTCAACGATGGGTGTGGGCGTTCGCGTCGACACGCAAACCATCGCAGCGTAATCGCAGAAATTTGGGCAACCCGCAGGGGTTGTTCAATGTGGTGGGCTGCCGGGGTTCGCTCCGGCAGGTCATCAAAGACCGTTGGCGTGGCAGGCTTTTTGGGCTTGCCGCTTAATCGAAAGACAGCCAACGCAGATGGCGGTCCCGCTGCAGATGGTTTTGCAAAGAATCTGAAACAGTTGGTCGCTGAACATGAGCGTGTTGAAGGGCGAGGGGGATGCAAGTCACCCGAACCTGACCACACATTTTTAAGGAGTAGACCTTGAGTCTCAACCGCAGTGAGAAACAAGCCGTCATTGATGAAGTGACTGGCCTCGCCGCTAAAGCTCAAACGCTCGTGATGGCGGAATACCGTGGTATCACGGTCGCTGACATGACCCGTCTGCGCAGCCAAGCCCGCGACAAAGGCGTGAACCTGAGTGTTCTGAAGAACACCCTGGCTCGCCGTGCCGTGGCAGGCAGTGCATTCGAAGTCGTGTCCGACCAGATGACCGGTCCGCTGATCTATGGCTTTTCCACGGATGCCGTGGCTGCTGCAAAAGTAGTCGCTGACTTCGCAAAAACCAATGACAAATTGGTGATTCGCGGTGGTGCATTTGGCGGTAAATCCCTGGACGTGAACGGCGTGAAGCAACTGGCCAACATTCCCTCCAAGGAAGTGTTGCTCGCCCAGTTGTGTGGCTTGCTGATGTCGCCTATGTCGCGTACGGCCGTTGTGCTGGGCGCCCTGGCGGCCAAAAAGGGCGGCGACGCAGCCGATGCCCCCGCAGCAGCTGAAGCTGTAGCAGCGTAATTTGTACCCAACTTTTTAGGAAATTCAAAATGGCATTCGATAAAGACGCATTTTTGACCGCGCTGGATAGCATGACGGTCCTCGAACTCAACGAATTGGTGAAATCCATCGAAGAGAAATTTGGCGTGAGCGCAGCTGCGATGGCTGCTCCCGCTGCTGGCGGTGGCGGCGGTGCTGCTGCAGCTGCTGAAGAGAAGACCGACTTCAATGTCGTGCTGCTCGAAGCTGGCGCCAACAAGGTGTCGGTCATCAAGGCCGTTCGCGAAATCACCGGTCTGGGCCTGAAAGAAGCCAAGGACCTGGTTGACGGTGCTCCGAAGAACGTCAAGGAAGGCGCTCCAAAGGCTGACGCAGAAGCTGCGAAGAAGAAGCTCGAAGAAGCCGGCGCGAAAGTCGAACTCAAGTAATTCTTGGTGTTTGAGAAGGCTGGAAGACCGTAGTCGGGCTTCCAGCCTTTCGTGTTTCAAGGAACACACCGAAAAGCAGACTTAACCGTCTGCTTTCCAGTGTTTTCTGACCCCGACTGCAGAAAACGCCTTGGTTCGGGTGACGTGCAATGCGTCACCGTCCGCCATGGTTGGTAGTGGCCAACCACCAAGCTGCCTGAATACGTGGTGTATTCGGGCACGAGAGTCGCCAGAGCCCATCAACGCGGAGAACTCATGGCCTATTCCTACACCGAACGTAAACGCATCCGCAAAAGCTTCGGCAACCGCGAAAGCGTGTTGACTGTTCCCTATTTGCTGCAAATGCAGAAAGACGCGTACACAGCGTTCCTGCAAGCCGACCGTGCACCTCAAAAGCGCACCGTTGAAGGCCTGCAGGCAGCGTTTGAAAACGCTTTCCCCATCGTCTCGCACAATGGTTTTGTCGAGATGAAATTCATCGAGTACAACCTGGCCAAGCCGGCGTTTGACGTGCGTGAATGCCAGACCCGTGGACTCACTTTCGCCTCGGCCGTGCGCGCCAAGGTGCAGCTGATCATTTATGACCGCGAATCCTCCACATCGCAGTCCAAGGTGGTCAAGGAAGTCAAAGAGCAAGAGGTTTATATGGGCGAAGTGCCGCTCATGACCGACAAGGGCTCTTTTGTGATCAACGGGACCGAGCGCGTGATCGTGTCCCAGTTGCACCGTTCACCTGGCGTGTTTTTTGAACACGACAAGGGCAAGACCCACAGCTCGGGCAAACTCCTGTTTTCGGCCCGTATCATTCCCTACCGCGGTTCGTGGCTCGACTTCGAGTTCGACCCCAAAGACATCCTGTACTTCCGGGTTGACCGTCGTCGCAAGATGCCCGTCACGATTCTGCTCAAGGCCATTGGTCTGAATCCGGAATCCATCCTGGCCAATTTCTTTGTGTTCGACAATTTCCGCCTAATGGATAGCGGTGCACAGATGGAGTTCGTGGCCGAGCGCATGCGCGGTGAAGTGGCCCGTTTCGACATCACCGACAAAAACGGCAAAGTCGTGGTCGCAAAAGACAAGCGCATCACCGTTCGCCATACCCGCGAGCTGGAGCAAAGTGGCACCACGACGATCAGCGTTCCCGAAGATTTCCTGATCGGCCGTGTGGTCGCCAA
Organism: Polaromonas sp. P2_G11; assembly: GCF_056403595.1. Classification (NCBI taxonomy): domain Bacteria; kingdom Pseudomonadati; phylum Pseudomonadota; class Betaproteobacteria; order Burkholderiales; family Comamonadaceae; genus Polaromonas; species Polaromonas sp. P2_G11. The sequence goes on along the minus strand of NZ_JBFUFE010000003.1, from coordinate 747,509 downwards.
GAACATCGTTGATGCTGAGACCGGTGAAATCATCGCCAAGGCCAATGATGAACTGAGCGAAGTGCTGCTGAAAAAGCTGCGCGTTGCCGGCGTGCAGGATCTGCAGGTTTTGTATACCAATGAACTCGACCAGGGTTCGTACATTTCCCAGACCCTGCGCTCCGACGAAACCGCGGACGAATTTGCTGCGCGCGTCGCCATCTACCGCATGATGCGTCCCGGCGAGCCGCCCACCGAAGATGCCGTGCAGGCCCTGTTCCAGCGCTTGTTCTACAACCCGGATACCTACGATCTGTCCAAGGTCGGCCGCATGAAGTTCAACGCCCGCGTCGGCCGCGATTCTTCCACCGGCCCCATGGTCATGACCAACGAGGACATCCTTGCTGTCGTCAAAATCCTGGTGGATCTGCGCAACGGCAACGGCGAAGTCGATGACATTGACCACCTCGGCAACCGCCGCGTGCGTTGTGTCGGCGAACTCGCTGAAAACCAGTACCGTACTGGTCTGGCACGTATCGAAAAGGCCGTGAAAGAGCGCCTCGGCCAGGCCGAGCAAGAGCCGCTGATGCCGCACGACCTCATCAACAGCAAGCCGATTTCGGCTGCGCTGAAAGAGTTCTTCGGTGCATCGCAACTCTCGCAGTTCATGGACCAGACCAACCCGCTGGCCGAAATCACCCACAAGCGCCGTGTTTCGGCCCTTGGCCCGGGCGGTTTGACCCGCGAACGCGCCGGCTTTGAAGTGCGTGACGTGCACGTCACCCATTACGGACGCGTCTGCCCGATTGAAACGCCTGAAGGTCCGAACATCGGCCTGATCAACTCGCTGGCCCTGTATGCCCGCCTCAACGAATACGGTTTCATTGAAACGCCGTATCGCCGTGTGGTGGACGCCAAGATCACCGACCAGATCGACTACCTGTCGGCCATCGAAGAAGGCAAATACGTCATCGCCCAGGCCAACGCGGCTCTGGATGATGCAGGCAAGCTGACCGGTGACCTCGTGTCTGCCCGGGAAAACGGTGAGTCCGTCCTGGTGGGCGCAGAACGCGTCCAGTACATGGACGTGTCTCCTGCACAGATCGTCTCGGTGGCGGCTTCCCTGGTTCCGTTCCTGGAGCACGATGACGCCAACCGCGCTTTGATGGGCGCCAACATGTCCCGTCAGGCCGTGCCTGTACTTCGTCCCGAAAAGCCGCTGGTCGGCACGGGCATTGAGCGGGTTGCTGCGGTTGACTCCGGCACCGTGGTGACTGCCAACCGTGGCGGTGTGGTGGACTACGTTGATGCCACCCGCATCGTGGTGCGCGTGAATGATGCAGAAGCCCTCGCCGGCGAAGTCGGTGTGGACATCTACAATCTGATCAAGTACCAGCGTTCCAACCAGAACACCAACATCCACCAGCGTCCTATCGTCAAGATCGGCGACAAGCTGGCCAAGGGTGATGTGATTGCCGACGGTGCATCGACTGACCTGGGCGAAATCGCCATTGGCCAGAACATGCTGATCGCGTTCATGCCGTGGAACGGCTACAACTTCGAGGATTCGATCCTGATTTCCGAGCGCGTGGTGGCTGAAGACCGCTACACCTCGATTCACATCGAAGAACTCGTCGTGATGGCCCGTGACACCAAGCTGGGTGCCGAAGAAATCACGCGCGACATTCCCAACCTGTCCGAGCAACAGCTGAACCGCCTCGACGAATCCGGCATCATTTATGTCGGCGCTGAAGTCCAGCCGGGCGACACGCTGGTCGGCAAGGTCACGCCCAAGGGCGAGACCACGCTGACACCGGAAGAAAAGCTGCTACGCGCCATCTTCGGCGAAAAGGCCAGCGATGTGAAAGACACCTCGCTGCGCGTGAGCCAGGGCTCGCAAGGCACCGTGATCGACGTGCAGGTCTTCACCCGTGAAGGCATTGTGCGCGACAAGCGTGCCCAGCAGATCATCGACGACGAACTCAAGCGTTTCCGCCTGGACCTGAACGACCAGCTGCGCATTGTGGAAGCCGACGCCTTCGACCGCATCGAAAAGCTGTTGATCGGCAAGGTTGCCAATGGCGGTCCGAAGAAGCTGGCCAAGGGCACCAAGATCGACAAGGCCTATTTGGCCGATGTCGAGAAGTACCACTGGTTTGACATTCGTCCTGCCGATGACGAAGTGGCTGCGCAGCTCGAAAGCGTCAAGAACTCGATGGAGCAGACGCGCCACAGCTTTGACCTGTCTTTCGAAGAAAAGCGCAAGAAACTCACGCAGGGCGACGAATTGCCAGCGGGCGTGCTCAAGATGGTCAAGGTTTACCTTGCCGTCAAGCGCCGCCTGCAGCCTGGCGACAAGATGGCTGGCCGTCACGGCAACAAGGGTGTCGTGTCCAAGATCGTTCCGGTCGAAGATATGCCGCACATGGCCGATGGCACACCGTGCGACATCGTGCTGAACCCGCTGGGCGTGCCTTCGCGGATGAACGTGGGCCAGGTGCTTGAGGTGCATCTGGGCTGGGCCGCCAAGGGCCTGGGCCATCGCATTGGGGACATGCTGCAAGCCGAAGCCAAGGTGCAGGAAATCCGCAAGTTCATGGAAACGATCTACAACAAGTCAGGCCGCGCAGAGGACCTGGCGAAGTTGTCGGATACCGACATCATCGAGATGGCCGGCAACCTGACCACCGGCGTGCCTTTTGCCACTCCCGTGTTTGACGGTGCTTCCGAGGCCGAGATCATGGGCATGCTCCAGCTGGCTTATCCGGACGACATTGCCAAGGCCAAGGGCCTGACGGCGACACGTACCCAGGCTCAGCTGTATGACGGCCGCACGGGCGATGCGTTCGAGCGCACGACCACGGTGGGCTACATGCACTTCCTGAAACTTCACCATCTGGTGGACGACAAGATGCACGCGCGCTCGACCGGTCCTTACTCGCTCGTTACCCAGCAGCCGCTGGGCGGCAAGGCGCAGTTCGGTGGACAGCGTTTCGGCGAGATGGAGGTCTGGGCGCTGGAAGCGTACGGCGCCGCCTACACGCTGCAGGAAATGCTCACCGTCAAGTCCGACGACGTACAGGGCCGCACCAAGGTCTACGAAAGCATCGTCAAGGGCGAGCACGCGATCACGGCCGGCATGCCCGAGTCGTTCAACGTGCTGGTCAAGGAAATCCGCTCGCTCGGTATCGACATCGAACTCGAACGCAGCTAATCAACAGGAAAGAAAAGGATTTAACTCATGAAATCATTACTCGACCTGTTCAAGCAATTCACGCCGGATGAGCATTTCGATGCCATCAAGATCGGCATGGCTTCGCCCGAAAAGATCCGCTCGTGGTCTTTCGGCGAAGTGAAGAAGCCTGAAACCATCAACTACCGTACCTTCAAGCCGGAGCGCGACGGTCTTTTTTGCGCCAAGATCTTTGGCCCCATCAAGGACTACGAATGCCTGTGCGGCAAGTACAAGCGCCTGAAGCATCGCGGTGTCATCTGCGAAAAGTGCGGCGTTGAAGTCACGCAGACCAAGGTTCGCCGCGAGCGCATGGGGCACATCGACCTGGCCGCACCGTGTGCGCACATCTGGTTCCTGAAGTCGTTGCCGTCGCGCCTGGGCCTGGTGCTCGACATGACGCTGCGCGACATCGAACGCGTGCTGTACTTCGAAGCATATGTCGTTACCGATCCCGGCATGACCCCGCTGAAGAAATTCAGCATCATGTCGGAAGACGACTATGACGCCAAGCGCAAGGAATACGGTGATGAATACACCGCCAAGATGGGCGCCGAAGGCATCAAGGACCTGCTCGAAGGGCTGGATCTCGACGTTGAAATCGAGAAGCTGCGCAATGACCTGACCGGCTCCGAAATCAAGATCAAGAAAAACGCCAAGCGCTTGAAATTGATGGAAGCGTTCAAGAAGTCCGGCATCAAGCCGGGCTGGATGGTGCTGGACGTGCTGCCTGTACTGCCGCCGGACCTGCGTCCGCTGGTGCCGCTGGACGGCGGCCGTTTTGCGACCTCCGACCTGAACGACCTGTATCGCCGCGTGATCAACCGCAACAGCCGTCTGCGCCGTTTGCTGGAGCTGAAAGCGCCTGAAATCATTGCCCGCAATGAAAAGCGCATGCTGCAGGAAGCCGTCGACTCGCTGCTCGACAACGGCCGCCGTGGCAAGGCCATGACGGGCGCCAACAAGCGCGCACTGAAGTCGCTGGCCGACATGATCAAGGGCAAGTCAGGCCGTTTCCGCCAGAATTTGCTGGGCAAACGCGTCGACTACTCCGGCCGTTCCGTGATCACCGTGGGCCCAACACTCAAGCTGCACCAGTGCGGCTTGCCCAAGCTCATGGCGCTGGAACTGTTCAAGCCCTTCATCTTTGCGCAGCTTGAGTCGCGCGGCATCGCCACGACGATCAAGGCAGCCAAGAAGGAAGTCGAATCCGGCACGCCAGTGGTGTGGGATATCCTGGAAGAGGTGATCAAAGAGCACCCTGTGATGCTGAACCGTGCGCCTACGCTGCACCGTTTGGGCATTCAGGCCTTTGAACCCATCCTGATCGAGGGCAAAGCCATCCAGCTGCACCCGCTCGTCTGTTCGGCCTTCAATGCCGACTTCGACGGTGACCAAATGGCTGTCCACGTACCACTGTCGGTAGAAGCACAGATGGAAGCCCGCACCCTGATGCTGGCTTCGAACAACATCCTGTTCCCTGCCAACGGTGAGCCCTCCATCGTCCCGTCGCAAGACGTGGTGCTGGGCCTGTACTACACGACCCGCGACCGTACCAACGGCAAGGGCGAAGGCCTGGTGTTCTCCGACACTGGCGAAGTGCGCCGCGCATTTGACGCAGGTGAGCTTGACCTGAACGCCCGCATCAGCGTGCGCCTGACCGAGTACACCAAAGACAAGGCCACAGGCGAATTTGTGCCGTCGACCAAGCTGTGGGAAACCACGGGCGGCCGTGCACTGCTGTCCGAGATCCTGCCCAAAGGTTTGCCTTTCTCCAACATCAACAAGGCGTTGAAGAAAAAGGAAATCTCCAAGCTGATCAACGTGTCTTTCCGCAAGTGCGGATTGAAAGAGACCGTGGTGTTTGCCGACAAGCTGCTGCAGTCGGGCTTCCGCCTGGCGACAAAAGCCGGCATCTCGATCTGCATCGACGACATGCTGATCCCCAAGGAAAAGCCCGCCATCATTGCGCGCGCACAAAAGGAAGTCAAAGAAATCGAGCAGCAGTATGTCTCGGGTCTCGTGACGTCCGGCGAGCGCTACAACAAGGTGGTCGATATCTGGGGCAAGTCCGGCGACGAAGTGTCCAAGGTCATGATGGCCCAGCTTTCGAAAGAAAAAGTGCTGGACCGCAATGGCAAGGAAGTCGAGCAGGAGTCCTTCAACTCCATCTACATGATGGCCGACTCCGGCGCCCGCGGCTCTGCTGCGCAGATTCGCCAGGTCGCCGGTATGCGCGGTTTGATGGCCAAGCCTGACGGCTCCATCATCGAAACGCCGATTACCGCCAACTTCCGTGAAGGCCTGAACGTGCTGGAGTACTTTATCTCCACCCACGGCGCCCGTAAGGGTCTGGCCGATACGGCGCTGAAAACAGCCAACTCCGGCTACCTGACCCGCCGCCTTTGCGACGTGGTTCAGGATCTGGTGGTCACCGAAGAAGACTGCGGCACGCAAGAGGGTTCACTCATGCGCGCCATCGTCGAGGGCGGTGAAGTCATTGAATCGCTGCGCGACCGTATCCTCGGCCGCACGGCGGTCGAAGACATCCTGCACCCGGAAAACCGCTCGGTGCTGGCCAAGGCCGGGATTATGCTGGACGAAGACCTGATCGAAGAGCTCGAAGCAGCCGGCGTGGACGAAGTGAAAGTGCGTACTGCGCTGACCTGCGAAACCCGTTTCGGCCTGTGCGCCAAGTGCTATGGCCGAGATCTGGGCCGCGGCGGCCTCATCAACATCGGCGAAGCCGTCGGTATCATCGCCGCGCAGTCGATCGGTGAGCCCGGCACGCAGCTGACGATGCGGACCTTCCACATCGGTGGTGCCGCATCGCGCGCAGCGATTGCCTCCAGCGTCGAAGCCAAGTCCAACGGCGTGATCGGTTTCAATGCACCGATGCGCTATGTGACCAACAGCAAGGGCGAGCTGGTCGTGATCGCCCGTTCCGGCGAGATCATCATCCATGATGAGCACGGCCGCGAGCGTGAGCGCCACAAGGTGCCTTATGGCGCCACGTTGACCGTCAAGGCCGACCAGACCATCAAGGCCGGCGCCATTCTGGCCAACTGGGATCCGCTGACGCGCCCCATCATTACCGAGTTCGCCGGCAAGGTGGCCTTCGAGAATGTGGAAGAAGGCGTGACGGTTGCCAAGCAGGTCGACGATGTGACGGGTCTGTCCACCCTGGTGGTGATCGATCCGAAACGCCGCGGCGCCACGAAGGTGATCCGCCCGCAGGTCAAGCTGATTGACGCCTCCGGCCACGAAGTCAAGATCCCCGGCACCGATCACTCGGTGACGATTGGCTTCCAGGTGGGCGCGCTGGTCCAGGTGCGCGACGGCCAGGACGTGGGCCCCGGCGAAGTGCTGGCCCGTATCCCGATCGAAGGCCAGAAGACCCGCGACATTACCGGCGGTCTGCCGCGTGTTGCTGAGCTCTTCGAAGCCCGTACGCCGAAAGACAAGGGTACGCTGGCTGAAATGACCGGTACTGTGTCCTTCGGTAAAGAAACCAAAGGCAAGGTTCGCCTGCAGATCACCGACCCTGAAGGCAAGGTCTGGGAAGATCTCGTGCCCAAGGAGAAGAACATCCTGGTGCACGAAGGCCAGGTGGTCAACAAGGGCGAGTCGATTGTGGACGGCCCGGCCGACCCGCAAGACATCTTGCGCCTGCTGGGTATGGAAGAGCTGGCCCGCTACATCGTCGACGAAGTGCAGGATGTTTACCGTCTGCAGGGCGTGAAGATCAACGACAAGCACATTGAAGTGATTGTTCGCCAGATGCTGCGCCGCGTGGTCGTTGAAAACGTGGGTGATTCCAGCTACATCGCTGGTGAACAGGTCGAGCGTTCTGCCATGCTGGATGCCAACGACGCCTTGCGCGCTGACGGCAAGATTCCGGCAACGTTCAGCAACTTGCTGCTCGGTATCACCAAGGCTTCGCTGTCGACCGATTCGTTCATTTCCGCGGCTTCCTTCCAGGAAACCACCCGCGTGCTCACCGAGGCTGCCATCATGGGCAAGCGCGACGAGTTGCGTGGCCTGAAAGAAAACGTGATCGTCGGCCGCCTGATTCCTGCCGGTACCGGCATGGCCTACCACGAGGCACGCAAAGCCAAGGACCAGATGGACGATGCAGAGCGCCGTGCCATTGCTGAAGCCGAAGCGGCCGAGCTCGAAGCCATGCCCGCCGCAGCCGAAGCGGGTGGCGACAGTGCGGCTACCGAGTAAGCCAGACTGACTCCCGCGCCGCAAAAGGCGCAAGGCCCCACATCCCGCAAGGGTGTGGGGCTTTTTTTATGGGCAGGACGGCCGCCACGTGGCAATAATGCAGACGGGAATTTAAGCGAAATTTGGGTTTTGCGCATATCGGGTGTGCGTAACCAGCTATCAAAATCATAGCGTTTTCATGGTATTCAAAAGCAGCCTGCCAACTTGCCGTTTGAGCCCAAAAACAGTTAACCTCGCGGCAGTCGCCCGCCGAGCTGTCGGGTGAGTGTCAGCTCATGTCGCACCAAGGAATATCCATGCCTCTTAGCACGCTTGTTTTCGTCATTGTGTTTGCCTTGCTGGTTTTCTGGGCCGTAGGCGCCTACAACCGGCTGGTTCGGCTGAAAAACATCATTGCCAACGCTTTCGCCCAGATCGATGTGCAGCTCAAGCGCCGCTACGACCTGATTCCCAATCTGGTCGAAGCCGCCAAAAAATACCTGCAGCATGAGCAAAGCACGCTTGAGGCGGTGATGCTTGCGCGCAACCAGGCACGCGCGGCCAGCGATGCGGTGCGCAGCCGCCCTGCCAATGCCGGCGCCGTTGTGGCGCTGGCCGCTGCCGAACAGTCGCTGGACGGCAGCCTGGGGCGGCTTTTTGCCGTAGCCGAGGCCTACCCCGAACTCAAGGCCGACCAGACCATTCGTGAACTCAGCGAAGAGCTCACCAGCACCGAAAACAAGGTTGGTTTTGCCAGGCAGGCTTATAACGATGCCGTGCTGGACTACAACAATGCGCAGGGGCAGTTTCCCGCGCTGCTGATTGCCCGCACGTTTGGGTTCGCGCCTTCAGCCATGCTGCGCGCAACCGAAACACCGGCCGAGCGCCAGGCTGTGCGTGTCCAGTTCTGAAAACGTGGCCCCCACGCTTGTCACTTCGTGTACCACGCGAGGCCTTGCAGGTCGCGGCTCGCGAGACGCTTCGCCTGCGGCCCGGCAAAGCCGGTTCCGCGGTCCTGGCTGGTTTGGATCCTCTGTAAGCTGCCTGCGTGCTCCTCGGGTATTGAAGGGTGAGATGACCCGAGGGGCTGTGAATGCGCTTTTTTGAGCGCCAGGAGACAGCGCGCGGGCAGACCACGCGGCTGCTAGTGCTGTTCGGCTTGACGGTGCTTGCGCTGGTTGTGGCCGTCAATGCCGCGCTGGCGCTCACCTGGCGTCTCGTGGCCTCCGGCTTCAGTGGCTACCCCGGCTACTTCTTTGCGGTCAACACGGGCATGACCCTGCTGTTCGTGTTTGGCGGCTGGTGGCTGGAAACCTCTGCGCTGAAGGGCGGCGGTGAGAAGCTGGCGCGCCGTGCGGGTGCCCGGGAAGCCTGGCCAGCCAGCCGGGAGGCCGAACAAAAGCTGTGCAACATCGTGAGTGAGCTGGCTATTGCCGCCAGCATGCGGCCGCCCCAGGCCATGGTGCTCGACCGGGAAGAGGGCATCAATGCGTTTGCCACCGGCTGGGATGAGGACGACTCGGTGGTGGCGGTAACGCGCGGTGCACTGGAGTACCTGACACGCGACGAGCTGCAGGGCTTGGTGGCGCATGAATTCAGCCATATACGCGAAGGCGATACGCGTCTGAACATGCGGCTGGCCGGTATGGTGTTCGGGCTTGAGATGGTCTTCAACCTCGGACGCAGCATGTGCGCGCAGAACGACAGCGGCGGGCGTTCTTTCCTTGCCTTGCCCGGCTTTGCCATCATGACCACAGGCTCGCTCGGATGGCTTGCGGGGCGTGCACTGAAGGCGGCGGTGTCGCGCCAGCGCGAGTTCCTGGCAGATGCGCGAGCCGTGCAGTTCACGCGCAGCAAGGATGGCCTGGGTGGCGTGCTGCGCAAGGTGGCAGGCCAGCAGGCGCAGGGGCTGATGCCGCGCAGCGTGCACCCGGCCGTGCAGCACATGCTGCTGGTGGGCCTCCGTGCAGATACCCATTGGTTTGCCAGCCATCCGCCGTTGGCTGAGCGCATCCGCCGCATCTATGGCCGGTCAATGGAGGCGCTTCCCACGCAGCGTGATGATGAAATGCCAACGCGACCGGACGCCATTTTCTAGATTCGCCATGGCAGCAATAACTTTCCAATAAGCACATCGCCATTAGGTTGAACGGCAGGGCCCCAGCTGCTGCCGAGTACTGGATACTCCCTATAGGGTGCAGAGGGCGCCACGTTAAATTGTCAGTTGAAAAGGCGGCTGCCCAAAACGATAGGAGAACCTATGAGAACGTTACGTCTTCCAATATCCAGGAGGCTCAAGCGCCTTGCGCTGCCTTTGCTCTGCCTTGCGCTCGCCCCCATGGCGCATGCGCAAGACGCCGGCACCAAAGAAACGCTTTACGCCAGGGGTCTGGCGGCAACCTGTGCAAACTGTCACGGTACCAATGGCAAAGTGGTTCAGGGTTCCGCGGTCACCTCACTTGCAGGCCTCGACAAGGGTTACATCGTTGCGCAGATGAATGCCTTCAAGGCCGGCACGCGGCCCGCCACGGTGATGCACCAGATCAGCAAGGGTTTCAATGATGCGCAGATCGAGTCGCTGGCCACCTACTTTGCTGCACAGAAGAAGTAAGGAAAAGACACCATGAATACGCCTCTTCACTCCCCTTCGTTAGCAGGCTTCAGGCGCCGCTCTTTCCTGCAGTCAACGGCAGCCCTGGGTTTGCTAGGGCTGGCCGGCGGCGCCAGCACCGCTGAACCGTCCAAGGCCAGGGTTGTGGTGATTGGCGGCGGCTACGGCGGCGCCACGGCTGCCAAATATGTGCGCCTGCTGTCGGACAACAAAATCGACGTGGTGCTGATCGAGCCGCAGGACGCCTTTATCTCCTGCCCCATCTCCAACCTCGTGCTCAGCGGCGGCAAGCAGATCGGCGACATTACGACGTCTTATGCAGGCCTGTCGCGCAACCACGGCATCACCGTGGTGAAAGACTACGCCAGCGCCATCGACACCGTGAAGAAAACCGTCACGCTGGCTCGCGGCGCCACCATCGCGTATGACAAGCTGGTGGTCTCGCCCGGTGTGGAGCTGATATTCGGCAGCATAGAGGGCCTGAAGGCCGCCAACGACTCGGGCCGGATCCTGCAGGCCTGGAAGGCCGGTGCGGAAACCCTCGCGCTGCGCCGGCAGCTGGAGGCCATGCCTAACGGTGGTGTATATGCCATCACCATTCCCGAAGCACCTTACCGCTGCCCACCCGGCCCGTACGAACGCGCCAGCGTCATTGCTGGCTATTTCAAGGCCGCCAAACCGCGCAGCAAGGTGCTCATCCTTGATGCCAATCCGGACGTCACATCCAAAGGGCCGCTCTTCAAGAAAGTATGGGCCGAGCAGTACAAAGGCATCATCGAATACCGCGGCCAGCACAAGGCCACCGCGGTTGACGCCAAAGCCGGGATCATCAAGTTCGATGTGCAGGACGATGTCAAGGCCAACGTGCTGAATGTGCTGCCTTCCATGCGTGCCGGCACGATTGCCGTGCAGGCGAGCCTCAACAACCAGGCCAACAACCGCTGGTGCGGCGTGAATTACCTGACGTTTGAATCCACTGCCGCAAAGGATGTGCATGTGCTCGGCGACTCCATTCAGGTCGCGCCCGCCATGCCCAAGAGCGGCCACATGGCCAACAACCACGGCAAGGTGGCGGCCGCCGCGATCGTGGCCCAGCTCTCGGGCTGGGACGTCAACCCCGCGCCCATGCTCACCAATACCTGCTACAGCTTTGTCGACAACAAGAATGTGATCCATGTGGCCAGCGTGCATGAGTATGTGGTGGCAGAGAAAACTTTCAAGGCGGTAGCCGGCTCCGGCGGCGTCAGCGCCGGGCCTACCGAACTTGAGGGCGTCTACGCGCTGAACTGGGCCAGCAATATCTGGGCAGATAGTCTCAGTTAGCCCCCACGGTCGTTCGCTTCGCGTAACTCCCTGCCCCCCGAGGGGGCCGCTGCGCCTGCGGTCCGGCAAAGCCGGTCCCGCGGCCCCAGCTTGCAATTCGGAGTGGCACAGCGGGGACTTGCTACTGGTCTAATACAGGTTGCCGTCCCCTTCGGGCGGTATCCGTGAGACAAATGCAAGACAACCCGACCCAAGTCCCCCTGTGGCGCCAGCTGCAAGGGGCTGCCTCCCTGCTAATGGCTGTTCGTGACGGCCAGTCCATGACCGCCGCGCTGGAAGATGTGGACGCCGCGTTGCGGCCCGGCGTTCAGGCGCTGGGTTTTCACACCCTGCGCTGGCTGGGCCGCGCCGAGGCCTTGCGCCAGCAACTGGCGCGCCGCCCGCCGCCGCCTGAGGCCGACGCCTTGCTATGCGTGGCGCTGGCATTGATCTGGACGGAACATGGCGCCCCCTACACCGCGCACACGCTCGTTGACCAGGCTGTGGAAGCCGCCAAGCATGGGGATGCCACGCAGCACCAGGCCAGTTTCATCAACGGCTGCCTGCGCCGGTTCTTGCGCGAACGCGAGGAGCTGGTGGCACGCACCGAGAAAAGCCCGCAGGCCGTGTGGAACCATCCCCAGTGGTGGATAGACCGGGTGCGCAAGGATCACCCCGGGGACTGGCAGGCCATACTGCAGGCCAACAATACCCAGGCACCGCTGATCTTGCGCATTAATGAGCGAAAAACGACTCAAGCCCAATACCAGCATGCGCTGGCAGCTATCAATATTGAAGCAACACCGGTCGGCAGGCATGGTGTCATCCTCGCCCGTGCGCAGGCCGTTAGCTCGTTGCCGGGCTTTGCGGAAGGGCATTTTTCGGTTCAGGACGCCGCGGCGCAGCTGGCTGCGCCTTTGCTTCTGGATGATTTGAAAGCCGAGGGCGGTGAAGCCGGGAGGTTGAAAGTGCTGGATGCCTGTGCTGCACCGGGCGGCAAAACCGCTCACCTGCTTGAACTGACCGATTGCGACGTGACAGCGCTGGACATTGATGCGCGCCGCTGCGAGCGCGTGAAGCAGAATCTGCACCGCCTGGGTCTGCAGGCTGACATACGTGTCGGCGATGCCGGCCAGCCTGATTCCTGGTGGGATGGGCAGGCATTCGACGCGATCCTGCTGGACGCGCCCTGTACCGCTTCGGGCATCGTGCGGCGCCACCCGGATGTACGCTGGCTGCGCCGGCCCACGGACATCGCCCAATTGGCCGGCATCCAGGCGCATCTGCTGAAAACGCTCTGGCTTTTGCTCAAGCCCGGCGGGCGCCTGCTGTATTGCACCTGTTCAGTTTTTCGCGCGGAAGGCGACAACCAGATACAAACGTTTCTTACGCACCACACCGACGCCTTATTAAAGCCTTCGCCGGGGCATTTGCTCCCCCAAAGTGGCGTCGGAGCGACGGTCTTCCCGGACAATTTGATGCGTGAACACGACGGTTTCTATTACGCCCTCCTTGAAAAGCGCAGCCGCTGACAGCTGGCGGCGTGCGGTGGGCATCGTGGGGCGTTTTCTGCCGGGACTGTGCCTTTGCATCGCGATGGCCGCACCGGGATCGGCGTCGGCCACCGAGATCACGCAGCTGCGCGTGGAGCGCGGTGACGATGGTGTTCACCTGTCTGCGCAGGTCCGGTTTGAGCTTCCGGCGGTCGTGGAAGACGCCCTGCTCAAGGGGATCCCGATGTTTTTTGTGGTCGAAGCCGACATTTACCGCGACCGCTGGTACTGGACGGACCCGCGCGTGGCCAGTGCGGCCCGCACCGTTCGCCTGGCTTACCAGCCATTGACCCGCCGCTGGCGCGTCAACATTGCTTCGGGCCTCATCACCAGTTCGGCGGGCCTGCGCGCCACACTGAACCAGAATTACGAGACCCTTCCCGAGGCCCTGTCTGCCATCCAGCGCGTGGCGCGCTGGAAAATCGCCGATGCGGCCGAGGTTGACCCCGACGCCGCCCACAAGCTTGATTTCAGTTTCAGGCTCGACCTGACGCAGCTGCCGCGCCCCTTCCAGATCGGGGTAGCCGGGCAAAAAGACTGGAATATCTCCGCGCAGGTCAGGGAGCGGCTGAAACTGGAGCCCGCCACGCCTGTGGTCTCCAGCGCCGAGGGCGTCAAGTGAACCTGCAGGTCAGTGGCGGCTCCCTCAAGAGCAGCAAGGCTTTTCGCTGGACGGTCGGTGTCGGCGTGGGGGCCATCGCGGCGCTCGGCCTGGTGCTGATGTTCCTGCTGACGCAGGCCACCGGCAATCGCGAGCTGTACGAGCGCAATTACGCACTGCTCTTCGTGCTCAACGTGGCCGTTGCCGGCTTGCTGCTGCTGGTCATCGGATGGATCGTGGCGCGCCTTGCCCTGCGGCTGTACCGCGGCCGCTTCGGCAGCCGGCTGCTGGTCAAGCTGGCCGCCATCTTTGCGCTGGTCGGCCTCATGCCGGGGCTGATGATTTATGTGGTGTCCTACCAGTTTGTGTCGCGGTCCATTGAAAGCTGGTTTGATGTGGAAGTGGAGGGGGCGCTGGCGGCCGGGTTGAACCTGGGCCGGGCCACGCTGGACACCCTGGCCGCCGACCTTGGCAACAAGACACGGCAGGCCGCCACCCAGATTGCCGAGACGCCGGACGCCATGGCTGGCCTCGCACTTGAACGCCTGCGCGACCAGCTCCAGGCCAGCGATGTGGTGCTCTGGAGCCCCTCGGGCCAGGTGATAGCCAGCGCAGGTGAGTCGAGATTTCTGCTGAAACCCGAACGCCCCTCAGTACAGCAACTGCGCACGGCACGCACGCAGCGCGTCGTCACGCAGATTGAAGGCCTCGATGAGGTGGTGTCTGCCGGCAACGGCGAGCTGGCCGCAGGTGGGGCTGCCGGTACCGCGCCGGGGGCCGTTGCGCGGGTCAAGGCGATTGCCGTGGTGAACAACCCCAATGTGAACGTGCTGGGCGACGCGCGGTTTTTGCAGGTGACCCAGCTGCTGCCTGAGGGCCTGGTGGCCAATGCTGTCGCCGTCCAGGAAGCTAACCGCGAATACCAGGAGCGCGCGCTGGCACGCGGCGGCCTGCGCAAGATGTATATAGGCACACTCACGCTCAGCTTGTTCCTGGCCGTATTCGGTGCGGTACTGCTGGCCGTGGTGCTGGGCAACCAGCTGGCCAAGCCGCTGCTGGTGCTGGCGGAGGGCGTGCGCCAGGTGGCCCAGGGCGACTTGACACCCAAGGCCGCCCTGCAGGGCAAGGACGAGCTGGGCGGGCTCACGCGTTCTTTTGCCGACATGACACAGCAGCTGGCCGATGCCCGCTCGGCAGTGCAGCAAAGCATGAGCCAGGTTGATGCCGCGCGCGCCAACCTGCAGACCATTCTGGACAACCTCACCGCCGGCGTGATCGTGCTGGATGTGCATGGCCGCATCCAGTCCAGCAACCCTGGGGCTACCCGCATCCTGCGTGCGCCGCTGGCGGCGTACCACGGAAAATCGCTGGGCGAAGTGCCAGGCTTGGGCCTGTTTGCCAAAGATGTGCTGGCCCAGTTCACCGATTACCTCAGCGATGGTGCGCCGCACGGGCTTGAGCATTGGCAGCAGTCTTTTGAGCTCAACGCGGCCGTGCCCGGTGCGCCCGACAACGCCATCACGCTGATCGCCCGTGGCGCCAAGATGCCGGGCACCGAAGAGTTTTTGCTGGTGTTTGACGATGTTTCCGAAATGGTGTCGGCCCAACGCGCGCAGGCGTGGGGCGAGGTGGCGCGCCGCCTGGCCCACGAGATCAAGAACCCGCTCACGCCCATCCAGCTGTCGGCTGAGCGCCTCGAAATGAAGCTCACCGGCAAGGTCGGCGAACCTGAGCAACTGCTGCTCACCAAATCCGTCAAGACCATCGTTGACCAGGTCGACGCAATGAAGCGGCTGGTGAATGAGTTCCGCGACTACGCCCGCCTGCCGGCGGCCGAGCTCAAGCCTGTTGACCTCAATGCATTGATCAACGACGTGATGCAGCTCTACCTCAGCGACGGTCACAGTGAGCTGCGCAGCGGCAGTGCCGCGGTTCCGGTCGTCACAGAGCTGGACCCCAAGGCCCCGAAAATCCAGGGCGACGACCAGCAGCTGCGCCAGGTCATCCACAACCTGTTGCAGAATGCCCAGGATGCGCAGGAAGGCAAGGAGGACGGACGGGTTACGCTCAAGACCGAATACTCTGAAACGTCCAGGCGTGTGCGTCTGACGGTGCGCGACAACGGAACGGGCTTCCCCGAACATATCCTCAAACGCGCGTTCGAGCCCTACGTCACGACCAAGGTAAAGGGCACGGGTCTGGGGCTCGCGGTCGTCAAAAAAATTGCAGATGAACACGGAGCCCGCATCGATATTTCAAACCGCGTGGCAGACGGTTTGGTGCAAGGGGCACAAGTGTCGTTATCATTTGCAGTTGTGGCTTAACAACACATTCAGTAACACTTCGATATCCGCACGGCATTCGCAATAACAGGCAGGCAGCAATTCAATCATGGCAAATATTCTGGTGGTCGACGACGAGCTGGGCATACGCGACCTTCTCTCAGAAATTCTTAATGACGAAGGGCATCAGGTCGAGCTCGCCGAGAACGCCGCTCAGGCCCGTGCCGCCCGCGGACGTTCCAGGCCCGACCTGGTGCTGCTGGACATCTGGATGCCCGACACTGACGGCGTGACGCTGCTCAAGGAGTGGTCTTCCAGTGGCTTGCTGACCATGCCCGTCATCATGATGAGCGGCCACGCCACGATCGATACGGCAGTCGAGGCTACCAAGATCGGCGCCATGGCGTTTCTTGAGAAACCCATCACGCTGCAAAAACTCCTGAAGGCGGTGGAGCAGGGCCTCACCAAGGCAGCTCCCCGCAAACCCGCCGTAATGAACAGCAGCCCCGCGGCACACGCAGCCGACCTCACGGTAGAAGCCGTGATGACCGGCGGGACCTTGCCGACACCTGTTGACCTGGGACCGCAGGCCACGCAGAGTTTTCTGCTGGAAAAACCATTGCGCGACGCGCGTGACGAATTTGAAAAAGCCTATTTCGAATTTCATTTAGCCAAGGAAGGCGGCTCCATGACCCGTGTGGCGGAGAAAACCGGTCTTGAGCGTACCCACCTCTACCGAAAGCTCAAGCAACTCGGCGTGGATCTGACCCGCGGCAAACGCGGCGTCTGACCTTGAAGACCCAGGGGGCCGGACACCCCTTTCGGGTGATATATAATCTGAGGCTCAGGCCCGGTAGCTCAGTCGGTAGAGCAGAGGATTGAAAATCCTTGTGTCGGTGGTTCGATTCCGCCCCAGGCCACCAGATGCGCAAGCCCTTGATTCCTAACGGATTCAAGGGCTTTTTCAATTCTGGGGCGTCGCTATCCTCCTGGTAGGGCCGCCCTTGTCAGATTTCGATGGAATTCAATATCCTTCGGGTGGCCCATCGATCATGTCCACCCTCCATCGACAACCAAATCCTGCGCCGTCATCATCTCGCTGTCGTCGGAAGCCAGGAACAGCGCCGCCTTCGCAATGTGTTCAGGCATCAAATCCCCCGGCAGGCATTGCGCACGGGCCAGGTCTGCCTTGGACTCGGGTGTGACCCACAGCCGCAACTGTTTTTCCGTCATGGTCCAACCCGGCACCAGGGTGTTCACTCGAATGCGGAAGGGTCCGAAGTCTCGCGCCAGGCTCCTGGTGAGCCCTTGCACGGCTGCCTTGCAGGTGGTGTAAACCGGCATGCCGCCTTGCTTGAGCATCCAGCTGACCGAGCCGAAGTTGACGATGGAGCCGCCGCCCAGCGCTTTCATGTCTGGCGCGACTTCCTGCGCCGCGAAGAACTGGTGCTTGAGGTTCACGGCGACGCCCGCGTCCCAGTATTGCGGTGTCGTGTCCTCGATCAGGTGTCGCTCGTCGTTGGCCGCGTTGTTCAGCAACACCCGGATCGGCCCGATCTGGGTGCGAAGCGCTTTGATCGCCTGGCGCATTTCGTCAGTGTCGGTGACGTCGCTGCGCATGAAATGCACGCGCTTGCCGAGCTCCTTCGCCACACTTGCCTGAAGGGCGAGCGCGTTGTCCACGTCGATGTCGATGAACCCGACCTTCGCATCTTGCGCTGCGAACTGCCGCACCAGGGTGGCACCGATGCCGGTCGACCCCCCGGTGATGAGGACGGACCGGTCTTTCAGGCTGGGATAGTGGGTTTGCATGTTCATGTGAATCGTCTCCTAAATTGCGATGTGCAGCGGCGGGGGGTACGCGCGATGCTAGGCTCGGCTCGGGCCCGGCACCAATTCAATTTCCGGCGCGAGCGATAGCAATCTGCGCATCGTGCGCTCGTGGATGCACGCCTCAGGGGACGGGGTCAGTCCCCCACCCAACGCAGCTCGGAGGCGCGCAGATGGGCGAGCATGGCAGCCTGTGCGGCTATCGGATCGCGTGCATCCAGAGCGCTGAGAATAGCTTCATGTTCCTTCAGCGCAGCCTTCCAGGTGCGTGGGTTCTCGTATTTCGAAGACAGCTTGGCCGAGATCGGGCTGTGCCGTTCATCGAACAACTCGGCGATGATGCGGGCCATCACGGAATTACCACTCATCTGCGTAAGCGTCATGTGAAAGCGTCGATCAAGATCCAGCGGGGCGCGGTTGCGATCCGTTTCAGCCCTCATTCTCGTGACGATCGTCCTAAGCTGCTTGAGCTGCTCAGGGGTGCCGCGCGCGCAGGCAAGGATCACCACCGCGCTCTCCAGGGCGGAGCGCGTCTGCATCAGTTCCCTTGGGCTCTCGCCGAGTGCGGGTGTGGCCTTCCCGGAAGTGCGTTTGGGTTGCGGGCAGACGTAGACACCCGAGCCGCCACGGATCTCGACACTGCTCTGGACGTCCAGGGCGATCAATGCCTCGCGCAGCGAAGGGCGGGACACGCCCAGGAGCAATGCCAGCTCGCGCTCGGCCGGCAGACGGTCGCCGACCTGGAACGATCCTTTGGCGATCAGTTCCCTGATCTGATCGGCGATCTGCTGATACAGGCGACGGGGTTCGGCAGGCTTGGTAACTCTCATGGCGGGGAAGGTGTAACGAAAGGATCATACCGTCGGGCGGTGCCCCTGCGTGGCCATGGCCGGTAAGTTGTGGTGGAAAAACCTTGTCTGGTCAGACCAAAATTGGTACATTCAAAAAAATTGGCATGACCAAATTTATCAACCTTCAACGCTTCGACCTCGCTTCGATCCGGCTCGTGGTGCTTTGCGCCGAGTCGGGTTCATTGTCGGAAGCTGCGCGCCGCTGTCACTTGTCCCTGTCGGGCGCCAGCCACCGGCTGAAGGCTTTCGAGGATGCGGTGGGGGAGCCCGTCTTCCAGCGCCACCGCCGGGGGTTGCGCATCACCATCCGTGGGCGCCACGTGGTGTACTGCGGCATGCAGCTTCTGAACTGGGTCGACCGCCTGGCCGGGCCGGCCTTGTTTGATGGCGAGATGCCGGAACTAATTTTGAACGGAGTATCAGAGGCTGCGAAAGTACCGCTTCCGCTGCTGGGGGTCTCCCCAGGTTTTCCGAGATTCGAAAGTTGGCCGCCGAGAGTGGTCAGTCCAAATTAGCAGATATATAGTTACCCGTCTGACCGCTGCGCAGGGCCAATCATGCTGACGTGATCTGTGCAGGAACGCGGATTCCAGTTTATCGCCCACGGTGGCAAGTACGTCCTCGTTTCCATCGTCCGCGACAGCATTACTTTCTCCGATCCTGAGTTCCACAAGCGCGAAGCCACGTTACTTGGCGGCCGCAACGCGACGATCGAGGACTTCCGGATTGTCATGTCGCCCCGCTCCTGGAGCTCGCCGTCGGTGTTGGTGTCGCAGGCAGGCTGACCCGCCTGCGGCGCCTTGGGGCCTGAGGGGGCGACGCAGCCTTCGAAGCGGCGCAAGTCAAGGGAAAGCCCTGATGCGGTCCGATATGGCCAGACCAAAAATGAATTGATCAAGTTTTGCCCTGGCCAAATGCTTCGCGCAATCCTGCGCCGTTGTCAGCTCGCCGGCTTCAGAGACCGGCACACTCTAAACAGGAGACAAGCATGCAAACGAGACGAGATATTCTGGCCGCGGGCGCGGCCGCAACACTGGCCGGCCTGGGCGCGCCGGCGTTGGCCCAAACCTACGAGCCGGCCTGCTTCAAGCCGTTCTCCGGCAACACGAAGACCATCCAGTATCCGGCCAAGAAGGGACCGTACCGCATCGCATTGGCCAATGGTTATGCCGGCAACAGCTGGCGCATCCAGATGATCAAGTCGCTGAAGGCTTATGCAGCAACGCCGGAGATGAAGCCGCACATCAAGGAGCTGAAGGTCGTGTCCACCGGTACGGACGTGGCTGCGCAGCTGGGCGCCATCGACAACTTCATCAACGCGGGCTTCGACGCCATCCTCACGATCGCGGTGTCGCCCACCTCGTTCAAGCCGGTGATCAAGCGCGCCAAAGAGGCTGGCGTCGTGCTGATCCCGTTCGACAATGTGCTCGACACCGACGAGGTGATCCAGGTGAACGAAGACCAGCTGGAAATGGGCCGCCTGATGGGCCGCTGGCTGGAGAAGAACGGCGTGACCAGCGGCAAGGTTCTGGAGATTCGCGGCTTGCCGGGCAACTCGGTGGACCGCGACCGCCATCTCGGTTTCCGCGAGATCATGGACAAGCACAAGCAGGTCCAGATTATCGAAGTGGTGGGCAACTGGGACGACGGCACTTCGCAGAAGGTAGCGGCCGACGCGATTGCCGTGCATGGCCGCTTCAACGGCATCTACACGCAGGCTGGATCCAACGGCACCATTCGTGCGCTGATCGAGGCCAAGCACCCGTTCGTGCCCATCGGTGCGGAAGGGGAAAATGGCTTTCGCAAGATGGTCCATCAGTACCATAAGGACGGCCTCAAAGGCGCTTCGGCCGCGCAGTCGCCTGGCCTGGTCTCGGTGGCCCTGAAGGCGGCCATCGCCGCACTGCAAGGCCAAAAGCTGCCGCAGTACATCTCGGTGCCCATTCCCTACGTCGAATACCAGAACATGGCACCGGGAAAGAACTTCTACCCGGATTTACCCGACACCTTCTACGTGGCCAACGAGTTTCCGCCTTGCAACATCAACCTGACGGCGCCGGACATCATGAAGCAGAGCGAGGGAAATACCTGAGATCAGCCTTGGAGTTTTAACGCCGGGCTGTGTGGCCGCGCCCGGCATTTTTCCTGTTTGGAGGCTTTTCTTTCCGTGACCCAGAAACCCTTGCTCGAACTCCAGGGCATCACCAAGCGCTACGGCGGCGTATGTGCGCTTGACAGCGCGGACTTCGCTTGTACGGCAGGTGAAATTCACGCTGTTCTGGGCGAGAACGGTGCCGGCAAGTCGACCTTGATCAAGATCATCGCCGGCGTCGTTCAGCCCGACGCGGGCCGTATCCTGCTGGACGGCAAGGAACTGCGGCTGGACTCTCCGAACTCCGCGCGCGAGCGCGGTATCGTTTGTGTGTTCCAGGAGCTGTCGCTGGTCCCGGACTTGTCCGTGTGCGACAACATTTTCCTGTCCAGGCCCCCGGTGAAGTACGGCCTGATCGACGCCAAGACTCAACAAGAGCGAGCTACCGAGCTGCTTTCCCTGCTGGGTTGCAGCGACATCCATCCCATGGACCGCGTGCGCGACCTGCCGCTATCCCGCCGGCAGGTCGTCGAAATTGCCAAGGCGCTAGGCGCGCAGCCGCGCCTGCTCATCCTGGACGAGGCGACCTCCGCCCTCAGCAGCGAAGACGTGGAACGCCTGTACCGCCTGCTCTTCAGTCTGCGAGACCAGGGCGTCGCAGCGCTGTTCATCTCGCACCGCATGCACGAGGTCAAGGCGCTCGCCGGTACCTGTTCGGTTTTTCGCAGTGGTCGCCGCGTCGACACGTTTGCCAACGGCACGCGGACCGACGCTGAAGTGGTGCAACTCATGATCGGTCGTGACGTCGCCAAGTCGTACCCGCCCAAGACCGGTCCGGCCACGGATGCGCGACCGGCTGTCACGGTCAAGTCCTTGAGCTGGGAGCCCAGCCTCCGGGACATTTCGCTGGAGATTCTGCGAGGCGAGATTGTCGGCTTGGGAGGGCTGGACGGACAGGGGCAGCGCGAATTGCTGCTGGCGCTTTTCGGCGTGCTTAAGGGTGTGCACGGCGAAATCGAGGTTTTTGGTCAACCGGTCACCAATCTGGCGCCACACATATGCAAGCAACCCGGACTGGGGATCGCCCTCATCCCGGAGGATCGCAAGACCGAAGGGTTGGTCTTGCCCATGAGTATCCGTGAGAATGCGAGCCTTGCCCAGCTGGAGGCGCTCACGCGCTACGGCTTGCTGAGCCCGGGGGGCGAGCAGGCGGCCGTGGCGCAGATGGTGGACAAGTTGCGCATCAAGATCGGTTCCGTGGAAGACCCGGTGCAGACCTTGTCCGGGGGCAACCAGCAGAAGGTGGTGATCGCCAAGTGGCTGATGACCCAGCCGCGCGTGCTCCTGCTGAACGATCCCACACGCGGCATCGATGTGGCCACCAAGCAGGAAATCTATGTCCTGCTGCGCCAGCTTGCTTCCCAGGGCGTGGCCATCCTGCTCTACTCCACCGACTACGAAGAACTGATCGGCCTGGCGGACCGCATCCTGATCATGTACGAAGGACGCATCGTGCGCACGCTTGTCGGGGAGGAGATCACCGAGCAGGCGATTGTGGCCTCATCCCTCAACGTATCCCTCGCTTCAACCGAACCGGAGGCCGTCACATGAACAGGGAAGAATGGCTGCGAGGGCTGCGCCGCAACAGTGGTCCGCTGAGTGCGCTGGTGGTGTTCATCCTGATGTTTTCGCTGTACCTGCTGGAGCATCCGCGCTCGATATCGGTCGGCATCGTCACCACGGCCTCGAACAAGGCGGCGCTGCTGGCCATCGTTGCGATGGCCCAGACCCTGCCTGTCATCACGCGCGGCCTGGACCTCTCCGTGGGGATGGTGATGGTGCTCACCAGTTGCCTGGCCTCCGTCGTGGTGAACGGTGCGCCTTGGCAAGTGGCACTCGGGGTGGTGCTGGTATTGGCCTCCGGGGCGGCGGCCGGTGCCC
This sequence comes from Polaromonas sp. P2_G11, assembly GCF_056403595.1. NCBI lineage: Bacteria > Pseudomonadati > Pseudomonadota > Betaproteobacteria > Burkholderiales > Comamonadaceae > Polaromonas > Polaromonas sp. P2_G11. Next base: position 725,026 of record NZ_JBFUFE010000003.1, on the reverse strand, counting down.
TGAATGGTGCAATCGTCGTATTCGGGCGCCTGCAGCCGATCATCGTCACGCTCGCCACGGGCGCAGTGTTCTTCGGCCTGGCCTTGCTGCTGCGTCCTGCGCCGGGCGGGGAGGTCAGCGAGGGCTTGTCAGACGCGCTGACCGGTCGTCTCTTCGGCACGATTCCCACAACGCTGGTGTTGCTGGCCGCGGTCATCGTGCTGGGCTGGATGCCCTTCAGGCGCACGGTCATCGGCCGCGCCTGTTATGCCGTGGGGTCGTCCGAGCAGGCGGCTTATCTTTCGGGCGTTCCGTCGCAGCGGGCCAAATTCATCGCGTACACCGCCGCGGGACTGCTTTCCGGGCTTGCCGGGTTGCTGCTGTCGCTGATCTCCCTGTCGGGCGAGGCCAGCTCGCCGCAGGCGGGCCTGTACACCCTCAATTCCATCGCGGCGGTCGTGATCGGCGGAACCTCGCTCTATGGGGGCGCAGGGGGCATGGTGGGATCGGTGTTGGGTGCCTTCGTGTTGCGCACCATTGGCGACCTGCTGTTCGTGTTCAATGCGCCTGCGCTTTGGCAGCCGCTGTTCGAAGGACTCATCCTCCTGGCGGCTGTATGCGTCGGCGCGCTGCACGTGCTTCGCCTGCGAAACCGCCTGGACCTGTTCTGATGACCAGCCTCTCCGTTGACACTCCGCGCTCCTCCGCCACCAGCAAGCGTGTGTTTCAGAGACTGCTGTTGAATCCGCCGGCCATGGTGGCCCTGTGTTCGCTGGCCCTTCTGCTGGCCGCCAGCGTCGTCAACAGCAACTTCCTGATGCCGGGCTACCTGCTGCTGCAACTGCAGATCGCCGCCTTCCTTGGCATCACAGCCGCCGGGCTCATGGCCGTCATCCTGTTGGGCCACATTGACCTGTCGGTGCCCTGGACCATCACCACCGGGGCAATGATGGCCGCCGCCGCGGGCGCCACCTATGGCGCCGGCTGGGCGATCCCCGCAGGCATCGCCTGCGGCGCGCTGATCGGCCTGGTCAATGGGTTGGGGGTGGCGATCCTGCGCATCCCTTCGATGATTTTCACGCTGGGCGCGAACGCTGTGCTGCAGGGCCTGATGGTCCTTTACTCGGGCGGGCATGCACCGGTGCACGGCGCTACCGAGCTGATGCGTGCACTGGGCGTCGGCAGGACGTTTGGCGTGCCCAATGCCGTGTGGACCTGGGTGGCCGTCTCATTGCTGTTCTACCTGGTGCTGACGCGCACTGCCATCGGCCGCTACGTGTACATCATCGGCAACACCGAGCGCGCCGCCTACCTGTCCGGCGTGCGCACCGGCAAAGTCATCGTGCTGTGCTTCGTGGCCTGCGGGGCTCTGGCAGCGCTCGCCGGCATACTGCTCGCCGGCTACTCGGCTAACGCCTACCAGGCCATGGGTGATCCCTACGTACTGCCCGCGATCGCCGCGGTCGTGCTGGGCGGCACCAACATCCTGGGCGGCCGCGGCAGCTACCTGGGCACTGTTGCAGGCGTAGTGTTCATCGTGCTGCTGCAAAGCGTGCTTGCGGTTCTGCAGATGCCCGAGGCGGGCCGCCAGATCATCTATGGCGCGCTGATCCTGTGCATGCTGCTGCTGTATGGCCGTTCGGCCAGGGTGAGGTGATCTTGGCTGACCGCTATGGCATCCGGGGCGATTTCCTGCTGCACGATGTGCGTTTTCGCGGACTGGTTCCGCCGAACGGGTTTGTAGAAAAGCTCTTCACCGGCACGCGTTGGGCAGAGGGCCCCGTGTATTTTCCGGCCGGCGACTTCCTGCTGTTCAGCGACATCCCCAACAACCGCGTCCTGCGGTGGGTGCCCGACGGCGCAGGCGAGGGCAACGTAGTAGAGTTTCGCAGGCCCTCCAACTTCGCCAACGGCCATACGCGTGATGGCGAAGGCCGCCTGATCAGCTGCGAGCATGGCACGCGCTGCGTCAGCCGCACCGAGCTCGATGGCCGGCGCATCGTGATCGCAAGCGCCTTTGAAGGCAAGCGGCTGAACTCGCCGAATGACGCCGTTGTCGCGCCCGATGGCGCCGTGTGGTTCTCCGACCCGACCTACGGGATCCTGTCCGATTACGAGGGTTATGCGGCCGAGCCCGAGTACGGTGGCCGCTACGTGTTCCGGGTCGACGCCGGTAGCGGGCGAGTGGAAGTTGCCGCCACGGACTTCGTGCAGCCCAATGGATTGGCGTTTTCTCCGGACGGCACCCTGCTGTATGTGGCGGATTCCGGGGCATCACATGATCCGCAGGGGCCGCGACACATTCGAGTGTTTGACGTGGCAGCCGGCGGCCGGCTGCGAGGCGGCGAAGTCTTCGCCACCGTGGATGCTGGGATACCGGACGGCCTTCGCGTGGACCTGCGCGGCAATGTGTGGACCAGCGCCGGAGACGGCGTGCATTGCTTCTCGCCGCAGGGCGAACTCCTTGGCCGGATCCTCGTTCCCGAGCCGGTGGCCAATGTAGAGTTCGGCGGGCCGCGAGGTAACCGCCTTTTCATCACGGCCACGACGTCGCTGTACGCCTGCTATCTCACGACGTCTGGTGTCTGGGCACACAGCCTGGTGTAGCTCACGGCATCGCGGCGACTCTGAGAATGATGAGCCACAGCTGGGCCCGCCGCCGTGGCTTGCAGCGGGGCCCGACTGTCAGTGTCAATACTTGCGGTTCGGGAATTCCTTGGCGGCTACTTCGGCCGGGAACACACCCTCGATCGACTTGATCCAGCGCGGCAGCGTTTGCCCCGAGGCGGCTTTGGCTGCCGCTTCCATCAGCTGGGGGCCAAGCAGGGGGTTGCACTCCACGCTGACATTCATCTTGCCGGCGATCATCGCCTCGAAGGCGCCCTTGACCGCATCCACGCCGATTACGAGGATATCCTTGCCCGGCTTCAGGCCTGCTTCCTCGATGGCCTGAATCGCGCCGATGGCCATGTCGTCGTTGTGTGCGTACAGCACGTTGACCTTCTTGCCTTCAGCCTTGAGGAAGGCTTCCATGACTTCCTTGCCCTTGGCGCGGGTGAAGTCGGCGGTCTGCGAGCGGATGATCTTGTAGCGAGGATTTGCTTTGAGCCCTTCCTCGAAGCCTTTCTTCCGTTCGATCGCGGGATCGGAGCCCACGGTGCCCTGCAATTCGACGATGTTCACGTCGCCGGTGGTGTTCTTGGTGTTATCAAGCAACCACTGCGCGGCGCGCCGGCCTTCCTCGACGAAGTCCGAACCCACGAAGGTGGTCCAGGTGGAGGGATCTTTCACCACCACACTGCGGCTTTCCAGAATGACGGGGATCTTGGCGGACTTGGCCTCCCGCAGCACGGTATCCCAGCCCGTCGTGACGAGCGGTGCGAGGATGATGACGTCCACCTTCTGGGCGATGAAGGACCGGATTGCCTTGATCTGGTTCTCCTGCTTCTGCTGTGCGTCTGAGAACTTCAGTTCATAGCCGGCCGCGCTGGCAGCGGCCTTGACGGAGTCCGTATTGGCTGTGCGCCACTCGCTTTCGGCGCCGGTCTGCGCGAAGCCGATCACCAGCTTCTTACCTTTCGCCTGGCTCCAGGCCGGTGTCGCCCAGGCGTATGCCAGGCCGGCGGCCGCCATGATGGCGGCAAAGCTGCGTCGTTTCATCGGGGTCATCTTGTGTCTCCTGTCTTCGTATCTGTTCGATCGGGTGCAGCACTCTTGCCTTACTGACCGCCCGGTGCTGTAGCGGGCGGCTGAACTCAGCCGGGATACCAGACCATGCGAGGATCGTCGGGTGCTCGTTGGTACGTCCACGCGGACTCGACCATCCGGGCCATGTCGAACTGGGGGTGCCAGCCCAGCAGGAACTTCGCCTTGGTGTTGTCCAGCCACGTGGAGCGGTAGGGTGTGCGGACTGGCACGAGCGGCAGGCCCCGCGTGCGTGCCAGGTATGTGCCAAGCTCGCCATAGTCGAGCGGCTCGTCCATGCACACGTTCATCAGTTGCTGCCGGGCGCGTGGTGCGTCCAGGGCCAGCAAGATGGCATCCACAAGATCGCACACATGGACGAAGTTGCGCTTCACTGGTTGACCATCCGGATCAAGCATCACCGGGACGGCGCCGCTGCGAACGTGGTCGCGCGCTTCGCTCTCTGTCACCAGGTCCCGCCAGCGCGGGCCTCCGAACACGTCGTCGCCGAAAGACAAAGTGAAGCGGAAATCGTCTTTCTCCATGATCCAGGGTGCACGCAGGCAGCAGCCGTTCAGGTCATACTGGACCTGGTACTGCTGGAGCATTACTTCTTCCAGTACTTTGGACAGGGCATAGCATCCAGGGTAGGCGGTATGCGGCTGGCTTTCTACCACCGGTACGGGGTGCGCGTAGTGGAAATGCCCGACAGCGGCGTCGCCGCCGACCAGCACGAATTGCCGGAAGGTGGTGCTTGTCCGGCAGCCCTCGAGCAACCAGAACATGCCCTTGACGGCGACATCCATCACCTCGTCCGGCGTTTCCTTGCTTGTGGCCAGGTGCAGCACGTGTGTCACGCTTTCGAGCGCGCGCTGCACGTCCGCGCGATCCTGAATGGAACCCCGCACGCACTCCAGGCGTTCGCGAGGCTGCAACACACGGTTGTGGCAGAGCGCCCGCACGCGGAAGCGATCAAGACTGGCGTCCTCCAGTACTCGCTGGATGAACGCGCGGCCCACTTTGCCGGTGGCACCCGTGACGAGAAGGAGTCCGGAGGAAGGTGGTTGCATTCGGGCCCTCTGAATGGCGCGGATGATAGCAAGCCGGCCCTGCTTTGGCGATCATGTTTTGGGCTTGATCCATACACGAATTCATATGGGTTGCAACCTATATCGATTCCGGAGTTGTCCTCCTGGCTGTGCGCTTCAGAGGAGAAAAGACTTTGCTGCAAACGACATGGCGAAGCCGGCAGGAAAGAAAGTGGACTTGGCCCCGGGCGCGAGCCTTCACCGATTAGAGAGGGTGGCGGCTCTCTACGACGCCGGCGCCGTCCCTGTTTCTCGCCGGGTCACTGCGTTCGGGCGCTTGCACCGAGTGAAAACCACTTGCCGGGGAGGTGCCGGTTATTTCTGATCCATCGTTGCTTCTCTGTGGGCTTCGCGGGTCTGCGGTGTTGATTGGTCAGGCCAATATTGACACATATGTAATATTGGTCTTACCCTGATCCGCGATCCTGCCGGAGGCGTGCCGCCGTCCAATAGCGCCTCGATCTGCATCAACAATGTGTCAGTTACCACTGACTTACCGTATGACAGGGTTCGTTCCGGAACACCCATCAACCCGACAAGGAGAAGACCATGAAGGAGACAGTAAGCAAAGGCCTGAGGCACTGCGCGGCAGCAGCGGCGGCGCTGGCATGACGTGGCTCGCAGCGGCGCGCGGGGGGCGTGGTGCCGTCGATCAGGCGCTGCTGGCTGCGATCGAATCCGCCGAACGCAACGCCCCGCCCGGCAAACGGCCCATCGTCGAGACGCATATTCACTTCTGGCAGGTGACCCGGTCCGGCGGTGTGCCATGGCCCACAGCGGCGGAGGGGCCGATCTTCCGCGACGTGCTGCCGCCGGAGTACAGCGCATTCGCCAGGTCCCAGGGCGTGGTGGCGGCCGGGATCGTGGAAGCGAGCGGCATTGTTCAGGACAACCAGTGGGTCCTCGACCTCATCAAGAACGATCCGTTTTACGCGTTCTTCGTCGGGAACATCGAGGTAGGCGCGCCGAACTTTTCCACCGATCTCGCGCGGTTCGCAACGGACCCGCGCTTCGTGGGAATCCGCGGCTATCTCACCGGCCCGGCTGAGGGCATCACGCTCAGCGCGGCACAGCTCACCAGCCTGCGCGACCTGGCAGCGCGCGGTATGACGCTCGACATCATCAGCCGGGGGACCAGGAATCCGAAGAGCCAGGTGCAGGCGCTTTGTACCGCGGTGCCCAATCTGCGCATCATCATCGACCATTTGGGTGGCGCAACCGGGCCGGCGGTGGACCCCACCTGGGCGTCCGACGTTCGCCGCCTCGCCAGCGACTGCCCGAATCTGTACATGAAGTTTTCGTCGTTCTATGACATGTACGCTCCAGGTGACGTGGTTTTTCCGTCTCCCACTGACCTCGCTTCGTACAAGCCGCACTTCGACGTACTGATGTCCGCGTTCGGCAAGGACCGCCTGATCTGGGGCAGCAACTGGCCGGTAATCACCCTGCACGGGACTTTCGAAGCCCAGATTGCCATCGCCGAGGCGTATCTGGCCCCGTTCGGCGCCGGCGTGCGCGACAAAGTGATGTTCAAGAACGCCCTCGCGTTTTATCGCCGGCACAAGGCGTAGCGGACCAGAGAAACTGCCGGCTCAGCTCCGGCGGCTTTCCCGCCACGAAGCCGGCGTTGCCCCCAGCTCCCGCTTGAACACTGTATTGAGGTACTGGACGGAACGAAAGCCGCTCGCCCGCGCGATGTCATCGATGCCCATTTGTGTGTTGCTGAGCAACTGAAAGCAACGCTGCAACTTGTACAGCAGGATTTCGTCATGGACGGAGCGCTTCAACTCGCGGCGAAAGTACATCTCCAGCGATGAGCGTGAAAGCCCCACCGTTTCGGCAACCTGCTCCGTCTTGATGCCCTGGCAGGCGTATTGACGGATGTAATGGAGAGCGCGCATCACGGTCGCGCTGTGTTCGACGTCGCGCGCGGTGGACGCGCGCGAATGCACGCCGGCCGGAGGCACGACCACACGCACGTCGTTCACCGGCGAGCCGCTCAGGGCCTGGTGCAACAGGTGCGCCGCGCGATGGCCCATTTCGTGGGTTCCCTGGCTGACCGAGCTGAGCTGGATTCTCGTCAGGTGCTGGCCCAGTGTGTCGTTATCGATCCCGATGATGGCGACTTCGTCGGGAACTGCGATTGCGCCGACGATGCACGCCTGCAGCACCTGCCGTGCACGCGCGTCCGTGACGGCGACTATGCCAACGGGCTTGGGCAGGCTTTGCAGCCAGGAGAGCAGTTTCCTTGTCGCGCTTCCCCATGTGGGCGCGCTGGTTGCCAGGCCCCGGTGGATCTCACCAGCCAACCCGTCGCGGGCAAGCCGGGCGGTGAACGCTTTTTCGCGCTCCTGGGCCCAACGGTTGAGCGGCGATTCCGGCAGGCTGTAGCAGGCAAAACGGGAAAGCCCGGACTCCACCAGGTGGGTCAGCGCATGCGCGACCAGTTCGCGGTTGTCCGTCGCAACGTACGGCACATTGACGGGGTAGCACGCGGGATCCTCGTAGGAGCCCCCGACGGCAACGACAGGTACGCGTACCCCTGTGAGAGCGTGCGCCACGGCCGGATCGTCGTAGTCCGCGATGATCCCGTCGCCGTCCCAGTCGTGGATGCCGTCAAGCCGAAAGCGGAAATCCTCTTCAAGGAAGAGATCCCAGGCGACCCGCGTGTGGTTCACATAGTCGCCGATGCCCGTGATGATCTCGCGGTCATACACCTTGCTCGCATGGAAGAGCAATGCCACGCGCAGCACGGTAGGGCCACTTTGACGTAATGACGATTTCATGGTCGGGTCGGTTGATCATGAGGATACCGGCATATCGGACGGATTGCTGCGCTGCAGAAAGCAATTTCGCAAGCTGTCCTCGCAAATTTCGCAATCGCGGGCGGAGGCCGGCGGTTCTAGGATGGTGCCACTGAAAGCAGTTACCCACCACAAACATGAACTTTCTCGAATCCATCGCACCCGTACGCTATGAAGGCCCTCAGGCCACGACGCCCCTGGCCTACCGTCACTATGACGCCAGTGCCGTCGTGCTGGGCAAGCCGATGGCACAGCACCTGCGGCTCGCCGTCTGCTACTGGCACACCTTCGTGTGGCCCGGCAGCGATGTCTTCGGACAAGGCACGTTTGCGCGGCCCTGGCATGCCGGTGGAGACGAGTTGACGATGGCGAGGAAGAAAGCGGATGCAGCCTTTGGCCTGATTTCCCGGCTCGATGTCCCGTTCTACACTTTCCATGACACCGATGTGGCGCCGGAAGGCGCGAACCTGGCCGAGTACCGCAGCAATCTGTCCGCGATGGTGGACGTGCTCGCCCAGAAGCAGAAAGAAACCGGTATTTCGCTGCTATGGGGGACCGCCAACCTGTTCAGCCATCCCCGCTACGCAGCCGGCGCGGCGAGTAACCCCGACCCCGACGTCTTCGCGTACGCGGCGACGCAGGTTTTCAGCGCGCTCAATGCCACCCAGCAGCTTGGCGGTGCCAACTACGTGATGTGGGGTGGGCGCGAAGGCTATGACACCCTGCTCAATACCGATTTGCAGCGCGAGCGCCAGCAGCTGGGCCGATTCATGCAATTGGTGGTGAACCACAAACACAAGATCGGTTTCAAAGGGCAACTGCTTATCGAGCCCAAGCCGCTGGAGCCGACCAAACACCAATACGACTTCGACAGCGCCACTGTGTATGGCTTCCTGAAGGAGTTCGGCCTGGAAAAGGAGATCAAGCTCAACATCGAGGCCAACCACGCCACGTTGGCGGGCCACAGTTTCCAGCACGAGATCGCAACCGCCGCCTCCCTCGGAATCTTCGGCAGCATCGATGCCAACCGTGGCGACCCACAGAACGGATGGGACACCGACCAGTTTCCCAACAGTGTGGAGGACCTTACGCTGGCGCTCTACGAAGTCCTCCGCGCCGGCGGAATCGGCAGCGGCGGGTTCAACTTCGACGCGAAAGTGCGGCGCCAAAGCATGGATCCGGTTGACATTCTGCACGGGCATGTGGGTGCGATCGATGCGCTGGCGCTGGCGCTCAAGAGCGCCGCGCGTTTGATGGAGTCCCGCGAGCTTGAGCAGTTCCGCCAGCAGCGCTACGCGAACTGGGACGGTGAACTGGGGCGGCGCATCATCACGGGCGACATGAGCCTCAGCCAGCTCGCCGAACATGCCTTCGTCAACGATCTTCGGCCCAAGCCTGTGAGCGGCCGTCAGGAGTGGCTGGAAAACCGGGTCAATGCCGCGATCTTCGCCGGCGCGGCCTGAAGAACCGAACGCAGGAGCACTCAGTGAGTTTGACGGTCGGCTTCAAAGACGTGAGCAAGAGCTTCGGCCCCGTGCAGGTACTGCATGGGGTCAGTTTTGAACTCGCACCTGGCCGGGTGTACGGGGTGCTTGGAGAAAACGGCGCCGGCAAGTCGACGCTGATGAAAATCCTGGCCGGCTACGAGGCCGCCAGCGAAGGCGTGGTGGAGGTGGGCGGGCATGTCGTACGTTTCAAGGGGCCGCGCGAGGCCGAAGCGGCCGGTGTGGTGATGATCCATCAGGAATTCAACCTTGCTGATGACCTCACCATTGCGCAGAACATATTCCTCGGCCATGAGCGCAAGCGCTACGGGCTGCTGGACGAAGACCTGATGGCCAGGGAGGCGGGCGCCGCATTGCGTCAGGTTGGCCTGAATTGCAGCCCCGCGCGCCGCGTGGGCGACCTCATCGTGGCAGAGAAACAGCTGGTGGAGATCGCACGCGCGCTCAGCCGGCGCGCGCGCGTACTGGTGATGGACGAGCCCACCGCCACATTGACGCCCTCCGAGACCGAGCGCCTGTTTTCCCTCATCGGGCAACTGAGAGCGGCAGGCTCCACCATCCTTTATATTTCCCACAAGCTGGACGAAGTCGAACGCATCACCGACGAGGTGGTTGTCATGCGCGACGGGCGATTCGTGGCTCGCCGGTCCACGCAGAGCGTGACACGCCAGCAGATGGCCAGCCTGATGGTGGGGCGCGAACTGGCCGATCTCTTTCCGGGCAGGCTTCCCGTGGCGGCCGGCGCGCCCGTCCTGCTGGACGTGAAAGGACTGACCGTACCCGGGTGGTGCCACGACGCAAGCTTCCAGGTGCGCGCCGGGGAGGTGCTTGGCTTTGCAGGGCTGGTCGGTGCGGGCCGGACCGAGCTGTTTGAAGGGCTCCTGGGGTTGCGCCCCTCCAGCGCGGAATCTGTGCAGGTAACAGACAAAACCTGGATGCGGCGCAATCCGCGTTCGGCCGCACGGCTGGGTCTCACATATCTCAGCGAGGACCGCAAGACGCGTGGCCTGCACCTGCGCATGGGGCTGGCGCAGAACCTCACGCTGATGGCGCTGGAGCGTTATGCGAAGCCGCTGCTCGATCCGCAGCGGGAACAGGCAGCCCTCGTGGCCGCGACCACGGCATTTGGCATCCGCACGCAACGCTCCGACATACCGGCTTCCGCACTGTCCGGCGGCAACCAGCAGAAGCTGGCGCTCGCGCGGGTGTTACAGCCTGATCCCAAAGTCGTGGTGCTGGACGAACCGACGCGAGGAGTTGACGTCGGCGCCAAGCGCGATATCTATTTCCTGATCCAGCGGCTGGCCAGCGAAGGCCGCGGGATCATCGTCGTGTCCTCCGAGCTGCTCGAGCTGATCGGGTTATGTCATCGCGTCCTTGTGATGCGCCAGGGAAGGCTCGCTGCCGAGCTCGCGCAGGATCAGCTGTCCGAAGAACTGTTGATTGCCCATGCAACTGGAACCCACTGATACCGCCGCCGCTCCAGCGCCTGTCGCCAGACCGGCACTGCGAAAATGGCCCTCTTTTACGGGAGCCGGGCCACTGGCCGGGTTGGCACTTATGTGCATCGCGGGTGCGATTCTCAACGAGAACTTCGCCAGCCTCGACAATGCGATGAACGTGCTCACCCGCACGGCTTTCATCGGAATCATCGCGGTGGGGATGTGCTTCGTCATCATCTCCGGCGGCATCGATCTCTCGGTGGGATCCATGGCCGCGCTGATTGCGGGCAGCACGATCCTGCTGATGAATGCGACAGCAGGCGCCGGCTGGAACCCCATGGCGGCCGTGGTGACCGGCATGGCCTTCGCCGTCGTACTTGGCGCACTGTTCGGCCTGGGCCACGGGCTGCTCATCAGCAAGGGCCGCATCGAGCCTTTCATCGTGACGCTGGGAACGCTGGGCATCTTCCGCGCGTACCTGACCTACTTCTCCAACGGCGGCGCCATCACGCTCGACAGTGCACTGGTCGATGTCTACAGCCCGGTGTATTACGGCAGCTGGCTGGGGGTGCCGGTGCCCGTGTGGGTATTCGCCGCTGTCGCATTGCTGGGCGGCCTCGTTCTCAACCGCACTGCCTTTGGCCGGTACGTTCAGGCCATCGGTTCCAACGAGCAGGTTGCGCGCTACGCGGCCGTCGAGGTGGACCGCGTCAAGGTTCTCACATACATGTTGCTGGGCATCTGCGTGGGCATTGCCACCGTGCTCTATGTGCCGCGCCTGGGTTCGGCCTCGCCGAGTACCGGGCTGCTGTGGGAGCTGGAAGCCATCGCTGCGGTCATCGTCGGAGGCACTGCCTTGCGTGGCGGTGCCGGCGGCATCACCGGCACCGTAATCGGTGCTGTGCTGCTCTCGGTGATCGGCAACATCCTCAACCTGACCAGCATCATCAGTGTGTACCTGAACGCGGCGGTGCAGGGCTTCGTGATCATCGCCGTCGCGTTCTTCCAGCGCGGGCGCAAGTAACCGGTTCCCCACAGGTGGCAAGGCTGCCGTTTCTCACAACATAAGGAGACAAACCATGAAATCATTGATAAGTCTGATGGCCGCAGGCGCCACAGTTCTCGCGGCGCTGGGTGCGGCACCCTCCGCCATGGCCCAGGGCAAGCCACACATCGGCGTATCGATACCGGCCGCCACGCACGGCTGGACAGGCGGGGTCGTGTACTGGGCCAACCGGACCAAGTCCGAACTGGAAAAGCAGTACCCGGGCCTGAAAGTCACCATCAAGACGGCCGGGTCTGCTGCGGAACAGGCGAACCAGGTACAGGACTTGCAAACGGCCAACAAGATCGACACCCTCGTGATCCTGCCATTCGAGTCGGCGCCGCTCACGCAACCGGTCGCGCAGGTCAAGGGCAAAGGCGTGTACGTCACGGTTGTCGACCGCGGCCTGACGGATGCAAATGCGCAGGACGCCTACGTTGCCGGCGACAACCCCGGCTTCGGCAAGGTATCGGCGGAGTACATGGCCAAAGCCCTGGGCGGCAAGGGTAATGTCGTAGTACTGCGGGGCATTCCCACGGTCATCGACAACCAGCGCGTGGACGCGTTCACGGCTGTGATGAAGAACTATCCAGACATCAAGGTTCTGGATGCCAAGCACGGCAACTGGAACCGCGACGATGCCTTCAAAGTGATGCAGGACTACCTGACCCGTTTCAAGCAGATCGACGCCGTCTGGGCCTCGGACGACGACATGGCGGTTGGCGTGCAAAAGGCAATCGCGCAGGCCAAGCGAACCGATGTCAAGCTCGTGCTGGGCGGCGCGGGTTCCAAGGACTACATCAAGAAAGTCATGGACGGCGACAAGATCGTGACGGCCGACGTCACCTACTCGCCCGCCATGATTGCCGACGCGATGAAGCTCACGGCCGCCGCACGTGTGAAGGGCGAGAAGCTGCCGGCCACCACCATCATCCCGTCGGTGCTGGTGACCAGGGAAAACGCCAAGCAGTACTACTTCCCCGACTCCCCGTTCTGAGGCAGCCATGGCAAGACCTGTCACTCTTTTTACCGGGCAATGGGCGGACCTGCCTCTCAAGGAGCTGGCACCCCTGGCACGCAGCATGGGCTACGACGGCCTGGAACTGGCATGTTGGGGCGACCATTTCGATGTGCAGGAGGCCCTGGCGAGCGATCGCTACGTGCAGGACCGGCGCGATCTGCTGGAACAGCACGGCTTGCGCTGTTTTGCGATCGGCAGCCATCTGGTGGGCCAGGCGGTCTGCGACCTCATCGACGAGCGGCATAAGGCCATCCTGTCGCCGCAAGTCTGGGGGGACGGCGATCCGGAAGGCGTGCGGCAGCGCGCCGCGCGGGAAATGCAGGACACCGCGCGTGCCGCCGCCAAGCTGGGCGTGAAGGTGGTGACGGGCTTCACCGGCTCGTCCATCTGGCATTCGCTGTACGCGTTTCCGCCCACTTCGCAGGAGTATTGGGACAAGGGCTTCGTCGACTTTGCCAACCGGTGGAAACCCATCCTCGATGTGTTCGAGCAGTGTGGCGTGAATTTCGGGCTGGAAGTGCACCCCACGGAAATCGCCTTCGACATCGCTTCGGCGCAGCGCGCCATCGAAGCCGTGGGAGGTCACAAGCGTTTCGGTTTCAACTTCGACCCCAGCCACCTGGGCTACCAGGGCGTGGACTATGTCAAGTTCATCCGGACATTCGGCGACCGCATCTATCACGTGCACATGAAGGACGTGTGGTGGGGCCGGGGCGACGGCACTGTGGGGGTCTTCGGCGGGCACACCAATTTCGGTGACGCGCGCCGCCACTGGGACTTTCGCAGTGTCGGGCGCGGGCAGATCGACTTCGAATCCATCATCGTTGCGCTCAACGACGTGAGCTATAACGGACCGCTGAGCGTCGAGTGGGAGGACAGCCGCATGGACCGCGTGCACGGCGCTACTGAAAGCGCGGCCTACAGCAAGCGGCTGGACTTCAAGCCGGCCGCGGGAGCGTTCGACGCCGTGTTCGACAAGGCCAAGCAGGGCGGGATGGCGGGCTCATGAGAAAACTGCGCTATGCGATGGTGGGCGGCGGGCAGGGTGCTTTCATCGGTGCTGTACACCGCAAGGCCATGGCGCTGGATGGGCAGATGGAGCTGGTGGCCGGTGCACTGTCGTCCGATGCCGAGCGCGCGCGCGCGTCAGGCCGCGACCTCGGCCTGCGGGATGAACGCAACCACGGCCGCTGGGAAGACCTGCTGGAAGGCGAACTGCGGCGCAGCAAGGACGAGCGCATCGACTTCATCTCCATCGTCACGCCCAACCATGTGCATTTCCCCGTCGCCCGCGCGTTCGCCGAGGCGGGCATCCATGTGGTGTGTGACAAGCCGCTGGTCCATAGCAGCGAGGAGGCCGCCGAGCTCGTTCGGGTTGTCAAGCGCAGCGGCTCCATCTTCGGTGTCACGTACAACTACACGGGCTATCCCATGGTGCGCGAGGCGCGTGACATGGTTGCGCGCGGCGCGATCGGCGTGGTGCGCAAGGTCATCGTCGAATACAACCAGGGCTGGCTTGCCACCCACCTGGAGGCAAGCGGGCAGAAGCAGGCCGACTGGCGGACGGACCCGGCGCGCAGCGGCGTGGCCGGCGCCATCGGCGACATCGGCTCGCACGCGGAGAACCTGGTGGCGACGGTGACGGGCCTGGAGCTGGAAAGCATCTGCGCGGACCTCACCATCTTCGTGCCGGGCCGGCGCCTTGACGACGACGGCAATGTCCTGCTGCGGTTCAAGAACGGCGCCAGGGGCGTGCTGATCGCGTCGCAGATCGAGGTGGGTTGCGAAAACGACCTGCGGCTGCGCGTGTTCGGCACCACCGGTACGCTGGATTGGCGCCAGGAGGAGCCCAACCGGCTGCTGCATGCTCCCATCGACGGCCCGGCCCGCATGCTGACGCGGGGCTCGCCGTGGCTCGGTGAGGCAGCCCGCCGAGCGACACGCTTGCCCACGGGGCACCCCGAGGCCTTTATCGAAGCCTTTGCCAATGTCTACCTGGGAGTGGCTGCGCACATCCGCGCGCTGCAATCTGGCAATACACCGAATCCGCTGGACGCCGACTATCCCCGCCTCGAAGATGGCGCCCGCGGTGTGCGGTTCATCGAGAAGGTGGTGCAGTCTGCGGCCAGCACGGCCAAGTGGACGCCGTTCGAGGATTGACCGATGTTCATGGGCATTGATCTGGGCACCTCCAGTGTCAAGGCGGTCGTGCTGGACCGCGGCCACCGCCTGGTGGCCAGCGGCTCCGCGCCGCTGTCGGTGGATGCACCCCGGCCCTTGTGGCGCGAGCAGCATCCTTCGGAATGGTGGCGTGCGTGCGATGCAGCCGTGGGTGCCGCGTTGCAGGAATTGCGGCGCGGTGGCCACGCAGGCGGCGAGATCGAGGCCGTCGGCCTGACCGGGCAGATGCACGGCGCGACCCTGCTGGATGGGCGCGGTGAGGTTCTGCGGCCGGCCATCCTCTGGAACGACGGCCGGGCGGCGGCGGAATGCGCGGAACTGGAGCGGGCGGTGCCGCGGTCACGTCAGATCACCGGCAACCTGATGATGCCGGGTTTCACGGCGCCCAAGCTGCTTTGGGTATCCAAACACGAGCCCGGCGTGTTCGACCGGGTGCGGCAAGTACTGCTGCCCAAGGACTGGTTGCGCTGGCGTCTGACCGGCGACTATGCGACCGACCTGTCCGACGCGTCCGGCACACTGTGGCTGGATGTGGGCAGGCGCGCATGGAGTGACGAACTCCTGGCCGCTTGCGGCCTGTCTACCGCGCACATGCCCAGGTTGCACGAAGGCCCGGAGGTCACCGGCACTCTGCTGCCAGAGGTCGCGCAGCATTGGGGCTTGCGCGAAGTGCCGGTGGTAGCCGGTGCCAGCGATAACGCAGCAGGCGCCCTGGGCGCTGGTGTGGTGAACCCGGGTGAAGCGATGCTGTCCCTGGGAACGTCCGGTGTAGTGTTCGTGGCCACCGGCTCTTTTGTCGCCAATCCACAGCAGGCGGTGCACAGCTTCTGCCACGCGTTGCCAGAGGCCTGGCACCTGATGTCCGTGATGCTGTCGGCCGCCTCGTGCCTCGAGTTCACAGCGGGGCTGCTGGGAGAGCGCGACGTGGCCGTGCTGCTTGCGCAGGCAGAGCAGCGCGGCCTGCGCGAAGACACCCCGTTGTTCCTGCCTTATCTGAACGGCGAACGCACGCCGCACAACAATCCGCATGCCAAAGCCGTGTTCTTCGGCATGCACGCAGGCACGCAGCGCGAAGACATTGTGAATGCCACCCTCGAGGGTGTGTGCCTGGGCATGGCGCAGGGGATTGCCGCGCTGCAGTCGGTTCAGCCTGGCCTTGCGCGCGTCAGCCTGATCGGCGGCGGCTCGCGCAATGCCTATTGGGCTCAGATGCTGGCCGACGCTACCGGCCTGCAGGTGGTCCGGCACGCGGATGCCGAGGTTGGCCCATCGCTGGGCGCAGCCCGGCTGGCCTGGCTGGCCTGCGACCCGGGCGAAGCGGCGAAAATATTTTGTGCACCAGAGGTGACTGACGTATTCGAGGTGCGAGCGGCCGAGAGGACGCGGATGCAGAACCGCGCCGCCCGGCTGGCAGGGTTATACAACAGCCTCGTACCTCACTTCCAGCCATAGAAAGTGGAGTCGCCACCCGCGTGTTGGCGTGGCAATGGCATCTGTCACAACCTGCTGGCGCAGATGGTCCGGCCAGATTTCGAAGTCAGGATGCCTGCGGAAGGTAGCTGGGCCTGGCCGCCGTCATCCCGGCTTTGACATGTTGGGTGATTTCATCGGCCAGCACTTCATCAACCCCCAATTCGAGTCCGTCGAGCGCACGCTTGACGATGTCTTCAGGGCTGGACTTCGGAACCTCGAAGCCGCGCGTGAGGTCGGTATCGACATAGGCCATGTGCAGCCCCAGCACCTGCGTCTTTTGCGCCGCGAGTTCACTGCGCAAGGCATTGGTGAGCGACCAGGCCGCCGACTTGCTGGCCGAATAAGCTGCCAGCTCACCGCCGTTCACCCACGAGGCCACCGACAACACATTGAGAAGGGCACCGCCGCCGTTGCCTTTGAGAACCGGCGCGAAGGCCTTGCTCATGCGCAGTACGCCGTAGACGTTGGTCTCGAAGATGCGCCGGGTGGTGTCTTCACTGTCGGCCGCCAGAAAGCCACCCCGCTGGGCAATGCCGGCATTGTTGATTACCAGCGTGACATCCGGCGCCAGCGCTGCGGCGGCCGCTACGTCTTCAGGCTTGGTGACGTCGAGCTTTAAAGCCTGAACACCGGGCAGGGTGATGGTGGCGGGGTCGCGAGCGGCCGCGTAGACCTTGCGGGCACCGCGGGCGAGCAGCTCGCGCGCGAATGCCAGGCCGATGCCGCGATTGGCGCCGGTGACGAGAACAACAGCGTTTTTGATTTGCATGAGAAAACTCCAGTGGGTGGGAAAAGCAGATTAGGGAAAACAGGTTCACTTGACCTTGATGACGACCTTGCCTTTTGCATGGCCCGCCTCGACGTAGGCCAAGGCCTCGTTGGTTGCCTCGAACGGAAAGACCCGGTCCATCACCGGACGGATAGCACCAGCATCGAAGAGCCGCGTGATCTCGCGCAGTTGGCTGCCACTTGCCTTCATGAAGAGAAACGCGTAGTCAACTTCGCGGCTCTTTGCCCTGCGCCGGATGCCTGAACTCAGCATGCGCATCACGAGCTTTACGAATGCAGGAGCACTGCTTTCCTTGCCGAATGCGGGATCGGGTGGGCCGGAGATGGAGATGAGTTTCCCGCCGGGCTTAAGCACGCGCAGTGACTTCTTCAACGTCTTGCCGTCCTGGCTGTTCAGCACCACGTCGTAGTCGCGCAAGACGGCCTCGAAATCCTGCGTCTTGTAGTCGATCACGACGTCCGCGCCCAGACTCTTCACAAGCGCGACATTACCCGTGCTGGTCGTCGTGGCGACGGTGGCGCCCAGGTGCTTGGCCAACTGAATGGCAAAACTGCCTACGCCGCCGGAGCCCGCCTGAATGAAGACCTTTTGCCCCTTTTTCAGCTGGGCCTTTTCAACCAACGCCTGCCAGGCCGTCAAAGCCACCAGGGGAATGGAAGCGGCTTCTTCCATCGTGAGCCCCGCAGGCTTGAGCGCCAGGGATGCCTCCTTGACCGGGACGAATTCAGCGAAGGTACCGATCCGGAAATCATCCGGCCGGGCGTAGACCTCATCGCCCGGCTTGAACTGCCGCACGCCTGGGCCGACCTTGACGACCACCCCAGCGACGTCGTGGCCCAGAATGAGAGGCAGGCGATAGGGCAGTATGAGTTTGAACTCGCCGTCGCGGATTTTGAAGTCCAGCTGGTTCACACCAGCGGCATGCACCTGGACCATGACCTCGTCATCGCGCAGCTCCGGGCTCGGCATGTCCGTCAACCGCAAACTGCTTTTTTTTCCATAACGTTCAACGATGAATGCTTTCATGATGTTTTCACTGTTGGCATCACGTCGAGCCGCAGATCTTTTCGAATCCCGGCATCCACCAGACCAGCAGGCGCAAATGTCCGGAGGAATCGCAGGCGACTCGCGAGTCCGCCTGCGGTGTATCGGAGTTTGGGGCGAGCGGCACTGGCAGCTTTCAGCACGACGTCCGCCACGACGCCCGGCTGTTCCGCAGTCGCCATCACTTCCTTCACGCGCTGGCTCACGGCGGCGCGAACCTCGCGGTACTCCTCGAGCTTGGTGTCGGGTTCCAGGAAGTTCGCGTCGAACGGCGTCTTCGTGTATGCGGGCTCGATGACCGAGACCCGGATGCCCCTCGTGCGTAGCTCATGGTCGAGCGACTCGGAGTAGCCTTCGATCGCATGCTTCGTCGCCGCATACAGTGCCCCGTACGGCATTGGCAGGAAACCAAGCACCGAGCCGATATTGATGATGCGTCCCGCGCCCTGTCGGCGCATGTGCGGCACGACGGCGCGCGTCATCCGGACGATCCCGAAGAAGTTGGTGTCAAAGATCGCCTGGGCCTGCGCGATCGAACTTTCCTCCGCACCGGCCGGGGCGACCCCGAAGCCCGCGTTGTTGACCAGCAGGTCGATGCGGCCTTCAAGCTGAATCAGCTGTTGCACCGCGGCTTCAACCGACGCGTCCTGGGTCACATCCAGTGGCAGTATCTCGAAGGGCTGACCACCTGCCCGGCCGCCGCGCCGGCTGGTGCCGTAGACCTTGTAGCCGGCCTGCGAAAGCCGCAGCGCAACCGCTTCGCCTATGCCTGAGGAGGCGCCTGTCACCAGGACAACTTTGTAGTGGGGGTTCATGGTGTTGTTCTTTCAGCGTGAAGTGAATTTGGAATGATGATCGTCATACATAATTGCGAGGAAAAAAGCAGGCATGGCTCAAAAAGAGAATTCAGTGGGAGACCGGTACCAGCTGCTTCAGCGCGGCTTCGCAAAAGCTGTCCGCCAGCGCGGGCTCGTCGACCACGCGCGCCAGCAGCAAGGTGCCGACCATGGTGGCGACCGTCGCCAGCGCGCGCTCGTGGGCGCCGGGCTGGCCCCAATCGGGTGACTGGCGGGCGACGAAATCCACCATTTCCTTGATGTGGCGGGTGGTCGCGCGGCGCACTTCAGGCGCCTGGCGCGGTGTCTCCGAACCCAGCGCGGCCAAGGGACAGCCCATCTCGATCTGCTCCCGGTGCTCCGGCGAGAGGTAGGCGCGCAGCATGGCCGCCATGGCCTGTTCAGGCGGCGAGCCGGCCGCAACACCCGCCACCACGGCAGCCGATTCGGCACAGGCCCGCGTTGCGGCTTCGGCCAGCATGGCCTCGCGCGACGCGAAGTGGGCGTAAAACGCACCATGGGTCAGGCCGGCCTCTTTCATGATGTCGGCCACGCCGGTGCCGCTATAGCCGCTGCGGCGTATTGCCCGCGCGGCCACGGAGACGATGCGTTCGTGGGAGGCCTCCTTGGCAGCCGTTCTGGCGTTGATTTTGGTGTTTCGCATGATGAGTATCATACATTATTTGGCAACTATGCGTGCCCAGGCAATTTTGATCGCTGACTTGTTGCGTGTCCCTCACGCAACGCCAGGATGGACAACAGGGAAGGAAGGGACGGTGCTGCGCGCAGGCCAACGTCCAGAAAGCCGGAGGCTTCCTGGACGTCGCAATGCGGTTTAACGAGAGATGCACACGCCGGCTGGCGGTGCGGCGGCGCTGCTTAACCCGCAGTATTTGCCCTGCCGTGTGCGGCAGGTACGTTGAAGTCGCTGGGGTAGGAGTTGTCAACGCTCAGCTTGTAGCCTTCGTGCTGTGCCTGCTCCAGTTCAGCGCGGACTTCTGCGCGGGTCTTGGTACCTGCAACGGGGGTGGCATCAGTGCCAGGATAGCTGCTGTCGCTGTTGACCTGGTATGACGCGCGCGGTGATTGCAGCAACTCTGCGCGGACATCGGCGCGGCTCAAGGTGCTGGCGGCGCTCACTTCATTGCCGGGGTAGTTGCTGTCCTGGGCAAAGCTGTTCGCCGAGGCGAGCGCTGCAAGGGCAAGAACGGATGCGGAAACAAGTTTCGTCGATTTCATGGTGAATTTCCTTTAAGAACAAGTGTGAAAACAGGCGGGACGGGCGTTGTGCCCGTGAGGCCTTCATCGCTGAGTCGCGTTTTGAACAGGTGGCTCACCGATGTATCAAACCTTGTTCCGCGGCGCAGATACACAAGTGCGTATTGGCAGAACATTCAATTGTCGAAACCGGAACAATAACGGCGTGTAGTCCTGGAACTTTTTGGCGTTCAAAAAATTCGCCCACGTTTCTTTGCGATTTGTGAGGCGTGTTTTACGAAGGGTGAAATGCCATGAACTACGACAGCACCCAGGGAGGCTGCCACTGTTATGTGGGGCCGCAAGCCCGCTTTTCCACACCGGCCGCCCGGGTGAGTGCTTTTGCCGTGCCCCGGCGCAGGTTTTAGTCCTGCCGGGCTTCCATCTTCCTGATCACAGCGCGCGTGTACTCGGTCATGAATTCCAGAAACACACTGGTGCGTGCCGGAATGAATTTGCGGCTGGGCAGCGCTGCATAGAGCGTGTTGGTGCCGGTGGTCCAGGGCGACAAAATACGTTGCAGCGCGCCGCTGTTGAGGTGGTTGGCCACCAGGTCGATGGACTGGCTCATGATGCCCGCACCGTCCACACAGGCGCGTATCAGCGTGTCCGAATGGTTCACCAGCATGCTGGGCTCGATTTGCACCTCCACTTCCCGATTGTTTTCCTTCGGGTTGAACAGGCGCCAGCTGCGGTGGCGGTTGGCCTGTGCCTTGATGCGCATGCATTGATGATGGGGCAGGTCTTCAGGTTGTGCGGGTGTGCCGTGGCGGCGCAGGTAGTCTGGCGAGGCGCAGAGAATACCGGCGGAAGACGCAATAGGCCGGGCGATGATGTTGGCGTCAAAGGTGTCGGCAGCGCCCAGCAGGGTGAGGTCGTAGTCTTCCACGGGCGGCATCAAGGGAGAGTCCACATAGATATCCAGCACGACCTTGGGGTAGCGCCGCGCGAACTCCGCCACCAGGGGCGCAATCACGTGCACGGCAAATACCGGCGGGGTCAGAATGCGGATGACGCCGGACATTTCCTGCGCATGGGCCTGGGCGGCGGCATGCGCTTCGTCGATGTCATCGAGGATGTGGCGCACCCGTGCCAGGTAGGCCTCGCCGGCATCCGTCAGGGCCAGGCGGCGGGTGGTGCGCTGCAGCAGCCGCACGCCCAGGTGATCTTCCAGGTCGCCGACCAGCCGCGTCACCACGGCGGAAGACATGTCGAATTTGCGCGCTGCGGCCGCAAAACTCCCGTCATCCACCACCTGCTGAAAAACGCGCATTGATTGAAGCCGGTCCATGGTTTACCCCTAAGTTAAGCCATCATTGTTGCTGATTCAACAGTAATGTATTGTTGAAATTGCTATTTTTTGATCGATTTGAATGGAATAAAGTTCATACATCGATGAGCCGAAGCCCACTACAAGGCGACTCACCGAGGCTGGACAGACGGGAAGATGAGCCCGCCATGCCCGGAACGTCACTTAACTTTGAGAGGATATTCATCATGAAATCGAACTTTATCGCCGCTTCCGTTGTTGCTGTTGCCGCCCTGACTTCCGTGGCTGCTTCTGCCCAAACCTTCAACTCCTATTTGTTTGACCAGATGCAGGCACCTGCGACCAAAACCCGTGCTGAAGTCAAAAGCGAGGTGCTGCAGGCACAAAACGCCGGCTCCGCTTCGAGCTACAACGGCGCCACCGCCCAGCAAAACCTGGGCGCTCCCCGCGCCGAGAAGGCCGGTGCAGCACCCCAGGCTGCTGCTGAAGCTGTGAAGACCAGCCAGCAATAAGCCAGTACGGCGCCGGCGCCTGGCCGGTCCCGACGCTTTTCGCCCCGGCAGCCTTTGGCTGCCGGGGCGATTGCATTTGGGCCTGCGGGATTCACGCAGGCCGTATACGACAGTATCCGGCCGCACTCTAGAATTCCCCTCATCTTGAGAACCTCCAACGCACCTTACGCCTTTGCCTTTGTCGCCGCGCAGCTGTTGGCCCTGCCGGGCCTGGGTCTGGCGCTTTACCTGTACACCGTTGGCAGGATGGCGGGCAGTGGTGGCTGGCTGATTGGAGTGTTCGAGCTGCTGTTTTCAGGCGTGGTGGTGCTGCCCGCGGTGCTGCTGTGCACGGTGCTCCTGCTGATTGCAGGCTTGTTCTCCCGGGTGCGGCCATGGGCTTGCCTCGTGCTATTGCTGGTCAATGCGGCCGTGCTGGCTGTTGGCTGGGCGATCAGTCCAGCCACCGAAGCCGCGGAGCTGCTGGTCTGGGTCGCCACAGCGCTTTCGGCCGCGGCTGCTGCTGCGCTGGCGTGGCAGGCGTTCTCGCCGGTGACGAGGCCTGAGCGGAACATGCTGTGGGGACAGCTCCTGCTGGTTGTCGGGCTTGGGATTGGATTGGGGCTGGCAGGCGGCGGCAGTGTCCCTGCTCCGTCACCTGCCGAGCCGGACCCCATGGCAGCGATACCGCCGGAGCGCGTATTCAAGGGACTTCTGGGTGGCAAGCCGGTGCACCTCGCGGTGCATGACTGCAAGGTCTACCGCGCCATACCCAAGTCATCCAAGGAGCCCGGCGAGAACGGCTGGCAGATGGTGCTTGAACCCGATCTCTATCCCTTCTTCACGTATTGCGAGCGGCAGTCGCTGCAGGCAGATAATGGCGTCGTCACCGTCACCCTCGGGCGCATCGCCTTCGGTGCAGGGGGCTGCTGCGCCACGGGTGGCACTTACCGTTCCAGGGACGGTGAGCTGTGGAAGAAGCTGTGAAGTCCGCCGAGTAACGGAGCCGGATAGGGCGCCGAACAAGCTGCGCTCGAATCCGCAGGGCATCAGGTTGCTATAAAAGTAATAGCTGGTTGCGCAGAACCTGCTTGGGTCAAAGCCGTTTTTCGCTTTGAAAATAGCCGTTTTTTGTTGTCCGGGGATGGCAAAAATCCAGAAAAATCCCTGCCGGCATGCGGTTTCAGGGCCTTTTTTGTGTGCCAAATGTGCCGGTAGCCCAATAACAACGCGCGCGACCAGCTATCAAAAAGATAGCGATTTGCCGATGCCCTCAGTCAACCCAACCGTTATCTAACCCGCAAGCGGCGCCCAGTGGTTGTCCAGCCGCATATTTTTGAGCGCCGGCAAAGCTGTGCGGCCTGCGCCGTCGCGTGTCATTGCGGCGAGCCGCCCCCCGGCCCACAGTATGGTGTCAGCCTGGCCCTCCGCCGGAGCCGACGTGACGGCGCAGGCCTCTTCCAGCGGGAAAAAACCTGTCCAGCGCCCATCGGCCTGCCATATGGCCACGCCGTTGGCGCGCGGGCAGCTCACGGCAAAACCGCCCGCCGCCCAAGTGATGTCGCCGCCGTAGCCAGCCAGTACGCGTCCGTCGGCGGCGCAGGCTTGCAACTTCCGGCCGTCAAAAAGCGCCAGCACGGGCGCGGCGGTTCTGGCCGCGGTGTCATCATGCTCGGCCTGCAGCGCGATGCCCAGGACACGCGCACCGCCCGCCGCCGGCGCGCCGCCCCAGGCCATGTGCCGCAGGCTCAGGCGCCTGTCGGCCAGGCGCCACTGGCCCAGCAGCGCGCCGCTGCGTGCGTCCAGCCGCACCAGCGAGGCGTCCATGCGGTCCATGTGAATTTTCAGGCGGCCGGTTTCAGGCAGCGCGGGAATGCCGCCGTTCGCGACGACCAAACTGCCGTCGTCGTCCAGCAAAAGTTCGTGCGGGTCCATGCCGTGGGTCGGCCATTCGGCCAATTTCTCCAGCGTGGCGGCATCACGCAGGCCGACCAGGCCTTCGCCGGTTTCGAGGTTTGTTTCGGTGGTGTAGAGCGTTTTGCCGTCGGGGCTGGCGATCACGTGGCCGTTGAAGGCGCGGTCGGGCTCGGCCCAACCCCAGGCGATGGCCTGGCCGGTGCCGTCGCCTTCGGGCTTCCAGCGCAGCAGCCAGTCGCCCGGCCGGCGGGCCACCGCCAGCAGCGTGCCGCTGCGCTCAACCCACACACCATGGGCGCGCGTCGGTACGTCGAGTGCGGCGCTGACCCGGAGCGCGGCGCTGCGATACGCCAGCACACCGACCTGGTAGCCGTGCGCGGCCTCCCA
This sequence comes from Polaromonas sp. P2_G11, assembly GCF_056403595.1. Classification (NCBI taxonomy): domain Bacteria; kingdom Pseudomonadati; phylum Pseudomonadota; class Betaproteobacteria; order Burkholderiales; family Comamonadaceae; genus Polaromonas; species Polaromonas sp. P2_G11. Next base: position 700,812 of record NZ_JBFUFE010000003.1, on the reverse strand, counting down.
GACGGCGGCCAGCTGCTGCGGCCGAGTAGTGGCGGTGACGGCAGCTGCCAGGGCGGGACTGAGCCAGGCGCTGGTGCCGGCCGCTGCCAGCACCAGCCATTGCCGGCGCCGCAGTGTTGTCAGGGCCTCAGCCTTATTCATGCAAATTCCTAGTCGCCGTCGGCGTCTGAAAAGCCGATGCTCACTTCCAGCGCTGGCGCGATGTCGGCTTCCGCGAGTTTTTTCAGGTCGGCCAGTGAACGCCCGGCGCTGCCCATGCCGGCCTTGTTGACGGGCGATGCGCTTTGCATGGCTTTGTCGGCTTTGTTCACCGCTTGCGCGAGCTGGTTGGCCGGCTCGTTGCGGCCGAGCCCGCGCAAATAGGTTTCCAGCGGTGCCAGGCCGGCACCGGGTAGCGGTGCTTCACGCGCCTGTGACGCGCCCAGTGTGCGCAGCGCCTGCCATTGCGCGGCCCAGCGCGCTGCAGTCTGGCCGCTGGCGCTGCGCGCATAAGCGGCGTTGCGGTTACCTTGCGCCCCGGCCATGCGGGGCTTTTCCATCTCGGCCCAGCGCAGGCGTTCCAGCGAGCCGGTCCACTGGTTGACCAGCTCGCTCATCGCCGGCCCATTGCTTTCTTCCGATTCGCCGGGTTGGCGCGCTGCCAGCTCGCCGAAGGCTTTGGCCAGCGTGTCAGCTTCGCGCTGGATATCGGCAGCCACCTGCACGGCGTAGCGGCACGCCGGCATGTCGGGTACTGACGACGAAACAGGCTGGCTCCACAGCAGCCATTCGAGCGCCGGCAAGCCCTTGGCCGGCGTGCCTATGCTTTCCATCGCGGCGGCATCTTGCGGCGCTGACTGAATCGCCCGCTTGATGAGCTCGGGCCGCGTCGGCGAAAAGTCGATCTGCCGCGCGGAGCGCCGCTGCACCAGCGGGCCGATTTGCACGCCGCTCAAGCGGTCCCAGGCGAGCGCGGTGGTTTTCCAGCGATCGCGGGCCTGCTCCAGTCGGGCAGCGGCAGTGTCTGCATTCGCATCGCACACCGCAGAGACCGCTGACGGCAAGGCACCGGCCTGTTCGGCAAACGCAGCGGCCTGCGGCGCGTACCAAAAGCGATAGACGCCGCGCATGAAATCACCCGCCGTATAGAACGGCACGGCAACGTTGGGCGCGACGGTTTGCGCGTGCAGGGCGCCGCAGGCCAGCAGGGAAAGCACGCCAGCTACAGCCAGCAGGGCAGGCCGGCATGGAGGGCGAAGCGTATTCATGAGGCTCATAACGACTCGAGAAATTTCACCAGCGCGGCGCGTTCCTGCGCATTCATCCGCAGGACTTTGTCCTTGCTGGCTTTGGCTTCGCCGTCGTGCCACAGCACGGCTTCCAGCGCGCCGCGCGCGCGGCCGTCGTGCAGAAGACGGTTGTGGCCGTTCACGTCGGGCACCAGGCCGATGCCCCACAGCGGCGGCGTGCGCCACTGGCGGCCATCGGCCAGGAAGTCGGGCCGGCCGTCGGCCAGGCCTTCGCCCATGTCGTGCAGCAGCAGGTCGGTGTAGGGCCAGATGGTCTGGCCTTGCACGGCCTTGCTGCCCAGCCGCGGAAACGGGCTTTCGCCGGTGACGTAGCTCGGGCGGTGGCAGGCGGCACACTGCGCTTGGGCAAACAGTTTCTGGCCGCGCACCACCTGGGCATCGCGCGGATTGCGGCGTGCCGCCGGTGCCAGCGTGGTTTCATAAAACACCACGTCATTGAATGTTTTTTCGTCAATCTCGCTCGCCTTGCCCTGTGCGCCGCGCGGCGCCGCCAGGCAGTCTTTCTGGGCGGCCGTGCATGTCTCTTTCGGAAAGACCGGCGAGGTGATGCCCATGTCGCCGAGGAAGGCGCCGGCGGTCTGGTGCGCCAGCGTGGCGACGTTGGCCTTCCAGCCGAAGCGGCCTGTGCGCATCTGCTGCGTCGGCGCGTCCCACACCTGGTTGACGACGCCACGCACCGGACTGTCGGAGGCGGCCTGCTCGCGCGCATTGCGCAGGATTTCCGCTTCAGGAATCGCTTCGAGCAAACCCACGCCGGCCATCTGCGGCGCGATGCGCGGGCTCACCATCACATCTTTGGCCATCGGGCCGTAGTTGAGTTTGCTGAAACCGTAGCGGGGCTTTTGCAGCTGGTAGGGTGTGCCGTCGGCGAACTTGCCGCGCACCACGTCGTAGCGCAGGGATATCTGCCCCTCGGGCATCACGCCCTGCACCGCGAAATTGGAAAACTGGTCGCCGTATACCGGGTCCGGCAGCGGCCCGCCGTGCGCGTCCTTGCCCGGCACCGACAGGCGCAGCAGCAGGCCGACCGGCTGGTCGGCCAGGCCGCGGTTGAAGTCGGGCGGTGCGCCGCGCCCGTCCTGCACATGGCAGCCGCCACAGGAGCGGGCGATGAAGTGCGGGCCGAGGCCGTCACGCGCGGTGGTGGAGGAGGGCGCCTGCACCCAGTTGCGCTTGAAGAAAGAATTGCCGATGACAAAACGCGTGCGTTCCTCGTCGCCCAGGTTGGCCAGCGGAAATGAAAACGCGTTGTGGCCGGTGGCAAACACCGTGGTGTCGCCGCCGGTTTTCTCGTCGTCGGGCGCCGTGCCGGCTTGCGCACCCGGCCCTGCCGACGCCCAGAAGGCCAGCCCTGCCAGTCCCGCTGCGGCCATGCAGGCAAGCACTACACGCGCAGGGCGCGCGACCATCCGGGACGAAGCAGCGTCGGCCATTTAAGGTTTGACCAGGGTCAGCTTGGTGATGCCGGCGGCGTTGGCGGCTTCCACCAGGTCCTTGCTTTGCTGCACCAGGCTGTCGACGGTTTTTTGCACGCGCAGCCGGCCGGGTGCGTCTTTGGCGCCGACGATTTCGCGGTCAAACGGTGCCTGAATGCCTTCGGCGGTGGCGACGGATGCTGCGATCTGCTTGCTGGTGCGGTCTGCCAGTGCCGGGTTTTTCACCGCCACCAGGTCACGCAGCGACGGGCCGGCCAGCGTCGTGCCGTCGGCGCGCTTGTACTGGCCCAGCCAGGCGTTCTGGATGCCTTTGGCGTTGTTCACCACATCGCGGTGCGTGTTGTCGGAAAAGCATGAGTGCTCATCTTCCTGGTCCTGGCTGGCCAGGGCGACTTCGAGGCGTTCACCGGCGAGTTCACCGCGCGAAAGCGAGCCCAGGCCGACAAACATCTTGCGCACCGACTCCATGCCGCCGCGCTCGAACTTCGCGCGGTAGGAGGTCGACGTGGGCGCCCAGGCTTTGGTGAGGATTCCGAGGTCATCGACCAGCAGTTCGGTCACCACCTTGAGGTATTGGCGGCGGCGGTCGGCGTTGGGTTTCTTGCCGTCCACAAAATCTTCAAACGACCGGTTGCCTGGGCCGGTGGTGCTCAGGTCCTGGCCCCACAGCAAAAATTCAATCGCGTGCCAGCCAGTGGCGATGTTTTCTTCGCCGTTGCGCTCGTTCAGGCTGGCCAGCCGTTTTTTGTTGATCACGGCCTTGCGGTTGTTGATGATGCCGGCGTTGGGCGCGTCCTTCACGTAGTCGACATAGGACTCGTCCATGGGCCAGGCATTGATGCGGCCTTCGGGGCCGTTCTTGTCATCGATCGGGCCGCCGTAAAAACGGAAGGCCTCGGTCTGGCCGTAATACTCGCGCGCGTCCAGCCAGGCCTTGCGCGCGGCCTTGAGGCCGTCGTCCGACGGTGCATCGGTAAAAGCCTGCACTGCTTTTTGCAGGATGAGCGTGCTGGCCAGCGTGTCGTCATAGTTTGATTGCACCAGGTGGGCGTAATGCTTTGCCACGGCGGCCGCCGTGGTGGCTGGTGCCGCCACTGTGCCAGGCGCGGTACCAGCCGCTGCCGTTGCTGCGGGCTGGGCCATGGCCGGCACGGCAAGCAGGGCCACCAGGGCGGCAAGGATGGCGGGTTTGATTGCTGGTTTCACGACGACTCCTGTGTCTTTGTTAATCGGTCAAAGCGCGATTATACAAATGAGAATCGTTATCGTTATCAATAAGATGACTTTCTGTGACGCTGTGTGGGACGCAAACCGGCCGTTTTCTCAGGGCCTGCGGCGTTTGCCCGGTTTGCGCGCCTCATAGCGTTTCATCAGCGGCGTGACCGAAATGCCGTGGGCAATCACCGAGGCGACGACCACCGCGAGCGTGATGGAAAGCAGCCGCTGCGCGAGCGCGGGCGGGAGGTGGTGGTTGATGGCGTAGAGCAGGTAATACAGCGAGCCGATGCCGCGAATGCCGAACCAGGCCATCAGGCGGCGCTGCGAACCCCTGACCGGCGTTCCCAGCAGTCCGATAAAAACCGCCGCCGGCCGGATCACCAGGAACAGCGCCGGGATAAACCACAGCACTTCAGGGCGAAAGCGTGTGGTGGCGACCAGCACGCCCACGGCCAGCACGATGGCGACTTCCACGAAGCTTTCCAGCTGGCTGTTAAAGCGCTCTACTGCGCGCATCATGTGGGCGGGCGCTTCCGCGCCCGAGGCTTCCTGGTCATCGGGGCTCAGCGTTTCGTCGGGCGCGGCCGCAGCCTGGGGCGCGGGCCGCGCATCGGGCTCGTCGATGCGGCGCAGCGCCAGGCCCGCCGTAAACACCGCCAGGAAGCCGTAGGTGTGAAAGAGCAGCGCCAGGCCGTACGTCAACCCGATGAGCCCCAGCGCGATGAATTCGTCCGAGCCCAGCGCTTCGCGGTGGCGCATGCGCAGGTAAAGAATGGCGCGGCCCACCAGCGTGCCGAGCAGCCAGCCCAGGGCCAGGCCGCCGGCCACGGCCCACAGCACATCGACGGCCCACCAGCGCCAGCCGCCTTCGCCGAGTTCGTGCAGCCCCAGCAGGCCGAGCCCAAGCATCACAAACGGAAATGCGGTGCCGTCGTTCAGCCCGCCTTCACCGGTGAGGCCGAAACGCAGGCGGTCGCGGTCGCCCGGATTGGCCACCTGAACGTCGGAGGCCAGCACCGGGTCGGTCGGTGCGAGGATGGCGCCCAGCAGCACAGCGGCGCCCACGGGCAGATCCAGCACATAAACGCCCAGTGCGGTGATGGCGGCCACGGTGACCACCATCGACACGGTTGCGAGTTGCACCGGAATGCGCCAGCGCCCATCCCGCACGCGGAACTCGAGCTTCATGCCGGCGGTGAACAGTGAGATCAGCACGGCCACCTCCGTGAGGCGCTCCAGCAGCACCGTGTTCTTGAGGGCGTCGAGTTTGAGCAGCCCCAGCCCGACGGGACTGACCGCCAGGCCGACGCCGAGGTACAGCATGGCGGCGCTCAGCGGAAGCCGCGCAATGAAAGAGCCGCCCAGAGTCATGGCAATCAGCAGCGCACCGGCCACGATGCAGGCCAGCGTGAAGGTGGTGGGCTCGGCAAAAGTCATCGCCCCACCTTACGGCAAGCGGGGGCGTTGCGGTATCAGCCGACGCGCCGTTGCCGTGGTGCCTGGATACGCTTGGCAGACACGTTTGCGCCCCATTCCTCAAGCGAAAAGCGCTCCGGGGCTAATAAATAGCAACGCAATCAGCTATAAAAACCATAGCAAGCCGCGGAATGTCGTTCCAGCGCCTACCAGTCCACCAGGCTCAGGCCGATGCTCAGAACATTGCGCTTTCGGTTGTAGTCCACGAGGCTGTCACCGTAGCCGCTGAAAAGCTGCACGTGATAACGCAGGCCGGTGTAGTTGGGCGACGAGGCCGGCGCCATCATCCAGTCAAACCGGGCCGAACCGCGGGCCTCCTTGCGCAGCGAATGCCGCAGCGTGACACCCACGGTGTTGGCCTTGTTGATCTGCCAGCTGCCCGTGACTTCTGCGCGGCCCACATAGTTTTCGATGCCGGGGTTGTCGTCGTTGCCCGAGGACTCCTTGAGCCGGTCCCAGATGCGCCCCTGCAGGATCAGGCCTGAGTCCTGGCCCAGTGTTTTCTCGGCGGCGCCCATCAGGTAGACGCGGTTCCAGCTGCGTGATAGCGGCAGCGACTGGCCGTTGGACTGGTGCACCAGCCCCAGGCCCGAGAGCCGGTAGTTCCAGCCACCGGCCAGCGGAATCTGGTGCGGGTAGATGTAGATCACCTCGGGCTCGTGGTCGGTGGTGCGAAACGGCCGCGAGATGCTGCCGTTGAACAGCTGCCAATAGCTTTGCTGCGTGTAGCCGAACCAGACCGAGTCATGGTCGTCGTCGTCGTTGTCGCCGCTTTTCAGCAGGCCTTTGGCGACCTTGGTGCGCACCGACAGCTGGATTTTGTTTTCAGTGCGCATATAGGGCACGGAGGTCAGCGCGGTATGCCCTGCGGAGGGTGATGAGGGCTGTGTGTTCACGCTGTCGGCGGTGGAGACGGCCAGCGTGATCGGCCGGTAGCCGCGCAGCGAAAACGTATCGCAGTCGGTGCCGCGCTGCAGTTCCCAGAAACGGGATAGTTCCGAGTACCTGGTGTTTTTGCAGCCGATCGGCTTGCCGTCCGGCGCTTCGGTGTTCAGTGATGGCAGCAGCAGCACCGGGGTGGCCGGCTGGCCGGTCTGGGCATTGGCCGGCGCTGTGGTCAGGCTGGGCGCCGGTGTGTTGGCGGGCGTTTGCGCATCTGCCCATTGCTGGAAGCAGGTGAGCTGCGCCGCAGGGTCGCCCTTCATGGCCTGACAGGTTTGCCAGCCTGTGCTGGATGGGCGGTTTGCCAGCGTGGCCTGTGCATGTGCCGCAGCCGTGGTGCCAAGACCCAGGAGGGCCGGAAGCACCGTGCAAAGCGATGCAGCAGCAGGATTGAGAGATTTCAGTGGCATGGTCGGTCTTGAAAATTGCGCTGTTCAGGGCAGCCGGGTCAGCGTAAAAGGCACATCGGGTGCATTGTCCGGGGCGCTGCTGCTGGTGTCTTTCCAGGTGCCCTTGAAGGCCTTGCCGCAAGAACCTTCGACCATTTCGCCGTTCCAGGTGCCGGTGATGCTGACATTGTCGGAGGACTCGTCGAGCAGCAACATGCCGCCCTCCAGGTCACCGGCCAGTGCTGCCTTGGCCGCATGTCCGGCAATGGCTTTGGAACCGGCGGCCGGCCCCAGATCGCGGCTCACGATGCCGGCCAGGCTTTCGGCGAATTCGGCATGCCGTTCCAGCAGCATGGTGGCGCGGGCCGGCAAGCCGGCAGGTGGGCGGTCAAAGCGCACGGCCCACAGGCCATGGAGTTGCGCGGCTTTCATCTCCGTGGCGGCCGGGCACGTGGCGTCAGGTTTCGTTTGGGCCGTAGCGCTAGCGGATACTGCGCAAGCGGCGATTAAAAAAAGAGCGGGTCGAAGAAAAAGCAAAGTCATGAACAAGTGAGTGCACGGCCTGGCCGTGCAGTACGGGCTGTAGCAACGCAGCAAGGCGGACGGAGCGGCCAAGGCTGCAGTGCAGGGGGTGAAACGGAAAACTCGGGCACGCGAGTGCGGGGTTGATGCAACGCGCAGGCCGTGGAGCTTGCGCACTATCTCATGAATAGATCTCAATCAGGTAAAGCACCGGTAAAAACCCGCGGCCTGAAACTGTTTGTAACCACAGCACTGAAAACGCCTTCATGCGGCCCGGCACCTGATCTCGCGCCGTTAACCACGGAACAGGGCTGCGCTAGCGCGTCTCTGCCGCCGCTGCTGCCGCCGCAATCCCGTCCGCTGACTTCTTCGCAAATTCCGCGCGCAAGGCCTTGAGCTTTTCTCGCGGGTCTTCTTTCACCGTGGCTTTGTCCAGTGCCATCTCGGCGATGAAGCGGCTGGGTGCGCCGGGAATCATGTCGCGGCCCTTCTTGCGTTTGCGCAGCCAGTTCACAGCCAGCGTGCGCTGCGCGCGGGTGATGCCCACATACATCAGGCGGCGCTCTTCCTGCAGGCGCAACGCGATGCTGTCGGTATTGACTCCGTCATCGTCTTCCAGCTTGAAGGGCAGCAGGCCTTCGTTCACGCCGGCCAGCACCACGTGCGGCCACTCCAGGCCCTTGGCGGCATGCAGGGTGGAGAGCGTCACCACGTTCTGGTCGCCTTCGCGTTCGCTGATGGTGGAGAGCAGCGCAATAGTTTGCACCACTTCGAGCATGGTTTTGGTTTCGGCGGCCACCACGGCGCCTGAGGCGTCATCGATCTGCCCGCCGCAGCGCTGGGCCACCCAGTCGCAAAAATCCATCACGTTGGTCCAGCGCGCGGCTGCGAGTTTTTCGCTGTCTTCGCCGTCGTAGAGGTGCTTCTCGTAGTCGATTTCCTTGAGCCAGTCGTTCAGGAAAACGCGCGCGTCTTCCGCACCCACAGTGCGCTTGGCGCGGTACTCAAGATCGTTGAGGTAGCGGCCAAACTCGTGCAGCGAGCCCACCGCCTTGGCCGGCAGCACCGAGCCCAGCGAGTTACTGAAGAGTGCCTCAAACAGGCTTTGCTTTGACTGGCTCGCGAAGGTGCCGAGTGCGCCCAGCGTGGTGTGGCCGATGCCGCGCTTGGGTGTGGTCACCGCGCGCATGAATGCCGGGTCGTCATTGTTGTTGACCAGCAGCCGCATCCAGCAGCACAGGTCCTTGATTTCGGCACGGTCAAAAAAACTTTGACCGCCCGAGACCTTGTACGGAATGTTGGCTTTGCGAAAGGCCTTCTCGAAAGGCTTGGCCAGGTGGTTGGCACGGTACAGCACGCAAAAATCTTTCCACTCCTTGTACTGCCCGCCTTCTGCCTGCAAGCTGCCTTCGGCGCGCAGGCTCTGGATGCGGGCCACCACGCGCTCGGCTTCGTGCTCCTCGCTGTCGCAATCGATCACGCGCACCGGCTCGCCTTCGCCGAGCTCGCTGAACAACGTCTTGGGAAACAGCTTGGGGTTGGGGCCGATCACGTTGTTGGCCGCGCGCAGGATGGCGCTGGTGGAGCGGTAGTTCTGCTCGAGCTTCACAACCTTGAGGTTGGGATAGTCCTGCGGCAGCTTTTTCAGGTTGTCCAGCGTGGCACCGCGCCAGCCGTAAATCGACTGGTCATCGTCGCCCACCGCGGTGAAGCGGCCGCGCGGGCCGACGAGCAGCTTGAGCATCTCGTACTGCGTGGCGTTGGTGTCCTGATATTCGTCGACCAGCACATGGCCCAGCGATTGCTGCCATTTTTCGCGCACGTTGTCGTGCTCGCGCAGCAGCTTGAGCGGCAGGCCGACCAGGTCGTCGAAGTCGACGCTCTGGTAGGCGGTCAGGCGCTCTTCGTAGTGCGCCATGACGCGGGCAATGGCGCGCTCTTCGTCGCCATTGGCCTGCGCCAGGGCTTCGGCTGCGTTGAGGCCCATGTTCTTCCACAGGCTGATGGTCCATTGCCATTGCCGCGCCGTGGCCGCATCGGTGCTGCCGCCGGCGTCCTTGATGATGCTGGTCACGTCGTCGCTGTCGAGAATCGAGAACTGGGGTTTGAGGCCCAGCGCCGCGCCGTCCTGGCGCAGCATGCGCACGCCCAGCGCGTGGAAGGTACAGACCAGCACGCCTTTGGCGCTTTTGCCGATCAGCGCCTTGGCCCGCTCGCGCATTTCGGCGGCGGCTTTGTTGGTGAAGGTGATCGCGGCAATCTGTTCGGGCTTGAGGCCGGACTGGATCAGCCGGCCTATCTTGTGCGTGATAACCCGCGTCTTGCCGGAACCTGCGCCCGCCAGTACCAGGCAGGGACCATGCAGGTAGTTCACGGCTTCTTGTTGGGCGAGGTTCAGGCCGTGGGTCATGAAAAGAATCGGTTCCAGGGGAAAAATGCGCGGGACCGGCCTTGTCAGGTACTGCCGGTGAACGGCAAATCATAGCGGCTGCCCCCTTTGGGGCAGGCAACGTGGCTTGGCCCAGGCTGCCGGTTTCATGCCGGGCGCTTTGGCTGGATGAAAAAAGACCGCGCCCGCACGGAACCACCCCAAGCCCCGGATTCAAGCAATAAATGCTTGCGGCGCAATGCTGGTCTGCGCAAGCAGCTATCGAATCAATAGCATACGAGCAAGCACGGCTTCATGCGTTCCGGCTCGCCGGGGCGAACCCACCTTGCGTCAACGACAGTGCCTGGGCTGCCTGCTGCAGTAGCAGGCGCACGGTTTTCTGGTCGGGGCCGACGTGGCGGTCTATGCGCCGCACGTAAGGGCAGGTCAACGCGGCCAGGGCGCTGTGGTCGGGCCCGAAGATGGGGCAGGAGATATCGGCCACGCCGAAAGACTGCAGGCTGTCGCGCTCGAAATAGCCTTGCTCCCGGATGACACCGAGGGCGGCAGCCAATGCATCGGACCCGATCGGCACTTCGCCTTCGAGTGCGGTGTGCTGGGCCAGCATTTGCTGAGCCTGGCTGGCATCTGCGAAAGCCAGCAACACCCGGCCCGAGGCGGTATCGACCAGCCCGACATGCACGCCCACGCGGATCGTCATGCTCCAGGTGCCGGGGCCGTTGACCTGCGCGGTGATCAGCACATTGCCCTGGTCGTAAACGCCCATGTGGCAGGCCTGCTCAGCCTTGTGCGCAAAGGCCTCCATGATGGGAATGGCCTGGGTCACCAGCCGGTTGAGCGGTGGATGCATGTGCGCCAGCGTGAAGAGTTTCAGGCTCAGCGAATAGCGGTCGCCCGAGAGCGAACGCATGACATATTGCCGTGCCACCAACCGCTCCAGCATGCGGTAGATCTCGCTCGCGTTGCGGTCCATTTCCTTGACGATCTCCGCGCGCGTCAGGCCCTGCGGCTGGCGAGCCAGCAACTCAAGGATGTCAAGGCCCTTATCAAGCGCCGGTGCCCGGTAGCGGTCGTCGGCAAGAGGCGGGGGTGCGGTGGCGCCGGCGTCGTTCGTGTTCTGGTCATTCGTCGGGAGAACGGAATATTTTTGTGTCATGGCGGCAGGGTGGGTGAGGTCGAAGGCATTGCAATTTTGATATGTAACGCAGCGCTCTTGATATGGCACGCGGCGCTCGCGAAGACTTTCGCCTTCATTGTTTTGGATTTATTTACTTTTGCACTTAATGTTCATCAATAAATTAAATCCTGACTTAGGGAAAGTCCGGAGCTTGGAAAGATGAGCAAATTTCTATGATTCACACCGCTTCGATCCATAAGTGAATAGATTGTTCATCAATGAACCATTTGTAACAATAAGTTTCCTGATTTTGGTGCCTTCGCCTCATTGAACGGTTCCTTCAACGCAAAAAGGTTTTTTGTCATGCACCCAGGAAGTTTGGAAGGAAAAACAGTATCGATCTGCGCGGCCGCCCAAGGCGTCGGCCAGGCCCGTACGCCGGTTTGCCTGGCCCCGGGTGATTCCGGGCGTTGCTGCAGCGCCTGGTTGGGGCGCACTCCGGGCCAGTCGATGGGCCGTCTGGCCACGGTCAACGACATCGCGCCGATCTGAGCGAGCACCGCGCCTGTCCGGAACCGCCCATGACACCTCTTGTGAGCATCAGCAACCTGTGCAAATCCTTTCCGGGAGTGCGCGCGTTGCACAACGCCAGGCTTGAGGTTGCCGCAGGCGAGGTGCATGCGCTGATGGGCGAGAACGGCGCCGGGAAATCGACCCTGATGAAAGTGCTGGCCGGGGTCTACCAGAAGGATGCGGGCGAGATCAGCATCGACGGTCAGGCGGTCGAGATTGCCAGCCCGCGCGCTGCGCAGGCGCTGGGCATCGGCATCATCCACCAGGAACTCAACCTGATGAGCCATCTGAGCGTGGCGCAGAACATCTTCATCGGACGCGAGCCGCTCGGGCGGCTTGGGCTGTTCATCGATACCGAGAAGATGGCCCGCGACACGAAAGCGATTTTCGACCGCCTGAACCTGAACCTGGAACCGCACACGCTGGTTTGCGACCTGACGGTGGCGCGCCAGCAAATGGTCGAGATCGCCAAGGCGCTGTCATTTGACTCGCGCGTGCTGATCATGGATGAGCCCACTGCCGCGCTGAACAATGCCGAAATCGACGACTTGTTCCGCATCATCGGCCAGCTCAAGCGCCACGGCGTTGGCATCGTGTACATCTCGCACAAGATGGACGAGCTCAAGCGCATCTCGGACCGCGTGACAGTGATGCGCGACGGCCAGTACATCGGCACCGTGCCGACTGCCACCACCAGCATGGACACCATCATCGGCATGATGGTCGGGCGCGCCCTGCTTGAAGACGAGAGGCCGCCGGCAACCGATCAGGGCCGGGAGACCGTGCTGGAGGTGCGCGGGCTCAATCGCGGCCGTACGATCAAGGATGTCAGCTTCACCGTGCGCAAGGGCGAAATCCTCGGGTTTGCCGGCCTGATGGGAGCGGGCCGGACCGAAGTGGCGCGTGCCGTGTTCGGCGCCGACAAAAGGGATTCAGGGGAGATCTGGGTCAGGGGCCGCCAGGTCGGGGTGCATAGCCCGGCCGACGCGGTTGAGCACGGCATCGGCTACCTGTCGGAAGACCGCAAGCACTTCGGTCTGGCCACCGGCATGGATGTGCAGACCAACATTGTGCTGTCGAGCTTGCGGCGGTTCTTGAGCTTCGGGTTCCTTCTCAGGCCCGCTGCCATACAGGACACGGCTGCGAAGCTGATCGCGCAACTGGGCATCAAGACCCCAAGCGCGCTGCAGAAAGTGGCGCTGCTGTCGGGGGGTAACCAGCAAAAAATCGTCGTCGCCAAATGGCTGGTGCGCGACTGCGAGATCCTGTTTTTTGACGAGCCTACGCGCGGCATTGACGTGGGCGCCAAGAGCGAAATCTACAAGCTGCTCAATGCGCTGGCGGCCCAGGGCCGTGCCATCGTGATGATCTCCTCCGAACTGCCCGAGGTGCTGCGGCTGAGCCACCGCATCGTGGTGATGTGCGAGGGCCGCATCACCGGCGAGCTGGTCGCACGGGACGCGACCCAGGAAAAAATCATGCAGCTCGCCACCCAGCGCGAAGCCCCGGCTGCCGTTTCCGGCATGGTTGCCGCTGCTGCTTTTTAAAAAAACGCCGGAACCATCACCCATGACCGTCTCCAAGTTGCTGCAAGGTTTCAAAACTGCAGCTTTTAGCAGCAACACCCGTCAAAAGCTGTTGGCATTTGCCAGCTTGCTGGGGTTGCTGATTTTCTTCAGCATGGCCTCGTCCAGCTTCATGCAGACCGACAACATGGTGGGCATTTTGCAGGCCACTGCGGTTAACGGCGTGCTGGCCATCGCCTGCACCTTTGTCATCATCACCTCGGGCATCGACCTGTCGGTGGGCACCTTGATGACCTTTTGCGCCGTCATGGCCGGGGTGGTGCTGACCTATTGGGGCCTGCCCTTCTACCTGGGCGTGCTGGCTGCCATTTTCTTCGGTGCGTTCTCTGGCTTCACCTCGGGCATGCTGATTGCCAAGCTGAAGATCCCGCCGTTCATTGCCACGCTGGGCATGATGCTCATGCTCAAAGGCCTGTCGCTGGTCATCACCCAATCCAAGCCAATCTATTTCAACGACACGCCGGAGTTCTCGGTCATTTCCCAGGAGTCGTTGATCGGTTATTTCCTGCCCGATCTGCCCATCCCCAATGCGGTGCTGATCCTGTTTGTGGTGGCGGTGGTATCCAGCCTGATCCTGAACAAGACGGTGCTGGGGACCTACACCTTCGCACTGGGCAGCAACGAAGAGGCGGTACGCCTGTCGGGCGTGAATGTGGACCGCTGGAAGATCATTGTCTACACGCTCAGCGGCGCGATTTGCGGCGTGGCCGGGCTGCTCATCGCTTCGCGCCTGAATTCCGCGCAGCCGGCGCTGGGCCAGGGCTACGAGCTGGATGCGATTGCCGCCGTCGTGATCGGAGGCACTTCGCTCAGCGGCGGGGCCGGCACGATTCTGGGCACCATCATCGGCGCCTTCATCATGAGTGTGCTGACCAACGGGCTGCGCATCATGTCGGTGGCACAGGAGTGGCAGACGGTGGTGACGGGCCTGATCATCATCGTGGCGGTGTATGCCGATATTTTGCGAAAGCGCAAGTAAATGAAAGCAAGTGCAGTTTTTATCAAAGAGAAGCCCAAATCCCACCCATGCCAACGTCTGATTTTTGATACCCCATAGCAAACCCCATAACGATCGGAGACAAACATGATTTTGAAACGCACACTTTTGAGCCTCGCACTGGGCCTTGGCCTGGCTTCTACCTTGAGCACGACGGCGCTGGCTGCCGACGAGATCTACATTCCCATGATCTCCAAGGGCTTTCAGCACCAGTTCTGGCAAGCCGTCAAGGCCGGCGCCGAGCAGGCCGGCAAGGACTACAAGGTCAAGGTGACCTTCGAAGGCCCCGAGAGCGAGAGCATGGTGGACAAGCAGATCGACATGTTCGCGGCGGCGCTGGCCAAAAAGCCGTCGGCCATCGGCTTTGCCGCGCTGGACAGCAAGGCATCGATCCCGCTGCTGAAAAAGGCCCAGGCCGCCAAGATCCCGGTCATCGCATTTGACTCGGGCGTGGACAGCGATATTCCGGTGACCACGACCACCACCAACAACGTGGCCGCCGCAGCCCTCGCCGCCGACAAGATGGCCGAGCTGATCGGTAAAAGCGGCGATGTCGCCCTCGTGGTGCATGACCAGACCAGCCGCACCGGCATCGATCGCACCGACGGATTTGTCAACCGTATCAAGTCAACCTATCCCAACATCAAGATCGTCAGCGTGCAGTACGGCGGCGGCGACCAGCTCAAATCGACCGAGATCACCAAGTCCATCCTGCAGGCCAACCCTAACCTCAAGGGAATTTTCGGCGCCAACGAAGGCTCGGCCATCGGTGCACTGAATGGCGCCAGGGAGATGAAGCGCAAGGTGGTGATCATCGGCTACGACTCCGGCAAGCAGCAAAAGGCCGCCATCATGGACGGCTCAATGGCCGGCGCCATTACCCAGAACCCGGTCGGCATTGGCTACAAGACGGTGGAGGCGGCGGTCAAGTCCCTCAAGGGCGAAAAGCTGCCCAAGGTCATCGACACCGGCTTTTACTACTACGACAAGACCACCATCAATGATCCCAAGATCGCTGCGGTTCTGTATGACTGATGGGTGCGGCGGCCTCAGGGCTACCACGCGCTGAAGCGCTTCTTCACCAGGCAAACAGCAATCCCCAGGCAATCCTTCATGAGCACTATCCAATCCATGCGTGTCGTCGATGTGCGCTTTCCCACGTCGCGGCATCTCGACGGCTCGGACGCGATGAATCCGGACCCGGACTATTCGGCCGCCTATGTGGTGCTGGAAACCGGCGAGCCGGGGCTTGAAGGCCATGGCCTGACCTTCACCATCGGCCGCGGCAATGAAATCTGCTGTGCCGCCATCGAAGCCATGCGCCACCTGGTGGTCGGTCTCGACATGGACTGGGTGACCGAAGACATGGGCCGCTTCTGGCGTTACATCACCTCGGACAGCCAGCTGCGATGGATCGGCCCCGACAAGGGCGCGATCCACCTGGCGACTGCCGCCGTGGTCAATGCCGTGTGGGACCTGTGGGCCAAGCAGGAGGGCGTGCCGGTGTGGAAGCTGGTGGCCCGCATGAGCCCGGAAGAGATCGTCAGGCTGATCGACTTCCGCTACATCACCGACTGCATCACGCCGGCCGAAGCGCTGGCGCTGTTGACGCGCCAGGCCGCCGGCAAGGACGCGCGCCTGAAGACGCTCGAGCAGGAAGGATACGCCTGCTACACCACTTCCGCCGGCTGGCTGGGCTATGACGACGAAAAGCTCAGGCGCCTGGCCCAGGAGGCGGTGGACGCCGGCTTTTCGCACATCAAGCTCAAGGTGGGCCGCGACCTGCAGGACGACATCCGGCGGGTGCGCGTCGCCCGCGAGGTGCTCGGCCCCGACCGCACCCTGATGATCGACGCCAACCAGGTGTGGGATGTCAACGAGGCGATTGAGTGGCTGGGCCACCTGGGCTTTGCCAAGCCCTGGTTCATCGAAGAGCCGACCAGCCCCGACGACATCGAGGGTCACCGCCGCATCCGCGAGGCGGTGAAGGGCGACATGCAGGTCGCCACCGGCGAGATGTGCCAGAACCGCGTCATGTTCAAGCAGCTCATCATGCAGGGCGCCATTGACGTGGTGCAGATCGACGCCTGCCGCCTGGGCGGGGTCAACGAGGTGCTGGCCGTGATGTTGATGGCGGCCAAATATGGGCTCAAGGTTTGTCCGCATGCCGGCGGGGTCGGCTTGTGCGAATACGTGCAGCACCTGTCGATGATCGATTACCTCTGCATCGCCGGTACCAAGGAAGGCCGGGTGATCGAATACGTGGACCACCTGCACGAGCATTTCGTGGACCCCTGCGTGATTCGCCATGCCGCCTACATGCCGCCGCAGCGGCCTGGCTATTCGATTGAGATGAAGCGCGAGTCGCTGGCGCAGTACGCCTTCAAGGGCTGATGGCCGCTACACACCCTCGGCTGAGCCTGACCATAACCAACATCTGACACCGGAGCCCTTGATGAATTTGCACCTTCAAAACAAGATTGTCATTGTCACCGGCGGGGGCGCCGGAATTGGCGGGGCCATCAGCCTGCAGCTGGCGCGGGAGGGCGCCGTGCCGGTGATCTTCGGCCGCAGCCCCTTGTTGCCGGAATTTTCCGCGGCCTTGCGGGAGCTCGGTGCACGCCATGGGTTTTTCCAGCTCGACCTTGAAAGCGAATCGGCCTGCCGGACCGCGGTGCAGGGTGCCGTGGCCGAATTCGGCGGCATTGATGCGCTGGTCAACAACGCCGGCGTCAACGACAGCGTCGGCCTGGAGGCCGGCCCCGAGGCCTTCGAGCGCTCGCTGCAGTCCAACCTGATGCATTACTACCTGATGGCTCACCTGTGCCTGGACCAGCTAAAGGCCAGGCGCGGCGCCATCGTCAACATTTCCTCCAAGACGGCGCTCACTGGGCAGGGCAACACCAGCGGCTACGTCGCGGCCAAGGCGGCCCAGCTGGGGCTGACACGCGAATGGGCTGCCGCCCTGGCGCCACATGGCGTGCGGGTCAATGCGGTGCTGCCGGCCGAAGTCATGACGCCGCTCTATGAAACGTGGCTCAAGACCTTTGCCGACCCGGCAGCGGCGCTGGCCGACATCACGGCCCGGATCCCCCTGGGCCAGCGCATGACGACCGACCGCGAAATTGCCGACACGGTAGTGTTCCTGCTGTCCGATCGCGCCTCACACACGACGGGCCAGTGGATTCATCCCGATGGCGGTTATGTGCATCTGGACCGCGCCTTGCCTGTCGGCGGACCACCATGAACAGACATCAACACGGCCAAAACGCCATGCGGCGCTGCCAGCTACCGAGCCCTGAAAAGCACGATGAAGCTCGCCGCAGATTTTCCCCGCCCGAACCGGGTTCGCTCTGGGCAGCCATGCCGGCGGATGGGCATATCCGGACTTTTTAACTGACTCAACCTAACCATAGCAAAGAGAGACAAATCATGAAAGCTGCTTTCCGTAGTGTGTACCTCGGTGTGGCCTGCGCGGCCGCGCTGGCGCCACAGTTGGCCTCGGCCCAGTCCAGTGTCACCATGTACGGACGTGCCGTATCAGGCCTGGCGTATATCGACCATGTGTATGACCCGGTGGCCAATGCCAGCTTCTCCAAAACCATGGTGGCCAGCAACCAGTGGGGCACCAGCATGTGGGGCATGAAGGGCAAGGAAGACCTGGGCGGCGGGCTGGCGGCCAACTTCCTTCTCGAAAGCGGGTTTGAACTGAAAAACGGCTCGGTCGGCTCGGCATTGTTCAACCGCCGCGCCTATGTCGGTCTGTCCAACGCCAGCTGGGGCAGCTTCCGTCTTGGCAAGAACCTGTTCATCAGCAACGACGTGTGGGACCTGGACCCGACCGGCCAACAGTGGGTGGGCAGCGCCACCCTGGTCAGGGGCCGCAGCTGGCCCGGTGCCAGCAACGTGGTCGAGTATTCAACGCCTGATATGGGCGGCTTCAGCGCCACCGGGCAAATCTCGTTTGGCGAACAGGCTGGAAACAGCAAGGCCAACCGCGGCGAGGGCATATCGATGACCTATGCGAACCAGGACCTGATGCTGCGCGCCATCTATTCAGAGCGCCGTAATGCTGCCGCCACCTTCACGGATGTTTTCAGCACCTCCAAGGAAACCATCATAGGCGGCACATACAAGTTCGGCCCGGCCAAGCTCTATGCGGCCTACGACTACATCACCGCACCCGACGCGGCCCTCACAGCCGCGTCCAAGCTCAAGCATGCCTGGGTTGGCGTTCGTTACGATGTGACGCCAGCGCTCACGCTGATCGGTTCGGTCTTCCACGTGAAGTCTGACCGGGTGGCCGGCAAGGCCACGCTGGGCATGGTGGGTGCGGACTACAGCATGTCCAAGCGCACGTTGCTGTACGCATCATTCGGCAGCGTCAGCAACTCCAGTGGTGCCAACTTCGGGGTGGACGGGGGCATCTCGGGAAATCCGAATGTCAACCAGGGGCAAAGAACCATTTACGCGGGCATTGCGCACAGCTTTTAAAGGGCAACGCCGCCGGGGGAGCTAGGCGCTCGGCGGCAGGCTGGCTGGGTCAGATCGGTATCACCTGACGCGGACCCGCTGGCCAACCATTTTTTGCTATTAAAAACATAGCTGCTCGCGCAGGCGATGCCTGCGCCGCAGCTATTTTTTATGCTCAATCGATGTGCAAGCGGGACCGTGCTGCTCACTCGCACGCAAGGGCGTGGGCGACAATCAGTGCCGTGCTCCGCATTCTTTTCGTCACTTTCCCTTTTTTCGCCCTGGTGCTGTGCGGCTACCTTGCTGCACGCCGGGGCCTGCTCCCGCAGCTGGCCATTCCTGGCCTCAATACCTTCGTGTTGTATTTCGCATTGCCCTGCATGCTGTACCGCTTTGGCGCCGGCACGCCGATTGCGCAGCTGCTGGACGCGAGCCTGGTGGCGGTCTACCTGGTGTGCGCGTTGCTGATGGTGGCTTTCACCGTGATGCTCACGCGCAAGGGCCGTATTGCCTGGAACGATGCGTCTTTCGGTGCGCTGGTGGCGGCTTTCCCCAATACGGGCTTCATGGGCGTGCCGCTGCTGGTGGCACTGCTGGGCGCTCAGGCCGCCGGCCCGGCCATCGTCACCATCCTGGTTGACTTGCTCGTGACAAGCTCGCTGTGCATCGCGCTGTCGCGGCTGGACTCGGCCGACATTCATGGCGCAGAGGTCGCTGCGCAAAAAGCGCTCAAGGGCGTGGCGCTCAATCCCATGCCGTGGGCGATTGTGCTGGGCGCGCTATCGTCCGGGCTGGGTGTGATGTTGCCAGGGCCGGTGATGCAGACCGTCGGGCTGCTGGCCGATGCGGCCTCGCCTGTGGCGCTGTTCACCATTGGCGCGGTGCTGGCGCGCTCGCAGATGAACAGTACGGCTGCCACACCCCTGAAGGAGTATGTGCCGGTTGCGCTCATCAAACTGGTGGTGCACCCGGTATTGGTGGGCCTCGTCGGGTTGGGTGCCATCGCTGTGGGCGTGCCGCTGCAACCCTTCGCACTCACGGTCATCGTACTGGTGGCGGCGTTGCCCAGCGCCAGCAATGTGGCGCTGCTGGCCGAGCGCTTTGGCGCGGACAACGGCCGCATCGCGCGCATCATCCTGTTGTCGACGGTGCTGGCTTTTTTCAGCTTTTCGGCAGCAGTGACCCTGCTGACCTGAGCCAGGTACCAGGCCTTTTCGGCCGTCGTTACAAAAAAACCTAAAAAAAATGGTCCCGCGTTGTCGATTTCGCGCTTTCCGTTCGTCGTACCGGTAAGAGCAGGATTTTTCTGCCCGGGTTGTCCGGGCTCTCCGCTCCCAACGCAAACCTAACGCAACACCAAGGAGTCCGAAATGAAATTCATGGTCCTCATCAAAGCCGACAAACACAGCGAAGCCGGCGAAATGCCCAGCGAACAACTGCTGGCCGACATGGGCAAGTTCAACGAATCGCTGGTCAAGGCTGGCGTGATGCTGGCGGGCGAAGGCTTGCACCCCAGCGCCAAAGGCGCGCGCGTCAGGTTTTCCGGCAGCAAGCGCACCGTGATCGACGGGCCTTTCCCCGTAACCAAAGAGTTGGTCGCCGGTTTCTGGATGCTGCAAGTCTCGTCGAAAGAAGAGGCGATTGAGTGGATCAAACGCTGCCCCTTGCCGCCTGAGAGCGAGGCCGAAATCGAAATCCGCCAGGTGTTTTCGGCTGAAGACTTCGGCGCCGAATTCACGCCTGAACTTCGCGAAGCCGAAGAGCGCTTGCGCCAGCAGGTCGAAGCACAGACTGCCGCGAAGTCCTGAAAGCGGGCGCCTGGCTGCCGGGCCCGTGTTTGAGGTAAAAACCGGGTTCCAAGGAGACTTCACGCATGCAATACATGATCCTGCGCAAATCCGACGCGAGCACTGAAGCCGGCGAGCTGCCCAGCCCCGCACTGCTGGCCGCCATGGGCGCCTACAACGAAGAACTGGCCAAGGCCGGCATGCTGCTGGGCGGCGAGGGCCTGCAGGCAAGCTCAAAGGGCGCGCTCATCCGGTTTTCCGGTGGCAAGCCCACGGTCATCGATGGCCCCTTCACCGAAGCCAAAGAGCTGATCGCCGGTTTCACCATGATTGAGGCGGCTTCCAGGGGTGACGCACTGGAATGGCTTAAACGCTGGCCTCAAGAGGATGCGGATGGCAACACCTCGCTGGAAATCCGCGAGGGCGGTTGCCCCGGCGGCCTGCGCGGCGTCGCCGGGGAAGGCGCGCCGCCGCTGCCCGAGGGGTTCCGCCGCTTCATGATTTTGCTCAAGGCCAATGACCGCGCCGAAGCCGGCATCGTGCCCGACAGCCAGTGGCTGGGGCGCATGGCCCAACACAACGACGAAGCCGTCAAGGCTGGCGTGCTGCTCATGGGTGAAGGGCTCAAGCCCAGCGCCAGCGCGTCGCGCATGAAGTTCACCCGGGGCAAACCCAGCGTGATGGACGGGCCCTTCGCCGAAGCCAAGGAATTGCTGGCCGGTTTCTGGATCATCCAGGCGCGTTCGCTGCAGGCTGCGGTGGACTGGGCCTTGGCCTATCCCTTCCCGTTTCGCGATACGGAAGAGGTTGAGGTGGAAATCCGGCTGCTGTATGAAGCTGCCGATTTCGCACAGGCCTAGCGTTCTTGGCTTGGGTCAAAAAATAATTGAAATTTTTCGACCCGGCCTGTCGATTTCGGGTTTTTCGTTCGTCGTACCGGTGAGCAGACGCTTTTTGGAGGCCGGAAAGGGCCTGTGAATCCGGCGCTCGACCATTTACGAAGTGAACAAACACCAACTTAAAGGGATACAAACATGTTCAAGACCATCGCCATCATTGCGGCCGTCGCCATCGTGGTTTTCATCGTGGCCGTGCTGATACTGGCCTCCAACAAGCCAGACACCTTCCGCGTACAACGCCAGACCACCATCCAGGCGCCGCCCGAGAAAATCTTCCCGCTGATCAATGACTACAAACAGTGGGCCGCCTGGTCGCCCTGGGAGAAAAAGGACGCGGCCATGAAGCGCAGCTTCAGCGGTCCGGCCACCGGCAAGGACTCGGCCTACGCCTGGGAAAGCAAGGAAGTCGGCACGGGTGACATGCTGATCACCGAGTCCGTACCGTTTTCGCTCGTCAGGATAGACCTGAACTTCAGCAAGCCTTTTGAGGCCCATAACAAGGTGGTTTTTACCATCCAGCCGCAAGCCGGTGGCAGCGTCGTGAGCTGGGAGATGGCGGGCCCCGCGCCCCTGATGGCCAGGGTCATGCATGTCTTCTTCGATATGGACAAGATGGTGGGCAAGGATTTCGAAGCAGGCCTGGCCGACCTGAAGGCTGCTGCAGAAAAGTAAGCCCGGCTCACCCGCCCCACACTCAAGGAGTATTCAAATGCGATTCATGATGCTGATGATCCCCAAAGGCTACGAAACTGCCGACGCAGGCACCATGCCCAGCGCCGACGCCGTCGCCGCGATGATGAAATACAACGAGGAGCTGCAAAAAGCCGGCGTGCTGCTCGCGCTGGACGGCCTGCACCCACCCTCCATGGGCGCCCGCGTAACCTTTCCCGGTGGCAAGGCCCATGTCAAGGACGGCCCTTTTGCCGAAGCCCGTGAAGTGCTGGGCGGCTACTGGATGATCAACGTGGCCTCGCGCGAGGAAGCCATCAAGTGGGCAACGCGCTGCCCGGGCGGCGAGAACGAAATCATCGAAGTGCGGCAGGTGCAGGAGATGTCTGACTTTCCGCCTGACGTACAGGAGGCTGCCGCCGGTTTCGTCGAGATGCAACAAGCGCCGAGCGGGAAGAGCGCAAAAGGCAAGGGCGCCTGAAGCCGCATGGCGTCGCATGAAACCCATCGTGCCATCGACGCCGTATGGCGCATCGAATCGGCCAAGGTCATCGCCAAGGTTGCGCGCATGGTGCAGGAGGTGGGCCTGGCCGAAGAGATCGCGCAGGACGCGCTGGTCACGGCGCTGGAGCGCTGGCCGAAGATCGGCGTGCCGGACAACCCGGGCGCCTGGCTTATGGCCGTCGCCAAGCACCGGGCCATCGACTACCTGCGGCGGCGCAAGCTGCTGGCGCTCAAGCATGAAGAGCTGGGCCATGAACTCGAGCTGGAGCAGGAAATGGCTTTCGCCGATGTAGACGATCCCGGCTCTGGCGACGACGGCGCCGACGACTACGGCGACGATCTGCTGCGCCTGATCTTCACCGCTTGCCACCCGGTGCTGTCCACCGAGGCGCGCATTGCGCTCACGCTGCGGCTGCTGGGCGGCCTGAGCACCGACGAGATCGCGCGCGCCTTCCTGGTGCCTGAGCCCACGGTGGCCCAGCGCATCGTGCGTGCCAAGCGCACCCTGGCCGAGGCGCGCGTGCCTTTTGAAGTGCCTGGCCCTGAAGAGCGCGGCGCCCGGCTGGCTTCGGTGCTGGAAGTTATTTACCTGATCTTCAATGAAGGCTACTCAGCCACTTCGGGCGGCGACTGGATGCGGCCCGCGCTGTGCGACCAGGCCTTGCGACTGGGGCGCGTGCTGGCCGAACTCGCGACGCAGGAGCCTGAGGTTCACGGCCTGGTGGCGCTGATGGAAATCCAGGCCTCGCGCGCCAGGGCGCGCACCGGGCCTTCGGGTGAGCCCATCTTGCTGCTGGAGCAAAACCGGGCAAGCTGGGACCACATCCTGATACGCCGCGGCCTTGCGGCGCTGGCGCGTGCCGAGGCGCTGGGCGGTGCGCTGGGGCCGTATGCGCTGCAGGCCGCGATTGCCGCGTGCCATGCGCGTGCGCCCACGGGCGCCGACACCGACTGGCATCGCATCGCCGCGCTTTACGATGCGCTGGCGCAGCTCATGCCGTCACCGGTGGTGGAACTCAACCGCGCCGTCGCGCTGGCGATGGCTTTCGGCCCGGCGACGGGGCTGGAGGTGGCCGATGCGCTGCTGGCCGAACCCTTGATGAAAAACTACCATCTGCTGCCCAGCGTACGCGCCGACTTTTTGTTCAAGCTCGGCCGGCTCGAAGAAGCCCATGCGGAGTTCGAGCGCGCCGCGTCGCTCACCCGCAACCTGCGCGAGCGCGAACTGTTGCTGGCGCGCGCCGCAGCCTGCGCGCCGGGCTCCACACCGCGCCTTTCCTGACGCGTGTTTACGGTGCCGGCCTGCGGCCGCCCAGCATGCAGGCGATGGCCGCCAGCTGCAACAGCACGGTCGCGCCGAAGTAAAGGACTGTGCCCGCACCGAGGTGCGCCGGACTCCCGCCGGCTGTGACCAGCAGCAGGCCAAACGTGGCCGGCGCCAGCGCCCACAGACCCTGCGACATGGCCACGATCAACGCGATCACCCGCGGAACATCGCCCTTGACGAACTCCACCTGTGCCACCAGCGGCGGCAGCGAAGTGGTGTTGCCGATACCGACGCCGAACAGCACCACGCCGGCAAGAATCAGCACGGTCTGGTGTTCCGCCGCACAAGCCAGCAGCAGTGAGCCGGTGATCTGCACCGCGTAGCTCACGCTGGCGACCAGTCGCCGGTCGGCATCCACCGGCATGCATTTGGCGACGATGGTGCGGCCGCCGATGGCGCAAGCGGTGGCCAGCGCCATCGCCAGGCCCGCGCCTTGGGTGCTGAGCGCTGACACCAGCAGCGAATACAAATGCGTGATCAAGCCGGCCTGGGCAAACATGCTCAGCGCCATCGCCGCGGCCAGCGTACGAAAGCTGCGGTCTCGCCACAGCAGGCGGCCCGGCAAGGGTTTGGCATGCGCAGAGGTGACGGTGCGCGAGGGTGTGCCCGGTGCATCACCGTCAGGCTGCTGGCCCATGCGCTCCGGCGTTTGCGTGATGACGTAAAAACACAGGCAGACCACCACGGTCAGCATGGCCGCGCCCACCAGCAAGGTGGCGGCGGTAAAACCCAACGCGGCGATCAGCGCGCCCCATAGCGGTGAGAAAATCACACCGCCCAGGCTGGCGCCGTTGTAGGCCTTGGCCAGTGCCAGGGGCCGGCCGCGCATAAACCAGGGCGAGATGATGGCGTTGATCCCCGCCGCGCCCATGGTGACCCAGCCGCCGCCCGTCAGCATGGCAGCCGCAAACAGTTGCCAGGGCTGTGCAGCCAGCGCCCAGCCCAGAAGTCCCAGTGCCAGCGCGGCGGCGCCCGCAGCGGTAGTGGCGGCGACCCCCAGCCGGGCGTGGATGCGCGGCAGGCAGGCCACCACGCCCGCGCCGAATAAAAAGTGAAAGGTCACGGCGCTTGATACCAGTGGCAACGCCCAGCCGGTGCGGGCGATCACCGCATGCAGAAAAATCGCCGGGCTGTAAAAGCCAATACCCCAGCCGAAGATGGCCAGTACAAAGGCGGCGCGCACAACGGTGGCGCCGTAAAAGGCGCGTGGCACCGGCGGCTGGAGGGCGGAGGTCGTTGGCAATTCCATGGAGTTCTCCGTGTGAGAAGGCAGCGACTGCTGCATGGCCTCCATGGTGCGGCGAAGAGGGTGCGCGATGCTTCGCCCCGGAGCGAAGCATGGGGTTTGCGATGCTGCTAAGGTTGGTATCCAGAAGGTCTTAAACCATGATGAATACCAACCAAATCGCGCACATCGCCTCGTTGGTCGGCGAGCCGGCCCGCACCGCCATGCTGATGGAGCTGCTGGACGGCCGATCGCTCACCGCCCACGAACTGGCCGGCGTTGGCAACGTGTCGCCGCAAACCGCCAGCCGCCACCTGGCCCTGATGGTCGAAGGCGGCCTCCTGTGCGTAGAGCAACACGGCCGGCACCGCTACCACCGCCTGGCCTCGGTCAACGTGGCCCGGGTGCTGGAAGGCATCACACAACTGGCTTCACAGAACGCACCCGCGCCGCGCCGCGCCGTGGTGCCCGGCCCCAAGGACGCCGCCATGCGCATGGCCCGCAGCTGCTACGACCACATCGCCGGCCGCCTCGGCGTGGCCATTGCCCATCACCTGCTGGAAGACGGCGCCATCACCTTTGACGGCGAAGCCGGCCACGTCACCCCCAAGGCCAATGCCGTGCTGGCGCGCCTGGGCATTGAGCTGTCAACGTCGCCAACCAGCATCAACACCAAACGGCCTTACTGCCGCCCGTGCCTGGACTGGAGCGAGCGCCGCTTCCACGTCGCCGGCCAACTCGGCACGCTGATCTGCAATCACAGCCTCGAGCGCGGCTGGCTGTTGCGCCGCCAGGGTATGCGCGCGCTGGAGATCACACCTAAAGGCGCGGTGGCGCTGCGCGACTGGATGGGGCAGGAGGACTGGCGGCAAGTGACGGAGGGAGAGACCTTCCCAGCGCGGCAAAGCCCGGTGTTACGTGTTGCTTAAATCGCAATCGGATCCACATCAATCGCCCAGCGAATCAGGCTTTTGAATTCAGCCTGCTGTCGCGTTTCAAACAGCGTTGGTTGCCAGGCCGCGAGAAAACGTTGAAGCGCTGCGCGCGAGGGGCTTTCGACCAGCATCTGCGCGCGCTCGATATTGGCGACGCGCTGTATCGTCATCGGCACGGCCGGGTAAGCGGTGACCTGTTCGTGCCCTGTGAGTTGTTGCGCCTCGGCCTGGGCCGCTGCTGCGTTCAGAAATCCTTGTGCCACATCCTGCGCACGCGCCTCGGCGCGCACCAGCGCTGAAAAACCGAAGGGTGACATGCCCGCCGCTTCGCGCTCGGCCAACTGCTGCGTCGCAAAACCCGGATAGTCGTGCTTTTTAAGTGCTTCAAAAAGCGGATGGGCGGGGTGAAAGGTTTGCACCCACATCTCGCTGGCCTCGCTGTGTCGCGCGTCACGGCCGGCGCGGCCTCCCGCCTGCATTAAAAGGCTGAAGAGGCGCTCGGGTGCGCGGAAGTCGCTGGAGAACAGCGCCCCGTCAGGGTTGATGGCCGCCACCAGCGTGATGTGCCGGAAGTCGTGCCCCTTGGCGATCATCTGCGTGCCGACCAGCACGTCGACCTCGCCCGCATGCACGCTGGCCAGCTGCGATTCGAGCGCCCCTTTGAGCCGCGTCGTGTCAGCGTCGATACGGGCAATGCGCGGCGGCTCGCCGTCTGGCCGCTTCACGCCGGCCAGTAATTCGGCCAAATGTTCTTCCAGTCGTTCGGTGCCGCGTCCCACGGGCGCGATGTCGATGTTGCCGCAGCTCGGGCAGGCGCTCGGCACGCGTTCGGTGAAGCCGCAGTGGTGGCAGCGCAGGGTGCGGTCTATCTTGTGGAAGACGCGGTAGGCGCTGCAGTGCGGGCACTCGCTTTTCCAGCCGCAGTCATGGCAGGCCAGCACAGGCGCATAGCCGCGCCGGTTTAAAAAGATCAACGACTGCTCGCCACGGGCTACGCGCTGGGCGATGGCATCCAGCAGCGGCGGCGCAATCACGCAGTGCTTGGGCTGGTGGTTCATGTCTACACGCCGAACAAGCGGTAGGCCCCCACGCTCGCTCACTGCGTGTAGCTCGCTGCCCCCCGAGGGGGTTAATTTTCCTAGGGGCGGCCCGTCGGAAAATTGCAGCGCTTCCGTGCCCGTCACTAGAGGGCCGCCGATGCGTTCACTCATGGTCAGGCGTTGGTAGCGGCCTGTGAGGGTGGCCTGCCAGCTTTCCAGCGACGGTGTTGCCGAGCCTAGCAGCACACGACAAGGGCCGTGGGTATGCGTGGCGTCTTCGGTTTCGACCTTGGCGCGGTAGACCGCCAGGTCGCGGGCCGAATAGCGGGCGCCTTCCTGCTGCTTGTAGCTTGGGTCATGTTCCTCGTCGACCACCAGCAGGCGCAGATTCGGCATGGAGGCGAACACCGCCATGCGCGTGCCCAGCACCAGGCGCGCATGGCCGGCGTGGGCTGCCAGCCAGCTTTTCAGGCGCTGGGCTGGGGTCAGGCCGCTGTGCAAGGCCACCACGCGCTCTTTGCCCAGGTGGGCAAACCGTTCTTCAAAGCGCGACTGCAGTTGGGGCGTGAGGTTGATCTCGGGCACCATCACCAGCACCTGTGCCGTCGGGTCTTGCTCCAGCACGCGGGCCGCGGCGCGCAGGTAGACCTCGGTTTTGCCGCTGCCGGTGGCGCCGAACAGCAGCGCGGGCCGGGTATCGTTGTCAAATTCAGCCAGGGCAAGAGCCTGCTGCGCACTGAGCGGCATCAGCGCCGCGGTGTCCTGCGGGCCGCTGGTGTCAGCCACCGGGCGCTTGAGCCGCCGCGCCAGCTGAACATTGCTCAGGTCGCGCAGTTGCGGCGGCAATGCCGCCAGCGCCACCTCGCCCAGGGAGCGCTGGTAATAAGCCGCGGTGAACGTCACCAGTTTTCGCCAGGTCGCCGAAAGAGGCAGCAGCCCATCCAGCTCGCCGGTGACGTGGCGCGTCTGTATTTCCAGCAGCGTTCCACTGTCAGGCACCGCTTCCCACACGACCCCAAGGACTTCGCGCTTACCTAGCGGCACCCGCACCAGGGAGCCGACAGCAAGTGGCAATTCACTCTGGTAGGTCAGTGGCCCGGCGATGGAACTGTGCGCGGGCGCGGCAACGGCAACTTGAAGCCAATAGCTCATTTGGAGTAACTAAATGTGTTTACTTCTTGAGAAGTACATCCAGATAGTGCGCTAAGTCCTTGATTTACCATCGCTTTACAGATTTCCAGATTTTCTGTGGATAACTTTGTTGATAGCTTGCCTTGGCGCGTCGCGAAGCCTTGTAAATCAAGGCTTTTCTTAAACTGCCCGGAAAAAAAGCAATTTAAAGTCTCTATATAAATCAACAACTTACGTCCGCTATTGCTTTGATAGCGAAGCATGCCGCCTGCGTTCACCATTGCGGCACCGCAACACGAATTTTGTGCATAAGTCCGGGCGCCATCGCCCGGTTTTGTGCTAGCCATGGTTGAAATCATTCATCCCGTGGCCTTTTCTGGACGTAGGCGGAAAGTTTAGGTACCAGCGGCGCGCATGCTGCGAGAGTGAGCGTGTACTGCGCGCACCAGCACTTCCACACTTTCGGGGGGCGTGTGCTGGCTGATGCCATGCCCCAGGTTGAAAATATGGGCCGGTCCAGGCTCGCTGGCATCAATATGGGGCTTGCCAAAGCTGTCCAGCACGCTTTTCACTTCGGCTTCTATCTGGGTCGGGTTGGCAAACAGCACGTTAGGGTCCAGGTTGCCCTGCAGCGTTTTGGCCTGGGGGCCATTTTCCCCCACCAGAGCCCGCGCCCTGGCCAGGTTGACCGTCCAGTCCAGTCCCAGCACCTCGCAATCGAGCTGCGCCATGGCTTCGAGCCACTGGCCGCCGCCTTTGGTGAAGACGAGGCGGGGGATCTTGACGCCCTCGTGCTCGCGTTTGAGCTGGGCCAGCACGCGGGCCGTGTAGGCCAGGCTGAAGGTTTTGAAGGCCGCGTCGGCCAGCACGCCGCCCCAGCTGTCAAAAATCATCACGGCTTGGGCCCCGGCCTCAATCTGTGCGTTCAGATAGGAGGCAACCGCGTCGGCGTTCACGGCAAGCATTTTGTGCATCAGGTCCGGGCGCTGGTACAGCATGGTCTTGACCAGGCGGTAGTCGTCGGAGCCCGCGCCTTCGACCATGTAGCAGGCCAGCGTCCAGGGACTGCCCGAAAAGCCGATCAGCGGCACGCGGCCGTTCAGGGCTTTGCGGATTGACGTCACGGCGTCAAACACATAGCGCAGCTTGTTCATGTCGGGCACCTCAAGCTTCGCCACTGCCGCCTCATCGCGCACCGGCGTGGCAAAGCGCGGGCCTTCGCCCAGCGCGAAGGACAGGCCCAGGCCCATGGCATCGGGCACGGTCAGGATGTCGCTGAACAGGATGGCGGCATCCAGCGGGTAACGCTCAAGCGGCTGCAGCGTGACTTCGGTGGCGTAGTCGGTGTTGGTGGCCAGGCCCATGAAACTGCCGGCCTGGGCGCGCGTGGCGCGGTACTCAGGCAAATAGCGGCCGGCCTGGCGCATCAGCCAGACGGGAGTGTGGGTGGTGGCCTGGCGCAGGCAGGCGCGCAAAAAGGTGTCGTTTTGAAGGGGTGCGAACATGCCCTGATTGTCTCAGGTGTGAGGCGGGCCCTCCCATCGCGGGATATCCGCAGGGGTGGCACTTGAGCGGGTTCGGATTTACCATGGCCTCATGGGCCCCGCCGGGTCCGAAAGAGGTGTTTCATGCGCATGAACGACCAGGAGTATTTCCGCAGTTGCATCGCCAAGGAGAGGCACCTTGCGCAACTGCTGGGTCATGCGCACATCGAGGAATGCTACGAAAGCGCAGGCACCCTCTGGGACAGCAATCAGGCTTTGCCGCAATGGACGCGCGACTGGCGTGCCTGCGGCCCGCTGATGACGGCCTACGGCATCACGGTGAGCTATGACGCCGGGGGCGCGACGCTCGGGTCCACGACGGTGCATTTCACGGACCACCCTGGCCGCGACCGCGCGGTGATGTATGGCATCGTCAAGGAGGTGATCTTCCGGCTGGAACACCACAAGGCCTCGCCTTTGCCTGCCGTCACCCTTAAATCCGAAGTGTCTTGATGAAGGCTTCGAGCTCGTCGATGGGCAGGGGCTTGCAGAACAGATAGCCCTGGTAGCAGTCGCAACCGTGGCGCGACAGGAAGTCGCGCTGGGCTTCGGTCTCAACGCCTTCCGCCACCACGCCCAGCCCCAGGCTTTGCGCCAGGCCAATGATGGTGCGTGCGATGGCGGCGTCGTTAGGGTCGCGCAGGATGTCTTCCACAAAAGACTTGTCGATTTTCAATTGGTCCAGCGGCAAGCGCTTCAGGCATGAGAGTGAGGAATAGCCCATGCCGAAATCGTCAATGGAAAGGGTCACGCCCATCTTCTTGAGCCGGGCCATTTTGGTGATGGTGACCTCCATGTTCTCCGCCAGCAGGCTTTCGGTCAGCTCCAGCTTGAGCTTGTGCGGGCTGACTTTCGTTTCCTTGAGTGCGGCCATGACAAGGTCCACGAACTCCGGGTGGCGGAACTGCCGCACACTCACGTTGACGGCCACACTGAAGGCTGCGGTCTCGGGGCGGTGGGCCCACGCCGCCAGCTGGCGGCAAGCCGTCTCAAGCGCCCATTGGCCCAGCGGCAGTATCAGCCCGGCCTCCTCAGCCGCCGGAATGAACTCGGACGGCTGCACCAGGCCGCGCCCGCCGTGCTGCCAGCGCAGGAGTGCCTCGACGCCCGTCATGCGCCCGTCGCGCCCTACCTGTGGCTGGTAGTACAGAAGGAACTGCTTTTCGCGCAGGCCCTGGCGCAGGTCCGATTGCAGTGCGGCACTGGCGGTGACGGCGGCCTGCATCGCCGGGTTGAAAAAGCAGATGGTGTTGCGCCCGGCCATCTTGGCCTGGTACATGGCCAGGTCGGCCTGCTTGAGCAGGTCTCCAATGTTGTCCAGGGTCTGGTTGAACGAAGTGATGCCGATACTGCAGGTGCTGTAGTGCTGGTAGCCCGCCAGGCTGTAGGGTTCGCTCAGCGCAGCAAGAATCCGCGCACCCACCGCTTCGGCTTTTGCGGCCGCTGCTTGAGGGTCCTGGCCCAGGTCCTCCAGCATGACCACAAATTCATCCCCGCCCAGGCGCGCCACCGTGTCGGGCGGCTCCAGGCAGGCCGCAAGGCGCTTGGCAACCTGCTGCAGCAACAGGTCGCCTTTCTGGTGGCCCATGGTGTCGTTGAGTGTCTTGAAATTGTCCAGGTCAATGAACATCAGCGCCGCTTCGCGCGGATGCCGGTAGTTGTGGGTAAGCGCCTTCTGGAGCCTGTCCATCAGCAACTGGCGGTTGGGCAATTGTGTGAGCGGATCGTAGAAGGCGAGATGCTTGATTTCGCTCTCCGCCACCTTGCGGCGCGTGATGTCCCGCCCCACGGCAACCCAATGGGTAAAGAACACACCGGCGTCATCGGCGACCGGCACGATGTCGACTTCCATCCAGAAGTGCCTGCCGTTTTTTTTGTAGGTGATGAGCTCGGCCTGAACGGGTTCGCCCTTCTGGAAGGCGGCGCTGATGCGCTGCAGCTCGCTGCGTTGGGTCAACGGCCCGCATAGAAGGCGCGGTGAATGACCCATGGCCTCTTGCGGGCTATAGCCGGTATGGTGTTCGAAGGCATTGTTGACAAAGATGATGCGCAAGCCCGGCTTCCCGGAGGGGACCGCTTCCGCGATGAGCACGATATCGTTGAGGCGGGAGATGCTCGTTTCCAGCAGCATGAGCTGCTCCCTGGCCTTGCGCCGTTCGCTGACGTCACGAAAGTAGATGGCGACCCCATCCGGAAACGGGTAGGCGCGGATCTCGAACCATTTGTCCAGCGGTGCATACAGGGCCTCAAATTCCACCTGGTAGTTGCCCGCAACCGCGGCCCGGACCTGCTCGGAAAACGAGGTATTGATGGCGCCCGGAAATTCCTTCCAGATGCTTTTTCCCAGCAAGTCTTTGCTGGGGCGGCCGAGCAGCCGGGCACCCTCCCGGTTGAGATAGGTAAAGCGCCACTGCGTATCCAGCGTATAAAACCCTTCGGTGATGCTCTCCAGGGTGATGCCCAGGCGAGTGGCCAGCCGATGGGCCTCTTCTTCAGTCTGCTGCGTGGCCTGCAGTGCGTGGCTGTGCTGCGCGACCAGTTGCCCGGCAGCAAGGCCCGCCAGCGTTTCGAGATCCTCTTCCTGGTCGGCGCTGAGGCTTCGTGCGACCTTGTCCATGACCGCAAGCGCGCCCAGCAGCGTGCCGTCTTCCCGCGTCAGCGGCAAGCCCCGATAAAACAGGATGTCGGGCGCGCTGCGGGCCGGCAACTGCGGCTGGCGGGGTGGTGTGTCCAGTGTGGCTTCACACAGAGCGACCAGCCCTTCGCGCTCTTGCGGTGAAAAACCGGTGCCGGAACTGAGCGCCGCCTGGCCGCCGTCCAGGGCCACCACGATGGCGATGGGGGCGTCGCAAGCGCGCGCGGCCAGCCGGGCGAGCCGGGCGGCGCCGGAATGAGGCAGGACATGGAGCGCGAGCGCAGGATCAATGACGGGAGCGGGAACGGAAACGGACACGGGCAAACACCTGCTTTTCAGACATTCAATAGACGATGCTGACGCATAGCGGCATTTCTTTTACGCAAGATTTGCAAGCATTGGGCATAAAGCGTTGCAAAACGTTCCGTCACTTACCTGCGCAGGATTTTGTCCTACGCTTCAGGCACGCGGCCCCCCACGCCGGGTTACTGCGTCACCCTTCATCCTGCAGCACTCCCCGGTTATCTCCCGTTTTTTGTATTGTTTCCGTTGTTCTATTTCACGCAAGGATCCATGAGCCCACTCGAACTCGACCAGCTTCAGCAATGCCCCGACATCCCTGCTTTGCGGAAGGCTCTGAAAAACATGTGCGAGCGCTTCGGCTCGGTCACGCAGCTCAACATCCTGCCGGCCGCCCATGCCGGCAAGCAGCAGGCCCTGTGCTTTTTGCGCATGGCTTCCGACGAGGAGGAGCAAAAGCTCATGAGCGGCCTGGGCATAGGCCGGTTCGGCGGCGAGCTGGTGGTCGTTGTGGATCTGCTTGTGGCCAAGTCGCCCCAAACTGAGAGTGCGTGGGGCTCTCTCGCCTGAGAGCCTCAAAATCCTCCGGCTCTTATTTCGCGGCTGTGGCTTCGGCCGAGGGGTGCCTGAGCAGAAGCCGATCCAGGGCGCTGAGAACGTCGAACGACTCGGCAAAGTCGCCAAACAGAACGGCATTGTCAGGCGCAGCCGCTTTGCCCTGCCAGGCCGCGCGGAATTGGTCGAATATTTCGCCAAAGGTTTTTTTCCCATCTATCAACGCGAGAATTTTTGCGCCGTACTTGCCGGGATTCACCATCACCGAGGCGCCTGAGTGCTGATGCCTGAGCATGAAGGGCTGGCCCTTGTTGCTGCCAAACACCTGCGCGGCAAGTTCGCCGGTCAAGGGCTCATGGTAGAAGAAAGGCACGTACTCCGGATCGCCGTAGGGGGCCTTGCAACGGTCGTTGCGAGTGACGTATAGGGAATGGGTAATAAGGGTGCCGGCCATCAGCTCGGCCATTTCATATTGCTTCCTGCGCGGCAGCCTGCGCAATGCCGCGGCCATGGCCGGCGGCTTGCTTCCCAGCACCATGTGCGGTAAATAAGGCGAAAGGCCGCGCTGTACATCGGTGAACTCCAGGTGCATGCCGTGTCCGCTCTTTGCGCCATCCGCTTCGTCGCCCAGCCAGTCAAACAGCTCGCCCACGCTGTATGAGCGGTCCTGCGAATGCAGCAGCAGGTCGTAGATGCCTGCGTCGCCCATCTTGTGGTCGTGGTGCAGGTCTTCGCTGCGCTTGAACCAGTTGGTGGCGGGCAGGCTGGCCAGCAAGTCGCGCGTGTTGGCGATTTTCCGCTGCGCATCCGCCTCGTCGCCGTTGACCAGGCGCATGAGCTCCTGCATCTGGTACACCCCGGTGCGGCCCGTGGTGGCATACACCATGAGTCCGATGGCGCCATCGTCTTTGAGTACACTGCGCAACGCCTTGAATCCCAGATCGGGATCGGCCAGATGGTGAAGTACGCCGCTGCAATTGATGTAGTCGAAGGCGCCGAGCTCTGCTGCCAGGGCGGGCAGGTTCAGCAATGAATCATGAACCCAGGCGATGTTTGCCAGCCCGCGAATCTGTGCGCGCTCCTTCGCCAGTGCGATGCTGGCTCCGCTCATGTCGAGATGCACGATTTGTGCGTCGGTATGGCGCAACTGCTCGGCCAGGAAAATGGTGGCGTCGCCGGTGCCACCGCCTGCCACCAGCGCACGAAAGCCATTCTGGAACGACTGCTTCCCCGCAAAGCAGTAGTGGTTGATCATGGGCAGGTCTTCGAGCCAGGTCCGTACCAGGCGCTTGTGGTCGTCCTGCGGATTGCAGGGCGGATAAGGCAGCGCCTCATACTGGTTTCTGACTTCGGGCAAATAGTTGTCGGGCATGGCGGCTTCCGGAAAAACGATTGGCAAAAGCCTATTGTCTCCGCCCAGGATCGCCCCGCGCCGGAAACCTCTCTCCCATCCAGTGGCCGCGGCGGCCGACCCCTGAGGGGGGATCCGGCCACACGAAGTGGGCCGAGACGGGGGTGTGCCTAATTTTGCAGTTCCTACCTCACAGGTAGGAACTGCAAAAACGTTCCGCCCAGTAGATTTTGAACATAGGTGATCACCGCGCGGCGGTACTTCTCGGTCAGAACGGAGGCCAGCAGGTCCAGCCGTCCAATGATTTTGCCGAACTCGCGTTCAAAGCTCAGGTTGCGCTCGCGCTCGGTGATTTCATCGGCCAGCAGCAAGGGCTGGCCTGCGGCATTGCGCCGGTTGGACAGCATCCATACGGCGATTTCAATGTTGCGGGCGGCGTTGTAGATGTATTGCGCATCCAGGCTGTCAGTCAGGTAATACGCTGTTTTCCCGCTGTGGGCCGTGATCACCATGTCAGCGCTGGCATAAATGAACGCCGCCACGCGATCGCCCTTGAAGTCGGGGCCCAGCGCCAGCGACAGCGCGGCGATGTCGCGCTTGCCCTGCAGTTCGGGCCAGGGTGTGCGGGTGTCAACCGCCACGCGCAGCTGGGCGAGGGCCGCGTCGCGTCCGAGCGTGCTGGTTTTCCGCCATTCCGCCGGGTTGCGCCGGTACAGCTTGTCGGCCAGGCGCAGCAAACCCTCCAGGTTATCGCGCATGCCCAGGGTGGCCATGCGGTTCACGTCCGACTGGCCGATCTCGCTAGCGGCCATCGGGGCGGCCTGTGCTTCGCCCTTGTGCGTGGGCGCCTGGCTGGCGCAGCCGGCCAATACAGCCAGGGCCAGCAGCAAGGGAGGGCGGAAGAATGAAAAGATGGAAGGAGAAATGGCTGGTGCGGGAAGGGAGATGGGTGCCGTGCGCAAGGACATGGGGCATTTTCAGCGGCTGCGCCGCGCCGCGCAAGCATGGCTTTCCCGGGCTGCCGCCGGCTGCAGGGGCAAGCTCAGACGGAAGCCGCGCCCACTTGGGCAATCGGGTGCAACAGTCCGCGAGACAGCAGCACCCGGTGGTCTATCTTGAGGCAGTGGTCCTGTACCACCAGCAAGCCCGCCGCTTCCGCCTTCGCGGCTGCCGTGGCGTTGGAAATGCCGAGCTGCATCCACACGGCCCTGGCGCCTATCGCAATGGCTTCGTCGACCACTGGCGGAATATCTTCGCTGTTGCGAAAGCAGTTCACCAGGTCGATCTTTTCGTGCTGCGCGGCTTCGGTCAGCGTCGAATAGGCCTTTTCACCGAGCACCTCGGCGGCGTTCGGGTTGACCGGGATGATGCGATAGCCATTGGCCTGCATGTAGCGCGCCACATCAAAGCTGGCGCGGTGAGGCTTGGGCGACAAGCCCACTACCGCGATGGTGCGGCAGTGGTTGAGGATATGCGGCATGCGCTCTGCGGGGGGCAAGGGGTTCATGGCTGGGCTTTGTGTTGGCCTGGCTTGGACCGGCGTTGCCGGGCACGGTTCAGGCTCTGTTTATCTATTTAAGCGGGTCTATGCCTTGTATTTGACGGAGCACCCATAAGCCCGGCTGGAGGCCACACTCAATGGTTTGCCGCTCAGCGCTTCGGTCAGGCCCTGGCGCACGTAATTGGTGGCGGTCTTGATATCGTCAACGCGGGCAGAAGGGATGCTGTCAATACCGCCTGCGTAAATCAGCTGGCCCTGCGGACTGATGATGTACATGTGCGGTGTCGTCTTGGCGCCGTAAAGCTGGCCGATCCTGCCTGACTCGTCCATCAGTGTCGCAGTCGGCTGGCCCTGTTTCTCGGCCATCCAGCCGGCCAGTTTGGCCGGCGCCAGGTAGTCGCCGCTTTCGGCCTCCGTGGAGTTGATGGACAGCCACACCACGCCTTTGGCGGTGAACTCCTTTTGCAGGCCTTGCATGTTGCCGCTGTAGTGCTTGCGCACAAAAGGGCAGCCCGGATTGGTCCATTCCAGCACCACCAGCTTGCCCTTGTAATCGCCCAGGTTGCGGGTCTTGCCGGCCGTGTCGGGGGCCGAAAAGTCAGGGGCTGCCTGGCCGACACTTGCTGTGGCCGCCTGCGCGGAAAAAGCGGCCGACGCCAGCCAGGGGGCGGCAACGAGAGCGCCAGAAAAGTTGCGGCGGGTAAGTGCCCGGACGGGCTGCAGAGGGGTATTCAACATGGCTTGAACTCCTTCAGGAGACATCAACAACACGACAACAGGTTCTTTTACAGCTTGGCCAGTTCGGCCCTCACGTCGTCAACCGACAGAATCTCCGACAGCACGACCGGCGCGCGGCCGGGCTTGTAAATCACATACACCGGCACGCCATTGCGGCCCAGTTGCTTCAGTGCCGCTGTCACTGCCGGGTCGCGCCGCGTCCAGTCGGCACGCAACAGCGCCACGTTCTTCGTTTCGATGTCGGCCAGTACCGACGCATTCGAGAGGGTGGTCTTTTTGTTGTACTGGCAGGTCACGCACCAGGCGGCGGTGAAATCCACGAACACACTTTGCCCTTGCGCGGTGAGCTGGTCAACCCGGCCCGGCTCCCAGGCCTGCCAACCGCCTGCTGTCGGTGTTGCCGACACCAAGGCCGCGGGTCTGGTGATGTTCGGGCCAATGGCCCACAGCCCCAACGCGCCCAACGCCACGGAAAAGGTTGCCAAGAGCGTACGTGCCGTGCCGCGCAGGGTAAAGGCCCAGATCGCCAGTGCCATCAACACCAGCAAGGCCAGTAGTGCACCCGCGCCGTCGATGCCGCTTTGCTGGCCCAGTACCCAGACCAGCCAGGCGACCGTGGCAAACATCGGGAAAGCCATCAGCTGCTTGAAGGTCACCATCCAGGGGCCGGGACGCGGCAGCATTCTTGCCACGGCCGGTATGGCGCTCGCCGCCAGATAAGGCGATGCCATACCCATACCGATGGCCGCGAAAATCGCGAGCGCTTCAAGTGCAGGGAGACCCACCGCATAGCCCAGCGAGGCGCCCATGAAAGGAGCGGTGCAGGGCGATGCAATGGCGGTGGCCAGCACACCCGACAAAAATGCGTTGACGGTGGGGTTTTTCGCCTGCCAGCCCGCAAGCCGGCCCGGCAGGACATTGCCGAATTCAAACAGGCCCGCCAGGTTCAACCCCAGCAAGGTGAACAGTGCCGCCAGCAGCGCCACTACCGCCGGGTTTTGCAGCTGAAAGCCCCAGCCGAGCTGCTCACCCGCTGCGCGCAAACCCAGCAGCAGCGCACCCAGCGCCAGGAAAGACACCACCACGCCCACGGTGTAAGCCAGGCCGGTGGTCAGGCGCGTGGCCTGGTCCTTCACCTGCACAAAACCCACCACCTTGATGGCCAGCACCGGAAACACACAGGGCATGAGGTTGAGGATCAGCCCGCCGAGCAATGCGCCCAGCATGGCGGCGATGAGTCCGACCGGTGGGGCGCTGGTTTGCACGGGGGCCGCACCGGCCGACGCGTTGGCGCGCAAGGCCGCTTCAAGTGCGGGCGGCACGACGGTGGCAGCCGCTGGCGCAGGCCAGGGGCCTTTGACCGGCGCGTCAATGCGATAGGCAGTGTTCTCCAGGGCCACCACCAGCGGCATGCTGGCCGGGCTCTCGGTGCGCTGGCCCGACAGGGGCACCTGTGCCGTCCACACCGCGCCTTGCCAAGCCTGTTGCCAGGGGGCGGCGGGCTCGATCACGCTACCGGTTTCGGGGTACAGCGCCAGTGTTTTTCCTTGCAGGGCGGCGGGCAAGCCGGCCAGGGAAATGCTGATCGCCTTGCCTTCGACGGCCACCTGGCTGGCGCCGGCCGCCAGTGCTTTGGGCGTGGCAGCGAACGTGTCCTGAAACAGTTGGCCGCTGGCCGCGGTCGAGCTTCGCACCGGGATGCTCAGTGAAAAGTCGCCCTCTTGCGGAATGCATTCCTTGCGGCACACCAGCCAGGACGCCTTGAGTTTGACGTCCAGCTGCCTGGCGGCGAAACCGGGCGCCACGGTCAAAGGCACGGGCAGCAGCACCGCCTTTTCATAGCCGTAGTTGGCCAGCGTGCCAATCGGGATTTTTTTGGGCGTCGGCCAGGCGATATCGCCTGCAGTAATGCCGGCGGGCAGTTGCCAGTCGAGCTGCGTCGGCAGCCCGGAGTCACCGGAGTTTTTCCAGTAGGTATGCCATTCGGGCTGGTGCGTGAGCCGCAGCCCCACCCAGACCGGCTTGCCGGGCTCCACGCCTTCCGGCGCCCAGGCCAGCAGTTCGGCACTGACCTGCTCCGTTGTGACCACCGCACCGGTTGTGCCCGGGGTGCCCTTGCCCAGAATGTCGCTAAAGGCTTTTTGAGCGCTGGCGGGCACGGGGATTGCGCAAGCAGCTATCAAAAATGTAGCGGCTAGCTTGGCAAACGGAAAACGCAGGGCATTCATTGTGCAAGTGTGAGCGGGTGGCGCAGAGATTAGTTCCTGGAAGGCCAGGGGGCAAGACAGCGTGCGGGCATCGCTCGATGATGGTTAGTCGATTTTCACGCTGCCTTATTACAGCCGTTTTCAGAGTCAGCCCAGATAATAGGGGCATGCCGCGCATTGTCCTCGCCACCCTCAACGCGAAGTACATCCACGCTTCGCTGGGCCTGCGGTACCTGCTGGCCAATATGGACCTGCATGGCGGCCCCGGCCTTCGTGCGCAAACGTTGCTGCGCGAATTTGTGATCCAGCAACGGCCCATGCAGATCGTCGAGGAGTTGCTGGCGCTCGATCCTGAAGTCATCGGCCTCGGCATCTATATATGGAACGTGGTGGAAACCACCCAGGTCGTGCGCCTGCTCAAAACCCTGAGGCCCGGCATCAAGGTGGTGCTGGGCGGCCCCGAGGTCAGTTACGAGACGGGCGAACAGGAAATTTGCCGCCTGGCCGACCATGTGGTCACCGGCTGGGGCGATGTGAGTTTTCCCAAGCTCTGCCGTGCCTTGCTCGATGGCCCGCAACCGCTGATGAAGGTCGTTGCAGGGGAGCAGCCGGCACTGGAGGCGCTGGCCTTGCCTTACGGCGAATACACCGACGAAGACCTGGCCAAACGGTTGCTGTATGTCGAAGCCTCGCGCGGCTGCCCCTTCAAGTGCGAGTTCTGCCTGAGTTCCCTCGATAAAACCGCCTGGGCTTTTGACCTGGACGCGTTCATGGCCGAGATGGGCGCGCTCTACCAGCGCGGCGCACGCAACTTCAAGTTTGTGGACCGCACGTTCAACCTGAAGGTCGAGAACTCGGTGCGCATCCTGCAGTTTTTCCTGGACCGGATGGCGCCTGACCTGTTTGTGCATTTTGAAGTGGTGCCCGACAGCCTGCCCGACCGGCTCAAAGTGCTGATTGCACAGTTCCCGGCAGGTTCGCTTCAGTTTGAGGTCGGCATCCAGAGCTTCAACCCCGAGGTGCAGCAGCGCATTTCGCGCAAGCAGGACAACGCCAGGACCGCGAACAACCTGCGCTGGCTGGTGAACGAAAGCCAGGCCCATGTGCACGCAGACCTGATCTTCGGTTTGCCCGGCGAGACGCTGGAGAGCTTCGCCGAGGGTTTTGATCGCCTGCATGAACTGGCGCCGCATGAAATCCAGTTCGGCATCCTCAAGCGCCTGCGCGGCACACCCATCACCCGGCACACGGCGGAGTTCGCCATGGCGTATGACCCGCAGACGCCGTACACGATTCTGCAGAACTCCACGATTGACTTTGTCACCATGCAACGCATCAACCGTTTTGCGCGGTACTGGGAAATGCTGGCCAACTCAGGGCGTTTTGCGCGGGGGCTCCGGCTGCTGCTGGCCCCCGGCTCGGCGTTCGGCCATTTTCTGCATTTCAGCGACTGGCTCTGGGCCAGCACCGGTAAAACCCATGAGTTCGCACCTGAGAAACTGGTGGATTTGCTGTTTGAGCACCTCACATCGGTGCGGGGTTTGGCCGGCGCAGATGTGCGCGGCGCCCTGCTGGCCGACTATCTGGCCAGCGGCGCACGTGGCCGTCCCCATTGCCTGGCCGATTTGCTGGGTGCCGCCAAGCCGGTTGCACCCGTGCGTTCCAGCCGACAAGGCGCAGCGCGGCAAGGGCGCCATGTGAGCCAACAATCCGGTCTTCAGGACGAGGTGGGCGCCCACCGGGAAGCTATTCAGAAAGCTGCTGCAGCGGCTTGACGGGGCCAAAGGCCCTGTCTTTAAAGCATTTCGTCCGGTGCAAAGGGCCCGATCAGCTTGAGCATCAGTTGCAGTCCCCAACTCGCGTCGGGCTCGATCATGGAGTCTTTCAGTGGCGAACCTTGCGGCGCACGCCAGACCAGCCGACCGTTTTCCAGCTCGACACGGTAGGCGCCGGAAGCCAGCGTGGGCTCGATCAGCCGCGTGGCCTCGGCGGAGATGGCTCGGTTGCGGATGACTATGGCCACTTCGCTGTTTTGCAGCTGCGAGCGCAGGTCCAGGTTCATGGAGCCCACGACCAGCAGGCGGTCGTCCATGACGACGACCTTGGAATGCAGGCTGGCACGTGAGCCGCCGGTGGAACCGCCCGTGGATCCCCCCGCGATCGCTGCCGAGCCGAAGCTGCTGAAAGAGCCTTCCTGCTCGGCGCGCATTTCGTAAATCTCGATGCCCATCTCCAGCAAGGCCTTGCGGTAGCGGGCGTAACCGACGTGGGCAGCCGGCGCGTCGTTGGATGCCAGTGAGTTGGTGAGCACCCGCACACGA
This sequence comes from Polaromonas sp. P2_G11, assembly GCF_056403595.1. Taxonomy (NCBI): domain Bacteria; kingdom Pseudomonadati; phylum Pseudomonadota; class Betaproteobacteria; order Burkholderiales; family Comamonadaceae; genus Polaromonas; species Polaromonas sp. P2_G11. The sequence continues at coordinate 659,736 of NZ_JBFUFE010000003.1, read as the reverse complement.
ATGCCGCGTTGCCGGAGGTCGGCAAACTGCTTCATCATGCGTTCGCCGGGCACGAAGTAAGGCGAAACGATCAGCAGGTTGTTTTTGGCCTGCGACATCAGTTGAAGCAGCCCGTCGACCGTAGTGTCCTGCGATTCTTCAGTGGTGTCGGCGTCGGCGGCGATCTTGGACGCCTTGTCCACCAGCAGCGCCGAGGGCGCCCAGGTCCAGGTTAAGAGCCGCAGGTCGGTCGAATCCGGCAGCGTCGGCAATGGAGAGGTCACCCGTTCCGGCCGGGTTGAGGGGGGTACCGCGCCGTCACCAGCCTGGAGGGTAGCGGCCTGTGCTGTGCCTGCGGGAGAAGAAAGGTTTTCCGGGGCCTGCGGCTTGCGCTTGAGTGCGTCGATTTCCTTTTCGGTCATCAGCGACTGCACCGGGTAGGCCAGCGGGTTGTTCCAGTACTGGTCAAAGCTGCGCGACAGATCTTGCGCGATGCGGCCCGCTGCCAGCACGTCGATGTCGACAAAGTTGGTGCCGGTGCTCTGGCCGAAGTAGGTTTCGCCCAGGTTGCGTCCGCCGGTAATGGCCACGGCGTTGTCCGCCACAAAAATCTTGTTGTGCATGCGCCGCTGCATGCGCGCCGTGTCCTTGAGGTTGCCCAGGATTCGGAACATCAGCGAGCCACGGCCGCCCGGCAGGGGGTTGAAGAGGCGCAGCTCGATGTTTTTTTCAAACGCCAGCTTCAGCACCTGCGCGTTTTTTCCCGAGGTGTTGAAGTCGTCCAGCAGGATGCGGATGCGCACGCCGCGGCCCGCTGCTTCGCGCAGCGCGTCAAACATGCGTTCGGTGGTTTCGTCGGCAAAGATCGCGTAGTACTGGATATCCAGTGTCTTTTGCGCTGCCTTGATCAGCGTCATGCGGCTGGTGAAAGCCAGCTCGGCGTCACCCACCAGCGCGAACCCCGAGTCGTTGCGTGTTCCCGCCTTGGCCGCACGGGCGGCCACCAGGCTGCCCAGGCGCGTTTCAGCCGGGTTGGCCAGGGCGGTGGAGACCGGGCGGTCAACCTCGCTGGGCAGCGAGGCACAGCCCCCTAACCAAAGAGCGGCGAAGGCCATGGCCAGCCCCCGCAACGCGCGCCAGCCTGTATGCGGGATCAAGCGGGTGCCGGAAAGGGTACTGAAAGTGGTCTGCATGGTGCAGGCCACTTTAGCGTAAGGAGATGTATTTGGTGCCGCCGGGCCCTGCGTTCGCACCTATTCTTCTTGTAGGCGCCCGGCTTGACTGCGCTTCAGGGCTGTAGCCGGGCCGCATGCAGGGGGCCAGCGGGCACGGTTATGACGACAAGGTTTCCCAGCGCTGCAGCGCCGCCATCAGCTCTTCCTCGATCTTGCTGTTGCGCGCGTTGAGTTCCGCCGCCCGTTTGGCATTCGTGGTGTAGAGCGTGCCGTCATAGAGCTCCTGCTCGATGGCTTTTTGCTGCGACTCCAATTGCTGGATCAGCGCCGGCAGGCCGTCGAGCTCGCGCTGCTCCTTGTAGCTCAGCTTCTTTTTTGATAGCGGCTCGCGCTCGTCCTTATTGGGCTGCGGGCTTGTTTTGCTTGAAGTTTTGGTGCCGGCGGGGCTGCTGGCGGGCTTGTTGGCACCGGTGATCTGCGCTGCGCGTTTGGATTGCGTGATCCAGTCCGTCACGCCGCCTTCGTACTCACGCCAGAAGCCGGGGTTCTCGGGCGTGCCCTCATAGGCAATGGTGCTGGTGACCACGTTGTCGAGGAAGCGCCTGTCGTGGCTGACCAGGAACACCGTGCCTTCGTAGTTTTGCAACAGGTCTTCCAGCAATTCGAGCGTGTCGATGTCCAGGTCGTTGGTCGGCTCGTCCAGCACCAGCACGTTGGCCGGCCGGGCAAACAGGCGCGCCAGCAGCAGGCGGTTGCGCTCGCCGCCTGACAGGGTGCGCACGGGCGAGTTCGCGCGCTGGGGCGAGAACAGGAAGTCCGTCAAATAACTCTTGACGTGTTTCTTCTGGCCGTTGATTTCGACCCACTCGCTGCCGGGGCTGATGAAGTCTTCCAGCGTGGCGTCCAGGTCCAGGCTGTCGCGCATCTGGTCAAAGTACGCGACCTGCAGGTTGGCACCCTGGCGGATTTTGCCGGGCGGATTCGTCACATCGGGCTGCAGTTCACCCAGAATCAGCTTGAGCAGCGTGGTCTTGCCGGCGCCGTTGGGCCCCAGCAGGCCGACCTTGTCGCCGCGCAGCAGTGTGCCGGTGAATTTGTTGACGATGATTTTTTCCGATCCGGGATGGCCAAAGCTTTTGCTCACATCCGTCAGTTCGGCCACGATCTTGCCACTCTTCTCGCCGCTGGAGACGTCCAGGTTGACGCGGCCCACCGCATCACGCCGTGCCGCACGGTTGTCGCGCAGGGCTTCGAGGCGTCCAATGCGGGCCACGCTGCGGGTGCGGCGCGCCTCCACGCCCTTGCGGATCCACACCTCTTCCTGCGCCAGCAGCTTGTCGGCCTTGGCATTGATGACGGCTTCCTGGGCCATCTGTTCTTCTTTTTGCACCAGGTACTGGGCAAAATTGCCAGGGTAGCTGTTCAGTTTGCCGCGGTCGAGCTCGACGATGACGGTGGCGACCTGGTCCAGGAAGGCCCGGTCATGCGTGATGGTGATGATGCTGCCGTTGAAATTGACAAGCAGGTCCTCCAGCCAGGCGATGGAATCGAGGTCCAGGTGGTTGGTCGGCTCGTCGAGCAACAGCACGTCGGGTTTGGCGACCAGCGCCTGGGCCAGCGCCACGCGTTTTTTGGTGCCGCCCGAGAGCGAACCGACGATGGCGTCCTTGTCCAGGTGCAGGCGGTGCAGGGTTTCCTCGACGCGCTGCTCCCAGGTCCAGCCGTCCAGCGCCTCGATTTCCGACTGCAGGGCGTCCAGGTCGGTGTTTTCGTCGGCCGCAAGATACTGCTCAACTACGTGCCTGGTGCGCGCCAGTCCTTCGCTGGCAGCTATAAAAACCGTAGCATGCGGGTCCAGGCTGGGCTCTTGCGGCACATAGGCGATGCGCAGGTTCTGCTGCAGCTGCAGCGTGCCGTCATCGGGTTTTTCGAGGCCGGCGAGAATTTTCAGCAGGGACGACTTGCCCGTGCCGTTGCGCCCGATCAGGCCGATGCGCTGGTTGGTTTCAAGGGAAAAATCTGCGTGGTCCAGCAGTGCGACATGCCCAAAAGCGAGTTGGGCGTCCAGTAAGGTAATAAGTGCCATAAGGGGGCAGATTATCCGCCCCTGCCGTGAGGCAGTTTCTATATAGGCTCTTCATCGGCCCTGCAGGGCCCGCCTTTGGCCACATGACGCCACATATGTGCCATCCCTTAAATACAAGTTATTACTGAGTGGCCGATGTCGCATCTGCGCCCTATCGCTTGCCAGGCCTCGCCGATATAGTCGTTCGTTCCGGCGATTCGATCGCTGAAGGAGGGACCTTGGAACTGCAAATCAATGGACGGGCCGTTCAGGCCGACGCCGACCCCGGCATGCCCTTGCTCTGGCTGCTGCGCGACGTGCTGAACATGACGGGCACCAAGTTCGGATGCGGCGTGGCCGCGTGTGGCGCTTGCACGGTGCGGGTGGACGGCGAAGCGGTGCGGTCCTGCGTCGTCCCGGTGTCCGCCGTGGTGGGCAAGCGCATTCAGACCATTGAAGCGCTGGGTGCGACGGACAAGCCACACGCCCTGCAGGCCGCCTGGATTGCCGAGCAGGTGCCCCAATGCGGCTATTGCCAGTCGGGCATGCTGATGGCGGCCGCCGCCCTGCTCGACAAAATCCCCAAGCCGACAGATGCGGACATCGATGCCACCATGACCAATATCTGCCGCTGCGGCACTTACCAGCGGATCCGGGTGGCCATCAAGCGCGCGGCCGGCATGGCGCCCGGCGGCAAGGGCCCAACACCTAAGGCTCAATTTTCCGCCGGGCCGCCCCAAGGAAACGAGCCCCGGAATATGCAAAAAAGGGGCAGCGCATTACGCGAAGCGAAAAGCGTGGGGGCCACGTCCTCATGAAGAGAAGGGCCTGGCTGCTCAGTGCAACCGGTGCGGCAGGCGCATTGCTGGTGGGCTGGAGCCTGTTGCCGGCGCGCTCCCGGCTGGGCAGCCCGGCCAAGCCCTGGCCTGCGAGCATTCCCGAGCTTGATGGCGCGGTGTTCAATGGCTGGATCAAGATCCGGGCGGACGGCGGTGTGGTGCTGGCCATGCCGCGCAGCGAAATGGGTCAGGGCGTGCACACGGCGCTGGCCATGCTGGTGGCCGAAGAGCTTGACGTGCCGCTGCAGCGGGTGACCGTGGCGCAGGCGGGTTCTGATGCCATTTACGGTAATGTCGCGATGCTGGTGGGCAGCCTGCCCTTTCATCCACTGGACGTCGATGACTTTGCCAAAGAAGGCGCCCCCAGGGTTCGCCCCACCCCGGTCAGGATCGGCGAGTGGATGATGGGCAAGGTTGCCCGTGAGCTCGGCATCAACGCGACAGGGGGTTCCTCAAGCCTGGCGGATGCCTGGGACGTGGTGCGCCTGGCCGCTGCCACGGCCCGGGCATCCCTGCTGGGGGCCGCCTCGCTGGACTGGAAATTGCCGGTGGATGAGCTCACAGTCAAAAACGGCGTGATTTCGCACCCCTCAGGCCCCTCATCCCACTACGGTGAACTGGCGAAATTTGCCGCAGCGACTCCGCCGGGGGACGTGACTCTCAAAAGCCGCGGGGACTGGAAGCTGATAGGGCGGGGTGCCCAGCGCCTGGATTTACCTGCCAAGGTTAATGGCACGGCCGTTTTTGGCCTCGATGTCCGGTTGCCGGGCATGGTGTATGCGGCGATCCGGCTTTGTCCCATGTTGGGCGGTTCAGCGGGTGCGATTCAGGTGAATACGGCGCTGGCCTTGCCTGGCGTGGAGCGCCTGGTGCGGCTGCCGGCCTATGCGGGCTCTACTGCCGGCTTTGCCGTGGTGGGTAAAACCTGGTGGCAGGCCCAGCAGGCGGCCTTGATGGTGCCGGTCGAATGGCAGCAGCGACCCGCTGGCGCGCTGGACACCCGCGCGATTGAACAATCGCTGGAAACCGCTCTGGCACGTGAAGAAGGCCATGTCTTTTATGAAAAAGGCGATGCCGGCAAGGCCGAGGCATCCGCTGTGCGGAAAATCGAGGCACTTTATCGTGCACCCTACCTGGCCCACGCCACGCTTGAGCCCATGAACTGCACCGCGCAAGTCATGGGCGGCAAGGTATGGCTCTGGGCGCCCACCCAGGTGCCGCAGATGGCTGTGGCCGTTGCCGCACGGGTGGCCGGGGTGGCTCAGGAAGATGTCCATGTCACTGTCACCTTGCTGGGGGGCGGCTTTGGCCGCCGGCTGGAGGTCGACTGTGTGGCGCAGGCAGTGCGCATTGCCGTGGAGTGTGGTGGCCGGCCTGTGCAATTGATCTGGTCGCGCGAAGAAGACACCACGCACGACTTTTACCGGCCCATGCAGGTAGCCAGGCTGAGGGCCTCCATGGACGAAACGGGCGACGTCACCTGCCTGTCCATCAAGTCTGCCGGCGACGCCATTACGCCTAGATGGCTCGAACGCAACCTGCCGGCCCTGTCCGGGCCCTTTGATACCCCCGATAAAAGTGCTGCGGAAGGTTTGTTCGACCTGCCTTATGGCTTTGCCAGCCAGTCCATGTCGCATGTGGCCACGCGCTCGGGCGTGCCTGTCGGCTATTGGCGCTCGGTGGGGCATTCGCATAACGCGTTCTTTTCTGAAAGCTTCGTGGACGAGCTGGCCTGGGCGGCTGGACAGGATCCTCTCGCTTTCCGGCGTTCCCTGCTGGGCGAAGCACCGCGGCATCTGGCCGTGCTGGATCTGGCTGCACTCAAGGCTGGCTGGGGCAGCGCTCTTCCCGAGGGGCGGGCCCGCGGCATCGCCTTGCATGAATCGTTTGGGTCCATCGTGGCGCAGGTCGCGGAGGTGTCATTGCTCAATGGCATGCTGCGCGTTCACCGCGTGGTGTGTGCTGTGGATTGCGGTACGGCTGTGAACCCGGGCATCGTGGCACAGCAAATGGAGGGGAGCGTTATCTTTGCGCTGACCGCGGCGCTGCATGGCCGCATAGATATAGAGGACGGTGTTGTGCGCCAGAAGAATTTCCCCCAGTACGCCATGGTGGGAATGGCGCAGGCGCCCGTTGTGCAGACTCATATTGTCCCCAGCGAGAGAACACCTGGCGGCGCAGGCGAACCAGGTGTGCCGCCATTGGCGCCTGCATTGGGAAATGCCCTGTACGCACTGACAGGGAAGCGCTTGCGCTCACTGCCTCTTATGGTGAACAACGCGTAAGTTGAGAAAGTTTTTTAAGCGGTGCTTGAAAAGCGCAAAACAACCGTGCTATAGTCGATGGCTCTGCTGAACACAGCGAACAAATTCTTCGGGATTTGCAGCTACCGCGAAAGCGAAAAGTTCAGTAGAAAAAAGATCTTGAAAAGTTGACCGGGACTCAAAAACCGGTATAGAATTCAAGGCTCTGCTGAAAACGAAAGTTCTGACCGCCAAGCGGTCAGACAGCAGAAAAAAGAGTCAAAAAAGTTTGACTGGTGATCAAAAACCGGTATATAATTTGAGGCTCTGCTGATTACAGCGAGGCAAGCGAAATTCTCTGAATTGAGTTTGTCAAGCGAGAAAGGCAAATAACCCTCGGGTTGACTGGGAATTAAAAACCAGTATATAATTCGAGGCTCAGCTGATTACAGCGAGACGACAAAAGCAAGGTGCTAAATGCGCTAAGCAAGTAGTCAGGATCATTAAAAATTTACAGCCGATAAGTATGGGCGTTTGAAGGCGATTGCCAGGTTACTTGTAACCAGGTCTTCTGACCTTAAACGCTCATAGAGATAGAAAATGTGAAATCGTCAAGATTTCTCATCAATTCCGTTTTTATGAGTTTCTTCTTGCAGTCAAATGCAAGGAGTTGAAAATTATTGCAGTGATTAAACTATAGAGTTTGATCCTGGCTCAGATTGAACGCTGGCGGCATGCCTTACACATGCAAGTCGAACGGTAGAGTAGCAATACTCGAGAGTGGCGAACGGGTGAGTAATATATCGGAACGTGCCCAATCGTGGGGGATAACGTAGAGAAATTTACGCTAATACCGCATACGATCTAAGGATGAAAGCGGGGGATCGCAAGACCTCGCGCGATTGGAGCGGCTGATATCAGATTAGGTTGTTGGT
>NZ_JBFUFE010000003.1:0-650000 GCF_056403595.1 Polaromonas sp. P2_G11 | reverse complement strand
AGGTTAACCGAATAGGGTAGCCGTAGAGAAATCGAGTCCGAATAGGGCGATCAGTCGCTGGGTGTAGACCCGAAACCAAGTGAGCTATCCATGGCCAGGATGAAGGTGCGGTAACACGCACTGGAGGTCCGAACCGACTAGTGTTGCAAAACTAGCGGATGAGCTGTGGATAGGGGTGAAAGGCTAAACAAACTTGGAAATAGCTGGTTCTCTCCGAAAACTATTTAGGTAGTGCCTCAAGTATTACCATCGGGGGTAGAGCACTGTTTTGGCTAGGGGGTCATGGCGACTTACCAAACCAATGCAAACTCCGAATACCGATGAGTACAGCTTGGGAGACAGAGCACCGGGTGCTAACGTCCGGACTCAAGAGGGAAACAACCCAGACCGCCAGCTAAGGTCCCTAAAATTGGCTAAGTGGGAAACGAAGTGGGAAGGCTATAACAGTCAGGATGTTGGCTTAGAAGCAGCCATCATTTAAAGAAAGCGTAATAGCTCACTGATCGAGTCGTCCTGCGCGGAAGATGTAACGGGGCTAAGCCAGTTACCGAAGCTGCGGATTTGCAATTTATTGCAAGTGGTAGGAGAGCGTTCTGTAAGCCTGTGAAGGTGGTGGTGTAAACCCTGCTGGAGGTATCAGAAGTGCGAATGCTGACATGAGTAGCGTTAAAGGGGGTGAAAAGCCCCCTCGCCGTAAGCGCAAGGTTTTCTACGCAACGTTCATCGGCGTAGAGTGAGTCGGCCCCTAAGGCGAGGCAGAGATGCGTAGCTGATGGGAAACAGGTCAATATTCCTGTACCGATGTGTAGTGCGATGTGGGGACGGAGAAGGTTAACTCAGCCAACTGTTGGATATGTTGGTTCAAGCCTGTAGTCGTGCCTGGTAGGTAAATCCGCCGGGCTTAGATGAGGGGTGATAACGAGTCTGCTTGCAGACGAAGTGAGTGATACCCTGCTTCCAGGAAAAGCCACTAAGCTTCAGCTACACACGACCGTACCGCAAACCGACACTGGTGCGCGAGATGAGTATTCTAAGGCGCTTGAGAGAACTCAGGAGAAGGAACTCGGCAAATTGACACCGTAACTTCGGAAGAAGGTGTGCCTTTAGTAGGTGAACCATTTACTTGGGGAGCCCAATGAGGCTGCAAAAAATCGGTGGCTGCAACTGTTTATTAAAAACACAGCACTCTGCTAAGACGAAAGTCGACGTATAGGGTGTGACGCCTGCCCGGTGCTGGAAGATTAAATGATGGGGTGCAAGCTCTTGATTGAAGTCCCAGTAAACGGCGGCCGTAACTATAACGGTCCTAAGGTAGCGAAATTCCTTGTCGGGTAAGTTCCGACCTGCACGAATGGCGTAATGATGGCCACACTGTCTCCTCCTGAGACTCAGCGAAGTTGAAATGTTTGTGATGATGCAATCTCCCCGCGGAAAGACGGAAAGACCCCATGAACCTTTACTGTAGCTTTGTATTGGACTTTGAACAGATCTGTGTAGGATAGGTGGGAGGCTTTGAAGTGTGGTCGCTAGATCGCATGGAGCCAACGTTGAAATACCACCCTGGTGTGTTTGAGGTTCTAACCTAGGTCCATTATCTGGATCGGGGACAGTGCATGGTAGGCAGTTTGACTGGGGCGGTCTCCTCCCAAAGTGTAACGGAGGAGTTCGAAGGTACGCTAGTTACGGTCGGACATCGTGATAATAGTGCAATGGCATAAGCGTGCTTAACTGCGAGACTGACAAGTCGAGCAGATGCGAAAGCAGGACATAGTGATCCGGTGGTTCTGTATGGAAGGGCCATCGCTCAACGGATAAAAGGTACTCTGGGGATAACAGGCTGATACCGCCCAAGAGTTCATATCGACGGCGGTGTTTGGCACCTCGATGTCGGCTCATCTCATCCTGGGGCTGTAGCCGGTCCCAAGGGTATGGCTGTTCGCCATTTAAAGAGGTACGTGAGCTGGGTTTAAAACGTCGTGAGACAGTTTGGTCCCTATCTTCCGTGGGCGCTGCAGATTTGAGGAAGCCTGCTCCTAGTACGAGAGGACCGGAGTGGACGAACCTCTGGTGTATCGGTTGTCACGCCAGTGGCATTGCCGAGTAGCTAAGTTCGGAAGAGATAACCGCTGAAAGCATCTAAGCGGGAAACTCGTTTCAAGATTAGATCTGCCGGGGCCTTGAGCCCCCTAAAGAGTCGTTCAAGACCAGGACGTTGATAGGTCAGGTGTGGAAGCGCAGTAATGCGTTAAGCTAACTGATACTAATTGCTCGTGCGGCTTGACCCTATAACTTTGATTAATTCGAAGTTGTTATGCCAAGTTGACGCATTCAAAAAGCATAGCTCAGCAGCTGTGCGAATCTAAATACAAGCTGATTTACTCTATGAATTCGATGGATTGTTCTTTGGACAATCTGTCAACAAGTTATGCCTGATGACCATAGCAAGTTGGTACCACTCCTTCCCATCCCGAACAGGACAGTGAAACGACTTAGCGCCGATGATAGTGCGGATTCCCGTGTGAAAGTAGGACATCGTCAGGCTCTTACAGCAAGGAACGCCCGGTTGATTTTTTTTCAACCGGGCGTTTTCTTTTGTGCGCTTGGTTATTGACCAGGCCACAGAGTTTAAAAAGCCCGCATGAATTCATGCGGGCTTTTGTTTTTGTATTTGTGCCGCGTACTTAAAGCAGGCGTCTAGATGCTCGCCAAGAGGCGATCGGCACAGCAGCGATAAAAATGAATGTCAAAACTCGCAGGGCCGCAGTGATTCAGGTATTCACGATATGCGTACCGTCTCTGTTGGCCACGCCGGCAGTCACGAGTTCGTTGCCCAATTGCTCAATCCACGCGCGGGCAGGGATGTCCGCGAAAAATTTGGCTTTGATCTGCATGAAATAAGGCGTTGCCAGGGCCCATTTTGCAAAGTCATCGAAATCCTGGCGTTGAATTTCGAGTAATTTGAATTTCAGCAGAACCTTAGCAGCATGGTGCGCATGCCTGGGCGGATTGCTTACAAATGAATTCAACCGCTGACGTGCTAGCGTTAGCACCTCGGAGGTATAGGCAAAGACACGGCCGTGCCCGGGAATGACGATTTTGGGGTTCAATTGCTCAATCAAATCCAGAGTCGCGGCGACCTCAGTGAATGCATCGGCACCTTCCAGCTCGGGAAACACCACGCCGAAGCCGTTCTCCCACAAAGCATCGGCAGAAATAAGCACACGACTTTGGGGTTCAAAGAAAATCAGCGAGTGCGGGTCATGCCCAGGTGCCGCATGAATCTGCCACATCTCGGACCCGAACCGCATGGACCCACCCGGCTTCATCGCATCAGTGAAGGTGAACCGTGGGCACAGCTGACCGGTCGGAAAATAAGTCAGCGCCACGGGATCCCAGTCGGCTACTTGTTGTGCATGGCCAGGAGGAATAAGGGTATGCAAATCGGGATAACGCGCCTGCAAGGCAGCATTGCCGCCGCAGTGATCGCTGTGCAGGTGCGTGTTGACGAGAATATCGAGAGGACGGAACCCGAGGACGGACTCGATCAACGACAGCGTTTGCGGCGCGTGCGTGCAATAACCACTGTCAACCAGCAAGGTTTTTCCACCGCCGGTGAAAAGAATATTGTTTGCAGAGAGCCAGCCGCGCTCAAAAACCTGCATTCCTGCGGGTAAATCAGGCTTGGCCATCAGAAGCTAGCAAACCCTGCAGCGCTTCAGGCCGCCGTTCGCAGTTCACGCCTGAGGATTTTTCCAACGTTGGTTTTGGGCAAGTCATCGCGAAATTCAATGTATTTGGGGCGTTTGTACCCAGTAAGGTGCTGTTTGCAATAGGCGCTCACATCGTCTTCGGTCAGTGTAGGGTCATTTTTCACCACAAAAACCTTGATAGCTTCGCCCTGCTTTTCGTCGGCAATGCCAATGGCTGCGCACTCAACAACGCCTGGGCACAGGGAAATGACGTTCTCAAGTTCATTGGGGAACACATTGAATCCCGAAACAATGATCATGTCCTTCTTGCGATCGATGATTTTGGTGTAACCGCGCTCGTCCATGATGCCAATATCACCGGTGCGCATGAAGCCATCGGAGGTGAACGCCTTTTTGTTCTCTTCAGGCTGCTGGTAATAGCCCGTCATGACTTGCGGACCCTTGATACAGATCTCGCCGGATTCGCCAAGTGCGAGCGATAGGCCATCGTCATCCTTGATGGCGATTTCGATGCTGGGCAACGGCAGGCCGATGGTGCCGGTGAACTCCTTGTTCATCACCGGATTGTTGGTGCCGATGGCGCAAGTCTCGCTCATGCCCCAGCCTTCAATCATGGGGCAACCTGTAACCTGCAACCAGTGTTTCGCCGTACCTTCGGACGCGGCCATGCCACCCGCCTGCGAAACACAAAGGGCGGAGAAATCTACCGTCTTGAACTGAGGGTGCTGAAGCAACGCATTAAAAAGCGTGTTGACGGCCGGCAACATGTGAAACGGACGCTTCTTGAGCACCGCGATGAATTTACCGAAGTCACGCGGATTCGGAATGAGTGTCAGATGAGCTCCCCAACGAATCGAGAGCAGGCATAGCGTCAGCGCGAAGATGTGATACAGCGGCAAAGCAGCGATATTGTTTGTCTTGCTGACATCGCCTATCCGCTCTAGAGCCGGCGTGAACCATTCTTCAGCCTGAAGAATGGCCGCAACGATATTGCGATGCGTGAGTACGGCGCCTTTTGACAATCCGGTTGTGCCGCCGGTGTATTGCAAAAAGGCGATTGAATCCAGTGTGGTCTGCGCAGGCCTGAGAGGCAGGCGGCTACCTTCGGCAATTGCGCGATTGAAGGCTGTCACGGTGCGCCCGTTTGCAAGCGGCAATTTGTAGGCGGGCACCAGCTTGGCCAGGTGGCGAACTGCGAAGTTGATCCATTGGCCATACCAGAAGCCCAGCAAATCACCCATGGACGCCATGACGACGTTCTTCACTGGTGTGCGCTCAATCACTTCCGCCAGTGTGGCAGCGAAGTTCTCCAGAATGACGATGGTAGTGGCCCCGGAGTCGCGTAACTGGTGTTCCAGTTCACGGGCGGTGTACAGCGGATTGACGTTGACGCAGGTATAGCCTGCCCGCAGGATGGCCGACATGGTGACTGCAAACTGCGGAACATTTGGCAGCATGATCGCAACCCGCGCCCCGCTCTCAAGACCCAAGCTTTGCAGCCAGGCACCTAAAGCCGACGACAGCTCATCGAGCTGTCCGTACGTCATCCAGCGATCCATGCAAACCGAAAAAGGTTTGGCCGCGTTTTTCTTGAACGAGTCCTCCAGCAGATGATTCAACGAGCGGAACTGCTCGGTGTCGATCTCGTGTGAGACGCCTGCGGGATAACTTTTGAGCCAATGCTTGTTCATACACACTCCTTGCGGCCCATTGTGAAAGCCGCGCAGTGGAATCCTTATGGGGCTTGTCCTAATGCCGGCGTGGCATTACGGTCCGGCAGCCAGCAAATGGCCCAATCTGGTCTCGCAGGTGACAGCATCGTCCGCGAACAGGGTATGAATCCAGGCCGTTTCGCGGTCCTTGATCAAGCGCAGGAACTCGTCGGCTCCGCGCATGTTGGCAAAGGCGTCAAAGCCGGTTTCCAGAAAGTGCTGCAGGGAGTTCAACCCCGCCGCGGCAGCTGGCCCTCTCATCATCTTGAGCAGCGTGCGAAGGCCGAACGTCCGCGTCAGGCGGTTGAGTTCGTCCCCAAGGTGCAGGACAACTTCAAGCTGCCGGGTGCGTGCGGCTACATCCCCGACCCGGCGCCAGCACCGGATGTATCTCCCACAGTCGCCGCTTTCCGGGATGGCTGCGGTGTCCGCCAGCCATTCCCGCGCCATGAGGTCGTCGAGTTTCTCCGTCAGCGCGTGCACTTCCGCCAGCGCGGCAGCCGTGCTGACAACAGGTTGCGGGAAAAGTTTGGCGATGGTGCTTGCGATACGCGCAAACTGCTGGTCGCGTTCGGCGTAGTCTTTGTCGCTGTACAGCTCCTGCAGGAAGAAGGTGGCGGCAGTTTTATACCGCGGGCTGTGCAGCAGGTCCGAGTAAGTGGCCTGAAAACGGCGCGCCTGAAACCGTTTGACCTCCGCGCTCGCCCTGGCCAGCGGTGGGTCTGCCGCGTGCTGCTGCCGAAGCTGCGCAACGGTTTGCAGTGCGTGATGAATTTGTTGTGCGGATGCGTCCATACAAACCCGGAGTTTATCTAGGTACGGCCCCCTATAGAAACCTAAATGCGCATGAGAAACTTCCCGGATGCAAAGAAGAACGCTTCTCAAGCTCGGTGCCGCGTCGGCGGCCGTGCTGGTTGTCGCCGGCGGCGCTGCTGCTTTGCTGCAGCCTGGCCTGACCGGGGGAGTCTTGACTCACTCGGGGCGTGAGATTTTTTCCGCCGTGGGCCGCGCCGTTCTGGATACGACGCTGCCTGCAGACGCCGGCCCACGCGAAATTGCGCTGCAGGGCTTGCTCAGCCGGATCGACATCCTGGTTCAATCCCTTCCGCCTCATGCGCAGGCGGAGTTGTCCCAGCTGCTGGCGTTGCTGGCCAGTGCTGGCGGCCGGCATGCGCTGGCCCGCTTGAGCCGGCCTTGGCCCGAAGCCTCTGTTGCAGATATCCAGCAGGCGCTTCAGGATATGCGCCTGTCAAGCTTCGCGCTGCGCCAGCAGGCGTACGCCGCCCTGCACGACATCACGGCCGGCGCGTATTTTTCCGAGCCGTCCAGCTGGCCAATGTTGGGCTATCCCGGTCCCGTCAAAATCTGAAGCCATCGAAAGCAGCATGAGTCAACTGAAAGACCCGATCCGCGAAGGTATTGCGCGCGGCTGGAAAGTCATGGGTGGCGCGCTCGGCCCGGTACCTGAAAAAATCACCTGTGACGTCGCCATTATCGGCAGCGGCGCAGGCGCCGGAGTCACGGCCGAGCTGTTGGCCAAGGCCGGCTTGCAGGTGTTGCTCGTTGAAGAAGGCCCGCTTAGAAGCAGCTCGGATTTCAACCAGAAAGAGTCAGAGGCCTATCCTTCGCTTTACCAGGAAAGCGCCGCCCGCAAAACAGAAGACAAAGCCATCAACATCCTGCAGGGGCGCTGCGTGGGTGGCTCCACCACGGTGAACTGGACCAGCTCTTTCCGAACACCCGCTTCCACGCTTCAATTCTGGCAGGACAGGTTTGGGCTGGGGGGCTACACCGTGGAAGCGCTTGCACCGTATTTCGCGCAGGCCGAGCAGCGGCTGAACATCACGCCCTGGCTGGTGCCGCCGAACGAGAACAACGACCTGTTGCGAAGAGGCGCCGCCAAACTGGGCATTCCCGCTTCGGCGATCTCCCGCAACGTCAAGGGTTGCTGGAACCTGGGCTCGTGCGGATTGGGTTGCCCCACCAATGCCAAGCAGTCCATGTTGGTCACCACCATTCCCGCCGCGCTCGACCGCGGGGCGCAACTGCTCACTGAAACCCGCGCAGAAAGCCTTGAACTGGCCAATGGCAGGGTCACCGCGCTGATATGCCGGGGTGTAGAGCCAAATGGGGCGCTGGCCCAATCAGGACATGCGCAACCAGCTATCAAAATAAGAGCAAAACACTATGTGCTGGCCGGTGGTGCCATCAACTCGCCGGCCGTCCTGCTGCGCTCCCAGGCCCCCGACCCGCACGGCGTGCTGGGCGCCCGGACATTCCTGCACCCGGTCGTGATGTCCTCCAGTGTGTTTGCCCAGAAGGTGGAGGCCTGGAGCGGTGCGCCGCAAACTATCTACTCTGACCATTTCCTGGAAACCCAGGCGATTGACGGACCGATTGGCTACAAGCTGGAAGCCCCACCTCTGCACCCGATCATTTTTGCGTCGACAGTCCCGGGCTTCGGTCAGAGTCAGCACGACCTGCTCAAGTCTTTTCCCTACAACCACACGCTGCTGGCCTTGCTTCGCGATGGTTTTCATGATGAGTCGCCTGGCGGCCAGGTGAAGCTGCGCAGTGACAACTCCGCCGTGCTGGACTATCCGCTGACGGACTACGTCATGGAGGGTGGGCGCAGGGCTCTGCTGTCAATGATGGAAATCCAGTTTGCAGCGGGTGCCAAACAGGTTTTGCCGCTGCACGAAATGGCCAGGCCCTATACCTCTTGGGCCGAGGCGCGTGATGCGGTCAATGCCTTGCCCATGAAGCCGATGCTCACGCGGGTGGTGAGCGCCCATGTCATGGGCGGCTGCAGCCTTGCGGGCGCTGAACGACAGGGCGTTACCCGGCCCGACGGCGTGCATTGGCAACTCGAAAATCTTTCGATTCACGACGGGTCGCTTTTCCCCACCAGCATTGGCGCCAATCCGCAACTTTCCATCTACGGCGCCGTGAATCGCCTGGCGCAAGGCCTCGCCAAAAAAATGTCGGGCAAGGATGTCACACTGGCCTGAGATACTGCGGGTTTGATCTCGCGCCGATTCATTCATGCTGGCTCAACTGCAAAGATTCATCACCCTGACCCTGGTCGCCGCGGCTTTCGGCTGGCTGTTCTGGTTCCGCAGCAGCTCTCCCATGCTGGCCGTCACCGGCTTCCTGCTGATTGCACTGGGGTACACCGGTTTCCTCGCCCTTGAGTTTTTACTCCTTCGGTACATCAACAAGGCAGATCCGGCGCCCCAGCCCACCTGGACAGAACTTCTGCGCGCATGGCTGGGTGAGACATTGACGGCTCCTCGCGTGTTCTGCTGGCGCCAGCCCTTTCGCTCCAATGCTGTCCCGGACAGGGTCCTGCCGGCCGAGACAGCCCAAGGTCGCCGCGGCGTGGTGTTTGTGCACGGGTTCTTCTGCAATCGTGGCCTGTGGACACCCTGGCTCAAGCGGGTTCGAGGCAGCGGACGCGCCTTTGTCGCTGTCAATCTCGAGCCCCTGTTCGGCTCCATAGACGGCTACGCCCCCCAAATTGACGACGCAGTGGTGCGGGTCACCCAAGCCACAGGCCTTGCCCCCTTGCTGGTATGCCACAGCATGGGCGGGTTGGCTGCCAGAGCCTGGCTCAAGCGCATGAAGGCCGAAGCCCGGGTACATCATGTCGTCACCATCGGCACACCGCACCGCGGAACCTGGCTGGCCCGGTTTGGGCATGGCCACAATGGGCGCCAGATGCGCCTCCTGTCCGACTGGCAGACCCAACTGGACCATGAGATGCCTGCACACCGGCATACACTGTTTACCTGCTGGTACTCCAACTGCGACAACATCGTGTTTCCGACCTCCACGGCCACCTTGCCTGGCGCCGACAATCGCCTGGTTCGCGGCGCGGCCCATGTGCAGATGGCATTTTTGCCGGGCGTCATGAACGCTACCCTGGCCATGCTGGACAGTGATCCGGCTTGAACCAGCGTATCGACGCTTGCCGTCAGCCCCTTAAGCCTCCCCCGTCGGCAACCGGCGATGTGAATTTCTCACAAAAAAGACCCGGCATATTCACTATCTACATTGACCCGGGCTTTTTATGCTCATCTATTTGTAGGATGGAGCAAGCCCTTGACACTCTATGCAATGCCCAATACCAGCCTGTTAGAGGCTGTCCGACCTCTGCCGCCTCTGCTGGAACCCGAGTCTGATTCCACGCCTGCGCTGCTGGCCCTGCTGGTCGATGAGCTGGCGCACGGGGTGTTCGTTGTCAGCGCCCAGGGGCGGATTTTGCACGCGAATCAAATCGCGCGGCGCGAACTTGAGCGCTCTGTTGTGTTGGGGGTGGACAGGGGAGAGCTGAAGGTCCTCATGCAGGCAGATGCCAAGGCCTTCCAGATTGCCATGGGCAAAGCAGTTGCCGGAAAACGCAGCCTGATCAGGTTGGTGGCCAACGGCGTGGACTTTACCCTTGCCGTGGTGCCATTGCATCGTCAGGCAGGCAGCCCCTGTGAGCGCATTGCCCTCTTTTTGTCTCGAGTGGGCGTGAGCGAGTCGGGTGTTTTTGGCTCCTTTGCCCGCAGTCACGGTCTCACGCATACGGAGGAGCAGGTGCTGGTTTTCCTGTGCCGCTGCTTGAGCACGCCGGAAATCGCTCTCCAGATGAAAGTTGCGGTTTCCACCGTGCGCAGCCATGTGCGCAGCCTTTGCGCCAAGACCGCCTCCAGCGGCGTTCGTGAACTGGTCAATCGCGTGGCGATTTTGCCGCCTATTGCCCCCCTGCCGCTCGGACAAATCCACTGATAGATGCCCCGTACGTCCCGGCGACGTGCTAGATTACGGGTGATCATGAGTTCACCACCACCTTCCGATGAGGGGCTGTATGCCCATTTGATTCCCGAATTGCGCACGCTCGCCCTGCGAGGCGTGGTGCGAACTTATCCCAAAAAAGCCGTTGTCATCAACGAAGGGGAAATCGGCGACAACCTGTTTGTTCTGCTCAAGGGCAGTGTCAAGGTGTTCGCCATGGACGAAAGCGGCCGGGAAATCACCTACGGCAGGATTCATTCGGGCGACTATTTTGGGGAAATGTCGCTGGACGGCGGACCCCGTTCGGCTTCAGTTATTACCCTTGAGCCTTGCACCTGTGCGGTGCTCAGTCGTACCGATGTGAGCGAACACTTGGGTGATGAGCCAGGATTCGCAATCAATCTCGTGGTTCAGGTGATTCGCAGGGCGCGTGCTGCTACAGAAGCGGCGCGCAACATGGCGCTGCTCGATGTGTACGGACGGCTGATTGCCGTGCTTGAAGGACATGGCGATGCGGTGGAGCGCGACCCTGCCAATGAGGCTGTCACTCTTGAATCAATCACCCATCAGGAGATTGCCAGCCGCGTCGGCGCCTCCCGCGAAATGGTCAGCCGCCTCTTAAAGGACCTGGAAAAAGGCGGGTACATCGAAATGGGCACCAAACGCATCACGCTGCTCAAAAAGCTGCCGAGCCGTTGGTGAGTCCTTACCGAGAGCCTAGCGTTCGTTAAAAATCCGGCGAGCCTCTTGCGGCGACGCATCGCTCGTACCCTGCAAGCGCACCACGGCACTGCTACGCGTCCCTGCGGCACTGACACCCAGCGTGGCCGGGTTTTCGTCGCTGGAGGCGGCTGCATCCGGGATTTTGACGACGCCGGGTCGCTGCGGCCGCGCTGCATCGGGGTCTGGTTTTTGCGGGGAATAGTGCGCCCATTTCGACCCCGTGATACGGGTGCCGCCGACCGACACAGTTTTACTGCCCGTGGCAATGCTGTTGAAGCTGCCGCTGCGCCGGATCAGGCTTGGATTGTTGGGGTGATCGACAAAGGAGCCGGGGTTGCCACTGGTGTCGTACCACTCGTCCTCAAAGTGCGATTGGCGCGCTCCGGTATGGGTGCCGATGACCACATCGTCTCGCTCCACGTAGGCATCCACCGTGACCGATTTTGTGGCGGTGTTCGTCAGCTTGATTTGCCATACTCCGCTGGGAGCTGTGACGTCTTTCTTCTCGAAGCTGAAGGTGGGTGACACCGCCAGCAGGGCGCAGGTGCCACGCCGGCCAGTGGCCACCGTCTTTGGATAAATCAGCGCGCAAAGGGGCTGCTTGTCGCTGTTGGCCCACATTCGGGACTGGCCAAACTTCAATGCTGGCAAGGCCGCTTGCCCTGGCGGCGTAATTTCAATCTCCAGGCCTTCGCGGTTCTCTTCAATCCAGAGCTCCACAAAGCTTTGCGTTGTATCGTCGGGCAGTGCGCACCAATGCAGCGTGGCGGACTTGTTTTTCGCCAGCGTTGTATTGGCATGCATGCGCAGTTGGTAGCCATTGCCAGCAGCCACAACAATCTGCAGGCGGCCATGAAGGAGGGTGATCAGCTGGTCCATGGCTGCCTCAAGCAGCGACGTTCCGTCATGCGGCCCGGCCAGCGTGCCAAAACTCACGTTCACCGTCACCTTGGCCGTGGGGGTGCAGCGAGAGAGGATGTACATAAACCCGTCCAGCACATGCACATTCATCGAGCCGCCCGAGGTGTCTTGCACGGTGTCGTAGTCGAGTTGCACTGCAACCAGCGGCGCGCGGCTGGCATCGTCGTTGGCCAGCGCCCAGCTAGGCGGCGCGTCATACGCAGGCGGCAAGTTGGCCACCTGGGCCAGCAGCTTGCGCGGCCCCACTGCCAGATCCATGACATGTGAGCCGTGACTGATCGACGTGTCCAGCGCGTGAAAAAAGCGCTCGGTCTTGGGCTGTTTCTGGCCCAGGGTAGAAAGCCCCAGTGCGACATAAACGGCGCTTTCATCCACCAAGCCGTTATAGACATTGGCCTGCATGGCTGCATTGATGTCTGCGGCGGTTAGCTCGTGTCCATAGCCCAACCCGGTGGGTGTGCGGCCCTTGCCTCGTGCGTCTTGCCGCCAGAAGTAGCGGGTACGGGCCTTGCCCTGATGGAGAAAATTCGCATGGGCCAATGCCAGGCTATCGTCAATCAGTCCGAACACCTTGCCCGAAAGCAGGCGCTCAGCACTGGCTTCAGCTTGGTACGCTTCGCCGCGCGAATGTGGAGGTGGATTGGTGTGCGAGCTCCCCACCGGATCGTCAGCGTATTCAGCTGCAGGCAGCCCCAGCTCAAGCCGTAGTACCAGCGGGTGAAGGCTGCCACCCGGCTGAATTGCCTTGAAAAACGCAGGCCTGACCCGCGCGGTGCAAAACCTCAGGCCAGCCGGCGCGACCGTGCCGGCATACACAGGTGGCACATGGAGCCACTTGGGGGAGGCCGCGGCAATAAGCTGGGACACCGTGGTACCCCGCGTCAGCTCAATAGCGATGGGCAACCACTTGGGCTGTGTGTCGCCATAGCCGGCAAAACTGTCGGTTTCGGCCCAGACCAGGTAAGGGTCAAAACCATTGGTGGCATTGGGCAACGCCCAGTCAATACCGGTAAATTCGCCCTTGGGCAATTTGCTCCAGTTCATGGCCGACCTATTTGAGAGGCAGCCATTCGGCTGCCGCTTTAGCCCACATAAAAGCAAGTATTGGTGATTTTTGTATCGCTTGCCTGGTGGTCTTGTATCGATAGTAGCCACTGAGGTTGTCTGTCATGGAGACGCGCATGTCAAAGTCGACGGGCTCGCCCTTTTTTCCTTGGAATTTCCGTCCATCGAAGCCCCATACAGCTGAACTTTTGGCGCCTTGGCAACGTGCGATAAAAAATTCTGCGAGAGCGGTTCCGAGCAAACGGCCAGCGGCGCTGTCTACGGGATAGTGAACGCCGGCTACTGTGCGGTTGACTGCAATACGGGCCGCGAGCCGTTCCAATTGTTCTTTGTATTTGTGGCCTGACGGCAGTAGTGTGAGCAACACCGTGATAATTATGAAGGCTTCAGTCGCATGCCCGCTTGGCCAACTTGCGTGCCCAGGCGTAGGAATCATGGGTTGTATTTGTGGCGAAAGCTCCACAGGGCGTGGACAAGCGAAAGCGTGCTTGAGGCGCATTTCTACGTCAATTGCCAAGGCAAGCATTAGCGTCACGAGCTCCATCGTCCATTTGTGCCGGTGATCGGTTAGTCCTACGACTGAGCCCCAGAAGGGAGTTAAGCTGGACATTTGCGCCAGAATTTCCACCCCTCTGTCCTCCCGCAGTTGGGCGTAATTTTCAACCAATTGAAGTTGTTGCCGGAAGACTGCCACGTCGGGCCTGACGAAGGTGGCAAGCTTCATGTTGGATAGCGGCTTTTGCGTCAGGTCTACAAATTCGACTGCGATTTCTTTTGCAGACTGATTGACCTGAAAGTGCAAACCCGACACCAGTTCCAAGCCGCAAACTTGCAATCTGGGCATCACATCCCACTGGACGAGGCGCTCTGGTTTGTCCAGCGGCACCGGAAGGTCAATCGGGAATACGGCACCCTTGAATGGGCCGACCAGCGCTGCCCGACTCCTGATGAGAGCGTCCGAAAGCAGGGGGCTGGGGCCCGTGCCACCCGTACCTCCGGTCCCGCCAGTACCACCTGTGCCACCTGTGCCACCTGTGCCGCCAGTGCCGCCAGTGCCGCCCGTACCACCTGTGCCGCCGGTACCGCCAAGCAAACTAAAAATACTCATAAAAAACCCCCTGAAGTAGTGTTGTTAATATGGCAGGCCAGCTTTTTGAAGGGCTGCGGACCAAGTTTTCCCTATCTCATACTGACTGCTTGGGCTGCGTGCTAAATAGCTGCGCACTGTTAAAGCGGGTTCTAATCTCAGCAGCTCGGCAACGGTCTTTTCTGCTTGGTCAAGCTGCCCTAAGTTCACCTGGGCAACTGCCAAGGTTCGCAGGCTGGACGTATGCGTGCGGTTGGCTCGAAGCGATAGAGTGATTAGTTCTAGAGCCTTGGCGTATTGACCCGCTGAATTGGCGGCGGTGGCCGCCAAGGAGAAGTAAAAATACCGAAGTGGATCAAGCGGTGAAAGCTTTAGGGCTCTTTCGGTCCCCACAACGGCCATATCTCCTTCTCCTTTAAACGCGTGCATTGTCCCCTTGAGCAGCCACGCTAGCGAATCATTAGGATTGATGCTAAGCGCCTGTTCGTAGCGTTGAGAGCCTGCGTCTAGCTGTCGTAGAAGGTTCGTGTATATGAATCCTTCTACGGTGAGGGCGAAAGCACAGTCCGGCTCACTATCCATGGCCTGCTTGGTGCAATTCAACGCGAGTTGAGCCTCTTTCGCAGAGTCTGTGGACCACCCCTGTTGTACGCGAAGTACATGCCACTTGGCTAACCACGCGTGCGGCATTGGATGCCGACGGCTACGGTCAATCAGATGCTCCAGCATCTGCCGGGCTCGCTCGAAATCTGAGGGGGAGTTTCTGTGCATGAGTGCGACAGCACCGAGTAACAGCGTATATCCTTCAAGATTGGGTAAAGATTGCCTTCGTGCCTTCTCAAGTTGTTGCGACATGACTGACGAGCTAATGGCAGAAACCAATCGTGCGATCAGTTCATCGTCTGCCGCAAATAAACCGTGTACTTGACCCTTCAGACTGTCCGCCCAGAGAATGTGGCCTGTCTTTGCTTCGATCAACTCAACGAACAACGCCAGCTGTGTTCCGGCGCTGCGGCACGTGCCAGACAAGATATACGTAGCGCCCAAGTGGGTCCGTATGTCTTCCATTGCCTCCGGACGTTCCCGAAACACAGTGGTCGAAAGACGCGAGATCACATGAAGTTCGGAGGTGCGGGACAAAGCGGCAATCACTTCGTCGGCCAAGGCCTCGCCAAGGAGTTCATGTCCCGGCTCGCTGCTGCGCATCGCGAAAGGGATCACCGCGATAGTCGGCCGCAAGTTCAGCTGGACTGCGGTGCCGGACGGTATTACCGGTGCATTGCCTGGCGGCCCGATCCGGTACGCCCTGATCGGCTCTTTGACGTGTTTGAGGTGGCATTCCCCCAAGTCTTCAACATCTGCGTCCAGCACGGACGAGACTTGATCACGTAGATCGGACGTCACGACTATCTCACCGGGCCCCGCCAAAGTACAGACGCGCGCTGTCAAATTCACGTCTGTGCCGTAAATGTCATGCTGGTCGGTCACAAAGCTCGCCAAATGGCCGCCCATGCGCAGATGCATCTGTTGCTCTGGGCGGAAGGCAGCATTGGCCCGTTGGCAGAAGTGCTGAATAGCGAAGGCTGCTTTGACAGACCCTTGGGCGCCGGCAAATTCCAGCATTAAACCGTCCCCCAGGCTTTTGACGATGCGCCCGCCATGCAGCGGCAGAATTTGCTGCTCAATCTGCTGTACCAGTTCTTGCCACCGCCGCACAAAACCATCTTGATCCTGCTCCATGATCCTGACGGACTCCACCACATCCATGACCAGCAGCACCTTCGTGCTTCGGTTCATGTGTGCCGGTAATTCCATTAGGGAGTGCATCGTAAGCGGTGTAACAATTTTTTACCTCCTCATTTTGTAGGAGGAAGTGCGCGTAATAAACACCTGATGTGCTACGGGCTCCTCTGTTGCCTCGCAGTGTTGTATCAGTGTTGAATTGTCGGTCATTCAGAGGAGTGAACATCAATCAATAGTTCACAAAAACCTCGCGTTGTGAGATTAGGGGCTGGTAGGTCGGATGCCGCAAGGCGGCGCGGCATTGTTGGTCCTTCGCGTGCGAAAACGCCTCGCAGCGACACGACAGGATGCAAGCTGCCGCTGTAGCCGGCTGCGTGCTCATGCCGGTCAAGTCTAATCTTTTGGTTAGCCGCACATCATAGAAACCACCGGTGACCACTTTTGATCAGGTGATCAGGGGCTGTGTCAGGCGGCTTACTCAGATAGTGCCGGGCCGGCTCAAGCAAGGCTGAGAGTCTTTTGCTGTGCAGCCTGTTGCGCCAGCGTCTTGTAAAACGGCGTGAAGTCCGGCTCCGTCAGCCGCAGCAGCGCTTCAAAACTGTCGATCACAAAATACTGCTGCTGGAAGCTGTCGATCTTGTAGGTCGACGACATGCAGCGCAGCAGGTCGGCATTGTCCCGCAGCGCGATGCGCCTGGGCTCTGCAGACTCCACGCTCCAGGCCAGTTCGCCGGGGCTGCTGAGAATGCCGGCGCCGTAGGCGCGGACTTCATCGTTGCCTTGTTTGTCGCGCATCAGGCCAAATTCGATGGTGTACCAATACAGGCGCGACAGCATTTCGACCGCGCCGGGAATCGGCTGGGCGCCGTGCTCCAACGCATGCGCTTTCAGCGCGCCCTTGCCATAGGTCTGGATGTGATCGGCGTAGCTCGGGTCGAACAGCAGCGGCACGTGGCCGAACAAATCGTGAAAGATGTCGGGCTCGACGATGTAGTCGAATTCGGCCGGCGTGCGTATCCAGTCCGTCACCGGAAACTTGCGATTCGCCAGCAACGTGAAAAAGGGCACCTCGGGAATCAGCCCCGGCACACCCACCAGCTGCCAGCCAGTGGCTTTGAAGAGCCGCTCGTTCACGTCTTCAAACCGCGGGATGGCATCACTTGCGCCCAGGCTGGGCAGGGCTTTGATAAATGCGCTGCAGGCCCGGCCCGCCAGAAGCGCCGTCTGCCGCGTGTAGAGGCGCCGGTAGGTGTCGTGGTCTTGCGCGGTATAGGCCGCGTAGTTTTGGGGGCAGGTGTAGTCCGCATTGACCTGGCCGCCACGTGCGTAGTCACCCCGCGGCGGGCGGTCAGACTGGCCGTAGACTGCCGGCGGTGGCGTGTTGCTCTCTACTTCAGCCATTGGCTCTCCACGCGCTGGTAGTCACCGCTGGCTTTGGCCAGGTGCAGCCACTGGTCCACGTAAGCTTTGAACGTCACGTCCCCGCGCGGCAACAGGTAAGCCATTTCGCCGTACTGCAGCGGTTTGTCGGGGTTGATCGCGCACAGGCCCGGCTTCAGCCTCTGCTGGGTGATCGCCTCGGCCGATTCGGTGACGAAGACATCGGCGCGGTTGGCCAGGATTTCGTCAAAGATCGTCAGGTTCTCGGGGTTGAGCCGCATCTGCGCCTGCTTGAAGTTGGCGCGGGCAAAACGCTCGTTGCTGCCGCCCGGATTGAAGATGACGCGCGTGGCGGGCTTGTCGATGTCGGCCACGGTCTGGTATTTGGCCACATCGGCGCAGCGCGCAATTGGCGTCTTGCCGTTGACCATGTAGGGCGTGCTGAAGAAGGCGCGCTTTTGCCGCTCGGTGGTTACCGAGATGCCGCCAACAGCCATGTCGCATTTGCCGCCCGCCATGTCGGGCATCAGGTTGGACCAGCTGGTCTTGACCCACTCAGGCTTCACACCCAGGCTGGCCGTGAGGGAGGCCATCAGGTCCACGTCGATACCTTCAAACGTGCCGTCGGGCTTCTGGAAGCTGAAGGGCTTGTAGTCGCCCGGCGTGCAGATGCGCAGCACGCCGGCTTTTTGCACGCTGTCCAGGCTGGAGGCCGGAGCGACGCTGACCGCCGTCTGGGCATATGCCCCCGTCACCGCAAAAAATGCAGCGGTGGCGACACCCAATGCGGCCAGGCGATGGGGCAGTTGCGGGCAAAGTGACATGGCAATCTCCGTGAGGTTGGGGGATGGAAAAACTTTATTGTGCGCTTGCCTTGGCGCCCGACAAAACCCCGCGGCGCATCTGGTCCAGCTCGATGCTTTCAAACAGCGCCTTGAAATTGCCTTCGCCGAAACCGTCGTCGCCCTTGCGCTGGATGAACTCGAAGAAGATCGGGCCGAGCTGGTTTTCACTGAAGATCTGCAGCAGCAACGCGCCCTTTTTTCCATCCACCAGGATCTTGCGCTTCTTCAAATCGGCCACGCTCTCGCCGTGTCCGGGGATGCGTTTGTCGACCAGCTCGTAATAGGTGTCGATCGTGTCCAGCAGCTTCACGCCGCTGCTGCGCAATGCATCCACCGTAGTGAACAGGTCGTTGCTGCCCATGGCGATGTGCTGGATGCCTTCGCCCTGGTAGCGGTCCAGGTACTCCTGAATCTGGCCGGCTTTTTCGTTGCCCTCTTCGTTGATCGGGATGCGGATCTTGCCGCAGGGGCTGGTCATGGCCTTGCTCTTCACGCCGGTGACCTGGCCTTCGATGTCGAAGTAGCGGATTTCGCGGAAATTGAAGAGCCGTTCGTAAAAGCCGGCCCATTCGTCCATGCGGCCGCGGTGCACGTTGTGCGTCAGGTGGTCGATATACGTCAGGCCGTGGCCGGCGGGGTTCAGCGCGTCACCCTGCACGCCGGGCAAGGCTTCAAAGTCCACGTCGTAAAAGCCGATGTTGCCGATGTCGCCGGGTTGCGCGCCGTTCTTGCCGCGCCATTTGTCGATGAAGTAGATGATCGAATCGCCAATACCCTTGATGGCCGGAATGTTCAGCTCACCAGGCGCCGATGTGTGGGCATACCCCCAGGCGCCCAGTGAGATTGCGCGTTCATAGGCGGCCTTGGCGTCCTGCACGCGAAAAGCGATGGCGCAGACGCTGGGGCCGTGCTGGCGCGCAAAGCGCTGGGCAAACGAGTCGGGCTCAGCATTGAGGATGAAGTTGATGCCGCCCTGGCGGTACAGCGTGACATTCTTGTGGCGGTGTTTGGCAATCGGCGTGAAGCCCATGCGCTCGAACAACGCACCCATGGCGACAGGGTCGGGTGCCGCATATTCAATGAACTCAAAACCGTCGGTGCCCATGGGGTTGTCCCAGGCCGCGCCCTGTTCAAAGTTCAGGGCGGTGTCGTCGCGTGCATTCATGCGTGTCTCCAGATAGGTGTGCGTATAAAGTAACTTTAGCGGCGCTGGCGGTCAGTTTTACTGCGAAATGGGGCGTTTGTATTGCTATTGGCGCAGTAAAACTGCAAAATAATCCGCATGGAAGCACTTGACAAGCTTGATCGGCACATTTTGCGCAGCCTGCAGGCCGATGGTCGCGCTACCTTCGATCTGCTCGCCGAGCAGGTGGGGCTTTCACCCAGTGCGGTTCTGCGGCGCGTGAAGCGGCTTGAAGAAAGCGGCGTCATCGACCGCTATGTGGCGCTCGTCAAGCCCGAGGCTGTGGGGCTGGGGCTCACGGCTTACATCAACGTACGGCTGGAAAAGCACACCGAAAGCCACAAGCGCAACCCCATGGACCTGTTCCGGGCCAGCGTGCAGACCTGGCCTGAAGTAGCCGAGTGCGCAGCGCTGACTGGTGAGATGGACTACCTGCTGCGCGTGCTGGTGCAGGACATGGCGCATTACAGCCGTTTCATCATGGACACCCTGCTCAAACATCCCAGCGTGCAGGACTGCAAAACGAGTTTTGTGCTGGACCGGGTCAAGGCGACGACGGCCGTTCCTTTGTGAGCTGAACCGGGGGCGAAGCCGGGGAACCGGCATTTCCATGTGCCTGACTTGCCCGGATGTGCGCGAAAAGTGTTGCCGTATCACAACAATCCACGCGCCGGAGCAACTGAAAGTGTCAGTTTGCTATATTTTTAATAGCCGCCTGCGCCCGTATTTATTGGGAAAAATCCACATAAGGGTGTTTTTTTGAAGCGACCCTCTATTGACGCTGATTCAGAAGCCCCTAGACTGTTGATTCTAGGGAAAACCCTTATATTGAGATCATGGTTACACCCAGCACCCTTTTAAGAGCATCCTATAACGCAGGCAAGGAATTCTTCCGGCCTCCCGTGGAAGAGCGCGCCTCCGCGGCACCTCCAGCGCGTCACGTCCAGCCCGTCATGGTTCCCATCCGCTCGATCGGCCCCAGCCACGGGGAACGCATCGCCACCCATTTGCTGGCCCTGAGCCCCCACGACCGTTACCTGCGCTTTGGCTATTCGGCCAACGATGAGCAGATTCACCGCTATGTGGACGGGCTCAACTTCGAGCGCGACGAGATTTTCGGTATTTACAACCGCAAGCTCGAACTGATCGCCATGGCCCACCTGGCGCATACCACCGACCCCAACCTGAAAAGCTGCGCCGAGTTCGGCGTGTCTGTATTGGCCCAGGCGCGTGGCCGCGGCTACGGCTCGCGTCTTTTTGACCGCGCCGTCATGCACGCCCGAAACAACGGTGTCGACATGATGTTCATCCACGCGCTGAGCGAAAACACCGCCATGCTCAACATCGCACGCAAGGCCGGCGCCACGATCGAACGCGACGGCTCTGAAAGCGAGGCCTACCTGAAGCTGCCGCCGGCCGACCTGGACTCGCGCATGACCGAAATGGTCGAAGAGCAGATCGCCCAGACCGACTACCGCCTCAAGGTTCAGGCCAAGCAGTTCTGGGACCTGCTGGCGATGGTTCAGGAAGTGCGGCAGGGCGTGCGTGATGGACGGGACCGCATGCCGATGTGATGGCTTCAGCCTGGGGCCCGCGCGGGGTCGGCGCAAGAGCCGGCTGCGTGCCGGCTCAACCCAGGCAGCAGGTGCCGTAAGACGTGCTTGGCGCTATCAATTCAATAGCTGCTCGCGCTCATTTCCATTGGCTACGCGCCAAAAATCATCCAAACCTCCGCCACGTGTCCCTGAATGGACACAAACCCAAACAGGAAATACAAAAGCCAACCGCTTCGGCACGCGGCGGCCAATTACGCCTGCGCACCGTCAAGGATTTCAGCTATCCTTAGCCCCTTCACAACTACCGACCGCCCATCACGTGTCCGACGTTCCCCCCAGTCGGTCTTCCAGGCCAGAAGACAAACGCGGCTTTTTGCAGAAGCTCGCTGAAATGCTCCACCCAGGCCCCGACTCGAAGGACGAGTTGATCGAGACCCTGGTGGAAGCCCAGGACAATGACGTCATCGGAGCCCAGAGCCGCGAGATGCTCGAGGGGGTCATCCGCATGGCCGACATGACGGCGGGCGATGTCATGGTGGCAGCCCCGCGCATGGACGTGATCAACATCGACGCGCCGTTCGACGAACTGCTGCACCTGGTGATCGACACCGCCCACTCGCGCTTTCCCGTCTACGAAGGCGAAAAGGAAAACATCCTCGGCATCCTGATGGCCAAGGATCTGCTCAAGCTGCAGCGCGCGCCCGAACTCAACATCAAGGCCCTGCTCCGGCCCGCCGTCTTTGTGCCGGAGAGCAAGGGGCTGAACGACCTGCTGCGTGAATTCCGCGGCAACCGCAACCACCTTGCCATCGTCATTGACGAATTCGGCCGCGTGGCCGGCCTCATCACCATTGAAGATGTGCTCGAGCAGATCGTCGGCGAGATCGAGGACGAATTCGACATTGCCGAAGACGAGGGCGACATCTTCGGCCTCAGCGACCATACCTACCGCGTCAGCGGCGACACCTCCATCGAGCGTGTCAACGAAGCTTTTGGTGTGACGCTGCCCGAAACCGACTTCGATACGATCGGGGGGCTGGTGGCGCATGAGATGGGCCATGTTCCCAAGCGCGGCGAGCATTACGCGCTGGCCGGCCTGCAGTTCACCGTACTGCACACCAAAGGTGGGGCTGTGCGCTGGTTCAAGGTGTCGCCGGTCAACGCCGGCGTCTGACAACGAATTCACGAAAAAAAGGGCGGGCTGACTATGGGACGGGATTCGATTCAAAGCATGATGTCCCATCTCCCCACCTTGCCTGCGTTGCTTGAGCACGCGCGCAACCCGCCGCCGCGCAAAGGCATTTCGCCGTTCCAGATTGCTATTATTTTGATAGCTGGTTGCACCCATGCAGCAAGCATGGCCTGGCCTTTTGATTTTGGTTTTGCACAGGGCCAGCCGCTGTGGTGGCTGCAACTGCTGGCGCTTTTCCTGTTTGCCGCGCAACTTGACAGCTGCCGCTCCTGGAAGCGCGCCGCCTGGATGGGCGGTCTTTTCGGCACGGCGATGTTGTGCAGCACCTTCTGGTGGCTGTTCATTTCCATGCACTACTACGGCGGGCTGGCAGCGCCCCTGACCGTACTGGCCATCGTGCTGCTCGCCGCCTTTCTGGGGCTCTACTACGCAGCGGCCTGCGCATTTTTCGTGAAGCTGGCGCCCAGGCGCAGGCTGCCACGTGCCACGGTGTTTGCAGCCCTCTGGCTGCTGGCAGAGCTGGCCCGGGTCGAATTCTTTACCGGCTTTCCCTGGGGCGAGGGCGGTTATGCCCACGTCGACGGCTGGGCCAGGCCGCTGGCCGCGTGGGTGGGCGTGCATGGGCTGACTTTCCTGGCCGCGCTGGTTGCAGCATGGCTGGCGATGACCCTGCGCTCATCCCATGTGCAATGGCTGAACGTGACCGGCATCCTGGTTGTCTGCATAGTGGCGGGTTATCTGCCGGTGCAAAGCGCCTGGCCCGGCGATACCCCGGTCCAGCCCGCCGAGCCGCTGGGTGTCTCGCTGCTGCAGGGCAACATTCCCCAGAACGAAAAATTCCAGCCCGGCACAGGTGTGGCCACGGCGCTGCGCTGGTACGGCCAGCAGCTGCGCGATGCGAAAGCGCCGCTGGTGGTGGCGCCTGAAACCGCCATCCCCGTGCTGCCACAGCAATTGCCGGAAGGCTACTGGCAAGCGCTGCAGGCAAGGTTTGCCGCCGGCAACCAGGCGGCATTGATCGGCCTGCCGATTGGCAGCTCCCAGGCCGGGTACGCCAACTCTGTGCTGGGCTTCAA
This sequence comes from Polaromonas sp. P2_G11, assembly GCF_056403595.1. Taxonomy (NCBI): domain Bacteria; kingdom Pseudomonadati; phylum Pseudomonadota; class Betaproteobacteria; order Burkholderiales; family Comamonadaceae; genus Polaromonas; species Polaromonas sp. P2_G11. The sequence continues at coordinate 627,025 of NZ_JBFUFE010000003.1, read as the reverse complement.
GCCCGGGCAAGCAGAGCCATACCGTTTCGACAAGCATCATCTGGTGCCGTTCGGCGAGTTCATACCGACGGGTTTCAGGTGGTTTATCGACATGATGCACATCCCGCTGGGCGACTTCAACCGGGGTGCGGTCGGGCAGGCTTCCTTCGAATGGAAAGGCCAGCGGCTGGCGCCCAACATCTGCTACGAAGATCTTTTTGGCGAAGAGCTGGGCACACGCTTCATCGATCCTGCGCTCGCCCCGACCATCTTTGTCAATGTCAGCAACATCGCCTGGTTCGGCAACACCGTGGCGATTGACCAGCACCTGCAAATTTCGCGCATGCGCGCGCTGGAATTCAGCCGACCGATGATCCGCGCCACCAACACCGGTGCCACGGTCATCATCGACCATCAGGGCAAAGTCACGCATTCGCTGGAGCGCCACACCCGCGGCGTGCTGAACGGCGACGTCCAGGGCCGCAACGGCATCACGCCGTATGCCCACTGGGTGTCCCGCTACGGCCTGTGGCCGCTGTGGGGGCTGGGGCTGGGCGTTGCGGTCCTGGCTGGGGCGTTCCGTCGCCGTCGCTAGACTGGCCCACCCCGTCGGACGCTCACTGCGTGTAGCGCCTTCCCCCTTCCAGGGGCGGCGCCTGCGGCCTGGCAAAGCCAGTTCCGCGGCCCCTGCTGGTTTGGGGGCTGCGATGAGTCGGGTGTGCTTAGTACGTTGCGGCCATCACGCCGTGTAAAAGTTCTGGCAGCATCTCCAGCATGCGCAGCGCATCCTGCCCCGGTGGTGTGCTGCTCGCAAAATACATCTGGAGCGGTGCCTGGGCAAAGTCATGCAGCGGCACCGCTGTCAATGATTGCGGGTCCAGGTTGCTGGCCGTCAGGAAGTCCACCACTGTCCAGCCCATGCCGCGCTTGACCAGCTCCAGCGCCAGCCGCGAGGTGTGCACCTGCAAACCTTCGGGGGCGGTCAGGCCCAGGTGGCGCGCCAGGTCGTCGATCGACTGGCACATCGGATCCTCACCCACCAGCCGTATCAGCGGCATGCTGGCCAGGAAAGACATCGGGTTCTGGCGCCTGGCCTTCACGGCCCGCTGCCAGATGTCGCGCGTGACGGCCAGGTAGAGCGGGCCGCTCACCAGCGTCGAACTGGTCAACAACGGGTGCGGGTGTTCATAAAAACCAAGGGCAAAGTCCACGCTGCGCGTCAACAGTGCCTGCACCATCTGGTCCTGGTGCAGGGTGCGCACCTCGACGCGAACGCGCGGGTAGCGCGCCATGTGCCTTTCCAGCACCAGCGGGAGAAACTCATGGCTGACGGACGGAATGGCCGCAAGCCGTACCTGGCCGCCGGCCGACTGCCGCAGGTTGACGGCAATGCGCTTGAGCCCGTCCAGCTTCTGGTGGATTTGCGAGGATTCTTCAAACAGCACGCGCGCTTCGGGCGTGGGGGCCAGCGTGCCCTTGCCGCGGGTAAAAAGTTTGTAGCCCAGTTGCAATTCCGTGTGCGCAATCGTCTTGCTGACGGCCGAGGGCGTGATGCAGATCAGCCGCGCCGCGGCGCTCATGTTGCCGGTCTGCATCACCGCCTGGAAGACTTCAAGTTGCCTGAGGTTCATGTCGCTGCGGGTATGTCGCTGCCGGGTCGCCGGAGACGCATGGGGCCATGCTGCTGAAGGGTGTGAGTTTTAGTCATACCCCTCGTTACATTATGCATCGCTGGGGGCTGCCAGCGTCGCTACGATGAGCCACCTTTGGCCGCAAGGCCAGGGAAATCGCCGCACAGGCAGGTGAAACCGCTTGTTTTGCTCGCTGTGCGCAAAAAATCAGACAAATTCCATTTCCTTGGAGACATACATGCAAATAACCTCAACATTTCGTCACATGGGCGCCGCGCTTGGCCTGGTGGCGTTTACCACGCTCGGCGCGCCCGCGCTGGCGCAAACCGCCGCCAAACCCAATGTCGTGATCCTGGCCACCGGCGGCACCATTGCCGGCGCCGGCGCTTCGGCCCTGAACAGCGCGACCTACGCTGCCGCCAAGGTGCCGGTCGACAAGTTGCTGGCCGGTTTGCCGGAATTGGCCAACGTGGCCAACGTCAAGGGCGAGCAGGTCTCGCAAATTGCTTCCGAAAGTTTCACTAACGACAACCTGGTGAAATTGGGCAAGCGCATCTCGGCGCTGGTCAAGCAGTCCGACGTGGACGGCATCGTGGTGACCCACGGTACCGACACCCTGGAAGAAACCGCCTACTTCCTGAATCTCGTGATCCGCACCAGCAAGCCCATCGTGGTGGTCGGCTCCATGCGCCCGGGTACGGCGCTGTCGGCCGATGGTGCGCTCAACCTGTTTAACGCCGTCAGCGTGGCCGCCAGCAAGGATGCCGCCGGCAAAGGCGTGCTGGTCACGATGAACGACGAACTCCAGAGCGGCCGTGATGTCACCAAAACCATCAACATCAAGACCGAGGCCTTCAAGAGCCAGTGGGGCCCGCTGGGCATGGTGGTGGAAGGCCAGAATTACTGGTTCCGCGCGCCCGTGAAGCGCCACACCGCGCAGTCCGAATTCAACATTGACGAATTCGAGGCGCTGGCGCCGGTAGATATCGTCTATGGCTACGGCAACGTGCCGCGCTCTGCGGTGGACTCTGTCGGCAAGACTGGTATCAAGGCCCTGATCCACGGCGGCACCGGCAACGGCTCCGTGGCCGACCGTGTGGTTCCTGCGCTGCAGGAAGTTCGCGCCAAAGGCATCCAGGTCGTGCGCTCCTCGCGTGTGCCCGAAGGCTTTGTGCTGCGCAACGCCGAGCAGCCTGACGACAAGTACGACTGGGTGGTCGCGCATGACCTGAACCCGCAAAAGGCCCGCATCCTGGCCGCCGTGGCCTTGACCAAGAACATTGACAGCAAGGAACTGCAGCGCATCTTCTGGCAATACTGAGTTTTTGCGCAACCAAAAAAGGAGGGCGATGCCGGCAACGGCATCGCCCTCTTTTGTTTGCGCGGCGAGCGCGGGAAGTGCTTACAGCTGGCTCATGCCGCCGTCGACGATCAGCTCGGTGCCGACAATAAAAGCCGCATCAGGCGATGACAAATACACCACGGCGCTGGCCACTTCGTCGGGCGTGCCGAAGCGTTTCAGCGGCACTTGCGCCTGGATGCCGGCGGCCAGCGCATCGAGCTGGTCTGCAGGCACGCCAAGCTTGCCGTACAGCGGCGTCGTAACCGGGCCGGGGCTCACCACATTGACGCGGATGCCACGCGCCACCAGCTCACCCGACAGCGTTTTTGCCAGCGAAATCAACGCGGCCTTGCTGGCGGCGTAAACGCTGGAGTTGGGCATGCCGATGTGGGCATTGATCGATCCGTTCAGGATGATGGCGGCGCCCGTGTTCAGCAGCGGCGACAGCGCCTGGATCGCAAAGAATGCGCCTTTCACGTTGACGTTGAAGGTGTCGTCCCAGAGTGCTTCGTCTACGCTTTCCAGCGGGGCGAACTTGGCCAGGCCGGCATTGATGAACACGGCGTCCAGCGTGACGCCTTCGGCGGCCAATGCGCTGGCCAGTGCCTTGGCCGAGCCGCTGGCCCCTGCGTCGTTGCGCAGGGCGATGGCGCCTGTGCCCAGTTGGGTTTTGGCTTGGTCCAGTGACACCTGGTCCCGGCCGGTGATGACGACCCGCGCGCCTTGCCCGGCGAATTGCAAGGCGGTGGCCAGGCCGATGCCGCTGTTGCCACCCGTGACCAGCACGGTCTTGTTGGCGAAGCGGGGTGTGAATGAAGTGGTTTGCGTGGTCATGTCGATTTCCTTTGTCTTGGTTGGGGTTCCTGGTTCGGTGGGCTTCCTGCCTGCCGATGAGTCCAATGTAAGTTTCATCTTCTATTGGAGGAAGGCCGTAAAACTGATTTAATCATTCATCTTTTATGAATGATGGGGGTTGAAATGGACCGGCTGCGTGCGTTTGAGATGTTTGTCACCGTGGTGGGCCGCGGCAGTTTCACGCGTGCGGCCGATGCGCTGGACACCTCGCCGGCCAACGTCACCCGCTATATCAATGAGCTGGAAGCCCACCTCGGCACGCGCCTGCTCAACCGCAGCTCCCGCAAGCTCTCGCTCACCGAAAGCGGCGAAGCGCTGTATGAGCGCAGCAAGTCGATTCTTGAAGAGGTTGCCGACGCGGAGGCGCTGGCCTCGTCGGCAACCCTGCAGCCGCGCGGGCGCCTGCGCATCAATGCGCCTGTGAGCTTTGGCATCCGGCACCTGGCGCCGTTGTGGCCGCGCTTCATGCAAAGCTATCCGGAGGTGGAGCTCGACATTGCCCTCAGTGACCGCGTGGTGGACATCGTGGAAGAAGGCTACGACCTCGCCATACGCATCTCGCGCACGGGGCCGGCCACCCATGCAGCCCGCAAGCTGGCGACTTCCTGCAACATCCTCTGTGCCGCGCCGGCCTACCTGAAAAAGCACGGCCGCCCGGTTGTGCCCGCCGACCTCGCGGGCCACAGCTGCCTGGGCTACACCTATGCCGCCACCGCCAACGAATGGCATTTCACCGACAACGAGGGCCGCCCGCACGCGGTCAAGGTCAACTACATCATGCACGCCAACAACGGCGATACCGCCCGCGAAGCGGCCGTGGCCGGGCTGGGCATCATCTGGCAGCCGGCTTTCCTGGTTGGGGAAGACCTGCGCGAAGGCCGGCTGGTGCCCTTGCTGCCGGGCTACCGCATGCCTGAAATCGACGTGCTGGCGGTGTACCCCAGCCGGCGGCACTTGAGCGCCAAGGTCCGTGTGATGGTGGATTTCCTGGTGGAGGCCTTCAAGACCGGGCCCGGCTGGTATGTGCCGCCCACCCAGATGCCGCCCACCAAGGCGCCCGCGCGCCGCCGCGTAAAATGACCGGCTTGGCGGCCGCCACCTGAGGCGCCGCTCCCCGGGCCTGCAATCCAGGTGCCCCGCGTTTGGCAAAACTCCACTCTTATGCTTACTTTCCAGCAAATTATTTTGAAGCTGCAGTCCTATTGGGCTGACCAGGGTTGCGCGCTGCTGCAGCCCTACGACATGGAAGTCGGCGCAGGCACTTCGCACACCGCGACGTTTCTGCGCGCGCTGGGCCCCGAGCCCTGGAAAGCCGCCTATGTGCAGCCCAGCCGCCGACCCAAGGACGGCCGCTACGGCGAGAACCCCAATCGCTTGCAGCACTACTACCAGTACCAGGTCGTGCTCAAGCCGGCACCGGCCAACATCCTCGAGCTCTACCTCGGTTCGCTGGAAGCGCTGGGCTTTGACCTGAAGAAAAACGACATCCGTTTTGTCGAAGACGATTGGGAAAACCCGACGCTGGGCGCCTGGGGCCTGGGCTGGGAAGTCTGGCTCAATGGCATGGAAGTCACGCAGTTCACCTACTTCCAGCAGGTCGGCGGCATCGACTGCAAACCCGCCACCGGCGAAATCACCTACGGCTTGGAGCGCCTGGCCATGTATTTGCAAGGCGTGGACAACGTCTACAACCTGACCTGGACCGAAGGGCCTGATGGCTCGAAGCTGAGCTACGGCGACGTCTACAAACAAAACGAAGTCGAGCAGTCCACCTACAACTTCGAGCACAGCGACGCCGATTTCCTGTTCACCGCTTTCACGGCGCATGAAAAGCAGGCCAAACACCTGATCGACGTGCAGCTGGCCCTGCCGGCCTATGAGCAGGTGCTGAAAGCTGCCCACAGCTTTAACCTGCTGGACGCCCGCGGCGCCATCAGCGTGACCGAGCGCGCCGCCTATATCGGCCGCATCCGCAACCTCGCCCGCGCCGTGGCGCAAAGCTATTACGAAAGCCGTGAGCGCCTGGGCTTCCCGATGGCACCGCGCGAGTGGGTCGAGCAGATGGCGAAGAAGGCCGCCTGATGATTCTGGAAATCGCCCAGTTGCAGGTCAAGCCCGGCGAAGCGTCCGCTTTCGAGGCGGCTTTTGCCCAGGCGCAGGCCATCATCGCGTCAATGGGCGGCTACCATGGTCACGAGTTGCAGCGCTGCCTGGAAAACGACCACCACTACATGCTGCTGGTGCGCTGGAACACCCTGGAAGACCACACCGTGGGTTTCCGCCAGTCAGAGCCCTACCAGGCGTGGCGCAAGCTGCTTCACCATTTTTACGATCCGTTTCCCACGGTGTTGCACTACGCCGATGCCACGCCAAAACGGTGAGCTGATCTTCGATGCCCACCATCTTTTCCCACATCGCCGTCCCCATTGCAGCCGCAGTGGCGTTGGGCAGCAAGCGGATACCGCCTTCCATGCTGGTGGCGGGCATGGTAGCGGCCATCCTTCCCGACTTTGACGGCATCGCCTTCAAGCTCGGCATCCATTACGGCGGTATCTGGGGCCATCGCGGCTTTACCCACACCCTGGGCTTTGCGCTCGTGGTGGGCCTCATCGGCTGGTGGCTGGCGCGGCACTGGAAACTGGCGCTATGGCAGGGCTATGCGTGGATCGCGCTTTGCGCGTTCTCGCATCCCCTGCTGGACACCCTGACCAATGGCGGCGTGGCCATTCCCCTCTACTGGCCGTTTTCCGACCAGCGGTTTTTCAGTCCCTGGCGGCCCGTTGAGGTGTCGCCGGTCTCCTTTTCCCGGTTCTTCACGCAACGCGGCGCCGACGTGTTGCTCAATGAAGTCCAAACCATCTGGCTGCCGCTGATGGTTGCAGCCCTGGCCATTTTTGCGCTCCGACATTCCCGAAAAAACCAATGAACGCCTCCCAAAACCTTCTTGTTGAACTGTTTGTCGAAGAGCTGCCGCCCAAGGCGCTCAAAAAGCTGGGCGATGCCTTTGCCGGCGTGCTGTTCGAGCAGCTCAAGACCCAGGGCCTGACGGCGGCAGATTCGGCCCTCACGGCATTTGCCTCCCCGCGCCGCCTGGCCGCGCATGTCACGGCGGTGGCCGCACAGGCCGTCGACAAGGCTGTTTCGCAAAAACTCATGCCGGTGGCGGTGGGACTGGATGCTTCGGGCAATGCCACACCCGCGCTGCTCAAGAAACTGCAGGCGCTGGGCGCCGATGCATCGGCTGTGGCTGGCCTCAAGCGCGCGCCCGACGGCAAGGCAGAGGCCTTGTTTTACGACAGTGTCATCAAGGGAGCTACGCTGGTTGAAGGGTTGCAGAAAGCCTTGCTCGAAACCATTGCCAAACTTCCTATCGACAAGCGGATGACCTATCAGCTGGCCGATGGCTGGAGCGATGTGAAATTCGTTCGCCCGGCGCACGGCCTGGTCGCGCTGCATGGTAGCTCGGTGGTCGCTATCGAGGCTTTGGGCCTGAAGGCCGGCAACATCACGCACGGCCACCGCTTTGAAGCGGCCGTCGACCCGGTGGTGCTCAAGGATGCCGACAGCTACGCCGCTACCCTGCAAAAAGACGGCGCGGTGATCGCCAGTTTTGCCGCGCGCAAAGCCGAAATCGTCAAGCAGCTTGCTGCAGCCGCAGCCAAAGTTGGCGGTGGCGCCAGGGCGATTGAAGACGACGCGCTGCTGGATGAAGTGACCGCGCTGGTCGAGCGCCCCAATGTGTTGATTTGCGAATTCGAAAAAGAATTTCTGGGCGTGCCGCAGGAATGCCTGATCCTCACGATGAAGGCCAACCAGAAGTACTTCCCGCTGCTCGATGCGTCGGGCAAGCTCACCAACAAGTTTCTCGTGGTGAGCAACATCAGCCCGACGGATGCCAGCGCCGTGATTGGCGGCAACGAGCGCGTCGTGCGCCCGCGCCTGGCGGATGCCAAGTTTTTCTTCGACCAGGACCGCAAGAAAACGCTGGCTTCGCGCGTTGAAGGCCTGGGCAAAGTGGTGTATCACAACAAGCTGGGCACGCAGGGCGAGCGCACGCAGCGCGTACGCGCCATCGCCGAGGCGATCGCCAATCGCCTGAACGCCAATGTGGCCGATGTGCAGCGCGCCGCCGAGCTGGCCAAGACCGACCTGGTGACCGACATGGTGGGAGAGTTTCCCGAACTGCAGGGCACCATGGGCCGTTACTACGCGCTCAACGACGGCCTCAACACCGATGTGGCCGACGCCATTGAAGACCACTACAAGCCGCGCTTTGCCGGCGACGAACTGCCACGCAACACTGTTGGCGTCATCGTCGCGCTGGCCGACAAGCTGGAAACGCTGGTTGGGATGTTCGGCATCGGCAATCTGCCGACCGGCGACAAGGACCCGTTCGCGCTGCGCCGCCATGCGCTGGGCGTGATCCGCATGCTGGTCGAGAAAGACCTGCCTTTGGGCCTGCTGGAACTGGTACAGGGCGCGCAACCGGTGTTCGGTGACAAGATTCAGGATGCCTCCTTGGCATTGGTCGACTTTATCTACGACCGCCTCGCCGGCTCCCTGCGTGAGCAGGGCTACAGCGCGCAAGAAGTCGATGCCGTGCTGGCCCTCAAACCCCAGCGCCTGGGCGATGTGGCCAAACGCCTGGCGGCCGTGCGTGCCTTTGCCGCGCTGCCCGAAGCACCGGCTCTCGCTGCGGCCAACAAGCGCGTCGGCAACATCCTGAAGAAGGCTGAAGGCACGGTCGAAGCTGCCGTCAAACCTGAGCTGCTGCTGGAAGCCGCCGAGAAATCCCTCGCGGATGCATTGAAGACCGTGGGGCCCAAAGCCGAAGCCACTTTCGCCGCTGGCGACTACGCGGCCTCGCTGCAGGCGTTGGCCGCCCTGAAGGCGCCGGTCGATGCATTCTTCGACGGCGTGATGGTCAACGCCGAAGACCCGGCGCTGCGCGCCAACCGGCTCGGGCTGCTCGCAACCCTGCATCAATCGATGAACCGGGTGGCTGACCTCTCCAAACTAGCCACCTGAACTTTTTTCAAGGCAAACACCATGAAACTCGTCATCCTCGACCGCGACGGCACCATCAACAGCGACAGCGACGACTTCGTCAAGGCGCCGGACGAGTGGTTGCCGCTGCCGGGTTCGCTGGAGGCCATTGCGCGCCTGAACCATGCCGGCTGGCACGTCGTCATTGCGTCCAACCAGTCGGGGCTGGGGCGCGGCCTCTTCGACGTGGCGGCGCTCAACGCCATGCACGCCAAGATGCACAAGCTGCTGGCCGCGGTCGGCGGGCGCATTGATGCGGTGTTTTACTGCCCGCATGCCCCCGAGGAAAGCTGCACCTGCCGCAAGCCGCTGCCTGGCCTTTTTGAGCAGATCGGTGCGCGTTTCGGCGTGCCGCTCAAAGGCGTGCCCACCGCAGGGGATTCGCTGCGCGACCTGCAGGCCGGCGCAGCTGCGGGGTGTGAACCGCACCTGGTGCTGACGGGCAAGTCGGCACGGTACCGCAGCGGCGGGCGGCCTGAAGGCTTGCCCGAAGGCACGCAGTTGCATACCGATTTATCGGCATTTGCCGATTTCATCCTCGAACGCAGTGCCCGGCCCCTGCAAGTGGCCCTGTAGGTGATGCTATAAAAATGCTAGCTACCTGCGCTGACCAGATAAGGGTTAGAGCCTTAAAACATCGTGAAAACTGCTGTACACCAGCATCCACAACCTGCCAGATACCGGAAACCTTGACATGCGCCTGATTCGATCAATTCTTCATCTGCTGTGGATGGCCGTCACGGTGATCCCCTGGGCGACCTTTGTGGTGATTGCCTCCCTCTTTGTCAGCAGCAACACCATGTACTGGATGTGCGCGGGCTGGCTGCGCGTGGCGGTCAGCGGCGGCACCTTCATCCTGGGCATCAAGAACCGGGTGACCGGCATGGAAAACCTGCCCACGGGCCAGACCAGCGCCGCTGTTCTGCTGCTCAAGCACCAGAGCACCTGGGAGACCCTGTGCATGCCTACGCTGATGCCACACCCCCTGGCCTACGTTTTCAAGAAGGAGCTCTTGTACGTACCGTTCTTCGGCTGGGCGATGGCGCGCATGGACATGATCCACATCGACCGCAGCCAGCGCTCACAGGCTTTCAACAAGGTCGTCGTGCAGGGCAAGCGCCTGATGGCACAGGGCACCTGGGTCATCATGTTTCCCGAAGGCACACGCATCCCGCGTGGCCAGAAGGGTACTTACAAATCCGGCGGCACGCGCCTGGCCATTGAAACCGGCGCTCCCGTGATCCCGATTGCCGTGACCTCGGCCAAATGCTGGCCGCGCAAGGCCTTCATCAAAACCCCGGGCATCGTTGACATCTCCATCGGCAAGCCCATCGACAGCGCGGGCCGGCAGCCCGACGAGTTGATGCGCGAGGTGGAAACCTGGATCGAAGCCGAAATGCGGCGCCTTGACCCCGAGGCTTATGCCGGAGAAGTGGTCGCCGCGCCCGCCACATCCGTCGCGCCCAATACCTGAGCGGCCAGCCTGCCCATGCTGTCAAGCTAAACTGCCATGATGCAACGGCTTCTTCAGTTCACGCTCGACCTGTTTGATTCCGCGCCGGCGCCGCTTGCTGGCGTTCCCAGCGGCTCCAAAGCCAGAAAAATCAAGCCAAAAAGGCCTGAGACGACCGATAACAGTGCGCAACCAGCTATCGAAAATATAGCGGTGGCAGATTTCGTCGGCCCCCATCTTCCCGCACAAACCATCCAGCAGGCGCTGGCCCCGGCTACTTTCCGCCACCCCCGCGCCAGCCGTGAGACCGTCCTGGGCGGTGTGCTGGTGGCCTACGAATTTCGCCGCAGCAAACGCAAGACCATCGGCTTTTCTGCCGGCGCCGACGGCCTCACGGTCAGTGCGCCCAAATGGGTGCCGCTGTATGAAATCGACAAGGCCGTGCTGGAAAAATCCGGTTGGATCCTGGCCAAGCTGCAGGAAACCCGCGCGCGCCATGAGCGCCTGGAGTCCGCACGCATTGACTGGAAGGACGGCACTACGCTGCCTTTCCTGGGTGACCAGGTCATTGTGGTGATCGATCCGCGGCACGCTTTCGGCGGCGTCGGCGCCGAACTCAAAACCGGCCCCGCCGCCGCCGAAGTCTTGTTGCAGGGCGACGGCGATGCGGCCAATGGCACCTTGCCCGGCGTGGCGCAGCTCACGCTGCACGTGGGCCTGCCCCAGCAGGCCACGCCCGAGCAGATCCGCGATGCCGTGCAGGCCTGGCTGATGCGCCAGGCCAAGCGCATCTTTACCGAGCGGCTCAACCATTTCGCGCCGCACCTGGGCGTGCAGTGGCGCAAGCTCAGCCTTTCCAGCGCCGGCACCCGCTGGGGCAGCGCCAGCGCCGATGGTTCCATCCGGCTGAACTGGCGCTTGATCCATTTCAAGCAGTCGGTGATCGACTACGTGGTGGTTCATGAATTGAGCCATTTGCGTGTCATGGACCACAGCCCGCGTTTTTGGGACACCGTGCGCGCGGTGGTGCCCGACTACGCCGAGCTGCGCGGCCAGCTCAAGGACGAAGCAATTCCCCGCTGGTAGGCCGGCGCTGCTGCGTTTGGCATGCCCCGTTGAGCGACGTCAAAGGGGGTACAAATCACAGTACTGCGGCGTTTCTTTACTTGGTAATATGAGAAAACACCAAAAAAAGCAGAAAACGACAGGGATTGACTCCGCGCACCTGAAGTCCACATGAACGACAAACTCATACTCGTAGTTGAAGACAACCCGGACCACCTGGAACTGACCGTTCTGACGCTGGAGGAGCAGGGCGTCACGGCCGAGATTGCCGTCGCCCGGGACGGTGTGCAGGCGCTGGACTTTCTATTCGGCCAGGGTGCCCATGCGGGGCGCGACACGCAAAGGCAGCCGGCTTTCATCCTGCTGGACATGAAGTTGCCCAAGCTCTCCGGTCTGGACGTACTGCGCAGCGTGCGGGCCAATCCCCTGACCGCGCTGGTGCCGGTCGTCATGCTGACATCTTCCAGCGAGCGGTCCGACATCGTGGCGTGTTACCAGAGCGGGGCCAACGGGTTTGTCCGTAAACCTGTCGATTTTGGGGGGCTGACCGAAAAGCTCAACCGCCTGCAGGCCTACTGGCTGGGCGTCAATGAATCCATCGCGGCCGGCTGACATCCCGTGACGCACCGGTGGCCCAGAAACACCCGGTGCCGGTACCTGCGGCGCTGATGCCATGAAGCTTCATATCACGCTGCGGACCCGCCTTGTCATGCTCGTGCTGGTGGCGATAGTGCCGATGTTTGGCCTGTCCATTTTCAAGGCCGTCTACAACGCCGACGCCGCCGTCGAGCGCGCCCAAACCGACCTGCAATTCGCCGCATCGCTGGCCGCATCCAGCCAGCAGCGCCTGGCGGAATCGGCCCGGCAGATACTGACGGCGATTGTTCATGTGCCCGGCCTGCGGGACGGCAACGCCGACCGCTGCAACCGCTACCTTGTAGAGCTCAACAAGCTGTTTCCGCTTTACGCCAATTTCGGTATTGTGGGAACGGACGGCTATGCGCTGTGCAACGGGCAGGAAGGCGTGCGGCTCGGCTACCTGGGCGACCGTGCCTATTTCCGCAATGCCGTTGAGCAGCGCAGCTTTGTGGTGGGTGAATACATTGTGGGGCGTGCCACGGGCCGGCCTTCCATCACATTTGCGTTGCCGCTGCTGGACAAGGACGGGCGCGTTGACATTGTGGCTTTTGCGTCGGTTGACCTGGCCGAGATGGCGAAATCCACCATCGACGTCCAGCTGCCGCCCGGCGGCGCGCTGGGCATACACGACCGCGGCGGCGTGCTGCTGGCGGGCAAACCCGACCTTCCCATACGAATCGGGCAGGTGGCCAGAAGCCCCGTGCTGAAGGCGGCCGTGCAGCAGATGCGTAACGGAACCAGCGATGGGCCGGACGGCACCGGGCAACGCCGCCTGTGGGCTTTCATGCCCAGCAGCCCCGACGTACACGCCGCTTTTTTTGTGGCGGTCAGCCTGGACCGCGAACTGGTCGTCGGCGCCAGCCGGGAACAGCTGTGGCTGGAACTGGTGGTGTTGTTGCTGGTGGCATTTGTGGGCGGCGGCATCGCCTGGGTCATCGGCGGGCGTGCCATTGTTGAGCCCACCCGAAACATCCTTGAGGCCATCCGGCAGCTCCAGAACGGCCGGCTGGATGTGCGGATACCACCAGGCCGGCCTGACGATTTCGGGGAGTTTGCGAGGATATCCACGGGCTTTAACCGCATGGCCGAGTCGCTTGAGCAACATCGGAGTGTCCTGGAGGCCGAACTGGCAAACAGCGAAGCCATCCAGCAGAAACTGCGGGACGCCCAGCGCCTGGGCCGCATCGGCTACTGGCAGCTGGACACCGGCACCGATGAAAGCTGGTGGTCCGATGAGGTTTACGAGGTGCTCGGCGTTGACCGCGCGACCTTCGACAGGAACCATGGCAGATTCATGCAGCTGGTCCATCCCGGGGACCGCCAGGCCTTCAAGGAACGGCGCGATCTGTCCGTTCGGACCAACCAGCCGCTGGACATGGAGTTCCGCATCGTCACGTCCGCTGGCGAGATTCGATGGGTCCACCTGTTTGGCCGCGCTGACGAAGCGCAGCCCGGGGACACCGGGCAGGAGGGGCAAGGCGCGGGCCGCGGCCCGTCGGGGCGCCGCCGCTCCGGCGTGATCCAGGAAATTACCGACCGCAAGCGCGCGGAACTGGTGGTGGCCCGCAGCACGGAGCTGCTGAACCGCACCGGCGCGCTGGGGAAAGTCGGCGGATGGGAGGTCGCTGTCGACACCATGACGCCTTACTGGTCTGAAGAAATTTACCGCATCCACGAACTCGATCCGGCGGCCGGCCTGGGGGTTGAGGAGGCGCTCGACTTTTATGCACCCGAAGCGCGGCGCACCATCCGCTCGGTCGCCCTGGCTGCCCTGAAGCAGGCAACGCCATGGGACCTGGAGCTGCCCCTCATCACGGCAAAGGGCCGGCGCATCTGGGTGCGCACGCAGGGCCGGGCTTTGCAGCGGGACGGCAAGGTTGTGAGCCTGGTCGGCGTGCTGCAGGACATCACGGAACAGCACGAAGCGCAGGCGCACCTGCGCCTTCTGGAAACCGCCGTATCCCGGCTCAACGACATTGTGCTCATCACCGAGGCCGCACCCATCGATGGCGCCGGCCCGCGCATCATCTTTGTCAACGACGCTTTTGAGCGCCGTACGGGTTACACGCGTGAGGAGGTGCTGGGAAAAACACCACGCCTGATGCAGGGCCCCAAAACGCAGCGGGACGAGCTCGACCGCATCAAGGCCGCACTGGAAAAATGGCAGCCGGTACGCGCGGAGCTCATCAACTACACCAAGAGCGGCGAGGAAGTCTGGCTGGAGCTCGACATTGTTCCGATCACCGACACCAAAGGCCACTACACCCACTGGGTCGCGGTGCAGCGCGACATCACCCAGCGCAAGCTGGCAGAGCAGGCACTGGTAGAAAGCGAGCACCGCTACTCGGCTCTCTTTGAAATGGCGCCAATCCCGATGTGGGTTTTTGACGCCGAGACCTATCGCTTCCTCATGGTCAACGAAGCCGCCGTCAAGAGCTATGGCTATACGATGGAAGAGTTTCTGTCGATGACGATCTACGACATTCGCAGCGAAGCAGAAGCTCAAAACCTCCGGACCCAGCACGCCGCCTCGCCTTTGATCGTCAAGGAACGCTGGGAGCATCGCCGCAAAGACGGGTCATTTTTCACTGCCCGCCCTTTTTCAACCTCGGTGCGGTATGCCGGCCGCCCGGCGCGTTTTGTCCTGGCGCTGGATATCTCGGCCCAGGTCAAGGTTGAAAATGAGGTCCAGGAACACCTGTACACCTTGCAGCGCGCCGCCGACGCAGCCCAGGCCATCACCTGGCATCAGACGCTTGAAAGCACCATGCACGAGGTGGCCGAGCAGGCCCGGGGGGTGATAGGCGCGCACCAGGCGATCGTCAGCCTCACCGTGAACAGCGACTGGGGGCAGGCCATCAACGCCCTGTCGCTTTCCGAAAAATATGCGAAATACCGGGACATGATCGAGCCGCCCGACGGCACCGGCATTTACGCCCTGGTCTGCCAGACCAACCGGTCCATGCGCATGACCCAGGCCGAGCTGGAGGCGCATCCGCGCTGGCACGGCTTCGGCAGTTACGCCGACAAGCATCCAGCCATGCGCGGCTGGCTGGCCGTGCCGCTGACGGGCCGCGACGGCAAAAACATCGGGCTGCTCCAGCTGTCCGACAAATACGAGGGTGAGTTCACGCAGGAGGACGAATATGTGGCGCTCGAACTGGCCCAGCTCGCGTCCATCGCCATCCAGAACTCTCGCCTGATCGAGGAGGTCAGCCAGCTCAACACCGGACTGGAGCAGAAAGTCGCCGAGCGCACACTGGCGCTGGAGCGGCAAGAGGCGCTCTTCCGGGCGCTGGCCGAACAGGCGCCCCAGGTGGTATGGACCAGCGACCCGGACGGCGCGGCCACCTACTTCAACCGAGCCTGGTTTGACCTGGCGGGCGGCAAGATGGAGGACTGGACCGGCACGCAGTGGTTTACGGCCATTCATCCGGACGACCTCCCCGATATCAGGGCCCGCTGGCAGGTCGCCCGGGAGACGCGGTCGCAATACTCGGGCATACGCCGCGTGCTGGCCAGGGACGGCGTGCACACCATGTCCTACCGCGCATCGCCCGTGCTGGACGAACGCGGTGAAGTGGCCTTTTGGGTGGGCATTGACGCGGACATCACCGAGATCAAGGCCATTGAGGCCGCCCTGCGCCTGTCCAACCAGGAACTCGAGGCATTTTCATACTCCGTGTCGCACGACCTCCGCTCGCCGCTGAACACCGTGGACGGCTTTAGCCGCCTGCTGGGCAAACACCTGGGGGCCGATGCCGGCGAGAAGGTGACGCATTACCTGGCACGCATCCAGGCCGGCGTGGCGCAGATGGGGCAACTGATTGAAGACCTGCTGTCGCTGGCGCAGGTGTCGCGCACGCCCCTGAACAACAAGGTGGTGGACCTGTCGGAGCTGGCCCGCATCATCCTGGACGAATGGCGGGTGCGCGACCCCGAACGCAAGGTTGCGGTGAACATCGAAAAAGGGCTGAAGGCGCACGGCGACAGCCGGCTGGTCCGGGTGGTGATGGAAAACCTGATCGGCAACGCCTGGAAGTTCAGTGCCCAGCAACCCCTCAGCGAAATCACCGTAGGCTGCCAGCTTGATGCAGCGGGGCTGCCGGAGTTTTTCGTCAGGGACAATGGTGCCGGCTTCGACATGGCCTATGCCGACAAGCTCTTCAAGCCGTTTCAGCGCCTGCATGCCGTCGCGGAGTTTCCGGGCACGGGCATCGGGCTGGCCACCGTCAGCCGCGTGATCAAGCGGCATGGCGGCAGGTTGTGGGCCGAGGCGGCGCCCGGCAAGGGGGCAACGTTCTTCTTCACCCTGCCCACCGCACCGCTGTCCCCCTGACGCTGGCAGTGCCCGTTGGTGTTAGTTGATGCTTACTATCATTTTCTATGAAGCGATTGAGTCGAATTGATTAAAATGCCCAAAATGAAACACTCCAATCCCCGTTCGGTCTGCCATGGCGCGTGAACCCAAGTCCTTCGAGGCCGCGATCACGGCTGCGGATTTCTCCAGCGAGGATTACTGCGGCACCAGCTATGCAGCCAAGCTTCTGGGGCTCTCCGTTGCGACGGTGCAGTCCCTGGTTGAAAAAGGGGAAATCGAGGCGTGGAAGACGCTGGGTGGGCACCGCCGCATTGCGCTGCAGTCCATCAACGCCTACCTGGCCAAAAACAGCCCACAGCTGTCCCGTGTCGACACCGACCCCAAAAGCCGCCTGCGGGTGCTGATGGTGGAAGACGACGAAGACACCCGCGAGCTGTACCGCTGCCAGTTTGAAGACTGGGACCTGCCGGTTGACTGCACCTGGATGCCATCTGCCCTGGAGGCCATGATGGATATCGCCAGCATGCGGCCCGACCTGCTGATCACGGACCTGTCCATGCCCGGCGTGGACGGCATTGAGATGCTCAAGACACTCAAACGCAACGTGCAACTGGCCGACATGCAGATCGTTGTCATCAGCGGCTTGCCTCCCGACGCCATTGCGGCACGCGGAGGCTTGCCCCAGCACGCCCACCTGCTGAAAAAACCTGTCAACTTTGAATGGCTGCACGGCTACCTCACCGCTTTGGTGACGGCTAACCGGAAGTGGAGGGCTTGAGCCCCCACGCTTTTCACTTCGCCTTCGGCTTCGTGTAATGCGCTGCCCCCCGAGGGGGCGCTGCGCCTGCGGTCTGGCAAAGCCAGTCCCGCGGCCCCTGCTGGTAAAGAAGGGGCCCCACAGCCATCCATTGCATTCTTATGTGCCTAGTCGGGCTGCGGACCAATCCTGGCGAGCGCGAGAAGCTACTAAAAACATAGCGCGTGTCTTGACCCCGCTTACGGACTAACGCTACTGAAACGGTAAATCCCGTCGGCGTCCAGCCGCCGCGTGAGCTTTTCTCCAAACCACAGTGCGTGCAAGTGCGCCACGGCTTCGCCCATGGCGAAGGTGGTCTGGTGCAGGTCCAGCTTGCGGGGGAACATGATGGGCAGGATGTCGGCGGCACTACAGGGCGCGGCGGTGCAGGCCGTCATCACTTCGGCCAGGCGGTCTCGGTGGTGGTCGTGCAGCTGGCCTATGCGTGTATGCAGCCCGTGAAAGGGTTTGCCGTGGGAGGGCAGCACCAACGTGTCTTCAGGCAGCGGCAGGAATTTGTCGATGGACTCAAGAAACAGCGTGAGCGCGTTCGATTCCGGCTCCATGTCGTAAACGCTGACATTGGTTGAAATGCGCGGCAACACCATGTCGCCGCTGATGAGGGTGTCCAGCGCTTCGCAGTGCAGCGCGATGTGTTCGGGTGCATGGCCGTAGCCGCTGATGCAGCGCCAGTCGCGCCCGCCGATTCGCACCGTCATGCCGTCCATGATGCGGACGTAGCTGGCCGGCACGGCCGGCACCATGCCGGGGTAGTAGCTGGCCCGGCCGCGGATTTTCTCGACGGATTCCGGATCCACCAGTCCGTGCGCGGCAAAAAAGCGCGCGGCGCTTTCCCCGCCGAAACCCGTGGTGCTTTGTGAGCCGATGCGGGCCGAAAGATAGTCGGTGGCGCTGATCCACAACATGCACACCCGTTTGGGCGTGGTCCAGCGTTCGCAGAGCCAGTGCGCCAGCCCGATATGGTCGGGGTGCATGTGCGTCACGATGACACGCAGCACCGGCATGCCTTCCAGCTGGGTGGCAAAAATCGCCTCCCACTGCGCTTTGGACTCTTCCCGGCTGATGCAGCAGTCCACGATGGTCCAGCCCTGTATCTTCGCGCCCGCCCGGTCCGGGTCGTCCATCTCGTCGCGCAGCAGCCACAGGTTGATGTGGTTCAGCGCGAAGGGCAGGGCCATGCGTATCCACTTGACGTCCGGCGCCACCTCCATGGCCATGCCCGACTCGGGCAGGGTGTCTCCAAAGGGGTAATCCAGTTGCTGCTCAAGGAGGTTCATGTCATCATTCGCGGTATATTTGACGTTTACGTAAACGTCATACACAACCATTGTAGGGACCGCGCCTGTTTCGCGCTGTCGCCCGCGTTTGCAAAGACCACATCATGGCCACTACCTACACCATCAGCGACCTGGCAAAAGAGTTTGACCTGACGACGCGCGCCATGCGTTTTTACGAAGACATGGGCTTGCTGCAGCCCCAGCGCGAAGGGGCGGGCGGACGCAACCGCGTGTACACCGCGCGTGACCGTACCCGGCTCAAGCTTACCCTGCGCGCCAAGCGTTTGGGCCTGTCGCTGACCGAGGCCAAGGACATCATCGACATGTACGACAGCCCGCGCGACACCGGGCCGCAGCTGCGCAAGTTCCTCGCCATCCTGGCGCAGCACCGCGCACAGCTGGAGGAGCAGATGACCGAACTGCAGGGCAACCTCGAAGAGGTGAAAACGCACGAGCGCGAGGCCAAGGCGCTGCTGGCGAAACTTGAGAAAGCGAAGCAGGCGGCGTAGCGGTGACCTGCTTTGCGACTAGCCCCATGACGATCGATTCCCTGCGCCGCGCGGCCCTGGTCCTGTTCGCGGTGGGCCTGCCCGCCCTCGCGGCGGCCCAACAGGGATGCACCGGTTCATTCCTCAACCCCCAGCAGCGATTTCCGTTCAATGAAGCGCGGGCGGCCGGTGCGCCGGCGGTGTTCGGCCATGGCCTGCCATTGGAGAACGTGACGTATCGCGTTGCCGGGGATCCCGAAGCCCATTCGCTCGAGGAGTACCTTACCCGTTTCTGCACGACGGGGTTTCTCGTCCTGCATGAGGACCGGATCGTCTATGAGCGATACCTGCAGGGAACCGGCACCCAGGACGCGCTGCTCTCGGCGTCCATGTCGAAGACGATCCTGTCGCTGCTGGTCGGCGTGGCAGTCGCGGAAGGCAAGCTGGCGCTGGGCACCACCGTCAGGCAGGTCTTGCCCGGCTTCGGAGCCAGCGCATTTGCCGACGACACGGTGGAGGATCTGCTGCGGATGGCCACCTCGGCCAAGCTTCATGCCGCCTACGAGGCGGGCGCGATATCGGACAACCGCGCGACCGACCCCACCGTCTCGCCGCGCCAGAGCATGCGGCGCTACCTGCAGGAGAGGACGGATCGATCCCCCGCCGGCAAGACCTTCAGCTACAACGGCGCGGTGAGCGCGTTGCTCGGCCTCATGCTGAGCGAACGTACGGGCGTGAGCAACACCGCATATCTGGAGGACAGGATGTGGTCGCGCCTCGGGGCCGAGGGCAGCGGCTTCTGGATCAAGAATTTCCATGGCGAGGAGGGTGTTCAAGGCCAGTTCGCCGCGCGCCTGCGCGACTACGGCCGGCTGGGGACGCTGGTGCTGAACCGGGGGCAGGCGGCAGGCGGGCAGGTCGTGCCCGCCGCATGGATCGACGAGATGGTCATGCTACGGCCGGACAAGCCGCAGCCCAAGGGGGCCCCGTTCTATGGGTTGCACGTCTGGATTCCACAGGCGGCCGGCGGCCGGTCCTTTTTCTGGGGTGTCGGCGGCCAGAATATCTTTGTCGATCCCGTCGCCCGCATGGTGATTGTCCATACGGGCAATTCACGGGAAGCGCAATTTGCCGGCGATGCGCATCTCTTTCCCCTTCGGGACGCGATCGCACGGACGCTCAGGTCGCGCGCGAAGCTTTCACCGCCCTTGGACAGCGCTTCCGCCAGCAGGCATAATTGACGTTTACGTAAACGTCAACTAAAACAAGAGCCGCCTTTTATCCGTTCAAAGGGTCTTCCATGGATGCAACCGCCGCACCGTCCACACTGTTTCGCCGCATTGAAGCCAGCTTTCTGCGCCAGGGCCTGATGCAGCACCTCGGTGCGCGCCTGCTGCGCGTGGAGCCCGGCCTGTGCGAGGTGGCCCTGCCCTATTCGGAGCACGTCACGCAGCAACAAGGCACTTTCCACGGCGGCGCCATGGGCGCGCTGGCCGATATCGCCGGTGGTTACGCCGCGCTGACCATGGCTGCGGAAGATTCCGAGGTCACCACGGTCGAATACAAGATCAACTTCATGGCCGGTTTCAGGGACGGCGAGCTGCGCGCCCTGGGCCGCGTCGTCAAGGCCGGCAAGCGCATCATCGTCACGACCGCTGAAGTCACGCACGTCGGCGCAGCGGGCAAGGAAAGCGCCTGCGCGCTGATGCAGCAGACGCTGGTGCCCGTGCCCAAGACCTACTAATCCAATCCCGTCATACGACTTCAGAAAGCCCACCATGACCAACATGCCCGGACTCAACTTCATGCTCGGTGAAGACATCGACGCCCTGCGCGACGCCGTGCGCGAATTCGCGCAGGCCGAAATCGCCCCGCGCGCCGCCGAGATCGACCGCAACGACCAGTTCCCGATGGACCTGTGGAAAAAAATGGGCTCGCTCGGCGTGCTCGGCATCACCGTGGGTGAGGAATACGGCGGCGCCAACATGGGCTACCTGGCCCACATGATCGCCATGGAAGAAATCAGCCGCGCCAGCGCCTCGGTGGGCTTGTCGTACGGCGCGCACAGCAACCTCTGCGTCAACCAGATCAAGCGCAACGGCACCGATGAGCAGCGCAAAAAATATTTGCCCAAGCTCATCACGGGCGAGCACGTGGGTGCGCTGGCCATGAGCGAACCCGGCGCCGGCAGCGACGTCATCAGCATGAAGCTCAAGGCCGAAGACAAGGGCGGCTACTACCTGCTCAACGGCAGCAAGATGTGGATCACCAACGGCCCCGATGCCGACACCCTGGTGGTCTATGCCAAGACCGAACCCGAGCTTGGCGCGCGCGGCGTGACCGCCTTCCTGATTGAAAAAGGCATGAAGGGCTTTTCCGTCGCGCAAAAGCTCGACAAGCTCGGCATGCGCGGCAGCCACACTGGCGAGCTCGTCTTCAACAACGTCGAAGTGCCGGCCAGCCAGATCCTCGGCGGCCTCAACAGCGGGGCGAAAGTGCTGATGAGCGGGCTCGACTACGAACGTGCCGTGCTCACCGGCGGGCCACTGGGCATCATGCAGTCCGTCATGGACAACGTCGTGCCCTACATCCACGACCGCAAGCAATTCGGCCAGAGCATCGGCGAGTTCCAGCTCATCCAGGGCAAGGTCGCCGACATGTACACCGTGCTGCAGGCCGGCCGCTCGTTTGCCTACACCGTGGCCAAAAACCTCGACATGCTCGGCACCGACCACGTGCGCCAGGTCCGCAAGGACTGCGCCTCCGTCATCCTCTGGTGCGCCGAAAAAGCCACCTGGATGGCCGGCGAGGGTGTGCAGATCTACGGCGGCAACGGCTACATCAACGAATACCCGCTGGGCCGCCTCTGGCGCGACGCCAAACTCTATGAAATCGGTGCCGGCACCAGCGAAATCCGCCGCATGCTGATTGGACGCGAATTGTTCGCCGAGACCATGTAAGGCCGGTACCCATGCCAGTGATACATCAGACGGCGAGATGGCTCCTTGTGCTCGTGCTTGCCGCGCTTCTCGGTGCGTGCGAAAAAGATGAGCCCCCGCCCTACGCGGCAGTGCCGCAAGCCGACGCTACGTTCGAATGCGGCGTCCCCGAATCTCTGCGGGGAAAGGCCGTGAACGTCTTTCTGGATGCCTCAAGGGTGGGGGAGGTCTCCGAGGAAGCTATGCTCGCCCTGAAGGGCCGTTTCGCGGCCTACGCCGTCGGCCTCACCCTGCGGGACGGCACCACCGTCAGCATCGACCTTGACGAACCCATGGGTTTTACCGCCAAGGGCCTGGCGCATCACACGGGATGTGAGCAGTTCAAGTGGGCAAGCATGGGAAACCTCACGCTGTTTGAATACGCCCATGGCGCCGGAAATCCTTATCCCGCCCAGCAGTTGATGTATTCGCTCGGCCCAACGCCTGACTTCAAGAACCTGCGCCCACTCCTGGCGGGAGGCAAGGGCGTATTCTATGAACGCGAAGGAGACCGCTGCCTGACCGGACTGGTCCAGGGTGACGGTGAAGTGGACAGGTGGTGCTACCAGAGTGGCAAGCTGTACCAGACCCGGAAGATGCTGACCGCCTCGCTCACCGACGGCAAATACCGTTTTGTCTGTGATTTTTCCGGGGAAGGACCTTTGCTGGTCGACGCATCCATCGTGAAAGTCGGGCCGAACCCCGCACCCTCGAACCCGTTCAGCGACAAAGAGCTCGCCACCCTGACCGATAAATGCCTGGGCGAAAAAGCGCTGTTGAAGGCGAGAGCGATCGATGAAACATGACTTTCTGCCGCTTGCCGGACGGCATCCCCGCGGGCAGGTGAAAATACGACCATGACCACATCGCTCCAAGACCTCTTCGCCCATAACCGCGCCTGGGCCGCGCAGATGGAAGCCGAGCGCCCAGGCTTCTTCACCAGCCTTGTCAAGCAGCAGACGCCCAGGTATATGTGGATAGGCTGCTCTGACAGCCGGGTGCCCGCCAACCAGATCACCGGCCTGGAGCCCGGCGAGGTGTTCGTTCACCGCAACGTCGCCAACATCGTCGTGCACTCTGACCTCAACGCACTCTCGGCCATCCAGTTCGCGGTCGAGCGGCTCAAGGTCAAGGACATCATGGTGGTCGGGCACTACGGCTGCTCGGGCGTGCAGGCCGCGCTGGAAGGCGCGCGCATCGGCCTGGCCGACAACTGGCTTCGCCACATTCAGGATGTGCGCCACCGCCACCGCCAGCTCCTTGACAGCCTGCCCGAAGAGGTGCGCGCCAAAGCCCTTTGCGATATCAACGTCATCGAGCAGGTGGTCAATGTTTCCGTCAGCACCGTGATGGTTGATGCCTGGGCGCGCGGCCAGGAGGTCACCGTGCACGGCTGGGCCTTCGGTGTGCATGACGGTCTGCTGCAGGACCTGCAGATGAGCGTGTCGGCGCCCGACGAGCTCAACAAGTTCTACGGCAAGGCCATCGACCGTGTGTGGGATACCTGGAACGCCCGCGTCGGCGGCGGTGAACAGCAGCAGCTGGTCTGAACGGCGCACAGCAAGCCATGTTCCCCCAGCGCCTGGACTCGAGCATTGCCTACGACATCGCCAAGGCGATGATGGACGGCTTTAACCGCCACTACCAACTGTTCCGAACCGAGTCCGCGCGCGCCAAGCACCGCTTTGAAACGGCAGACTGGCACGGCCAGCAGCGCGCGCAGCGCGAACGCATCGAGTTCTACGACCTGCGCGTGCGCGAAGCGTCCATGCGCCTGGAGCGCGAGTTCAAGGCCGGCGACCAGCCCATGGACGTCTGGCAGCAGGTCAAGCTCCATTACATCGGCCTGCTGGTCAATCACCACCAGCCCGAGCTGGCCGAAACGTTTTTCAATTCGGTCACCACCAAGATCCTGCACCGCAGCTACTTCCAGAACGACTTCATCTTCGTGCGGCCCGCCGTCAGCACCGAATACATCGAGAACGACGAGCTGGTGTCGCAGCCGACCTACCGCGCCTACTACCCCACCCGCGACAACATGCGCGAGGTGCTGCTGCAGCTGGTGCGCGACTTCGACCTGCGCCTGCCGTTTGACAACCTCGAGCGCGACGCGGGTTATGTGCTTGAAGCCATCAGCGGGCGGCTCACCGACGTCAAGCTGCGCGCCAACTTCCAGATCCAGGTACTCACCAGCCTGTTTTTCCGCAACAAGGGCGCGTACGTTGTGGGCAAGATCATCAACGGCTTCAACGAAGTGCCGTTTGCACTGCCGGTGCTGCACAACAAGGCCGGTAAACTGGTCATCGACGCCGCGCTGTTTGGTGAAGATGATTTGCTCATCCTGTTCAGCTTTGCCCGCGCCTACTTCATGGTCGACATGGGCATCCCGTCAGCCTACGTGCAGTTTTTGCGCAGCATGATGCCGCACATGCCGCGCGCTGAAATCTACAACGCGCTGGGCCTGGCCAAGCAGGGCAAGACGCTTTTCTACCGCGACTTTCTGTACCACCTGCGGCACTCCACCGACAAGTTCCGCATTGCGCCCGGCATCAAGGGCATGGTCATGCTGGTGTTCGACTTGCCCTCGTTCCCCTACGTGTTCAAGGTCATCAAGGACTACTACCCGCCGCAAAAAGACACCACGCGCGAGCAGATCAAGGGCAAGTACCTGCTGGTCAAGCAGCATGATCGCGTGGGCCGCATGGCCGACACGCAGGAATACAGCGAAGTGGCCTTTCCGCGCGAACGTTTCAGCGACGAGCTGATCGCCGAGATCGAAAAGTTCGCGCCCAGCCAGCTTGAGATCAGCGACCGCGACGGCGACGGTGCCACCGAAGTCATCATCAAGCATGTCTACATCGAGCGGCGCATGATCCCGCTCAACATCTATTTGCAGGAAGCCTTTGACGCCGGCGTGAAAGAGCCGGCAGCCCAGGACCAGATCGAGCGTGCCGTCGTCGAATACGGCAACGCCATCAAGGACCTGGTGGCCGCCAACATCTTCCCCGGCGACATGCTCTGGAAGAACTTTGGCATCACGCGCCACGGCAAGGTCGTGTTCTACGACTACGACGAGATCGAATACATCACCGACTGCAACTTCCGCAAGGTGCCCGCCGCGCGCAACGAGGAAGAAGAGATGAGCGGCGAGGTCTGGTATACCGTCGGCCCCAAGGACGTGTTCCCCGAAACTTTCGGCCCCTTCCTGCTCGGCAATGACGCGGTGCGCGAAGTCTTCATGAAGCACCACGGCGACCTGCTCGACGCCCATTTCTGGCAAAGCCACCAGGCACGCATCCAGGCCGGCCACGTGCACGACGTATTTCCTTATGAGCGCGAGAAACGCTTTGTCGCGCTGCACAGCCCCGGTGCTCCCCACGATGAAGTCCTCATGCAACTGCCGCCCGAGCCCGTGCTCACAGGCCTGAGCGGCCTGACGCCCTAGAAGATGTTGGCCCCCACGCTTTTCACTTCGCCTTCGGCTCCGTGTAATGCGCGAGGCCTTGCAGGCCGCGGCTCGCGAGACGCTTCGCCTCTGTCGCCCGTCCAAGCCTGCGCAGGCAGGCTTGGAGCCGCGGGCTCCAGCCCCTCGGTGGCGCTGCGCCTGCGGCCCGGCAAAGCCGGTTCCGCGGCCCTGGCTGGCTGGGAGCGCGCTCCACCTTGGCTTTGCTACTTATCCTGCGTCCGTCGCGGCTTGTTGACAGATGCCTCCCGAATTTTTCTCATCAATTGAAAGGACCTCCTCATGTCTGAATCCATCGTTATCCTCGGCGCAGCCCGCACCCCCATGGGCGGCTTCCAGGGCGACTTCGCCAGCCTGTCGGCCCATGACCTGGGCGGCTACGCCATCAAGGCCGCCATCGAACGTTCCGGCATTGCGCCTGAAAAGGTCGATGAAGTGCTGTTCGGCAACTGTCTGATGGCCGGCCAGGGCCAGGCGCCGGCACGCCAGGCCGGTTTCAAGGGCGGCCTGCCCGCCAGCGTGGGCGCCGTCACGCTGTCCAAAATGTGCGGCTCCGGCATGGAAGCCACCATGCTCGCGCACGACCAGCTCATCGCCGGCAGCCGCGACGTGATGGTTTCCGGCGGCATGGAAAGCATGACCAACGCACCCCACCTGCTGCTCAAGGGCCGCAGCGGCATCCGCATCGGGCACGACCGCATTTATGACCACATGATGCTCGACGGCCTGGAAGACGCTTATGAACCCGGCCGCGCCATGGGCACCTTCGGCGAGCAGTGCGCCGACAAGTACAAGTTCACCCGCGAAGCGCAGGACGCCTTTGCCACCGCCAGCGTGAACCGCGCCAAGGCCGCCACCGAATCCGGTGCCTTCAAGGCCGAAATCACGCCCATCACCGTCAAGGGCCGCAGCGGCGAAACGGTGATCTCTATCGACGAAGGCCCGGGCAAGGTCAAGCTCGACAAGATTCCCACACTCAAGCCTGCCTTCAAGAAAGACGGCACCATCACCGCCGCCTCCAGCTCGTCCATCAACGACGGCGCCGCCGCCCTGGTACTGGCGCGTGAATCCACCGCCAAAGAACTGGGCGCCACGCCCATCGCGCGCATCCTCGGCCACGCCACGTTTGCGCAAGACCCTGAATGGTTTACCACCGCCCCGGTCGGCGCGGTCAACAAGCTGCTCAAGAAGATCGGCTGGAGCGCCAAAGACGTGGACCTGTGGGAAGTCAATGAAGCTTTCGCCGTGGTGCCCATGGCCGCGATGAAAGAACTCGGCATCAGCCACGACATCGTCAACGTCAACGGCGGCGCCTGCGCGCTGGGCCACCCCATCGGCGCGTCCGGCGCCCGCATCCTGGTCACGCTGATCCACGCGCTCAAGGCCCGCGGCCTGAAGAAAGGCGTTGCCACCTTGTGCATCGGCGGCGGTGAAGGCACGGCCATGGCGATCGAGCTGGTATGACGCAAGAAGCACCACAAACGCTTTCACCCGCTGAGCTCGCCCAGCGCATCGATGCGTTCTGGCTGAAATTCCAGGAGGGCGAGGCGGAGCTTGTCCGCCAGCCGGTACGCGACCAGGTCGAGAGCATCAATGAAGTTCTCGAGGAGTACCTGGAAGGGCTGGCGCTGGAAATGTCGGCTGACGACGGCGACCAGCAGGTCGAACTGATCGCCACCGCGCACGGCAGTACCGAAACCTTTCCGCTGCTGCTGGATTTCGTCAAGCGCGCGCCGCCGCTGAAGCATTACAGCCTCACTGCCTTTCGCGCCCGCACGGAAAGCCCCGACTTCCCCATGCGGATGGACAACTTTGAACTGGCCACCTCCGACGTGCTGATCGGCCACGTCGCCGATGAAGGGCAGGTGGGCATCGAAGTCATGTTTGCGCGTGAACTGCCCAGCGACATGCAGGACCATGCGCGCAACATGACCTTCATCATGCTCGACCATGTGCTGGGCGAGTACGACTTCGCGGTCAAGGTGGGCTTTGTGGATTTCGTCGATGCGTTCTCGGACGAAGTGGCCGGCTCCACGACGCTCGACAAGTTCGGCCCTGTGCTCGACGCGTTCTGGACGAACGAACTGGGGCACACAGGCTTGTTCCCGAGCGGCGAACACCAGTGGTCTGTCATGACAGTCGTCTTTGGCAACGACGAGGACGGTGACGAAGAAGACGACCAGGAGGGTGACAAGGCGATCGTGGCGGTCAACCAGAGCGCCAATGCGATTGCAGCGCGGCCTGACCTGGGCCACGCGATCGAGCTGCGCCTGCCCGTGGATGACCATGCGGCACTGGAGCGTGCCCGCGAAGTCCAGGAGCAGATCGCCACCCGCCTGGAGCTTCAGCATGCCGGCATCCTGTCCCACACCGTGGTCAGGAACGGCCGGCGCCTGGCCAACTATTACGTGGGCGACCTGCCTGCCGCACTCGGCGTGATTGACACCAGCTTGCGCGGCGCATCGTTCGCCGACGTTGAGCTGAGCAATGCGTTCGACCCGTCATGGTCGAAGTACTTCAACTTCGCGGGCTAATCCATGAAAGTCCTCGTCATCGGCGCATCACGCGGCATAGGCCTTGAATTCGTCAGCCAGTACCTGGCGGACGGTGCCAACGTCATAGCCACCGCACGCAACGACGAAGGCCTGCAGCGCCTCAAGGCCCTGGGCGCCAAGGCCTTGCGGCTGGACGTGGCCCAGCCTGCCAGCATCAGCGGCCTGGCCTGGCTGCTGGACGGCGAAGAGATCGACATCGCCCTCTACGTGGCCGGCGTCTTTCCGCAGGGCGATGCACTGACGCCGCCGACGCGCGAGGCGTTTGACCACACCCTGCACACCAATGTGCTGGGCGCCATGCAGGCCATTCCGCAAGTCGCGCCCATGGTCGAGGCCTCCCGGCTTGGTGGTGGCGGCAAGGGACGCTTTGCCTTCATCACCAGCGGCATGGGTTGCATTGGCGAGGTCCCGTCCAGCAGCAGCTGGACCTACCGCGTCAGCAAGGCTGCGCTGAACATGGCCGTGGCGTCTGCCCAGCATGACTACCCGCGCGCCATCATGGTGGCCCTGTCGCCCGGCTGGGTTCAAACCGACATGGGCGGCCGGGATGCACCGCTCACCACGGTTCAAAGTGTCACGGCCATGCGTGCCACGCTGGCCGGGCTCAAGCCCGAGCACAAGGGCGCTTTTCTCGACTACGACGGTCGGCGTTTCAGCACATGGTGAGCCCTGCACTCCACTGAAAGATTTCGATGATCCTGACCCAAGACCAAACGATGATCCGCGACGCGGTGCGCGACTTTGCGCAGGCCGAACTCTGGCCGCGCGCCGCGCGCTGGGACAAGGAGCACCACTTCCCGATCGAGGCGCACAAAGGCCTGGCCGCGCTGGGAGCCTACGGCATCTGCGTGCCCGAGGAATTCGGCGGCGCGAACCTTGACTACCTCACGCTGGCGCTGGTGCTCGAAGAAATCGCGGCGGGCGACGGCGGCACCAGCACCGCCATCAGCGTCACCAACTGCCCGGTCAATGCCATCCTCATGCGCTACGGCAATGTGCAGCAGAAAAAGCAGTGGCTGACAAAACTCGCGCAGGGCGAAATGCTCGGCGTCTTTTGCCTGACCGAGCCGCATGTTGGCAGCGATGCCTCTTCACTGCGAACCACGGCCGTCAAAGACGGCGACGAGTATGTGATCAATGGCGTCAAGCAGTTCATCACCAGCGGTAAGAACGGCCATGCCGCCATCGTCATCGCCGTTACCGATAAGGGCGCCGGAAAAAAAGGCATGAGTGCCTTCATCGTGCCCACCAGCGCACCCGGCTATGTGGTGGCGCGGCTCGAAGACAAGCTGGGCCAACACTCCAGCGACACCGCACAAATCAATTTTGACAACTGCCGCATCCCGGCCGACAACCTGATCGGCAACGAGGGCGAAGGCTACAAGATCGCGCTGGGCGCACTCGAAGGCGGGCGCATCGGCATCGCCGCGCAAAGCGTGGGCATGGCGCGCAGCGCGTTCGAGTTTGCCCTCAGCTACGCCAAAGAGCGCCAGAGCTTTGGCACCGCCATCTTTAACCACCAGGCAGTAGGCTTTCGCCTGGCTGATTGCGCAACGAAGATTGAAGCGGCCCGCCAGCTCATCTGGCACGCTGCCAGCCTGCGCGACGCCGGCCTGCCCTGCCTGAAAGAAGCCGCCATGGCCAAGCTTTTTGCCAGCGAAATGGCCGAAGAGGTTTGCAGCGCTGCCATCCAGACGCTGGGCGGCTACGGCTATGTCAGTGACTTTCCGGTGGAACGCATTTACCGCGATGTGCGGGTGTGCCAGATTTACGAAGGCACTTCCGACGTTCAAAAGATCATCATCCAAAGATCTCTTTAGCCCCCACGGTCGCGCACTTCGTGTGGCTCCCTGCCCCCCGAGGGGGCCGCTGCGCCTGCGGCCCGGCAAAGCCGGTTCCGCGGCCCCTGCTGGGTTTTGGTCAGGGGTCTGGTTCAACTGCGTGCAGCAAACCGTAAACTTGCCGATCCACAGCAGGAGACAGAGCATGCCCATCACCAAAGGATTCCGCGCACTGGTCGACGAGGCCATGGCGCAGGTCAAAACCTATTCCGTGGCAGAGGCCAGGTCAAAACTCAGCGACCCCAGGGTACAGATCGTCGACATCCGCGATGTGCGCGAGCTGACAGCCGGCACCGTGGTGGACAGCTTCCACGCACCGCGCGGCATGCTCGAGTTCTGGGTTGACCCCGAGTCGCCGTACCACAAGCCGCTGTTTGCCGATGAGGGCAAGGAGTTCATCCTCTTTTGCGGGGCCGGCTGGCGCAGCGCACTGGCCACCAAAACCCTGCAGGACATGGGCATGCGCAATGTGGCCCATATCGATGGTGGTTATGCCGAATGGGTGAAGCAGGGCGCGCCCACCGAAACGCTGGAAGAGCGCAAGGCCCGCGCAAACAACAACTCCTGCGGCTGATGCCCGGGTGATGCCGAACCCATCGCCATCTCGGCCGTGCCCCTGCGGCCGCACAGGCCCGGCCAAAAAACCGTTGCTGTTCGCAAATTGCTGTGGCCGCTACCTTGGTCACTTCGACACCGTGCCCGCGCCCGACGCCGAGTCCCTCATGCGTTCGCGCTACACCGCCTTTGTGGCCGGGCGTGCCGACTACCTGCTCGCTACCTGGCATGCCAGCCATCGGCCGGCATCGATTGAATTCGATCCCGGTGTGAAATGGCTGGGCCTGGAAGTGCGCAGCCATCGCCAGATCGATGACACCCACGCCGAGGTCGAATTCGTCGCCCGCCAGAAAACCCCCGGCAGCCCGGCCGTGCGGCTGCACGAACGCAGCCGCTTTGTTCGCGAGTTAGGCCGTTGGTACTACGTCGACGGCGACCACCTGTGATGAGCTATAAAAGGTGCTTTAAGCCTTTAATTGACGGGTTCTCGTTGCTCCTGTATTAATAGCATCTCGGGTAAAGAATGGACTTCATGAAAGAACAGCGCGCAACCCGTTCGGCTTCGTGGCGGCAGTGCAATCCGCTGCTCTGGACCGGTGTGTTGGGGCTGGTCTTTCTGCTCGGGCTGAATTCCCCGCCCGTCGCTGCCGGCAGTCCGGCGTCCTACCCCGCCCCGCTGCAGGTGCTCGAAGGCTTGCCCGCAAGCGCCACCGTTGCGCAGGTTGCGGCCATGGATGCCGCGCTCTTCAAGCCCCTGGTGAGCGGCAAGCGTTATGCAGTGAGTGCGGCCTCGCCGCTTTGGCTGCGCATGACGCTGGCGCCGGGGGGTGTGGTGAATGGCACCGATTGGCTGCTGGAATTTCCCACCGTGATCGTGGATCGGTATGAGTTCTTTCAGCGCGATGCGGGCGGTGCATGGCGCATGGCTGTGGCCGGGGACTTTGTGGCGCATGTGCGGTGGCCTGTCGATTCGCTGCGGCCGCGTTTTCCGTTGCCGCAGCCCGGCGCGGACGCGCAGGACATTTTTGTCCGCGTGGTACACCGCTTGCCCGTCAATCTGAGTCCCGTGCTGGTAGGTACGGCAGAGGCGTCCCGGCGAGATGTGGTGCAGATGTTGTGGGTGGGCCTGCAGCTGGGGGTGATCATCACGCTGGCTCTCTTCTGCGCCCAGATGGCGCTGGCCTATCGCGACCGCACCTATGCCTGGTATGCCGGCTACCTTGTGTTTACCGTCATGGCCACCCTTTGCTACACCGGCGCGGCCCAGCGTTACCTGTGGCCCCACGCCACAACCTTTGCCAGCCACGCGATTGTGTTGTCTGTGATGGGCGCCCTGGCCTTCAACCTCCAGTTCACCCGGTCCATCTTCGGCGGGCTGCAGGGGCGGAACTTTCACCGCATGGCGCGCGCGCTGGTTGCGCTGTGCCTCGTGTACATGACGGCCAGCCCCTTCGTTGAGCAGTACGACCGCATGGTGCCGATGTTTCACGCCATCACACTCAGCGTTTTTGCCTTCACCATCACCTGCGCCTGGCGTGCCTGGCGGCGTGGTGTGGCCTTCGGCGGTTACTGGCTGCTGGTGTACCTGCCCTACCTTGTTTGCGTGGCCCTCGCCCTTGCCGAAAGCTCGGGGCTTATCAGCGCGCCCTGGCTGCCCGGCGAAACTCCGGTCGCCGCTGCCTTGGTGGAGGTGGTGGTCATGATGCTGTGCATCAACGCCTGGAGCCGTCTGCGCCACGCCGATACAGTGCGCGAGCAGGCGGCCAAAGAGCACGATCCGCTCACCGGTTTCCTTAACAGGAAAACCTTTCGCGACCGCGCGGCCCGCATCTGGAACGCCGCGCCGGAGCTGAAGCGTGACCTGGCCATCATCTATGTTTCTGTGGAGCCGGCCGACCCGGACAGGCTGAACATCGTTGAGGCCGAAGAACTGCTGGCCCGCAGCGTGCGGCTGGTACGCACCATCACGCGCGACTTCGACACTGTGGGGCGGCTTGGCCGCAACATGCTGGGCATCGTGATGGAGGGCGTGATGCCGGGTGAAGCGTTCAGGGCTCGTCTGTCCCGGCTGGTGGCCCTGGGGCTGATGCGTGATACCGACGACCCCACCTCCATGGCGCTGCGGTTCACCGTGGCGGTGGGTAGCCGCCGCAGCGAGGTCGGAGACTTTGCGGCGCTCGACGCAGCGTTGCAGGGCCTGATGGTGGAGGATGACCAGGCCCAGCGCGCGATCCGTTTCCTGAGTCCGCCCGAAGCCGATGGCGATTCCATTCCCGTGCGCCGTTTCGGCTCCACACCTGGCCAGTTGCAATGAACCGCCCGCCAGAAGCTCCGGCCCCGTTCGCACGGCAGGCCGTTGGTACCATGTGAGCGGTAGCCTTAACTGGGCGGGGAGCACCAATGTTCAATCAAACCGTGCGCGGCATGTATTGCCTGCGCTGCAGCAGCCGCAAGGTGGTACGCGGCAATTTCGAAGCGGAGCGGTTCTATCCCTTGCGTGGCTTGCTGCGCTCCCTTGTGGGCAAGCCGGTGCTTTTGCAGAACCAGCATTCACATGCCTGCATGGATTGCGGCCTGGCCTGGAACGAGGTTGACACGACCGAGCTGCGCAAAAACCTGCGCGCCTATGGCCTGGCGCCGCACAGCACCGGTGTGATGGAGGCCGTGAACGAAGCGGGTGTTGATGTCCGTTTATGAGCGCCTGGTAAAACTGCAAAGGTCTTGTTGGGCCTGCGTTCTGATTCTGGTGATTTTGCTGCTGGGAACATGGGTCGTCATCATCGAACCGCGCTGGGTCGCGCACCGCGAGATCAGTGAAACCGTTCCGGACTGGAGAGGGCCGCCCGGCCTGAAAGTGGCCATTGCTTCAGACTGGCACTTCACCAAACGCCCGCTGTGGCGCGTCATGACGGTGGAGCGTGCGCGTGACATCGTGGCGCAGATCAATGCCGCCCAACCCGACGTGGTGCTGTTGCCCGGCGACTTCATTGCCGACCGCGACTACAAGCCCGACACCGCCGCCACACCCGAAGACGAGATCGCCCAGGTGCTGGGCGGGCTGAAAGCCCGGCTGGGTGTCTACGCCGTCATGGGCAACCACGACTGGTGGCACGACGGCGAAAAATTCACCGCCGCATTCACCCGCGCGGGCATCACGGTGCTCGAGAACGACGCTGTGTCCTTGCCCGTTCCACCTGGGGCATCCGCAACGCCCGTCTGGGTGGTGGGCGTGGGTGACGACTACACCGGCCACTCCCGACCGGTCAAGGCAATGAGCAAGGTGCCCAAGGGCGCGCAGGCGCTGGTCTTCATGCACGAGCCGGCCAGCCTGTTTGACTTGCCGCCGGTGCGCGGCCTGATCGTGGCCGCCCACACCCACGGCGGCCAGGTCAGCATTCCCTTCTACGGCCCGCCCGTGGTGCCCGGTGCCGGCCCGCGCGACTGGGCCTACGGCTGGGTCGGGCACGAAGACAATCGCATGTACATCACCAGCGGGCTCGGCGTCAGTATCCTGCCGGTGCGTTTTAATATGCGGCCTGAATGGGTGCTGTTCACCCTGGGTGGCACAAGCCCGCAAGCGGGCCATGAAAGAGAACCATGAAATTCGAGGCGGTGTTATTCGACTGTGATGGCGTGCTGGTCGACAGCGAGCCGCTGACCAACGGCGTGCTCCGCGACATGCTCGAAGAGCTCGGCTGGAAGCTTGGCTCTGCTGAATGCATGGCCATGTTTGTCGGCAAGGCCGTCAAGGACGAAGCCGCCACCATCGAAGCCCACACCGGCAAGCCGCTGACCGAAGCGTGGATGCTGGAGTTTCGCGCCCGCCGCAACGAAGCCCTGGTCGAGTCGCTGCTGGCCGTGCATGGCGCGGTGGAGGCCGTCAGCCAGATCCACACGGCCTACCAGGGCCGCATCGCCTGCGCGTCCGGCGCCGACCGTTTCAAGGTCGAGCTGCAGCTGGCAAAGTGCGGGCTGATGCCTTTCTTTGAGGGCAACATCTTCAGCGGGCACGAGCTGCCGCGCTCCAAGCCCTTCCCCGATGTGTACCTGGCCGCCGCCGCCGCGCTGGGGGTAGACCCCAAGCGCTGCGCCGTGGTGGAAGACACCGTGACCGGCGTCACGGCCGGCGTGGCGGCCGGCTGCACGGTGTTTGGCTACAGCCCGCCCAAGCTGGGCCACGACGCGCCCGCAGCCCTGCGCGCCGCCGGTGCGGTGCATGTGTTCACGGCCATGGCCGACCTGCCCGCGCTGCTGGCCTGAAGCACAGCAGTTTTTTTGCCAAAAAGATGTCGATTCCGGTCGATTCCGGTCGAAGCCATTCGTCGTAGAGGTGTCAGCAACCACTTTTTGAAGGAAACACCGTGAAATACCTTTGCCTCGCCTATTACAACCCCGCCGAATTCGCCGCCATGCCGCCCGCCGACATGCAGGCCCTGGTCAGCCAGTGCCCGCCCAAGGACGCCCAGCTCAAGGCCACCGGCCAGCTGCGCGTCAGCGCCTCGCTGGGCGAACCCGCCATTCGCCTGCAGCCGCGCGGCAGCAAGACGCAGAAGATCGACGGCCCGTTCACCGAAGCCAAGGAGCTGGTGGGCGGCTTTTTCATCATCGACGCTGCCAACCCGGACGAAGCCGTGAAAACCGCCTCGCTGCACCCTGCCGCCACGCTGGGCGAGCAGGCCGGCTGGCGCATCGACATGCACCCCATCGATTTCTTTGAGCAGTACGACGGCAAGGCCTGAGGCGGCTGGCTGGCGCCTGGCCGGCCTTTTTGGGCCGTTTTCAGGCACAAAAAAGGCCTCTAACCCAATAACAACGGGCGCAAGCAGCTATTGTTTTGATAGCGTTTACGTGTGAACTGAAAACTGGCCTGAGTGCCTTTTGGGCACAAAAAAGTGCCAAAAACAGGCATTTTCAGGCATCGAAAGTACCTGAAGCCCAATAAGGGCGGGCGCGAGCAGCTATTAAATTGATAGTGCCATCCATCGCTCCCGCAGGCCACCGACGCGCCATGCGGGCGACGGCCGACCCCGCTCGGCTCAAATCTGCACCCGCGTTCCCAGCTCAATCACGCAGTTGTTGGGCAGCTTGAAAAACCCCGCCACGCTGCCTGCGTTGCGCGACATCAGGGCGAACAGCGCCTCGCGCCAGTGCACCATGCCCGAGCCGCGCGTGGGCACCACGATTTCGCGGCTTAAAAAGTACGAGGTCTCAAACAGGTTGATGGGCAGGCCCTGGGCCTTGCACAGCTCCAGCGCTTTCGGAATGTCGGGCGTGTTCTTGAAGCCGTAGTTCACCTCCACCCGCCAGAAGCCCGGCGCCAGCGGCTGCACCTGCACGCGTTCGGCAAACGGTATCCACGGCACGTCATGAAACACCACTGTCAGGATCAGGTTGCGCTCATGCAGCACCTGGTTGTGCTTGAGGTTGTGCATCAGCGCCTGCGGCACCGTGTCGGGGTTGGCTACCGCATACACCGCGGTGCGCTGCACGCGGTTCACGCTGTCGGCCGACAGCGCCGTCACAAAGGGCAACAGCTCCGGGTCGTCGTGGCGGATGCTTTCTACCAGCAGCTCACGCCCGCGCCGCCACGTCGCCATCACGGTGAAGATCGCCACACCCAGCACCAGCGGAAACCAGCCGCCCTGCATGAACTTCAGCATGCACGACACCACCAGCAGCAGGTCAACCGCCACAAAAGTCACTGTCGCGGCAATCGCCAGCGGCAAGGGGTAGCGCCAGCCCTGGCGTATGACAAAGAAGGTCAGCAAGGTCGTGATCAGCATGGTGATCGTCACCGCAATGCCATAGGCTGCCGCCATGGCCGACGAGCTGCCAAAGCCGAGCACCGTGGCCAGCACGGCGGCCAGCAGCAGCCAGTTCACGCCCGGCATGTAGATTTGACCGGCCTCGCGCGCCGAGGTGTGCAGCACGCTCATGCGCGGCAGCAGGCCCAGCTGTATGGCCTGCCGCGTCATCGAATAAGCGCCTGAAATAACAGCCTGCGATGCAATCACCGTGGCCAGCGTAGCCAGCACCACGGCGGGAATCAGCCACGCTTCGGCAAACATGCGATAAAACGGGTTTTCCAGCGCGGCCGGGTCGCGCATCAGCAGTGCGCCCTGGCCCATGTAGTTAATCGCCAGCGCCGGCAGCACCAGGCCGCCCCACGCAAACTGGATGGGTCGCTTGCCGAAGTGGCCCATGTCGGCGTACAGCGCCTCCGCGCCGGTAAAGGCCAGTACGATGGCGCCCACCGCCACAAACATGTGCCAGCCCTGTGCGCTTAAAAAGCGAATGGCGTTCAGCGGGTTCAGCGCGGCCAGTATGCCGGGCTGCTGCGCAATCTCCAGCGCACCGGTAAAGGCCAGCACACCAAACCACAACACGATGACCGGGCCAAACAGCTTGCCGACCAGGCCCGTGCCATAACGCTGCACTGCAAACAGCCCCACCAGCACCGCCATGCAGACCGGCAGCACATAGGGCTTGAGCGCGGGCGTCACCACCTCCAGCCCTTCAACCGCGCTGAGCACCGAGATCGCCGGCGTGATGACGCTGTCGCCGTAAAACAGCGAAGCGCCCAGCACGCCCGTCAGCAGCAGGGCGGTGCGCGCCTTCGGGTTGTGGCCTGCCGCCTTGGCCGCCAGCGCGGTCAGCGCCATGATGCCGCCTTCGCCATTGTTGTCGGCCCGCAAGATCAGCAGGATGTACTTGAGCGTGACGATCATCATCAGGCCCCAGAAGATCACCGACACCGCGCCGATAAGGTGCTGGGCATCCAGTGGCACGCCCGTGGCGGGGCTGAAGATTTCCTTCATGGTGTAAAGCGGGCTGGTGCCGATGTCACCGTACACCACACCCAGTGCGCCCAGCGTCAGCGCCGCCACGCCTTCGCGGTGGCCTTTTTTTCGCGTTGTGTTGTTGGCGGCTGTGGCCTGGCCCTCTGCAGCAGCATTCGCAGTCGTTGCGACATTTCCCATACATTCCATCCGTCAGTGAACAAGGCTTCACTGTCGGCCGGCGGGCATCAGGAACGCATAAGTACGCGTAAGGAAATCGCCGTTCAGGCCGGTATCAGTCCACCGCCAGCCGGTAACCCACGCCGGTTTCGGTCAGTAAATGCCGGGGCTCGGCCGGTTCCTGCTCAATCTTGGCGCGCAGCTGCGCCATGTACAGCCGCAGGTAATGCACGTGCTCGGTGTATTCGGGCCCCCACACGTCGGCCAGCAGCTGCCGGTGCGTCACCACGCGGCCCGCACTGCGAACCAGCCGCGCCAGCAGCTTGAACTCGGTGGGCGTCAGGTGCAGGGTCTCGCCGTGCAGCTGCGCGGTGTGCAGCGTCAGGTCCACACGCAAACCATCAAGTTCATGCACCGTTACGGCCGCGGCCAGGGCCGTGCCGCGGTGGCGCAGCGCCACGCGTATGCGCGCCAGCAGCTCGCTCACGCTGAAGGGCTTGGTCAGGTAGTCGTCGGCGCCCGCGTCCAGCAGCTTGATTTTTTGCGCCTCCTGGTGGCGGGCCGACACCACGAGGATGGGCAGCGAATGCTTGCGCCGCACTTCCTGCACCAGCTCAGCGCCATCACCGTCGGGCAGGCCCAGGTCCAGCACAATCACGTCGGGCGGGTCGTTGCGCACCAGCGCGGCGGCTTCGCTCAGCGACACGGCCGTCTGTACCTCAAAGCCTTCCACCGACAGCGACGCGCGCATCAGCTCGCGCAGGTCGCGGTCGTCTTCCACCACCAGAAGGCGCAGGCTCATGGCTGCATCCCGGCGGGTTGCTGGGCCTCAATCGGCAGCGTCAGGGTAAAGACATTGCCTTCACCCGATTCGCCAACATCACGGCGCGACGATAAAAAGAGCCGGCCCTGGTGCGCCTCTGCAATGGCGCGGCACAGCGCCAGGCCCAGGCCCGCACCGCGCGGGCCGGACTGGTCACCGCGCGCATAGGGCGCAAAGATGGCCTCGTACTTGTCTTTTGCAATCTGCGGACCGCTGTCTTTCACGGTCAGCCGCAGCGTGTTGCCCTGGGCCTCCACCGACAGCGCAATCGCACCCGTGCTGTACTTGAGCGCGTTGTCCAGCAGGTTGTCTACCAGCTGCGCCAGCAGAACCGGGTCTGCCTTGATCAGCGGCAGCCCGGCCTGCACGGTGGAGGTAATGCGGCGCTCGGGGTCGCGCTTGCGCACGCGCGCCAGCACGGTGCCGACAATTTCTTCTGGAGACTCCCACTGCCGCGCCGGCGGCTGCGCGGTGTTGGACAGCTGCACCAGCTGCAGCGTGTTCTCCGTCACGGTCGATAAATAAGAGGCCTCACTCACAATGCTGCCCAGCAGCCGCGCCTGCTCGGCTGGGGCCAGCTTGTCGCCCTGCGTTTGCAGCGCTGAAGCGGCGCCCACCACGGTTGCCAGCGGCGTGCGCAGGTCATGCGAAATGGCCGCCAGAAAAGTGCTTTGCACCTGCTGGCGTTGCGCTTCGCCCTGTGCCGCCTGCATCGAGTTGCTAAGCTGCAGCCGCCACAGCGCCTGCCCCAGCAGCGCGCACAGCGCCTCGGCATGTTCGCGCCCGCCGGTGTCGTGTGCCGGTGCGGGCTCTACCCGCGCGGCGCCGTGCATCTGCGCCTTGTCGCCCAGCGGCAGGTACCAGGCGTTCAGCCCCGGCCAGCGCCCGGTGCCGGGCCCCAGCGTGGCCGCTTCGCGCATGCAGCACTTCATGCCGTCCAGCACCGAAGACTCCAGCACCGCCGCGTTCGACAGCTCGCCCCCTGCCTGCAGCGTGCCCAAAAGGCAAGGGCCTTCAAAGGCTTCATCCAGCGCCGCCTGGCCCAGGGTGGCAATGTCGTGTGCCGTTGCTGCGGTGGAAAGCTGCGTGGCCAGGCCTTGCAGCTGGCGCGCGCGCTGCTCGTTCAGCTGCGCCGCGGCCGTTTCGCGCCGCAGCCGCGCAGACAGGTGGCTGATGGTCAGCGCCACCAGCAGCATGCTGAAAATCGCAATCAGGTGATCCCGGCTCTCCACCTCAAAGGTAAAACGCGGCGGCACAAAAAAGTAGTTCAGCGCCGTCACCGCCACCAGCGCCGAGGCCACAGATTCCTTCCAGCCCATGGTGTAAGACACCACCACCACGACCAGCACATACAGCATGGCCTGGCTGGCAATCGTGACTTGCCTGTCGAGCAGCAGCCCGCCGCCGGTGGCGGCTGCCAGCAGCAGGGCCACGATGGCCCAGTGGCGCAAACTTGTGCCGGTGGCGGGTGTAGGTTCAGCAGCTTTCATCATCAGAAGCCCAGCGTACCATCGGCCGCATCAGGATTGCATCAGGAAGGCTTGGGGGGTGTGGCGAGGGGCTGGGCATGTCC
This sequence comes from Polaromonas sp. P2_G11, assembly GCF_056403595.1. Taxonomy (NCBI): domain Bacteria; kingdom Pseudomonadati; phylum Pseudomonadota; class Betaproteobacteria; order Burkholderiales; family Comamonadaceae; genus Polaromonas; species Polaromonas sp. P2_G11. Next base: position 587,365 of record NZ_JBFUFE010000003.1, on the reverse strand, counting down.
CAGAGCCGCAAAATGCCCGGAATTCTTGACTTGTATCAACTTTTACCTATAAAAAGTGCCTGCAGCCCAATAGGAATCTGCGCGAGCAGCTATGAAATTGATAGCGAATAGACCCCTGCGGCACAGCCTTCCCGCTCCTTGTTGCCCCCCCGCGACCACACATAACCCCACTGCCAAAATCGCCTCATCCTGTTAAGCTGGCTGCCCGACTTTTCATAACGATTTGAGAGACAACACCATGCCCGGACTCCTCCCCAACGTTGACCCTGACGGACTGCTCGAGTTTTCGGTGGTCTACACCGACCGCGCCCTCAACCACATGTCAAAAAGCTTCCAGGGCGTGATGAGCGACATCTCGCGCATCCTCAAAGACGTGTACAAGGCGCACGCCGTGGCCCTGGTGCCCGGCAGCGGCACCTACGGCATGGAAGCCGTGGCCCGCCAGTTCGCGGGAGGCAAGCACGTCATGGTCATCCGCAACGGCTGGTTCAGCTACCGCTGGACGCAAATCTTTGACATGGGCCACATCCCCGCGTCGCACACCGTGCTCAAGGCCAAACAAACCGGCCCCGGCGCGCAAGCCCCCTGGGCGCCCGCACCCATTGCCGACGTGGTCGCCGCCATCGCCAAAGAAAAGCCCGCACTCGTTTTTGCCCCGCACGTCGAAACCGCTTCCGGCATGATCCTGCCCGACAGCTACCTGCAGGCTGTGGCCGCCGCGGTGCATGCGGTGGGCGGCCTCTTTGTGCTCGACTGCATTGCCTCCGGCGCCATGTGGGTCGACATGAAGGCCACCGGCGTTGACCTGCTCATCTCCGCCCCGCAAAAAGGCTGGAGCAGCTCACCCTGCTGCGCCATGGTCATGCTCAGCGAGCGCGCCCGCGCCGCGATAGACGGCACCGCCAGCTCCAGCTTTGCCTGCGACCTGAAAAAGTGGATGCAGATTATGGAAACGTATGAAAACGGCGGCCATGCCTACCACGCCACCCTGCCCACAGACGCCCTCACGCGCCTGCGCGCCGCGATGAAAGAAACGCAAGACTACGGTTTTGCCAAAGTGAAGGCCGAGCAGGAAGCCCTGGGTAGCAAGGTGCGCAAACTGTTTGAAAGCCGCGGCCTGCCCAGCGTGGCCGCCGAAGGCTTCAAGGCCCCGGGCGTGGTCGTCAGCTACACCACAGACCCTGACATCCAGTCCGGCAAAAAATTTCTTGCACAAGGTTTGCAAACCGCTGCCGGCGTGCCGCTGCAGTGCGATGAGGGCGCCGACTTCAAGACTTTCCGCGTCGGCCTGTTTGGCCTCGAGAAATGGCACCAGTCTGACCGCACTGTCGGCCAGCTCGCTGCCGCACTCGACCAGATCGGCCTGACCGAGAAGGCGCGCCAGGCTGTCGCGGCCTGAGCGGCTGTTTCTCATCGGGAGCTTCGGCTCCCTTTTTTATGTCCGCTTTCCGTTTTAATCCATCCCTTTATCTATTCATTCCTAAAGAGACGTGTCCATGAAATGCGCTTTGGTCGGTTCCCGTTTTTTCGCAGCCTCGGTGTTTGAGGCGCTTCGCAAAGAAGAAGGCATTGAGTTCACCAGCATCGTCGCCCCCGCTGAAGACGACCGGCTGGCGATTGCAGGGCGCGCCGCCGGCATCCCCGTGCATGTGCTGGCCAACCCCAAGATCGTCCCCGGCGAGGCGATTGCCGAAGGCACCGAACTCATCATCGCCGCGCACACGCATGCCCGCGTGAGCGACGACGCACTGGCACGCTCGCGCCTGGGCGGCATCGGCTACCACCCCTCGCTGTTGCCACGCCACCGCGGCATCGCGGCCGTCGAATGGACGATTCTGGAAGGCGACCCGATTGCCGGCGGCTCCGTTTACCACCTGGCCGACGGCTGGGACGCCGGCGCCATCGCCGCGCAAGACTGGTGTTTTGTCAAAAAAGGCGAAACCGCCCGCGAACTGTGGGAGCGCGCCCTCGCGCCCATGGGCCTGGCGCTGCTCAGCAAAGTCGTGCACCACGCCCGCCTGCAAGGCAGCCTGCCCGCCGATGTGCAAGACCCAGCCTTCGCCACCCGCGCCCCCATGCTGCGCAAGGCCGTGGTGCTGACCGAAGAGGTCTCATCCGCCAACACTTCGTTGGTTGTCTCCATCGTCGGCACAGACCGGCAAGGCATCGTCAGTTCCCTGGCCGACAAAGCCCAACGCTTCGGCGCCAACTGGGCCGCCAGCCGCATGACACGCCTGGCCGGTGAATTCGCCGGCATGGTCCACTTCGAAGTCCCGCGCGAAAACGCCGACAACCTCGCCACCTCGCTGCGCGGCCTGCAGTCCAGCGGCCTGCAAGTGGTCGTAGCAAAGAGTGACGGCGCCAACACCCCCGCCGCCCTGCGCGTGTTTGAACTCGAACTGGTAGGCGAAGACCGCCTGGGCATCGTCAGCAACCTGACCAAGATGCTCGCCGAGCGCGGCATCAGCATCGAGAGCATTCACACCGACATCGTGCGCAGCGGTGTCTCGGGCAAGCAGACTTTCAAGGTCGAGGCGCATTTGCTGGTGCCGGCCAATTTGTCGGTAGAGGCGTTGCAGAAGGAACTGGGTACCCTGGCCAGCGAGATGATGCTGGATATTGCGTTGGGGGAGCGGCAGCTTGCTGTCGGGTAAGTCGACACGCCCCTCGGGCACGAAGTGAGCTAAGAGTACGGAATAGCAATGGTTGACATCGTTGTGGCGGTGGTGGTTGTCGGCGCCCTGGGTGTGCTGCCCATCGTTGGGCTCATCATTCAGGTGTGGCGCGACCGCCGGGGCAAGCGGAGGAATGCGCAGGGCCGGTGTTATGCCTGCGGCGGGTCGGGCTTTCTATGGCCTCTGCCTCACTACAAAGGCGCAACCTTCAATTACTGCCTGCCATGCAGTCAACGCCAGCGCCGGATGTCCACGATGACCGGACTGATCGCTGCCGGGGTTCTGGTGGTGGGCTTATGTACTTGGTTGATCGCTCGCGAGCTTTAAGAGATTTCGCTTGGAGGAGCGGCAGATTTCTGGCAAGTGAGCTGAGATTCGGTTTGTCCGGCGTGGTGGCTGCGAGTGCTGGCAGTAACGAAAATCATGATTTGCTGTAATAGCCCTGAGTTCAAGCAACACTACCAATCCTGAAACCCTGACCAGCGACTGCATTGGCATCAGTTCATGACATCAACGACAAGCAGCATGTTCATGACTATCTTGCTTTGGCGTTCAAGATGTCGGCGAAGACGTGAGGAGGCCAATTGCGTGCCCATTTGAAACAGAAAATAATCGATGTTTGCGAAAACAAAATCAAAGAGAAAGGCGAAAACGTCGGCGTGTCTTTCTACGCGTTTTTTGCCAACAAGAATGACAACCCGGAGCTCCTGATGGAGGCCGCAAAATGGTGGATCCAAACGCACCGGCTGGACCACTTTGAGAAAGCGTTGAAGATCAGGCGTCTGGTTGAGCAGGAAGTGGTCGATTGAGAAAAACCGCGCCTTGATGTAAGCCTCCTCCAGGGCCATATCCGCCCCAGGCACCCTCTTTTTTTCCAGACGACCCCAAGGCGTCTCGCAAGCAACTTTCGCAACTCTCAAGGATGCCAGCGCGAAACCGCCCGTGGCGTGTGGGCCGACTTGCTTCCGGCGAGCGCATACGACAGCTGGTTCGCCGCGCGGATGACACTCTTTGCGTGCTTCATCAGTTTGGTTTTTGACAGCCGTGCACTCGGGCCCGAGATGCAGATGGACCCCAGCAATCGCCAGTTAAGGCCGAACACCGGCGCCGCGACACTGGCCACTTCGGCTTCGCGTTCGCCCATCGAGATCTGGTACCCCTGTTCACGGATCGACTCGTAGGGTTCTCCCGCTGCGCCGCTGAAGGCCAGGATCACACGCCCCGGCGCGCCCTTGTTCAAGGGCAGCCTTTCCCCGACGCGCACGTGGTGCCGCACCGATTGCGGCCCTTCGACGCGCGCCACGCAGGCGCGAATGTCGCCTTCGCGCACGTAGAACGACGCGCTCTCGCCGCTTGCCTCAACGAGCTCGTGCAGCGTGGGCTCGACGATGCGATTGACGTCAAACCCGGCCTGGTAGCGCGCACCCAGCCAGCCGGCGGCCGGCCCCAGCCGCCACTGGCCGTCGTCGGCCTGCACCATGTATTGCGACAAGGCCAGCGTGCGCGCCAGGCGCAGCACCGTGGTCTTGTGCATGTGTGAGCGCCGGCTCAATTCCGCCAGCGAAAGCGTTGACTCGCCCACCTCAAAAGCTTCCATCAACGAGAGCGCCCGCGTCACCGCGATGACGCCGCCGCCTGTCTCAACTGGCTCATTTATCGGATCGTTTCGCATGCCGCACCATGGTTCACTGTATGAAACGGTATTGTATGGCGTGCAACGCGCGCCTACAGTCACACCCATACCGCAGCTATTGTTTAAAGCGGAGCCTTGGAGACATACATGAAACTTTCCCGCCGTTACGCGCTGGCCGCTGCCGTCGCGTGTTCCCTGGCCACCAGCGCCTTTGCGCAGGCCTGGCCCACCAAACCCATTCGCCTCGTCGTGCCATTCCCGGCCGGCGGCGGCACCGACATCATCGCCCGCGAAGTCACGAACAAGCTCATGGGCCCGGGCTACACCTTCATCGTTGACAACAAGCCGGGCTCGGGCGGCAACCTCGGTGTAGACGCCGTGGCGAAGTCGCCGGCAGACGGCTACACGTTGGTGCTCGGCCAGACCAGCAACCTGGCCATCAACACGAGCCTGTATGCCAAACTTCCGTATGACCCCATGAAGGACCTCACGCCCGTGAGCCTCGTGGCGAGCGCGCCACTGGTCATCGTCGTCGCGGCGGATTCGCCGTACAAGACGCTCGCCGACATCGTTGCGGCGTCCAAGGCCAAACCCGGCTCCCTGAACTACGCGACCTCCGGCAACGGCACCGTCGCGCACCTCGCGACCGAATCCTTCCAGAAGGCCGCAGACGTCAAGCTGACGCACGTGCCGTACAAGGGTGCGGCGCAGGGCGCCACCGACCTGATTGGCGGGCAGGTGCAGCTCTACGTGTCATCCATCCCCACGCTCATTGGCCACATCAAGAACGGAAAAATGCGCGCCATCGCCGTCACGTCGGCCAAACGTACCGAAGACCTGCCGCAGGTGCCAACCATTGCCGAGTCCGGCTACAAGGGCTTTGAGGCCGTGACCTGGTTCGGTATTGCCGGGCCTGCGAACCTGCCAAAGGATGTCGTCGCCAAACTCAACGCCGACATCAACAAGGCGCTGCAGGCGGCCGACCTGCGCAAGAAGCTGCGCGACCAGGGCGCCGACGTGGAAGGGAGCACGCCGGAGCAATTCAGCAAACTGATCCGGGAAGACATCACCCGCTGGGGCAAGATTGTTAAAGAATCCGGCGCGAAAGTAGATTGACATGACACAAGACATCATCCGCAAATTTGACCGCGTGCCGGCCGCCGTTGTGCGCCAAGCCGCTGCATTCCAGCCCGCCATCCTGGCCGACGTCGCCGGCCGCCGGGGTGCGATGCACGGGCGCATCAAGGCATTGCGCCCCCGCATGAAATTTGCCGGTACGGCCTTCACCGTTGAAGTTCGCCCTGGCGACAATCTGATGATCCACGCGGCCATGTCGTTGGCACAGCCGGGTGATGTGTTGGTGATTGACGGCAAGGGTGACCTCACCGCGGCATTGATGGGCACCATCATGATGACCGCCTGCAAACAGCTCGGTATCGTCGGTGTGGTCATTGACGGCGCAGTCCGTGACACCCTCGAAATCGACGAAATGGATTTCCCTGTCTTCGCGGCCGGGTACAACCCGAACGGCCCGACCAAAACCTGCCCGGGCCGCATCGGCCACCCTGTGACAGCAGGCGGTGTCACCGTGCATGCGGGCGACTTCGTGATGGGTGACGCGGACGGCGTTGTCGTCGTTGAACGCGAGAAGATCGAATCCCTGCTGCCGGCCGCTGCGAAGAAGGTGGCCGACGAAAACGCACGGATAGCGGCGATCAAAAAAGGCGACACGGCGGCCAAATGGCTGGAGTCAGCACTGCGCAGCGCCGGGGTATTGAAAGAAGGCGAGTCGCTGTGAGCAACGGGCAACCTGCCATGAAAGCCGCCGTGAAACCCGTCATTCTGGTCACTGCCGCAGACCTTGCACCCGAAGCGCTGGCGCTTCTGCAGGGCTACGAAGTCATCTACGCCGGCAAGACGCCGACAGAAGAAGACATCGTCGCCCTCTGCCAACGACACGACCCGGTGGGCATCATCGTGCGCTACAGCAAGGTGGGTGCTGCCGCCATTGCGGCAGCACCATCGCTGCGCGTGATCTCCAAGCACGGCAGCGGCACCGACACCATTGACAAGGTGGCCGCCGTCGCGCGGGGCGTTGAAGTTCGTGCCGCGGCCGGCGCCAACGCCAATGCCGTCGCCGAGCAGGCCCTGGCATTGATGCTCGCCTGCGCCAAGTCAATTCCGGTGTTGGACGCACGCATGCGCGCCGGCCACTGGGACAAGGCCACCCACAAAAGCGTGGAGCTGTATGGCAAGACTGTCGGGCTGGTGGGCCTGGGCGCCATCGGCCTGCGCTTTGCACGCATGGCGAGTGCAGTGGGCATGGAAGTTTTGGGCTTTGACCCTTACGCCAAAGAGCTGCCGGAATTCATGACACGGGTCGAGCTCGAAACGCTTTGGCAAAACGCCGACGTGATTTCGCTGCATTGCCCGCTGACGGACGAGAACCGCAACCTGCTGAATGGCACCACGCTGGCAAAGTGCAAGAGGGGTGTGATCATCGTCAACACGGCGCGCGGGGGGCTGGTGGATGAAGCCGCTTTGCTCGAAGCCCTTCGTAGCGGGCAAGTCCATTCTGCGGGCCTGGACAGCTTCAGCGTGGAACCCATGGCGCCAGGGCACCCCTTCCAGAACGAGCCGGGTCTCATCCTGAGCCCCCACATCGGCGGTGTCACGAGCAACGCCTACGTGAACATGGGCGTTGCGGCTGCGCGCAACGCGCGAAGCGTGATCGAAGGTGTGACCGCCGAGGCTTTGGCTTAGCTTTCGATCGACGGCTGCCTGGGGCATGCGCCCCAGCCCGGCCAGCGTCTTTCGCTTTTACTGCGGCACCAGGCCGGCGGCTTTCACCAGGTCGGCGTGGATGCGAATCTCTTCTGAAATCACTTGGGCCAGGGGCTTGGCCTCATCGGGTGCCGGCTCCATGCCGATTTCCAGCAGTCTGGTTTTGGCATCGCCTCTCAGAAACGCCTTCGCGGATTTGCTGAGCTTGTCGATCACGGGCTGAGGCGTTTTGGCGGGAACCAGCAGGCCGATCCAGGCCGACAGCACCACATTGTTCACACCGCCTTCGCGCAGTGTGGGAATGTCCGGCGCAGAGATGGCCCGTTTCTCACTCAGCACACCCACCGCATGCAGCTTGCCCGACTTGATGTGCGGAAGCGCCTCCGGCAGCGGGGCAAAGGCCATGTCCACCACGCCGCCAATCAGGTCGGTAATGGCCGGCGCACCGCCCTTGTAGGGAACGTGCAGCAGCTTCGCGCCGGTCTGGCTTTCAAACATCAGCCCCGCCAGGTGCTGCGGGCTGCCGTCACCTGAAGAGGCATACGTCAGCTTGCCCGGGTTGGCCTTGGCCGCCGCCAGAATGCTCGCCGGCGTTCCATACTTCGCCTTGTCGTTCACCACCAGCACCATGGCCTGGTTCACCAGCTTGGTCACCGCCACAAAGTCGGTTTCCGGGTTGTAGGGCAAGGTTTTGAAGATGCTTTTGTTCGTCGTCAGAAAAGACGCCGGCGACACCATGATGGTGTAGCCGTCAGGCGCCGCCTTGGCCACCACCGGCACACCAATCTGCCCCGAGCCGCCGGCCCGGTTGTCCACCACAAAGGGCTGACCCAGGTCAGTGGTCAGCTGCTGGCTGACCTGGCGCGCCACCATGTCAACACTGCCGCCAGCCGGCAGCGCGACGATGACCTTGACCGGGTGGCTGGGGTAGGGCTCTTGCGCGAACGAGGAGGCGGCGAGCGCCAGGCCGGACGCGGCGCAAAGCGCCAGGCAAGCGGTGCGGGTGAATGACATAGGTCGCTTTCAGAGTTGGAGGGTACCGGGCGTCGCCAGTTCGCATTCCGTAAAACTTGCTCCGCCGTGGCTCGTGGGGATGCAAGTTGTATGCCTGCAAGCAGGGTTAGAGCTGGAGCTGGTGGGCGAAGACCGTGTGGGCATTCGTCTGCAGGCTGACCAAGATGCTGGCCGAGCGCGGCATCAGCATTGAGAGCATTCATACCGACATCGTGCGCAGCGGCGTCTCAGGCAAACAGACTTTCAAGGTCGAGGCGCATTTGCTGGTGCCGGCTACTTGTCTGTGGAGGCGTTGCAGAAGGAGCTTGGTAGCTAGGCAGCGAGATGAGGCTAGATATTTGCAATGGCTGGTTAGTCTTTTGAACGCTGCATTTTCATCACGTTCCGGTGACACCAGTTTGCTTTAAAGTCTCGTGCAACTGTTGCACCTCCATACCTCAGTCATATCCCGAACTTCAGCTTCTCTGAGGTGCTAAGACAGCGGCAGTGAGGCATCCGCCACCGACCGCGAATAATCTTCTGACCTCGTTTCTAGCCGCGATGCAATGCGCGGAACTGTCCTCCAAAAAGGCATTGAGTTTGGCGTCCATCAGGGCTCCCACACGGGTGGTGAGTGGGTCGTTGGGTGTGCCGTTCGCTGTTCGATTACCGCCGCAATTGATTTGCGTGTCATCTTGGCCTCACCCGGAAACCGGCCGGTCAGCAACAAGCATGAGTAGGAGAATGCGACGCTTGCGACCCAGAAGAAGATTGCCACAGCCAGTACGGACCACATGAAGACTGCGTTCTGTGCGCCCTCGGCATACATTGACCAGCTAACGCTTATCACGATACCCACTTGCACGAGGTTACCCAGCCAGCCCCACACAGTACGCAGCGGTCCGCACAGGTCCGAGAATCTGTTCCGCAGTAGCTCACTGCTGTACCGCTGTGAGGAATACTGAAGCAGTCTCGGAATGAGACCCTCATCATTCTCCAAAGATGAAAGCGGAACGCCCAACGCTAGGGACGCATCCTGCAGGCGGCGCTTTTGAACTAGCCCCTGCTCCCATGTCCCAAGTACAAGGGCCAAGATGCCAAAGGCGAGAGTCACGCCGAGCGCTCCCACCACATGAATAAATGCCATCTCCAGGCCCTCCACTTTGACAGATTCTGAGGCTCAGCAATGAGGTTGTCTAGTGAGCTTCCCGAAACTCCGAACGGGAAATAGGATCAACGTCGAGGTGGTGAGTGACAGAGCCTCGCGTGTCAGATGCCGTACTTGACAGGGCTAGTTAAAGATCTAACCGTACTTTGCCTTCGATGTGGCGAGTTTCGTCTGAAAAAGCCTCAATCCATTATGCGAATTGAGTTCTCTTCGCCGTACTCCAGCTTGATAAGTTTTAAAACACCAAAATGGACCTAGGTCTCATGGCAAGAGTTTCGAAATTCTCCAGGCGAAACGTTTGCCCAATCCCGAAACGCCCGAATAAAACTCTTCTCATTCCGAAAGCCCGAAGCCTCTGCCACCTGCTTGATCGGTTTTGAGGTTCGCAGCAACAACTCCTTCGCTTTCTCAAACCGCACCTCATCCTTGAGCTGCTGCAGCGAAGCCCCTTCCTCCTGAAGCTGCCGGTGTAACGAGCGCGCAGACATATTCAGCGCCGCCGCCAAAGTCTCCGCGTTGTGCGAAGCCACCCCCGGGTTCGCCAAGGCCTGACGCACTTGCTCAACCAACAACCGGTCACGCCGGTACTGCAACACCGTCAACGGCAAAGCACGCTGCAGCATCTGCTGCAAGGCCTTTTCATCACGACGGAGAGGCAAGGCCAGGTAGCGTGCATCAAACCGGATCTCGGCCTGCGCGGCATTGAACTGCAGCGGCCCGGGGAACATCAGCCCATAGGCCTCTACATGCGGCGGCGCGGCAAACGGAAAGCGTGCGCCCTGCAGCGGAATGCGCGAATCCACATACCAGCAGGCCAGGCCGTGGATGTTGCGCAGCACGTGCACCAAAGCAAACTCACCGACCTTGCCAGGGGCTTTTTCTTCGACCGTGATGGCGGCGGTGTCGCCGGAGGTGGTGACGCGCAGGGTGATGTCGTCGGCAATCAGCGCGTGGTGGCGGCACCAGCGTTTAAGGGCGACGCCCAGGTTGGGTGAGCTGATGGAGGCGCGGGCCAGCATGCCGTAGCTGCCCCAAGGCAGTTTGCGGCTGAAGGCGCCCAGGCCTTCGTCGTCCAGCTCCTGCATGGCGGCGCCTGAGAGTTGCTCCATCTGGCGGGCGGTGATGTGGGCGTTGACTTGCTTGAGCTGGGTTGGCGTGATCTGTGCCAGTTTCAGGGCTTCTGTCGGGCTTTGGTTGTAGCGTTTGTAGGCAGAGGCAATGCTTCTGGCAAAGGCCATGGGGGTGGCTGCTTTGGGTGGGCTGGCGGGTTTGACGGGTGCTTTGCTGAGCATGGTGACAATTTTCCGCCAAGGTGGCAGGATTTGCAACCTCATTGGCTGTGCCTGTGGGGCGGGTTTTCGCTAAGCTGGCTGTTTAGCGTTAATCTGGCTAAGGTGGGGCTCACGCACCCGACGGCCTGGCGCAGGTCAGCCCCATTTCAGTCCCGTTTCAGCGCCTTTCACCCGTATTTCAGGAATTGCCATGCCCGCTCTGGAGACAAAACTCAACGTCCGCTCTGCCGACTTTCAGGCCAATGCCACCGCCATGCAGGCCCAGGTAGACGACCTGAACGCGCAAGTCGCCAAGGCCGCCCTGGGTGGCGGTGAGGCCACGCGGGCGCGGCACGTATCACGCGGCAAGTTGCTGCCGCGTGACCGCGTGCAGATGCTGCTGGACCCGGGCACGCCTTTCCTGGAGCTCGGCCCCCTGGCTGCCAAAGACATGTACCCCGACCGTGACGGCACCGACAGCGCACCCTGCGCCGGCGTCATCACCGGCATTGGCCGCGTCAATGGGGTGGACTGCATGATCGTGTGCAACGACGCCACGGTGAAGGGCGGCACCTACTACCCGATGACGGTGAAAAAACATTTGCGCGCGCAGGAAGTGGCGATGCAGAACAACCTCACCTGCATCTACCTGGTCGATTCGGGCGGCGCCAACCTGCCGAATCAAGACGATGTGTTTCCTGACCGCGACCACTTTGGCCGCATCTTCTTTAACCAGGCCAACATGAGCGCGCAGGGCATTGCGCAGATCGCCGTGGTCATGGGCAGCTGTACGGCCGGCGGCGCGTACGTGCCGGCCATGAGCGACGAGACCATCATCGTCAAGAACCAGGGCACCATCTTTTTGGGCGGCCCGCCGCTGGTGAAGGCGGCCATTGGTGAAATCGTCAGCGCTGAAGACCTGGGTGGTGGCGATGTACACACGCGCCTTTCGGGTGTGGCCGACCACCTGGCGCAGAACGACGCGCATGCGCTGGCCCTGGCCCGCCAGGCCGTAGGCAGCCTCAACAAGACCAAGCGCTTCGACCAGGCCCTGCGCACGCCGGTGCCGCCGCTGCACAGCCCGCAAGAGCTGCACGGCGTGATTCCGGTGGACCCGAAAAAACCGTATGACGTGCGCGAGGTGATTGCCCGCATCGTCGACGGCAGCGAATTTCATGAGTTCAAGGCGCGTTTTGGCCCCACACTGGTCTGCGGCTTTGCGCACATTGAAGGCATGCCCGTGGGCATCATCGCCAACAACGGCATCTTGTTCAGTGAATCGGCCCAAAAGGGCGCGCACTTTATCGAGCTGTGCTGCCAGCGCAAGGTGCCGCTGGTGTTTCTGCAGAACATCACCGGCTTCATGATCGGCCGCAAATACGAAGCCGAAGGCATTGCCCGCCACGGCGCCAAGATGGTGACGGCCGTGGCCACGGCCCAGGTGCCCAAGTTCACCGTGATCATTGGCGGCAGCTACGGCGCCGGCAACTACGGCATGTGCGGCCGGGCGTATTCACCACGCTTTTTGTGGATGTGGCCGAACGCGCGCATCTGCGTGATGGGCGGCGAGCAGGCCGCCGGCGTGCTCGCCACCGTGAAGCGCGACGCGATTGAAGCCAAGGGCGGCACCTGGAGCACCGAAGAAGAGGCCACCTTCAAGCAGCCGGTGCTCGACCAGTTTGGCCAGCAGTCGCACCCGTATTACTCCACCGCGCGTGGCTGGGACGACGGCGTGATTGACCCGGCGGATACGCGGCGTGTGTTGGCGCTGGGGCTTTCGGCCACGCTCAACCAGCCCATCCCCGATACGAAGTTTGGCGTCTTCCGGATGTAATCGGCGGCCGATAGGAACCATCAAGGGCGGTTGGGGCAAAAAAAACGTGCATTGTGATGTTGTTGCGCGTCATATCCAGTGATTCAATAGCCGGCAACCCAACTCAAAAAAAGCAAAATGCAGAAATATCACCCGTTATGGCTTGTGGCCCTGATGTGTTGGGGCGCCTCAGACGCAGGTGCGGCGTTGCCCGAGACGCAACCGTCCCGGATGGTGGAGGTGAAAAAAGTCAGTGCGCCTGCTGAGCAGCTTCTTTTTCAGCTGGCCTATGCGGCGCAGCCCCTTTGTCAAAAGGAGGACGCCGATTGGACGTGGAGCTTGGGGGGATTTCCCAGGACCATTCCTCCTTTACCCAATGACAAATTACCCAAGAGATCATTGGCAGAGTATGAGGAGCTTGCCAGGCACTACAACATGGGGCCCGGCGCCAGTATTTTTCTGACGGACATCGACAAGACCCCTTGGGGATACGTCGGCTTCAAGGCGCGCGAGCCATTTGAGTTTGCTGAACAGGGGCAGCTTCTTCGCTTCTTTGGAACCCCGAAACCGGATTCAGTGGGGCCGCATGTTCGGGAGAAAAATCCGGAGGCAACTCCCCTGGTTGAGTTTTCAGTCAAGCGCAACGGTGAGCCGGCAAAGATTGCGGTGAGGCGGGTCGCGGTTTGCCAGCTCTCATTGACTGTGGTCGACGGGACCTACCGGTATGCCGATTCAGATGGCGCCAGCGTGATAGTGACGGTGCCGCTGCTGGCCAGGCTTTCCAGGGACGAGTTGGTGGTGGTGCTTGCCCATGAGGTCGCGCATGTTGCCTTGAAGCTCAGCCGTGACCGGACAAAAAGCAAGATGTTGGCGCAACTCCTGGTGGGCAGCCTGGCAAGCATTGGCGAGAACCAGGAAAGCGGGCTGAGGGAGCCGAAGTCTGCGGACCTGGTCAGGGCAGACCGGCTCGCCATGCGCTTGTCATCCGGGTTTGGTGTTGATGTACCGGCGTACGCGGCCATCATCCGCAAGCTGGTTCAGGATGAGGATTCTTTTGGTGCGCCAACCTACAGGCGCACGCGTGGAATTGATCTAAACCGTGAAGAAAAACTGCAGCGAAGTGTTGATGTCTGGAACAAGAACAAGACCTTCTACCCTGCGCACGCCGCGGACAGACTGCTGGAGCAGGAGGTGACCCGGCGCGCGAAACAGGTGTATTCGGATCCGGCAAGTGTCTTTTCGGCGAGTGCTGCTGCTGCGCAAAAGCAGCCAACACCCCAAACTGAACCCGCGGCAGAAAACGTCGTTTCTGAGGCGGCTGGTGCGTCGCCCGTTGCCCTTGTGCATGCCGGGCCTGTTCCACCTTCCACGAGCTTCGCGGACCTGGCCGATGCGAACGCTTTGCCCCGCGTGAGCCCACGGGGCCGAACTTTGTACCTTGAATGGTTAACCAAGCCTTTTCCCAGGGCTGTTGCCTTGTCTGACAAGGGGGCAATCGCACGCGCATACGGTACCGATGCGATGGAAAGAGCAGTACAAAATTGCCAGAAATTCAACAATCCCTGCCGCCTGTATGCGGTGGATGACAAGGTCGTCTGGACACAACCATGAACCACCTCACTATCACTTTGAACGGGCCGCTTGTTACCGTCACACTGAACCGCCCGGACGTGCGCAATGCCTTCAACCAGGAGGTCATCGCCGAGATGACGCAGGCTTTTGTCGAGCTGGGCATGCACGAGGAAGTGCGCTGCGTTGTGCTGGCGGCCAACGGCCCGGCCTTTTGCGCAGGCGCAGACCTGAACTGGATGCGCAGCATGGCCGACTACACCCATGCGCAGAACCTGGAAGACGCGGGCCGCCTGGCGACCATGCTGCAGGCTGTTTATGAATGCCCCAAGCCGGTGATTGCCCGCATACAGGGCGACGTGTATGCCGGCGGTGTGGGCCTGGTGGCGGCATGCGACATGGCTGTGTCGGTGGACACGGCAGGGTATTGCCTCAGCGAGGTGAAGCTGGGCCTGATACCCGCCACCATCAGCCCGTATGTGATTCGCGCGATGGGCGCGCGGGCGGCGCATCGCTACTTCCTTACGGCTGAACGTTTTGATGCGGCCGAGGCCTTGCGCATTGGTTTTGTTCACGAAGTGGTGACAGCCGATGCGCTGGACGCCAAGGTGGCCGAGCTTGTGAAGGCACTTGTCAATTCAGGCCCCGAAGCCGTGAAGCTGTGCAAACAGCTGGTGCAGGACGTGGCTGGCCAGCCCATCACGCCGGAGCTCGTGCAGATGACGGTGGAAAGCATTGCCGATGTGCGCGTGAGCCCCGAAGGGCGTGAGGGCGTTCAATCCTTCCTGCAAAAACGCAAACCGAACTGGATCACTTGATGCAAGCCCTGGACACCGCACAACTGATTGCCCTGGCCGGTGCGTTGGGCTGGGCCAGTGGCGTGCGCCTGTACCTTGTCGTGCTGCTGACCGGGCTGGCAGGGTTTATGGGCTGGGTAGAGCTTCCGCAGGGACTGCTCCTGCTGGCCAACCCGGTGGTGCTGGGTGTCAGCGGCTTCATGGTGTTCATTGAATTTTTTGCCGACAAGATTCCCGGCCTTGATTCGCTGTGGGATGTGGTGCACGGCGTGATTCGCATCCCCGCGGGTGCGGCGCTTGCTGCGGCGGTGTTTGGCGCCGACAACGGCCTGGGCGCGCTGGTGGCTGCGTTGCTGGGCGGCACACTGGCTGCCACCAGCTTTGCGGCCAAGGCCACCACGCGCGCAGCCATCAACACCTCGCCCGAGCCTTTCAGCAACATCGGTGCCTCGCTGGTGGAAGACTCGCTGGTGCCGGCCGGCCTGTGGTTGGCGATTGCCCATCCGCTGATCTTTGTGGTGGTGCTGGCTTTGGTGCTGGCGCTCAGCATCTGGCTGATCCGCGTTTGCTGGCGGTTCCTGCGTCAGCTGTTTATCCGCGTGGCCCGCATCTTCAGCGGGCGGCCCGACCCGGGCACCACTTCCGCATTTACCTTGAAGTCTCCTTTCTCAAAGAACGACCATGTTTAAAAAAATTCTTATTGCCAACCGGGGGGAGATAGCCTGCCGCGTAGCGGCTACTGCACGCCGCATGGCCATCCAGTCCGTTGCGGTGTATTCCGATGCCGATGCGGGCGCCAAACATGTTGGCTTTTGCGACGAGGCAGTGCATATCGGCGGCAGCGCGCCCAAAGACAGCTATCTGCGCTGGGAACGCATCATCGAAGCCGCCAGGGCCACCGGCGCCGAGGCGATTCACCCCGGCTATGGTTTCCTGAGCGAGAACGAGGAATTTGCCCAGGCCTGTGCCGACGCGGGGCTGGTCTTCATTGGCCCACCGGCGTCGGCCATCAAGGCCATGGGCCTGAAGGCCGAGTCCAAACAATTGATGGAAAAAGCCGGCGTGCCGCTGGTGCCCGGCTACCACGGCAGCGACCAGGACCCGGCCCTGCTCAAGCGCGAGGCCGACCGCATTGGCTACCCGGTGCTGATCAAGGCCAGCGCAGGCGGTGGCGGCAAGGGCATGCGTGCGGTCGACAAGACGGAAGACTTCGACGCGGCTTTGGCATCGTGCAAACGCGAGGCCATCAACAGCTTTGGTGATGACGCGGTGCTGGTGGAAAAGTATGCCCAGCGCCCGCGTCACATAGAGATCCAGGTGTTTGGCGACACGCACGGCAATTACGTTTACCTGTTTGAGCGTGACTGCTCGGTGCAGCGCCGCCACCAGAAGGTGCTGGAAGAAGCGCCTGCCCCTGGCATGACCGAAGCCATGCGCAAGCAGATGGGTGAAGCGGCTGTGGCTGCTGCGCGCGCCGTGAATTACGTGGGCGCTGGCACGGTGGAGTTCATTGTGGAGCAGCGCGCCGACGGCAGCATGAACTTCTTCTTCATGGAAATGAACACGCGCCTGCAGGTGGAGCACCCGGTGACGGAAGCGATTACCGGGCTGGATTTGGTGGAGTGGCAACTGCGCGTGGCCTCGGGTGAAAAGCTGCCGCTGGCGCAAGATCAACTGCGAATCCACGGCCATGCCATCGAAGCGCGCATCTGCGCCGAAACGCCTGACAACAACTTTCTGCCCGCTACCGGCACGCTGCACGTCTACAAGAAGCCGGCGCACACGGCATTTGAAAGAGGACAGGTCCGGGTGGATGACGGCGTGCGTGAAGGCGACGCGATTTCGCCTTATTACGACTCCATGGTGGCCAAGCTCATCGTGCATGGCGCCACGCGCGAAGAAGCGCTGGCCCGGCTGGACGATGCTCTGGCGCAGACCCGCATCGTGGGCCTGAGCACCAATGTGCAGTTCTTGCGCTATGTGGTGCGCAGCCCTTCGTTTGCCAAAGCCAACCTCGACACCGCGCTGATCCAGCGCGAAGAAGCCGTGCTTTTCAAGCAGGAGCCGGTGGGCCTGGCCATGGCGGGTGCGGCGGCGGTGGCCAAGGCCCTGCTGGATGAGCGGGCCATGGAAGGCGCAGACCCTTTCAGCCGCCGCGATGGCTGGCGCTCGCATGGGGTGATGGAACGCCGCTTTGAGTTTGAATTTCACGACGAACCGGCCAAGGCAACGCTTGCCTATCTGCACGACGGTGCGCTGCGCCTCACGATTGGCGAGGCATCGGGCCCGCTGGTGTTTGCCGAAACCGCCCAGGGCATTGACGTGCAGTTTGCCGGCCAGCGCATGACGGCTGCCGTGTATGCCCAGGGCGAGCTGGACCATGTGTTCACCGCCAAAGGCGCCACGCAAATCCTGTCGATTGACCTGCTGGCCCATGCGGGCGAAGCGCAGGCCGAAGGCGGCCGCCTCACGGCGCCCATGCCTGGCAAGGTGGTGTCGTTTGCCGTCAAGGCCGGTGACAAGGTGAGCAAGGGCCAGCCACTGGCGGTGATGGAAGCCATGAAGATGGAGCACACCATTGCCGCGCCGGCCGATGGCGTGGTGCAGGAGTTGCTGTATGCGCCGGGTGACCAGGTGAGCGAGGGCTCGGAATTGTTGAAAATAGCCGTTTGATTTTTACTTTGCTTTGATTCAAACGGGATTCTTTTCATGCGCATCAGTTTTTGCTGTTCCGATATCAAACCCCAGCCCTGGGTAGACGGCCTGAAAGCCGAGTTTCCCGATGCGCAGGTGGAGTTGTGGTCCACTGGCGCGGCGCCGGCCGACTACGCGGTGGTCTGGGCGCCGCCCCAGCAGTTCTTTGACGAGCAGCCAAAGCTCAAAGGCATCTTCAATATTGGCGCCGGCGTTGATGCGCTGATGAAGCTGCGGCTGCCCGCCGGCGTACCGGTGGTGCGGCTGGACGATGCCGGCATGTCCGTGCAGATGGCCGAGTTTGTGTGCCATGCGGTCATTCGCCATTTTCGCGAGCTCGATGGCTATGAGGCCGATATTGCCGAAGGCAAGTGGTCGTACCGCAAGCCGCGCCTGCGCACCGATTTCCCCATTGGCGTGATGGGCCTGGGCGTGCTGGGCGAGCGCGTCGGACGTGCATTGGCGCAGTTTGATTTTCCGGTCAATGGCTGGAGCCGGTCGCCCAAGACGATTGAGGGTGTGCGGTGTTTTTCAGGCGATGCGGGTGGGCAGGGTTTTCAGGATTTTCTCGCGGCCAGCCGCATCCTGGTGTGCCTGCTGCCGCTGACGTCTGAAACGCGGGGCATCATGAACCTGGACACCCTGTCGCAGTTGCGGCCCGGCGGCTATGTCATCAACGTGGCGCGCGGCAGCCACCTGGTCGATGGCGACCTGATCACGCTGCTCGACAACGGCCACCTGGCGGGCGCCACGCTGGATGTGTTTCATACCGAACCGTTACCGGGAGATCACCCTTTCTGGAAACACCCGAAAGTCACGGTAACCCCGCACACCTCGGCCCGCACGCTGCGTGAGGAAAGCATTGCCCAGATTGCGGGCAAGGTGCGTGCCGTCGAGCGCGGGGAGCGGGTTGCTGGTATTGTTGATCCACTGCGTGGCTATTGAAGTTGTTGAAGTAGCTGTTGAAGCGCAGACCCCGGAGTTTCAGTGATGCCATCGTCCACGCCCCACCGCCTGCTCAGTGTTTTGGGCTGGTTGTTGCTGGTGCCCAGCGGGCTGACGGCCCTGGCAGCGGCCTGGCTGCTGGCCTCAAGCCTGGGTCTTGGCAGCGACACCCGTACGGTAGCCGGGCGGGTGGTGGGACATGAAGCGTCCCGCCTGAAGCTCAGCACGGGCCAGAAAAGCATTGTTGAATTTTCCGCACACGATGGCCGTACCCTGCGTGTGGCCGACCCCTTGGTGCGCCAGGGCGGTGCCGTCCATAAAGTGGGTGAGGCCGTGAAGGTGCGTTATCCGGTGGCAGATCCGGTGCAGGCCCAGATTGTGGAGTCGGTGCTGGTGCAGGGCTTTATCGGTGGGGTTCTTTTGTTGTTCAGTGCGCTGGGTGTGCTGGCCGGCTGGCTGCTTTTGTGGTTGCGCCCGCGTGGCGCGGCACTTGCGGCCGCCTGATCCTGAAATCGAATACGGAAAAAACCATGTCCTTGCCCTCCAAAGTCAAAATTGTCGATGTCGGCCCGCGCGACGGCTTGCAGAACGAAAAAGCCCAGGTGCCTGCTGCCGTAAAGATCGAGCTGGTGCACCGCCTGCAGGACGCTGGCCTCACTGAAATCGAAGTCACGAGTTATGTGTCGCCCAAGTGGGTGCCGCAAATGGCCGACAACGCCGAGGTGATGGCCGGCATCAAGCGCAAGCCGGGTGTGCGCTATTCGGTGCTGACGCCCAATATGAAAGGCTTTGAAGCCGCGATTGCGCCGCCGCGCGAACTGTGGCCCGACGAGATCGTGGTGTTCGGCGCGGCCAGCGAAGCCTTTAGCCAGAAGAACATCAACTGCTCGATCGCCGAAAGCATTGAGCGCTTTCGCCCCGTGGTGGAAGCTGCGCGTGAAAAAGGAATTTATGTGCGGGGCGCGATGTCTTGCACCGTTGGCTGCCCCTATGAAGGTGAAATTGCGCCTGAACGTGTGAGCATGCTCGCCGGCCTGATGAAGGGCATAGGCGTGCAGCATGTGGGGGTGGCTGACACGATTGGTGTGGGCACGCCGCTCAAGGTGCAGCGTGCCATGGAGGCGACGCTCAAACATTTCGACATCAACGATGTCTCCGGGCATTTTCACGATACCTACGGCCAGGCGCTGGGCAATACGCTCATGGCATTGCAGATGGGCGTATGGCAATACGACACCTCATCGGCCGGCCTGGGCGGCTGCCCGTTTGCCAAGGGCGCTACCGGCAATGTGGCGACCGAAGATGTCGTGTACATGCTGCATGGCATGGGCATTGAGACGGGCATTGACCTGGACAAGCTCATTGATGCGGGAAAATTCATCAGCGATTTTCTCGGGCGCAAGCCGAACTCCCGCGCGGCAACCGCGCTTCTTAACAAACGAATGAATTGACATGTGTGGTGCTGAACTGAAAGCGTTACCGGAGGGCGTGCAGCGGGTTGCCGCTGTACTGCTGGACAGCGGCCACCTGCATGCACCCGTCATGCTCGACGATGCCGCGCGCACCGCGCAGCAGGCAGCCGATGCACTGGGTGTGCAGGTGGGCCAGATTGCCAAGAGCATTATTTTTCGCCGAAAGTCTGACGATGCCGCCGTGCTGGTGGTGACGTCCGGCGACCAACGGGTTGATGAAAAAAAGGTCGAGGCCATGGTGTGTATCGATGGCAAGCGCCTGGCACGGGCCGATGCGGAGTTTGTGAAGGCGCGCACGGGGTTCTCCATAGGCGGCGTGTCGCCGCTGGCGCATGCCACGCCCTCCGTGACGCTGATTGACCGCTCGCTGTTCCGCTTTGAAACCGTGTGGGCGGCCGCGGGCCATCCGCATGCGGTGTTCCAGCTGTCGCCGCAGGAGCTTGAGCTGCTGACGGGCGCGCCGGTGGCAGACTTTGCGGTGAATGTGGACGAAGACAAACTGGCGAGGAAGCACGCGATCGAACTGGTCTCTCTGCGCGCGGCCACACTCGATAATGAGCCGGACGTTCCGTCGCCCTGCATTTCCGTGTGCCGCATGAACGCGGCGTCGGGCCTGTGCGAAGGCTGCTTTCGCACGCGCGATGAAATCGCGCAGTGGAGCGGGGCCGACGACACCGCAAAGCGCCATATCTGGACATCCATAGGGCAGCGCATGGCTGCGGTGCAGCCATGACCGGCGAGAACACAACGATGAAGCCGGCAGCCGGTGATGCGCCCGCGATCAAGCACATCACATGCTACTTCGACGTCATTTCGCCCTATGCCTTTTTGGCTTTTGAGCGCCTTCCAGAAGCGCTGAAGGGTGTGAGCTACAGCGTGGCGTACACGCCGGTGCTGTTCGCGGGCATGCTCAAGCACTATGGCCAGCTGGGCCCTGCGGAGATCGTCCCCAAACGCGACTGGACCTACCGGCAGGTGCTGTGGCTGGCGCACAGCCTGGGTATCGCGATGAAGATGCCGGCCAGCCATCCCTTCAACCCCTTGCCTTTGCTGCGCCTGGCTGTGGCCTGCGGCCCCGAGGGGCAGGGCGGTGCACCTAACCGCTATGCGTGCGAAACCATCTTTCGCCATGTCTGGGGCGAAGGCGGTGAAGCCGGCGATGCGGCCCGTTACGAAGCGCTGCTCAAGCAGCTTGCGCCGGCGCGCGATGTGCAGGGCGAGGGCGTGAAGGCGCAGCTTAAAAGCAATACGGAAACGGCGATTGCCAAAGGCGTTTTTGGTGTGCCGGCGTTTGAGGTCGACGGCAAAATTTTCTGGGGCCTGGATGCGTTGCCGATGCTGCGCGAGTACCTGCTCGGCAGCCCCTGGTTTGAGGGTGATGGCTGGAATGCCGCGTGTAAGGTTGCGACGGGCATCAAACGCGGTACCTAAGAAGGTTTTAAGCGTTTTCCCTGAGGTGCTTCGCATGCTGAAAAGTTCTTCAAGGGTTTCCCCTTGACTTGTCAGCCACGCATAAGTTTCGTGAAAGCTCCTGTTAGTTTCACGTCAGAGCTAGGTCAGCCACAACCAAAATAATGAAGGTAGCTTCCATACCGGAAGTCTCATTATTTTGGAGACAACATCATGGCAACAGCCGTCGACAACAGGCCGATGACAGCCGAGCAGAAGAAGGTGATTTTCGCCTCCTCGCTCGGCACCGTATTTGAGTGGTACGACTTCTACCTCTACGGTTCATTGGCAGCCATCATTGCCAAGCAGTTCTTCAGCGGACTGGATGCAGGCTCTGCCTTCATCTTTGCGCTGCTCGCTTTTGCAGCCGGCTTCATCGTGCGCCCCTTCGGCGCGCTGGTGTTCGGCCGCCTGGGCGACATGATCGGCCGCAAGTACACCTTCCTGGTCACCATCGTGATCATGGGCTTGTCGACCTTCATCGTCGGCCTCTTGCCCAACTATGCATCCATCGGTGTCGCCGCTCCGGTGATCCTGATTGCCCTGCGCATGCTGCAAGGCCTGGCGCTCGGCGGTGAATACGGCGGTGCAGCTGTCTATGTGGCCGAGCACTCGCCACAGGGCAAGCGCGGCGCCTACACCTCCTGGATCCAGACCACAGCCACGCTGGGCCTGTTCCTGAGCCTGCTGGTCATCCTGGGTGTGCGTACCGCCATGGGCGAAGTCGCATTCGCCGACTGGGGCTGGCGCATTCCGTTCATCGTGTCCATCCTGCTGCTGGCCGTGTCGGTCTACATCCGGTTGTCGATGAACGAATCCCCTGCCTTCCAGAAAATGAAGGCTGAGGGCAAAACCTCCAAGGCACCGTTGTCCGAATCTTTCGGCCAGTGGAAAAACCTGAAGATCGTGATCCTGGCGCTGATCGGCCTGACCGCCGGCCAGGCTGTGGTGTGGTATTCCGGCCAGTTCTACGCGCTGTTCTTCCTGACGCAGGCGCTCAAGGTCGACGGCCCCACGGCCAACATCCTGGTGGCTTATTCGCTGATCCTGGGTACGCCTTTCTTCGTGATTTTCGGGACGCTGTCCGACAAGATCGGCCGCAAGCCCATCATCATGGCCGGCTGCCTGCTGGCTGTGGTCACCTACTTCCCGGTGTTCACCGCGCTGACCAAAGCCGCCAATCCTGACCTGGCCGCGGCACAAGCCAAGAACAAGGTGGTTGTGACCGCCGACCCGAAAGAGTGCTCGTTCCAGTTCAACCCGACCGGCACCGTCAAATTCACCAGTTCCTGCGACATCGCCAAGCAGGTGCTGGCAGGCGCTTCGGTGAGCTATGACAACGTTGTCGCACCCGCCGGCACCGTGGCCACCATCAAGATCGGCGAAACCGCCATCTCCAGCTACACCGCCAAGGGCCTCAGCGCCGACGACGCCAAGAAGAAGGATGCCGAGTTCAAGAAAGCGGTCGCGGACGACCTGAAGGCTGCCGGCTACCCGAGCAAGGCTGATCCAGCCAAGGTCGACAAGGTCATGGTCACGGCCATCCTGTTCTATCTGGTGGTTCTGGTCACCATGGTGTACGGCCCGATCGCAGCCATGCTGGTGGAGTTGTTCCCGACCCGCATCCGTTATACCTCCATGAGCCTGCCGTACCACATCGGTAACGGCTGGTTCGGCGGCCTGCTGCCCACCACGGCTTTTGCCATCGTGGCGCAGACCGGCAATATGTACAACGGCCTCTGGTACCCGATCATCATCGCCGGCATGACGCTGGTGGTGGGCACCTTGTTCATCAAGGAAACCAAGGACGTGGATATTTACGCCAACGACTGATGGGTATTTGCGCCGGTGCGGGCCAGGAGCCCGCACCGGCCTTTTCAGGCTGAAAAGCCTTATGTTTTTTACGGGCCCTCGTCATCCATTTGCCGGGGGCTTTTTTTTGGGAGAAAGAAAGATGTGGAAAATTGTTGTGGGTTTTATCGTGATTGCCGGGCTGGCATTATTTCTGTTGAACAAGGGCGGCGATATTGATCTGGGCGGTGAAAAACATGGTGCTTCGCGGCTGGCTGCACCTGTTGTTATCACTGCTCTGGAAGCGCGTACGAATGGTTGAGTGAAGGGGTCAGGCTGACAGCGAGTGGCGCTTTTGCGTGCAGGACGTCGCCGCGATCATGCCCAGAAAAGGTGCGTTGCCGGTGAAAATGAGTTAAATTGAATTAACAGAGACAAAAACAACGATCACAGCGTCTCTGAAAATCAAGCACCTCATGGTGGCACCCTCGCGCATTTATTTGGAGATCAGCCGATGATTTACACCAAGACGGAAGCCGGCCAGACCGCCGTGCAGAACCGAACCGTCGCATTGACCCCCCGGCAGCGCTCTGCCTTCATCATGTTTGACGGCAAACGCAGCCTGGAGGATGTGGTCAAGGCCACCTCGGGGTTCGGCGTCACCGCAGAAGACATCAACCACCTGATTTCGCTGGGCCTGCTGGCGCCGCTGGCGGTGCAGCCGCCTGATGAGCCGGTTCCGGAGGTGTCGGCCCAAAACGCGGATGGCAGTCCTACCCTGAATGCGCAGGAGCATTATTCAAGGGCTTACCCCATCGCCACGCGGCTGACGGCTGCCCTGGGCCTTCGGGGTTTCCGCCTGAACCTGGCGGTGGAAGCCGCAGGCGACATCGACAAGCTCAAGGAGCTGGCACCCAAGATCAAGGAAGCTGTAGGCCCCGAGAAGTTCAAGGAACTCGAAAGCGCGCTTTACGGCTGAGCAAACCCGTACGGCTTGGCGCCGCAGGCGTGCGAATTCGCAAGCAGGGGCCGCGATCCGGCTACGCCGGGCGCAAGGCGCCTGTCCCCCCTGGGGGGAGGTGACGCTACACGAAGTGAGCGTCGGCAGGGGGGATTCTCTTTTCAAGCAGGGGCCGCGATCCGGCTACGCCGGGCGCAAGGCGCCTGTCCCCTTGGGGGGAGGTGACGCTACACGAAGTGAGCGTCGGCAGGGGGGATTCTCTTTTCAAGCAGGGGCCGCGATCCGGCTATGCCGGGCGCAAGGCGCCTGTCCCCCCTGGGGGGAGGTGACGCTACACGAAGTGAGCGTCGGCAGGGGGGTGCTATTTATCTCTTGAATTTTCCGTCGGTGCCGATGATGGACAGATCGGCAAAATCCAGCCCGGTATGGTCTTCGGGGCTGTAACTCACTTCCAGCCCGCCGATATCAATCTTGCGCATGCCCTCCAGGGCCGCCTGGAGTTTCTCGCGCGTGGGTTTGGCGCCTGCCCGGCGCAAGCCCTCTACCAACACCTTTGCAGCGGCAAAACCTTCCAGCATCGCGGGGCTCACGTCGGCTTGCCCCTTGGCCTTGGCCAGCTCCTGTGCTTCCTTCACCATGGGGAAGGCGATGGACCGCTCATACGGAAACACCTGCGTGACGATCACGCCACGGGCGTTGTCGCCCAGGCTTTTCACAAAGCCGCCCGAGGCATTATTCGAAAGCGTCACGATCTGCGCCGTGGAGCCGCCCGCGCGGAAGGCCTTGATGCCGTCGACCACGGCCTGCCCTGAGGCCACCATGATGACGGCCTGCGCGTTGGACTGGTAAACCTTGGGTGCGATCGGCGCGAAGTCGGGTTTGGAGCGGTCGAATTTTTCCAGTACAGCGGGCTGCAGCTTGGCAGTCGTCAGCCCTTTTTGCGCGCCCATCACGCCGTCAGCGCCGAAGCTGTCGTCGGCATACACGATGCCGATACGGGTGATGCCCATGGAATGCAGGTGAGTGACCGCTTTCTCGGCTTCACGCTGGTAGGTGGCGCGTACGTTGAACACATGTTTTTTGACGGGCTGGTGCAGCACCATGGCACCGGTAGAAGGGCCGACCAGCGGCACGCTGTTTTTGTCGAGCAGCGGAATGATGGCTTCGGTATGGGGTGTACCGCGGGTCAGGAACATGGCCAGCACGTTTTGTTCTTCAATCAGCTTGCGTGCGTTTTCGACCGCCAGCTTGGGATCGAATTTGTCGTCGAGCGACACCAGCTCAATCTTTTGCCCGCCCACACCGCCCTTGGCATTGACGGCGTCGATGTAGAGCTTGGCGCCTTCCGTGGTTTCCTTGACGCCGGCGCCCACGGGGCCAGTAAACCCTGCGGTCTGCCCGACAAGGAGTTGCGCATGGCTGGCCTGGGCCACGGCCACCATCGCGATGGCGGCGCACCATCTGCTGAGTTTTTTCATGTTGTTCACAGTGTTTCCATCCGGGGTGAAATGATGTATCCATAAGTGAAGCATGAAAGCGCAAAAAATGCGATCAGGAAAACCAGAAGCCGCCCTAATTGGCGTAGCTAAAAGTGTGCAAAAAGGACATTAATCCCTACATCCTGCACAGCCGGTTGCCCTGTCTAGAATGTTTGACCTCTTCAGGAAAGACTGCACTCATGTCCCAGGGAATCATCCGCATTCGCGGCGCGCGCCAGCACAACCTCAAAAACCTCGATCTGGATATCCGCACCGGTGAAATGACGGTAGTCACAGGGCCCAGCGGCTCGGGCAAATCCTCCCTGGTCTTTGACACGCTGTTCGCCGAAGGCCAGCGCCGCTATGTGGAGACCTTCTCTGCTTACGCGCGGCAGTTCCTTGACCGCATGGACAAGCCGGCCGTCGACAAGGTGGAAGGCGTGCCGCCCGCCATCGCCATCGACCAGACCAACCCGGTGCGCAGCTCGCGTTCCACCGTGGGCACCATGACGGAGTTGAACGACCACCTGAAGCTGCTTTACGCGCGCGCCGCCCAGCTCTTCGACAAACAGACCGCGCAGAACGTACGCCACGACACGCCTGAATCGATTTATGCCGAGCTGATGGCGCGCACCACAGAGGGTGATCCGCGCGTGGTGTTGACCTTCCCGGTCGAGCTGCCCGGCAACACCAGCGCCGAGCAGGTCGAGCAGTGGCTCTCTGTCAGTGGTTTCACGCGCGTGCATGCCCAGCGCGACGTGGCCACACCGGCCGGCCCGCACAAGCTGCTGGACGTGGTGGCCGACCGTTTTCGCACCCACGCGGTGGAAAAAGCCCGTGTGATGGAAGCTATCGAAACGGCGTTGAAGCGTGGCGGGCGCCTGAACATCTATGTACAACACGCAGAGGATGGTCAACCGGATGTGATGTGGCGCTTCTCCACGGGCCTGCATTGCCCCGACAGCGACCTGCGCTACACCAACCCCACGCCCTCGCTGTTCTCTTTTAATTCGGCCATGGGTGCCTGTGAAACCTGCCGCGGCTTTGGCCGCGTGATCGGTGTCGACTACGGCCTGGTGATTCCCAACGACAAGCTCACCCTGCGCGCCGGCGCCATCAAGACCATCCAGACCCCTGCCTGGAAAGAAGCGCAGGACGACCTGCTGCGCCACGCCGAAGCGGCGGGCGTTCCGCGCGACACGCCCTGGTACAAGCTCACGCCAGAGCAACAGGGCTGGGTCATCAACGGCACACCGGGCTACAAGGACGGCAACTGGAACAAGCAGTGGTACGGCATCAAGCGCTTCTTCGAATACCTTGAAAGCAAGGCCTACAAGATGCACATCCGCGTGCTGCTGTCGAAATACCGCAGCTACACGCAATGCGAGACCTGCGGCGGCGCGCGCCTCAAGCTTGAGTCTTTGCTCTGGCGCCTCGGTTCCAAAGAAGCCGCAGATGCGGTGCTGCCGCCCAGCCAGCGCTTCATGCCGGTGGGGGTGCAGTGGAGCCGCGAGCAGCTCGAAGCTCTGCCGGGCCTGGCGCTGCACGACCTGATGCGCCTGCCGATTGACAGGCTGCGGCAGTTCTTCAGCGGCCTTTCACTCGACGTGATGGGCGACGATGCCGAATTGCAGGCGCTCAAGTCGCTGTTCGAAGAAATCCAGACTCGCGTGAAGTACCTGTGTGATGTCGGCATCGGCTACCTCACGCTCGACCGGCAAAGCCGCACGCTCTCGGGTGGGGAAGTGCAGCGCATCAACCTCACCACCGCACTCGGTACCTCGCTGGTCAACACGCTGTTCGTGCTCGATGAGCCTTCCATAGGCCTGCACCCGCGCGACATGAACCGCATCACCCAGGCCATGCACCGCCTGCGTGACGCCGGCAACACGCTGGTGGTGGTCGAGCATGACCCGGCCGTCATGCTGGCGGCCGACCGCCTGATCGACATGGGCCCGGGCCCGGGCGAGAAGGGCGGCCAGATCGTGTTTGACGGTACGCCCGACGACATCAAACACGCCGACACCCTGACCGGCGCCTACCTCGGCTCGCGCAAGCAGGTGGGCATGGGGTTCAAGCGTGCGGTAACCGACAACACCCCGCGCCTCATCCTCGAAGGCGCGCGTGACCATAACCTGAAGAACCTGACCGTCGACTTTCCGCTGCAGCGCCTGGTTTGCGTAACGGGCGTCAGCGGCTCGGGCAAGTCCACGCTGATGCAGGACATCCTGGCGCCGGCCTTGCTGCGCCAGTTTGGCAAGGCGACTGAAACGCCGGGTTTGCACGACCGGCTAATGGGCGCTGACCACCTGACCGATGTGGTGTTTGTCGACCAGTCGCCCATCGGCAAGACGGCGCGGTCCAATCCCGCCAGCTATGTGGGGGCGTGGGACGCCGTGCGTGACCTGTTCGCGCTGGCACCGCTGGCCAAACAACGCAGCTACACCGCCACCAAGTTCAGCTTCAACAACGGCGACGGGCGTTGCCCGACCTGCGGCGGCTCGGGCTTCGAGCATGTCGAGATGCAGTTCCTCAGCGACGTCTACCTGCGCTGCCCCGACTGCGACGGCAAGCGTTACCGCGCCGAGATCCTCGAAGTGACGATTGAACGCAAGGCGATAGGCGACGTGAAGCCGCGCCTGCTCAATGTGTCCGACGTACTGGACCTCACGGTGAGCGAGGCGATTGCGCTCTTTGCGCAAGACCGCGAAGTGGTGCGTTCCCTGCAGCCCATCGTCGATGTGGGCCTGGAATATGTGAAGCTGGGCCAGCCCGTGCCCACGCTCTCGGGGGGCGAGGCGCAGCGCCTCAAGCTCGCGGGCTTTCTGGCCAATGCCAGCAAGACGGCGAGCGCCAGCAAGCAGGCGCTGGCACTCAGGCAACCAGGCCGTGGCACGCTCTTTTTGTTTGACGAGCCGACCACCGGCCTGCACTTTGACGACATCGCCAAGCTGATGCGCGCGCTGCGCAAGCTCCTCGAAGCCGGTCACTCGCTGATCGTCATCGAACACAACCTGGACGTGATCCGCTCGGCCGACTGGCTGATCGACCTCGGCCCCGAAGGCGGAGAGGGCGGTGGCCTGTTGGTGGCGCAGGGCACGCCCGAAGAAGTGCGCCAGCACCCGACCTCTCACACGGCGCTCGCCCTGCGCGAATACGAGCAGGCCATGGGCAAGGTGCACGGCGTTGAAGAGTCGCGTCCCAAGGTCTGGGCTACACGCCCGGCCTTCTCCAACCTGATCCAGATCGTCAACGCCAAAGAGAACAACCTCAAGAGCCTGTCGGTCGACATTCCGCGCGGCAAGTTCAATGTGGTGACCGGCGTGTCGGGATCGGGCAAGTCCACGCTGGCCTTTGACATCCTGTTCAACGAAGGCCAGCGCCGTTACCTCGAATCGCTGAACGCCTATGCGCGCAGCATCGTGCAGCCGGCGGGCCGGCCCGAGGTGGACGCGGTCTACGGCATTCCGCCCACCGTGGCGATCGAGCAGCGCCTCTCGCGCGGCGGCCGCAAGTCCACCGTGGGCACGACCACCGAGGTCTGGCATTTCCTGCGCCTCCTGTATGTGAAGCTGGGCATCCAGCACTGCACCAAGGACGGCGCGGCCGTGATGCCGCAAAGCCCTGAAAGCATCGCCGCGCAGCTGATCAAAACCTACCGTGGCCAGCACATCGGCCTGTTGGCCCCGCTGGTGATCGCACGCAAGGGCGTCTACACCGAGCTGGCTGACTGGGCGCGCCCGCGCGGCTACACGCATTTGCGCATCGACGGCGAGTTTTTGCCGACCACGGGCTTTCCGCGCATTGACCGATTCAAGGAACACACGGTCGAGCTGCCGATTGCCGACATCCATGTGTCGCCCGACAACGAGGCCGCCTTGCGTGCCGCGCTCGCGACCGCGCTGGAGCACGGCAAGGGCGTTGTCCATGTGCTGGCGCCGCTGGATGGTTTGCGCGGCGCGATGATGGCCGGCGCCAGCGCCAAAAACATCGGCAAGCTGATCGCCTTTTCGACCAAGCGTGCCTGCCCGATTTGTGCCACCTCGTATGCCGAGCTGGACCCGCGTCTCTTCAGCTACAACAGCAAGCACGGCTGGTGCCCCGACTGCGTCGGCACGGGCGTCAAGCTCACCAAGGAACAGCGCAAGGTGTTTGACGACTCGGTGATGGACGACGACAACAAGGGCCGCGAGCAAAGTTTTGCCGAACCCGAAGTGGAAGACGTGGCCGGCACCGCCTGCCCGACCTGCGAAGGCACGCGCCTCAATGCCAAGGCCCGCGCGGTGAAGTTTGCGGGCGTCGGCATTGCCGACATCGCAGCGCTGTCGGTGACGGACGTGCGGGGTTGGGTCGAAAAACTCGCGCTGCTGGGCCGTGAAGCCGGCATCGCGCGCGACCTGATTCCCGAGATCAAAAGTCGCCTCGAATTCCTCGAAGACGTGGGCCTGGGCTACCTCACGCTGGACCGTGGTGCACCCACGCTCTCGGGCGGCGAGGCGCAGCGTATCCGCCTGGCGGCGCAGCTGGGATCCAACCTGCAGGGCGTTTGTTATGTGCTGGACGAGCCGACGATCGGCCTGCACCCGCGTGACAACCAGATTTTGCTGAGCGCGCTGGGCAAACTCAGCGACCGCGGCAACACCCTGGTGGTGGTCGAGCATGACGAAGACACGATCCGCCGCGCCGACAACATCATCGACATCGGCCCCGGTGCGGGCAAGCGCGGCGGCACGCTGGTTGCACAAGGCACGGCGGCGCAACTGTCGGCTGTGCCGGAATCTCTGACGGGACGCTACCTGGCGAACCCGCTGATTCACCCGCTGCAGCTGCGGCGTGAAACGCGCAAGGGCGCAGCGCCGGTGGCCGTGTTGAAAGAAGCGCCCGTTGACGTTAACGCCAAGCCGGTGAGCAAACAGAAAGCGGCCACGCTCAAAGCAGCCGCGTTGAAAGCCGCCGCAGCCAGTGCCAGCGCGCTGCACAATACGGCCCCGGTGGCCGCCGGGCCTTTCACCTCCTGGCTCACCGTGGTCAATGCCGATCTGCACAACCTCAAGGATGTGTCGGTCACCGTGCCGCTGTACCGGCTGGTGGCGGTGACGGGTGTGTCGGGCTCCGGCAAATCAACGTTGGCGCGCGACGTGCTGCTGACCAATGTGCATGCGGGTGTCATGCAGCGCTCGACCAAGTCGGGCCGCGACGCCGACGACAAGGGCAAGACACCCGACTGGACCGGCTGCGAACGCATCGAGGGTTATGCGGCGGTAGACCGCGTGCTGGAAGTCGACCAGACGCCCATCGGCAAGACGCCACGCTCCTGCCCGGCGACTTACATCGGTTTTTGGGACACGATACGCAAGCTGTTTGCCGACACGCTGGAAGCCCGCGCGCGCGGCTACAGCGCCGGGCGCTTTTCCTTCAACACCGGCGAAGGCCGCTGCCCCACCTGCGAAGGCGCGGGCGTGCGCACCATCGGCATGAGCTTCCTGCCCGACGTGAAAGTGCTGTGCGAAACCTGCCACGGCGCGCGCTTTAACCCTGAAACGCAGGCCGTGACCTGGCGCGGCAAGAACATCGGCGACGTGCTGAAGATGGAAGTGGATGAGGCGATGGATTTTTTCTCTTCCATGCCCAACATCAGCCACCCGCTGCAGTTACTGAAAGACGTGGGCCTGGGTTACCTCACCCTGGGCCAGCCTTCGCCGACGCTGTCAGGCGGCGAGGCGCAGCGCATCAAGCTGGTGACCGAGCTCAGCAAGGTGCGCGACGACATCACGCGCCGCGGCCAGAAGGCGCCGCACACGCTGTATGTGCTGGATGAACCCACGGTGGGCCTGCACATGGCCGACGTCGAAAAGCTGATCCACGTGCTGCACCGCCTCGTCAACGGCGGGCACAGCGTGGTGGTGATCGAACACGACCTGGACGTGATCGCCGAAGCCGACTGGGTGATTGACCTGGGGCCGGACGGCGGCAACGCCGGTGGGCGCGTGGTGGCTTCGGCACCGCCTGAGGCTGTCGTCAAGCTCGGCACGCATACAGGGAAAGCCTTGGGAAGCGTGCTGAATAGATCCACCCCCGTCCAGGCTCACTCCGTGTAGCCTGTTCCCCCCTCGAGGGGGCGGCGAATTAGTTCACCCCGTCGGACGCTCACTTCGTGTAGCACCTTCCCCCTTCCAGGGGCGGCGCCTGCGGTCTGGCTAAGCCAGTCCCGCGGCCCCTGCTTGCAGGGGGTGTTTGTGATTTGCTATTGAATTGATAGCTGTTTGCGCTCGTCCTGTATGGTTGAAACGCATAAAACGCTTTAAGATTTGGCTGACGCCGACGTGACAACTTTCAGGTGTTGCCCTGATGCGACGGCGGCTTGCTGCACGCATGATATGGGCTTCAAGCCGCCATACTTTCAGGATCAGGAGATACACCGATGCAACGCCGTCCTTTACTGCAGATCACCGCCGCCCTGGCCATTTCCCTCGCTGGCGTGTGGGGTGCTGCCCATGCGCAAAAATTCCCGGTCAAACCGATCAAGCTGATCGTCGCCTTTCCGGCCGGCGGGCCGACCGACATCACCATGCGTTCGCTGGCCGACAACGCCTCGAAAATTCTGGGCCAGACGGTGATCGTCGAGAACAAGCCCGGCGCGGGCGGCACCCTGCCGGCCCAGCAGCTGCAAAGCGCGCAGCCCGACGGCTACACGCTGGCGCAGATTCCGCTGGGTGTGTTCCGCCTTGGCTACACCACCAAGATCAACTGGGACCCGGTCAAGGACATCAGCTACGTGATCAACGTGACCGGCTACGCCTTCGGCATCGTGGTGCCTGCCGACAGCCCGTTCAAGACCTGGGCTGACTTTGTCGCCTATGCCAAGGCCAACCCCGGCAAGCTGACCTACGGCTCGACGGGCACGCTGACCAGCCCGCACCTGACGACCGAGCTCATCGCGCAGAAGGCCGGCATCGAGCTGCAGCACGTGCCCTACAAAGGCAGCGCTGACCTGATGCTGGCACTGGTCAGCGGCCAGCTGATGGCGGGCGCCGACAGCACCGGCTTTGCGCCGCAGGTCGAAGCCGGCAAGCTGCGTGTGCTCAATACCTGGGGCGAGAAGCGGCTCGATAAATTCCCGAACGCGCCCACGCTGAAAGAGCTGGGCTATGACATCGTGCAGAACTCGCCCTTTGGCATAGGCGCACCCAAAGGTACGCCGCGCGAGGTGGTCAAGCGCCTGCACGATGCCTTCAAGAAAGCGATGGAAGAACCCAGCTATGTTGCGGCGCTGGGCCGTTACGACATGCTGCCCAACTACCTGAGCTCGGCGGACTACACGAAGTTTGCGCAAGACACCGTTGGGCGGGAGAAGGTGCTGATCGATAAGTTAGGCCTCGCCAAGCCCAACTGAAAGTAGGCACACCCCTATCGGGATTCACTGCGTGTAATCCCTTTTCCCCTTGCAGGGGACGAGGCTGGCGGCCCGGCGAAGCCGGTTCCGCGGCCTCTGCTGGCTTCTCGGTTTACTTACTGACGGGGTTGGCTAGCGCAAACAGTTCGTCGGCCAGCTGATCGGCTAGCGTCGGTTCAACGCCAGCGCCAAAAATCAACCGGTAAATGATGGGGGCCATCATGTGGTCCAGCACCTGCTGCACGGTGGGTGTGGCGTCGCCGCGGGTCTGGGCGCGTTTGACCAGAACCGTGGCTTCGTTGCGGCGGTTTTTCAGGCAGTTGGTTTCTTCTGATCCCGCCAGCGCGGCAGCGGCCTTCAGCAGCGAGGCATTGCCTGGCTTGTTGAGGTGGTTGATCAGTTCTTTGGCCCAGGCCGTGAGTTCGGCTTTCAGGTCGCCCGTCTCAGGCAAGGGGCGGTTCGGGTCCAGCCGCTGCTGAGCGGTTTCGCCCAGCAGGCCGTTCACGTCGCCCCAGCGCCGGTAAATGCTGGAAGCACTCACGCCGGCGCGCTCGGCCACGGCCGGCACGGTGACTTTGTCGCGGCCCTCCTGGGCAATCAGCTCTTCCAGCGCCTTGCGCACCACGATTTGCACCTGGGCGCTGCGTCCGCCGGGGCGTTTGTTCGGGGGTGTTTGTAGAGTGCTCATTAGGGCTAACTTTAACCTAAAGCAATGATCTTTGCGTTAATTTTTAAATTGGCGTAGAATTCTCAAACGCAAATATATTCGCTTTAAGAAAGTTGAGCGTTTCCCATGACCGCCCCTGCCTCTTCAAAGTCCTCTGCCACCCGTTGGCAGCTGCCGCCCGCAGCCGCCTTCCCGTTGCTGGCCATCCTTCTGTTCGCGTTCTTTGTGGCGGGCAGTGCGCCTTCGCCGCTGTTTGTCGTCTTCCAGCAGCAGTGGGGCTTTTCGCCGGCGCTGCTGACGGTGGCATTTGCGATTTATGCGATTGCGCTGCTGGCTTCGCTGCTGGTGGCCGGCTCGCTGTCTGACCACATCGGCCGTCGGCCCGTGGTGTTCACCGCCTTGCTGCTGCAGGCCGGCGCCATGCTGACCTTTTTGCTGGCCGACAGCATCAACGGCATCATCGCTGCGCGCATCGTGCAGGGCATTGCGACCGGCATGGTCAGCGGCGCGCTGACGGCGGCGGTGGTCGAGGCCGCACCGGCCGCGCAAAAACGCCTGGGCGCGATGATCGGCAGCGTCTCGCCGCTGGCGGGGCTGGCTGTGGGCGCGTTGCTCACCGGCATCGCCGTCAAGTTTGCGCTGCACCCGGTGCCGCTGGTGTTTGGTGTGCTGGTTGCGATTTGCGTCGTGGGTGCGGTGGCTACGCTCTTTCTGCCCGAAAGCGCCACGCCGCGCCCCGGCGCATTGGCCTCGCTGGTGCCGCGCATTTCGATACCGGTGCAGGCGCGCGCTGAATTCTTCCGTGGCGTGCCGACGATGCTGGCGGTGTGGTCGCTCGCGGGCCTGTACCTGTCGCTGGTGCCTTCCATGCTGCAGCAAATCTTCGGCATCCATGACGGCATCGTCAACGGCCTGGCCATTGCCACCTTCTTCGGTCTGGGCGCCGCGTCGCCAACTTTGCTGAAAAAACTGTCGCCGGTGCGTATGAGCGCCGTCGGCATGAGCTTGCTGGCTGTGGGTGCGGGGCTGGTGGCCGTGTCTTTGGCCACGCGCTCCGTGGCGCTGTTTTTTGCAGGAACAGCGCTGGCCGGTTTTGGCGGCGGCTCGGCTTTCTCTGCGCAGGTGCAGACCCTCGCGCCGCTGGCGCAGCCGCATCAGCGGGCTGAATTATTTGCCGCGCTGTATGCCACCAGCTATCTGGCCTTCAGCGTGCCGGCCATGCTGGCTGGGCGTTTGATTGCGCCGCTAGGTCTGCCCGCCACGGCGGAGGGCTACGCTGCGCTTGTATTGGCAGTGGCCGCATTGGGCGCTTGGTTGCGGTGGGGCTCAGTGCGCCGCGCGGCCGCCTGCCATTGACCAGCGGAGGCCGCGGAACCGGCTTTGCCGGACCGCAGGCCTCGTCCCCTGCAAGGGGAAAAGGGACTACAGGCAGTGAGTCCCGATAGGGGTGAGCAACATCTTCGCCACTTCGGTAAAGCCGGCACCGCGCTCGCCGTGCGTCACATAGCGCGGCAAGTGCGCCAGCTGCGGCACAAAGCGCGCGATGTTGGCCACGCCCACGCTGTTGGCGAAAGTCTTGAACATCAGTTGGTCGTTGGTCGAATCGCCCACATAGACCCATAGGTCCATCTCGGCGTCCAGGTCGCGCTGCCAGAGCTGCCGGACGATCCAGCGCGCGCCTTCGAGCTTGTTGTGGCTGCCATACCAGCCGTTGATGTGAATGCTGCTGACGGTGGCGTGCATGCCCTCGCTTTTCATCAGCGCCACCACCGCAGCGATTTGCGCGTCGCTCAGTTGCACAAATTCGCTGTGGTCAATGGCAATGTCGGTCTCGCGGCCTGGTGAATCGGTGGCGCGGTGCACACCTGGCATCTCGCACTCGATGCGCGCCAGCACGGACTGCATGCGAGCGAAGTTGGCAGCGCGTGTCGCGGAATCCTGTCGGTATATTTTTGATAGCTGCTTGCGCACGGCTGGTGCGGATTCCGGGACTTCTTTGCCTAAAACCTGCTCCGGCAGCAGCGCCACCGCACCATTCTCCGCCACGATGGCATCCACCGGCCAACTCGCCGCGAAAGGCTCGCTCCAGCCGACAGGCCGCCCGGTGATCGCCACGACTTTGAACCCTGCAGCTTTCAATTCGCCCAAAGCCTCCAGCGCATCGGGTGTGATTTCGCCCTCCGTGGTCAAGGTGTCGTCGATATCGGTGAAGACGCCGGTAATGAGTTGACGTTCTGTAACAGGCCACTGCTGGAGTTCTTGCATCATGAAATTTTCGCACTGAATGTGGCCCCCACGCTCCCCACTTCGTGTGGGTCGCTGCCCCCCGAGGGGGCCGCCCGCCTGTGGCCCGGCAAAGCCGGTTCCACGGCTCATGCTGGCTTGAAGATTCAGGGCGTATGCAGCGGGGGTATTTCACCAGTGGGGGCCGAGGGTCCGGCTTCGCCGGCCCCAGGCGCCGCCCCCTTGAGGGGGGAACGGGCTACACGCCAGTGAGCCTGGACGGGGGTGATTTGTTATAATCACGGCTTCCTGAGGAGCGTTGCAACCCACTCCATGTGGTCTAGGCTCAGGACTTTCATTTGCAACCACGCTCACCCGCATGTGCTTTCAAGCCGGGTGAGGCTAACAACAAACTCCCCGATTGACACACAGGCTCGTGGCTATTTTGCCCAATTTGACCTATGACTTTTGGAGTTACCAAATGAGCGCCGTCCTGAAACCTTCCACCGACTACACCATTGCCGATATTTCGCTTGCCGCCTGGGGCCGCAAGGAACTGAACATCGCACAAACCGAAATGCCCGGCCTGATGGCCATCCGCGAAGAATTCGCGAAGGCGCAGCCGCTCAAGGGCGCGCGCATCACCGGATCGCTGCACATGACGATCCAGACCGGCGTGCTGATCGAAACGCTGCAAGCCCTGGGCGCCGAAGTGCGCTGGGCGTCGTGCAACATCTTCTCGACGCAGGACCACGCCGCCGCCGCGATCGCCGCCGCCGGCACGCCGGTATTCGCCATCAAGGGCGAAACCCTGGCCGACTACTGGGACTACACCCACAAGATCTTCGAATTCAGCGGTGCCAAGGGCACGCCTGAAGAAGGCCCCAACATGATCCTGGACGACGGCGGCGACGCGACGCTGCTGATGCACCTGGGCACCAAGGCCGAAAAAGACGCCAGCCTGATCTCCAAGCCCGGCAGCGAAGAAGAAATCTGCCTTTTCAACTCGATCAAGGCCAAGCTGGCGCAAGACCCGACCTGGTACAGCCGCCGCCTGAAAAACATCATCGGCGTGACCGAAGAAACCACCACCGGCGTGCTGCGTTTGAATGAAATGTCGGCCAAGGGCACGCTGGCCCTGCGCGCCATCAACGTGAACGATTCCGTCACCAAGAGCAAGTTCGACAACCTGTATGGCTGCCGCGAATCCCTGGTCGACGCGATCAAGCGCGCCACCGACGTGATGGTGGCCGGCAAGGTCGCACTGGTGGCCGGTTACGGCGACGTGGGCAAGGGCTCCGCACAAGCCCTGCGCGCCCTGAGCGCCCAGGTGTGGGTGACCGAGATCGACCCCATCAACGCCCTGCAGGCCGCGATGGAAGGCTACAAGGTCGTGACCATGGAATACGCCGCTGACAAGGCCGACATTTTTGTGTCCGCTACTGGCAACAAGAACGTCATCACCTACGACCACATGGCGAAGATGAAAGACCAGGCCATCGTCTGCAACATCGGCCACTTCGACAACGAGATCGACGTTGCCGCACTCGAAAAGTGCACCTGGGAAGAGATCAAGCCGCAAGTCGACCACGTGATCTTCCCGGACGGCAAGCGCATCATCCTGCTGGCCAAGGGCCGCCTGGTCAACCTCGGCTGCGGCACCGGCCACCCGAGCTTCGTGATGTCTTCGAGCTTCGCGAACCAGACGATCGCGCAGATCGAGCTCTTCACCAAGAAAGATGCGTACGAAGTGGGCAAGGTCTATGTGCTGCCCAAGCATCTTGACGAAAAAGTCGCTCGTTTGCACCTGAAGAAGGTTGGCGCTGTGCTGACTGAACTGAGCGACGAGCAGGCTGCGTACATCGGTGTCAGCAAAGCAGGCCCGTACAAGGCCAACACCTACCGCTACTGATTTTCCCTGGCTACTGCGCGACCCGATAGCGGCGTTGCGGGTCCCGATCAGGCAATCCTCATGCACCTCAAGTGCATTCCGGTTGCCTGACGCCCGCGCCTTGCTCTCGGGCCGCTCGCTACGCCCTTAAGTCTGTTGCTGGAATACCGGAAGACACTACATGCGCGCTGACCTATTCCTCGTCGAACACGGCCATGCCGCCACCCGCTCGCAGGCCCAGCGCCTGATTGCTTCGGGGGTGCAGTGGCGTCCCGAAGCCGATGCTGCCTGGAAGAAGGTCGCCAAGAACGGCGACGAGATTCCGCCCGGCGCCGAACTGCAGCTGCTGGACACCACCGAAGCCAAGTACATCTCGCGCGGCGGGCTCAAGCTGGAAGGTGCGCTCAAGGCCACCGGCCTCAGCGTGGTCGGCCTGCGTTGCCTGGACATCGGCCAGTCCACCGGCGGCTTTACCGATTGCCTGTTGCAGCATGGCGCATTGCAGGTGGTGGGCGTCGATGTGGGCCACGGCCAGCTGCACGCCAGCCTGCGTGAAGATCCGCGTGTGGTTTGCGTCGAGGGCTTGAATGCCCGTTCCATGACCGCCGCCAACCTGGTGGCGGGCCATGCCGGCGACAGCGGCGACATGGATTTTCCGGATGACTTCGATGGCGATGAGGATGACGCTGACCTGGATGAAGCGGGCCCAGCCGCAGAAGCCAACTTCGACTTCCTGACCGGTGATTTGTCCTTCATCTCGCTCACGCTGGTGTTGCCTGCGGTGGTTCGCCTGCTCAAACCCGGCGGTGATCTGCTCATGCTGGTCAAGCCGCAGTTTGAATTGCAGCCCGGCCAGATCGGCAAGGGCGGCATCGTGCGCGACCCGGCGCATTTCGAGTTTGTCGAAAAGCGCCTGCGCGATGCCTGCGCAACGCTGGGGCTGGAAGTGAAAGCCTGGCTGGCGTCGCCGATTGAAGGCGGTGACGGCAACCGCGAATTTTTTATCCAGGCCGTCAAGGGCCAGGACGTGGCAGGCGAAGACCAGCCGTTGCCGGCCGCACCGCAGCGCAAGGTTGCCAAGCGCGTGCCACGCAGCGAAATGCGCGCCTCCCGCGCGCCGCACGAAGACTCCGAACTTGCGCATGCCGGCCAGCCCGGCCCTGCGCGTGGCAAACGGCGTGACAACAAAACCGATACGACAAATAACGACGAGTGAGATCCGCGATGAGCCTGAACCTTCCCCTCAGTTTTGAATTTTTCCCGCCCAAGACACCCGAAGGCGCCGAGAAGCTGCGTGTGGCGCGCCAGGCGCTGTATGCGCACAAGCCCGAGTTCTGCTCGGTGACGTTTGGCGCGGGCGGTTCCACGCAAGACGGCACTTTCGGCACGGTGAACGAAATCCTGGCCGAAGGCGTGGCGGCGGCCTGCCATTTCTCATGCGTGGGCGCCACCAAGGCCACCGTGCGCCAGCAACTCACCACCTTGCAGATCATGGGCGTGAAACGCCTGGTCGCCCTGCGCGGCGACCTGCCCAGCGGCTACGGCGCGGGCGGCGAGTTCCATTACGCCAGCGACCTGGTGGCCTTCATCCGCGCCGAAACCGGTGACACTTTCCATATCGAAGTGGCCGCCTACCCGGAAATCCATCCCCAGGCCAGATCGGCCGATGCCGACCTGCAGGCCTTTGTGCAAAAGGTCAAGGCCGGCGCCAACTCGGCGATCACCCAATATTTCTTCAACGCCGACGCCTACTACCGTTTTGTCGACGACGCGCAGGCCCTGGGTGTGGACGTGCCCATCGTGCCCGGCATCATGCCCATCACCAGCTCCACGCAGCTCATGCGTTTTTCCGATGCCTGCGGCGCCGAGATTCCGCGCTGGATCCGCCTGCGCCTGCAGGGCTTTGGTGACGACACCGCGTCCATCAAGAGCTTCGGCCTTGATGTGATCAGCGGTTTGTGCGAGCAGCTCTACGCAGCCGGTGTGCCCGGAATCCATTTCTACACGATGAACCAGGCGGCAGCGACGACCGAAATCATCGGGCGACTGCAGCGAGCCTGAGGCCGCCATCCATGCAGCAGGGGGCCCGCCGGTCTGCCGCCACCCTCAGCGCTGCGGTGCTGCTGGCCTTGCTGGCTGCCTGCACCACGCCGCCATCCAACAAGCCCTCCACCGCGCCGGGCGCTGGTGCTGCTGTACCGGCGCCGCGTCCTTCACGTCCCGCCACCGATGCATCACCCGTGATCGGTGAGATGGCCGACGAGGTGCCGCCTTCTGCCGCTGCACCCAGGCCGTCGCTGCTGGCCGGCGAAGTGCCCCGCGAATTCCAGCGCGGCCAGGCTTCCTGGTACGGCCCGCGCTTTAACGGCCGGCGCACCGCCAGCGGTGAGCGCTTTGACATGCAGGAGTTCACCGCCGCGCACCGCACGCTGCCTTTTGGCACCATGGTGCGTGTCCACAGCCTGGTCAACGGCCGCGACGTGGACGTCCGTATTACCGACCGCGGACCCTACAGCGGCGACCGCATCATCGACCTGAGCCGTGCCGCGGCGGAAGAGCTCGGCATGCTGGGCATGGGGCTGAAGGAAGTTGTGCTGCTGGTGCCGGAGTCCAGGCCGGAGGTCGCGACGACACCCGCGCCTGCGGCCCGGAAGCGC
Source organism: Polaromonas sp. P2_G11 (assembly GCF_056403595.1). Classification (NCBI taxonomy): domain Bacteria; kingdom Pseudomonadati; phylum Pseudomonadota; class Betaproteobacteria; order Burkholderiales; family Comamonadaceae; genus Polaromonas; species Polaromonas sp. P2_G11. The sequence goes on along the minus strand of NZ_JBFUFE010000003.1, from coordinate 547,041 downwards.
CCGCCTGCAAGGCGGCGCCCAGCGGCGCCGCGTACGCCGCGCTGAATCGCCTCGCTGACCGAGGCGCGCTCGCTCAGTTCACAAAAGTCACGTCGTCCCTGGGCTGAGGCGGGATCTTGATGGCCAGCGCCTTGACGGGCCCGCTGGTCACCAGCGTACCGCCGTGTGCCGTGCCTTTGGGAATGATGATCAGCGTGCCCGGCTTGAACTCCTTGCGCTCGCCGCCCAGCCACATGGCGCCGCTGCCTTCGATGATGTACTGGATCTCGTCGGTTTTCGGGTGAATGTGTTTGGCCACGTTGCCCGACTGGATGCCGATGGTGGCGTTGTCGGTGATGACCAGGCCCTTCGCGTTCATTTCAGGGTTGGGGGTGCCGGGAATGTCGCTGTGCTTGAGCGCGGCGAGGTCAATCATCGCCGGCGCCAGGGGCACGGCCTGCGCATGCGCATCGGGCAGGGCGTGCTGGGCCAGCGGTGACAGCGCAATCCCGGCTACAAAAGCCAGGGTGATGGAAAAGCCGAGGACGGTGGTGGTATGGCGCATGGAATCCTTTTACAGGGTGTTGTATATGGGCGGGCCAGTATGCCCATGTTGCGACGGGCTTGCCAATAGCGGTGACCCGACCGGGTGGCCAGCCTTTTCGTTTCGCTGCAGGTTCTGCCATCCCCGGCTCTGTGCTTCGCTCGTTTATGAGTCAAATCGGCCTATAGCCCAGCAAGTATCTGGGCAATCAGCTCCAGAATTGATAGCAAGTGACGGGCGGGCACCCGGCACGCCACCGTAAAAAACCGCCTAAACCAGCATGCCGAAGCGCCGCGGGCGCAGCAGCAGCTCATACTCTTGCGCGCTCAACCCCAGGTGTTGGGACATGGGGCGTGGTGTGGATGAAGGGCCGAGCTTCAGTGATTCGGGCCTTCGCCTATCGACAGCCATCAAGCAATTGCTCAAAAGCTGGATAGTTAAAGTCGGCGAATCCAAAAAATCGCTTCATATCACTTCTCGGAACGGCAAACTGGATCTTGAATGCCCATGGTGGCAACGGCTTGCCTTGATTCTGCGGGAAAGCATGCACACCCGCTTCTGTGGTGCCTTCAATCTTCACTGTCAGCAGTTCCGCGGTGTACTGGGAATGAATGTCAAATCTCTTGACGGGTCGCTGGTTAAATTCGCAATCACGTGGATTCCCCAAGGGACCTTGGGCGTACGACCCGACCGATGTCCCGGAGACTGAATAGAAAAACCCGCTTTTCATCACGTTGCTTTGGGAATTGCGGAGCATGTGAAGATTGAAGGGATGAAGGTAGAGCTTCTCCTTGATTAATCCGGACGGCTCTCGTGTGTCACTGATCACTGCTTCGTAGTCCGACACAAATACGGCCACCTTGCCGGTTTGGTTAATGCCATTAATCTGGATGAAGCCTTCGAGTTCACTGCGTTCTGGCATATGGGATGGCCCAATCCGGTAAATAAATTGAATTCAGAGTGCAAACCCCTAATGGAGGGCTTGCCGACGAAAGCCCATTATCAATTTTCAGAGGTTCCAAAGGTCAACCCACCAAACCCCTGGCGTGAACTCCCTGGATTTATTAGAATTTCAGTAATTCCTGAAAATTCAATACACCAAAGACGCCGTAAAGAGACCCAAACCATGAATCTGGCCCCCTTAACCCAGCGGTTTGTTCTCCATTTCGGTGAAATGGGCAGTCGGTGGGGCATTAACCGTACTGTGGGGCAGATTTATGCCTTGTTATATGTCTCGCCGCGGGCCCTGAATGCCGATGAAATCGGCGAAGCGCTGGCGTTTTCGCGGTCCAACGTCAGCATGGGGCTGAAGGAGTTGCAGTCGTGGAACCTGGTGCGGTTGCAGCACCTGCCGAACGACAGGCGCGAGTATTTCAGTGCGCCGGAAGACGTCTGGGCCATCTTCCGCACACTGGCCGAGGAACGCCGCAAGCGCGAGATTGACCCGACGCTTTCAATGCTGCGCGATGCGCTGATGGAACACCCGGCCAACCAGGATGACATCCACGCCCAGGCGCGCATGAAGCAGATGCACGACCTGATCGAGCTGATGACGGGCTGGCTGGCCGATGTGCAGAAGATGGACTCGGCCACGCTGATGAGCCTGATGAAGATGGGCGCCAAGGTGCAGAAGCTGCTGGAAGTGAAGGACAAGGTCGCCAGTAGCGTGAAGGCCGGTTTGACAGGCCGCACCGCATCCAGCAAAGTGGCGGCGAAGCCTTCCGGCGAGCTCCTCGGCCCCGCAGCACCTGCTGCCAACCTTCCCGACGAAAACAGGAGTTGATGATGGACGGTTTAGACGCATTCCTGTTGGCCCGCATCCAGTTCGCGGCCAACATCACCTTCCACATCCTCTTTCCCACCATCAGCATTTCGCTGGGCTGGGTGCTGCTGTATTTCAAGCTGCGCTTCGTGAAAACCAAAGCGCAATACTGGATGGACGCCTACCAGTTCTGGGTGAAAATTTTCGCGCTGACCTTTGCCCTCGGTGTGGTCAGCGGCATCACCATGAGCTTCCAGTTCGGCACCAACTGGCCGGGCTACATGCAGAAGGTGGGCAACATTGCCGGGCCGCTGCTGGCCTATGAAGTGCTCACCGCCTTCTTTCTGGAGGCCACCATGCTGGGCGTGATGCTGTTTGCGCGGGAACGCGTGAGCGAGACCATGCACACCATCGCCACGCTGCTGGTGGCGGGCGGTACCACGCTGTCGGCTTTCTGGATATTGGCGCTCAACTCCTGGATGCAGACACCCGCGGGTTTTGAAATGATCAACGGCCAGGCGCATGTGACGAGCTGGCTGGCGGTGATCTTCAATCCTTCATTTCCGTATCGGCTGGTGCACATGCTGCTGGCGTCGGGGCTGACCGTGGCATTTCTGGTGGCGGGCGTTTCGGCCTACCGCTGGCTGCGTGATGACCGCGGGGCCGAAGTCATGGCCGGCCTGAAGACGGGCATCTACATGGCTGCCATGCTGATTCCGCTGCAGATCGTTGCGGGTGACCAGCACGGCCTGAACACGATGGAGCACCAGCCGGCCAAGCTGGCCGCCATGGAAGGCATCTGGGAAACCCAAAAAGGCGTGCCCGCGGTACTGTTTGCACTGCCCGACCAAGCCACCAAATCCAACCGCTATGAAATCGGCATTCCCAAGCTGGCGTCGCTCTACCTCACGCACAGCCTGGACGGCGAGGTCAAGGGCTTGAACGAGTTCGAGGGAAAACATCCGCCGGTGGCGCCGGTGTTCTGGGCCTTTCGCATCATGGTGGGGGTGGGCGTCCTGATGCTTCTGGTCAGTTGGGCCAGCGTGTGGCAATTGGCACCCTGGAAAAAAGACCCTGACCGTACGCTCACCGTATGGCATGCACGAGTTCTGGTCGCCATGACATTCGCAGGCTGGATCGCGCTGATCGCCGGCTGGTACGTGACCGAGATCGGCCGGCAACCCTGGCTGGTGACGGGCGTGCTGACGGCAGCCGATGCCGCCTCAAGAGTGCCGGCACCGCGCATCGCGTTGACGCTGACGCTCTACCTCGCGCTGTATGCGGTGCTGCTGGTGTCTTATGTGTCGGTGGTCTTCTACCTCGCGCGGCACAGGAAACACGCCGACAAGCCGTTCGGGGACGACAACACCGCCGGTGCGACCGAGAAGGAACTCAACGTCGTGAACTACCCCGAAAAAGAAGGAGCCTCCCATGCTTGACCTTGCCCCTGACCTGACGCAAGCCGCCGGCTGGATGCCCATTGTTTTCCTGGTGGTGATGGGCCTGGCGATGCTGGCCTATGTGATTCTTGACGGCTACGATCTGGGCGTGGGCGTGTTGATGCGCACCGCCGGCGATGACGACAAGGACACCATGATCGCCAGCATCGGCCCCTTCTGGGACGCCAACGAAACCTGGCTGGTGCTGGGCGTCGGTATTTTGCTCACGGTGTTTCCGCTGGCGCACGGCGTCATCCTGGGCGCGCTGTATTTGCCCGTGGCCTTCATGCTCATCGGCCTCACGCTGCGCGGCGTGGCCTTTGACTTCCGCGTGAAGGCGCGCGCCAGCCACAAGCCCTTGTGGAACCGCATGTTCTACACCGGTTCGCTGCTCGCAAGCTGGTCGCAGGGCTACATGCTGGGTTCGCTGATCACCGGTTTTGCGGCGACCTGGTGGACCATCGTCTTCAACGCGGTCATCGGCGCGGCGCTGGTCGCGGCGTATTGCCTGCTCGGCGCCGGCTGGCTCATCATCAAATCCGAAGGCGAATTGCAACTGCAAGCCGTGCGCTGGGCCAGGCGCAGCCTCCTGTTCACTGTGATCGGCATCGGTGCCATCTCGGTGGCCACACCGCTGGTGAGCCAGAGCATTTTCGACAAATGGTTTTCGTTTCCGAACATCGTGCTGCTGCTGCCAATCCCGGCGGCCACGGCGGTGCTGTTTGGCGTGATTTTCCGCAGCCTGCAGCGCCTGCCGGTGCGCCTGGCACAAGGCAATGAATACGGCGCATGGGTACCTTTTGGTGCGACGGTGGGCGTGTTTTTGCTGGCCTTCTACGGCCTGGCTTACAGCCTCTTCCCGTGGCTGGTGATCGACAAGCTGACGATCTGGCAGTCGGCCAGCGCGCCCGAGGCCATGGGCGTGATCCTGGCGGGTGCAGCCGTGGTGCTGCCGATGATCATCGGCTACACCGTGTTCGCTTATCGCGTGTTCTGGGGAAAAAGTACCGCATTGAAATATTAGCCCCCACGCAGGATATGGCCCCCACGGTCGCTCACTTCGTGTAGCTCCCTGCCCCCCGAGGGGGCCGCCCGCCTGTGGCCCGGCAAAGCCGGTTCCACGGCTCATGCTGGTTGAAGAATTCAGGGCGTTACCAGCGGGGGTATTTACCAGCGGGGGCCGAGGGTCCGGCTTTGCCGGCCCCAGGCGCCGCCCCCTGAGGGGGACCGGGCTACACGCAGTGAGCCTGGACAGGGGGGAGCTTTTCTAAAGACTAATTTCAGGCGCGGGCGCGATGGATTCGAGTTCGAGCAGAAAGGCTTCGGCTGATTCGTAGCGGTGCTCGGGGCTTTTGGCCATCAGCTTGTTGACCACGCCCTGCAATTCCGCATGCACCGCGGGCAGGGCGGGGGTGTCGGCGTTCAGGTGCTTGGCCAGCAGCAGTTCGAGCGATTCGGCAATGTAGGGCCGGCGGTTGGCCAGCATTTCAAACAGCATCACGCCCAGGCTGTAAAGGTCGGATTGCGCCGTCACCTTGCGGCCGGTGGCCTGTTCGGGGCTCATGTAGTAGGGCGTCCCCACGACGTCGCCGTGATGGGTTTGGGTCAGTCCCATGCTGGGGGCCTGCAGCATGGACTTGGCAATGCCGAAGTCGGCCAGCGCCACGCTGCCGTCGGCGCGCAGCATGACGTTTTCAGGCTTGATGTCGCGGTGGACAATGCCGTGTGCGTGGATGGCCGACAGCGCCTGGGCGACCTCGCGCGCCACCGTCAGCGCCTGCGAGCGGGCCAGGTCGGGTCCGAACAGGCTGCGCAGGTCACCGCGTTCAAAGTACTCCATCGCGATGTAGGCATGCTCGTCGGTGAACCCCTGGTCGTAGATCTTGATCACGTGCGGATGGTCGATCTTGCAGAGCAGGGCGTATTCCTGGATGAAGCGCACCAGGTGTTCCGAGGCTTCCTTGCCGCGTGAGTCCAGCACCTTGAGCACGATCGGCAGGCCGTCGGATTCGCGTTCGCTCAGGTAGACCTCGGTCATGCCGCCCGCGCCGATCTTGCGCGTGATGCGGTAGCCCTTGAGGCGTACCGCCTCGCTGCTGGCGTCAAAGCGCAGGTCTTTCAGCGCCGAGAGCTTGGCGTCCAGCGCGCCCTTGACCGCGCGTGCGGTAATGTCCGAATTGGCGCGCACGGCGTCGCTGATCTCGCTGGCGCGCTCGGTCAGGCTGGCCATGCCGTGGATCTTGTCTTCCATGGTGGTGACGAGGCCCGTGACCTCGGCCACATCGATGGCGAGGTTGCGGCCGGGCAGCGAGAGCGAGGTGTGGATGCCGGTCTGGATACCGGTGCCGGCTTCGCCGAGCGTCTGCTCGCTGGCCATCACCGTCCAGCCCTTTTCTTCGGTGGCGTCTTCCAGCCGTGAGGCCAGCGTGACGGTTTCGCCCACGGGCGTGAGTTCCTTGGTCTGTTGCGTGCCGAGCTGGCACAGCGTGACGGCGCCGCTGTGGATGCCGATGCCCATGGCAAACGGCGGCAGCGCGCGGCCGCCGAAGCGCTGCTCCAGCCAGTCGCGGAATTCATGCGTGGCCAGTGCCATGGCAAGAGCCGCAGAAATGGCGCGGCGCGGGGCCGGCAGCGGCGAGCCGGTGAGGGTGTCGACAAACACCGCCATCAGCCCATCGCCGACAAACTTGATGTGCCGGCCGCTGTTTTTCAGCACGGGTTCGGAGATGCGCTCAAAATATTCGGTGAGCAGTTGTGACACTTCCGCGGCGTTGAGCTTTTCAGCCAGCGAGGTGAAATTGCGGATGCTGGCCACCAGCACGGTGGCATTGGCGATTTCTTCGGTTTGCGCGCTGGCCGGAATATCAACCGGTACGCTGTCGGGGCGGCTGCCGCTGATGCGGCTGGCAAAAGCTGCGCGCAGGCGTTCTTCGCCGGCGGCCACCCCCGAGTCGATGGCTTCACGCACCCGTTCTTTTTTCTTCAGCTGCGCGTTGACGGCGTCGAGCAGTTCGGCGCGGCTGAAGGGTTTTGACAGGTAGTCGTCGGCGCCGGCCGTCATGCCGCGGCGCATGCTCTCGCGGTCATCCAGCGCGGTCAGCAGCATGAAGGGAGTGTTGACCAGCAGCGGGTCGGCGCGCACGGCTGCCAGCAGTTCAAAGCCGTTCATGCCGGGCATGCCGACGTCGGAGACGATCAGGTCGGGGCGGCTTGCACGGGCCTGCTCCAGGCCCTGCCGGCCATCTGCGGCCGCGGCCGTTTCAAAACCTTCAAGTTTGAGCAGCCGCACGATGTTGCTGCGGATGGCGTCGTCGTCCTCAACGATCAGGATCAGGGTCATGGGTTTCCTTGAGAAATGGGCAGGCTGATCGTGAACTGTGTGCCCGTTCCCGGCATGCTTGCCACCTCGATTTTGCCGTGATGCAGGTCAACGGCGTGTTTGACAATGGCCAGGCCCAACCCGGAGCCCTGGCGGTTGCCTACATTGGAGCCGCGGTGAAAGCTCTCGAACAGGCGTGGCAGGTCTGAGGGCGGAATGCCGATGCCTTCGTCACTGACGCGCAGGATCAGGTGGTCCCCGGACTCATCCTGCCGGCGGTCCAGCGTGAGCACCACCACACTGCCGGCGGGCGAATATTTGCAGGCGTTGGCCAGCAGGTTGCTGGCAATGTGCCGGACCAGCCGTTCGTCGAGCAGGACCAGCTGCGAAAAAGCGTCGTGGCCGATGGGGGCTTCAAATTCAATCGCATGCTGGCCGGCGTCGCTGGTGTGCATTTCGGTCACGAGCTTGCGGCACAGCGCCGCGATATCCAGCGGTTTCAGGTTGAGCTTGAGTTTGCCGGCGTCGGCCTGCCCGACGGTGAGCATGTCTTCAAGCATGCCCTGCATGCGTTTGACCGCGATCACCAGGTCGGCCATGATGTCCTGGCGCTCGCGGTGCGTGATTTTTTCGCCGTAGTGTTCGATCAACTCTGCGGACGACAGAATCGTGGCAAGCGGCGTGCGGAATTCATGCGAGGCCATCGACACAAAGCGCGTTTTGAGCTCACCCAGCTCGCGTTCGCGCGCCAGGGCCCGCCGGGCTTCTTCGTCGGCTTCCTTGCGGCGGGTGATGTCCACGTAAGTCCACACCGAGCCTTCCTGCGGGCGATTGCGGTCGAGCGCCGAGCCGTCAAGCTGAACCCAGATCAGTTCACCACTTTTGCGGCGCATGCGCGTTTCCAGCGAGAACGATCCGGTTTGCGCGATCTGCGCGTAGGCGAGTTCGCCGGTGCGTTCGAAGTCCTCGTCACTGGGATAGTGAACGCGCGTTTCCTGGCCCAGCAATTCGGCCGGGCTGTAGCCGAGCATGGCGGCCAGCGTGCGGTTCAGCCACTGGTGGCGCCGGCTTTTGAGGAAGGTGACGCCGACGGCGGTGGTTTCGAGGATGGCTTCGCGCTGCGTCAGCGCGGTCTTGAGTTCTTCGTCCAGCCGGCGGCGTTCGCTGATGTCGGACATGAGCACGAGCAGGGCGGGTTCGCCGTCCCACTCAATGCGCGTGCCGTAGATGCTCGCCCAGCCGGTGCGCAGGTCCGGCGCCATGGTCTCGCGCGGTGGCGTGATGAAGCGGGCCTCGTAGGCGCTGACCATGGTGCCTGACTGCATGAGCTCGCGCTGGCGCTGCACCATCCTGCGGTCGTCAGGATGGATCAGGTGCATGGACGGCAGCCCGGTGAGCGTCAGGCCGAACATGGCCTGGGCGCTGGTATTTGAAAAGCGCACGATGCCTTTCTGCACCACCAGGATCACGTCGTTGACGTTTTCCACAACCGCCCGGTAGCGCTCGGCGGCTGATCGGGTCAGAGCCTCGAGTCTTTTGCGCTCGGTGACATCTTTCAGGAAAAAAAGGTCCGCCGGCGCACCTTCCCAGTCCACCAGCACGCCGTTGATTTCCACCCAGGAAGTCGTGCCGTCGTCGCGCTGGAATCTCGCCTCAAAAGCCGGGACGACGTTGCCGGCGGCGCGCAGCTTGTGCTTGCCGGAAACAAAGTTGCGGTCTTCCGGATGGATGAACTCGATCATGGGCCGGTCGGCCATGGTGCCGGCCTCTGTACCCAGCAAGGCCAGGCACGGCGGATTGGCAAAGCGCAGCAGGCCTTCCTGCCCGACGCAGATGTTTTCGGTCGCGAGGTCCACCATGGTCTGGTAGCGCGCCAGCGATGCACGAAGCTCCTGGGTGCGAAGCGCAACCCGGCGCTCGATTTCACTTTCCATGTCCTCTGGCGTGCCCATCGCCATCCCGCTTGCTGAGCCGTCATTGATTCCCTTTTCCGCAGGTCCGGCCGTTTTCCCACGCACGCGCGGTCCACGGCCCGGCGTATCCGGGGCGGCGGATGGGAGAGCTTGAGCCTGGACGGGCATGTTTAGTGGTGGAGCACCGAGGGAGCGGGAGAGCCAGGAGGAAAAGAAGAAAAGAAAGCGGAAATCAGGACAGGAAGCGGGCAAACAGGGGTGGGGCAATGGAGGCGCAGACTTTGGGAAAGTTTACGGGGCAACCTTGCCACAACTCACTGCGGCGGTAAAGACAGGAAAGTCTGGGCGCACAACACAGCCAACCTGGCATAACCGGCTGGCGGTGCCGGCTGCCATCCCCTCTTGCAGGGCGTCGTCCTGAAAGCCCTAGCCGCCATGCTCCAGCGTGAAGCCGGCATTGCGGTCTTGCCCCAGCAGGGCCACCATTTGCGGCAGGGCCGCTTGCAGCTCTGCCTTGAGGGTGTGGGGCGGGTTAATGACAAACATGCCGCTGGCAGGAAGGCCCGGTCGCACCACGTCACCGGCGGCATCTGTTGTTAATTTGCTCGATTTCACCGTTAAAGCGGCATTCAACCAGCTTCGGCTGGCTTTGACGGCCAGCGTCTTGAGCTTACGGGGCAGGTCATGGGCTTCCGGCCGCGGGATGATGGGATACCAGACCACATAGGTGCCGGTGGCGAAGCGCTTGACGGCGTCTGCCATGCAGGCCGACACGCGCGCGTAGTCGCTCTTCATTTCATAGCTGGGATCACACAGCACCATCGCCCGGCGGGCGGGTGGCGGCAAAAAGGTTTTCAGGGCTTCAAAGCCGTCTTCGCGCGAAACCGCCACCTGGCGGCCTACACCCAACTGTTCAATGTTGCCGGAAAGCGACTTGAAATCGGTGGGATGCAATTCAAACAACTTGAGCTTGTCGCGCCCGCTCAGGAATTGCTGCTCGATGAAAGGGGAGCCCGGATAGATCTTCAGGTGCGCGATGTCGCCGCTTTCGGCGAATTGCGGGTTCAGGCCGCGCAGCAGGTCGATGTAGTCCTGCAGGGCAGGCGCCCAGCCGCCTGCGGCTGGTTTGGCGGTGGTGGGCTTTGCTATTTTTTTAGGAGCTGCTTGCGCATGCTGTGCTTGGGCTGGAGCCGGTTTTGCCTCGGAAACAGATTGGGAAAGCAGCCTGAAAATGCCTTCCTGGGCCTCACCGCTGGTTTCGGTGTAGTCGCCGTCAAGCCGGTACAGGCCCGCGCCCGCATGCGTGTCGATCACGGTCAGCGCCGTGTCTTTCTGGGTCAAATACTTCATCAACGCGATCAGCGTGGTGTGCTTGAGCACGTCGGCGTGGTTGCCTGCGTGGAAGGCGTGGCGATAGGAAAACATGGGTCTATCCTACCTTCTTGCATGGGGGAAATGCCTTAAACCCGGCTGAATATTGACGCAAGTCCTTGATTTTTCATATAATCGTGGGCTCTGCAGCGCCTAGTGGTTCCGCGGCAGAGCTTGAAATACTGCCTAAGAGGTTCTCATCAGAAGAACACCGACCGCAGAAAAGAACCCGACAAACCATTTTTTCGAAAGAAAACTCATGAAAACGTTCAGCGCAAAACCCGCTGACGTGACGCACGAGTGGTTTGTGATTGACGCGACCGACAAGGTCCTCGGACGAGTAGCCAGCGAAGTTGCTCTCCGTTTGCGCGGCAAACACAAGGCCATTTATACGCCTCACGTCGATACCGGTGACTTCATCGTCATCATCAATGCAGCCCAGCTGCGCGTCACCGGCGCCAAGTCGACTGACAAGATCTACTATCGCCATTCCGGTTATCCAGGCGGCATCACTGCCACCAATTTCCGCGACATGCAAGCCAAGCACCCCGGCCGCGCTTTGGAAAAAGCCGTCAAGGGCATGCTGCCCAAGGGCCCGCTCGGCTACGCCATGATCAAGAAACTCAAGGTGTACGGTGGTGCAGAGCACCCGCATACCGCCCAACAGCCTAAAGTGCTGGACATCTAAGGAGCCATTGATGATTGGTGAATGGAACAATGGCACCGGCCGTCGCAAATCCAGCGTCGCCCGTGTGTTTATCAAAAAAGGCACCGGCAAGATCACGATCAATGACCGTGACATCCAGGTGTTCTTCGGTCGTGAAACCTCGATCATGATCTGCCGCCAACCCCTGTTTCTGACGAACCACGTCGAGACGTTTGACATCATGGTCAACGTCCACGGCGGCGGCGAGTCCGGCCAGGCCGGCGCAGTGCGCCACGGCATCACCCGTGCGCTGATCGATTACGACGCAACGCTCAAGCCGGCCCTGAGCCAGGCTGGCTTTGTGACCCGCGATGCACGTGAAGTCGAACGTAAAAAAGTCGGTTTCCGCTCAGCTCGCCGCCGCAAGCAGTTCAGCAAGCGCTAAATCGACATTTAGCCGCTTTCGCTGTCCCCGAAAAGCCGCCTGGTTTACCCGGCGGCTTTTTTCATGGCCGAAGCATTTGTGTGGCGACCGCAACGTCCTGTCAATGCTTTGTAAGCGTTTAGTTTTCCTGATGCAAAGCCTTACCCGGCTTTACGGCTGAATCGGGCGGTTCAGCGGATGTCTGCGTGCACAATGCAGCTCCTCGAACCGAAAACTGCAGGGTCCCCGATTTGAAATTTCGCCTGTTTCGCCGCCGGCTGACGATCAGCTCCCCGCGCATGTCGGTGCGCAGCTCGCTCCCCTGGCCCTTGCGGTGGATCGCCGGTGCCCTGATGCTGGGGTTTTCCGCAGCGGTCGCCCTCTGGGCCTTCGAGTTCGGCAAGGGGATTGCGGGCGTGGATACCGATGCCAGGGAAGAGATCAGCGTGTTGCGTCAGGAAGTGGTCACTTTGCGTGCAGACCGCGACAGGGCGCAATCGATTGCCAATACTTCAGGCAGCCTGCTCACGGCCGAAAAAGCGGTGCAGGAAAAGATGATGAGCCAGATCCGGCAGCTGGAGAGCGACAACCGCAGCCTGCGCGACGACCTGGGATTTTTTCAGAAGCTTTTGCCGGCTGGCAGCGCCGAGGTTGTCGCCATCCGCAGCCTGCAGGCCGAGGTATTGTCGGGAACCCAGCTCAAATGGCAGGTCCTGGTGATCCAGCCCGTCAAAGGTGCGCCTAATTTCAACGGGAAACTTGACCTGACGGTTCATGGCACGCAGGACGGAAAACCCTGGACGATGACTTTGCCCGGCGGACCGCAAACTTTACAGTTCAAACAGTACCTTCGTGTGGAAGGTGTCCTCGACTTGCCCCCCCAAGCCATGGTACAAACAGTTACAGCTAAAGTCATTGAGGGGACAGCGGTCAGATCTGCCCAGACCTTCAAGCTTTGAGAATTTCTCCCCGATTTCCCCTTCCACCGCCACCCCAGCACAGGAACCTTTGTATGTTTGGAAAAAAGAAGCAGCCGCCCATCAAAAGCCTGATCGCCCAAGGCAGCTGCATTGAGGGCAACCTGAAATTCACCGACGGCCTGCGGATCGACGGTGAAGTGATCGGCGACATCCGCGCCGCCGAAGGCAGCTCCAGCATTCTGGTGATCAGCGAGTCCGCCACCGTGACCGGCCATATTCATGCCGACCATGTGATCATCAATGGCCGGGTGATGGGCCCTGTCCACGCATCCGAGCTGCTTGAATTGCAGCCCAAAGCCAAAATCGAGGGCGACGTGTCTTACAAGGCGCTTGAAATGCACCAGGGCGCCGTCATCTTCGGACAGTTGCGCGCTACAAGCCACGCGGAACTAGAAGAAAAACCCACGCTCAAACTGGCCGCCAACAACATCTGATTGGTGGGGGTGAATTGGGCGAGTAAGCGCTCACAAATAGACCGCCGGGCCTAACACGCATGGGCGTTATGGTTGATTGAATTGCTGTACTATTTGCCATAAGTGTCGCCAGAGGCTTGAAAGCCTCGAATCGCGAACCCTGATTCGCTTTATGTATTGGAGTCCCCATGAGTGCCGTTGCCGAAAATATCCAGACCGAAATGCCCGCGCCCTTTGTCTTCACCGACAGCGCCGCGTCCAAAGTGGCTGAGCTGATCGCCGAAGAAGGCAACCCGGATCTGAAGCTGCGCGTCTTTGTGCAGGGCGGGGGCTGCTCCGGTTTCCAGTACGGTTTCACCTTCGATGAAATCACCAACGAAGACGACACCACCATGACCAAAAATGGCGTGTCCCTGCTGATCGACGCCATGAGCTACCAGTATCTTGTGGGCGCCGAAATCGACTACAAGGACGACCTTGAAGGCGCGCAATTCGTCATCAAGAACCCCAACGCCACCAGCACCTGCGGCTGCGGATCCAGCTTCTCGGCCTGAGGCGGAACTCAACGCTTTCGCTTTAAAAGCCGCCTTCGGGGCGGCTTTTTGCTGTCCGGCCATCCTCTTGTCTTCTTGATTTCCCATGCGGTGAACCAAGTTCGCACTTTCGCATCTCTTATCCATGCAGGCAGAAGAAAAATCATTGCGCATGCTGCTTTGGCTGGTAGCTATCGGCTTTTTCATGCAGACGCTGGACGCCACCATCGTCAACACCACCTTGCCGGCCATGGCCCGCAGCTTTGGCGAAAGCCCTTTGCGCATGCAGTCGGTGGTGGTGGCCTATTCCCTCACCATGGCCATGCTGATCCCCGCGTCCGGCTGGATCGCCGACCGCTTTGGCACGCGGCGGGTGTATGTGGGGGCGATCTCGCTGTTCGTCATTGGCTCCATCGCCTGCGCGCTGTCCGGCAACCTGATGCAGCTGGTGGCGGCGCGGGTGGTGCAGGGGATGGGCGGGGCGCTGCTGCTGCCGGTGGGCCGGCTGGCCGTGCTGCGCGCCTTTCCGCGCGAGCGCTTTTTGCAGGCCATGAGCTTCATTGCCGTTCCGGGCCTGGTTGGCCCGCTGATCGGGCCCACGCTGGGCGGCTGGCTGGTCCAGGTGGCTTCCTGGCACTGGGTGTTCCTCATCAACATTCCGGTGGGGGTACTGGGCTGCGTGGCGACGCTTTTCTACATGGAGGACAACCCGCGGCTTCAAATGCCGCGTTTCGACCTGCCGGGCTACCTTTTGCTGGCCTTCGGCATGGTGGCCGTGTCGCTGGCGGTGGACGGGCTGTCGGGCCTGGGCCTGAAACAGGCCAGCGTGCTGGTGCTGCTGGTGTTCGGCATGGCCAGCCTTACCGCGTACTGGCTGCATGCCGCCAAACGCCCTGACCCGCTGTTTTCGCCGCGGCTGTTCTCGATTCCCACGCTCAGCATCGGACTGCTGGGCAATTTGTTCTCACGCCTGGGCAGCTCGTGCATGCCTTTCCTGGTGCCACTCCTGCTGCAGGTCAGCCTGGACTATTCGCCGTTGCAGGCGGGGATGATGATGGTGCCGGTTGCCGTGGCGAGCATGCTGGTCAAGCGCTTCACCACACCGCTGATCACTCGCTACGGCTATCGCAGGGTGCTTGTGACGAACACCGCGATGGTGGGCCTGACGATGGCGAGTTTTGCTTTCGTGACACCGGCGCAGCCGCTGTGGCTGCACATCCTCCAGCTGGCATGTTTTGGCGCGGTCAACTCGATGCAATTCACTGCGATGAACACCGTGACCCTGCGCGACCTGGACAGCAGCATGGCCAGCAGCGGCAACAGTTTGCTGTCGATGGTGCAGATGCTGGCGATGAGCATGGGCGTGGCCGCAGCGGGCGCGGTGCTGGCCGCTTTCACGGGCTTCTTTGGTGCCGGCGAGGCCGTGCAGACGCTGCACTCCTTCCAGGCGACGTTCGCCGCGATGGGGCTGATCACGCTGGCATCAGCGGGGATTTTCTGGCAGCTGTCGCCGCAGGTGAGGGTGGTGAAGAAGGCTGAAGCGACCGAGGCTTCGGGGCAGGGCTAGTTTTTTCTGCCGGCAGTCGCGTCAACTCACCAGTGCCAAAGCTGCAAAATCCCCGACCCGTTCGCCCAGCCCGGCCGTCACCAGTTCAACGCCATCCGTGAGGGCCGGCAGCTTGCCCTGTATCTGGGCCCGAAGGCGCGGCAAAAGATAGTCGTGGTGATTCAGGAACACGCTCCCTCCGAGGCTGATGCGCTGGAGATCCAGCGTGACCACAAGGTTGTAAAGGGCGCGACCCATCACCCGGCAAAGCTCGTCGACCATCACCGTTGCGCTGGCATCGCCCGCGCGCGCGGCGGCAAAGAGGTTGATCGCGCCGGCGTGGCCCGCGCCGGCAAACCGCCGCTCTATCGCATTGCCGGCCACCAAGGCTTCCAGGTCGCCGATATTGCCGCAGCCGCACAGTGCGTCATGGCTGTCGCTCACAAACATGTGGCCGGCGTGGCCCGCATTACCGTGCTTGCCGTGCAGCACCCGGCCATCAACACACAGGCCAACACCGACGCCGGTGCTCCAGGTCACATAAGCGCAGTGCTCCAGACCCTGCAGGGCGCCCCAGCGGCGCTCGGCCTCGAGTGCGGCGATGCCGTCGTTTTCTACGCGTACGTTGGGAAAGGCCTGGCGCAGCGGTGCTTCCAGCGGCACGCTGAGCCAGTCGTTGGGCAGGCCACGCGCCTTGCCGGCCATGCCGCCGCAGATGTTGGGGGTTGTCAGCTCGATCAGGCCGTCGTGCAGCGCAAACGGTCCGCACGATGCGACGCCCACTGCCGAAACGGCTGAGGGATCGATGCCCGCCTCGGCGCAGCTGCGTGCCATCAACGCCAGAACCTGCTGGCCCAGGGCGTCGCGGCTGCCCTGTTTAACGGTGGCTTCGGTCACCCGGCCCCGCACGCCTTGCTCATCGGCCACGCTGACGGCCACCTTGGTTCCGCCTACGTCAACGCACAGCAAGGGTGCGGAGCCCTTGGGCAGCACGGGAATCTGAGCGGGTATCGGGAAGGGGGAGTTTGCGTTCAAGGCCGGGTCTCCAGAGGTGGGCCGATGGATGGATCAGTCAATGCGCATTGAGGATAGATGCTATCTGTCATCAGAAGGGGTGCGCGTAGTCTTTTGGCGTGATTTGTTTCATATGAGTTTGGCAACCAGCGTGGCGATCAGGCTTAGCAACACCGTGGTCGCCAATGGAATAAACCATTCCCGGCCAAATAGCCTGAAGCGGAAATCGCCTGGCAGCCTGCCGAAGCCCAGCTTGTGCAGCCAGGGCGTGAGGCCGCTGATGACCACCAGGATCAGGAAAATCACGATCATCCAGCGAATCATGGAGGTGCTTTCATATAGGGCATTGTGGCGCGGGGGCCCTACAGGGTGTGGCTTCTGTCGCCCTGAGAAAACCCCGATGCTTCCCATCCTGAATAAGGAGCGTCCGGAGAATCCACCGCAAAGCCGATCACCTTGAACAGTTCGCCCATTTCATGCTCGTTCACCAGCTTTTGCAACATCACCCGGTCTGGCAGGCTGGCGTTTTCCATGCCGTCCAGCAAGCCGCAATTGAGCAAAAACCGCCCCTGGCTGGTGTAGCCCAGCACCTGCAGGCCGGCTTCCTGCCCTGCCAGGGCAACACCGGTGAAGTTGACATGCGCCGTGATGTCCTTGTCGCCCACGTCCGCCAGCGCATCGGCATCGGCCAGGTGGCCACGGTGGCACATCAGCGTGCCCATGCTGCGTTGCGGATGGTAGTACTCGTGTTCGGGAAAGCCGTAGTCGAGCAGGAACACAGCGCCGGCGTCCAGCCGGTCGGCCAGTGTCCGCATGAAGCCTTCCGCCTGCCGATGGATTTCTGTGACGTAATCGTGTTCGCCTTCCACTTCAATGGGAGGCCGGAGATCGGTCGGGCTGTCGGCATGGACAAATCCTCCCTCAAGGCGGGCCACGCCGCGCTCATGCCAGGTGTTGTTGAGCCGCGCGAGCAGCTTCACCGGCATGGCATCCAGTACTTCGTTGCCCACCACCACGCCCCGCATCTGCGCCGGGAGCTCCGCTACCCAGTCCACCTTGCCGGCAAAAGCCTGCAACCGTTCCTGCTGGCGCTCGCGCAGGCTGCCCGACAAATCGACGACGCGGTACTGCGTGACAGAGTCGCCCAGCGCATCCAGCAACTGGTGCGCCAGGGCGCCCGAGCCGGCGCCGAATTCCCAGATTTCCGTGGTGCCGGTTGCCGCAAGGGCTTCTTTCACCTGCCTGGCCAGCGCCCGGCCAAAGTGGGCGGACATCTCCGGGGCCGTCGCAAAATCGCTGCCCGACTGCGGCATCAGGCCGAATTTGCGCGAGGCATTGGCGTAATAACCCCAGCCGGGCGTGTAAAGCGCCATGTCCATGAAACGGTCAAACCCGATCCAGCCGCCGGCAGCGTCAATGGCCCTGGCGATGTGGTCGGCGAGGCCGGTCGGTAAAATAGGGGGATTGGTCGTCTGGGTCATGTTTGTCACCGCCTGCAATTGTCGGCGATACGTCCCCGACCTTTTTTGCCAACCCTCACCACCCATGACCCCAACCCCGCCATCATCCCGACCCGTTGTCCTCGTGACCGGCGCCGCCAGGCGGCTGGGCCGCGACATCGCGCTGGCGCTCGCGGCCGGCGGCTGGCAGGTGGCGGTGCACTACCGCAGCTCCGAGGAAGATGCTATTAAAACAGTAGCTGCTTGCGCACAACTGTCGGGCGCTGCAGCCGCTTTTCATGCGGATTTAAACGACGAAACGGCAGTGCGCGGCCTATTGCCGGCCGTGGTCGAGCGCATGGGCCAGGTCGATGCCGTGGTGAACAACGCCTCGACCTTTGAACAAGACAGCGCCGCCAGTTTCGGTTTCGCCGCCATGGACCGGCATCTGCACAGCAACACCGGCGCCGCCATCGTGCTGGCCCAGGCCCTGCATGCGCATGTGGCCTCGCGCGGTGCCAGGGGGGCCGTCGTCAACCTGCTGGACCAGAAGCTCTGGAACCAGAACCCCGACTTTTTCAGCTACACGCTTTCCAAGGCCGCGCTGGAAGCGGCCGGCACCATGCTGGCGCTGGCGCTGGCGCCGCAGGTTCGTGTGGTCGGCGTTGCGCCGGGACTGACGCTGACCAGCCACCTGCTCACCGACGAACAATTCGAGGCCCGCCACAAGCTGTCGCCGCTGGGCCGGTCGTCCACCCCGGCCGACGTGGCGGCCGCGGTGAAGTTTGCACTGGAGAACAGCTCCATCACCGGCACCACGCTGCTGGTGGATGGCGGCCAGCACCTGATGAAGTTCGAGCGCGATTTTTCGCTGATGTAAGCCATCGGCAACGGCTTACACATCACCACAACTGACCCACTACAGACTGGCACCATGTTCAATTCCCGGGGCACCCAGATCCTGAATCTCACCGGTTTGCGCTTTGACGCCAACCTGGGCATTCTGGATCACGAAAAAACCGCGCCGCAACCGATCCAGGTCGATGCCGAACTGAACCTGGGCACACAGCCGCTGCTGCCCCATGACGACGACATCCACCATGTGCTGGATTACCGCAAGGTGCGGCAGATCATCATCACCGAATGCACCTCGGAACACGTCAACTTGCTGGAAAGCCTGATCGGCAAGCTGGCGCACCGGCTGATGAAGTTGCCCGGCGTGCTGGGCGTGCGGGTGAAGATCGCCAAACTTGAAATTTTTGACGACTGCGAAGTAGCCATTCGCATCGAGACGGGACAGTGGTGAACGATATGGGAGTGAATGATATGAGTGCTGTTTGGGAAGATGCTGTCGCGGAACACGAGCAGCAGGAAAGCTCCGCGCGCGTGCAAAACAGCATGAAGATCGAGCGCGAAGACCACAAACTGGAAAAACGCCTATGCCGCGAAGTCGGCCGCGCCATCGTCGACTTCAACATGATTGAAGAGGGCGACAAGGTCATGGTGTGCGTCTCGGGCGGCAAAGACAGCTACGCCATGCTCGACATTTTGCTGAAGCTGCAAAAGCGAGCGCCCATCAATTTCGAACTGGTGGCCGTCAACCTCGACCAGAAGCAGCCCGGTTTCCCGGAGCACATCCTGCCGGACTATCTCGGCAAGCTTGGCGTACCCTTCCATATCGAAAACCAGGACACTTACAGCATCGTCAAGCGCGTGATCCCCGAAGGCAAAACACTGTGCTCGCTGTGCTCGCGCCTGCGCCGCGGCATTTTGTACCGTGTCGCGGGTGAACTCGGCTGTACAAAGGTTGCGCTGGGCCACCACCGCGACGACATGCTGCAGACGTTTTTCCTCAACATGTTTTTTGCGGCCAAGCTCAAGGGCATGCCGCCCAAGCTGGTGAGCGACGACGGCAAGAACGTCGTCATCCGCCCCATGGCCTACGTGACCGAGAAAGACCTGACGCGCTGGGCGCAGGTGCGCGAATTTCCCATCATCCCGTGCACGCTGTGTGGCAGCCAGGAAAACCTGCAGCGCAAGCAGGTCGGCAACATGCTGCGCGAATGGGAGAAAAAATTCCCCGGCCGGCTGGAAAACATGTTCGCGTCACTGCAAAACATCGTGCCTTCGCACCTGATGGACAACAAGCGCCACGATTTCAAGGGCATCAAGACAACGGGCATTGCCGACCCGGAAGGCGACAAGGCTTTTGACACTGAGGAGTTCCGGGAGCCGGTGCCTCCGGGATTGTCCGTGATCGGTGTTCATTCCGGTTGACTGGTTTTTTCAGCGTTCTTCGTTTTTCAACAACTCATTGCTTTGGAGGTCTCATGAAACGTGCGTTCGCGATTTTCTTCATGGCTGCCATGGCTTTTGTCATGGCGGGTTGTTCCACCGTGCGCCTGGTCGACAGTGATGTCACTGCCTTCTACAACTGGAACGGCGCGCCGCCGGCGCCGGGCACACCTTACCGCTTTGAGCGCCTGCCCTCCCAGCAGGCCCCGGGTTCGCCGCAGGAGGCCCTCGAGGGCATGGCGCGCAGCGCCCTGGCCAAGGTGGGAATGGAGCTCAATCCGCCCGCCGCACGCTACAGCGTGCAGATTGTGGCCAACACCCAGATCATCGACCGCGGCCCCTATGGCTACAGTCCCTACGGCGGTTTTGGGTTTGGAAGCGGTGTGTTCATGGGCGGCGGTAGCCGCGGCGTCGGGGTCGGCCTGTCGTTCCCAATCGGCGGCGGAATCTCGGAGCCGACCTATTTCAAGCGCGAGCTGAGCATCGTGATGCGCGACCTTCGCACCAACCAGGTCGCCTATGAAACACGGGCCCTGCACGACGGCGTCTGGTCGGACACCCCGGCGGTGCTGCCCGCCATGCTGGACTCGGCACTGCGCGGCTTCCCGCAGCCGCCGCCGGGGACACGCCGCATCAATGTGGAGATCCCAAGGTAGATGTGGCCCCCACGCTTGTCGCTTCGCGTACTACGCTGCCCCCCGGGGGGGGCCGCTGCGCCTGCGGCCCGGCAAAGCCGGTTCCGCGGCCCTGGCTGGCTTAGCACCGCTTCTCGCTTCTATTACCCCCTTCGTGTTGGTGTGTCATGACTGAAGTGACGCGCGTTATTGCCATACGGCATGGGGAGACCACCTGGAATGTGGATACCCGCATCCAGGGCCATCTGGACATTCCCCTCAATGACATTGGACGCCGGCAGGCTGAGCGCATGGCGCTCGCGCTGGCCGAGGAACCCATCACCGCCATCTACGCCAGCGATCTGACACGCGCCTGGGAAACCGCGGAGTACCTGGGCCGTGCACTGGGCATCGAGGTGACGCGTGAGGAAGGCCTGCGGGAGCGCGGCTTCGGCGACTTTGAAGGGAAAACCTTTTCGGAGATCGAGGCGCTGCTGCCCGAGCAGTCGATGCGATGGCGCAAGCGGGACCCGGAATTTGCGCCCGCTGGCGGTGAATCATTGCTCGATTTGCGTAGTCGTGTGGTCACTACCGCCGAGCGCCTGGCAGCCGCCCACCCGGGCGAGCTGATCGCCATGGTCGGCCACGGCGGGGTGATGGACGTGCTGTACCGCGCCGCCACGCGGCTGGACATCCAGGCCCCACGCACCTGGGCGCTGGGCAACACGGCCATCAACCGCTTGCTCTGGACGCCCCAGGGTTTTTCACTGGTAGGCTGGGCCGACACCCAGCACCTGGACGGCATTGCGCTGGATGACGGATTTGCCGGCGGCGAGGCCGGTTCCGGTGTCGGCGCACAATAGGCACAGATAAACTTCTACGTATCCATGAGCACCCTGCCATCCCATCTGGCCGAACTGATCGGCAAACCGGTCAACGACATCGATACCCCCGCCCTGGTCATCGACCTGGATGCGATGAAGCGCAACCTCGCGCGCATGGCCGAATTTGCCAAGAAGCACAACGTTCGCTGGCGTCCCCATGCCAAGCTGCACAAAAGTGTCGCGCTGGCCAAGGCGCAGATGCGGGCCGGCGCCATTGGCGTGTGCGTGCAAAAAACGTCCGAAGCCGAAATCTTGGTGGCCGGCGGTGTGTACAACGTCTACATCAGCAATGAAGTGATCGCCCCGGGCAAGCTGGCCCGTGTGGCGGCGCTCACGCAAAAAGTCGCGGCCCAGGGTGGGCACCTTGCCATTGCGGTGGACAGCACCGAAGGCGTAATCCGCCTGGCGCAGGCCATGACGGAGGCCCGCATCAACAACAAGAGCGCGGGCGCCACCGTGATCGACGTGTTTGTGGAAATTGACGTTGGCCAGGGCCGCTGCGGTGTCGAGCCCGGCGCGGCCGCCGTCACGCTGGTGCTGGAAATCCGCAAACACCCCGCGCTGCGTTTTGCCGGCTTGCAGGCCTACCACGGCAAGGCCCAGCACATGCGAAGCGCCCAGGAAAGGCGCGACGCCATCGCCAGGGCGGTGGAGGCCGTGCTCCTGACGCGCAAACTGATAGAAGCCCAGGGCATCACGGTAGATCTGGTCACGGGGGCCGGCACCGGCAGCCTGATGCTGGAAGCCGCCAGCGGCGTCTACGGCGAACTGCAGGCCGGCTCCTTCATGTTCATGGACGCCGACTACGCCCAAAACGAACGGGACCCGTCGCAGCCGCAGTTCGAACACGCGCTGTTCGTCAAAACCCAGGTGATCAGCACGCACGGCAGCCATGCGGTGTGCGACGCCGGCCACAAAAGCCACGCCATTGATTCCGGCCTGCCGCTGGTGCATGCCTTTGACAGTGAAAGCGAGCTGGCCTATTTCAATGGCGGCGACGAGCACGGCATTTTGCGGCCCGCGGGCGACAGCAAGCGCCTGCCCGGCCTGGGCAGCATGCTGTGGCTGATTCCCGGCCACTGCGACCCCACCGTGAATTTGCACGACGCCATGATTGGCGTGGCCGGTGGTCTGCGCCACGGCACAGTGCAGCGCATTTACCAGGTTGATGCGCGTGGCGCGCTGACCTGACCTGACCTGCCGGCATGGCGTCTGAGAAGCGCGCCTAGAAGTTCACGCCGTAGACTGCATACATCGGCGAGGGCGCGCCATTGATGCGCCCGCCCCGGTACTCCGCTTCGCGTGCCGACTGCAGTACGGCCCCATTGAGTTCGGCATGCGTGGACGACAGCACCCGCGCATCGAGCAGCTTGCCCTCGGCGTCCAGCAGTGTGATCACGACGACGCGGCCATGCACTCCCTGCGCGCGGTAAGCCTGCAAGGCGTCGAGCGCGCCGGGCTTGCGCACGCGCGCGATGGAAATTTTTTGCCCCATACCGTCGCCGTCCTGCATCTGCGGCGCCTGCGGATGATCAGCGTAGAGTTTTCCCATCTGCCGGAACAGCTCGGGGAATTCCGGCAGGCTGGACGTGGAAGCGAGAGGCACGGCTGGATTGGGCGTGCGCGGTCCCGGTGCAGGGACCGCGCAGCCCCCGACCGCCATTGCCCAACAAAGCATCAGGCCCGGCGAAATCAGGGAACGGCGAGACATGGCTATTTTTCTCAGGGGTTGGATTTGGATTTGGGCTTGGCGGCGCTCACACGCTCGGAAATCCGCGAATCAATGGCCTTGAGCTCCGCGCTGATCACCAGCACGCGGGCCTGACCGGCTGCGGCGGTGACATCGCCCTGCACGGCACGTGCAGTGGCCAGCTGGATTTGCATCAGTTCCACCATCAGGTTGTTGGCGCGCTTGACATCGCGCATGCCGGCGCCGACTTTGTCATTGGCAGGAATGTCCAGCGGGGCCAGGGCGCGCTGGACGGCCTGGTAACCCGGCAGGTGCCGTGCTTCTATCGCCTGGACAAATTCAGGCTCCGGCATCTTGCCTTCGCGAAAAGCTTTGACGTCGGCCTGAAAGGCTTTCTCCGCGGCTTGCATCGCGGGCAAAATGCGCGTCAGCCCGGCCTGAAATTCAAACAGCTGCCGATGGTGCACGGCAGGCGTCGGCGTTGTGGCCACCAGAGCGGCCACTGCGGTGGCCGACAGCAACGAACCGATAGCCGCCGTTGAAAGCCGCCGCGCCGGTGTGGCAACGGCGGCGATTTTTTCGGTCAGCACCCAGGCCAGCACACATCCTGCCATGAGGCCCCCCACGTGGGCGGCGTTATCGATACCCTGCTTGCTGAAACCCTGAACGAGCGCATACGCCAGAAACACGCCCTGACTGGTCATCACGTTCTTGCTGGTAACGCCGGGTATTTGCCCGCGATGCTGGTGCACCGCCACCAGCAGCGCCCCCAGGACACCAAACACCGCACCGGAAGCACCGACGGAAACGGATTGCTGGGCAGAAAAATGCAGGCTGAGCGCACTGCCGGTGAGCGCACTGGCCAGGTAGATCAACAGGAACTGAAAGTTGCCGTGAAGCCGGTTGAGTTGGACCCCGCCCTGCCACAAGCCCAGCATGTTCAACGCGAGGTGCAGAAAGCCGCCGTGCAGAAAGGTGGCTGTCAACAGACGCCAATACTGGCGGTCTTCCACCACGGACGCCGCCGAATTGGCGCCCCAGGCCAAAAGCTCCGACGGCAAGGGTTTGAACGCGCTGATTCCGGCACCGAGATTCGCCAGCCAGACAGCGACGTTCACGCCGACCACCAGGTAAAGCGCCCAAGTCACAGGCGTGAGCTCCTTCAGGCGGGCGTCGAAATTTTCCACGGCCTTGAGTTCAGCGGTCCGCTGCTCCATCGCCTGCATAAAGCCCCGCCCGCCGTAGGTGGCAAAGGCCTGCGTCGCGGCCATGATCGCATCGGGGTGGTCTTTGGTCCGTACGCTGTTCAAGAGAATGCAAAGCCGCTTTTTACGGCTGCCCCACCACCATTTGTCTTTCACATGAGGTGCGAGCGACACGTTGATCGACGTGTGGCCCTGCGCAGACTGCGACTCGATATCTGACACCTCAGGCCACGCGATGGTCCTGTTTTTCAGTACGGCGGCGCTGATGCCTTCGGGGCCCACCCGCAAGGCCGGACGTCCGCCGACAAGCTGCCGCCCAAAAAGCCAGACGAACCACAGCAGGCCGCCCAGGCTGGCCAGTCGCCATCCGGGAAAACCGGAAAACGGGACAAACACAAGCATCAAGGCCGGAATGACGGCCAGGAATGAAAAGAGGATCGTCAGGGTTCCCGTGGTGCTGCGCCACGATGAGGGAAACTCACGCACATATTCAGGCGCATCAGGTGCGCCTGCCAGCAAGGCCGACGGAACAGTATCCGGAAATTCCATGCTCCCCTCCTGCCCTTGCCACCTGGCGGGCCGGTTCATTGTTTATTTGCCGGCGCCAAAGAAGTCTTGCCCTTGCTGCGGCGGCGCCACGCCCAGGTGGCGGTAGGCCGCCAGCGTGGCGATGCGCCCGCGCGGCGTGCGCTGCAAATAGCCTTGCTGGATCAAATAGGGCTCGATCACGTCTTCAATCGTGTCGCGCTCTTCACCAATGCTGGCCGCGATGTTGTCCAGGCCGACCGGGCCGCCATCAAAGCGGTGGATCACGGCTTCGAGTAACTTGCGGTCCATCACGTCAAAGCCCTGCGGGTCTACGTCGAGCATGGCAAGCGCCTTGTTGGCGATGTCCAGCGAGATGTGGCCGGTGCCCTTCACGTCGGCATAGTCGCGCACGCGGCGCAGCAGGCGGTTGGCAATGCGCGGCGTACCGCGTGAACGGCGGGCAATTTCAAAACCGCCTTCTTCGTCCATGGGCGCATTGAGCAACTTGGCGCTGCGCCGCACGATGCGTGCGAGTTCGTCGGGTGTATAAAACTCCAGCCTCGCGACGATGCCGAAGCGGTCGCGCAGCGGGTTGGTCAGCATGCCGGCGCGCGTGGTGGCACCCACCAGCGTGAAGGGCTGCAGGTCGAGCTTGATGCTGCGCGCCGCCGGGCCTTCGCCGATCATGATGTCGATCTGGTAGTCCTCGAGCGCGGGGTAGAGGATTTCTTCTACCACCGGGCTCAGGCGGTGAATTTCGTCAATGAAGAGGACGTCGTTCTTTTCAAGGTTGGTCAGCAGCGCCGCCAGGTCCTTGGGTTTTTCCAGCACCGGTCCGGAGGTCTGCCGCAGGTTCACGCCCAGCTCATGCGCAATGATGTGCGACAGCGTGGTCTTGCCCAGGCCGGGCGGGCCGAACAGCAGCACGTGGTCCAGCGCCTCGCTGCGCTTTTTGGCCGCACCAATGAAGATTTCAAGCTGGTCGCGCACCTTGGTCTGGCCGACGTACTCGTCAAACAGTTTGGGGCGCAACGCGCGCTCGATCGCCTCCTCGCCGGGTGAGGCCGGCGCGGCCGACATCACGCGCTTGGCGGGCGGGAAGTCGCCGGGAGCGAAATCGTCGGTTTGTATGCTCATACTGGGTTACCGGCCTATTTCGCCAGCGCCTTCAACGCCAGCTTGATGCCGTCACTCACGCCGATATCTTTGGGCAATGCCTTCAGTGCCAGTGCGGCGTCGCGGTCGCTATAGCCCAGCGCCACCAGGGCCTGCAGGATGTCGGACTGGGCATCGTTGGCGACGCTGACCTGGATACCGATGTCGGCGCCCAGTTTGCCCTTGAGTTCCAGCAACAGGCGTTCGGCGGTCTTTTTGCCGATGCCGGGCACCTTGATGATGCGGCCGGCTTCCTGCTGGGTGACGGCTTGCGACAGCTCTTCAACGCTCATGCCGCTGAGCACGCTGAGCGCGGTGCGTGGGCCTACGCCGGAAATCTTGATGAGCTGGCGGAAGGCGGCGCGTTCGGTGGCGCTGCCGAAACCGTAGAGGATTTGTGCGTCTTCGCGCACCACAAAGTGTGTCAGCAGGCTGACTTTTTCGCCCAGGCCGGGCAGGTTGTAGAAGGTGCTCATGGGCACCAGTACCTCATAGCCGACGCCGTTGCAGTCCACCAGGATTTCCGGGGGATTTTTTTCGGCCAGCTGGCCAGAGAGTCTTCCTATCATGGGCAAATCTTATCAGTCAGACGCAGGCGCCTGTTTGGGCGGACAATTGTGTTTTTCCGCCTTTAACCGCCGTTTTCCAGGAAAACCACCGCCTTGATTCTTCGTCACACCTTCACGCCGCCGAACAACACCCGCATGGGTCACCTGTGCGGACCCATGGACAGCCACATCCGCACCATCGAAGTGGCGCTGGATGTCACGATTGCCCACCGCTTCGAGCAGTTCAAGATCGACGGCACCAAGGTGAAGGCCAACCAGGCGCTCGAGGTGCTGCAGGCCCTGTACGAAATCGCCCAGCGGCCCATAGAGCCCGAAACCGTGCAGCTGATGCTGGCCGGCGACACCGCGCTCAGCATCGCGCCCGACGGCGCCATGGCGCTGTCGACCCGCCGCGCCGACCTGCGCGCCCGCACCACCAACCAGGGCACCTACCTGGAAAACATTGCCACCCACGACATCACTTTCGGTATCGGCCCCGCCGGCACCGGCAAGACCTACCTCGCCGTGGCTTGCGCGGTGGATGCATTGGAGCGCAGCACGGTGCAACGCATTGTGCTGACCCGCCCGGCGGTCGAGGCCGGCGAGCGCCTGGGTTTTTTGCCGGGTGACCTGAGCCAGAAGGTGGACCCTTACCTGCGTCCGCTGTATGACGCGCTGCATGAGCTGATGGGTTTTGAGCGCGTGCAAAAGGCCTTTGAGCGCCAGCAGATCGAGATCGCGCCGCTGGCCTTCATGCGCGGCCGCACGCTGAACCACGCGTTTGTCATCCTCGACGAAGCGCAAAACACCACGCCCGAGCAGATGAAGATGTTTTTGACGCGCATCGGCTTTGGCAGCAAGGCTGTGGTGACGGGCGATATCAGCCAGGTCGATTTGCCGCGCACGCAGTTGAGCGGCCTGGTGGATGCCGAGCGCGTACTCAAGCGCGTCAAGGGCATTGCGATCACCCGCCTGACGAGTGCCGACGTGGTGCGCCACCCGCTGGTGGCCCGCATTGTTGATGCGTACGACAAGACGCGGCCCGGCATCGCGGCAGAAATTGCTACAGATTCGATAGCTGCTCCCGCACGGCGCACAAGCGCCAGGAGCCGAAATGGCTCTTAAGAACCTGAGCTTGTCCTTGCAGTTTGGCGACCTGAAAGACGCCGCCCGCCACCGCGCAGCGCTGCCGCGTCACAGCGTGGCCCGCTGGATCCGCCACGCGCTGGCGCACGACGGCGAGATCACTGTGCGCATCGTCGACGCCGAAGAAGGCCAGGCGCTGAACCGTGACTACCGCCAGCGCGACTACGCCACCAACGTGCTGACCTTCGACTACACACGAGAGCCGGTGGTCACGGCCGACCTGGTGCTGTGCGCGCCGGTGGTGGCCAAAGAGGCGAAAGAGAACAAAAAGACCTTGCAGGCCCACTACGCCCATCTGCTGGTGCACGGCACGCTGCATGCGCAGGGCTGGGACCATGAAACCGGCGAAGCCGATGCCGAAGCCATGGAAGCGCGTGAAATCGAGATCCTGGCCGGCCTGGGCGTCAAAAACCCTTACCGCTGAAATTCAAGGTTTATTGGGCTTCAGCCCAATAGGGACGGGCGCAAGCAGCTATTGAATTAATAGCGAGTTTATGTGCCCGGCACGACCTGCAGCGGAATCGTTACCGGCCCGTCATTGACCAGGTGCACCTGCATGTCGGCTGCGAATTGCCCGGTTTCGACTTGCGGATGCACGCCGCGGGCCTGGGCCACAAAGTAGTCGTAGAGCCGGCGCCCTTCGTCAGGCGGGGCCGCACCGGTGAAGCTGGGCCGGTTGCCGCCCGAGGCGTCAGCCGCCAGCGTGAACTGGCTCACGATCAGCAGGCCGCCTTGGACGTCCTGCACGCTCAGATTCATCTTTCCCGCGTTGTCGGAGAAGATGCGCAGCTTGAGAAGCTTGGCCAGCAGCTTGTCAGCCTGCGCTTCAGCGTCGCCGCGCTCAGCGCACACCAGCACCAGCAGCCCGCCGCCTATCTGGCCGACGGTTTCGCCGGCAATCACCACGCGGGCTTCGGCCACGCGCTGCAGCACGGCCTTCATCAGTCGGTCACGCCGGCCGCGACAAACAGCGGCTTGCCGACCGGGCCGGCCAGGAAACTGACGAACTGCTGGGCCACATCCTGCTGTTTGCCGGAAGCCAGCGGCGCGGCGGTGTACGACGTGTAGTTCTGCACTTCGGCCGGAACCGGGCCGACGAACTTCAGGCCCTTGTCCCTGTATAGAAGAATCTCGGTCATCGCACCGAAACCGATCTCGCGGCCCTTGCCCTTGAGCACGTGCTCCATCACCGAGGCGCCGTCGGGATAACGCGTGGTTTTGCTTTCCACCTGCGCATACACGTCCATCTTCCTGAGCAGGCCCTCCAGGTACAAGCCGGTGGAGGCGCGGTTGAACACCAGCGAGTCGGCGGCCAGCACCGAGCGTTTGAGTGCCTCGGCATTGGCGATGTCGGGCACCGGTGCGCCTTCGCGCACAGCCACACCCATCCCGACACGGCCGACGTTGGCGCGTGTTTCCGCCAGCTTGCTGGCCGCGGCAAATTCGCCGATGACGGCGGGCGGCGCGATCACCACGTCAAACGCCGGGTTGCCGTCCATGCGCTTTTTCAGCTCGGGCGCGGTGTTGAAGGTGATTTTGGCGGTGTGGCCGGTCTGCTTTTCAAAAGCTGCCGCTGCCGCCTTGAGGCCGGGCTCGATGGCGCCGGCGCTCAGCACCTGGAGCTCCGCCGCCTGCGCGGCGGCGCTGAGCAGTGCGCAGGCAAGGACGCGGGCGGCAAGCGCAAGAGGGGGTCGTTTCATCAAGGCTCCTGGTCTCAGGGGTAGAAAGTCGGAAGGTCGGGGAAATTATCGGCGGCCGGAAGAGGGCGGCAGGCCATCAGATCAGGTCGGCCTCATCGTCGAAATGGGCTTCCACATCGGTGGGCAGCAGCTGGATGCTGGCGCGCAGGCCGGGCACGGCGCTCATCAGCGCCTGCTCAACGCTGGTGCGCACGGCCGCCGCGCGGCCCAGCGACCAGCTGGCCGGCATGTGCATGTGCATATCGACAAAGCGCCGCTGGCCGGCGCGGCGCGTGCTCAGGTGGTCAAAGCGGATGGTGGGGTGGCTGAAGCCTGCGAGTGTTTTCTGGATCTCGGTCAGCACTTCAGGCTCCACCGCCTCGTCCATCAGGCCCTGTGACGAGCGCCAGACCAGCCGGCCTCCCTCCCACAGGATATTCAGGGCCACGCCGATCGCCACCACGGCGTCCAGCCAAAGCCAGCCGGTCAACATGACAGCACCTATGCCGACCACCACGCCGGCTGAGGTCCAGACATCGGTCACGAGGTGCCTGGCGTCGGCCTCAAGCGCGATGGACCGATGCTGCCGGGCCGCGCGGAACATCGCCCAGGCCAGCAGGCCGTTGAGCGCCGAGCTGCCCACCGACAACGCCAGGCCCCAGCCAAGCTGCTGCAGCGGCCGAGGGTCCAGCATGCGGTGCACGGCAGCCCAGATGATGGCCAGCGCCGCGCCGACGATCAGCGCACCCTCGAAGCCGGACGAAAAATACTCGGCCTTGTGGTGGCCGTAGGGGTGGTCGTCGTCGGCAGGGCGCTGCGCAATCGTGACCATGGCCAGGCCAAAGAGGGCGCTGGCCAGGTTGACGAAAGACTCCATGGCGTCAGACAGCAGGCCGACCGAATCCGTGATGTACCAGGCCGCCGTTTTGAGGACGATGGTGGCTGCGGCCACGGCGACGGAAGTGCGCAGCAGCCGCTGCGGCGTCAGGGATTGCCAGGCGGGAAAATTCATCTGTGCATTGTGAGGTATGGGGGCATGCCGGGTAACAAACCGGAGAAGGATGGCGGGGTGGTAAGACTTGCCTGGCGAATCGTAACTAAAGGTAATGGATAATCCGCCCAAAGAGGTCTTCATGAAACATCGCTATCTGACAGCCTTGGCCGGACTGATGCTTGCAGCCGTGCAAGCCGCCGCACAAACCCGGCCGGAACCTGCCGCGGGTGCTCCGGCCACCCCGGCAGCGGCGCCGGCGCCTGCCGTCGAGGCATCGGCCATCCCCGCTTCTGTACCCTTGCCCCCGCCTCCACCCGCCCCGGGGCAGGCCGGCTTTCTGAAAACCCTGCGCGGTGATGTCAAGCTGCTGGAGGCCGGCGGCGCAGCGCGGCCGGCAAAGGCCGGAGACCCCGTGTTGCCCGCCGGCCGCATCGTCACAGGCGCCGACTCCGCCGCCAGCCTGGTACTGCGCGACGGCACCACGGTGGTGGTGGGTCCGGCTTCGCAACTGGACATCAAGGGTTTCAGCTTTGATGCCACCACACAAGAGGGCGGCCTGCTGCTCTCCCTGCTGCAAGGTTCGCTGCGCATGATGAGCGGCCTGGTGGGCAAGGCCCATCCCGAGACCGTGCGCATCGAGACCAAGACCGCTTTCATCGGCATTCGCGGCACCGACTTCATCGTGCAGGCGGACCCACAGCCATGAGAATCCATTTCCCCCTTCTCTCCGCCATTCTCCTGAGCACGCTGCTGGCGGCTTGTTCCACCGGCACCCGTGTTGTGCTGCTGCCGCAGGAGGGCGGTACGCCGTCCGCCGTGGTGGTGCGCGCCAGGGAAGGCGCAGGCGGCGAAGCGGTGCTGTCCGTGCCTTTCCAGCGTGCCACGGCAGCGCGGGGTTCAACGGGTGCCCCCAGGGTGGACCAGGCTGATCCGGCCAAGGTTCGCGCCGATAACGCTGCGCTGTATGACATGGCGCCGCCCAGGGGCAAGCGTTACACCGTGTACTTTGATGCGGGCGGCACGGTGCTGACGGCCGAGTCGCAGAAAATCATGGAAGACGTGCTCGCCGATGCGCTGGCCCGAAGTGGCGGCGACATCGTGATCACCGGCCATACCGACACTGTGGGCGCCGGAGCCAGCAACGACGTGCTGTCGGCCCAGCGGGCGCAGCAGGTGCGCCAGATACTGATCGACCGCCAGTTTCCGGCAGAGCGTATCGAAGCGGCGGGCCGGGGCGAGCGCGACCTGGCCGTGCCTACCGCTGACGAAGTGGAAGAACCGCGCAACCGGCGCGTGGCCATCGAGGTTCGGTAACAAGATGACTGGTATGCAGGTTAAATGCCTGTAGACCAATAGGGGTAAGCGCAAGCAGCTATTAAAATAGTAGCGTTCGGTCGCCGCCCCGAGTCTGCGGAAAGCGCCCCGGGCCGCAGTTCAGGCCAGCGTGACCCTGGCAAACTTGCGTTTGCCCACCTGCACCACATACGTTCCGCTGTTCAGCTTGAGCGCCTTGTCGCTCACCACGCTGGAGTCAATCCGCACGCCGCCGCCTTCAATCAGGCGCGTGGCTTCGCTGCCCGAGGGCGCGAGGCCGGCCGCCTTGAGCAGCGCGCCTATCCCCATCGGCGAACCGGACAGCGACACCTCGGGAATCTCATCCGGCACGCCGCCCTTGCTGCGGTTGATGAAATCCTGCTCGGCGGCGTCGGCTGCGGCAGCGGAATGAAAGCGCGCAGTGATTTCCTTGGCCAGCGCCACTTTGGCGTCCTTGGGGTTGCGCCCGCCGTCCACTTCGGCCTTCAGCGCTGCGATGTCGGCCTCGCTCTTGAACGACAGCAGTGTGTACCACTTCCACATCAGCACATCGGAGATCGACAGCACCTTGGCGAACATGGTGTTGGCGTCTTCGCTGATGCCGATGTAGTTGTTCTTGCTCTTGGACATCTTCTCGATGCCGTCCAGGCCTTCGAGCAGCGGCATGGTCAAAATGCACTGCGGCTCCTGGCCGTATTCCTGCTGCAGGTGCCGGCCCATCAGCAGGTTGAACTTCTGGTCGGTGCCGCCGAGTTCCAGGTCGCTCCTGAGCGCGACCGAGTCGTAGCCCTGCATCAGCGGGTACAAAAACTCATGCACGCTAATAGGCGTGCCGGCCTTGAAACGGTCGTTGAAGTCGTTGCGCTCCATCATGCGGGCCACGGTGTAATGAGAAGCCAGCTTGATCATGCCGGTGGCGCCCAGCGGTTCGCTCCATTCGCTGTTGTAGCGCAGCTCGGTTTTGGCGGGGTCCAGGATCTTGTCGGCCTGGGCGCGGTAGGTTTCGGCGTTGACCTTGATCTGCTCGGGCGTGAGCGGGGGCCGTGTGGTGTTGCGCCCGGACGGGTCGCCGATCAGGCTGGTGAAGTCGCCTATAAGAAAAATGACTGTATGGCCCAGATCCTGGAGCTGACGCATTTTGTTCAGCACCACGGTATGTCCGACATGAATGTCAGGCGCCGTCGGGTCCAGCCCCAGTTTGATGCGCAGCGGGACGCCCGTGGCCTCCGATTTGGCCAGTTTTTGTATCCAATCGTTTTCCGGGATCAGCTCATCGCAGCCGCGCAGGGACACCGCCAGGGCCTCCCTGACGCGGTCGGTGACGGGAAATTTTGTAACAAGCTCTTGATTCATAAGGGTTTTTCACATGTCGGGGAATTGTCCGACAGATATACTGGCGGCTCTCCTGCAGCGGCGGAGCCATTTTAGTTGGCCTGCAATTTGCTGATCAGGAAACTCATAACCGGATGGCTCCGGCCCCACCCCTGAATCCAGGGCTGGCCGCCAAAGCTCTCCACCTTTTATACAGCAGTCCGGTGCTCGCGCAGCGCCCGATGCACTTTTGTTGGGAATACTGCTTTGCCACTGCCATCTCCCTCCCAGATACTGCTGCCCATCGCCGACAGCCTCCGTCGCCATCCCAAACGGGTCACCGCCAGCCTTGCAGCACTGCTGCTGGGCACAGGTGTCACAGCATTCGGCGTTGCGCCCCTGGCACCCGATGCGGCCAACCTGCCGGTCCGCCAGATACTCGAAGCGGTCGAGCCTTTGCCCACGCAGATACAGACCGATTCCCTCACCGATTTCCGTTTCAAGCTGTTCCGCACCGAAAGCACCCGCAGCAGCGATACCGCCGACACCCTGCTCAAGCGCCTGAACATCGACGACAGCGCCGCAGCCGCCTTTTTGCGCAGCGACGCCAATGCGCGCCTGCTGTTGTCGGGCCGTGCCGGAAAGAACGTAACCGCCGAAGCCAGCGACAGCCAGCAACTGCTCAAGCTCAGCATGCGCTGGCCCACTGACGACGAAACGATGTTCAAGCGCCTCGTGGTCGAGCGCGGCGCCGCCGGTTTCAGCTCGCGCATTGAAACCGCCCCGTATGTGGCTACTGCGCGCTTGTCCAGCGGCAGCATCCAGACGTCGCTGTTCGCCGCCACCGACGACGCCCGCATTCCCGATGGCGTAGCGGTGCAGATCGCCGAAATTTTCTCCAGTGACATCGATTTCCGCCGCGCACTGCGCAAGGGCGACCGCTTCAACGTGGTCTATGAAAGCCTGGAAGCCGACGGCGAGCCGCTGCGCACCGGTCGCGTGCTGTCGGCCGAGTTTGTCAACGCCGGCAAGGCCTACCAGGCCATGTGGTTCCAGCCTCCGGGCGTGGACGCCGCGGGCGTTGCCCACAGGGGCGGCTATTACACGCTCGACGGCCAGAGCCTGCGCCGCGCCTACCTGAGCTCGCCCGTCGAGTTCTCGCGCATCAGCAGCGGCTTTTCAATGCGCTTTCACCCCATCCTGCAAAAATGGCGCGCCCACCTGGGCACCGACTTCGCAGCAGCTACGGGAACACCTGCACGTACCGTCGGCGACGGCGTGGTGGAGTTTTCGGGTGTCCAGAACGGTTACGGCAACGTGGTGTTCGTTCGCCACCGCAACGGCCATGAAACTGTTTATGCCCACCTGAGCAAAATCATGGTGCAGCGCGGCCAGAACGTCAGCCAGGGCCAGACCATCGGTCTCGTCGGCTCCACCGGCTGGGCCACCGGCCCACACCTGCATTTCGAGTTCCGCGTCAACGGCACCCAGCAGGACCCGATGACGATCGCCAAGCAGAGCGAGACCATTCCCGTGTCTACGGCTGCCATGCCGGCATTCAGGGAGCTCTCGGCGGGCGTGAAGACTCAGCTGCAAGCGGCCGCCACCATCACGCAAACCCGCGCTGAGTAACTAGAGCCCCCACGTTCGCTCACTGCGTGTAGCTCTCTGCCCCCCGAGGGGGCGCTGCGCCTGCGGTCTGGCAAAGCCAGTCCCGCGGCCCCTGCTGGTAAAGGCGGGGCTTTCACATTCGCCCACTGCGGCAAAATAGGCCCATGCCTACAACATCCGATCTCTTCATTGGCCTGATGTCAGGCACTTCGCTCGACGGTGCCGATGGCGTGCTGGTCGATCTTTCCGGTGGAAAATTGCGCGTGCTTGCTGCGGCCACCGAATCCTTTGATGGGCTGTTTCGCGCGGAGCTGCTGGCGCTGAATTCGCCCACGGACAACGAACTGCACCGGGCCGCCGTTGCTGCCAATCACATCGCGGCGGCGTATGCCAAAGTCGTCGCTGCGCTGCTTGTCCAGGCTGCTGCACAGGGGATCGTCGCCTCGCAGGTTCGCGCCATTGGCGCGCATGGCCAAACCGTGCGGCACCAGCCCCAAAGAACATCCCCCGACCCGGCGGGCGCAGGCTACACGCTCCAGCTCAACAACCCGGCTTTGCTGGCAGAGCTCACGGGCATCGACGTGGTGGCTGATCTTCGCAGCCGCGATGTGGCGGCCGGTGGCCAGGGCGCACCTCTGGTGCCGGCATTTCATCAGGGCGTTTTCGGCCAGGCGGACGTCACGGTGTCGGTGCTGAACCTGGGCGGAATTTCCAACCTCAGCGTGCTTCCGCCTGGCGCGTCGTCACCCGTGCTGGGTTTTGACTGCGGACCGGGCAACGCCCTGATGGATGCATGGTGCCTGCAACACACCGGTCAGTCTTATGACGCCAGCGGCGCCTGGGCGGCCACGGGCAAGCTGTTGCCGGACCTGCTGGCCAGCCTGCTTGACGAACCCTACTTTGCGCAACCGATTCCCAAAAGCACCGGCCGCGATCTTTTCAGCATGACCTGGCTGGCCGGCAAGCTCGCGCCCTTTTCCGCGGCGCGGCCACAAGACGTCCAGAACACCCTCGCTGAATTCACGGCAAGCGCCTGCGCGGCGGACGTCAACAGCCATGGAAAAGCCAGCAGCCTGCTGATCGTCTGCGGCGGCGGCGCGTTCAATACCCATCTTCTTGGGCGCCTGCAGGCCGGGTTGCCGCAGCTCAAGGTTGAGACTTCCGGCCAGCATGGTTTGCCACCTTTGCAGGTGGAGGCGGCGGCCTTTGCGTGGCTGGCACAGCAGGCGGTGTTGCGCAGGCCCGGTAATTTGCCAAGCGCGACGGGGGCAAAGGGGTTGCGGGTGCTGGGGGCGGTCTACCCCGCTTAGGCTGGGACGGATAGCGGTCGGTCTTGTTCCGGCGTTGCGCTTTCGTCTGAGGATTGCTGGCCGGGCTACCCCCGGCCAATCGCCCTCAGCAAAGAGCGCAAAGGCCGGAGCAAGAACCGGCCGATAAAAGCCTACCCCGCCAACTGCTTCCGCATCACCTCATGCCGGTGCCGGTAAGTCCCCAGCACCTCTTTGAACTGCTCACGCTGCGCACTGATGCCGGGCAGCTTTACCTTGGTCGTCTTGGCACCCAACAGGCCTTTTTCAGTCAAGGTAACCGTGAGGACATCACCGCCAAAACCGTTTTCATAGCCAAGGTTCTGAATGTCGTCCCACGAAAGTTCATCGGGCTTGCCAGGCAGCTGCAGGCCGCTGTATGTCACACCGACAGAGAGGGTGCCCTTGAGCTGAAACAGCACAGGGGGAAAGTAGCGCAGCACCAGCGCCTGCTCCATGTCATTGTCCGGCCCGTAGCGGTAAGCGAGGGTACGTTCATGGTCGGCGGCAAAACCCTGCTCGTAGGCCGACCACAGTCGTTGCTCAATCTGCGGCGCGGTCTGTATGTCGTCAGCCCAGTTGCGCAATGGTGGATCAGTCACGATGGCGCCGAAAGCGTCGGGCTTGACCAGGTGATGCACATTCTTCATGCGGTCCAGCATGGCCGGGTGCGAGTCAAACGGATGCGGCACGCTGGCTGTTCCCATGGCTTTCACGAATTTGGTAGAGGCGGCGTAGTGTGTCAGGCCCGAGGCCACAAACTGCGCAATGCCGAGTTGCTGGCCGTGCTGCCGGTCGTGCTCGAACAGTTCACGCTCGATTTCCGACCGGTAGCTTGCGTAGGCGGTAATCTTGATCAGCGATTCCACAATGGCCTGCGGCGAAACCAGCTTCGCGGCGGCGCGGTCGGCCTTGAATTCGCGCTCGCGGCTGTCACGCATCAGCGCGAATTCAAATATCACCCGGTACAGGTACATCAGGTGATAGACCGCAACCGTCAGACCACCGCCACGCATCAGGCCGAGGTAGTGGTCGTACTGCACAAGCTTGGGCCCAAGCCGGGCGCTGCTGGCGGCATCACCACCGCGAAAATGCGCGAGCTCATGGCCCAGCACGGCATCGGCCTGGGCACGGTCCAGCAGCCGCAGCAGCGGAAGGCTGACAAACAACGTGCGGCCGGTCAGCGCCTGGCCGGCCACGGTAAGCGGCGCTTCGGTGACAAAAAAATTGGTGTCAATGCCCGCCACGATCTGTTTGGGCGGCGCGGTCTTCAGGCGCGCGGCCAGAGCGCGTGTGTTGGCCCAAAGGCCCGGCGCGTCGCCGTCGCTGACCAGCTCCCCGTCAATGGTGTTTGCCATGGCGGGGCGCCGCAGCAGCCCGGCAATGGCAAAGAACACCGCGACAGCCACCACAAAGCCGATCAGCGCGATCAGCTTGATGTAATACACGTGAAAGAAGAATGCCGTCACCCAAAAGGACAGCCAGACAAGCATGGTGCCCTGCACCAGCATTTGCGCCGCGCTGGCCAGGCTCAGCAGGCGCCAGCCGGTCACAAAACTCAGGTACCGGGCCTTGCGGTTCCAGAAAGCCACGGCGCCCAGCAGCAGTTCCACCAGCAAGATGGCCACACCGCCGGCAATCGTCCATTTGGCGATGAGATGCGCTGCGTAAAACTGCCAGACTTCGGAGAACGGCTCGCAGAACATGTCCCTGTCCTGCACGAGGTCGGCGTTGGCGTCGGCACATATGCGGGAGACCGGGTTGTCACGGTAAAACTTCTTGGTGTGCGCCTTGCTTTCGGCGGACATGCTCGAGTCCTGGTCGACCTGCCGCTCTATCGACTGGATGATGGTGCGGTCGAGTTGCTGCTGTGCATGCCTGGCGAACAGCAAGGTTGAGCCCGGAACCAGAAACAGCGTCACCAGCGCGAGGGCCAGAACTTTCAGCAGGTCCTTCCTGATCCTGCTGCTCACCGTATTGCCGTCTTCTCCACTGCCTGCCATGCTCCGCTCCCTGTTTTTTAGTCATTAACCGCTTTGCTCGAGTGGCTAATATACCGGCCCTCGCCTGCTTTCCAAGGCGGGCGAAGCGAGCGCTGAGCGGTCACACCGGCCAGACCACGCCCTTGTCGTTCAGGATGGCATCGAGCGGAATGTCGTGCGGCTCGGGCTCCATGTCGGGCAGCCAGCCCTGGGTATAGCCCAGGCCCACTGTGAAAGGCCGTGGTTGCAGCGTGGCCAGCGTGCGGTCGTAAAAGCCCCCGCCATAGCCCAGCCGATAGCCCCCGGGGCCGTAACCTACGCAGGGCACGAACAGCAGGGTGGGAATAATCACCTCTGTATCTTTTGGTTTCGGAATGCCGTAGGCGTCTTCTTCCATGGGGCAGCCCGGGTACCAGGCATGGAAAGTCAATGTCTTGTGCAGCTTGTTGACCACCGGCAGACCGATCTTGCGCGGCGACCGCGCTGCTATGCTTTCAGTAGCTAGTTGCGCACGTTCCACCTGGTCCAGCGCCGGATTTGATGACGAATCCTGGCTCAAAATGGCATCTTCCTGCCAGCGGTACAGCGCAGGCAGCGGATCGAACTCGCCCTTGATGGGCCAATACGCGCCAATCACCTCGTGCGTGGAACCTACCAGCCAGATGCGCATCACACGCTGCAGCAGGTCAGCCCGCACCAGGCGGTCAGGCATGTTCAGTCGCGCTTCCACCAGCGCCTTGCGTATGCTTAATTTGTCCATAATGTCCCGATGCTATACAAATTTCTTAACGGCCCGGTACGTGCGGCCTCCCTGCCCGCCATTTTTTCCGCGATTGCCTCCCTGACGCTGCTCGTCCCTGCAACCGCCCAAACCACCCTTCCCGCAAGCGCCAGCGCAGCCGACAACGTGATTGTGGAGATGAACAAGGCTTTCAAACGCGGCGACAAGGGCCGGCTGGCACAACTGCTGCCCCAGGCCCGGGGCCACGCGCTTGAGCCCTGGGCGGCCTACTGGGAACTCAAGACGCGACTGGGCGAAGCCAGTGCGCAAGAGGTGCAGGATTTTTTCGGCCGTTACGCCGGCACCTACCAGGAAGACCGGCTGCGCAACGACTGGCTGCTGCTGCTGGGCCAGCGCCGCGACTGGGCCGGCTTTGCCGCTGAATACCCCAACTACCGGATGAACGATGACAAGGAAGTGCGTTGCTACGCACTGCTGGTCGAACACCTCAAAAATCCGGTGGCTGATGCGCGCCTGGCCGACGAAGTGAAAAAGAACTGGTATGCACAGCGCGAGGCAGACGACGGCTGCAACTCGGCCGCCGAGCGGCTGGTTGGCACCAAAAACCTCACAGCGCAGGACGTCTGGATCAAGGCCCGCCTGGCCACCGAGGCCAACCGGCCACGCGCAGCGACCAGTGCGGTGCAGATCATTGCGCCCGACGCCGTCGGCATGGTCAATGAACTGAATGCCAGCCCCATCAGGTTCCTGGCGGGCAAACACCTCGCGCTCAGCAAGGCGCGGCGCGAAATCGTCACGCTGGCGCTGATCAAGATGGCGATCAGCGACACGGACGGAGCGGCATCCCAAATGGAAAACAAATGGGGCATGCAGCTGAATACCGAAGAGCGCAACTGGGTCTGGGGTGTGATCGGCAGGCAGGCCGCCACCCGCCTGGGCACCACGCCTGCAGGCGACGCGCTGCAGTACTTTTCTAAGGTCACCAAGGACACCGACCTCAGCGATGACATGCTGGGCTGGAAAGTCCGGGCCGCATTGCGCGCAGGGACACAGCCCAACTGGACGCTCGTGCTGGCAGCCGTCAACGCCATGAGCGACGACGCGCGCAAGGAACCTACCTGGAGCTACTGGAAAGCGCGCGCGCTGCTGGCCACCGCGCCGCCTGACGCAGCGCCCAAAGGCCCGATCGTCGTCGCGACCACACCCGGCGTAACGCAAACCATCAGCACCGGCATCACCATTGCGCCGCAGCGAGCCGAAGCCCTGGCCTTGCTGCAGTCCTTCGCGTCGGCCCGTGGTTTTTACGAGCAGCTCGCGCTGGAAGAGCTGGGCCAGAAGATCACGGTGCCGGCCAGACCAGCGCCGCTGACGGCCGAGGAAAAAGAAACTGCACGGCTGAACCCGGGCCTGAACCGCGCCGCTTATGCCATCGCCGTCGGCCTGCGCCCCGAAGGCACGCGCGAGTGGAACTACAGCACCAACCTGCACAAGCGCGGTGGCATGGCTGACCGCGACCTGCTGGCGGCCGCCCAGTTCGCCTGCGACCGGCAGATCTGGGACCGCTGCATCAACACCAGTGAGCGCACCAAAGGCGAGATCGATTTCGAGCAACGCTTCCCGATGCCGTTTCGCGAAACGGTGACCAAACGCAGCCAGTCCATCAACCTCGACCCGGCCTATGTGTACGGCCTGATCCGCCAGGAAAGCCGTTTCATCATGGACGCGCGCTCCGGCGTGGGCGCTTCGGGCCTGATGCAGGTCATGCCGGCGACGGCACGCTGGACGG
Organism: Polaromonas sp. P2_G11; assembly: GCF_056403595.1. Lineage (NCBI taxonomy): Bacteria > Pseudomonadati > Pseudomonadota > Betaproteobacteria > Burkholderiales > Comamonadaceae > Polaromonas > Polaromonas sp. P2_G11. Next base: position 506,928 of record NZ_JBFUFE010000003.1, on the reverse strand, counting down.
CCAAAAAAATCGGCCTTGAAGGCTTCACGCAAGACCAGCTCAATGACCGCGATACCAACATCGCGATCGGCACGGCCTACCTCAAGTTTGCGCTGGATGACCTGAACGGCTCCATGCCCATGGCCGCCGCAGCCTACAACGCCGGCCCCGGGCGGCCACGCCTCTGGCGCAACGGGCCGGTGCTGGACGCTGCGATCTGGGCCGAAAGCGTGCCGTTCAGCGAAACGCGCGACTATGTGAAAAAAGTGCTGTCGAACACCACCAATTACGCGGCCATCCTGACGGGGCAGCCGCAGTCGCTGAAAGCACGGCTTGGCACCGTGGGGCCCAGGGATGCGGCGCAGCCGGAGCCTTACAAGGATCTGCCTTGAAGTATTTTAGGGACGAGTGCGGGCGGCTATTGAATTGATAGCGTTTTTTCAGGGTTGTTATTAATTTTCCGGCGCACCCTCCTCTGGATCCTGCTGGCCGGGCAACCCCCGGCCAGCAACCCTCAGCAAAAAGCGCAACGACAGAACAAGCCAGGCCTCAGCCCTTTGGCTTATAAGCCACAACATCAATCTCCACCCGCGCATCCACCATCAACCGCGCTTCGGTCGTCGAGCGGGCCGGCTTCTTCTCACCGAAATAGCCCATGTAGATGCGGTTGAAACTGCCGAAGTCGCGCGCGTCCTGCAGCCAAACAGTGCTCTTGCAGACGTCGTCCAGCGTGCAACCGGCCAGGGCCAGCACCGCCTGCAGGTTCTTCATCACCTGGTGGGTCTGCACCTCAATCCCGCCGGTCACGATCTCGCCGTTTTCATTGGCCGGCACCTGGCCGGAGACATAGACGAAGTCACCGGCGCGTACGGCGGGTGAGAACGGTCGGGGCTGGCGGTCGGAGGCCAGCGGAGGATTTCCGAAATGTTCCAGAGGCATGAAGAACTCCTTTTTTCCAGTCTCTTTTATGGCAAATTATGAAATATATTTTCATGAATATGCGCAAATACTCGGGTTTATCCTGAAAATGATCGTCTTCAGGTCAATTAATCTTCACTTTTGAAATTTAACTTCAATCAGGAGTTGTCATGATCCGTGGAATTCGCATGCACCGCCGCACTGCCTTGTCCTCCCTGTTGGCCCTGGGTGCGGCCGGCGCCGGCTTCGGTCCGGCCGCCGCGCAGACGGGCAAGTCAGCCCTGAATCTGGCCATGGTGGCTGAGCCGCCGACGCTGGACATCCAGTCGACCCCGGCCGACCTGGTCTGCATCATCATGCAGCACGTCTACGAGCCGCTGTTCACCTTCGACGCCAAGGCGGCCCTGGTGCCGATGCTGGCCGAGGCGATGCCCAAGATATCGGCGGACGGCAAGCTCTACAGCATCGCCCTGCGCAAGGGCGTGATGCTGCACAGCGGGCGCGAGCTTCATGCTGACGACGTGGTGGCCAGCCTGAAGCGCTGGATGGAAGTCTCGCCGCGTGGCAAGTCGGTGGCGGTGCAGGTGGCCGACCTGTCGGCCAAGGGCCCACTCAGCGTGGAGATCAGCCTGAAGAACGCCTATGCGCCGCTGCTCTCGCAGCTGGCGATGGCCTCGGGCATGGCAGCCATCATGGCCAAGGAATCGCTGGCCCAACCGCTGCGCGAATACGTGGGCACGGGGCCCTACAAGTTCAAGGAGCGCAAGCCCGACCAGTATGTGCTGCTCACCCGCTTCGATGGCTACACCGCGCGCAATGAAGCTGCCAGCGGTTACGGCGGCAAGCGGGTGGCCGTGGTGGAGGAACTGCGCTTCGTACCGGTGCCCAATGCCAACACGCGGGTGGAGGGTGCGCTGGCCGGCCAGTTCCACTACGCCGATCTGCTGCCGATCGAGGCGCTGCCGCGGCTGGAAAAAGCCGGCGGCAAGGTCGTGCCCATCATGACGCCCTCTTTCGGCTTTCCTTACCTGGTGTTCAACACCAAGGAGGGTTCACTGGCGCATCAACCGGTGCGCAAGGCGGTGCAGACCGCGCTGGGCGAAGGCGAGATGCTGGCAGCGGGCTTTGGCGACACGCGATTTTTCATCGCCGAAGGTAACCACTTCCCCAAAGGCACGCCCTTCTATTCCACAGCCGGCACCGCAGCCTATAACGAACGCGATGCCAAGAAGGCCAAGAGCCAGGCCGAGCAGGCCGGCTACAAGGGCGAGCCGGTGCGTATCCTGACCAGCCGGCAGTACGACTTTCACTACAACATGGCATTGATCATGGCCGAGCAGCTCAAGCGTGCCGGCTTCAAGGCCGAACTCAACGTGGTCGAGTGGGCGACGCTGCTGCAGCGCCGCGCCGACCCCAAGCTGTGGGACATCTACATCACCCATTCGGGCCTGTTCCCCGAGCCCATGCTTTCACCGCCGCAGCTGGGCGACGGCGCGCCGGGCTGGTGGAGCTCGCCCGCCAAGGCCGAGGCACTGGCCGCGCTGAACCAGGAGCCGAACCCTGCCAAGCGCGGTGCGCTATGGGGCAAGGTGCAGCAGGTGGTGTATGACGAGGTGCCTTACATCCAGGTGGGCAAGTTCGCCAGCCTGTCGGCGCGTGCGCCTGCGCTGCAGGGCTACACCCCCTACACCTACCCGTTCTTCTGGAACACCAGCCTAAAGAGTTGAGCCCCCACGCTTTTCACTCCGTGTAATGCGCTGCCCCCCGAGGGGGCCGTCCGCCTGCGGCCCGGCAAAGCCGGTTCCGCGGCTCAACTGGCTTTATTTCGCTGTTCTTTCGGCGGGCGTGGAGATGGGGACGTGGAGTGCCTTCGAATGAGTAAAAAATTCGCATCATTGAATAGAGCAACGTCATGACACGGTACCTCCTGTCCCGGCTGGGCGGCATGCTGGTGGTCATGGCCATCGTGGCGGTGCTGGTTTTCATCCTCACGCGCGCTGCCCCGGGTGACCCGATCGCCGTGCTGCTGGGCGACCAGGCCACGGCCGAGGACATCGCGCGCGTGCAGAAGGTCTATGGCCTGGACAAGCCCCTGCCGGTGCAGTTCGGCTTGTGGGTCCGGGAGCTGGCGCGCGGCAACCTGGGCGAATCGATCTTTCTGCAGCGCCCGGTAACCCAGGCGCTGTGGGAGAGGGCCGAGCCCACGACCCTGCTCTCGCTGATGGCCATCGCCATTGCCGCGCTGATCGGTGTGCCGTGCGGCATCGTCTCGGCCGTGTATCGTGGCAGGGCCGTCGACCAGGCTTTCACCGGCTTCGCCATGCTGGGCGCCAGCATACCCAGCTTCTGGTTCGGCCTGGTGCTGATGCAGATCTTCGCGGTCTCGCTGGGCTGGTTCCCCGTCTCGGGCTATGGCGAGCCGGGCGCCTCGCTGGCGGCCCGCATCCACTGCCTGGTGCTGCCGGCCACGGTGCTGGGCGTGCTCAATTCAGCGCTGATCATCCGCTTCACCCGCGCTTCGATGCTGGATGTGCTGGGCGAGGACTACGTGCGCACTGCCCGGGCCAAGGGGCTTTCGGAAAACGTGGTGGTGCTCAAACATGCGCTGCGCAACGCGCTGGTGCCCATCGTCACCGTGCTCGGCCTGACAGTGGCACTGATGATCGGTGGCGCGGTGGTCACCGAGACGGTGTTCGGCCTGCCCGGCGTGGGCAACCTGGTGGTGAGCGCGGTGATCCGGCGCGACTACCCGGTGATCCAGGGGGCACTGCTGGTGGTGGCGGCAATCTATGTGGTGATCAACTTTGCGATCGACCTGCTCTACACCGTGGTCGATCCACGCGTGAAGTACTGAAGCGATGCGTATGCCTCAACTTCCTCTCATCCTGCGCAAGCTGTTTCGCCGCCGTATCGTTCTGGCCGCGGCCATCGCTTTGGTCGTGGTGGTGCTGGTATCACTCTTCGCCGGCCCCCTGAGCGGGCTGGACCCGAACGAAACCGCCGTGAGCCAGCGCCTCTCGCAACCCTCTTCTGCTCACCTGTTCGGCACCGACGAACTGGGCCGCGACCTGTTTGCCCGCATCGCCTTCGGCGGACGCTATTCGCTGACCATCGCGCTGCTGACGGCGCTGGGTTCGGTGGTGGCCGGCACCTTGTTTGGCCTGATCGCGGGTTTCTTTCGCCGGCTCGACGCGCCCGTCATGCGGCTGGTCGATGCCATGATGTCCTTCCCCGACATCCTGCTGGCAATCGCCCTGGTCGGCATTCTCGGCCCCTCGATGTTGAACGTGGTGCTGGCCCTGGTGCTGGTCTACACGCCTCGCGTGGCGCGGGTGGTGCGCGCCTCGACGCTGGTGGTGCGCGAGCTGCTGTTTGTGGAAGCGGCGCGCGCCGTCGGGGTCTCCACCGTGCGCATCCTCTGGCGCCATGTGCTGCCCAACCTGATGTCGCCGATTCTCGTGCAGGCTTCCTTCATCTTTGCCTACGCCATCCTGGCGGAAGCCGCGCTGTCTTTCCTGGGTGTGGGCGTGCCGCCCGAAATCCCGACCTGGGGCACCATGGTCGCCGGCAGCCAGCAATACGCCCACCAGGCGCTGTGGATCGTGCTGTTCCCGGGCCTGGCCATCATCCTTACCGCGCTGTCGCTTCAATTGCTGGGCGACGGCATCCGCGACCTGCTGGATCCGCGCCTGCGGAAATCGATGTGAACCGTCTCGAAGTACGCCACCTTTCCACCTTCTTCGACACCGACGAAGGCCTGATCCGCTCCGTCGCCGACGTGAGCTTCAACATCCGTGCCGGCAAGACCACAGCCCTGGTCGGCGAATCGGGCTCGGGCAAATCGGTCACCAGCCTGACGCTGATGCGCCTCTTGCCGCGAACCGCTTCGACGCAGGTCAGCGGCCAGGCCCTGTTCGTCAATCGCGCCGGCGAAACGCTGGACCTGTTGACGCTGCCCGAGCCGCGCATGCGCGCAATCCGCGGCAACGAGGTGGCGATGATCTTCCAGGAGCCGATGACCAGCCTGAACCCGGTCTTCACCGTGGGTGAGCAGGTGGCCGAATCGCTGCGCCTGCACAAGGGCCTGGGCCATGCGGCCGCCCTGGCCCAGGCCCTGCGCATGCTGGAGCTCGTCGAGATCCCGGCGGCTGCCCAGCGCCTGCATGAATACCCGCACCAGCTTTCGGGCGGCATGCGCCAGCGGGTGATGATCGCGCTGGCCATGGCCTGCGACCCGACGCTGCTGATCGCCGACGAACCCACCACCGCGCTGGACGTTACCATCCAGGCGCAGATCCTGGCGCTGATGCGCAGGCTGCAGGCTGAGACCGGCATGAGCATCCTGTTCATCACCCACAACCTGGGCGTGGTGGCCCACCATGCCGATGACGTGGCTGTGATGTACGCCGGCCGCATCGTGGAGGCCGCGCCCGTCAACGACCTGTTCGCACGGCCGCAGCATCCTTACACGCAGGGCCTGCTGGCCTGCCTGCCGGCGCAGCAGCGCGGGCGGGCGTCGGCGGGCGAGGGCTCACATGCGGCGGGAGGCAAGCGCCGACTCTATGCCATCCGCGGCCAGGTTTCCAGCCCGCTGGCGCCGCCACCGGGTTGCGCTTTCGAGCCGCGCTGTGACAAGGCCATCGCGGCCTGCCGCGACGCCATGCCGGCGTTGCGCAACGACGAAGCCGGCGGCAGCGCCCGCTGCATCCTGGTGCCGGAGGCCGCATGAGCGCACAGACCCCAGCCGCTGCGCCCTTGATCGAGGTGCGCAACCTGCAGAAATTCTTCGGTTCCTCTGTGCGGCCAGTGCGCGCCGTGGACGATGTGTCCTTCGTGATCCATCCCGGCGAGACACTGGGCCTGGTGGGCGAATCGGGCTCGGGCAAGAGCACCATCGGCCGCGCCCTGCTGCGCCTGGTCGACAGCACCGGCGGCACGGTGAGCTACCGCGGCGAAGACCTCGGCGCGGCCTCGGGCAGCCGCATGCGCGCGCTGCGCAGCAAGCTGCAGATGATCTTCCAGGACCCATACGCCAGCCTGAACCCCAAGATGCGGGTACGCGACATCCTGGGCGAGGCATTGCAGGTGCATGGCCTGGCCAAAGGCAAGGAGGCCACCGCACAGCGCATCGCCGAGCTGTTGCAGTTAGTGGGGCTGCCGCCTGAACACGCGGCGCGTTACCCGCACGAGTTTTCCGGCGGCCAGCGGCAGCGCATCGGCGTGGCGCGGGCCCTCTCGGTGCAGCCTGAATTCATCGTGGCCGATGAGCCGCTCTCGGCACTGGACGTTTCCATCCAGGCGCAGGTGGTCAACCTGCTGTGCGACCTGCGCGATAGCCTGAAGCTGACCATGCTGTTCATCTCGCATGACCTGGATGTGGTGGAATACCTGTGCGACCGGGTGGTTGTGCTGTACCTGGGCCGGGTGATGGAAGTGGCGCCGACGGCGCAGCTGTTCGCGCGGCCGCTGCATCCCTACACGCAGGCCCTGCTGGCCGCTTCGCCCAAACCGGACCCGACCATCAGGATGGTGCATGTGCCCTTGAAAGGCGACATGCCCAGCCCGGTCAATCCGCCTTCGGGCTGCGTGTTTCGCACACGCTGCCCGCATGCCATTGACGCCTGTGCCGAGACACGGCCGGAGCCGCGCGACATGGGCGGCGGCCGCCTCAAAGCCTGCATCCGAGACGACATCGAATCATTGACGACACCATGACACTGCAAGATATTCTCGACCCCCTGCTCGACGCCTCCTGGAAGGGCTTTCCGCACCATAGCCCGCCGCTGCGCCGCTCGGCCGTTGGCACCCAGGGCTGGAACGTGCTGCGCGGCGACCTGCCGTTGCCGCTGGCCGTGATCCGCCGCGACGCTCTGGCCGGCAACCTGCAATGGATGCAGGGTTTTGCCGGCAGCCACGGCGTGGGCCTGGCGCCGCACGGCAAAACCACCATGTCGCCGCAGCTGTTCCGGCGTCAGCTCGATGCCGGCGCCTGGGGCTTGACCTTCGCCACCGTGACGCAGCTGCGCGCAGGCGTGACGGCCGGTGCGAAACGCTGCCTGATCGCCAACCAGGTGTTCCAGTCGGTGGACCTGCAGGGCATAGCCGACCTCAAGCGTGCCCATGCCGGGCTGAGGGTGGCTTTTCTGGTGGACTCACTGGCGCAGGCGGAGCTCATTGAAGCCTGGCATGCGGTGAATGCACACGCTGAGCCTTTCGACGTGCTGCTGGAGATCGGTGTGGACGGCGGCCGCACCGGCTGCCGCAGCCACGAGCAGGCGTTGGCCCTGGCTCAGCGCCTGCGCAGCGGCAAGGCCACGCGGCTGGTCGGCATCGAATGCTACGAAGGCCTGGGCGCCACCGGCCAGTCAGACGCCGACACGGCCTACGCCAATGCGCTGATGCAGCGTGTGCGCGACATCGCCAAAGCCTGCGACGAACAACAGTTGTTCGAAACGAATGAAATCCTGCTCACGGCCGGTGGCTCCGCCATCTTCGATCTGGTAGCCGAACACCTGAAGATGAAACTGTCGCAGCCTGTGCAGGGCCTGCTGCGTTCGGGCTGCTATGTGACGCACGACCATGGCACGTACCACCGCTTCATGAATACGGTAGCTGCGCGCATGGGCTGCGGCCATGGCTTGCACGCGGCGATGGAGGTGTGGGCGGCGGTGCAATCCTGCCCTGAACCGGGCCTGGCCATTCTCGCGGTGGGCAAGCGCGACATCTCCTACGACCTGGAGCTTCCCGTGCCCCTGGGTGTGTGCAGAGCGGGCGAGGCCACCATGACACCGGCGCCTGCAGACTGGAAGATCGCCGGCCTGAACGACCAGCATGCCTACCTGCGCGGCAGTGGCCCCGAACACCAGGCCCTGCGCGTGGGCGACCTGGTTGCGCTGGGCATCTCCCACCCCTGCACCACCTTCGACAAATGGCGCTGGATGCCGGTGGTGGACGAACAAAACAACGTGTGTGACGCCATCGTCACCTGCTTTTAAATGACTCCACGCGTCCTTGAAAAAATTGCCGAGATCATGGACCGCGCGCCCGCTGCGCGGCGCACTGTGCTGGCCCTGATCCTGGAAGACCCGCAGCGCGTGCTGGACGAAACCTTCGAGACCCTGGCACAGCGCGCCAACAGCTCGGTCCCCACCATCATGCGCACCTGCCGTGACCTGGGCTACCCCGGGCTGCGCGAGTTCAAGCTGGCGCTGGCGCAAGAACTCGCGGTGGGCGGCTCGCCGCTGAACCGGCGCGTGCGCATCGATGACGACACCCGGCAGGTCATCGCCAAGGTGACGCGCGGCGCCACCACGGTGATCAACAGCGTGCAGGCCCAGCTCAATGTGGAAGCGGTGCAGGCGGCGGCCGACGCCATCGTCGACGGCGCCCGGGTGGACTGCTATGGCGTCGGCGTCACCTCCAACTTCATGGCCTCCGACTTGCAGGCGCGGCTGTACCGCATGGGCGTGGCTTCCAACAGCTACCTGGACCCGCACCTGCAGCTGATCTCGGCCGCTACCATCGGCCCGCGTGGCGTGGTGATGGCCATCACACATGTCGGCGGCATGCCCTCGTTGCTGGAGGCTGTGGACGTGGCGCGCTCGCAGGGCGCCACCATCATCGCGCTCACCCAGCCCGGCTCGCAGCTGGCGGCGCTGGCCGACATCGTGCTGGGCGTGGAAGTGGCGCCCGACCCGGTAATGCCGGTGGGCCCCGAGGCCTACCTGGCGCACCTGACGGTGATCGAAATCCTCACCGTGCTGGTGGCGCAGCGCCTGGGCGACAAGGCCGTGAACCGGCTGGCCAACATCCAGCACACGCTGGAAACACGCGGCGTGGACATGCACCACCACCCCCGGCTGGACTGGGACGAAGGCGCCAAGCTCACCATGGGGAAAGTACGATGACGCGCGCCACCTTGCTGGAAAATGGCCTGCTGGTGGACGGTACCAGCGCGACTGGCCGATCAGGTGACCTTCTGCTGGCGGGCGACCGGATCGTGGCCATGGGCCCGGACTTGCGTCGCAGCCTGCCGGACGGCCTGTCTCTGTCCGATGTCCAGGTGTACGACTGCAGCGGCCTGGTGATTGCGCCCGGCTTCGTCGACGTGCACACCCACGACGACGCTATCGTGCTGAACGCGCCCGGCATGTTTCCCAAGCTGTCGCAGGGCATCACCACGGTGGTCACCGGCAACTGCGGCCTGTCGGTCGCGCCTTTCGTGGTGGAGGAACCGCAGGGCGCCCTCACCCTGCTGGGAAATTCATTCAAGTACCCCTCGGTGGATGCTTATGCGCAGGCGGTGGGCGAGGCGCAGCCGGCCGTCAATGTAGCGCCGCTGATCGGCCACACCACGCTGCGCTATGCCTGTGTGGACGACCTCAACCGGCCAGCCACCGCCGGCGAAGTGGCCGCCATGTGCACCCTGCTGGAGCAATGCATGGCCCAGGGCGCGATCGGCCTGTCGTCGGGCCTCTTTTACGCCGAAGCCATGCCGGCACCGGCCGCCGAGGTGACATCGCTGGCGCGCGTCGTCGCGCGGTACGGCGGCATTTACGCCACACACATGCGCTCGGAGATGGCCGACATCCTGGAGGCCATGCACGAGGCCGCCGGCTGCGCCTTCGAGGCAGGTGTGCCGCTGGTGATCTCGCATCACAAATGCGCCGGCCCGGCCAACTGGGGCCGCACGCAGGAGACGCTGCCGCTGATCGACACGCTGGCGCAGCGCCAGGACATCGCGATGGATGTCTATCCCTACGTGGCCGGCTCGACCGTGCTGCGCGAAGACCTGGTCGACGGCATTATTGACGTGCTCGTGAGCTGGTCGGCCCCGCATCCGGAAATGATGGGCCGCACCCTGGCGTCGATTGCAGCCGAGTGGGGCGTTGACCAGAAAACAGTTTGCCGCCGCCTGCAGCCCGGCGGGGCCTGCTATTTCCAGATGCACGAGGACGACGTACGGCGCGTCATTGCCCATCCGCTTTCCATGATCGGATCGGACGGCCTGCCGCATGACAAGCATCCGCACCCGCGCCTGTGGGGCGCCTTCCCGCGGGTGCTGGCGCGCTATTGGCGCGAGCAGCAGCTGTTTTCGCTGGAGACCGCGATCTACAAGATGACGGGCCTCTCGGCGCGCAACTTCCGCCTGCACCAGCGCGGCCAGTTGCAGCCGGGCTGGTACGCCGATGTCGTGGTGCTGGACCCGGTCCGAGTGCGCGACGTGGCGACGTACGAAAACCCGATCGCGCTTTCGGACGGCATTGAAAAAGTCTTTGTGAACGGCGAACTGGCCTACGTCGCCGGCGCTGCTGATGCGGCCAGCGTCAGGGTGCAGGCGCGCGCCGGGCGCCTGTTAAAACGGCATGTGTAATAAGAAACACCCCCGTCCAGGCTCACTGCGTGTAGCCTGTTCCCCCCTCAAGGGGGCGGCGCCTGGGGCCGGCGAAGCCGGACCCTCGGCCCCCACTGGTAGTGCCCCAAGAATTCTTTAACCCAGCATGAGCCGTGGAACCGGCTTTGCCGGGCCACAGGCGGGCGACCCCCTCGGGGGGGCAGCGACCCATACGAAGTGGGGGAGCGTGGGGGCCCTATTTCTAGTCCAGGGAATCCACGGTATCCGGATCAGGCACATCGCCAATCGCCTCGCGCGTCAGCGCGGCCTGGCTTTTGAGCCAGTCGCAAAACGCCAGCACTTCGGGCCGGGCCACATTGCGCGGGCCGATGATCAGCCAATAACTCATCGGAGACTCCATGCGCATTTGCGGCAGGGGCTCCACCAGATCGCCTGAGGCCAGGCTTTCGGCAATCAGTGGCAGCCGCGCCAGCACCACGCCCTGGCCCGTCAGCGTCGCCTGCACCATCTGGTAGGCGTAGTTGAAGTACAGCCAGCGCTTGGCTTCCAGCTTGGGGCTGGCGTGCTCTTCCAGCCAGCGGCGCCAGGTCAGCCATTCCAGATGGGTGTGATGCGCGTCGCCCGCCTCAATCAAGGTGAACTGTGCCAGATCGTCTGGCTTCTTCAGGCGCGGCCCGCTTTTGAGCAGCCAGGGGCTGATGACGGGCGTGATCTGCTCGCCGAAAAGGCGTATGGCGCCTGGCGGCATGTGGCTGGCCGGGGCGTAGCGCAGCGCCAGGTCCAGGTCAGAAATGTCCAGGTCCACCGCCACGTCTGACGCATCAATCCGGATGTCGATGTCGGGGTTGTCGCGCTGAAAGCCCTCCAGCCGCGGAATCAGCCACATCGAGGCAAACGAGGCAAAGGTGGTGAGCGAAACGCTCTTGCGCCCGGCGGTCTGGCGTATCTGCCGCACGGCGTTGTCAATGCGCTCCAGCGAGGGCGTGACGGCCCGCAGCAGGATGCCGCCGGCGGTGGTGAGCTCCACCGCCCGGGTATGGCGGTGAAAAAGGCTCACGCCCACGTCTTCCTCCAGGCCCTGGATCTGGCGGCTCACAGCCGATTGGGTGAGGGCCAGCTCCTCCGAGGCGGCGCGGAAGTTGAGGTGGCGGGCGACGGCCTCAAAAGCCCTTAACTGGCCGGCGGAAATCGGCCGGGAGCGCAGGTGTGTTTGTGAATGGAGCATGACAGTGTGAGGGTGAAAAAGGCCAAATAGGGCAATTCGGGCCTAATTGATTGATGCGATTATGGAATCAATAGCTTACCGCGATTTCATTGGACTGTGCAAGCCCGTGGCGAGATGATTCAACCCTCATCACTCACTTTGTGCCTTTTTAGGAGAACACCATGGACCACGCAGCTCACCTCTCAGGAGATCGTTTCTTGCAACAGGCTTCCGATGCCACCAACGGCCATGTGGCCGGCCTGGCGGGCTTCTGGAAACTGGGTGCGGGCCGAGCGCTGACGCTGCGCGCCTCGCAGGCCGGCGTGTTGCGAATTGCGCATGGCCGGGTCTGGGCCACCTTCGACTCCGCCAGCCAGGACATCCAGGTCCGCGCCGGCGACCATTTCCTCAGCCGGGGCGAAAGCCTTTCGCTGCGGGCGGGTGAGTCGCTGGTGATGGAGTCCTTCAGCGCTGGTCACGCTGCTTCCGCTTATTTCAGCTGGGAGCCGGCAACGGCCTGCGCCGAAGTGCCCGAGATGAAAGAGACTTCCGGCTGGCGCGCCGGCGTGATGCAGCCTTTGGGTGACTTGCGTGCCGCCTTCGGCCTGGCCACCAGCGCCCTGGGCCGCCTGGTCCGCGGGATGGCGATGGGTGCTGTCGCCGCTGTTGAAGCGGTGCTGACCCCCGTTGCCGTGGTGTTCGTCACTGCCCGCGCCCGGCCTCACGTCACCGGCCACGACTTTGACGCCTACAGGGACAATCAGCTCCAGCCGCGCAACTACAACGTGCTGGCCATGTCCAACCTGGTCTAAGCGCAGATAGCCAACAGTTTTACTCCGGGAAAACCGTTTAACCCGCAGTCGCAAGGCTGCGGGTTTTTTTATGGGCGCCTGGTTCGGGGCTTGGCCGTTTTGGCGGTCCTGGTTGCCGGCGCCTTTGGCGTTTTCCTCGCCTTCGCTGTCTTGGGCGCTTTGGTCGCCTTGGCCGCACGCGCCTTCAACGCACACTCCAGCGCTACGCGCGCCCACTCCAGCATCACGGCGGGCGACTCCATCGCCTCTTCGGGTGCCGCGTAGTAGTTGAGACTGTGCGGCGCGCTGACGCCATTGCGTGTCATCTCATAGGTGAACCGCTCACAGCCATGGGCTTCATACAGGCTGCGGGTCTCCGCGTCGGCCTTGAGCCACAGCTTCTCGCCGCCGCCCAGGTCGGCCACCAGGGCCAGCGTCAGTCCCGAGGTGCTGATGCCAAACCCGCCAAACATGCGCCTGGCCGTGCAGCGCCCGACGCCTGACAAAAGCTCGCAGCAGTAGGTCGCAAAATCATTCGTGGAAGAGGCCATCGCGCAACCATACCAAACCCGGTGCAATTGTGTTGCGGCAGGCTCAGCGCGCCATGGCTGTCGCTTTGCTCAAAAAAACCGGTGCCTGGCAGATATCGCGGGCGCGACGCGTAAAGGCACGGCGGGCCGCGATAATTTGGGCATGGCCCCAGCTTCCCAGACCCATTCCTTCTCCGCGCCCGGTGTGCGCCTCGCCACGCCGGCAGTCCATGTGGTGGTTATGGGTGTGGCCGGCTGCGGCAAGTCGGCGGTCGGGCGTTTGATGGCCGACCAGCTGGCGTTGCCGCTGATCGAAGGCGATGATTTTCATCCCTCCGGCAACATCCAGAAGATGCAGCAAGGCATTCCCCTCACGGACGAGGACCGCGCCGACTGGCTGCGCCAGCTGGGTGTGGAGCTGGCGCGTCACCCGGCCGGTGTGGTGCTGACCTGCTCCGCCCTCAAGGCCGCTTACCGCGACAGCCTGCGCGGCGCCGTGCCCGGTCTGCAGTTTGTGCACCTGGCCATCAGCCAGGCCGAATCCCTGCGGCGCGTCTCCGCGCGGCCGGGCCACTTTTACCCGCCCAGCCTGGTCGCCAGCCAGTTCGAGGCGCTGCAGGACCCTTCGGCCGAGCCGGGGGTGTTGACCCTGGCCGGAAATGCTTCCCTGGAAGCCCTGGCCGACAGCGCGGTTGCCTGGCTGGCAATCCGCGGGTAGCGCCCTGCCGCCGGCCTCGCCTGCAGGGCCCTTTTTTTGGCATCAAATTGCCTTGCAGGCCAATCAGGACGAGCGCAAGCAGCTATCAAATCAATAGCGACCTTGAAAATCGTTTTCACCGGGCAGGTGTATTGGTTCAACTATCCGTAACGCATTACGTTTAAGTAAAATGACCCAAAACTGCCGCCGGGTTCATTGAACCGGCGGCACAGCGTCCCAGACACAGGAACCGCATGTCCAAAGCCTTCGCCTCGCAGTCCGATCTCACCGACAAGGTCATCACCTTTGAGCAGCTCAGCGCACATTGCTGGGCTTATACCGCCGAGGGCGACCCCAATTCCGGCGTGATCATTGGCGACAAATTCATCATGGTGAGCGACGCCACCGCCACCCCGGCCATGGCGCAAGACCTGATCGCCCGCATCCGCACCGTGAGCGACAAGCCCATCAAATATGTGCTGCTCACGCATTACCACGCGGTCCGGGTGCTGGGCGCCAGTGCCTACATTGCGGAAGGCGCCACGGAAGTGATCGCCAGCCAGGGCACGTACGAGCTCATCGTCGAGCGCGGCGCGCAGGACATGCAAAGCGAGATGGAACGCTTTCCGCGTCTCTTTCGCAACGCCGAAAGCGTGCCCGGCCTGACCTGGCCGACATTGGTCATCGACGGCGGCAACCCGGTGAAGGGCGAAGTGCCCGGCAAGCTGGTGCTGGACCTGGGCGGTGTCAAGGTGCAGGTCTGGCACCCGGGCCCCGGCCACACACGCGGCGACACGATTGCGTGGGTCGAAGAAGAAAAAGTGCTGTTCTCAGGCGACCTGGTCGAGTACGAGGCCGGCGTCTACACCGGCGACGCCCAGCTGGAGGAATGGCCCGCCACACTGGAAGCCCTGCGCGCGCTCAAAGCCGAAGCCATCGTGCCCGGCCGCGGCGAGGCCATGAAGGGCGCTGCCAATGTCAACAAGGCACTGGACTATACGAAGCGCTGGGTCGAAACGCTGTACCAGGCGGGCAAGGAAGCCGCCGCCGCCGGCATGGACCTCAAAGCCGCCATGGACCACACCCGCAAAAGCATGGACCCGATCTTCGGTCATGTGTTTATTTACGAGCACTGCCTGCCGTTTGACGTGAGCCGCGCATTTGACGAAGCCAGCGGCATCAAGAACCCGCGTATCTGGACAGCCGAACGCGACCAGGAAATGTGGCAAGCGCTGCAGGGCTGAACCTCAGGCGTCGAGATCCAGCCTGGACAGCAGCCCCACAAATGCCTCCAGCGCAACTTGCCCGTCCATCTGCTCCATCCGGTCCAGCACGTCGTCGTCGTCGACCATGCAGTAACCCAGGCTGAAGCGCCGGAATCGCCGGGCAGCCAGTTCGTCGTGGTGCAGAACCTGCATGTTGATGTGGCGGGTGTCCTGGCGGATGCGCTCCAGCAACGCCAGCACCTGCTTCTGGTCGCCCTCCAGTTGCTGGCAAAAGCGCATGCCGTCAAAAATCAGCAGTCCCGTAATGTCGCGCTCCGCATTGACCAGGCGAGCCTTGGCCGCAATATCCCCCACTACGCTCAACGGCGCCTCCGGCGCGAGTGTGCTGACGTAAAGAATTTCATACAAAGTGGTGCTTATTTTTTTCATTGCGCCGAATGTAACGACGGACTGCACACCTCACAATGTCAAAAGACACAGGCATATGCGCCTAAGATGTGCCTTCCATGAGCATTCCGACGCCAACATCAGCCATCTGCCCGCCTCGCTGTAATGCTTGCGGTTTACGCAAGACCGGTGCATTCATGCCCGTGAAAGCGGAAGAGCTCCAGTTCATCGAGGCCTTCCGCACTGGCATCTTGCAGGTAGCCGCCGGCACAACCATCCTGCATGAGCAAAAGCCCAACGGCAAACTCTTCACCCTTTACTCGGGCTGGGCCTTCCGCTACAAAACCCTGAGCGATGGCCGTCGCCAGATACTCAATTTTTTGCTGCCCGGGGACTTCATCGGCCTGCAGCAAAAGTTCGCGGACGGCGCCATGCACGGCATCGAGGCCGTGACGGATGTCAGCCTCTGTGTGTTCCCGCGGGACGGCCTGTGGGAACTGTTTCGCAACCACCCCAGCCTGGGCTACGACATCACGTGGATGGGCGCGCGCGAGGAAGGTATGGTCGATGACCATCTGCTGACGGCAGGCCGGCGCAACGCCACCGAACGCGTGGCGATGCTGTTGATGCACCTGTACCGCAGGCTGGAACGCGTGGGCATGGCCGAAAAAGGCTGGATAGGGTTTCCCATCAACCAGCAACATATTGCCGACGCGCTGGGGCTGTCGCTGGTGCATACCAACAAGACGCTCAGGCGTTTGCGCCAGCTGGGCCTGCATGAGATTGAAAATGGGCAGCTCCGGTTGCTCAATACCCGCGCGCTGGAGCGCATTGCCGACTACTACGACACGCCGCCTGCGCACATTCCTTTACTCTGATTTCATCTGTTTTTGCTTTGGTTCAGGTGTGTAGGCGGTTGCTGACAACAAGGTCATGGGGCGGATGACAAATGCGGCCTGCATCCGGTTTTAAGGTGACTCTCCTTGCCCACGATTTGCCCCCTTTTCCAGCGAAGGGAAGGTCGTGGCGACACGCACCGACAACCCACCCAGGAGACGTTCATGAACCACGCACAAGCACCCGGTGCACGCCTGCAGCAGCAACCGCGCCGTGTTTCGGACCGCCAGCAACAGCAAAGCAGCGGCTCCCGCGAGTTTCAGCCGCGCCAGTCCAGGCCGGGCGATGCCCCGGCCGGGCAGATGGGCGAAGGGAGCTATGAAGCCACCCGCGACTACCAGAAGAACATCAAGTCCTATCTCAAGGATGCAGATGTCGCTGCCGACGCGAAGGCGGCGAAACCCGATTCACCCCAGCAGGCGGCAGAACTGAAGAAAGCTGAAGAGGAAGGCTTGTCCCATTCCAAGGCGCCCGGCAAATAAGGCGGGTTGCGTAGGGCGGGGTTCCATGGTCAGGACTTTTGGCTGTGCAGGGCTTTGAAATCCCGCTCATAGCGGTGAAGGTTTTCCACGGCTTTTAAGCGCTGGGCGGGCGTGGTGCTGTTGTGCAGTTCTGCAAACCCCTGGCAAATGTCCTGGGTCAGGCGTTCGAAATAGTCCCGGTAAGCGACGTCTGGTGAGTTCAGCGTGCGTTCAAACAGTCCGTTCACGGCGGCCTGCGTTTTCTCGGGTGTGCTGTGGCCGTCAGCCAGCGGGCGCAGGGTTTGCAGGGCATCCTGCTGGCGCCGCAGCCTTTCCCGGTAGGACACGGCGGCGTCAAAGTGGGACGTATCGATTCGCCGGCCGATGATGTCCAGTTGTTTTTCCTCCAGCCGCCCGTAAAGCATTTCAGCCCGGTTCACCGCCTCTTTGTAGCGCTTTTTGCGGTTGGTTTTGGATGACTCCAGAAAGTCTTCGCGGTAGTCGGCATTGCCTTTTTCAAAATGCTGCTGCAGTTTTTTCATCTGGCTGGCGTGGAGCGTGCCCGCCAGCTTTGTCATAAGGGGCTCAGCCTCGTTCGACACCACCATCAGCTTTCGCCGCAGGTCGGTATAGACCGCACAAGCCTTTGCCGTGTCCATGTCCTGCGGCATCTGGTGCTGCAGTTTTTGCAGCGTGTCGATATAGCCCGGCAGCTGGGTTTGCCGGTGCCAGGCATGCAGCCTGTCCAGGTCGGCCCTGACCTGCACGTTTTGCGTGTCGGTGAAGTCAAAATGGCCGTCCAGATGCCAATACACCAGCTCAGGCGCCTGGTTGTAGGCCAGTTTCATCATCACGTTGCAACCGGGCAGCGCCGCACCCAGCAGCATGGCGGCAAGCACACCGATAATCCGTAAGCTGCGTACCAGCGCTGCCCCGGCGGGGCTGGCACGCTTTTCAAATCCTGTCCTTCGAAAATCCAGAGGAAACTTCATGGCAACCCCAGTTGATGTCGTCATCATGGCCGCAGGCAAAGGCACGCGGATGAAAAGCAGCTTACCCAAGGTTTTGCACCGATTGGGCGGGAAGGCTTTGCTGCAGCATGTCATCGAATGCGCTGCGTCTTTGTCAGCGCGCAAGGCGGTCGTCATTACCGGCCACGGCGCTGAGGCTGTTGAGGCCGCCTGCCAGGGCTTTACGCAGCGGGAAACGGGCACAGATTCGAAGCTCAGCCTGCAATTTGCGCGGCAGGAACCACAGCTCGGCACCGGTCATGCAGTGCAGCAGGCGATTCCCCTGCTGGCCGACGATGGCGTCACGCTGGTGCTGTCGGGCGATGTGCCGCTGACCCAAGCCGCCACGCTGCAGGCCCTGCTGGCACAGTGCGACGGCCAGCGGCTGGCACTGCTCACGCTCAGCATGGCCGACCCCACGGGTTATGGCCGTATCGTGCGCGCGCAGGCGCACGCCTCCGAGCCCTTGCGGGCCGGCGCCGAAGCCTCGGCCCAGGTACGCGCCATCGTCGAGCATAAAGATGCGACACCTGCCCAGCGCGAGATCCGCGAAATTTACAGCGGCATCATGGCTGTCCCCACGCGCCTGCTGCGTGCCTGGCTTTCCCGGCTGGACAATCAAAACGCCCAAGGCGAGTATTACCTCACCGACATCGTCAAGTTTGCGGTGGCTGATGGCGTGGCCGTCGTGGCGCAGCAGATCACAGACGCAGCCCAGGTGGCCGGCGTGAACAGTCCGGTGCAACTGGCTGAACTGGAACGCGTGTACCAAAGCCGCCTGGCCACGGCGCTGATGGAGCAAGGCGTGCGGCTGGCCGATCCCGCACGACTGGATGTGCGCGGCACGCTTCGCTGCGGCCAGGATGTGGAAGTCGACGTGAACTGCGTGTTCGAAGGCCAGGTCACGCTGGGCGACGGAGTGCGCATTGGCGCCAACTGCGTGATTGCCAACTGCACCATTGCCGCCGGCGCCGTGATCCATCCCTTCACCCATATCGACGGCGAGAAGCTGGGTGTGCAGATCGGCGAAGGCGCGTTGATCGGGCCCTTTGCCCGCCTGCGGCCCGGCGCGCAACTGGGCGCCGAGGTACACATCGGCAATTTTGTGGAAGTCAAAAACGCCACCCTGGCCAAGGGCGCCAAGGCCAACCACCTGGCTTACCTGGGCGACGCGACGGTGGGCGAGCGCGTGAACTACGGTGCCGGCAGCATCACCGCCAACTACGACGGCGCCAACAAGCACCGCACGGTGATTGAGGCCGACGTGCACATCGGCAGCAACTGCGTGCTGGTGGCACCCGTCACCATAGGCGCGGGCGGCACGGTGGGAGGAGGGTCGACCATCACCAAAAGTACGCCACCGGATTCGCTGAGTGTGGCGCGGGGCAAACAGGTCAGTTTGCCTAACTGGAAGAGGCCTGTGAAGGTGGCTAAGGGGTAGGTCTTTGCTTATCCTGGCAGAGCCTTGTCTTGGCCGTTCTTGCTCAGGGTTGGGCGCGCTCTGCTGAGGGCGGCTGGCCGGGGGTTGCCCGGCATGCAACTCACTTTTCTTTGCTTCGCCAAAGAAAAGTAAGCAAAAGAAAGGCGACCCTGGTTCCTGCGTCCCTTCGCTTCGCTGCGGGCAACCTGTGGTGCTCGGTCCAGCCGGGGTCAAAAACAACTCGCTTCGCTCAAACAAGTTTTTGCCCTGATCCGTCTGGCCCTGCGCTCCTCGGCGCATACACAAGGGGGTGGGAGAGGAATACCGAACAGCCAACAACCGAATACCAGAACCCGAACACCTGAAAAAACAAGGACACGCCATGGCGTGTCCTTGTCGGTATTGGAGTTGGTATTTGTCTTCGGTCCCCGCTCCCGATAGCCCCTTCTGTCTGCGCCGAGGAGCGCAGGTTCAGGCGGATCAGGGATCGCGATTGTCTGAGCGAAGCGAGTTCGAGCGAGACCCCGCCTGAACCGAGCACCGCAGGTTGCCCGTAGCGAAGCGGAGGGTCGCAGACAGCAGGGTCGCCTTTTCTTTGGTGACTTTCTTTTGGCGAAGCAAAAGAAAGTTACTTGCCGCCGGGCAACCCCCGGCCAGCAGCACTCAGCAAAGAGCGCGCCCATCAAATAAACAGAAGCTCAACTCTTCACTCGATTCACCAAAAACACCCCAAAAATCGCCAACGCCCCACCCGCCAGCAAACTGATGCTCAAGGGCTCTCCCAAAATCAGCCACCCCAGCAACACGCCAAACACCGGCACCAGGTTGTTGAACACCACGGTGCGTGCCGCGCCCAGCTGGCGTATGCCTTCGTAGTACCAGACAAAAGCCACTGCGGTGCCGAGCACGCCGAGGAAGGCCAGGCCGGCCCACACCTCAGGGGTGAACGATTCGGCATGTACGCCGGAGATATCGCGCAGGGCCAGCAGGCCCAGGAACAGCGTGCCCCAGATGGCCGCCCAGAGCGTGGCCAGCACGGGTGACAAGCCTTGCAGCAGCTTGCGGCCCAGCAGCGTGTACACCGCCCATGCGCACACCGCACCAAACATCGACAGCTCACCCTTGCCGAGCGACTGCGCGATTTGCGAAAGATCTCCGCGCGTGACAACGATCCATACGCCCAGCAAGGCCAGGGCTACGCCCAGCCAGCGCACTGGCGAAAGCCGGTCGCCCAGGAATGCGGCGGCCAGCAGCAGTGTGACCACCGGGTTCAGGGCAATGATGAGTGAGGTGCGGCCTGCCGGCAGCACGGAAAGCGCCGAGAAGAACAACAGGTTGTAAATAAAGATACCGGTGGCGCCCAGCGCCATCGTGCCCAGCAGCTGGCGGCGCGACAGTGTCGTGAGTGCGCGCAGGCCTTCGGTGAAATGCAGCGCCACCAGCAGCGCCAGCGTAGCAAACACAAAGCGTATGAAACCCGCCGTGGCGGGCGGCAGGTGGGCGGAGATGACGCGCCCGGCAATGAAGGTGCCGCCCCAGAGAAAGGGCACGCAGGTCAGGCGCAGGTACAGGCCCAGGAGGCTTTTACCCGCCGGGGGAGCCGTGGCGGCGATGCCGGACAGGGGGGCTGCGGTGGATGATGTGGCTGTAGCGGTCATGCGGTTTTTGTTGGGAAAAAGGCTGGCATCGGTTAGATTGATGCATGAGATTAACTGCTAAATGACTCACTATCAAATGAGTGTTTACTCATTCTTGCCCGCGTACCCCCTTAACGCTTGTTGAACCGACCATGACACTCGCCCAACTTGAAGTCCTGATCACTCTCGATGAATGCCGCAGCTTTTCACGCGCGGCCATGCGCCTGGGCACGACGCAGTCGGCCGTCAGCCATGCGCTGCGTGCGCTTGAAACGCAGTTCGGCGTGAAGCTTGCGCAGCGTGACGCGTCCGGCGTGGCCATGACGGATGCCGGCGAGCGGCTGTTGCTGCGGGCCCGCGAAATGACCGCCCTGGCCGCCACCATGACGCAGGAGCTCGGCGACGCCCGCGAGCTGAAAACCGGCACGTTGCGCATCGGCTCATTTGGGCCCACCTCCACTGTCAACCTTTTGCCACCACTGCTGGCTGCCTTTAAAAAGCGCCACCCAGGCGCGCAGGTGCGCATTGAAGAGGAAAGCGACGAAGTGGTGGACGACTGGCTGCTGCAAAAACGGGTGGAGCTGGGTTTTGTCGTCGTGCCTGACGAGCGCTTTGAAGTGCTGCCGCTGGTGCAGGACGAGTTTGTCGCCATCCTGCCGGTCAAACACCCACTGGCCAAACACAAGGCCGTGCCGGTTACCGCCCTGACGGGGCTGGACTTTGTGCTGACAGAGGCCGGCTGCGGCCCGGTCATTGTGCCCATCCTGCAGAAAAACATCGCGCTGCCCAAGGTGCTGTACCACTTCACGCAGATCATTTCCATCCTGCAATTTGTGCAACAGGGCCTGGCGGTATCGGTAGCTGCCCGCCTGGCGCTGCCCGATGCGCCCAGGGGCGTGGTGTACCGGCCCCTGTCACCGCCGCAGCCGCGCACGGTCGGCCTGGCCTGCCTGGATGTGGCCAAACTCTCGCCGCTGGCACGCGCCTTCTGGAACACCGCCCGTGAAGGAGTCAAAGCGCACTGAATCAGGTTGCTACTTATTTAATAGCTGCTTGCGCTTGTCCTGATTGGATTGCAGCCGGTTTCTTTCTAAATCAATGAGGGCTGCAGACGGGCTTTTCTGCTGGCTTGCCCGGCACCGTGCCGCCGGTGCTCACGAGTGGGCCCATCAAGTACCATCAGCCCATTCCGCAGGCTGGCGTGCAACATCGCAGCACGGAAAACAACAGGGAGGCCGGGGTCATGATTATCTGGAGCATTGTTTGGGGTGCCGTGCTGGGCTGGTTCTGGCCGGGCTATGGCGATTTCGGAGTCTTTCTGGGGGGCTTCCTCGGTTTGTTCGCCGGCCTTTCCTTGCGCTGGGCCGTGCGCGCCGAAGTCGAGGCCGCACACAGAAAGCATGCGCAGCAGGTCAAAGCGGCGACTGCATCGGCACCGCAACCATCTGCCATGCCGCGTGGCAGCATTCAGGTTGTGGAAGACGACGGCGGCTTCAGGGAATTTGAAAACACCGCTCCTTCGCCCGTTGCCCCGCTTCCTGCACGCGCACCTGCTGCGCCGCAAACCATGGCGCCTGTGGCTGCCAGCACGCTCAGCGCGGTTAGCAACGAAGAGGCATCCCTGCAAGAAGACCTGGCCCCGAATGGCTTGCCGCGCGCTCAGGCCGCGCCCGCCGTGCGGCCGGCTTACAAGCCGGCCGAGCCCAATGCCATCGAGCTGGCCCTGATTGCCGGCAAAAACTGGTTCCTGGGCGGCAACACCATCGTCCGGGTCGGGCTGGTTATTTTGTTCATCGGCCTGTCATTCCTGGCACGCTACGCGGCATCGGCCGGGCTCTTTCCGGTGGAATTCCGCCTGGCGGCCATCGCCGCCGCGGCGATCGCGCTGCTGGCCGTGGGCTTTCGCAAGCGCACGGAAAAGCCCGGCTTTGCACTCGCTCTGCAGGGCGCCGGCGTGGCGGTGATGTACCTCACGGTGTTTGCGGCCTTCCGCATGTACGGCCTGCTTGAACCGCTACCGGCCTTTGGTTTGATGATTGTGGTGTGCGCGCTGAGCTGTGCGCTGGCACTGCTGCAAAACTCGCGCGCGCTGGCGGTCGCCGCATTCGCCGGCGGTTTTGCCGTGCCCATCCTGCTGTCGACAGGGCAGGGCAGCCATGTGGGTCTCTTCAGCTATTACTCAGTGCTGAACCTGGCCATTTTGTTCATTGCCTACAAGCGTTCGTGGCGCGTCCTGAACGTGGTGGGCTTTATCGCCACCTTCGGCGTGGCCACTGCCTGGGGTGTTCTCAAGTACACGCCAGAGCACTACGCCAGCACCCAGCCCTTCCTCATCGGCTTTGTACTGATCTATCTTTTTGCCGCCATTCTCTATGCGCGCAACACGCCCACGAAGCTCGGCAACGCCGTCGACACCATGCTGGTGTTCGGCACGCCGCTGGTGGGCTTCGGCCTTCAGGCCGGGCTGGTGCGCGCCATGGAACTGGGCACGGCCTTTTCGGCGCTGGGCTTTGCCGCGCTGTACCTGGTGACGGCGATGGTGCTGGTGCGCCGGGCGCTGTCCAGCTACCGCTTGCTGATCGAATGCTTTATTGCCGTGGGTGTGGGTTTTGCCACGCTGGCGGTGCCGCTGGCGCTTGATGCAAAGTGGACCTCGGCTGTCTGGGCGCTCGAAGGCGCGGGCGCGTTCTGGGTCGGCATGCGGCAGGCGCGCTGGATGCCGCGCGCTTTCGGCCTGCTGCTGCAGGGCGTGGCCGCCATGGCGTTTTTGTGCGGGCTTGACGACGCAGGTGCGCTGGGCAACCCTGTTTCGGCCATTCCGTTCGGCAACCCGGCCTTTATCGGCGCCATGCTGATCGCGCTGCCGGCGCTGCAGCTGGCCTGGTGGCTGCGCCGGCCCCTGCCGCACAGCGAGTCTTCGTGGGCCAAGGCCTATGCCGGTGTGGAGTCGCAGCTCAGTGTTCCTGTTTACCTCTACGGTTTTTTCTTCTGGTGCCTGGCCTGGTTGCTGGAAATCAACCGCCGCGTGCCGGCGCTGGAGGCAGATGCCTTTCCCCGGCAGGCCTTTAGTGACCGCACCACCGGCCTGCTGATGATGCTGGCGGTGGTGGCCAGCGCGGCCTTGTCGATGGTGCTCGGCCTGAAGAAGCAGTGGGCGGTGGCGACCTGGCCGGCGCGCATCACCGTGGGTGTGCTGGCGCTGGGTTATGTGGCGCAGGCAGGTCAAGGCTACCGCGTGCTCGCCACGCCGGCGTGGGCCGTGTGGCCGGCGGTGCTGGTGCTGCATTACTGGATGCTGCGGCAGTCTGACAAGCAGGCGCTGGCCCTGTCTTCGCCAGCGGGAATGGAGGCCCGGTCGCCCTATGGTTTTTTGCATGCGGCAAGCGCGTGGCTGGTGACCTTCCTGCTTGCGGACTGCCTGTGGTCGGGTATCGGCAAGGCCGAGCTCTGGCGCACTTCGTGGGCCGGCGTGGTCCTGCTGGTCAGCGCCATCGCGGTGCTGATGCTGCTGGCGGTGTGGGCAGGGCGTGTCAACAGCGCGGCCCTGCGACAGGGCGCGAAGTGGCCCCTCAATCCGCATGCCCAGGCTTACTACTGGTATGCCGCCTTGCCGCTGGCGGTGCTGGTGTTCTGGGGCGCGCTGGTGGCTGCGGTTCACTCGTCGGGTCACACTGCACCGCTGCCTTACATCCCGTTGCTCAACCCGACCGACCTGACGCTTGCGCTCGCACTGGGCGCCCTGGTGTTCTGGCGCCGCGTGCTGGTGACGGCCGCGCCGCCGCCGGGCAATGCGGGCTGGGTGACCGGCCGTAATGCGCTGGTGGCTTTGGCCTTGCTGATGTTTGTCGCCGTCAATACCGTGTGGCTGCGCATCGCCCACCATTTCTTCGGCGTACGCTGGGACGCCGACGCGCTGTTCGGCAGCTTCGTGGTGCAAACCGGTTACGCCATTTTGTGGACGCTGCTGGCCCTGAGCCTGATGGTGCTGGCGCACCGGCGCGTGCAGCGGCCGCTGTGGCTGGTGGGCGCTGGCCTGCTGGGCCTGGTGGTCGTCAAGCTGCTGTTGATTGACTTGTCGAACGCCGGCGGGGCGGAGCGCATCATCGCGTTCATCGTGGTGGGGGTGCTGATGCTGGTGGTGGGCTACTTTGCGCCGCTGCCGCCCAAGGCCGCCGCCACCGCCACTGCGCAAGATGTTTTGCCCGAAGATGCGGGCGACCAGAAGGTAACCCAGTCATGAAAATCAACCAACGCTTTTTAACCCTGGCGCTCTCCACCGCGCTGGCAGCCCCGTTGCTGGCGCTGGCCGCCGACGCCGCGGATGCCGGCAGCGCCAAATCGTATGCTGTTCGCATACCTGTGACGCTGGCGCCTGATGCGCCGTTGCAGCGGCTGGTGGTGCCGGCCGAAGCCCTGGTGCGGCTGCAAAGCGCCGGTTATGGCGACATACGCCTCTTCAATGCGGCGGGTCAGCCGGTGCCCATGGCGCTGGCCAACGTCGCCGCGGAAACGGCTACGCAGGAGCAGCAGGTCAAGCTCACGGCGTATCCCATCCTGGGTGCCGCAGGCGCTGCCGGTCTGGAGGGTCTGTCGCTGCGCATTGAAGAGCGGCAGGGCCGGCGCGTGGTGCAGCTCAACACGGGCAGCGCGGCAGACACCGCGGGCGCGGCTTCATCGCAAAAGGTGCTGGGCGCGCTGCTCGACACGCGCAGCGTCAATGCGCCGGCAGCCCGCCTGACGCTGGACGCCGACCTGCCGGTCGGCCAGCCCGTGAGCTTTAATGTGCAGGCCAGCAAGGATCTGAAGAACTGGCGGCCCCTGGCCGACACCGTGCTGTACCGCGCCGATGCTTCCGCCCCGGCCGCCAGCCTGGGTGACAGCAGCCTGGCGCTTGCCATGGCGGATTTGAAAGACCACTACCTGCGCATCACCTGGGGGGACGCCGCCGTCACCCTGCGCGGCGCCACGCTGGTCACGTCCCGCAGCACGGCCCTGCGCCAGCGCGTGGGCGCCACCATGGCCACGCCGGTGCTGACCCATCCGCATGAGCTGACTTTTGCGTTGCCTTTTGCCACGCCTGTTGCGGCCTTAAAGATCACGCCGCAAGGCAGCAATGTGCTGGTGCCCATCCGCGTGCTGGGCCGTAATGACCGCAACCAGCCGTGGGCGTTGCTGGCCAGCGCCGTGGTCTACCGGATGACCACCGCGGGCAAAGAACAAGCCAGCGGACCGGTCGAATTGCAGGGCTCATCGGTGCGCGAAATGAAGATCGAAGCCGACCTCAAAACGCCGGGGTTTGCCGCCGCGCCTGAAATCGTCCTGCAGTTCGAACCGGCACAGCTCATCTTTCTGGCCAGCGGGCAGGGCCCTTTCACCCTGGCTGCGGGCCTGGCCAGCGCAACGGGGGCAGCAGGCGCTTTTCTGCCCATGGCCAGCCTGATTCCTGGCTACAAGGCCCAGCAGGAAAACTCGCTGCCTGTCGCCCAGGCCGACGTGTCCAAAGCAGACGTCACCGGTGGCAGTGCCGCTGTGGCCGGCCCGCTGGTGGCGGCGCAGCCCCCCAGCCAGGGCATGCCCACACGCAGCCTGGTGTTGTGGGGCGTCTTGCTGGCGGGAGCCCTGGCGCTGGGGCTGATGGCGTGGGTGCTGCTCAGGCAAACCCGGCAGGCTGTGGAGCCCGGTCAATAAGTTTTATACCGCCACTACCTGAAGTCGTATTGCTATTGTTTTGATAGCCCCTCGCGCAGATTCCTATTGGCCTAGAAGCACTTTTGGTTCAAATTTTGCGCGTTTGGTGCTGAAAAATGCCTTCACGTTGCGCACATTCGCGTCGCTGGTGAAAAGCCGCTGTGCCAGCGCAAGGTAGCGCGGCATGTCGGCCACATGTACCACCAGCATGAAGTCCGGCCCCGGTGAGACGCGGTAGCACTGCTGAACGGCGTCGTCCTGCACCACCCGCGCCTCAAACGCTTCCTGCTGCTCGGTGCCTTGACGATCCAGCGTGATTTCGACCAGGGCCGTCAGCCCGTGGCCGGTGAGGGTGGCCAGTTTGTCGGGGCTGAGCAGTGCGATTTCACGCTCCACCAGCCCGGCATCGCGCAGGCGTTTCACGCGGCGCAAGCAGGTCGGCGGCGAGATATGGACGCGTTCGGCCAGCGCCTGGTTGCTCAGCGATGCATCGGTTTGCAGGCTGGCCAGTAGCTTCACGTCAACGTCATCAATGGTTATTTGTTCCATTAAGTGAATATAAATGAAATTTAATTCTATATACTGAAGTGTATGAAATTAAATTCCATTAAATAGAAAAAATAGATCACATTGGAAAACTGTAAGTACGTAGCATCACCGCATTGATCTTCAGGAGACCTTCATGTGCGGCATTGTTGCTTCCGTTTCGACCCGAAATATCGTTCCCATCCTGGTGCAGGGTTTGCAGCGCCTCGAATACCGCGGTTATGACTCCTGCGGCGTCGCCGTGTACGCCGGCGGCCTGAAGCGCGCTCGCAGCACGTCGCGCGTGGCCGAGTTGCAGGAGCAGGTGAGCGCCGACAAACTCGAAGGCGTCACCGGCATTGCCCACACCCGCTGGGCCACACATGGCGCGCCAGTCGTTCACAACGCACATCCGCATTTCAGCCATGGCAGCGGCGCGGGCGCCACGGCGCGCGCAGGCAAGGTTGCACTGGTGCACAACGGCATCATCGAAAACTACGAAGAGCTGCGCGCCGGCCTCAAGGCCAAGGGCTATGTCTTCGACAGCCAGACCGACACCGAAGTCATCGTGCATTTGATGGACAGCCTGTACGACGGCGATTTGTTTGAAGCCCTCAAGGCCACCGTCGCGCAACTGCACGGCGCCTACGCGATCGCCGCCTTCTGCAAGGACGAACCGCACCGCGTCGTCGGCGCGCGCGCCGGCTCGCCGCTGATCCTGGGCGTCGGCAAGGACAAGACCGAGAACTTCCTGGCCAGCGACGCCATGGCCCTGGCCGGCGTGACGGACCAGATCGTTTACCTCGAAGAAGGCGACATGGTCGACATCCAGCTCGGCAAGTACTGGGTACTCAACAAAGAAGGCAAAGCCGTCCAGCGCGAAGTCAAAACCGTGCACGCCCACAGCGGCGCCGCAGAGCTGGGCCCGTATCGCCACTACATGCAAAAAGAAATCTTCGAGCAGCCGCGCGCCATTGCCGACACGCTCGAAGGCGTCGAGGGCATCGTGCCTGAGCTGTTCGGCGACGAGGCTTACCGCGTCTTCAAGGACATTGATTCGGTGCTTATCCTCGCGTGCGGCACCAGCTACTACAGCGGCTGCGCGGCCAAGTACTGGCTCGAGTCGATTGCCGGCATCCCTACGCAAGTCGAAGTGGCCAGCGAATACCGCTACCGCACATCGGTACCCAACCCGAAATCACTCGTCGTCACCATCACGCAAAGCGGTGAGACCGCCGATACCCTGGCCGCGCTGCGCCACGCGCAAAGCCTGGGCATGACGCAAACCCTCACCATCTGCAATGTGTCAACGTCGGCCATGGTGCGCGAATGCAAGCTCGCCTACATCACGCGCGCCGGCGTTGAAATTGGTGTGGCGTCCACCAAGGCCTTCACCACGCAACTGGCAGGCCTCTTCCTGCTCACGCTGGCCCTGGCCCAAAGCAAAGGCAAGCTCAGCGATGAAGAAGAAGCCGGCCACCTCAAAGCCATGCGCCACCTGCCCGCCGCCCTGCAAGCCGTGCTGGCGCTGGAGCCGCAAGTCATCAGCTGGGCCGAAGACTTCGCCAAGATGGAAAACGCACTGTTCCTCGGCCGCGGCCTGCACTACCCCATCGCACTCGAAGGCGCCCTCAAGCTCAAAGAGATCAGCTACATCCACGCCGAGGCCTACCCGGCCGGCGAACTCAAACACGGCCCCCTGGCGTTGGTCACCAGCGAGATGCCCGTCGTCTGCGTCGCGCCCAACGACGCACTGCTCGAAAAACTCAAAAGCAACATGCAGGAAGTCCGCGCCCGCGGCGGCGTCCTTTATGTACTGGCAGACGCCGACAGTCACATCGAAAGCGGCGAAGGCCTGCACGTCATCCGCATGCCCGAACACTATGGGGCACTGAGCCCGCTGCTGCACGTGGTGCCGCTGCAGTTGTTGGCGTATCACACGGCTGTGGCGCGCGGGACGGATGTGGACAAACCGAGAAACCTGGCTAAATCCGTCACCGTGGAGTGACGGATTCGAGGCGGCATGCAGCGCACTGCGAGGTTTGGCGGGCGCTCAATTCAGGCAGCAAAGCCGCCGCTCCCTCGGGCCGATATGCGGACGGTCCGGCCAAAAAAACATTAGGCCGGAAATTTATGCGTTCGCTGACGGCTTCCCGGTTCAGAATCACACCCATGACAACTCCCAAGCTGCTGATCGAGTCCGTGGACGGCATCATGACCGTGTCCCTGAACCGCCCCGACAAGCTCAATGCCATTGACAACGAGCTTGCGCGCGCACTTCTTGCTGCTATAGAGCTGGCCTCGCGCGACGATGCCGTCCGGGTGCTCCTTCTGCGCGGCAATGGCCGGGCATTCTGTGCGGGGAGGGACGTCAGTGCGCCACCCACTGAAGAGGACCTGGTCTTGGTGCAAGCCGTGTCCAAAGCGCTGGTGTCCCTGCCCAAGCCGGTGCTTGCTTCGGTTCATGGCTGGACTGTCGGCGCCGGCTTGGAGTGGATGCTCAATGCGGACATTGTGATCGCGGGGGAAAGCACCCGCTTCAAGTTGCCGGAGTCCTCCCTCGGGGTTTTTGTGACGGGTGGATTGACCGCCACCTTATCTGCCTATGCAGGCGTTGCGCGCGCCAAGGCGCTGATGCTCCTGGGCGAAGAGTTCTCACCTGCGCAGGCGATGGCTTGGGGACTTGTCTGGAAAGTGGTCTCCGACCAGGAACTCGAATCGGCTTCCCGACAAATCGGCGCCAGGCTGGCGTCGCTTCAGCCGGTGGTGGCAGCCAGCTTCAAACGGGTTCTCAACGACATCGGCCTTCGCCATTTCGATGATGCCATCGCGCTTGAAAACGATGCGCAGCGCACCTTGGGCGGTCGCGGGGTTCAGAACTAGCAGGCTGCCCAAGGCGTGCGGAAGATCTGATCTCTCAACGCCCAGGGCATGCTGGGGTTGACCGTCGATCCGGTGTCGCCCCGTCCACATGAAAGGCCGGTCAATCCCGGCGCCTGATTTCATCTTCGATGATGCCCAGCCGCATATCGAACTCAGGCATCACCCAGCGCCGTAGCGCTTCACTTGGGCCTTGCCAGCGCTCACTGCCTTGCGCGCCAGGCGTGTTGCAGATGCGCACCCAAGCCCAACCAAGCAGTGCCAGCGCCACCGCGCGCAGGTAGTCGCCAGCGACCCAATAGGGCAACTGGGGCGCCGCACCCGCGACCTTGATCAATGCTGCGGTCGTCATCTCCAGGCGGGCGAAACAGCTCAATACAGCCTTCTCGTTCGCGCGCCCGTCGTCCAGGCCCTCCTGCAGGACCTGGAACATCTGCCGCAACGCCTTGCCGCCGTCCGGTATCACCTTGCGGACCAGCAAGTCGATGGCCTGAATCTCGTTGGTGCCCTCATAGATCATGGTCACGCGTGAATCGCGCACGGTCTGCTCGATTCCCCATTCGCGGATGTAGCCATGGCCACCGAAAACTTGCAGGCATTCGCTGGCGCCGTGGAAAGCCTGATCGGTGAAAGCAGCCTTCAACACGGGTGTGAGCAGGCTGCACCACTGCTGTGCCCTTTCACGACGAGTGGGGTCAGGGTGGTACCTGGCGATGTCGAGCTCGAGTCCTGTCTGGTAAGCCAGCACGCGCCCTCCGTCGATCCAGGCTCGTTGCGTATCCAGCAGGCGGCGCATCGCCGGGTGGCCGATGATGAAGTCGGCGGGCTCGGTGCTGGTGCGTGGCCCGGGCACGCGCATCTGCCTGCGCTCGCGCGCATAGGCATCGGCCTTTTGCCATGCGGCGTCGAGCAGGCCGATGCCCTGCAGCGCCACGTGCAAACGCGCCGCATTCATCATCACGAACATTGCGTTCAGGCCCTCGCCCGGCTGGCCTACCAGCCAGGCTGTCGCATCATCGAAGCGCATGGCGCAGGTGGGGCTGCCGTGCAGGCCCATCTTTTCTTCGATGCGATCGCAGTAGACATGGTTGCGGCTGCCGTCCATCAGCAGCTTGGGGGCGAGAAACAGCGACAGGCCTTTGGGGCCGGCAGGTGCATCCGGCAGGCGTGCGAGGACGAGATGCAGGATATTGCCGGTGAGATCGTGATCGCCACCGGAAATGAAGATCTTGCTGCCGTTGACGCGGTAGCTGCCGTCCGGCTTCGGCGTTGCGCGGGTGCGCACCAGTCCGAGATCGCTGCCGGCATGCGCTTCGGTAAGGCACATCGTGGCCAGCCATTCGCCAGAGACAAGTTTTTCCAGGTAAGTCGCCTTCAATTCATCGCTGCCATGATGGGCCAGGCACTCATAGGCTCCGTGCAGCAGGCCCGGTGCCATGGTCCAGCCATGGTTGGCGGCACTCAGCCATTCGTACAGCGCACCTTCCAGCACCCAGGGCAGCCCTTGCCCGCCGTGTTCAGGCGCGCATGAAAGCGCAGGCCAGCCTGCCTGCCAGAACGCCTGGTAGGCCTGTACGAAACCTGGAGGCGTCACGACCGCGCCGGCATCGAAGCGGCACCCCGGGTTGTCGCCCGCCGCATTCAGCGGCGCCACAACCTCGGCGACGAACTTTCCTGCTTCCTCCAGAACCTGCCGCTGCAGGTCGCCGTCGGTATCGGCAAAGCGCTCGATCGGTCGCAATTGGCCGCCCGCGTCCAGTACGTCGAAAAGAATGAATTGCGCATCTTGCACAGCGGGTTGATAGGTCATACGCCTTTTCTACTGGTTGCCACGGAGTCACAATAATAGTTATTTATAATAACCAAATTGGCGCGCGAATGGCAACAGGCGCAGCCGATCCTTTCGGCACGCGCCCGCCAGGCCGGCTGCCCTGATTCGGGTGGAAGGCCGAGGTGGTCGCGGTGGTTGCTCCACTACCCATCGTTCGGGCGCTCGAAGTTTCATCGCGACCCGAACAGGAAAAACACCAGTACGCATTGGTGCCTGGCCTGCACCAGTGCCGGCCTTTGGCACTTCCCTTAGCGACGCTCTTTCAGCGCCGTGTGCAGGTAGTCGTAGAACATCTTTGCCGGTGCGCGCAGCGTCGTGCCACGCAAGGTGGTGAGGCCCAGTACACGCGATACCGCCGGTGCCACGAGCGCAACGCCGATGATCGACGGATGCCGTTTCGGCAAGGCCAGGCGCGGTACGGCCGCAAGCCCGAGCCCTGCTTCGACCATACCGAGCAGTGTCGCGATGTGGCTCACCTCGAGACGGTACGAGGGGTTGATACCCGCCTTGGCCAGCGCGTCATCCAGCAGTTGCCGGTTTCCGCTGGTACGCGATACCGCGATCAGGCGCTCGGTTTCCAGGTTCTTCCAGGACAGCGTCTTGCGGCCGGCGAGTGCATGGCGGCGCGGCATGGCCACCACGAAGGGGTCGGTGTGGATCGGCTCGAAGTCCACCCCGGGCACCTGGTTGCCCATGAAGCTGATGCCGAAGTCCGACTCGCCCGACACTACGCTGGCCATCACCGCGCCGGCGGCTTCGTCAATCACACGGACGCGGATCAGCGGGTAGCGTTCGGAGAAAGAGCTCACGACCGTGGGCAGGAAATGGATGGCCGCGGAAGGCACGCAGGCCACCGTGACCCGGCCGGTCCGGCTGCCGGCGATGTCGGTGATGCCGAGCATGGCGGACTCGAGGTCGTCCAGCGCGGCGCGTGCGCGATCAAGGAAAACGTGCCCGAGGGCCGTCAGTTCGACCTCTCGTGTGGTGCGGTTGAAAAGCCGCGCGCCCAGGATGGTCTCGAGCTTGTCGATGCGCCGGCTTAAAGCGGGTGGGGAAAGATGGATATGGTCGGCTGCTGCGCGAAAGCTCCCGCGCTCGGCCACCGCCACGAAGGCTTCGAGTTGCTGTAAATCGAAATTGATGCGTGCCATGCACCAATACTAGCAAAAGTTGCACTTCACGGATTCCCTTCATTCGCCGAAGATCCGGCAACCAGAACATCCACAGGAGACAAACCATGCTGCCGAAACACCACGTCCGGACTTTGCTGATGCTGAGCTTGCTACCACTGGCGGTTGGCTCCTCCATGGCGGCGACCAGTCCGGCGACGCCCAAGAACTGGCCCGAAAAAGCGATCACCATCGTGGTGCCGACCTCCGCCGGCGGCGCCAACGACGCGATGGCGCGCGTCCTGGCCCAGGGACTCAGCGCCCGGCTCGGCAAACCGGTCATCGTCGACAACCGGGCCGGGGCGAACGGCGCGATTGCCAGCGAGTTCGTGGCCCGCGCCGCGCCGGACGGCTACACCTTGATGTTCGGCTACATCGCTACCCACGGCATCAACCCGGCCTTGCAAAAGCTGCGCTACGACCCGGTCACCGATTTTGAACCCATCGGCATGGTGGCGGCATCTCCGACGGTGCTGGTCGTCAGCCCGGAAGTGCCGGCCAGGACCGCCAAAGAACTGGTGCAGCTCATCAAGGCCAAACCCGACAGCTTCAGCTTCGCGACGGCGGGGAATGGCACCGCACCGCATATCGCAGGCGAGCTGTTCAAGCTGTCCGCAGGGGTGGATGTGATCGGAATTCCCCACAAAGGCTCAGCGCCCGCCGTGATGAGCACCATCTCTGGCATCACGCAATACATGTTTCCCAGTTTGTTTACCGCGTACCCGCAAATCAAGGGCGGCAAGCTCAAGGCGCTCGGCATCGCCGGTGACAAGCGATCTCCCGTCTTGCCTGACGTTCCGACGCTGGCCGAGCAGGGAATTCCCAACGTCAGCATGTCGCAGTGGTACGCCATGTTCGCCCCCGCTAAAACCCCCAAGGTGGTGGTTGACCGGCTGAACCAGGAGATCAACCGCGTACTGGCCGAAAAAACCGTACAGAAATTCATTGAAGACCAGGGGGCCGAGGTTGAAACCAGCACGCCTGCGCAACTCAAAACCCTGGTGCAGAAGGAAGTCACGCGCTGGAAGGGCGTTGTGGCGACCGCAAAAATCAAGCTCGACTAAGTCGCGCAAGTTTTACTGAAAGAAGGGTATGCGCATGAACTTGCAAGACTGGACAGGCCGCATCGAGACAGTGGAAGACACCGCCACTGCCACGCCGTACGCAGCGCTGTCGGCCACGCTCGACCGCGCCGACACCTCGCGCCCCGCGCCCGGCACGCCGTTGCCCTACCTCTGGCACTGGCTGTATTTCCTGCCGATCCACGCGCAATCGGAGATCGGCCCGGATGGCCATGCGCGGCGCGGCGGCTTCCTGCCGCCCGTTCCGCTGCCGCGCCGCATGTGGGCCGGCAGCGATTTCGAGTTCCACGAGCCGCTGTGTGTCGGCGACGCGCTCGCGCGCACCTCAACCATCGTTGATGTGACGGAAAAGAGCGGCCGCACCGGCAGCCTGGTTTTCGTGAAGGTGCGCCATGAACTGCGCCGCAACGGTTCTGCAGGCGTAGCGTTGACCGAGCACCACAACATCGTCTACCGTGCGGCGCCAACGCCGGCCGACGTGGCTCCGCCGCCGCAGGCAGCGCCCGCGGAATTCGCGTGGGTGCGCCGCATCGTTGCCGACGACGTGCTGCTGTTCCGCTACTCGGCCCTCACGTTCAATGGGCACCGCATTCACTACGACCGAAAGTACGTCACGGAGGTCGAGGGTTACCCCGGTCTTATCGTGCACGGCCCCTTGATCGCCACGCTGCTCATGGACCTGTTGCGTCGGCACATGCCTGAGGCCATGGTGCGGAAATTTGAGTTCAAGGCGGTCCGGCCCACGTTCGACGTCAACCCGTTCTCGATCCACGGGCAGCCTTCAGCCGACGGCAAGAGCGTGCGGCTGTGGGGGCGTGACCACGAAGGCTGGCTCACGATGGATGCCACCGCCACGCTGGGCTGAGGAAACGCAATGCAACCACTCAAGGGCATCACCGTCGTCACGCTCGAACACGCCATCGCGGCGCCTTTCGCCACACGGCAGCTGGCCGACATGGGTGCGCGGGTCATCAAGGTTGAACGCCCCGGTGTGGGCGATTTCGCGCGGGCCTACGACAGTCGCGTGCGGGGCCTTGCATCGCATTTCGTCTGGACCAACCGCTCCAAGGAAAGCCTGACGCTGGACGTCAAGCACGAGGAGGCGCAGAAGATCCTCATGCGCCTGATCATTGAAGAGGCCGACGTCGTGGTGCAAAACCTCGCGCCGGGCGCTGCAGCACGGCTCGGTCTGTCGTACGAAGCGTTGGCCAAGCGCAAGCCCGGCATCATCGTGTGCGACATCTCGGGGTATGGCGACGACGGCCCTTACCGCGACAAAAAAGCCTATGACCTGCTGATCCAGAGCGAGGCCGGTTTCGTCTCGGTAACCGGTACGCCCGACACACCGTCCAAGGCCGGTCCATCCATCGCCGACATCGCTGCCGGCATGTATGCGTACACCAACATCCTGGGCGCGCTCATGCACCGTCGGCAGACCGGTGAGGGTCAGCGCATCGACATCTCGATGCTCGAGTCGCTGTCGGAGTGGATGAGCTACCCGCTCTATTACGCCTTTGAAGGCGCGGCGCCGCCCCCGCGAACGGGTGCCAGCCACGCGACCATTTACCCCTATGGCCCGTTTCTGGCCGGTGACGGCAAGACCGTGATGATGGGCCTGCAGAACGAACGCGAGTGGAAGGTGTTTTGCGAAAAAGTGCTGCTGCGGCCCGCGCTTGCCAGTGACCCGCGTTTCGCCGGCAATGCACAGCGCAGCGCCGCCCGGAGCGAACTCTCGTCAATCATCGTTGAAGCCTTCAGCACCCTGACCGCCGCGCAAGTTGTCGAGCGGCTGGAAACCGCCGGTATCGCTAACGCGCAAGTCAACACCATGAGCGAGCTGTGGAAACATCCGCAACTCCAAGCTCGCGCGCGCTGGCGTGAAATCGATACACCGGCGGGCACCGTGCCCGCCATGCTGCCGCCCGGTTCCTGGCAACATGGCGCCCCGCGCATGGACGCCGTGCCCGCGCTGGGCCAACACACCGACGCGATCCTGAACCACTTCGGCTACGGCACCGAACAGATTGCCCAGCTGCGCGCGGAAGGCGCTGTATGAGCATGTCACCCGTCGTGCCGCTGAGCTACCTGTTCGTGCCGGGCAACGTGCCGGAGCGATTCGCGAAGGCGCTGGCCTCGGGTGCGGACCGCGTCATCATCGACCTGGAAGACGCAGTCTCGCCCTCGGACAAGGCTGCCGCGCGCGAAGCCATCGCAGCGTGGATACCCTCCGCCAACGAGGAGATTCGCGGCAAGCTGCTGATCCGTATCAACGACGCGAGCACGGGCTGGTACGCAGACGATCTGCAGCTCCTGCGGCAGGTTCGGGCAGTCTGCGTCATGCTTCCGAAATGCGAAAACAGACGGCAGGTGGCTGACGTTCTTGGTTCGCTCGATGCGGGTACCGCCGTGTTGCCGCTGGTCGAAACAGCGCGTGGCCTGCTGGCCGCCTTCGACCTTGCCACCGCACCGGGCATCGCACGCCTGGCCTTCGGCTCGCTCGACTACATGGCCGACCTTGATCTTCCCGCCGACAGCCCGGCCCTGCAGCACGCCGCGATCCAGCTGGCTATTGCTTCACGCGCCGCGGGTTTGCCCTCGCCCGTGGCTGGCGTCACGCCAGACATTGATGCGGACCGGGTTGCCGCCGACATGGCGCAGGCACGCTGCCTTGGCTTCGGCGCCAAGATGTGCATACACCCCGTGCAGGTTGCCGCAGTGCATCGAGCGCTGCGGCCTGACGCCGAAGTGCTGGCTTGGGCACAACGCATCCTGAGCGCCTCGCGCGCAGCCGGCGGCGGCGCCATCCAGCTCGACGGGAAGATGGTCGATCGCCCGGTTGTCCTCAAAGCCGAGCGTATCGTGGCCCTGGCTGCACGCACCCCTGATTTTTCACAAGATACATAACCCAACGGAGAAGCTATGTCCGCAACCATCATCGACTCAAAAATTTTCGGCGACATGTTCAGCGATGCCGCCATGCGGCATGTCTGGTCGGACGAGAATCGCACCGCCAAATACCTGGACATCGAGCGCGCGCTCGCCAAGGTTCAGGGCGCCCTCGGCATCATTCCCAACGAGGCGGCTGAAGAGATCGTGAAGAACTGCGAGCCCAGCCAGATCGACTGGGTCAAGCTCAAGGCCAAGACCGAGCAGATCGGCTACCCGATCATCGCCGTGGTCAACCAGATCAACGCGCATTGCAAGGATGGCCTGGGCGAATACTGCCACTGGGGCGCCACTACGCAGGACATCACCGACACGGCCGCCGTGCTGCAGATACGCGAGGGCCTCGCACTGGTCGAGGCCGACCTCGCGGACATCTCGGCCTCGCTCGCCAAACTGGCGCGCGACCACCGCGACACGCCGATCATCGGCCGCAGCAACCTGCAGCAGGCGACGCCCATCACCTTCGGCTACAAGATGGCCAGCATCCTCGCAGGTATCGAGCGCCACCGCGAGCGCCTCACGCAGCTCAAGCCGCGGGTGCTGGTTGGCGAGTTCGGCGGCGCGTCGGGCACCCTGTCCTCGCTTGAAAAAGGTGCGATGGAAACCCAGGCTGGCCTCATGAAGGAACTCGGCCTCGGGCAGCCCCTGATTTCGTGGCACACCGTGCGCGACAACTTCGCCGAAGTTGGCGCCTTCCTCGGCATCGTCGGTGGCTCGCTCGGCAAGATCGCTATGGATGTGAAGCTGTTGATGCAGACCGAAGTCGCCGAAGTGTTTGAGCCTTTCGCGCCAGGGCGCGGCTCCTCGTCAACCATGCCGCAAAAGCGCAACCCCATCTCCTGCCTCTACATCCACGCCAACATCTCCGTGGTGCGCCAGTTGGCCGCATCGCTGATGGACGCGATGGTCGCCGACCATGAACGCTCCACAGGCCCCTGGGAGATCGAATGGGTGGCGATGCCCGAGATTTTTTGCCTGATCTCGGGCGCACTCAAGCAGACGAAGTTCATCCTCGCGGGTCTGGAAGTCGATGCCGCGCAGATGCGCCGCAACATCGACATGACCCACGGCCTCGTGATGTCGGAGGCCGTGATGATGGGCCTGGGCCCCTACATCGGGCGTGAATACGCCCACGACCTGGTCTACGACATTTGCCGCGACGCGCTCAAGCAAAAGCGCCCACTGATCGAGTTGTTGGCGGAGCATCCCGAAATCAAGAAGCACGTGACACGGAAGCAGCTGGCCTCGTTCTGCGATCCGATGAATAACCTGGGCCAGGCAGGCGTGATGGTCGACCGCGTGCTCGCGTCGGTCAAGGCGCCGGACTCGCAGCCCACAAGAGTGTCGTAAGAAGAGGGCGGCTCAAGCTTCGTACCAAAGTTTTGTGTATGCGGTTGAAGGGTGCCGTCTCAACGTCTTAACGGAAGCTCCAGCGTCACGCAGGTTCCATGTGTGCCACTGGAAATGCGGACCTGGCCCGCCAGTTTTTGTGCGCGCATTCGCATCGCGGCCAGGCCGCGTTGGGTCTTGCCGGGTGCGGGAACGGCGTGCGTGTCGAAGCCGCAGCCGTCATCTGTGACGGACAGCTCCAGGGTGCTGGCGGTGTCACGTGCGCGAACGGTGATGGTCCTGGCCGCGCCATGGCGCACTGCATTGTTGATGGCCTCCTGGAGCGTGCGCAGGATGGAAAGGCCTGTCTCGGGTGTCAGGTAGTCCATCTCCGGCAACGGCCCCACTTGCCACTGCAAACCAACCCCGATGGCGTTGAGCCGCGGCTCCAGCCGATAACGCAAGTTGGCCAACAGGGGCAGCAGGTCGCTTTCCTCAAGGTCCAGCGAATCGATGATGAGCCGCATGTCTTCCAGGGAGTCCTCAATCACGCGCGCGACTTCCTCTCGCGGCACCTCGTCGCGGCGGGTCATCCGCAGCGCGGTGATCAGCTGGCTGCCCATGCCGTCGTGCAGGTCGTGCAGCAGCCGGGTACGCTCGGCGGCGATCACGGCCTGGCGCTCCTCGGCCTTGCGGCGGTCGAATTCCGCGCGCATTTCTTCCAGGGCCTGGCCGTGCGCTGTGCTGACGCCGGCGACCGCAAGGTTGATCTCTTCTTCGGCGCTGGCCCTGTGCAGCGCCAGGCCCTCGAGCGTGCGCGCGACCAGGGTGGCCAGCACCAGAAGCGCGGCCACTGGGGCCATGAAGAAGCTGTCGAAGGCGTTCAGGTCGGCGGGAATGGCCAGGTCCTGCAGCACCGCGGCCCACCAGAGGACCAGCGTCACGGCCAGGAACACTTCGTTGCGCCGGCGTGTGCGCCAAGCCCTGTGAACCTGGGCCAGCACCACGGCGATGGTCAGGGCGAAATACGGCCAGTGCAGCACGGCCGCGACGTTGGGCCGCATGTCGCCCTTCAGGTAGGCGGCGACGCCCGCTGCGAAAGACAGCGCGATGACCCCGTAGAGCACTTTGAGGTAGCGCTTCCAGGGCGGGCTGGTCCAGTGGCTGTACTCCAGCAGCAGCATGATCATGAGCGTGTTGGACACAAGGGTGCTGGCCAGTGCGAACAGCAAGGATTCGGGGCCGGGCGGCCCGGCTTCAGGCGCGAGCATCACCAGTGCCCGCGGCATCCAGCTCAGGCACAGCAGCACGAACAGCAGGTGGATGTAGCGGCGCGTCTTGAACCACAGCGGGATGGCGCCGAACAGGCAGATCGGCACCGCGAACATCAGCATCGTGGGGGCGATGCTTTGCAGGAAACGGCGCACCTGGAAGGCCGGCCCTACGGCCGCAGCGGCTCCCAGGCTCATGCGCGAAAGTCCGCCGCGGGTGTCGGCGCTGCCGCTGACGCGCACCTGCAGCAGGTTGCCAGAGGGCTTGAGCACGTGGCCTCCCAGGGGCACCCACAGCGCGCGGTTGCGGGTAAATCCGTTGCCCGCGCCAAGGTCCAGCCGTTCGCCGTTGAGCCAGAATTCGCCCAGGTCGGCCACACGCGGCACGACGAGCACAAGTTCATGCTCCGGGCCGGTAGCGCCGGTGGCCTTCAGAGGGGCATCGAGCGCGATCGAATACCAGGCGACGCCGTCAAAACCAGGGCGGCTGCGGCGCCAGTTGTCGGGCAGCGTGACGGGCGAAGCCTTGCTGAAATCGACTTCGGCGGGGCGCCCTGCGTCTTCAGTGGCGACCACCGCCTGTTCCAGGGTGGCCGCCGTGGCGCTCCAGGACGGCGCCGCCAGCATCAGCGTGGCGCAGGCGCATAGCGCGGCCCATATGCCCTGCAATCGCATTCAGATCAGTCCCCGGGCGCGCGCCTGGTTCACGGCTTCGACGCGCGAGTGCACGGCCAGCTTGCCGTAAATGCTCTTGATATGGGCGGCTACGGTAGACGGCGCGACGTCGAGGTGCCGCGCTGTTTCGGGCACCGAAAGGCCTTGCGAGACGGCTGTCAGCACATCTTTTTCGCGAGGCGTCAGCGGTTCCATCAGCCAGCGCTGTGCCTCTGTCCGCGGCGCGGCGAAGCTGCGCAGGAGATAGCGCGCCACCTGCGGCGAAAGCGGGGCTGCGCCTTCGCTCACTGCGCGGATCGCACGGCCGAATTCCGCGGTCGGCGTGTCTTTGAGCAGGTAGCCGTGGGCGCCCGCCTGCAGGGCGCGCACCACATGGGCCTCGTCACCGAAGATGGTCACCACCAGGATGCTGGTGTGGCGCGAGCGGCGGGCCAGGTCCGCGATCAGTTCGGTGCCGTCGCCGTCGGGCAGGCCCAAATCAATCAGTGCAACGTCCGGCTGGGCAAATGAAAAGCTGCGCCGTGCCTCAGCGCAGGAACCCACCGCCTCCAGCAGCCTGAGGCCAACATCTTCACGCACCATGCGCGCGAATTCCTCGCGGATTGGTGTGTCGTCTTCCACCAGGGTCACGGTCAGGATGGACATGGATGCGCTTGATTCCTTCAGTTGTTGTTGGGGCTGACGCCGCCGTGAATCTTAGCGGGTGCGCCTATTTGACCGCAAAAAAATTCGGACCGTCTCCCCGAATCAGGGGAGGCGATTGCCTTCCCGGCCCGACACCATACGCGGCATGCAAACCACTACCCGATCCACGACAGGCGCTTCGCTGCCGCTGCGTCAGGGCGTCTACGCCTCTTCCTGGCCCGTGCGCCGCGCCGCGGCGCTGTTGTGCGGAGCCGCGTGCCTGGCCGGACTGGAGCCTGCAGCGGCGGTCAGCCCTCCCGATGCCGGCAATGTGTTGCAGCAACTCAGGCCTGCGGCTCCCGTGCCTCGCGAAGATGCACCGGCTGTGCTGCCTGCAGCACCGGCCGCGGCATCCCCGATGCCACAGGCATCACCGGGGGATGCTGCAATCCAGGTGCGGGTGGCGCAGATAAAAATTTCGGGTGCCACCGCTTTTTCTGGAGCAGACCTGCTCACGGTGGTGCAGGACGCCATCGGCCGTGAGCTTGACTTCGCCGGGCTCGAGGAACTGGCGGTGCGCCTGAGCCGCTTCTATCGCCAGCACGGCTATACGGTGGCGCGCGCCTACCTGCCCCGGCAGGACATCCGGGATGGTGTTGT
This sequence comes from Polaromonas sp. P2_G11, assembly GCF_056403595.1. Classification (NCBI taxonomy): domain Bacteria; kingdom Pseudomonadati; phylum Pseudomonadota; class Betaproteobacteria; order Burkholderiales; family Comamonadaceae; genus Polaromonas; species Polaromonas sp. P2_G11. The sequence continues at coordinate 465,736 of NZ_JBFUFE010000003.1, read as the reverse complement.
GAAAATCGCCATTGTGGAGGGCCGTTACAGCGCCATCACCGTGAAGCCGCAGGGCGAATTGCCCGCGCCGCTGCCACTGGCCGCGCTGGTGCCGGGTGAGCTGGTAAACGAAGCAGCGCTGGAGCGTTCGCTGCTGCTGGCAGCCGACGTGCCCGGCATCGCGGTGCGCTCGACCCTGCAGCCCGGCGCGTCGGTGGGCACCAGCGAACTGGTGGTGGACGTTGAGCGGGGGCCGGCTGTCACTGGCTTGCTGGAGGCCGACAATTTCGGCAGCCGCGCCACCGGTCGCGAACGGGCAGGCGCCAGCCTGTACTTCAACAACCCGGCCGGCCTGGGCGACCTGGTGTCCCTGCGCGCATTGACCGCCGGGAGCGATATGAACTATGCGCGCCTGGGGTGGCAGTTACCGGTGGGCGGCAACGGCACGCGCGCGGGCGCTGCCGTCTCGGTGATGAGGTACCGCCTGGGCGGGGAGTTTGCAAACCTGGACGCACACGGCGACGCCTCCATAGCCACCCTGTTCGCCGCGCACCCGGTGCTGCGCTCACGCCTGCACAACCTGAACGCACAAGTCAGTGCCGAGCACAAGCGCCTGCGCGACCGCATCGACCTCGTCGGTTCTGCCGATGACAAGCATCTGAACCTGCTCAATCTTGGCCTTTCCGGTGATGCACGCGACGGCTGGGTTGGCGGTGGCGTCTGGGGGTTTTCGGCCACTTATACGCGCGGCCAGCTGGCCATTAACAGTGCCGACGCATTGGCCATCGACGAGGCCACCGTGCGCAGCGCCGGCAGCTTCGGCAAGCTGGGCCTGCTGGCCATGCGCCAGCAAAGCGTCGGCAAGGCCAACTTGCTGGTCTCCTATACCGGCCAGTGGCCCAGCAAGAACCTGGACTCGTCCGAAAAGCTGCCGCTTGGCGGCGCTGGCGCCGTGCGCGCCTACCCGCAGGGCGAAGCGCCGTCAGACCGCGCCAGCCTGCTGACGCTGGAACTGCAATACCCGCTGGGCGCCGGCTGGCAGCTGGTCGGCTTTTACGACGCGGCCGTTGGCTACGGCAATGAGCAGCCGTTGTCCGGCGTTGGCGCGTCAAACCGGCGAAGCCTGTCGGGTGCCGGCCTGGGCCTGAACTGGGCGCATGCCGACGGCTGGAGCGCACGCTTCTTTTACGCACGCAAGCTGCACGGCGGCCCGGCCACCGCCGAGCCGGATCGCAGCAGCCGGCTGTGGCTGCAGGTGTCCAGGAGTTTTTGAGTGGCCAACGCACCGCCTGTTTCGCGCTACATATTTGATAGCTGCTTGCGCACGTCCTGAAAGGGCTGAAGCCCGATTTGATTCACAACCGAAGGAAAAATCGCCATGAACCACACCTACCGCGTCATCTGGAACGAAGCCGGTGCCTGCTTTGAAGCCGTGGCCGAAACAGCCAGCGGCAAGGGCAAACGCAGCCTGGGCAAGCGTGAACGCAAGCTCCGCGCGTTGGCCCTTGCCGCCGGCTTGGCAGCGGCGCAGGCGCTGGCCGCTCCCACGGGTGGCCAGGTCAGCGCGGGCCAGGGTGGCATCACGCAAAGCGGCAACACCACCACCATCACCCAGACCACACCCAAACTTGCCATCAACTGGCAGAGCTTCGGCGTTGCCGGCAACGAGACCGTCAATTTCGTGCAGCCCGGATCGAATGCCGTTGCACTCAATCGCGTGCTGGGCACTGAGGCCAGCCAGATCCTGGGCCGGCTCAATGCCAACGGCCAGGTCTTCCTGCTCAACCCCAACGGCGTGTTGTTCGGCCAGAGCGCGCAGGTCAGCGTGGGCGGGCTGGTGGCCTCGACGCTGGGCATGAGCGATACCGACTTCATGGCCGGGCGTTATGTGTTGCGCGCCAGTGGCAGTGGCGCCAGCGTGCGCAACGAAGGCACGATACGTGCCGCCGACGGCGGCAGCATCGCGCTGATTGGCGGCCAGGTCAGCAACACCGGCACGCTGGTGGCCAACCTGGGTACGGTGGCCCTGGCCGCCGGCAAGCAGGTCACGCTCGACTTCGCAGGAGACGGCCTGCTTAAACTCGCGGTGGACGAAGGCGCGGTCAATGCGCTCGCGCACAACGGCGGGCTGATACAGGCAGACGGCGGCACGGCCTTGCTCACCGCGAAAGCGGCCGACGCGCTGGCCGGCACCGTGGTCAACAACACCGGCGTCATTCAGGCGCGCACACTCGAAAGCCGCGGCGGCGTCATCAAACTGCTGGGCGGCTTTGACGGTGGCACGGTGCAGGTGGGCGGCACGCTGGATGCGTCCGCACCCAGTGGCGGCAACGGCGGCTTTATCGACACCTCGGGCGCGCATGTCAAGGTGGCTGAAGGCTCACACGTCAGCACGCGCGCCGCGCAGGGCAAGACCGGCACCTGGCTGATTGACCCCGCGGACTTCACCATCGCCGCGAGCGGCGGCGACATCAGCGGCGCCACGCTGTCCGCCAATCTGGCCAACAGCGACGTCACCATCCTGTCAAGCAGCGGCAGCAACGCGGCGGGCAACGGCGACATCCACGTCAACGACAACGTGAACTGGAACGCCAACACACTGACGCTAACCGCTGCGCGCGACATCAACATCCGCGCCGTGATGGACGCGACCGGCAGCTCGGCCCTGGTCATGAACACAGGCACCGCCAACGGCGCCGATGCAGGTGTGGCCGGAGGCAAGGTCAAGGTGCCGGTGGACCCGCTCACAGGATTCGCCGGCCGCGTGAACTTCGACCGGGCGGGCACGGGTTTTCTCACCATCAACGGCGAGGGCTACATCGTCATCAACACCCTTGGCACCGAAGGCTCCACCACGGGCCTGCAGTCCATCAACCTCGACGGCGGCCTGCGCTACGCGCTGGGCGCAGACATCGACGCCAGCGCGACCGCGGGCTGGAACGGCAACAAGGGTGCCTCGCCGCTGACGGGGCTGGGCGGCGTGATGGACGGTCTGGGCCACGCCATCAGCAACCTGAAGCTCTGGGTGCCGACGAGCATGACGGGCTTGTTCTCGGTGATCGGCGGAACGGTCAGGAACCTGGACCTCGTCAACGTGACGGGCAATGCTTTTACGGGTGCAGGCGCACTGGCCAGCGACGCCAACAATGCCACGCTGCACAACCTGCGTGCATCGGGCACGCTGGCAGGTCCTGGCTCCAGCGTCGGTGGACTGGTGGGCTTCATGAGTGGCGGAACCTTGCAGGATGCGCACGCCCAGGTGGCCATCAACATGACCAGCAGCGGTGACATGGTGATTGGCGGCCTGGTGGGCGAGGCCATCAACGGGGCCACGCTGCGTGACGTGTCGGCCTCCGGCGCGGTCAACGGGGGCAACAACTACGACTATGTGGGCGGGCTGGTGGGCCGCCTCAGCGGCGGCGCCACCGTGCAGAATGCGCGGGCTTCGGGCGCGGTCACGGGCCGCGCCCACGTGGGCGGGCTGCTGGGCGCGAACGGCAACGCCGACGCGCTCACCGCGGGCACCACCCTGACCAACGTCAGCGCCAGCGGCACCGTCAACGGCATCGGCAGGCTCGGCGGCCAGGGCGTGAACGGAGCGGCCCGCAACGTAGGTGGCCTGGTGGGCTGGAATTTCGGCAACATCTCCCAGGCGAGCGCGACCGGAGCGGTGGTGGCCGACGGCGGCGCGACCACCACCTATACCGGGGTTGGCGGCCTCGTCGGCCAGAACTACTCGGGGGACATCACCAATTCGTATGCCACCGGCTCCGTCACGGCCACGGGACTCACCGGCGTCACGCAGTACGTCGGCGGGCTGGTCGGGCACAGTACTGGCGCGCTGGCTGACGTCTATGCGACCGGCAACGTGAGCGCCACCGGCGACTACACGGGCGGCCTGGTGGGACGCAACACCGGTGCGGTGACGGACGCGCGCTCCGACGCCGTGACCGTGCAGGGACCCGGCAATTACACCGGCGGACTGATCGGCGACCACAGCGGCGGCGCCATCCAGAACGCCCGCGCCACCGCGAACGTCACCAGCCAGCGGCAGTACAGCGGCGGGCTGATCGGCAGATCGACGGGAGCCGACCTCAGCAACGTCACAGCCACCGGCTCCGTCACCAACACAGGCAACGCCGTGGGCAATGCCGGCGCGAACGTCGGCGGCCTGGTGGGGCGGGTCGCCGGCGGGACGATCGACCAGGGGGAAGCGACGGGTGACGTGAGCGGCTATTCATTTGTTGGCGGCCTGGTCGGCAACTTCGAGGGGACCTCGCTGACGCGGTCGAGGTCGACCGGTGCGGTCGCGGGCGACAGCCTCGTCTCCGGCGCGAACGTCGGCGGCCTGGCGGGGTACGCCGGCGGCACGGTCTCCGACGTCCGGGCCACCGGCAACGTCACGGGCCGCAGGTCGGTCGGGGGCCTGATCGGCAACGCCGACGCACAGCTTTCCAACGCGGTGGCGACCGGCAACGTGCAAGGCCTCACGAACGTCGGCGGACTGCTCGGGCAAACCATGGGCGTCATCAGCAACGTGCACGCCGAAGGCTCCGTGCGGGCGACCGACACGGGCAACAGCGATGTCGGCGGCCTGATCGGATCGGCTGAGGCGACGCTCAGCAATGCCTACGCCACCGGCCGGGTGGAGGGTGCCGGCAGCCGGGTGGGCGGCCTGATAGGGCATAGCGTCAACACCGGGGGTGTTCCCACCTCGAACGTCTATGCCACGGGAGAGGTGGTCGGTGCCGGCGGCGTGGGCGGCCTGGTCGGGGTCACCGACGCTGCCAGCGTGATTCGCGGCGCCTACGCGTCGGGGGCCGTCACCGGCACCGGCACCGCGGTGGGCGGCCTGATCGGCAGCAACAGCGGCGCGCTCAGCGATGCCTATGCGAGCGGCAGCGTGAGCGGTGGCAGCCAGGTCGGCGGCTTGATCGGCGATGTGGTGGCCGGCACGGTGGACAAGACCTACGCCACCGGCGCCGTCAGCGGCACCAGCGCCCTGGGCGGGCTGGCCGGCTCGGCCTCCGGCACGGTCACCAACAGCTACTGGGACACCGCCACCACGGGGCAGGCTACCAGCGCTGCCGGCACCGGCCGCACGACCGCGCAGATGCGCCAGCAGGCCACCTTTGCCGGATGGGACGTGGGTGCCACAGGCGGCACGTCCACCGTTTGGCGCATCTACGAAGGCATGACCAGCCCGCTGCTGCGCAACTTTTTGGTGGCGCAAAACGTGGCCAATGTGAACACGGTTTACAACGCGGCGACGCAGGCCGGCAGCGTGGTGGCGCCCTCGGGCACGCGCACCGGCACTGCCGCCAGTGGCCGCAACGTCGGCACCTACACCGCGTTTTCCGACCAGCAGGGGCTGGATATTGTGGGCGGCCTGCTGACTATTACGCCGGCCGCGCTCACCGTGAGCGGCGTGACGGCGAGCGACAAGGTCTACGACGGCAACACTATCGCCGCGTTGAATACCGGCGCGGCTACGCTGTCTGGCGTGCTCGGCAGCGATAACGTTGCCGTCAATTTGAGCAGCGCTACCGGCAACTTTGCCGATAAAAATGTAGGCAATGCCAAAGCAGTAACAGTAAGCGGGGTGGGCTTGTTGTCTGGCACTGATGCGGGCAACTACAGCGTGAGCAGCCCGACCGCGGTGGTCGCCAACATCACGCCTAAAACCTTGACGGTCAGCGGCCTTACTGCAGACAACAAGGTGTACGACGGCAACACCACCGCCACGCTGAACACTGGTGCGGCGGCGCTGGCGGGAATGGTAAGCGGCGACGCTGTGACGCTCGGCCTGAGCGGAGTGACGGGCAGCTTCGCCGATAAAAATGTTGGCAATGCCAAGGCGGTAAACCTGAGCGGGAGCGGCTTGCTGTCTGGCGCCGACGCCGCTAACTACAGCGTCAGCAATCCGGTCGGGCTGGTGGCCAGCATCACGCCCAAAGCACTGACCGTCAGCGGCATCACGGCCAGCGATAAGGTCTACGATGGCAACACTGCCGCTATCGTCAATAGCAGCGGAGCCAACTATGCAGGACTAGTGAGCGGCGATGTACTCAGCGTTAGTGCTACCGGGACTTTCGCCGACAAGAATGTAGCCAACGGCAAAACTGTCACGCTCGTTAGCAGTTATGGCGGTGCCGATGTTGGCAACTACAGCATCACCGATCAAGCAGCGACCACGGCCAGCATCACGCCGAAAGCACTTACGGTCAGCGGCATTACGGCCAGCGATAAAGTTTATGACGGCAGCACCGCCGCTACCGTCAACACCAGCGGCGCAAGCTACGCCGGCCTGATCGCCAACGACGATCTCGCGGTCACTGCCACTGGCGGATTTGCCGACAAAAACGTAGCCAATGGCAAAACCGTGACGCTCGCCAGCAGCTACACGGGCGCCGACGTCGGCAACTACACCATCACCGGCCAGGCTACGACGACGGCGAACATCACACCCAAGGCCTTGACGGTCAGCGGCATCACGGCTGCTGACAAGGTCTACGACGGCAACGCGACCGCTACCGTCAACGTGGCTGGTGCAAGCTACGCCGGCCTGATCACCAACGACGATCTCGCGGTAACTGCCACGGGCGCTTTCGCAGACAAACATGTGGGCAGCGGGAAAGCCGTCGCCCTCAGCAGCAGCTACACAGGCGCCGACGTGGGTAACTACACCATCACCGGTCAGGCGGCGGCCACGGCCAGCATCACCCCGGCCGCGCTGACTGTGACCGCGCAGGCCGACAACCGTGTTTACGACGGCACCACCGCGTCGGCAGCAGCGCCCGTGGTCACCGGCGCGCTGTACGACACAGTTGCCAGCGCAGCCACGCAGACCTTCGACAACAAAAATGCCGGCAGCGGCAAGACGCTGACTGCCGCCGGACTGGTCATGAACGACGGTAATGGCGGCAACAACTACAGCGTCAGCTATGCCGCGAACAACAGCGGTGTCATTACGCCAGCGTCACTTTCGGTGATTGCCGATAACCAGGCCAAACAGGTCTATACGCCCGACCCTTTGCTGACTTACCGCACCGGGCCGTTTGCGGCCGGCGACAGCGCGGCCTCTGTACTGAGCGGTGCGTTGCAGCGCGTGGCGGGCGAGCAGCCTGGCAATTACGCGATCAACCAGGGTTTGCTGGCAGCCAATGGCAACTACACGATCAACTACACGCCCGGCACCTTGTTGATCACGGCCGGACTACTGCCTGGTCAGGCTGCAGGGTCGACCGGCGGCTCACCCTACCAGCAGGCAAAAGCGCAAACGCCGCTGCCAGCGCCTGAGTTCAGGCAGCTGTCTGCGTGTACCCCGCTGGCGGGTCGTGGCAACTGTGCCGGTGAACTGCCGCTAACGATTGTGGATGAGGGCATGCGCATGCCGGCGCTTGCTCAAAGCACCAACTGAAGGACTTTATTCATGCAACCCAGCTGACGGATGATTGGCTCACGGGTTTTCCGGACTTGATGTAGAGCTCGACCGCTCGAATCCTGTCTTGGCACGGATACGTGAACTACCTCCTGATAGTCCAATTTTTGTCTGCATCCCCTCTTGGGCAGGTTATGAGGAATCAAAACAAACCTTAAGCGCAGCATTCCAGGTGCTGGAGTTCAAGGCCGGTTTCCGCTAGGTGCAAGTCATGGCCCACTGCCGGCGGGCGGCCGCCTGAAGGAAGTCGATCACAGCCCGTACGCGCGCCGCGTTACGCAGGTTGGGCAAGGACACTGCGAACATCGTGTGGGTAATACCGGAAGCGTAAGGCGACAAGACCTCCTTCAAAAGGCCCTTGGCCACGTCCCCCGCCGCCAATGGAACCGACAGCATGCCGATGCCCGCCCCGGCCACCAGGGCGTGATGCACCAGGGCCGTGGTATTCATGGCGAGCTGTGACCTGACAGTGGCTTCGACCTTCCGTCCGGCCTTGCGGAACGCCCATGTCACAACGGGCCCCTGCGCGGTATGGGTTACCGTCTGATGCCTGCCCAACTCATCCGGGCCGGCGGGTTCTCCATGTTGGCGCAAATATTCAGGCGAGGCGTACAGGCGGCGTTCAAAGGAGCCAAGGGCACGGGCGACCACAGCCTCGCTATTGCCTACTGTGGTGCGCAGGGCCACATCGATCCCGTCCGTCACGAGATCGGCAACCCGGTCATCGGCCACCACCTCGATGCGCAACTCCGGGTATCGCGCGCGCAGCGCGCCCAGCTGCGGCACAACCAGTTCCTCGCAAATCTCCTGGCTTGAGGCCAGTCGCAGCGCGCCGGCCACGCGATTTCGCTGTTTCGACACCGCGGCAGAGATGTCCTCCATCCGCGCCAGCAGTTCACGTGCTTCCTGCGCCAACTCAAAGCCTTCGGCGGTTGCTGACAGCCCATGCGTGGACCGGCGCAACAAAGTGACCCCGTACCCCGTTTCAAGGCGGTTGACTCCTCGGGTAACGACAGAGACTGCCACGTCCAACTCCCGGGCGGCCGCAGAGAACGAATTGAGGTCGAGTGAGCGAACCAGCCACCGCAAGTCCGCAGGGTCCGGCAGGAAGTGTTTCATCGGGGTTGCCTTTGCGTTTCGAGCAAAACCGATTATGCGGGATGGAGGTTTCCGGCTGTAGTGGCTCGCCCTAAAGTGGCGGCACCAACCCAAAAAAGGAAACAACCATGCCTATCCTCAATGTCAAGATCTCGGCGAACCGTACGCCAGAACTCTCGCAACTCGTCACCGACACGCTGCTGGACCTTTCCAGCCGCTTGCTCGGAAAACGACGTGATCTCACCGCAGTGGTGATCGACTATGTCGATCCGCGCGACTGGTTTGTCGCCGGGAAATCGCTGGCCGAACTGAAGATGACCAGCTTCTACTTCGACATCAAGGTGGTGGACGAAACCAACACCAAGGCCGAAAAGGCCCGGTTTGTCGCCGAATCATTCGAAGCGTTCGGGCGCATCCTGGGAGACCTGCACCCAGAAAGCTACGTGTACGTGCAAGACGTGCGCGGCAGCGCGTACGGCTATGGCGGCCGCACCCAGGAATACCGCCATCAACATCCAGACCAATAAGAGGCAGAGCCATGGAACTAGCAAACACTATCGTCGCCGCGGCTATGCGCCGGGCTGGACTCAGCACCTGGATCCCGGAAGGGGAAGGGAAATGGTCACTTCCGATCCAGTTCCTGCCAGATGGTTCAGGCTGGGTCGAATTGATGCGACTCAAGCCGGGCACACGGCTGGGTTTACACCGGCACACTGGCGAGGTTCACGCCCTGACCTTGGTTGGCGAGCGTCGCCTGAACGACGGTCGCATGGTGGGCGTCGGGGACTACATTCACGAGCCTGCCGGCAATGTGGACTGGTGGGAAGCTGTAGGGGACGAGGATCTGCTGGTGCACGTCGTCGTCAAGGGCAGTGTCGAATACCTCGGAGCGCACCACAGCGTACTGCAGCAAATAACCGCCGCCGACCGGATCTCGGACTACCACCGGTACTGCACAGCAGTCGGCGTGCAGCCTCGCGCACTGGATTAGCTGGGCGATTCACGAATTGCCGACGGTCATGCCCTGCTTCACTGGGCCTTGCCAGCGCTCATTGCTCTGTGCGCCGGGCGTATTGCAAATGTGCACCAAAGCCCAACTGAGAAGTTCCAGCGCCACAGCACCACAACACGCCTTGGTCACATGGAACTGCGGGCCTTGCTGGGTGGGTGGCCGATAACTCGCTTGAACGCCCGGCTGAACGAGGCCTCCGAGTCGTAACCCAGCCGGTCAGCGGCCACTGTGACACGCATGCCGTCCTGCATGATCCAGCTGCGGGCCTGGAACATGCGAATGCGGGCCACGTACCTGGCCGGGCTCTCGCCCACCGAATCCTTGAATGCCTGGGCAAAACGTGATCGCGATGCACCCATGATGTTCGCCATCTCCGGCACGCTCCAGTCCTGCTCCGGCGTCGCGTGAATGGCGACAAGCACCTTGCCCACGCCGGGCGAGCGCAGCGCTGCGATCCAGCCCGTCGAGTTGCTGCAAGCGCATTCCACCCAGGCACGGATGATGCTCGCGGCGAGCACATCGGCCATGCGGGCCAGGATGCCGCAGGCGCCGATGCGGTTGAGCGAGGCTTCACGCTCCATCGCGTCGAGCAGCATGGGTACACCCGGGTCGCGTTGGGCCAGGTCGCCGGCGCGTATCACCTCTGGCATCATGGCCAGCAATGGGTGCAGAGGGTCAAGGTTGAACTTCATGGTGCCGCAGAACATGACGTGGGATGGCGTCTGCGCTGCGGGGGCTCCATCCCGCAACAAATAGATGTCGTCTGCGACCCGCTCGCGATCGAAAGTCGCGAGATCCACCGGCGGCACTTCTGGTGAGCTGGCCACGGTGTGGGCGGTGCTGCGGGGCAGCAGCACTGCGTCACCGGCCTTCAGTTCCATCCACCCGGACCGCTGCGTATGCATCCAGCAATCTCCGCTGGCGACGAAATGAAAACGTGCGGCAGCTTGCGCGGCAAAGGAAATCGCCCACGGCGCGTGCATCAGGCAGCGGCCGTACTCAACGCCGTCCAGGCGCAGGCCCAGCAGGACTTTGGTGAGGGGGTCGGGGCCTGCGGCAGGCAGGCCCCCGTTTTCGTGAGGAGGCTGAACGATGGGCGTAAAAGTTCTGGAGGAATCGTCAAGCATTTCGGCTCTTTCGCCATGGAAAGGTGTCGATGCTAGGCCTAAGCTGGCAACCCTGTCCTCAACAAGGCTTCACATTTCATGTCATCTACTTCCTGTTCTGCCTGTCTCGATCCACTGGCCGCTGGCGCGACCCCTGGCAACGATTCACCTGGCGAAGCCGCCGCCCTCTGGGCGGCGGTTGCTTCACTTTCCCTTGGCGTGTTCGGCCTGGTCACTGCGGAATTCTTGCCGGCCAGCCTGCTGACCGCCATGGCGGCTGACCTGCACGTCACGGCAGGCGCTGCGGGCCAGGCCGTCACGGCCACCGCGCTTGTCGGTGCGGTGGCCGCGCCAACCATCCCCTTGCTGACGGCGCGCTTCGATCGGAAGCGGGTGTTGCTGACGCTCACAGCCCTTCTGTTTGTATCCAACCTGTTGGCGGCGACGGCTGCCTCGCTCGCGGTGCTATTGGTCGCGCGCGTGGTGCTCGGTATTGCGCTCGGTGGATTCTGGTCCATGGCGGCGGCACTGGCCATGCGCCTGGTGCCGGAGCGGCTTTTCCCGCGCGCGATGTCGCTCGTGTTGACGGGCGTGTCCATTGCCACCGTCTGCGCTGCGCCCGTTGGCGCATGGATGGGAAATGTGTGGGGATGGCGTAGCGCTTTTGTCGCGGCAGGTGCTGTCGGCTTGCTGGCTTTCGCTGTGCAGCTGGTCGCGTTGCCGGCACTGCCGCCGCGTGACAAAGCCAGCTTGAAAGGCCTGCGCGATCTGCTCACGCGGGGACCGGTACGAATTGCGCTGCTGGCCGTGTTGCTCGTGATATCCGGCCACTTCGCGGGCTTCACCTACATCCGGCCCGTGCTTGAAGACGTGACCAAGCTGTCGGTGTCGGCGATTTCCGCTGTGCTGCTGGGCTATGGCATCGGCGGTTTCTTCGGGAACTTTGCAGGGGGGTGGCTGGCGGGGCGCAGTGAGCGATACGCGATCGTCGCAGGCAGCGGGATGATCGCCTTGCTTGCGGCTGCGCTGCTCATTGGCGGCAGCTCCACCGTGGTCACCGCTGTGGCGGTGACGCTGTGGGGGTTCGCATTCGGCGCGTTTCCGGTCGGCTTTCAGACCTGGATCGTGCGCGCCGCACCCGACCAGGCAGAGGCCGCGGGCGGCTTGCTGGTGGCAGCGTTCCAGATCGCCATCGCCACGGGCGCCATCGCGGGCGGCCTCATCGTTGACTGGACTGGAGCGCTCGGCGCCCCTGCATTTGCCATGGTGGCTGTAGCCCTGGGCGGCCTGCTGGCATGGCAGCACGGCCCGGGCCCCGCAGCGACCGATGCACGGAGGCAGTCATGACAAAGTCAAGACCAGACCCCAGCATCAATCGGCGCATTACCTTGGCGGCGCACCCGCGCGGCCTGCCCGTTGCGTCTGACTTCAATCTTGTGACCGAGCCTGTGCCGCACGTGGGCGAAAGCCAGGTGCTCTTGCAAACGCAGTTCCTTTCGCTGGACCCGTACATGCGCAACCTGATGGACAAAGTCGGCCCGGGGTACGCGCCTCCTGTTCCGCTAGGCGGCACCATGCCGGGCGGCACAGTCAGCCGTGTCGTCGAATCCAGGCATCCCAAATATCGCGTTGGTGATCTCGTGCTCGCCAACGCTGGCTGGCAGGACTACGCTCTGAGCGATGGGAGCGACCTGCAGTTGATGGATGACATGGGCCGACCATCCCTCGCGCTTGGCGCGCTCGGAATGCCGGGTTTTACAGCGCATGTCGGTCTGCTGGACATCGGCCAGCCAAAGGTTGGTGAAACTGTTGTGGTTGCAGCGGCGACCGGTGCGGTTGGCGCCATGGTCGGCCAGATCGCGAAACTCAAGGGCGCCCGCGTGGTAGGCATCGCCGGAGGTGCCGAAAAGTGCCGCCAGGCGGTCGACGATCTGGGCTTTGATGCCTGCGTCGACAGGCGCGGGCCATTGTTTGGGGAACAGCTTGCTGCCGCATGCCCGGCGGGCATTGACGTGTACTTTGAAAACGTCGGCGGTGACGTATTGTCGGCAGTCCTTCCGCTCCTCAATCTTGGCGCCCGTATGCCTGTGTGCGGTTTTGTCGCACATTACAACGACTCTGCAGGCTCAATCGGCCCCAACCAACTGCCGCAGTTCCTGGCCGCCATTTTGCAAAAGCGGGTGCGGGTGCAGGGGTTCATCATTCTTGACCACTATGGCGCGCGCTTTGACGTGTTCCGCAGTGAAATGGGCGAATGGGTCAACAGTGGGCAGGTCAAGGCATCGGAGCACGTTGTAGATGGCCTGCTGAATGCGCCCGCCGCCCTGTCAGACCTGCTGCAGGGCCGGCACTCCGGCAAGGTCGTCGTACGCCTGGAGGCGTAGCTGGCATAGGTACGGCGTCCGGTGCTTGGCTTGGGCTCTTGCAAGGGGGACTTTATTCATGGCAATCAGCGCCGGGTTGCGATGAATAAAGTCCGCCGATCGAAGCTGCGCATCCCCTTGGAAACCTTGCGATATCTGGGCATGTTTACGACTCCAGTGCTTCGAGTTGCGCTAGCACGCGCCGTGTGGCGGCAAGGGCGCGGCGTGCGCGATCGGTGGCGCTGACGGTGAGTGCCAGCGTGTGCGTTGGCACTTCGAGGCTGAGCGGGATGTTGCGCGGCGCAGCACGCAGAAGACCGAGGAGGTCCACTTCGCCATCGCCAGGAAACAGGCGCTCGGAGCGGGCCTCGGCGAGGATCGCGTCCATCGTCGGCGGGATGGCTGCGGGCACATCGCAAAACTGCATGAAGCGCATGCGCGACGGCGGGATTTCGGCAATGTCCTTGATGCGGCTGCGCGAGCGGCTCAGATGGAAAGGGTCGATCAGCACACCCGCGTTGTTGCGGCCGGTGCGCTCAACGATGCGCGCGGCCTGGGTCAAATCCTTCGCATCGGTCCAGGGCATGAATTCCAGGGCGGCTGCCAGCCCGTAGCTGTCGGCGAGGTCGCAGAATGCGGCGAAGGTATCGGTGAGCCGGGCTTCGTCTGGATCGTTTCCGGCCACAAGCAAATCGCTCGCACCGAGCCGGGCGGCGGTGGCAATCGCGGCTTCGTAGTCGCCGACCAGGGTATCGGGCTTGATGCGAAAGATTTCGACATCAAGCACCTTGATGCCGGTGTCCGCCAGGCGATGCTCGACTTCGCGCAGCATCTGCGTGTCTCCCACGATGTCGTACTGCGGCTCGGTCGGCGTTGCCGGCAGCAAGCGGATGCCGACATGGCTGAAGCCGGCATCAAAGGCGCAGGTCACCATTTCAGGCGGCGTCAATTCCAGCACGGTCAGGGCGGCGAGTGAAATGGGTCGGGTCATATTCCTGGCTCCGGGCTCACGTCGATGAGGGCAACTGAGACTCCTTCTTCATCATCCAGAGTTCCTGAGTGTCCAGCGCGACACGTTCTACCACTCCGTCGCTCTCGAGTCTTTCCAGCGCCTCCAGTGTTGTAGCTTCCGGAGGGACGGGCTCTTCCCATTCGATCCAGAAAGAGTGAATTCCCCTGGCCGTATCGACTGAGTGCGGGGCACTCTCGAGCTTTCTGCGGATACAGAGGACGGCGAAATCGACCAGTTGTTTGTTCATCAAGCAAGCTTGTTTTGTGGAGATGCCGCTGCGTGTCATTAAGCGTGCGCGTGCCAGGCACTACTGCATGCCGTGATGTCTTCGAAGCGCCTGTTCTGCAGTTTCTTCGCAACGGATGACTTCATTATTGTCCCGGTCAGCTCAAAACCAGTCATTTTCTTTGGAAACTAACTATTCGCAATAGTGGCATTCCATTCTTCGGAAAGTTTCCGCGGTTTTCAAAGTGGCGGGACATATCTGCACCAAAGCATGGATATTTTTGTCCTGCCGGTTTCACCGGCACAGACAGATGTCGAGGGCCTTCGACCGGCACGCTTTGCCGGTATGCGATGCCTTCGCTCAACTGAAAAAAGAGCAGTGCAAATAAGTCCTCCTCACCTTCAGAGGTGAAAAAAATACTCATACGAATCAATGCGTTAGGAGATTTTTAAGGTTGGCATGCCGCTTGCGAAAACAGTGCGGGAGAAATTCCGCCCGCGGCCCTCGTGGCTTGGCGAGCGTTTCTGCAAGTGCGTGCGGTATTGACTATGAGAGGCTAAAAATGGCTGAAAGTGTTCAAAAATGGCTGGAGCGTAATCGTCCACCCCGGGTGAAGATCACCTACGAGGTGGAGACTGGCGGCGCCATCGAAAAGCAGGAGCTCCCCTTCATTGTTGGAGTGTTTGCTGACCTGGCCGGCGATCGCGATCCCGACGTGGAATTTCCGCCGTACAAGCAACGGCAGATGGTGCCTATTGACCGGGACCTCTTCAACGACGTCATGAAGACGCAGTTGCCGCGTGTGGCTCTGGGCCACGTTCCGCGAATCCCGTCACCACCCGGTGCAATGCAGATCGGAGCCGTCGAATCGGCCAATCTGTCCGGCGACATTACTTTCAGTTCGCTGGATGCGTTCGACCCGATCGCCATCGTGCGCGCCATTCCTGACCTCAACAAGCTCTATCGGGTACGAAGCAACATCCGCATGCTGCAGTCGCGGGCGGAGTCGAGCGACCGGCTCAATGACCAGCTGAATCTGTTGATCGCCAAAACGCCGGACGGCCAGGCCAGGCGCGCACAACTTCAGGTGCTGGCCGGGCCTGACTACCGCAACAGCGTCGTCAAAGCAGACATGGACAAGGCGCCTGGCGAACTCAAAAAGGCCACATCTTCTTTGTACGACCTGGCCATGGTGATGGGCAAGGCCGATCAGGCGCCCAAGCTCAAGGCTGCCACCGACTGGGGATATGAGACCGTCAACGGCGTGGGCGCGGACGGCAAGCCGGTGGTTGACGCCGATGCAACCCTGGCGCCGCTGCGCAGGCTGCTGGGGGTGTTTTCGACCCCGGACACGCCGGAGAACCTGCAGACAGTGTCAGCCCAGCTGCAGCAACTTACGCAGTGGGATGCCGGCCTGTCTTCCAAAATCCAGCTGGAACGCAATGCGATTGCCAGCAATCTCGGCGCCGACCCCACTGCGACCGCGACGCAGACCAAGCTCGCTGCGGACGCCACAGCGCTATTGGCAGCGCTCGCACCCAAAGACGGCCAGATCGATGCCGACGCAAAAAGGGCTGCTCTGGCTGTGCTCGGCATGCAGCAGACCGACGACAGCGATTCGATCGCGATGCCGACCGACGCCGCACAAGTGCGCACAGTGGCCGAGCAGAAGCATGACGCGGTCAATCGCAGGGTGGCCAACAATATGCTGCTGGTTCTCAGCGGCGCTACCGACACGCCTGACCCGAAGGCAAAGCCGGTGCCTCCGACAAAAAAACAAGCCAGGCAGAACATTGATGCGGTCTTCGCTCTCATGGATGCGGCCGGCCTGAAAACCGACGAGGACAGGCAGAAATTCCTTGGCCCGATCGGTTTCTTTGCGACGGATGTGCTGGCGCGGCTCGATGCTCCAGGTTCCACCTATGCGCCGGTGGCCGCGATAACTGCGATTGACTCGCACATCTCCGACATCGACGGCTGGTTGAGCAGGCAATTGAGCGTGATCATGCATGCGCCGAAGTTCCAGGAGGTCGAAGCGACCTGGCGCGGCCTGCACTATTTCGTGTCAAACACCGAAACCGGCAAGATGCTCAAGCTCAGTGTCTTCAACGCCACCAGGGACGAGCTGCTGGACGACATGGAGAAGGCGGTCGACAAAGACCAAAGCAAACTCTTCAAGATGATCTATGAAGACCAGTACGGCACTTTCGGTGGCCTGCCCTACAGTCTTCTGATTGGCGGCTACGAGGTGGGGCGCAGCGCCAAGGATATCGAATTCCTGCGCAAGATCGCGGAAGTCGCGGCCTCCGCCCATGCGCCATACATCACCGCAGCCTCAGCGTCGCTATTCGGACTCGACAGCTTTCGCGACCTCGCCAAGCCCCGTGACCTGGAAAAAATCTTTGAAAGCATTGAGCTGGCCGGCTGGCAGGAATTTCGCGAAAGCGAGGATTCCCGCTATGTGACGCTGGTGATGCCGCATGTGCTGCTGCGCCTGCCTTACGGCAAGAACAGCTGGCCGGTTGACGGCATGGACTTCGAGGAGACTGTCGGGCCTTCCAGCAGTTCACCCGATAGCGGCAGTTTCTTGTGGGGCAATGCGGCCTACATGCTGGCGCAGCGCGTGACCAACGCGTTCTCCAGGTACAACTGGACGGCAGCGATACGCGGAGTTGAAGGTGGTGGACTGGTTGAGGACCTGCCGACCTACAGCTACCGCACCGATTCCGGGGCCGAGGAGCTGTTTTGTCCAACTGAAGTGTCCATCACCGACCGGCGCGAAAAGGAGCTCAACGATCTGGGCTTCATCTCGTTATGCCATTGCAAGGGCAAGGGGCAGGCTGCATTCTTTGGCGGGCAGACCAGCAACCAGCCGAAGAAGTATTTTTCCGACAGCGCCAATGCCAACGCACAGATTTCCGCGCTGCTGCCCTACATGCTCGCGGCCTCGCGCTTCGCGCATTACATCAAGGTCATCATGCGCGCCAAGATAGGCAGCTTCCTGACGCGGGGCAATGTAGAGGCCTACCTCAACACCTGGATATCGAACTATGTGTTGCTCGATGAGAACGCCTCTCAGGACGCAAAGGCGAGTTTTCCCCTGAGCCAGGCGAACGTGATCGTGAAGGATGTGCCAGGCGCCGTGGGTTCCTACAACGCGGTCGTCTTCCTCAGGCCGCACTTCCAGCTTGAGGAGTTGACAACCTCGATCCGCCTTGTGGCGAATCTTCCGAAGTGACGCGTTCTCTTCCCACCCAATATAGACCAACGAAAGACAAGCCATGGATCTGATACTGCTACAACCCGGCGACACTTCCGTGTTCCCCACAACAAGCAATGACTGGGCCACGGGCGGCAGCCTGATTTCGACCGGCGCCGACTGGACCGCCAACGAGGAACTTAAGCTCGGCCAATGCATCGAACTGGTGTCAGTGCACCAGGGTATGAAGCAGCAGGTGACGACGGACGTCAGCAATTCGGCGCGCACCTCTGGCAGGCCGGTGATCACGGAGTTCACCTGCGTCAAATATGTCGACAAGACTTCGGTCAAGCTCTACGACTTCTGTTTGCGCGCGAAGTCGCTGGGCGACAAGGCCAAGCCCTCGTACATCTACATCCTGCGAAACTCGGGCGACAAGGTCGGCAACATCATTACCTTCATGCTGCGCGACGCGCTTATCAGCGAAATTCAATTCCAGTCACATCCTGACGACATGCCGACCGAGCAGTTCAAGCTTAACTTCACCGAGATCGTCTGGACCTACGCCGTGCAGACACCGGACATGCAGGTCAAGGGGAACGTCACTGCCGGCTGGAGCCTGGCGCAGAACAGGCCTTTGACGGCGTTCACTTGAGCCTCGTTGCGGCCCTGCGGGCGCCGTGGATTTTCGTTGTTTTTGAGATGGCGTACCGTTATTGCGGCGCGCCAGCCCAAGGGGATAAACATGCAGTTCTTGCTTGAGCGCCTGGAGTTTGCAGGTGCGGCGCCGGCGCAAAGCGGCCAGAGCTTCAATCTGCGCGATGCCGTGCGGCTGCAGATTCAGCGTCTGGTTAGCTCGCACGTCTGGGCCGGTTCGACCGGTCTGGAACTCATGCGCGTCGGCCTGCCTTCCCTGACCGGCGCCGGTTATGCCCAGAAAGATGACGTACAGCGTTATTCGCTGGGCATCCGCGACATGATCGTGCGCCACGAACCTCGGCTGACGGGCGTACGTGTGACTGTTGAGGAAACGCGTAGTTCCGTCATGCCTTTCCAGGTAGTCGTCACCGGCAAGCTCGCCGACCAGCCGCTGACGGAGACCTTCAGCTTCGGGTTGCCGCGCCGCTAGGCGCTTCCAGACCATGCAAGTCTACGGAACTCAACTCAAGGACTACTACCAGCGCGAACTGGCAGGGCTGCGCAACGACGCCGCTGCATTTGCGCAGGCCTATCCGACAGAGGCGCAGGCACTCAAACTCGATCGCACCGGTTCGCACGATCCTCACGTGGAAATGCTGCTGCAGTCCTTTGCTTTCCTGACCGGTCGGGTGCAATATGAGTCCGAAGTCAGCAAGGCGCTGATCCCGAACGTACTCCTCGGTTACCTTTACCCGCACCTGGCGGCGCCTGTGCCGTCCATGTTGATTGCCCAGGTCCGCGTCAAGCCGGACGACGCGGCCGGCGCGGTTCTGGAGCGCGGGCGGCAGGCCAGTGTGACGGCTGAGGACGGCCGGGGCCGGAAAAGCGTCTGCCGCTTTACGACAACCTGCGACTTGCCTTTGTTGCCGCTGGGCATTGTCGAGATTGAAATGTTGCAGGCGGGAGATTTCCCGGTCGGGTTGAGCGACGAACGTTGCCTGTCGGTGCTGCGTGTTCGGGTGCGCAGCCTGGGTATCGACCCGGTGAAGGCGCTCAAGAAAACCCGGTTGCGCTTTTACATCGACACCAGCCAAAAAGACGCCTGGTATTTGCAGGAGATGCTGGGCCTGCATCTGCACGCCGTTGACATCGCACAGATTGGTGGTGAGCCACTGCCAGGCGCAAACCAGAGCGCCGTCCACTGGCTCGGGTTTGAGGACGAAGAGGCCGCTCTCCCGGTCCGAAACAACATGCATCCCGGACACCGGCTTCTTCAGGAATATTTTTCCTTTCCGGAAAAATTCATGTTTTTCGAAACCGGCGAGTTTGACCTAGCTCCGTTTGAGAATGGTTTTGACTTGTTGTTCCAGTTTGACGTGGCTTCCCATAAGGATCGCCAGCTCTCGTCACGTTCGCTCAAGCTCAACTGCGTGCCCATGGTGAACCTCTATCGTCAGCGCATGGAGCCTCTGGCGCTTGACCACACGCAGTACGAATACCAGCTAACCGCAGACGTGCAGAACCGCCAAAACTGCGAGATCTACAGCATTGAGGAGCTGGTTTCCATTAGCGCCGACGGCAGCCAACGCAAGCTGGTGCCGTACTTCGAACTTGGGAACGCGAAGACGCGCGGCACCGATGACTATTTTTATGTCATGCGGCGCGAGGAAAACCAGCTTGGCGGCATTGCCGGTACCGAGGTGTTCATATCTTTTCTTGATGTCCGGCAGCAGATGGCACTGCCGCCGGCAGAAGTTGTTGGCGGGCGGGCGCTTTGCACCAATCGCAAGCTGGCAGAACAACTGCTGGTCAAGCAACCTCTGCAGCTCGAAGGGGCGGGGCCGATCACGGTACTCGAAGTGATAAGCCGGCCCTCGCGTCACATCACCCCCGCGCTGATTGGGCGGCGTCCCTGGTCGCTGGTTTCCCAGCTCGGCATGAGCCACTTGTCGATGGCAGAGGGGCCGCAGGCGCTCGCTGCATTCAAAAGCATGCTGCGCGACCACATCGACCCTCTGCAGACACAGGCTTTCCGCAGCATTGAAGGAATTCAGGCGCTGCAATGTCGGCCCGGCATGCGCTACACGATACGCGATGGAGTGCGGGGCTATGTGCAATGCCTCTATATCACCCTTACGCTGAATCGAAAACAGTTCGAGTCGACCAGCATGCTGCTATTTGCGTCGGTGCTGCGCTATTTTCTTGCGCTCTACTCGACAGTCAACAACATGGTCTGCGTAAGCCTGGAAACCACTGACGAGAAAGGAGTACTCAAAAGATGGCCGCCAATGGTTGGGGCCCAGATCGTTCTTTGAGCCGCCGGCTCGAGCAGCGTTTTGGGGAGTTCAATTTCCTGCAGATGATCCGTCTGTGGCTGCGCCAGCCGGATGATCGTGCCGGCGGGTCGGGCCAGACCGTGCGTTTCGAGGCTGATCTTGATGCGGGCTTTCCCGCGCGCGCGGCGAGCGCCGTGCGCGTGCAGGCCATTGCATCCGGGTCGTCTGCGGTTCCGGCGTTGATCGAAGCTGAAGGCGATCTGCATGACCGGCCCCAAATGCTGGCAATCATCACCCCGGACTTCTGTGTTGGCAGTGCACTCGGTCCCTTGCCCGAACCTTTTCTCGAGTGGATGCGCGAGCTGGATCGTGCAGGAAAATCCGCGACGCGCGCATTTCTCGACATTTTCAATAACCGGCTAAATCTGCTGCGTTATGAAACTCGCGCCGGCTTTGAGCCTGGGCTGAACAACGAGCGGCCTGAGCGCAGCCAGCTTGCCGAATACCTTGGCGCGCTGATGGGGGTGGACAACGCCGAGCAGGCCGGGCAAATCCCGATGCCCCAGCGCCAGTGGCTCGGCATCGGGGATTTGCTGGCAAACGGCCGGCGGTCGGCAGCCGGGCTGGTTCAGGTGATCTCGGCGCAGCTTGGATTTCCAGTCAGGTTGCAGCCACTGGTGGGCGCATGGCGTGCAATCGATCCGGACGATCAGCACCGCCTGGGCCGCAGTGGTCACCGGCTTGGCGTTGACATGCTGCTTGGTCGCAGCACTTGGGATCAGCAGTCGCGCATCCGGCTGACCGCAGGCCCTGTCGCTTACTCCCAACTGGAGGCACTGCTGCCGCCGCTGAAAAAAGACACAGAACCAAAGCGTTCGCTGCGTCAATGGCAACGCCTGCAACGCCAGGTCGATATAGGCAGTGAAGCACCTGCCGTGCACAGCTCGTATGAGGAACTGCAAGGCTTGCTACGGTTGATGCTTGACCGTCGCCACGATGCCGAGATCGAACTTTCGGTGCTTGCAGCAGAGGTGCCGCTGGCGCGGCTGGTATCGACTCAGGCCTCCGGTTTCTCCGGTATGCGTCTGGGCTTTAACGCATGGCTGAAGTCGCGGCCGACGGATGGCACCGCTGGCGTTTCGGGTGTTTGTGTTGCGCGCTTTCTGGTCCCCGCCTATGAGTCGGGAGCCATGACATGAACGACCGCGTAACTGGCATGACGACCCCGCTGGCTCTGCTGTCGCCGGCGCCGGTCGTCTACCTGCATGTCGCGCTGTTCCTGGAAACGGGCGTCATCCTGGGTGACGGTAGCTTTCGGCTGGTCAGTTTTAAAGGGCAGGAAAGCATTTCTGATCATTTTGAGTACGAACTGGAGTTGCACGGAAACTCGGACCCCGAGAGCGGCCTTGAGCTGGCCTTTGATGACCTGCTCGGGCGACCGGTCACTGTGGGGGTTCACTACCCTGTGTTGGATGGCCAGCAGCAGCCGACGCGCGAGGAAGCCAACGAGTGGTTTGACCAGGCCGTACACGGCCAGGACGAAGGCGTGCGGTTGACCCTGTTCAATGGCATCGTCGCATCCTTCTCAATGGAGCAGCCAGGCGTCTATCGCGCGACCATGCGGCCGGCACTTTGGAAGCTTACGCTCACGAACAACTACTGCATCCATCGCCAGCTGAATGTGCGTGATGCTATTGCGGGCGTCCTGCGCAAGCACAACATTGACTTTTCGGTCGCGGCGCTGGTTGGCTCAGGCAATCTGGCAGTCGCGAGGCAGCAGGACTGGCTGCAGGCCGGCGAAACCGACTATGAGTTCGTGCGGCGGCTCATGTCGAAAGCGCACATCTACTATTTCTACGTGACCACCGGCACCAGTCACACAGCGGTTTTCGCCAACCGGCCTGTTTACCCGGAAGCCCTGCCCGATGGCAGGCCGCTACGCTACTGCGGCACCCAGGAAGACGCTCTCGGCCTGGCTCAGCCTGACATGATCAGCGACTATAGCTTTCAGCAGAGCCTGGCCAGCAGCGCGGTGAACTCGGTATTCACACGCGAAGAGGCGGCTTGGGAGTCGGATGCGGTGGCTGGGTTTCAGAGCTTTCATGCTCAGACCAAGCCAGCGCCTGGTACCTTGCCATTCAACCAATACCAGATCTATCAATACGGCTGCAGCGACGTTGAGGTCGATCACTATGCCCATGCAACGCAGGACACCCTGGATACGGGTAGCCGGCAATTCAGTGGTTCGAGTTATTGCCCCTACCTGCATTGCGGGCACCGCTTCTCGGTGACGCAGGAAGTGCGCTCAGGACAATGGCCATTGCAGGTCAGACCTCAGCTGGAGGGCAGGAGCTTTGTCGCAACACAGGTTCAGCATGAGGCAACACTCGACGGCAGCTACAGCAACAAGTTCCAGGCGACAGACGCCCAGGGGCTGGTCACGCCGTTCTCCATCCAGGAGACCCAGCAGGGCAGTGTGCTCGCCAGTGTCGTCTCGGGTGGAAACCAGGGTGTTGCGCCGGTGGGTTGGCGCTATATGCAGAAGGATAACTTTGACCCGGAGACCAGCCGCATTGTCGACAGCGAGGGAATTTCTCCGGTGCTTGAGGCGCAGGGAGTCTATGTGCGGTTCTCGACAGGCCAGGACATCTTTTCACCGGACGGCGCCGACCCGGCGGAGCCGGTCTGGGTCAAGCTGGCGCCACACATGCAGACCGTGCCGGAGATCGGTACGACCGTCATCATCACGCGGGCGCAGGATCAGTCCGAGCTGCCTGAAATCCAGAGCATCATCCAGGCTAATGGCACCAAGGTCATCATGCCATCAGGCTGGACGGCCAATACCAACGTTGGCAGCAGCTATTCGACGGCCTATGGCGACGGCAAGAGCATCCGTTTCGGCTTGCACTCCGATGCTGACCTGGACAACGCGGTTGCCATCGTCAGCCAGCAATACGACAGCGGAAAGTTCCGCGAATCGTCGTATTCGCAGGGGGCCAGCTATGGCTATTCGACCTCCGAAGACGGCGCGAACGGCCTGTTGAGCCAGTCGGATTCCTTCGGTTCGACCCACAGCACGCACAAGGGTGCGGAAAGCTGGAGCAGCACCGAGTTTGGTACGACCACCAACCACTCGCTGGTGACCGGTGACGCCACCAACACCAGCAAGACCGAAGGCACGCTCAGCAACACGACTTCGCAAAACATCGTGTTCAATACAACCACGACCGCGAGCCAAACCAGCGAGTCGTTCACGGTCAGCAGCGTCAACCTCGACGTAACCGGTCAGCACATCTCGACCTCGGCGGTCGGTATGGCTGTCAGCGCAAGCGCGACCGGAGTGCGGCTGTCGGGCTCGATGGAGGGAATGAGCAGCAGCAGCAGCATGGTCGGCCTCAGCGACAGTGACTCGGTTGTTGGCATGAGCATGCAGACCAGCGCAACCGGTTCAAGCAACAACGTTGCGGTGACGCTTGCTTCGGATCATGTCTCGATGACGCTGGTCGATACGGGCACCAATCTGGTTGGCGTCAGCAACAGCACCTCTCTGACCGGTGCCAGTACGGCGATGAACCTGGTTGGCGCTCACAACGAGGTCAGCCTGACCGGCCTGTCCAGCCGGGTCAGCCTCACGGGCCAGAGCAACAGTGTTTCAGTTCTGGGGTCGAGTACTGACATCTCGCTGTCGGGCGACACCACGGCGATCTCGATGAAAGGCGCATCAACCTCGATTGAAATGACCGGGGCCGGCATCCTGGTGCAACTCACCGCGTTGCAGGCGACGATGCAGATCACGGGCCTGAGCCTGACGATCACCGAGCTGAAGATCTATCTCTAGGCCGCCATGAAGATCATCAAGCCCTTGAGCCTAGGCCTGCTCTACAAGACATACCGGCAATCCGGCATAAACCGCCTGGTGGTGACGGCGCTGGGTTTTTTTCCGCTGGGTGAAGTCAGGCCGCAGCGCTTTCTCATGGAGGGCCCGCAATGGGCACGGGTACTGGCCGCATTGCCGGTGGGCCAGGCGCTGGACGAGGCGATGCCCAAGACCGGGGCCGAAGCCCTGGTGCTGGGTCGCGCTTGCGCGCCGGGAAACCGTCCGGTGAGGCGCATGGAAGCGCGGCTGCAAGTCGGTCCCATCGACAAGCGTCTGGCGGTTTTTGGCGACAGGCAATGGCGCTATGGCGTCTTGCCGCTCTTTGGCATCTCGCAGCCTGCGGAATTTGTACACATGCCGCTTGATTTCGCACATGCCTTCGGTGGTCCGGGCTACGAAGACAATCCGGTTGGCTGTGGCCATGACGGCAACCGGTTCGCCGCAATAGCCGGTGCGAACGAAGGGGTTATGCCGAACGTCGAGTACGCCGCCCAGCCCGTTGACTGCCATGGGCGTCGCTATCCCCCTGCCGGACTTGGGCCCATGCCTGTCGATTGGGTGCCTCGCAAGCGCTATGCCGGTACTTACGATGAACGCTGGCTGCGCGAGGATTATCCCGGCTTGCCGCGAGATCTTGACTGGCGGCTCTATAACCAGGCAGCGGCCGACCAGCGCATCGCGAATCCTTTCGCGGGCGGCGAAGCCTACCTGTTACAGGGGATGCATCCACAGATTGAGGCCATCCGGGGCACACTGCCTGAGCAGCGCGTCAAGGCTTTCGCGCTCAAAAAAGACGCTTCTCCTGCTTCGCTGGCTGAAATCGGGCTGCGCATGGACACGGTATGGTTCCTCCCCGAGCAGCAACTCGGTGTTGCGGCCTGGCGGGGCGAGATTCAGGTCGCTGACAGCGATGCACTGGACATTGGGGTATTGATGCTGGCTTACGAAGGCGCGACCGAGGCGCCGCGTACCTTGAACTATTACGCAGAAGTGCTCACGCTGCGCCTGGACCCCAAGACTGCACCGTTGCATGCACTCAACGAGTCGCAGCTCGCGCCGCGGCTCGATCCTGCCGATCCCGCGCTGGCTGCCACCGAAGCCGAGGCGGCACTGAAAAAACGCCAGGACGTGCTTGACGAAGTGACGCGCGAATTTTGGCAGCAAAGCGGCATGAAGCCGCCCGCGGGCTACGAGCCGCCAAAAGCCGGGCCGCCCCTGCTCCAGACGCCGTCGGCGAAGGCCCTGGCCGACGGTGACATGGACTTGACCGACCTGATGCACAGCGTCGAAAAGCTGGTGGCCAGTACCCGCGAAAACGCGGCCGCTCAGCAGGCAGCACTTGCTCACCAGCTTGCAGAGCTACAGGTGCTGACGGGGCAGACGGATGTTCCCGCTGGGGAGCATGAAAATGCTCCGGAGTCCGGGCCGCTCTGGGTGGAGGTGTTGCAGCGCGCCGATGGTACGGCGACGCGAGAGGCACTGGCGCCGCTCGCGCTTGCCGCAACGCCGTCCCAACATGCCGACCTTATGGCAGCCGCGCAACTTAAAAGCAAAGCCCGCCATGCGTCTCCCGTCCCGCTGTCGCCCGCGCAGGCGCTGTCGCCCGCTGTCGCGTCGCTATTGGGGGCACAGGTGCTGGCCTGGGCGAAGGCCGGAGAAAAGCTTGCCGGCCGCGACCTTGCCGGCGCGGACCTGCGCGGTGCAGTACTTGCGGGCCTTGACCTTGGTGGATGCCTGCTGGAGTACGCCGACCTCAGCGGTGCGGACCTGCGCGGCTGCAACCTGCGCCGCGCTGTACTGACGCAGGCGCGGCTCGATGGCGCACTACTTGATGAGGCCAACCTTGATGAGGCCAATCTCTGCAGTAGTCATGCATGCGAAGCGAGTTTTCGCGGGGCGCGCCTTTGCTCGGCCCGTGCTTCCAGGGCGAACTGGACACAAGCTCGCGGCTGCGATTGCGACCTGTCAGCTGCGCAACTCGACGAAGCAGATCTTTGCGGCGCAAACTTCGATCGCGCGACGCTGGACACAACAATTTTCAACCAGGCCAAACTGGCTGGAAGCAGCTGGTGCGGTGCCTCGTTCAACAAATGCGTTGCCTGGAAGCTGCAAGCCCGGGGGGCCGATTTTTCGGGTTCGCGATGGCAGAGAAGTGCACTGATCGGTTCCGACCTGTCGACCAGTCAATGGAGAGAGGCCCGGCTGGTGCAAGTCCAGGGGAATGACAGCGACTGGCGTGGCGCCGACCTGTCCGGATTGCGCGCTGAACGCGGAAGCTGGACGCAAAGCCAGTTGCAGGGTGCGCGGCTCGACGGCGCTTTCATTATGGCGTGCGACATGAGTCGGGCTGACCTTAGTGCCGCCAGCCTTGACGGTGCCTGCCTGCCGCGCACTCTCATGATGAAGGCACAACTGCCCGGTGCGAGTGCCGTGGGCACCGACTTCTACCAGGCGTTGTTGCGAAAGGCTGACTTTGGAAAAGCCGATCTGCGCGACGCCAGCCTGTATGAAGCCGAACTCACTGAGGTCTGCCTGGTTGATGCGGACACACGCGGTGTACGTCTGGATGCGCGCAGGAGGCTCGCATGAGCAGGACTTACAGCCAGGCCTCCGCCCAGGATTGGGCCGAGATCCAGCGCCTGGTGCGGCTTGGCCGTCCGGTGCGTGGCCAGATGCTGGCCGGACTTGATGCAAGCGGCCACGATTTCACAGGTGCGGTTTTCAGCGGCTGCCAGCTGGCGGGTTCGCATTGGGCCGGTGCCCAGCTGGAGGGAGCGTCCTTTATTGATTGCGAACTCGGCGCGGCCGACTTTTGCGATGCCGGGTTGCGCCGCACCGCTTTTTGCCAGAGCCGTCTGGCTGGCAGCGATTGGCGTGGTGCGTCCGGCACAATGCTGGCCTTCAGTCAGTGTGACCTCCGCCAAAGTCGTTGGGACGGTGCGCGCCTTGAGAAATCCATGTTGACGAAGTGCGACATCGGCGGCTCTTTCTGGATTGAGGCGCGCTTGCTGCGCAGCGCATTTGCAGATTGCCAGTGGGGCGGCAGCGACTGGCAGGGTGCCGAATTGCAGCAGGTAAGCCTGAACGAGGCACAACTGCAGGAAGCCAGGCTCGCCGGCATGCGAGCCAGCACCAGCCTGTTTATCAAAGCCAGCTTCGCCGGGCAGAAACTGGCCGGCGCCAGCTTGTTGCGTTGCACTTTGCAGGGTGCCGATTTTTCAGGTGCTGATCTGAGTCGCGCCAGCATCCGTGAATCGAATTGTGCCGAAGTCAGCTTCAGCGAAACTCTGATGGGCGGCATTGACGCGACACGCTGCCAGTTCGTAAAAGCGAAGTTTGACCGGGTAAATCTTGACGGCGCCCAACTCGAGGGTGCGGTATTGCAAAAAGCCCAACTCAACGGAGTTTCGCTGCGCGGGGCCGGATTGGTGAAAACGATCTGGGATCACAGCAGGCTTGACAGTGTCGTTTTCGCGGGATCGGACTTGCAGTTTGCCCAGTTCGCGCATGCGAATGGTCGGGCAATGGATTTCCGGTACTGCAAGCTCGACCGCACGAGTTTTCACTGTGCGGTCTGGACCGGCGCCGATTTCACCGGTGCCAACGTAGCCGCCGCCCTCGGCACCCAGGAGGCGCGCGCTGCCGCCGAAAAACGCTCACTTGAAATGGAAGCAGCATGAAACAGGCAACACAACAGCTTGACCTTCCCGTGCGCGCCGCAACCGTGCACGGCTGGGGAGAGGCGAGCATAGGCCGGTCGCTCGGACAAGCGCGGTGGCGGCTGGCGGACGGCCGGCTTGCGTTGCAAGCGGTTTCCTGCCTGCTCACGCCCCTGCCTGGTGACACGGTGGCCGTGTTGCAAAGTGCTTCGGGCTTGTTCGTGACCCATATTTTGCTGCGACCGCAGCCGGCCGCGGACACGCCGGGCGCAGGCCGTGCAGAGCTTTCCGTGCCGGGTGCGGAGCTTATGGCGATCACCCAGCCAGCTTTTGAGCTGGCCTGCACCCGTCAAATCGCACTGCGTTGTCTTGGTGACGTCGAGCTGACGTCGGCCAGCGGCTCCGTCAGCGTCAACGCAAGAGATTTCCTGGCGTCCGTCAGTGAGACCATGGTGCAGTCGGCACGCCATCTCGTAACGCGTGTCGAGCACGGGATCATGCAGGCCTCGGCGCTGCTGCGGCTCCATGGACGGCAGGCGTTGGTTACAGCTGAAGAAGACATCAAGCTCGATGCTGAACGCATCAGCCTGGGATGAGTCATGTTCGCCAATACGAACCTCTGCGTCATCAATTTCGCGTTTCCCGACGTCTGTCTGGTGCCTACGCCGGTGGGGCCGGTGCCCATTCCGTTTCCCAATATCGTCATCACGATTTCGCACATTCCTTCGCAGGCCTGCGTGATCATCGGCGGCGGACTCGCTGAAAACCTGGTGACGCAGGGCACGTTGAGCAACGGTGACGAGCCCGGCGTCAACCTGGGCGTGGTTTCGGGCATGGAAATTGGGCCGGACCGATACCTCATGGGTAGCTTCAAGGTCGCGATGGGCGGTGTGTTTGCGACACGGCTGACCAGTGTGGTCGGGCAGAACGGCATGATAGGCAACGCGATCGGCATGTCGATCACACCTTCGCAGGTATGCGTGATGGTGCTGGGATGATCATGCGCATCGTCAACGGTTTTCTCGGCACAGCGGCATTGCTGGCTGTTTCCGGCTGCGGTTTTATCAGCTACGCGCTGGGCTACAGCCCTACTACGCCGCTAAAGACGCTGAACATCGTCGCCGAACTCGATGCCAATCAGAATATGGGAACCGAGGTCGACCTGGTGTTTGTCTTCGACAAGAACGCGGCGGCCGTCTTGCCGAAGACCTCACCCGACTGGTTTGCCAATCGCGACGCGCTGCAAGCCGGTCTGGCCAGCGGCATCGCAGTGCTTGGTGTGCAGGTTGTCCCTGGCAGCACGGTCACCAACCAGCCCCTGCCCATTGGTTATGGCAAGGCCGTCTATGTCTACAGCTACGCAAGCTATGTGAGCGCCGGCGGTCAGGCTGTCGCCAACATCACTGCCTACAAATGCGCATTGATCACCCTGCGTAGCACGCAGATCAGCTATACGAGCTGCCTTTCATGATTGGAGAACCCATGCCCGAAACCACTTCAGCGCCTAAAGCCGCCCAGCCCGCAGCGAAGCTGTTCTCAGCTGCGGCTGGCCCGGCCTTGCCCGACAGTGTCCAGTGGATCGAAGGGATGCTGCTGTCACCCCAGCATTTCCAGCAAAGCGATGTTTACTGGCAGGAGCAGTTGAGGTACCGGCTGTCGTGCGTCGCGCCGGATTTCTGGGGGTTGAGCCTGCTGCAGCTGGATATGGTGAAGCTCAAGGCCGGTATCGTCGCAATCAAACGGCTTGAATGCATCATGCCAGACGGCACGCCGGTCGTGTTTCCCGGCTCGTACACCGGAAAAGCGCTCGAACTTGATGTCACCGCGCAGTTGCAGCGCACGCCGGATGGGGTGCGGTTGTCGCTGATCATGCCCGTGAGGGGCAACGCCTCCAATCACTGGAATACGACACCGGCACGCAATGAGGTTGTGCACGGCCTGGTATCGCTTGACGAGAACACCCTGACCGGATCGGTGCCGGTCGACCGCCTGCGGCCGGCGATCTCGCTGTCAGCCGAAGTTGCAGCTCCGGCCGGCTACGAGGCCTGTCCCTTGTTCGAGTTGTTCCGGCGCGAAGAAAACAGGCATGTCGAATTCAAGCCCTACCACCCGCCCATGCTGTGCTGGCAGGCCGGCGATTTTCTCAAGGCAACCGGCTTGCGGCACCGGCTCCAGCTGCTCAATGAAGCGCTGTGGCTCAAGCTGCGCGAATTGGGCGCTAATCGGGAAAGCGACGGCCCCGAGGACGATGAATTGCAGGGTGCCCATTTCCGCAAGCACCTGGAGATGGCCCGGCGGCTGGCTGCCGTGCTGCCTCAGTTCAGCCTCATCGTGCAGCGCCCCGAGTCGAGCCCGCGCGCGGTCTACGACAGCCTGGCGCTCCTGCTTGGCGCGATGGCATCGTTCGGCGCCAATCCCATCCCGCCGGTGCTGGACGCTTATCAGCACGATGACTGTTCGCCGCAGTTCCGGCGTGCGCTGGACTATGTGGTGCGCAAGCTCAGCTATATCAATACCAGTTTCGAGCTGCAGCCGTTTGAACGCCATGCCGACGGCACATTTACACATGTGTTGCCTCCTGACGCGGGTGAACAACTGCTTGTCGAGCTCAGGCCGCAAGGCGGCCAGGGCCTGGGGGCCGATGGCCGCGCGTCACTGGAACGCTGGTTGCTTGACGCCTGCATTGCGAGCGAGGCGTTGCTGCCTGCCGCAGCCCGGCTGCGCGTGACTGCAAGGCCACGCCTTTTGACCGCCGAGGAACTTGCGAAGCGCAACCTTCGCTCGGGGGCCGCCTTGTTTGCAGTCGACAACCAGGTGCTGCAGCTCAAGGAGGGCGAGACCAGACTGTTCGGCCCGGGACAAAACCTCGTCATTAGCGGTGACAAGAAGTCACCGGGAACCCCGCCCGCAATGATTCTGCTTTATCGTCCGCGCGCCGCAGGCACGCGGACCTGAAAGACGCAGCCATGCAGCCTGCCGCTTTGCCCGAAATGCCGCTCCTGAGCTGCTTTGCGCAGTTCTATGAGGAGGTTGCGCGCGTGCGGCAGGAAAGCGAACGCGGGTCGCTGCAAGCCTACCTGGGGGTCTCCGGTGCGGCACCGGCCGAGCCGGCCGAACTCGCGGGCCGTGTGAGCCTGCGCCTGGCCGACCTTCTGGCCGGCCAGGCACGCGATATGCGGGCTACCGCGAGTGAGGCGCAGCAACGCGCCTATACGGCAGCCAGCTATGTGATGGTGGTGCTGGCTGACGAGATATTCATCCTTGAACTCTCGTGGCCGGCGCAGGACGCCTGGCTCGAGGTTTTGCTTGAGCACCGGCAGTTCGGTTCGCGCCAGGCCGGGCGACGCTTCTTCGACATGGCGGAGCAGGTGCTGGCTGTGGTGTCCCGATCCAATCTGCATCGCGATCTCGCTGCCTGCTTTCTGCTCGCGCTGCAGCTTGGGTTCAAGGGAATGCACCGGGGAGCGCAGGGCCAGCTGTTCCTGGACACGCTGCGCCAGCGACTGTACCGTTTTGTCAACGGCCGATCGGCAGAGCCTGACGGCAGGCTGTTTGTGCAAGCCTATGAACACACGGTCAAGTCGACTGCCGATGCACGGGTGGCGCCCCTTCGCCCGTGGTTGCGTCTGGCGATGGGCTATGCATTTGGCTTTGTGCTGGTGTCGTCGGCGCTCTGGCTATGGCTGATCCAGCCGCTGGTCAAGGTTGCAGGTGTCTGAGATGAGCAGCATGAACAGCAGTACCTGGTTTGGCGTGCTTGCTGCGGTCGCGACAGTATTCGGCATTCTGGTGTTATGGCTGATCGTGCGCTCGCGCCGGGCCAAATTGATCGTGGCCACCGGCGCCATCAAGCCGGTTTTGGCAGCGAGTTTCTGGCGAACGCGCTGGCAGTCGTTCCTGGCCTGGTTGCGCGGATTGCGGACCGTGCTATCCAGAACCGCACGGGAGCGCTACCAGCAAACCTGGATCATCTTGATCGGGCAGGCCGGCGCTGGTAAAAGCAGCCTGGTCGCTTCGTTGCTGCAGGTCCGGCAACGGCCAGACGCACAGGCGGCGACGATCGCCGGCGTCCCCCACACAGCCTGGCACAGCCTGGCACAGGGTGAACTCATAGACCCGCAAGGCAAGCTCAGCGCTGCCGGTCAAACCGGGCCCGACGCGGCAGATTGGCAAGCCGTACTGCGCGGACTCGTCCACCTGCGCCCCGAACGTGCACTTGACGGGGCGCTATTGGTGGTTTCCTCCCGTAACTTGCTGGGCACGGGCCGTGAGAGTGTGCTTCAACTCGCGCTCGATGCCCGGCGACAGCTCGACGACCTGCGTTCCGCCACCAGCCTGGCCTTGCCGGTCTACGTGATCGTCAGCCAGTGCGACGCGGTTGATGGATTTGCACCGTACTGGCGTCTGCAGGGGCGTTCGCAGAGGGAAGGCATGTTTGGCTGGTCGGCGCGCGACGGCCTGTTGCAGTCCGGCCCGGTCCAGTGGATTGACGAGGCATTTGTTGGCATCGGTGAACGACTCAAGGAGATCCAGGTAGAGGCCGCTGCGACCCAGGAGCAGATTGCCGACGCTGATGCGTTTTTTCTGTTTCCGAGGCATTTCGAGCGTTTGCATGCGCCCTTGCGCGACTACCTGGCCGAGGTCTTTCACGACACGGCGACGACGCAGCCTGCACTGTGCCGAGGTGTCTATTTCACGGGCTGCACCGAAGGCACCGGTGCGCCAGCAGGCATGCCGCGTGCCGATGTCTCGTTTGCCGAAGACGTCCTGACGCAGAAGGCGTTGGGGGAATGCGGGCTGGCGCGCGCCACGCTGGCGTCATTCTGGTCGCGTGAGCCGGGGCTGCTGCGGCTTCAGCAAGCCTGCATCGTGCTGGCCGGGTTGCTGCTGTTGGCGCTGGTGTTATCGGGCTGGCGGCTGCAGCGCCAGGTTGATGGTCTGGGTCGCAGCATCGCCGCGCTCTACCAGTCGCAGGCACTGGCAGGTGCACAGGAGAGCTGCGCCGGCCGCCCATTGATTGACGATGCGCTGTCCCGGGCCTCGGCCCTCGATATCGACATGGTGTTCGCGACGATGCCGTTGTCCTGGGTCGATCGGCGTGCCAGCAACAACGCGGTGCAGGCTGTCTCCAGTACCGTGATGGCGCGCACGGTGTTTCCGGCGCTGGCTTGCGGCCTGCAGGCGCGGGTCGCGCGGCTCGACGCTGGTCTGGCCGTAGCGTCCGAGCCGACGCTTGCCGGTATCACAGTCAACAACTCGGCGTATGCCAAAACCCGCGCCAACCTGAAGGTGCTTGCGCTGGAGGTGAACAACCTGGAAGACAAGCTCCAGCGTTTCGCACGCTTGACTGCCATACCCGCCGAATCCACCGTCCGCAAGCTGGATGATCTCAACCTGATTTATCTCTACGTCTACGGAGCGGGCTTGCCCCTTGCTGCGGCGCGGCCCGGCGGCGTGGTTGCCGCTTCGCTCGAGCAAGTGCCTTACAGCGGCGTGGTGAATGTGCCCGAGCGTTCGCGCGGCAACTGGGCGCGCCAGTTGGCGAATTCCAGCCGGCAACTGCATGTCGATTTGCTTGCTGAGGCCTCGACGGGCCCCAGCCTCCTGGCCAAGGTTGATCCGGCAAAAGGGCCGCTTGTTGACAACACCAGGCGGTTCACCTCATGGCTGGTCTGGGTCGCCAAATCATGGGTGCCATCGGACCCGAACAACAACCCTTGCGCCGATGACGCGAAGGAACTGCGGCAACTGCTGTCGCCCCTCGTGACGCAGTACAGCTATCCGAAAGACCTGTTGGCAGGTGACGGCGGTTTTGATGAGGCAAGGTGCTACAACCCGGCCATGCAGGTGCTGCGCGGCATGCAGCTTTCGCCCTACGGGCCTCTGCTCATCGCACAGGGCCAGAGTCTCGTCATGAATCCGGCACTGTCGGCAGAGGTACGCGGCCTCGAAAGCCTGCTACAGCAGACTTTCATGCAGGTCCGGAACCCGCAGGCCTTCGCCTGCGTGAGTTCAGCGCCGGGCTGGCGCCTGGCAGACCTCGGCCGGTCCATGAATTACGCTGCTGATTACCAGCGATTCGCAGCAGGCCAGGGACTGCCGCCTCTCGGTGCGCCGGCAACCAGCAAGCCGCTGTTCGACCGGCTTGCGAGGGCGCAGCTTGAGCAGGTCATGAATGACGCGATGCGCTCGGCGCAGTCGGCGGCAACTGAGTCGTTCGTGCTTCAGGGACTTGACGCGGTCTCGGCGGCAGACCAGCAGCTTTTGCAGCAGAGTGGTGATTTTTCGCGCGCACTGGATCCGCTGATCGGCAACCTGCGGCTCTATACCCAGTTCGGCTTTACAGCGAGCGCAGGACGCGTTTCACAGTGCGCGCGGGACTTTTCATCGGATGCTCTGGGCCGCGTCTCAGGCCTTGTGAGTGGCAGCCGGCTTTATGACCCCGAGGCCGGTCCTGCCGACGGCCTGCTCGTGAACCTGGGCACCACACCGGTGATACGCGACTACCTCGCGCGGCAGGTTGCGCGCGCGCAGGTACTCGCTGGCTACGCTGATCCTTTCGTGAATCTGTTGCGCAACACTGACGGCGTCAACGATGCGCAGCGCGACAACGCGCAAACCTTGCCGTACTGGAGTAATACGATCAATGAGGTCACCAGTTACGTGCAGTTCAAGGATCCGGGCAAGCAAGTCGGCGCGCTCGACACGCTTTTCCTCAAGACCATTGCCGATCTCACCTATGCGAACTGCGGCAAGGTGCTGGCGGCCTACCAGCCAGCCGACTACGGCAACGACATGTTCTCGGAGAGGCGGCGCGACCTGATTGCGCAACTGAATCTGCGCTGTGTCGATCGTCGTACCGAACAGGCAACCACTGCCTACGATGCCCTGGCCAAACGGTTCAACAGCCGGCTCAAGGGTCGGTTTCCGTTCGGCGAGACCAGCAGTCCGGACGCCTCGCTGGCTGAGGTACAGACCTTCTTCAGTGACTACGCGGCACAACGTGAATCGCTGCAACAGTCGCTGTCAAGCCTGAGCAGCCCTGGCTGGGTCGTTTCGGCACGCGGGTTCCTCAGTGAACTCGATGCAGCCGATCAGTTTCTGCGGCCAGGCTTGGGTATAGGCGCAGCACCGCAGCCTCTAAAGCTCGACATCACTTTCCGTGCGCTACCCCAGGAGTCGCCTGGCAGTGAACAGGTCGTGAGCTGGGTTGTGAGCTCAGGTTCACGGGTGGCGAGCTATCCGGGTGGAAAGCCGTCAACCGTGGATTGGAGCTACGGCCAGGTGCTCGCGCTTGATCTGAATTGGGCCGAGCTGTCTGTTTGGCGACCGGCTGCTTACCCGGCGCAAAGCGGCTACCGGGCCGAAGGCAGCACAGCTTCGTTTACTGAAAGCGGCAACTGGGCGCTGCTGCGCATGCTGCAGCGCTACCAGCCTGCGCCGGCACGACCGGCCGATCCCCTCAAGCCCGGCAAGGCATTGCTCGAATTCAGCGTGCCGATACAGCGCACGACCCAGGCGACACCCACAGCAGCCCCGGTTGTCACGACGGGCCAGGCCACGTTCTACCTCGGCTTGACCCTGTCTGGCACCGATCCGAAATCCCAGGCCAGTACCCGCCTGGTCTGGCCGGGACCTTTCCCCAAGTCTGCACCGCAGCGGCAAGATGTTTCCACGCAAAAGCGAGCAAAACCATGAACACTGAATTGATGACCCGATCACAGCGTTACTTCGGCGAACGGCTTGGATGTTCGCTCGAGACCCTGCTCGACCCGATCGACGCGGGCAATCCCGCCGGTTATTCGGTCAAAGGCAATGGTGTCTACAACACCATCCAGAACGCCAGACGCGAGGACGATGCGAGTTTGCCGTTGGGTCCGTGGGAGCACAAGCTCAAGCGAGCGGACTGGCCAGTGGTGAGCCGTGTCGCCACCGAGGCCCTTTGTTCCAAATCCAAGGACCTGCAGGTCGCTGCCTGGCTGCTTGAGGCCGAAGTGAACCAGCATGGGTTTTCTGCGATAGCTCCCAGCCTTTTGCTGCTTGATGGCTTGTTGCGTGATTACTGGGACGATCTCTACCCCCAGGACGCTGATTCCGGCGGCGAACACCGAGCCAACATCCTGCGTTCGCTCAACAACCGTTTGCCGTTTGTGCTCAAGCAGCTCGCCATGACTTCAACGGGCATGCATCGCAATTACAACCTCGCCGATTGGGAAGTTGCCATGCACCGCGAACGACTGGCCCCGGCCGCCGCGGCCGCAGCTAGCAGCGCTGATGAGGAGGAGCATGCCAGCACGGAAACGATCACTGCAGCGATGGCCGCGACGCCCCTGGCCTGGTATCAGGCGCTGCACCAGCAGTTGAATGATGCGCTGGGAGCGATGCAACTGCTCAGGGACAGCATCGACCGCCATTTCGCGGTGGACGGACCGAGTCTGTCGGCGCTGGCCGGCTTGCTGGCTCAACTGCACGCATTGGCCGAATCTGAGCTGCAGCGGCGCGGGATAAAGCTGGCGACGGTGAGCGGGGATTCCGAGCCGGGGCCTGGCACCGTTGCGGGGTCCGACGAAACGGTCATTGTGGGTGACCAGATGTGGGCCATCGATGACCGGCGCCAGGTTTACGCAATGTTGGAGCAACTGGTGGAGGCGTTGCTGAAGATGGATCCGCACAGCCCGGCGCCTTACCTGATACGCCGTGCGATCGAATGGGGACGGCTCAACACCGCAGAGCTCTACAAGGAAGTGTTTATCCGTCTTGGCGGCCAACTCAATATCTTCGAATTGGTAGGGCTTGAAACACCCGCAGCGCGGGAGGAAACATGATCGCATCATCTGAACCCCAAGGGCTTCTCGTACCGGTTTCCCTGGGGACTGATCCGTCGACCCCGTCAGTGGCGATGGATATCGCCGCTTCGGTCTGGAAAAACCTTTGCGAACTGCCGTCCCTTCTATTTAAGGAGCGTTCGGGCATTGCTGCCGCCCTGACCGGCCCGCGCTTGGGGCGCGCCTGGGCGCGTGCCGTAGTTATGTACTGGAGCAGGCTTGAACGCCTGGGCAGCCTGGATTTGTCGCAACCACTCTACATCCTGAACGTGGGTCCGGATGACGGCGCCCTGGCTGCGATGGTGTTGACCACTTTGCGCGATGAGATGCATGCCTGCGGCATGCTCGGCTGGCCCGTCCGGTATGTGCTGTGCCCGCTGGCCGGTGAAGAACCGGCACTGGCGCTGCTCAAACAGCCGGCACTTCAGCCTTTTGTCGCGCGCGGCTGGCTTGACCAGGCGAGCTGGCAGGCTCGGCGCGGCCACCCGCTTTTGCTCGGTGCGAACCGCTTTGCCCTGTTCGGGTCACGCAACCCGGTGGTCGCGATGACGGCAGGCGGGTTCTCCGCATTGCCGGCAGAACTGTACGGTGTGCACTACGGCGAACTATTGCAGGCGCGGGTTCAGGCGCAGCCAGGCAGCGAAGGCCGTTTTGCGCTGGTTTCCGAATGGCAGGCTTTGGCGGAGGATGAGCTTGCCTCAGCCGCTTCCGCGCTGCTGGGCCATTACCGCGCCAGCCTGATCAGTGCCACTGTTCTGCTTTCAAACGCCGCACTGTCCCTGCTGGATGCGCTTGCCGATTTTTCTGCCGGACGCTATTTGCTGCTGGCGGCAGACCAGGGAGTCGCCGATGAGCGGCAGATCAGGCTTAACTGCATGGCGCTTCCTGAACAACTCGCTCCTGGTGAACTGGGACTGCCGGTCAATTTCCATGCGCTTGGCATGCATCAGGAAAGCGCCGGCGCACATGTTGCGCATCTGGAGTGGGGCGCATCGGGATGCATTCAGCATATGGCCTGCCGCGACGATGCCATCGGCATGGATGCCGCAAGCTGGAGCAGTCTGGTCGAGACGGTAGATGAAGACCATCCAGCGGAGCGCTGGTGGCACGGGGCTCCCCACAGTCCTGTGGAGAGCGTTGACGAAATCAATTTTCGCCTTCGCTGCTCGGGTCATGATCCCTGGGCTCTCCAATCCATCCTCGACAGCCTTGATCTTCGCCTGCTGGACGCTGCGGACGAAGGTGCACTGCAAACACTGCACCGCAGCCTGACACGCACGTGGCAGCACATGACACAGCGTCAGCGTTGTGATGCCGGGACAGGCCTGGCACGCCTGCTGGTGCATGTGGGTCAGTGGGCGCTGGCGCGTGATGTGCTCGCCGAAACTCCCGACAGCGATTCGCCGACGGCTTCTCGCATCGATCAGCTGCTGCTGCGTGCGCGGCTGGAGGCGGAAACCGGGCGCAGCGCCACTGCATTGCGCGTCGTACGGGAATGTCTGCGCCTGGATGCCGGTCATCCTGAGGCACAAGGCATGCATGAGCTGCTGGAGCGCCGGCTGGCCAATTGGCAGGCCAGCAACTGGTATGAAGCCGACGCGCTGCGCGACGATGAGCTCTCGCTCGAGCCACTTGATGTCCTGCATATCCCGGCATGGCTGCATCAATACCGGGACCCGAACATCGCCGTGGTGGCCGGATTGCCGCCAATTACGTGTGAAGCAGAGGCGCAAACCTATCTTGCCCATGTAGGCGGCAGCGAGGGGACCGAATATGCAGTGGTTCACCGGAATTTAGGTTTTGTCGGTGCCGTCGGTTTGCGCCGCGAGGCCGATATGGCGCATATCCATTTC
Source organism: Polaromonas sp. P2_G11 (assembly GCF_056403595.1). Taxonomy (NCBI): domain Bacteria; kingdom Pseudomonadati; phylum Pseudomonadota; class Betaproteobacteria; order Burkholderiales; family Comamonadaceae; genus Polaromonas; species Polaromonas sp. P2_G11. Next base: position 427,171 of record NZ_JBFUFE010000003.1, on the reverse strand, counting down.
TGGATAGGTGTCGAGCATCAAGGCACTGGCTTTGGTGCGCGTGCGGTGCGGCTGCTGACGGCAAGCCTCGCCGGTGGCCCGGTGCGGCACCTGTTCACCTCGGTACACGAGGGCAACACGCGCTCGCACCGGCTGCTTGAAAAAGCCGGTTTTGACACGCTCGGGCACGAGTCGCGCGGCGACGATGTGGGTTACCGGTTCATGCACCTCGCGCTGCCTGGCGCGCTTGCCTGCACTCACGACGAACTCGAGCGCCGGCTCGCGGCCGTGTGCGAATGCATCGGGGAGCCGCTGGTGCGTTGACTCTGTTTTCAACCGAAGGAGAAGAAACCATGGAATGCAAAGGAAGGGTTGGAGAGATCGGCAAAAGCAAGCTCGAACCGGCGCGAAGCTGTCACCCGAAAGTCAAGCAGCCCAAGCTCGAGATCGGTAGCCATGCGCGGCAATTGACCTGCAAGAAGGCGTCATCGGGCGCATTGGTGGAGGTCGACCATATGAGCCCCGGCTCGTTGCATCAGGCAATCGGTTACTCGATGAAGGGCGGCGCCGCCTGGACCTTCCTGAAGCATTTTCAACCCTAACTGGAGATCGACCATGGCAGCCAGCCGCAAACGCAAAGCCGACCAGATCAGCAAGGACCTGCTTGGTCCTGCTCCTAGCAACTTCCCGCCGATCAAACGCGTGAAGCAGGAGCTCGGCACGTACACGCAGCAGTCGACTTATAAAAAAACACCGTCGAAAGCGTCGGTCGAGGTCGACCATATGAGTCCCGACTCGCTGCACCAGGCCCTTGGCAGCTCGCGCAAGAGCGGTGGCGGTGCATCGTTGAGCAAGCGGCTGCCGGCCGCTGCGATGAACAAGACCCAGCACAGGCGCAAGCTCACAACCGGTAGCGGCAACGCGGTCGAGGCGCATCGGGCCTATCTGCTCAATGCGCATCACGGGCAGGTACCGTTCGCCGGCCCCATGAACACAACCCAGGACCACTACGCGGCGGCGCTTGAGGTCGAGTTCCGTTCGACCGCGACGCCGTCCACCTTGTTCGGTCAACCGACGATTCACGATCCGCGGCCGTTCGATAAGCCGTCGCAGCAGGGAGTGGTGTCGAAACTCGATGCCGAATGGGGTATGGACCGGCAGCTCGACATGCTCAAGCGCATCCAGAACACCGGGCACATCACGGGCGAGCACGAACAGCACCTGATGGATGTGGTGACCGAGCAGCGTAGTGAACTGGCTGATCTCTATAAAACGCACGGCTTTTGACACGTGGCGCGGATAACCCCGCGTTTTTTCTTAACCCACCAGGAGTTTGACCATGGCATCGAGACGGTACACAGCGGACCAGACCGCCAAGGACAGGCTGGGCCCGGCGCCCAGCAATTATGGGCCGATACGCGGCCCCAAAAAAGTCATCGGCACGCACGCGCAGCAGTCGGTCTACAAAAAGACCCCATCGAAGGCACCGGTTGAGGTCGACCACATGAGTCCCGACTCCCTGCACCAGGCAGCCGGCAGTTCGAGGAAAAGCGGCGCCGGTGCTTCTCTGAGCAAACGCCTGCCGGCTTCGGCGATGAATAAAACGCAACACCGGCGCAAGCTCACGACCGGAAGCGGTGCAGTGGTCGAGCACCACCGCGCCTACCTGCTGAACGCTCATCATGGCCAGGTACCTTTCGCCGGCCCGATGGGCACGACGCAGGACCACTACGCGGCAACGCTTGAGGTCGAGTTCCGGTCAACAGCCACACCCGCGACGCTCTTCGGCAAACCGACGATTCACGATGCCCGTCCCTTCGATAACCCTTCGCAGCAGGGCGTGGTGCCTAAAAAGGACGCAGAGTGGGGTATGGACCGCCAGCTTGAGATGCTCACGCGCATCCGGAGCACCGGACATATCGATGCCACGCATGAAAACCATCTGAAGGACGTTGTCACCGAACAGCGCGCCGGCCTCGCCGACATGTACAAGCAGGCAGGAAAATGAGAGCGCGCATCGCGCCGGGCAGGTAAAGCATGGTATGGGCCAGGATGGCGCGTCGCGCCAATTTTGCGAGGGACGCCGCCTTCAAGCCGTCGACACGTCGCTATCTCGGCTCGCTGCCTGCTGCCGCCGTTGGCGCTGGCGCGGCGCGACTCCCCGGCTTGACCTCAGCAGCCTGCGCGAAATGGCCAATGACAAGACCCTGACCGAACCGCCGCTGAGCCCTGTCCGGTGGGTGGCTGGCCCGGGCTTCACATTCTGAACCTGAAAGGAAACATCATGCTACTCAGAAAGAAAAATGCCTCTGCGCAAAACCCGGGTCCGCAGCAGGGCGTGGGCGTGCCGCCAGCCGTGAAACCACCGACAAAGACCCAGCTGGCGGTCAAGCAGCGAGCGGCGCAGGGCCGAGCGCCGCTCGACCATTGGGACATGTTTGCCAACGTTATGGCCACGCGCAATGCGTTGCCGAAATCGCATCCGAGCCACCTGTCGCTACGTGCGGTTACAAAAGCCACCGCGACTGAAGTCCATCGGGCCACTGACGGCACACTGCCGATGCCCGACAAGGTCAAGGTGAGGGACGATGCCGGTCATGCTTCGACCGGTGGCGGCTACAGCGCCAAAAAGGACAGGACGAAGCCGATCACGCTGACGATGAAAAAAGGTTACGGAAAACGTGCGCTGGAAGAGATCACTCGTGACGAGAACACGGACAGCTTTCGCAAGCTCGTTCGCACTGTTGGTCATGAGATGACACACGTCGCGCAACGTAAAAGCCCGGCAGTCATGAAGGCCACGACCAGCCCGCAACGGGAAATGGAGGCCTACGGGTCGGAGATATTGAGTCATCCGCGGCTGCCTGCACTGCAGGGCCCACAGTTGCAGTCCACTGCCAAAAAATTCAGGAAGCAGGCGGCTGAAGTGACTGATCCAGGTGGCCATCTGTCTGCGGTTGAAGAAGACCGGCGCCGCCTTGTTGCGGCACAACTCGACACCGGCCGCGGCGTCGGCATGTAGATGGCGGGGAGAAACGGGGATTCAGGCCGTCTCAAACACAGCGCAACCGGCACGCTGGCCGTGCGGGCGGCTGCGCGGCCGTTGCGCTGCAGGGCACGAGCCCGGCATGCGGCAATTTTCGCAGTCCGGAGCCAGGTTACAGATACCGGTCGTGTCACCCGGGAAAAAATATGCACGTTTTCAGAGGGAGTAAACCATGGCATCCAAACGACAAACGCCAGCGCTGTCCAAGCCGGTCACAGCGCAGTCAGGCCCGAAGACGACGCGTACGGCATCGCCTTCCACCGCTGCTCCGCCGCGAGATCTCGTACATGCGACGATGACGGTCACAGCGCCAGGCGGAGGGCGCCTGACCGGCGGCAGTGATTCGCTTTCTGTGACGGGAAAAAACACCGCCTGGGCCAAAAAACCGGTCCCGGACGGAGGCGCCGGCGTGCCGAAATACCAGGCCCGCGTGGCCTATATGAAGGCCAACCACGCGGACCATCCGCTTGCACAAAAACTCATGGACCGGCATGTCCAGCAGACTCCGGCTGAGGACAAGCGCGGACTGTCCTGTGCAGAGGGCCACAGCCTTCTCGCTGCGCACCAGGAACTTAACCAGCGCGGCAACACCCATGCGGCGGCACACCTCGACGCGTTCACGGCCGGGCTGGTACCAGCCGTGCCGGCTTATGTGCCGGCAGCTGCACCGACCTTCGGCGCCAACACAAAAAATGCGCGCAAGAACCTGCTCATGAGCAAGTACCAGGCGGCCGAGGCGACACGCGTTGCGGAACATGGCACGCTCGTGCAGCAACGCCAGGCTACGCTCGACGGCCTTGCCAAAAGCATGACCGGCATGGACAGCTGGCACGAGTACGCGGCGAAGGAGTCGTCGTTCATGGCCTGGAACGACATCCAGCAGCACGGTGCGCTGTCCGATGTGCACCACCACGCCACCAGCGAGGTCAGCGCGGGTGACGCCATGGCGTATTGTGTGAAGTGCCGTGCCGAAGTCGCCGGCGGTCTGAAACACAAATGACCCCGATCCGGCAGACCGCTCGCCGGCGGCAGCAGGAAAACCCCGATCACAAAGAAATATATGCCGCGCATCTATGAATCCCCCACGATGGGTGACGCCGACATCCGTGTCGCGCTCGTCAGTGACCTCGGCCAGGCCGACCTTCTCGTGCACCGGGTTGGCAGCTGGGGCCTGGCCACCCGCCCGTGGCTTTGGTACATGGCCCCCAAGCAGGATGCGAACCTGTACGTTTACTTTTGCTCGCTTGGCATGGCACAGCTCGCGGTCTGCTATGTCGACACCTACGGCCAGGCTGGTTGGGTCAACAAACAGCAGCGGCACCCGGTAGCGCACTTGCTGCGCTGAGTTGTTATTTGGGTGGGGGCGGCAATGCGATGGTGCCCATATTGGGTGGCAGCCCGAGCTTGAGCGAGAGGTAGTTGCGTTGGGACAATGCCTCGTCCGCGCTGCCAAAACGCCCGACGGTGACCACTGACCATGAACCGCCCGCGGGCTCGCCCATCAGGACGACCGTGCTGGTGACACCTTGTGCCTGTATTGACGAAGCCAGCTGGCTGGCAGGCTGCGCCGTCGAAAACTGTGCCGCCTGCAGCGCGAAGCTGGGAGAAGCCGTGGCCACCGTCGGCAATATCAGGCTGGCCGCAGGCAGGGGTGACGATGCCGCGACGGCCGGCGCGCTTGCCGGGGCCGCAGCGACTGTAGAAGCGGCAGCGGCGGCTGGTGTGCTGCCAGGTGTTGCGGTTGGTGTGGAAGCCGCCCCTGTACCTGGAGTGGCACGGCCCGGGATTTTCGCTCCGATTTGTTGCGCTATTTTTGCCACACCTTCCTTGAATGAGGAAGGCGCAAGCAACCCGGCGGCGAAGACCACCATGCCGAATACCAGGGTTAACAGGACAAGGCCGTACTTCGCAAGCACGCTCGGACTCAGGCTTCACCGGCGCGGGTAGCGGTGGCGGCCTGGGCCCGGCTGGGGCTCAGGCTGTGTTTGCGCACCAGCCGTCCGAAAGCGCTGCGATCCTGTCCCGCGATCAGTGCCGCCTGAGTCAGGTTGCCGTTGGTTTGCATCAGCAAGCGGCTCACATACAGCCGCTCGAACTCCTTGACGGCCTGCTGCTTGGCTGTGCGAAAGACCGCCGGTTCGGCAGCGGGACGCTCGCCGCGGGGCTGTGACATTGCCTGGCTGATATCGACTTCGTTGCTGTCGCAGAGCAAGAAAGCTCGCTGGACAACATTCTCGAGCTCACGCACATTACCCGGCCACGTGTAGCTCTGGATAAATGCGATCGATGCCGGCGTCAGGCGAACCTGCGGCCTTCCATGATGGTGGCCGAGCCGCGTCAGGAAAATCCTGGCAAGTTCGATCCCGTCGTCGCCGCGCTCGCGCAGCGTTGGCAGATAGACCGATAACACGTTGATGCGATACAGCAAGTCCTTGCGAAAACGGCGTGCTTCGGCAAGCTCGTTGAGGTTGGCGTTGCTGGCCACGACGATACGAACGTCAGACTGTTTGGTCGAACTCCCGCCGACGCGGCGGTAACTGCCATCTTGCAGAAAACGCAGCAGCGCGGCTTGGGCCTTGAGGCTGAGCGCGTCGACCTCGTCAAGAAAAAGTGTGCCGCCGCCGGCTTCGCTGACAAGTCCGAGCGAGGCAACTTTTGCGTCAGTGAAAGCCCCACGCTCGTGACCGAAGAGCTCACTTTCAACCAGGGTTTCGGCCAGCGCCCCGCAATTGACCGGAACAAAAGCGCGGTCGGCCCTCTTGCTGCCGTAGTGAATGGCCCGTGCCACCATTTCCTTTCCGGTGCCTGTCTCACCCTCGACGAGAACCGCCGCATCAACTCTGGCGACACGCTCGATCTGCGTGCGCACTTTCGCCAGGGATTCTGAGGATCCCAGCAACTGGAAGCCGAATCTTGCACTCATCAACATCCCCCGTTTTATTGCGGCTACTTCAGGGGCTTCTGCCTGCTTTCGCGAGGAAGCAAGAAGAAACCGAGTGCCTGGAAGCGCAAACATAAGAGAATTGCCACCCCCTCACATCCTCCAATTGCAGGAGCAATTAGTACCGAAAATTCTTGATTGACCTGGCTGCTGAACTGCACTGAAGGCTGACGCAACTATTCACTGAATTCCAGCTTCAAACTTCTGTAAGCAGAATGTGTGAATTGCATTCGAGGTGCGGGGATGCACCCAGGAATTTTTTGCCTATTTTCACGGTCAACCGGACAGCCTTTCGCCAATATGGCTGGAGCTTGCCAGTGCTGAAAAACCTTGTGTGGCGATGACTGCTCTTGTCTGATCGTCGATACCTATTCCGCCTTACAAACTCGCGAATGAGCACCGGGTTTTTTGGAAATACCCAAGGCCTGCGACCTTTCAAATCGCTCCGCTCACAACCCTCATCCCCCTGTCAGAACTGACAGGTAGGGCATACACGGATCGGCTCGCAAAACTCAACATTTCTTCACAGACCTTCGACGGGCCCTGATAAACGACAGTCTGCAAACCGACGGAATCGGTGCAATCGATGTGATCATTCCAATCGCTGTGGCATGCTTGTGCGCATGACAGTGCGCGGCAAACTCGACAATTGGGCCAGACGGATCAAGCGCGATGGATTGACGCTCTGGTTCGCCGGCAAGCACCCGGCAACGCCCTGGTATGCGAAGGCGCTTGGGCTCTTCGTCGTGGGCTATGCGCTGAGCCCCATCGACCTCATCCCCGATTTCATCCCGGTGCTTGGATATCTGGACGATGTCTTGTTGCTCCCCGGATTGATCTGGTTGACCATCAGGCTCCTGCCCCCAGAGGTGCTCACCGATTGCCGTAACCGGGCCGATGAGTGGGTGAAGACGCAGGGCTCAAAGCCGCGCAGCCGGGTTGCTGCGGTCGTGATCGTGCTGGTCTGGATCGGATTCGCCGCGGCCTTGTGGATCTGGCTTGTCCCGCCGCGGTTGTAGCCTCTGCGCAAACTACTCACCGCGGAACTCGGCCCAGCGCCACCGCTGCGATCGGCAACCGTCCCGCTTGCCGGTCAGCCCGCCTTCACATCCTTCAGCGTTTCAACCAGTGCCCGCAAGCCGGCGGTATAGGACCGCCAGCCGAGGCCCTGGATGGTCGCCTTTACCGCGGGCGAAATGATGGAGTGGCTGCGCCACGCTTCGCGCGCGGCGATGTTGCTCATATGAATCTCCAGCACCGGGAAGGGCATGGCCTTGATCGCGTCATGCAGCGGCACGCCGTGCTGGGTCAGGCCTGCAGGGTTCAGCAGGGCGCCCTGCGCGCTGTCGATGTTCTCGTGAAATTTATCGATCAGCGCACCTTCGTGGTTGGACTGGAATATTTCCAGTTCAACCCCAAGCTCGGCGGCCAGCGATTGAAGGCTGGCGTTGATTTCGGCCAGCGTGGTCGTGCCGTAAATATGCGGTTCACGGCGGCCGAAAAGGTTGAGGTTGGGCCCGTGCAGGACAAGAATTTTCATAATGACTGCTGGTTTACTTGCGGATGCGTGCAAGTTCGGAGGTGTAGAGCTTCGTGGTCACCGGGTCGTAAGCGTTCATGAACCGTTCAACGACTGGTTTGGCCACTTGCCGCATGCGGCCCTGCTCAGCCGGGCTCAGCTCGTTGTATTGCATGCCCCTGGCCTGCAGCTCGCCCACGGCTTTTTGCGCCGCGGCGCGGCTGACCTGGCGCTGGTAGTCGCGCGTTTCGGCGGCCGCATCGTTCATGATCTTTTTCTCGGCCGGTGAGAGCTTGTCCCAAAAGCGTTTGCTCACCAGCACGATATTGGCTGCATACACATGGTTGGTGGCGCTGACGTACTTCTGGATTTCGTAGAACTTGTTGGACTGGATCACGGCAAAAGGATTTTCCTGGCCGTCGACGGCTTTGGATTCCAGCGCGCCGTAGAGCTCGGCAAACGGCATGGGCACCGGGTTGGCCTTGAAGGCCTTGAAGGTCTCCAGGAACACCGGATTGGGAATCACACGGATTTTCAGGCCGTCCAGATCTTCCGGCCTGGTGATGGGGCGTTTGCTGTTGGTGACATTGCGAAAGCCCAGGTCCCAATAACCCAGTGCGATCAGTCCCTTCTCCGGAAGTTTTGCGATGAGCGCCTGGCCCAGCGGGCCGTCAAGAAGCGCGTCCGCCTGCGCAAAGTTTGCGACTGAAAAAGGAAAATCGACCAGGCCGAATTCCTTGACGATGCCCGCCAGAGAGGTGGTGGCCGGCGCCGACATTTCCTGCACGCCGCCTTGCAGGGCGGACTGCTGCTGCAGCTCATTGCCCAGCGTTGAAGCCGGAAATTCCTGCACCTTCATCTTGCCGCCGCTCTTGGCTGCCAGCAGTTCACTGAAACGCTTGACGCCAAAACTTACCGGGTGGTCGGCATTGTTGAGGTGGCCGAACTTGATGGTGCGCTCCTGGATGTCCTGGGCCAACGCCGGGGCGGATGAAAGCGCCAGCAGCGCGGCTGCCAGGGTCAGTGACCTGCGATTGAACTGCATCTGGATGTCCTTTTATTGCGGAGAAAGAGGGGGAGGGCAAAGGGGCGGGGCAAGGCTGTTCGGCCAGATCGCACCCCAGACCGGCGAATCATCCGATAAAGTGGAAAGTCTTTCCATAATGGAAAACCATTATTATTTGAAGTGCAACCAGTTTCCAAGCCATGGCTAAATGTCGGCAAACGGCAAACGGCAAACGGCAAACGGCAAACGGCAAACCGGCGAAACCAGAGAGTCAAACCGCATGAGCACCCTTCTCGAAAGAAGCTTCAACACCCTGGAGCAATTGGCCGCGCACCCCGAAGGCCAAACCGTGTCCATGATTGCAGCCCGCCTGGACATGCCGCTCAGCGCTACCCACCGCCTGCTGGCAGAGCTGTGCCGCTGCGGTTATGTGCGCCAGGTGCGTGAGCAGGGCGAATACGTTCTCACCATCAAACTGGTCTCGCTGGGCCTGGGGTTTTTGAGCGCCTCAGGCATCGTCGATGTCGCGCAGCCCCTGCTCGACCATCTGGCCGAAGAATCCGGCGAACTGGTGCGTCTGGCCGTCGTCGACGGCGACGACCTGACCTTCGTCGCCAAAGCGCAGGGCGCGCGCCGTGGCCTGCGCTACGACCCCGACATGGGCCTGTCGGTTCGCCTGTCTTGCAGCGCCGCCGGGCATGCCTGGCTTTCCACCATGAGCGATGAAGAGGCATTGCGCCTGGTGGCCCAACAAGGCTTCGGCCCACCCAAAGACTTCGGCCCCAAGGCCCCCACCACCGTGAAGGCGCTGCTCGGCTTTGTGCACGCGGCGCGCAAGCGCGGCTTCAGCACAATCAGCGAAGTGTTCGCGCCCTCCATGTCCGCCATGGCCGCGCCCGTGCTGTCGCCCTCGGGCGCGATCGGTGTGGTCACGATTGCGGGGCCGCTGGTGCGGTTGACGCAAGTCAGGATGGAAGAGTTGTCCGAGGCGTTGCGGGCAACGGCCGATGAGATCCGGGCAGCCAGCGGGGCTTCGGCGCTGTTCAAGAAGCGGGCGTAGGCTTTCCGCGCCCCCGCTGAGGGCAGCTGATCGCACAGGCCTCTCGATACAGTGCAATACAAAGCAAAAGCGGCAATCGACAAATCGGCAAGGCGGGCCGCTCGCATGTAGCGCTTCCGTTATAGCCCGGGGTGTGTACTCCAGCAGTACATGTCGCAAACAGGCTGCGCCGATGTCACTATCTGTATCCATACGGGCGTCCAAAAATTTGCATTTTTGAAGATGCTCCCTCTGTATGCCGTCACGCTGAAAATTCTGACAAACGTCACAAAATGTGGAAGGCGAAAAGATACCCGGCAGGGCAGTAGCAACCGCCTTGTCAAAGGTATTACTGCAGCGTATCTTGCGATCAAACAAGCACAGCAGGGGGACACGCTTGAAAAAGTTGAAGTTGCTGACTTTTCACGCCAGGTCGATTCGCTCCCACCTGTTCTGGACCTACGCCGCGCTGGGCACGGTGCTTGTTGTGGCGCTCATGGTGCTGGCCGAGCTGGCCGCAAGCCGCATCGTGCTGGACGGCGCGCAGCGCGAGCTGGAGCAACTGGGCCGCCGCACGCAGGAGCAGCTGCTGCGCTTTCAGGAACCGGCCCGCGCCTGGCTGGAAGCCACCACCAATGACCCGCATGCCGGCCTCGAAGGCGAGAACGACATTTCAGTGCAGCGCATGCAGATGTCGATGCAAAACCGCTATCCCCAGATCGCCTCGCTGGTGTTCGGTTATCCGGACGGCAGTTACCTGCAAAGCATGGTGTTGCGCACCGAACGCGACCGGGCCTGGGCTAAATCGCTGCCGGAAGCCCGCTACGCGGAGCAGATCATCCGGGTCGACGAACACGAAAAGCGGGTGGAGGAATGGGTTTTTTACGACCAGCAAATGACCGCCATCGCCAGCGAACGGCGTCCCTGGGGCAACCGCTATGACCCCCGCAGCAGGCCCTGGTACGAGGGGGTGAGCGAGTTGAACCTGGGCACCTTCCAGGCCACCGATCCTTTTATGCTGCAGCTCCCGGCGGAGTTCGGCATGGCGTTGTCGCGGCCGCTCAGCGGGCCGAAGGGCGGCGTCGCGGCAGTAACGTTCACGGTCGCGGGCCTCTCGGATTTTCTGCGTGCGCGCAGTCAGGAGAGCCATGCCGAGCTGATCCTCTTTGATGAGCAGGGCCGCGTCTGGGGCTGGTCCGATGCAGACCGCCTTCGCCGTCTGCTGGCGTCCGGGCGGCCCGTGAGCCTTGCCGCGCTGAATGACCCCTTGTATGCCGCGTTGCCGCCGCTGATGACACAGGCCTCTCTGAAAGATACGCCGATTCATTCGATCGATGGCGCCGACGGCCAGCGTTTTGCCGCGGTGGTGATGCCGATCGAAGGCGTGTTCAGCCGCAAGGCCTATGTGGCCCTGGTGTCTGACCAGAACCTGCTGCTGGCGCAGGTGCGGCGTATGCGGTGGATGCTGCTGGGGGTGGGCGTGGCCGGGCTGGTACTGCTGATGCCCATGCTGTTCTGGATGGCCAACCGGCTGGCCAGGCCCCTGAAGAACCTGGTGCGCTCGGCCAGGCACATCCGGCAATTTGAATTCGACAGCGACATTCCCCAGGACAGCGACATCGCCGAGGTGCGCCGGCTGCAGGAATCGCTGGCGCTGGCACGCATCGCGTTGCAGGGCTTTTCGCGTTACGTGCCGCGGCCGCTGGTGCAGCATTTCATTGCCAACCGCCTGACGCCGCAGGCCGGCGTCGAGCAACGCGAGCTGGCGGTGCTGTGCGCCGCGCTGGACGACGACCACGCCACGGCCATGACCTGGTCGCCGAATGCCGACCACTACCTGCAGATCCTGGCGGTGGAAGTGGCGCAGGGCAAGGGCATGATGGACCGCTACGAAAGCTGCACCGCCGTCGCGCTGTGGAACACGCCGCTCAATGTGTCTAACCCGGCCGGTTATGCCTGCGAGGCGGCCCTGCGCGCGGTGGACTCCATGCAGGCGCTGGCCGAAGGCCTGGACGTGCCGGTCAAGCCACCGCGCTTTGGCCTGGATTTTGGCAATGCCACAGTCGGCAACTTCGGCACCTGGGATCACCTGACTTTCACCGCAGTGGGCGCACCGCTGGACCGGGCCCGGGCGCTGGCGCGCCAGGCCAATGCGCTGGGCGTGAACATCGCCGCCAGCCGCGCGGTGGCGCTTGCGGCCGCGCGGTTTTTCCGTTTCAGGCTGGTGGCCACAGTACCGCTAGGCCCGAAGGATGAGCTGTGCGAGGTGTATGAGCTCCTGGAAAGAATAGACCACGAACACCCTGCGAAACACGAGGGCGTGAGCCTGCCGGCCGTGTGAGCTGCAGGTTTGCACCGTCGGGTCCGCGTGGCTGTTCTTCATGTGAAAGAGGGGTCTTTATGGCCGGCAGATCAATGTTGACGCGCAGGCACTGGCTGCGCCAGGGTGCCGGCCTGGCCGGCGCAGCGACGGTGGGGCTGGCGCAGCTTGCCCGCGCGCAGGCAGGCAAGCCGCTCACGATGTCCTATGGCTGGGTTCCGTGGGCGGCGGGCAACTCGCCGATCACGCAGCACATGATCAACAAAAAGCTGATCGAAAAACACGCGGCGCAATTTGGCTACGACCTCACCATGGACTACCGCGCCTACCCCGCGGCAGCGCCGCAGGTCGAGGCCCTGGCCGCCGGCCAGCTCGACATGGCCATGTGGGGCAACACGCCGACGCTGCGCGCCATCGTGGCAAAGCTTCCTTTCAGCCTGGTGTCGGTGGCGGAAGGGCGGCTGCGCTTTTTGCTGTGCACGCGCAAGGACTCGCCCATCCGCAACGTGCAGGACCTCAAGGGAAAGACGGTCGGCACACTGGTAGGCGCTGACCCGTACAACGCGTTCACGCAAATCCTGCGCTATGAGCTGGGCAACCCCGACCCGGCCGCCCATGGCATCCGCATGGTGCACCTGCCCACCTTGCCCGAAGCGGCGCAGGTGCCCAGCGGCGTGGACGCCACATTGGCCGTGTACCCGGCCTTCCTGAAAGCGCAGGCCACGGGCACGGTGGCTGTGATGAACTCCTACGGCTACACCGAAGGGCATTACGACGGGCCAGCCGGCAAGGGCGCCGGCATCCTGCTGCCCTCGGTGAAGAATTCGCCTTTCTATCCAGACGGCTATTACCTGCATCGTTCCTTCCGCATCGTGCATAGCAACATCGTGGAAAAACACCCCAACCTCGTGCTGGCCTTTCTGCTGGCGCAGCAGGAGGCCGTGAGCGTTCTCAGCGAAGCCGACCCGGAGGCCGTCTCGCAGCTGGTCAAGTCCTACTGGGGCCTGTCGCCGGCGGATGGCGCCAAGGTGGTTCGTGACGAAGTCGTGTTCCGCCGCGGCTGGGCCTGGTCCACCGAAGGCGACGCGCTGGCTTTGTTCGCCACCTCCAAAATGATTGCGGGCGCAAAAATCATTCCGCAACCCCTGAGCTGGGCGCAGGTGAAAAGTGTGTTCGTGCAAACTGCACCGCTCGCCAAACAGGCTTACGAGCGGCTGGGTGCCAAACCCGCCATCACGGAATTCCAGAGCGCGAAGGTCGGCGACCTTCGCGGCCTGCCCTCATGGGAAATGCAGCGCTGGAAGGACCGGACCTAGCGAACCCGGAGCTTGCCAACCCGGGGGCGTTGATTTTTGTTTCAGGCGGAAATCCGCGGCCCGGCGCCGTGCCTTTCGCGGGCAACCCCCAACCAAAAGGAGAGCCGATGACCGGCAGATCAATGTTGACGCGCAGGCACTGGTTGCGCCAAAGCGCCGGCCTGGCCGGCAGCGCACTGGGGGCCGCGGGCATTGTTCGCGCCCAGGCGGGCAAGCCATTCACGCTGTCATTTGGCTGGGTGCCGTGGGCGGCTGGCAATTCGCCGACAACGCAATACATGATCGGCAAAAAGCTGTTTGAAAAATATGCCGCGGAGTTCGGCTACGACCTCACGGTGGACTACCGCATCTACCAGACGGGCGCTCCGCAGGTAGACGCACTCACCGCCGGCCAGCTCGACATGGCGCTGTGGGGCAACACGGCAACGCTGGGCGGCATCCTGGCCAGGCTTCCGTTCAGCCTGGCGTCGGTGGCGGAAGGGCGGTTGCGCTTTGTGCTGTGCACGCGCAAGGACTCGCCCATCCGCAATGTGCAAGACCTCAAGGGCAAGACAGTTGGTACCGTGCTGGGCGGCGACCCCTACAACGCGCTGACGCAAATCCTGCGCTATGAGCTGGGCAACCCCGACCCTGCCGCCCACGGCATTCGCATGGTGCACTTGCCGACCTTGCCCGAAGCGGCGCAGGTGCCCAGCGGGGTGGACGCCACGCTGGCGGTGTACCCGGCCTTTCTGAAGGCGCAGGCCACCGGAACGGGCACGGTGGCCATCATGAACTCCCACGGCTACACAGAAGCCCATTACGAGGGGCCGGCCGGCATGGGCGCCGGCATCTTGTTGCCCTCGGTGAAGAATTCGCCTTTCTATCCGGACGGCTACTACCTGCACCGGTCCTTCCGCATCGTGCATAACAGCCTTGTGGAAAAGCACCCGAACCTTGTGCAGGCTTTCCTGCTGGCGCAACAGGAAGCTGTGCATGCACTCAGTGAGGCCGACCCGGAGGCGGTGTCGCAGCTGGTCAAGTCCTACTGGGGCCTGTCTCCGGCGGATGGCGCCAGGGTGGTTCGCGATGACGTGGTGTTTCGCCGGGGCTGGGTGTGGTCGACCGAAGGCGACGCGTTGTCGCTGTTTGCCACAGGAAAAATGATTGCAGGCGCCAAAATCATCCCGCAACCCCTGAACTGGGCGCAGGTGAAAAGTGTGTTCGTGCAAACCGCACCGATCGCCAAACAGGCCTACGAGCGGCTGGGCGCCAAACCCGCCATCACGGAATTCCAGAGCGCGAAGGTCGGCGACCTCCGAGGTTTGCCCTCATGGGAAATGCAGCGCTGGAAGGACCGGATCTAGAGGTCGTTAGCCGACGAATGCTATTAAAAACATAGCTGCTCGCGCATGACTCTATTGGGATACAGCCACTTTTTATGCTTGAAAATGGTCTTTTTCAAGCGGTTTTAGCGTGTGGAGGCAGGCGCTGGGCCGCGGAAAAAGGCCTCCGGAGCCCGCTTTTGATGCATAAAAAAGGCCTGTAACCCAATAGAGTCATGCGCGAGCAGCTATTTAATTGATAGCAAAACGCTGACGTCACGCTCAGATGCAGGCCAGTTCCACCCATTGATGCAGCGTGTCCGGCTGCCGTATCACCTGCACCAGGCTGGCAGCCGGCCCGTTTTTGCTGATGGCCAGCACCACGGTGTGCACGGCAGGGTCATTCAGTGCCGCGCGCAGCAGGGGCATGCCGGCGCTCTCGGGTGCCTCCGCGTCACGCGGCGCTGCGCACAAGGCTTCCATCAGCCGGGTTGCCAGCGCCACGGTCAATGCTGCAGGCCGTTCCATGTTCAACCGTTGCGGAACAGGAAGCTGTAGGCATTGAGCGCCGGCACGCCGCCCAGGTGCGCATACAGCACGCGTGAGCCGGCCGGAAACTCCCCGCGCCGCACCATGTCGATCATGCCCTGCATCGACTTGCCTTCGTACACCGGGTCGGTCAGCATGCCCTCCTGGCGGGCGCACAGCCGTATCGCCTCCAGCGTGCCTTCGGATGGCAGGCCATACTCAGGGCCGCCGTAGCGGGTGTCGAGCACGACGTCTTTTTCGGTGATGGGGCGGCCCAGCTCCACCAGCTTGGCGGTGTTCTGCGCAATGCGCAAAATCTGCGCGTGGGTTTGTGCGGGCTTGGCCGACGCATCGATGCCGATCACGCGGTCGGCGCGGCCGTCTGCCGCAAAGCCCACCACCATGCCGGCCTGCGTGCTGCCGGTGACGGAGCACACCACGATGTAATCAAACTTGAAGCCCAGCTCGGCCTCTTGCGCGCGCACTTCTTCGGCGAAGCCGACAAAACCCAGGCCGCCATACGGGTGCTCTGAACAGCCCGCCGGAATCGGGAAGGGCTTGCCGCCCTTCTTGCGCACGTCTTCCATCGCCTGCTCCCAGCTCGGGCGGATGCCGATGTCAAAACCGGCCGCGTCCAGGCGCACGTCGGCGCCCATGATGCGCGACATCTCGATATTGCCCACGCGGTCATACACCGCGTCGGAGTAGTTGACCCAGTTCTCCTGCACCAGCACGCACTTCATGCCCAGGTGCGCCGCCACCGCCGCGACCTGGCGCGTCTGGTTGGACTGGATGCCACCGATCGACACCAGCGTGTCGCAGCCCTGCTCTAGCGCCTCGGGGATCAGGTATTCCATCTTGCGCGTCTTGTTGCCGCCGAACGCCAGGCCGCTGTTGCAGTCTTCGCGCTTGGCAAACAGCTCGACCTTGCCGCCCAGGTGGGCGCTCAGGCGCTTGAGCGGCTGTATCGGGCTGGGCCCGAAGGTCAGGGAGTGTTTTGCAAATTTCTGGAGCTGGAGCGGATACTGAAGCGGGGTAGACATGGCAGTGTTTCTCGGTTGAAGCCCTTGTGCGTAGACTGAAATGGCCGCAAAGAAGGAGGGCATGTGGGTAAAGGTTTGGGTGCAGTCCTGAATCAAATCGTATCGCCCGGGCCGTGGAATGAATTGCATACTTCAGCGAATAAGTCGACTCAGGAATCTTTGAATTGGATAAACGCACAATTTATTTTGTTGAATTGCCATTTTGTGCAAGATTTGTACAATTCCTCAATGGAAAAAGAACTCGACCGGGTAGACCGCAAGCTCCTGAAGCTGCTGCAGCAGGACGCCTCATTGCCCAACATGCAGCTGGCCGAAAAAACCAACCTCAGCGCACCGGCCTGCTCCAGGCGGGTGGCCAGGCTCAAGGAGCTGGGGCTGATCCGCAAGACCGTGGTGCTGGTCAACCCGCGTGCGCTGGGCTACAACGGCCTGGTCATCATCGGTGTCGTGCTTGACCGCTCCACCACCGACTCATTCGCCGCGTTTGAAAAAGCCGCCGCCGGCCTCACGGGTTGCCTTGAGGTGCAACTGGTGACCGGCGAGTTTGATTATTTTGTGAAGCTGCGCATCAAGAGCATCGACTCGTTCAACGAGATGCACAGCGCCCAGCTTGTGGCCCTGCCCGGCGTGCGGCAGGTGCGCACCTTTGTATGCCTCAAGGAAGTGTTCGAGACGACCGTGATTCCGGTATGAAGTGGCGGGCTGGTTCGGGGGGAAGTTACGCCGTCAATCCTTGCGCTCTCCGTAAGCCGAGTCAGCCGAATACGCCGGGCGAATCCGCGTCTTTTTCACAACGCCACCCGGTGTGAACAGAATCACCAGTTCCGGGTTGGTCACCGTGGCTTGCGGCGTCTTTTTCCGGTAGACCCACACCTCGAATCCGCTGTCGAACTTCACCGACGTGGCGGCGTCGCCCAGCGCGGCCGTCACGTCTGCCTTGGTGGATTGCCCGGCCACGATGGCGCCCTGCGCGCTTTCCATCGTCATCGCCGGGTCACGAAAAGGCGGCGGCGCTTCCTCAGGGCCGAACAATCCCCCCGGGCCCGCGCAGCCGGCCAGCCACAGGCAGGCAAGCAGCATCGCACCGGCATGCCGCAACGTTTGGCGGGGCAAGGTTTTCATCACGGCCCGTCCATGTACTCAAACTCCACCAGCGTGTCGTCCGGCCAGCTCCGGTCACCCAGCGGCAGCACGTAAGTGCGGTCTACCAGTACCTCGCAGTCGCAATACGGCAGGTCGCCGTTCAGGTTGGGGTCGTCGCTGGCGGCGGCGTACAGCTTGTCGATGGAAAGAATCTCCCGCCGCGCGCCGTTCACCATGGCCACGCTGAACAAAGGCCGGTCTGCAAAGAACAGATAAAGCGGCGCCTTCCTGTCGCAGTAAGCCGGCGTATCCAGAATCACCCGCGCCAGCCGGCCGATCACGTTGGTGGTGTTCGACACCAGGCCAGCCTCCATGCCCACCTGGCACTCCAGCCGCAAGTCCCCCAGCCGACGCGTGTTGGGCGGCAGGCCCGGCGTGCGTATCTCCGTGCGCCACGTCATGGTCTGCGCCTTCCGGTTCGGAATCACCTGTGCGTTCTCGTCAAACGCCTTGGGGTCACGCTCCAGCGTAAAGGTATGGTCCGGCGCCACCGCCACGCCAAACGCCACCGTCGTCCCGATGACCTCCATCTCGATGCGGTCCATCTCCGTTTCGCGCTTGCGCGGCAAGAGTTTGAAGCGCAGCGACGCGTTGGGCGCCATGGCGGCGCGCTGTTTCTCGAAAAGGTCCATGCCGCGGACCATCTTGCGGTAGGACTTTTCGACGGGGTCGCGGTTTGCCTTGGCGGCGATGGTGACCTGCGGCAGCGTGCCTGCGGCTTTGTCCTGCGCAGCGGTGCCCAGGCACGCAGCGGCCAGGGCTGACGCCAGGATCAGCCGTGTGGCGAGGCGAAAAGGGCGGGTTGGCATGGCACCGTCAGTACGGAACGGATTCACAGGTAAAACCGATCCTAGTACGCGCGAACACGCAGCTGTGTAGGACTTGTTCCAGCGGTGCGGCGGGCCGCCGTTCCGCTCGCCGGTGAGCTTGCGCAAGGGGTTCAGGATTGTGCAGACGCGCTATTAAATCAGGAGCTGCTTGCGCCCGTCCTGATTAGGTTTCAGGCACTTTTTATGCCTGAAACAGGCGTTTTTAAGGTGTTTTCCACACCCGCCGCCGGCGTGATGAGGCGCGCCGGCGCTCACACCAGCGCCGGCAGGCTGTTCAGCACTTTGTCCAGTGTGATCGGGTAGTGGCGCACCCGCGCGCCGGTGGCGTTGTAGACCGCATTGGCCACGGCAGCGCCGACGCCGCAGATGCCCAGTTCACCGACGCCCTTGGCCTTCATCGGCGATGAGGTCGGGTCGGTCTCTTCCAGGAAGATCACGTCCTGGTGCGGAATGTCGGCATGCACCGGTACCTCGTAGCCCGCCAGGTCGTGGTTCACGAAAAAGCCGTGACGCTTGTCGACGGCGAGTTCTTCCATCAACGCCGCGCCCACGCCCATGGTCATCGCGCCTATCACCTGGCTGCGCGCGCTCTTGGGGTTGAGGATGCGGCCCGCGGCGCAGACGGCCAGCATGCGTCGCACACGAATTTCGCCGGTGTAGATGTCGACGCCCACTTCCACAAAGTGCGCGCCGAAGGTCGACTGCTGGAATTTTTTGCCCAGGTCGCCGAACTCGATGGTGTCTTCGGCGACGAGGCCCTGGGCGCCGGCAGCTTCAGCCAGCGGCACAGTGCGGCCATCCGCGCTGACCATGCCGTCGGCAAACGTGATGTCGCCCTGGGTCATTCCCAGCTTGTTGGCGACGGCTTCGCGCAGCTTCATGCAGGCGGCGTACACGCCCGACGTAGAGCTGTTGGCGCCCCATTGCCCGCCCGAGCCGGCCGACACGGGAAAGGCGGAGTCGCCCAGCCGCACAAACACCTTTTGCAGCGGCACGCCCATGACTTCAGCGGCGGTCTGCGCAATGACGGTGTAGGTGCCGGTGCCGATATCGGTCATGTCGGTTTCGACCGTGACAAGGCCGGTGTTGTCCAGCCGCACGCGCGCACCAGACGGCATTGTCAGGTTGTTGCGAAAAGCCGAGGCGACACCCAGGCCCACCAGCCAGCGCCCTTCACGCAGCTGGCCCGGTTTGGCTACGCGCCGGTTCCAGCCGAAGGTTTGCGCGCCGGTTCTCAGGCATTGGATCAACTGGCGCTGGGAGTAAGCACGGTCGGGTTTTTCAGGGTCTACCTGCGTGTCGTTGAGGACACGGAACTCCACCGGGTCCATGCCCAGCTTCCCGGCCATTTCATCCATGGCGATCTCGAGCGCCATCAAGCCGGGCGCCTCGCCCGGTGCACGCATCGCGTTGCCTTCGGGAAGGTCCAGCACGGCCAGCCGTGTGGCGGTCATGCGGTTGGCGCCGGCGTAAAGCAGGCGCGTCTGGTTCACCGCGGTCTCGGGCCCGCCGCCGGGCAGGTCGCCTGACCAGCCCTCATGGCCGATGGAAGTGAGCTTGCCGTCGCGCCCCGCCCCAAGGCGTATGCGCTGGATGGTGGCCGGCCGGTGGGTGGTGTTGTTCATCATCAGCGGCCGCTGCAGCGCGACCTTGACCGGCCGCTGCACCGTGCGCGCACCCAGCGCGGCCAGCAGCACATCGGCACGCAGGAAAAGCTTGCCGCCGAAGCCCCCGCCGATAAAGGGCGACACCAGCCTGACGTTGGCTTTGGGGATGCCCAGCGTTTTGGCCAGATCGCCCACGCCCCAGTCGATCATCTGGTTGGCTGTCCAGACCGTGAGCTTGTCGCCATTCCACGCTGCGATGGTGGCGTGCGGCTCCATCATGGCGTGCGACTGGTCGGGCGTGGTGTAGGTGGCGTCCAGCTGCACAGGCGCGGTGGCAAAGGCGCCCGCGAAATCGCCCACCCTGGTTTCAGGTTCACCCGAAAAATCAGACGCCTTGGCCAGTGGCGCGCCGTCTTTTTCAGACGCCAGGTTGAACTTGCCCGGCGTGCTCTCATAGACGATGCGTACCAGTTGCGCGGCGGCGCGCGCCTGCTCAAATGTGTTGGCCACCACCAGCGCCACGGCCTGGTGGTAGTGCTCAATCTCCGGCCCGCCCAGCAGCTTGGCCGTGTTGAAGCTGCCTTTGGTGAGCTTGCCGGCGTTCTCTGCCGTGACGATGGCCAGCACGCCCGGCGCGGTGCGGGCCGCGCGCAAATCCATCGACGCGATGCGGCCCTTGGCGATGCCGGCGCCTACGACGTAGCCGTAAGCCGCGTCGGGTGCGGCGTCGTGGCGCTCGTAGGCGTAGGGTGCGGTGCCGGTGGTTTTGAGCGGGCCGTCAATGCGGTCGGTCGGTTTGCCGATGACCTTGAGCTGGTCAATGGGGTTGGTGGTGGCAGGGGTGTCGAATTTCACGATGCGCTCCTCGCCTGGGCCAGCACGGCGGCGATGGTTCGCTCTGCCAGTGGCAATTTGAAGGCGTTGTCATGTGTCGGTGTGGCGCCGGCCAGCACGCCGGCCGCAAGAGCCCGCGCACCTTGCGGCATGGCGGCCTCTGCGGCTTCAACGCGCCAGGGCTTGTGCGCCACGCCGCCCAGGGCGACCTTGCCGGAGCCATCACGCTGCACGATGGCAGCCACGGAAACGAGCGCGAAGGCGTAAGAGGCGCGGTCACGCACCTTGCGGTAGATGTGCACGCCGCCGGCCGGGCGCGGCAGCGTCACGGCGGTGATCAGCTCACCGGGCTCCAGCGCGGTTTCGATGTGCGGCGTTTCGCCTGGCAGCCGGTGAAAGTCAGCAATGGGAATGACGCGCGCACGCCCGTCGGCCCGCACGGTTTCTACCGATGCGTCGAGCACCCGCATGGCAACAGCCATATCACTCGGGTGGGTGGCGATGCAGGTCTGGCTGGTGCCGATGATGCCGTGCTGGCGGTTCACGCCCCCGATGGCGCTGCATCCGCTGCCCGGCTGGCGCTTGTTGCAGGGCTGGTCGGTGTCATAAAAGTAGGGGCAGCGCGTGCGCTGCAGCAGGTTGCCGGCGGTGGTTGCCTTGTTGCGCAGCTGGCCCGAGGCGCCGGCGAGCAGGGCCCGTGACAGCACGCCGTAGTCGCGCCGCACGCGCTCGTCTGAGGCCAGCGCGGTGTTGCGAACCATCGCGCCCACTCGCAGGCCGCCTTCGGGTGTCGCTTCAATCTTGTCCAGCGCCAGGCCGTTCACGTCGACAAGATGCGCCGGCGCTTCGATCTGCAGCTTCATCAAATCAAGCAGGTTGGTGCCGCCTGCGATGAATTTTGCCGCCGGGTTGCGGGCCACCGCTGCGGCAGCTTGTGCCGGCGAGGTGGCGCGCTCGTATGTGAAGGGTTTCATGCCTGCCCCCCCGCGACTTCAGTGATGGCTTCAACGATGTTGGAGTAAGCACCGCAGCGGCAGATGTTGCCGCTCATGCGCTCCCGAAGCTCGTCGGGCGAGAGCAGCGGCCGCGCGGTAATGTCCGCGCTGACGTGGCTGGGAACGCCCCGACGGAGCTCGTCGAGTGCGCCGACGGCAGAGCAGATCTGGCCCGGCGTGCAGTAGCCGCACTGGTAGCCGTCATGTTTGACGAAGGCTGTTTGCAACGGGTGCATGCGCTGCAAGGTTCCCAGCCCTTCGATGGTGGTCACCTTGCTGCCCTCATGCATCACGGCCAGCGTCAGGCAGGAATTGATGCGCTGCCCATCAAGCAGCACGGTACAGGCGCCGCACTGCCCGTGGTCGCAGCCCTTTTTGGTGCCGGTAAGGTGCAGATGCTCGCGCAAGGCATCGAGCAGCGTGGTGCGTGTGTCCAGGTTCAGGGTGTGGGCCGTGCCGTTGACCTCGATGGTCACGCGCTCCTGAGGGACGGAGCCGGGTGCGGCGAGCGGTGAAGAGGGGGCGGCGGTTGCGTCTGATGGCATAGTGGTCACAGCCGCTGAAGCGGCGCTAGCGATCAGGATACCTCGCCGGGAGATGGTGAGTGCATCGGTGGGGCTTTCCATGGCTTCTGCCTTTGTCCTTAAAGATGGAGTGGGGAGTGGCGAGGTAACCGCCAGCATCCCGGAGCAGGGCCGATTGCACTGTAGGAGACAGGCTAGGTGGGGAGTCAGTTGCCGCCACTGCCGCCGCCGCCATCACGACCGCCGCCGCGTCGAGGTCAGGAAGTACGCCTGGCGCATCCTCCCACTTCTTTTGCCTTACCTTGCAAACGGGTTGTCAAGCGAGGGTCAGGACTGCAGTTTTGCTATCAGAAGAGGAGCTGGTTGCGCTTGTCCTGATTGGGCTCAAGGCCCTTTTCACGCTCGAAATAGACGCTTCCACGGTGTTTTGACTATGCCAGGAGGGATTTTGGCGGCCTGGGGGCATCAAAAAGCCCATATTTAGGCGCCAATTTGGCTTCCGGGCCAATCAGGATTTTTTAGGCTAAGCGAGCAGGCTTTGGACGGCGGCTATCCACAATGCGCAGAAGATGGCTCGCCAATATGACCATCTCCTGGGCCTCTTTAATATCCGACAGGTCCACGGTGCGATGAGATATCGGGTTTTTGTACGAACCGATAGCACCGGCAAATAGCGCGGAAAGACTTTCATTTTCGGCTGCAAGCCGGGAGTTGTCTGCAAGTGGCCCATTCTGAGAAAAGGCCTTTCTCATCAGATCTGTCCCGATCGTCTGATCGCCAAACCCACCTGCATTACGCACAGCTATTTCCACAGCTCTGAAAGACCTGAACACCGCAGTAGAAAAATCGCCGCGAGCTAGGTCGAGCCAAACAGCTTCTGCTATTTCCGGATGAAGTAGGCTTTTGGGAAACGCCACACCGCGGGAATAGTCCTCGAATGAACCTTCATCGAGCATCCGACGTGCCTTGCGACTTAAGCGCATCCAATCGTTGGATGGATGAAAACCACCTTGCGGTATCAGCAGCCCTTGCACGGTCAGCCAGTTCCACGCTTCGCCTAGAGAAAGATCTACTTCATCATGTCGCTCCATAGGATAGGTATAGCCGCTATCACTAGGGGCTACAGTCCATTGGTGCATGACCTGAGGATGAACACCGCGATTTCCGACTCCACCATGTTCTGCACAGAGTTTCAGAACAGTCAATGCAAGCTCTTGATCAGGTAAGTCCACCAGCACATCAACATCAGGAATCAGATCTGCGAGTGTTGTCATGGAGTTTCAGTTGGATAGGTAGGTTTCCTCGATGTGAGGCCGACGCTTGAGTCTATTACGGTCAAGCATCTCCGTCTCCTCCAATTGGAGGGTATGGATGTACCGGAGACCACGGTAGGTAATTCATAGATGGGCGGAACGGCCACAGTACGCCCTACTACCCTTGCGCGCTACCTTCCCAAGGTTCACTATGCAATCCTGGGCATAAAAAGTATGTGGAGGTGAGATGCATTACGACACTTTTGAGGAGGTCATAGAAGGGCTTGCAAAGAAGGGGCGGACGGCACACTTGCTTCTGGGCAATGGCTTCAGCATGGCATATGACCCGAAAATCTTCTCATACAACGCGCTATACGATTTCATTGATAGTTTGAACGATGCCACGCTTTCAGGCGTTTTTGCTGCGATGAAAACCAAGAATTTTGAACTAATCATGGAGCAGCTCCAGACGTTCATCGCGCTGCTCGAAGAACTTGGTGCTGATAAGGATCTTCACAAAAAATTGGCGTCGGCGAAGGAAAAGCTAAAACATAGCCTGCTAGATGCGATCAGGGCGCTTCACCCCGAACATGTTTTCAAAATTCCAGAGGAGAAGAGCGTTGCTTGTGCCAAATTCATCAGTAAATTCTCGACGTCGGGCGGAAAAATCTTTACAACGAACTACGACCTTTTGCTGTACTGGATTTTGATGCGTCAAAACGTTTCTGGTTCGGCCGATGGATTTGGGCGGGAGCTGCTTAATCCTGTAGAAGTGCAAGAAAAAACAGAGGCCGAGGATTGGTCCGAACTGCAGTGGGGTCTGAATAAGCAAAGCCAGAATATCTTCTATCTTCACGGCTCGCTTCCACTGTTTGATACCGGTCCAGAGGTCATCAAGGAGCAGTACAGCAACGAAGGTTACCTGATGGAAAACATTGGGGTTCGCCTTGATGCCGGAGAGTACCCAATCTTTGTTACCGCAGGAAATGGCGCGGAGAAACTAGCTCAGATTCGCCACAACCGCTATCTCTCGCACTGCTACGACCAGCTTTGTGAGTTAGACGGTTCGGTTGTCACTTTAGGGTTTGGGTTTGGCGAGTCAGATGACCACATCATCGATGCCCTGAACAAGGCAAATCACCTTCGCACAAAAAGCCCACCAAAGTTGTGGAGCATCTATATCGGGACGTTCTCTGAGGCGGATAGTCGATGGATCAGCAGCATAGAGAAGAAATTCCATGCCAAGGTACATACATTCGATGCTAGGACAGCGAGTATTTGGAATGCTTAGGTTGATTCATTCGTATCCACTAGGTTGAGAACTTGAGCTGTAGCTTGCCAGAGCTTTCGCAAACGGGGATGACATGGGACTAATTGAAACGTTGTTGAGTCTTCTGTTGAGAGAGGGAGGAGCGACGGCATTAAAGAAAATCAATCTTGAAATCGATAAGCTGGGTGATTTCGAGAGGCGTAGAAGCAAGCAGCAACTCGCAGGGGAGATTGGGTCGGTCATAACTCGATCAATCATTGCCGGCGATTCGACACTTACAGATCCGTTGAGGCCGCTAATCGCAGAATTTCGGCTTCTGATGCAGCAAGGAATTAGTGTTGAGAATTCTGGGAGCATTACGCATCTAATCGAACAGAAGGAGGCTCAAGATTTGATTGCGCGTCGCGGGATACGGATGCGAACGCACGACGCAATGTTTTCTCGAACTAGCGATTCCGATGATGCCGAACTGATGGCGCATAAAGCTCGAAGGGAGCGCGCAGTGCCCGCAGTCCCATCGAGTGAATCTCCAAAAAAGAAAGTGGTAGCGAAGAAATCTCCTACCAGAAAAGCCCCAGTAAAGAAAGCTGCAAAGGGGCGACAGAAAAAGTAATAGAACACGGAAGAAAGGCCAACAACAACTAGTCGATTTGTTGATGGCTCAAAGGCCACAATTCGCCAACTAACCTCCATCCCCGCCCAATTCTTAAGGTTGAGTAATGCACTTCGAACGCCAGGGTGGGCCACCAGATCTGCCATCTGAGCTTCATCAGGTGGTTCTAGGTCTTCCAGGAGGGCGTAGCCTTGACGCAAATAAAAATATCGAATCAAAAGGCGGAAAGTTTCCGGACTTTGCGTGCTTCAACGAGCTGATGCTAATCGAAATGAAGCACCTCGAAAGTGACCAATCAGAGCGATTGAATGAAGTTCTTGATCAACTTATTGATGAAAAAGAGCGTCCCCTATTCTTCGGGTCACGCGAAGTTGGCCCCATGCTCGAGTCCATGAGTAATGCAACCGAGATCAGTTTGGCGATTGCGAAAAAGCTTGGAGGCTCGGTCGAAAAAATTCTTAGAACTGCAAATACTCAATTCAAAGAATATAGGGAGCGGCATCCTCGGAAAAATGCCGTAAATCTTTGCGTTATTTTGAACTCCAAAATAAGGGAGTTCACGCCAGAGGCGGTGGGGTATGCACTCTACAAAAAGATCAAAGGGAAGTCTGGGAGCTTGCCAAACTTCTCATCAATCGACGCGATTATCTATGTCTCAGAGAAGCACTATCAACTACTGCCTGACGGGAGAACTGCTTTCGCTATGCTCATTTTTCAAAGCGTTGGCGTAATGCAGTCGCCATGGAAGCTGCAATTCATTAATAGATTGGTTGAGGCATGGACACAGCGGCGTACCGGAGTTCCCTCGGTAGGTGACGGAGATGTCAAAGCCTTCAGAACCGTCGTTGACGTCCCAAATACGATGAAACGCTCCGAATTCTGGAATCTTGAGTATCTTCGCAACCCTTATCTAAAGGACCTAACTCTCAGTAGATTGCGAGTGACGTTCAACCGGATCCTGGGCAATCAAGGTAGAAGTATCTTTAAAGGGAATTGGCCAAGACCGTCTCGAGAAGAAGGGATGGAGTGGATGCGGCGGCTCCAACATTGCATTGCTGAGGTGAATCGCAGAAATACTGATGTACGGGACTTGCACTTAAGTCTCCTTACTGAGGTCGAGAAGTACGAAGCATTCGACGGTTTGCCGCCGGAACTGGTGAAGCTGCTGATCCATTAGATTGCTAAAACTTAATTTCGGAAACTCACACCTTGGCTTTGACGGCCACCGATTAGCTGCGATTTTTGCGTTCAGACATATTTCACTCAAGTGAATGGATGCTACCGCTCTAACCGTTGTCATACGCAGTAGCGCCTGCAAACTTCGCGCTAATCAAGCAACAATCCGCGGCTCTTTCGTCAGGCTGTAGCAAGTGAACACCTTGTTCAGCGCCGGCAGGGGCGCGACTTCCATCTCTCCTACAGCCGGCTCCATGATGACCATGGCGACCGTGGCCGACAGGTTGTCGTGGCTGCCGATGCGGGGCGGGCGGCAGACGGAGTAGGGCAGGCCGAAGTTGTCGAAAAACGCGTTCTTTAATTCCTGGCTGCCCAGCTTGTCTTGCTGATTCAGCAGCTTGCGTACGCGCCAGTCGCGGTAGTGGCTGTCGGGTGACTGGGAAATGCCCATGTCCACCAGCTTGCTCAGGGCGACCGGGCTCATCCAGTGGTTGGCGTGCACGATCAGGTTGTCGGCGCCGGGGTAAATTGGAAACGATTCATTGGTGGTGCATTCAAAGTCGATGCCAAAGCCCTGCGACATGCCCAGCATGATGTTGTTGGAGCAGGACTTGGGTGTGGCGGCGACGGCCTTCATGGCCAGCGAGAAAATCTCCTGCTCCAGCACCTTGCGCCGGATCAGCGACAACGGCACACCCAGCTGCTTGAAGTCGCGGTCTGATTCGAGGTAGTTGGCGGTAATGGACACGCCCGCGCTGTTGAAGCCGCTGCGGGCGAGCCCGCCGGCCTCGACAAAGGTCAGGAAGTCGGGGCCGTTGTCGTTGCGCACGCGCAGCACGACGGAGGTCTCGACGCACTCGGCGCGCCAGTCCCAGTTCTGGCCATGCAGCAGGTTGCCGTTGGCCGAACGCTCGGGCAGGATGAGGGCGCCGGTGCAGCCGTCGCCCGGCTCCTGGTCGGCCTGTGTGACCTTCTCGGCGCGGGCCTTGGCCAGCACCTCGGTGCGGGCGTTGATCATCACGATGTCCTGGAAGTCCACGCCTGCGCCCTCGGCGATGCCGCGCATCTCGTCGATGTAGTGGGGTGCGAAGTTGCCGATTTCCTTGGCGAAGAAGTCGATCAAGCGCGCGCGTGCCTGTTCGCTGTAGCCCAGGTTGACCAGCGTCTGGCCGTACAGGCGCGCGCTGCCACGTACCCGGTCGGCGGCCTGCCGCCCGTACTGCAGGCCGCGTTCATGCGGGCTGCCGGAGACGGAGATAAAGGGGAATTGTTTGATGTTTGCCATGCTGGGCTGCCGTAAGAAGTTGCGTGAAGAGAGATGACGACCGCCGCAAGGCGTGCCTGTCCATGCCTTGCGCGCGGGCCTGCGTGCAAGGCGACCGAGAGGTGATGCTGGAATGACTTACTTGGCGGCCAGCTTTGTATTCCAGAGCAGCGGCTTGCCTTCCCACACCGTGAACCCGTTCACGCGCTTGCGCACAGCCCACGAATCGGTCACGTTGTAGAGGATGACCAGCGGCGTCTTGGCGATCATCAACGCGTGCAGCTGGTCAAACAAGGCCTGGCGTTTCTTGGGGTCCGCTTCGGCGAAGCTCTGGTCGATCAGCTTTTGCGCGGCCGGGTCGTCCCACACCTTGCGCGGCTGCTTGGCCTTGTTGCCTGAGAACTGCTCATAGCTCAGGGCCGGGTCCAGGCGCGACGAATAGGTGAAGGAGCTCATCTGGTAGTTGCCGCTGTTGTAACGGTCCAGCTGGGTTGCCCATTCGAGCACCTCGATCTGGGCGTTGATGCCCACGGCCTGCATCATGGCCTGGCTCATCACCGCGACCGAGAAGCTGGGCACGTGCGCGCGCTTGTTGGCCTGGATCACGATGGGCTGGCCCTTGTAGCCGGCTTCCTTCAGCAGCTGCTTGGCCTTGGCCGGGTCGTGGCGGTAGCCTTTTTTCTGGGCCGCTGTGTAGAAGGCCGAAGTGTCCTGGATGGCCGAGTTGTTGACGCGGGCCAGGCCTTCGGACGCGGCCGCGACAAGCTGGTTCATGTCAAGCGAGAGCGCGATGGCCTGGCGGATGCGCTCGTCTTTGAGCAGCGGGTCGTTGGTCTGCATCAGCAGCGTGTTCTTGCCCGCGTCCACTGCGGCGACAACGCTGAGATTTTTATTCGCCTTGAGCTCCTGCACGTCGGACGAGGTGATCTGGCCCGCGTCGATGGCGCCGGACTGCAGGCCGGCCTTGGAGGTCGACATGTCGGGCACGGTCAAAAATTTGACCTGCCCAACCAGCGGCTTCTTGAGGCCGAGGTAGCCGTCGGGCTTGGTGCCGGGGGGCGACTGGTAGTCGGCAAATGCGCTGAGCGTGACGTACTCTCCGCGCTTCCATTCTTCAAACTTGAAGGGGCCGGTGCCGATGGGCTTGTCCCAGCTGCCGTCTTCCTTGACGGACTTTTTGTTCAGGACGGCCGTCATGCCGCAGTCGGTGCGGGCCAGGTTGTCGAGGAACACGGCCGAGGGTTTGTCCAACTGCATGACCACGGTCTGTGCGTCGGGGGCCGTGACAGAAGTCACCTTGACGCCGGAGCGGCCGTCAAATTCGCTGAGGCAGCGCCAGTCGGTCTTGGGTTCCATGTAGCGCTTCCAGCTCCACAGCACGTCGGCCGAAGTCATGGGCTCGCCATTGTGGAACTTCACGTTGGTGCGCAGCTTGAAGATATAGGTCAGGCCGTCGGGGCTGGTGACGATGGAGCGCGCCAGCAGCGGGCCGACGGTGCCGTTCTCGTGGTACGCGACCAGGCCTTCGACGATGTTGAGCACCACACCGTCGGTGGTGTTGTCGCGGTTCACGCCGGGGTTGGTCGAGCGGATGTCTGCCGGCTGCGCGACCACGATTTGTGGGGTCTGGGCCTGGGCCGCGGAACAGGCCGCGAGCATGGCGGCGGCCAGAAATTTCA
This sequence comes from Polaromonas sp. P2_G11, assembly GCF_056403595.1. Lineage (NCBI taxonomy): Bacteria > Pseudomonadati > Pseudomonadota > Betaproteobacteria > Burkholderiales > Comamonadaceae > Polaromonas > Polaromonas sp. P2_G11. The sequence goes on along the minus strand of NZ_JBFUFE010000003.1, from coordinate 397,942 downwards.
ATCGAAGGGAAAGCATGAAAAGCTCCTTAAAGATCAGACCGGAAGAGGGTGTAAGGGGTTCAGGGCGCCTGCCGGCGTATCGGGTTCGTCAAAGCGCCACTTGAGCTGCATGCCGCCCTGGCCTGTGGGCGTGAGCGCAGGAATCGCGGAGAGCAGCTTGCGTGTATAGGCGTGCTGCGGCTTGTCGAACACCTCGTCGCGGCTGCCCTGCTCGATGATCTGGCCGGCCTGCATCACGATCACGCGGTCGGCCACCTGCTCGACCACGCCGAGGTCGTGGCTGATGAAGAGGCAGGCAAAGCCGTGGCGTTCCTGCAGCTCGGCCAGCAGCGCCAGCACCTGGGCGCGCACGGTGACGTCGAGTGCCGACACCGGCTCGTCGGCAATCACAAAAGCCGGCTCGCGTATCAGCGCGCGGGCAATCGCCACGCGTTGGCGCTGGCCGCCCGAGAGTTCATGCGCATAACGCTGCGCATGCCGGGGCTCCAAACCAACCTCATCGAGCATCTTTGCTACGCGCGCCTGCCGCTCAGCGGATGACAGACCGGGAACCAGCCGCAGCCCTTCACCGACCAGCTGGCCAATGCTCATGCGCGGATTCAATGACGAGTACGGGTCCTGGAACACCATCTGGCAGTTGAGCCGGTAGTCCAGCCAGCCCGCGTCGCCGCGAGCAATCGAACGGCCGCGAAAACGAATGTCGCCTTCGGTCGGCTTGAGCAAGCCGGCAATCGCGCGGCCCAGCGTGGTTTTTCCCGAGCCGGAGCCGCCCACCACTGCGACGATCTCGCGCGGGCGCACCACCAGGTCTATGCCGTGCAGCACGCGCTTGGCGGCGGACTTGGCAAACAGGCGGCGTTTGCCGGGGTAGTCGAAGACGAGGTTGCGCACTTCGATGACGGGCTGTTCGTCGGCAATCGTGCGCGCGGCTTGCCGGCGCGGGATGGCCTCCAGCAGCTTGCGGGTGTAGTCCTGCTTCGGGCCGGCCAGCAAAGCAGCGGTGTCGCCGGCTTCGACGACTTCGCCCTGCTGCATGACGATCATGCGCTGGGTGTAGCGCGCCACCATGGGCAGGTCGTGGCTGATCAGCAGCACGGCGGTGTTGTGTTCGCGCGTGAGGCCAACCATCAACTCCAGCACGTCACGCTGCACCAGCGCGTCCAGGGCAGTAGTCGGTTCGTCGGCGATCAGCAGCGCGGGCTCCAGCAGCATGACAGAGGCCAGCATCATGCGCTGGCGCATGCCGCCTGAAAATTCATGTGGCCATGCGGCGAGCGCGGCCTGCGGGTCGGTGATGCCGACGCGCGCGAGCATGGCCAAAGCCTTGTCGCGGCGCGCGGCCGGCGAGAGCTCGGGCCGGTGCAGCGCCAGGCCTTCGTCAAGCTGCCGGCCAATCGTCATTGACGGATTGAGCGAAGTCATGGGCTCCTGGAACACCATGCCAATGCGCGCGCCGCGCAGCTGGCGCAAACGCGCGTCGCCGGCCGCCGCCATGTCTTCACCTTCAAACAGGATGCGGCCGGCGCTGCGCACCAAAGGCGGCGGCGTGAGGCCCATGATGGCCCGGGCCGCCTGGGTCTTGCCGCTGCCGGATTCGCCGACGATGCCAACGATTTCGCCGGGTGCGACGGTGAAGGACACATTGCGCACGATTTCGCGGCCGCCCTTGCCGATGGAAAGGCTTAAGGCCGAGACATCCACAAGGTGGTTCATTCGACGCCCCTCATGCGCGGATCCAGCAGGTCGCGCACCGCGTCACCCAGGAAGTTGATGCCCAGTAGCGTGAGCGCAATGCACAGGCCCGGGAAGATGGAAAGGTAAGTTGCCTGCGCCATGAAGGGCCGGGCCGCGGCCAGCATATTGCCCCAGGTGGGCGCGGGCGGCGGCACGCCCAGGCCCAGAAAGGACAGCGAGCTTTCCGCCAGGATGACCCAGCCGAACATCGAGGTGGCCAGCACGGTGAGCGGCGCCACGCAGTTGGGCAGCACATGGCGGAACATGGTGTACAGCTCTGAATTGCCGAGCACGCGGGAGGATTCGATGAATTCCTTTTCGCGCAGCGACATTACCGTGCCGCGCACGATGCGCGTGACCGAAGGCGTGTAGGCCAGGCCCAGCGCCAGGATGATGCCGTACTTGTTGGCGCCGAAAACGGCCAGCAGCGCGAGCGCCAGCAGCAGGCCGGGGAAGGCCAGCAGGGCGTTGATGAAGGCCATGATGATGCGGTCGGTCCAGCCGCGCACAAAGCCCGTCAGCACGCCGATGGCGGTGCCGATGGAGATGGAGAACAGCACGGTGAGGAAGCTGATCCACACGCTGTTGGAGGCGCCGGCCATCAGGCGCGAGAGTTCGTCGCGGCCGAACTCGTCGGTGCCCAGCCAATAAGTGGCGCTGGGTGGTTTGAGGCGTGCCAGAAAATTGATCTTGAGCGGCTCGTGCGGCGTCCAGAAGAAGGCCAGCACGGCCGCCGCGAGGATCAGGCCCACGATGACGAGGCCGATCAGGGCCTGAGGGGTAAGGAATTTTTTCATTCGGCCAGCACCCTGGGGTCGAAGATCGGATAGCAGAGGTCGATGACCAGGTTGGTGATGACATAGATCACGGCAACCAGCAGCAGGCAACCCTGGATCACCGGGTAGTCGCGCGCGAAGATCGCGTCGACCAGCAGGCGGCCCAGGCCGGGAATCGTGAACACGGTTTCAACAACCGCCACGCCGCCCAGCAGGTTGCCCAGGACGAGGCCGATCAAAGTCCAGGTCGGGCCGAAGGAGTTGCGGAACGCATGGTGCACCAGCACAGCACGCTCCGACAGGCCCTTGGCGCGCGCATGCGTGATGTAGTCCAGCCGCAGCACTTCCAGTGTGCTGGCCCTGGCCATGCGGATCAGCACGCCGATTTCATGCAGGAACAGCGTGAGGATGGGCATCAGCAGGTACAGCAGGCCCGACTTCCAGTCGCTCATGATCGAGACATAGCCGACCACGGGCAGCCATTCGAGCTTCAGGCCAAAGAAGAGCAGCAGCAACAGGCCGAGCCAGAAGGTAGGGATGGACACCAGCAGGGTGGCGGTGCCGACCAGCATCAGGTCGGGCAGGCGGTTTTGCTTCCACGCGGCGATCATGCCGGCGGGCACCGCGACCAGGGTGGCGAAGAGCACGGCAATCAGCACAATCTGCGCGCTGACCAGGAAGCGGCTCAGCACCAGTTGCAGCACGGGTTCGCCGGTGTTGATGGAAACGCCGAGGTCGCCACCCAGCACGTGCCGGCCCCAGATGCCGAACTGCACCGGCCAACTCTTGTCGAGCCCGAGCTGGGCGCGCAGGTCAGCCAGGCGTACCGGGTCGGCCAGGTCGCCCAGCAGCAGCTGCGCCGGGTCGCCAGGGATGAGCCGGATCAACACAAAGACCGCCACCGCCACGATCAGCAGGGTCGGTATCGCCATCATCAGGCGGGCCAGCGCGAAACGTAGCATGGTCAGTCTTCAGGTTTGGGGTTGACGTGACATCACTGGGCCCGGCCCGCCGCTTTTTTCCGGATGGCGCGCAGCACGGTCGCGAGGAAGTCCTGCACCGTGTCGACGCAGGCCAGGCCGTCGTGGGGAACGTTGTCGACCAGGTCCAGCGTGACGTTGACGCCGGCCTGCACAAAGGACTGGCGCAAGGTCTCCAGCCGCTCGGGGCGCGTGCGCCCCGCGTCATTGGCGCCGGCCATGTAGAACTTGCCGCCTTCGCGGTGGGTGATCTCCCAGGTTTCCATGTCGGCCTTGCCGGCCACCATGTGCACCGGCAAGGCTTTGAGGGCCGCAAGGTTCAGCGGTTTGCCGAAGCGTTTTTCGAAGTCGCGCACGCCCACCCACCAGTCCTGCTGGTGGTCGATGAGAGTCACCGAGCCTGGCGCGCCTATGGAAAGCGCCCAGAGGCGCTCGGGGTGTAGCAGGCCGAAGCGGTTGACGAACTGGCCGCCGCCGGAATAGCCAAAGAGCGCGAACTTTGAAAAGTCGCAACCGAACTTGACGGCTACCTCGTCGACCATGCTGAGCAGGATCTGGTCGTAGCGGATGTCGGCTTCGCGCAGGTGCTTGAAACCGTCGCGGTTGCCGTCGCCCTGCGGACCGGCCGGGAACAGCGGGCACAACACGATGCAGTCATTCCATTTGGCGAAGGCGGCGAAGGCGTCGCGGTATTCGGTGAAGGCGCGGCCCGTGCCGTGCACCACGACCACCAGCTGCATGGGCTGCTTTGACTCACCCAGGTGCGGCGGGGCATAGGTGCAGTAGGAAAAGCGCGGGTCGGTGCGCGACGCAAAAATCGTGCTGTGGCCCAGGTCGTAAATGGCTGCCGCCCGTTTCTCCCCAAATGAGAGTGGTGAAGCCGTGCCGGTATTCGCCAGGAGTGCATCAGACATAAATCATCGCCCCAAAAAACAAGCCATCCAAGCGGCCGGGCTGCTGCTGCAGAAGCCCGGAAAAGCCGCGCGTTTCGAGGGAGATGCGCCGTTGCGGCGGGAGACATGTGTCCGTCACACAACCCTGTTAAGGCGGATTGTTCTCCATCCGGTTTGAAAAATATATCTATATTATGTTTTGAGATGCTAAAGTTATTCTTTTGTATTGGGGCGGTGCGCGCATGAGCACGATCCGGTTTTTGAAGACCTTTCTGGTTGTCGCACAGGGCGGCTCGTTCGCCGCAGCGTCCGATCGCGTCGCGCTGACACAGGCCGCGGTGGGGCTGCAGATGCGCGCGCTGGAGACCGAGCTCAAGACCGTGCTTTTCGAGCGTTCGGGGCGCGGTGTGGTGCTTTCGGACGGGGGCCGCGCGCTGGTGGCGCATGCGGAAAAAATCGTCGGGTACTACGACGAGATGCGCGAAGGCCTGGACGGCGAGGGAGAGATCGCCGGCACCGTGACGGTGGGCTCCATCGTCACGGCGATGGGGCTGCTCTCAAACACCGTCGTCAGGATGAAGCCGCTCTACCCGCGTCTTAATGTGCGGCTGGTCATGCAGGAGTCCAGCGGCCTGGCGCGCAGTGTCAAGAGCGGTGAACTCGACGCGGCGGTCTTCGTCGACGACTCGCCGCAGGAGCGAAAGGGCATGCGCTGGACGCCGCTGTACACCGAGCCGCTGACAGTGGTCGCGAGCTCCCAGGCAGCGCCGCCGGGCACCGACTTCAAAAAACTGCTGCGTGAGCAACCCTTCCTGCGCTTTGACCGGCGCACGCCCAGCGGCATCCGCATAGAGCAGACCTTGCGCAAGCTGGGCCTGGTGCCGCAGGACTTTCTGGAGCTCAGCTCGCTCTCGGCCATCATCGACCTGGTGCGCCAGAACGTCGGCGTCACCATCGTGCCGCATGTCAAGAACGCCGACTGGGCCAACGATGCGCTTCTGCGTGTGCTGCCGCTGCCGGGCCGGCCACCGACACGGCTGATCGGCATGCTGGAGCAGGGCAAGCGCGAGCACATCACCTCGGTGATCCGGCAGCACCTGGTTCAACTGCTGACCGAGAAAAGTTCGGCGAGCATCGCAAGCCCCGCATCGGGTGGCCCCAAGTCCCGGCAGAAACTTGCGCAGCGGCACTGAACTTTTTTGCTACAGGCCTGTCAGACACCCTTTTAACGGAGGGAATCTCATGGCCTTTGCCCAAAACGACCAACTGACTTCACGCGCACTCTCGGTGCTTCGCATTGTTTCTGCTTATTTGCTTATTCAGCATGGCACAGCCAAGCTGCTGGGCTTTCCCCACGTGGCCTATTTCGACGGGCTGCAGGTGTTGTCGCTGATCGGCTTTGCCGGCATTCTGGAGCTCTTTGGCGGTGCGTTGCTGTTGATTGGGCTGTTCACGCGGCCTGTGGCGTTTGTGTTGTCGGGCTTGCTGGCATTTGCCTATTTCATTGGCCATGCGTCTAAAGGCTTTGTGGCGGCGCCGATGCTGAATGGCGGCGAGTCGGCCGTGTTGTTCTGCTTTGTGTTTTTGTTCTTTGCCGCTGCCGGCGGTGGTGCATGGAGCGTTGACGCGCTGCGTTCGCGGAAGTAAGCAAGACGCCAACCTCGGTGTAAAGCCGGTGCATCCTTTGCGGGTGCGCCGGCTTTTTCACGCCTCACACCTTATGCGGCGCTGTTGGCTGTCTGCCTGAGGGCAGGCGGGTCTGGCTTCGCCGTTTTCCGTGAAGTCAGCAGGCACAGCGCGGGTGCCAGGGCGAACACGGCGAAAAGCCACTGAGCCGCGCCCGCCGTTCCGGGTACACCACCGGGGTTGGTCAGGCCCCCGAGGTTGGCGACCATGCCGGCCAGGGCGGCGCCCATGGCGGTGGCAAACAGCTCTACCGTCATGATGGAAGAGGCAGCCAGGTCTTCTTCGCCAGATGGCGCAATCTGCAGCACACGCGTGCTCAGGTGCGGCCAGGCGATACCGACGGCAAAACCCACAGCCACCATGGCGGCGCAGATTGGCGCCAGCACGGGCCAGCCGCCATTACTGGGTGCGGGCATCAGCACTGCCATGCCCACCAGGCCCGCCAGTGCCAGCACTGGTGCAACGCGGATGGCCAGGCTGGCCCGGGTGCCGGTGGCGCTTGAGCTGATGAGTGAGCCCAGCGTCCAGCCTGCCGACATGATGGCGGCGAGGTAGCCTGAGACAAGCGGTGTCTGGGCATGCAGGACCTGAAAAAACAAGGGTGAAAAAATCTCCGTGCTGGTGACCGTCATGCCCAGCAGCCCCATGGCGAGGTAAAGGGCGCCCAGCACTCCGGGGCGAAACGCATCCTGCGGCAGCAGGCGGTTGGCGGCGCGCTTGTCGACGATGACCAGCAAGGCGCTGAGCGCAACCGCTGCACCCACACCGGCCGCATTCCACATGACTTGTGTGCTGACGCTGCCAGCTGAAACGGCGAAGACCGCACCGGCCAGCAGGAACAACTGCATCCACGGCACGGATGTCGGCGGGCTGCTGGCCGTGTTGTGCCGGGGAATCACGCAGACGGCGAGCACGGTGAACAGTGCCGCTGCGGGAATAAGCGCGCCAAACGCCCATCGCCAGGCATCCATCTGGGCAAACACGCCCCCTATGGCCGGCCCGACCAGGGTGGCCACGCCCCACATGCCCGACAACAGGCCGATGGCCCTGGACCACAAGGCTTCGTCGTACAGCAGGCGGATCATCGCGTAGGGCAGGGCCAGCAACAGCCCGCCGCCAAAGCCTTGCACCACACGACCGGCCAGCATGACGGGCATGGAAGGCGCCAGCGAGCAGGCGAGCGAGCCCACAGCAAAGATCGCAGCGCCGAGCACATAGGCAAAGCGCGGCCCGAGCTTGCCCAGCACCTGCGTCGCCATGGCGGCGCTGATGATGGAGGCCACTACAAAGAGGGCGGTGTTCCAGGCGTAGAACTCCAGCCCGCCAATGTCGCGCACGACGGACGGCAGGATGGTGGTGCCGATGTAGAGGTTGATGGCATGCAGCGCGACGCCGCCGACCAGCGCCAGCGTGCGGATGGCGTTGACGCCGGTCAGCAGAGCCATCCAGCCTGTGGGAGCGGTGCCTGATGTGTTGCTTGAGGTGCTGTTCATTCCAGCGCCTCGGGCCCGAAGGCCAGCCCGTCGAGCTTGTCCGGGTTGCGCATGATGAAGATGTTGTTGGCCTTGCCGTCGTCGTTGTAGGCGAAGGTGATGGCGGCGGCGATCTCGCCGGTGCTCGACCGCAGCTGGATGGCGCGGCCGCCGTTGATCTCGCAGGGCACCCATTCGTAGTGGGCCCAGTAGCGGGCCAGTTGCGTCGTCAGCAGGGTGAGCACGCTGCCCTTGCCCTGGAAGATGCCTTCAACCGAGCTGACCTTGCCGCCGCTGTCGGTGCTCAGTGCGATGTCGTCCGAGAGCAGGCTGGCGAGCGATTCGGTGCTGCCGGCGGTGATGGCTTCGCGAAAAGCGGTGAGCAGGTCGTCCTGCACCTTGGGCGGTGTTACGTGCCGGACTTTTCCCTGGGCGATGCTGGTGCTGGCGCGCGAGACCAGCTTGCGGCAGGCAGCTTCTTCCATGTCCAGCATCTCGGCCACTTCGGCGTAAGGTGTCTCAAAAATCTCATGCAGCAGGTAGGCAGCGCGCTCTTTGGGCGTGAGGCGTTCGAGCAGCAGCAAAAAGGCCATGCTCAGCGATGAGGCCAGCAGGGCATGTGTTTCGGGCGTGTCTTCGGTTTGCGTGTGGATGGGTTCGGGCAGCCAGGTGCCGACATAGTCGACCCGGCTGCGCTGGGCGTCGCGCAGCATGTCGATGCAGTGGCGCGTGCAGATGGCGGTGAGCCAGGCAGCCGGCGTGGCGATGCTCGCGTAGTCGGCCGCCAGCCATTTGATGAAGACGTCCTGCACGGCGTCTTCGGCATCAGCCCGTGAACCGAGGATGCGGTAGGCCAGGCCAAACAAATGCCTGCGCCTTTCTTCAAACACGGCGGTGGGGTCGATGTTTTGCATTGCGCGCGCCTTGCCTTGCTTTGCTCAGTGTGCCGAGACCTGGATGCGGTTCCAGAGGTTGATCATGCCGATGGTAGCGGTCAGCGCGCCAATCTCCTTGTCGCTGAACGATTGGCGCAGGCGGCCGCGCAGGCTGGCGTAGTCGGTCTTGTGGTCTAGCGTGGTCAGCGCTTCCGTCCAGGCCAGTGCGGCTTTCTCGGCTTCACTGAAGTCATTGACATGCGCCCAGACGACGAGGCGGTCCAGCCTGTCCTGGGTTTCACCGTCTTCACGGGCTTCCCGCAGGTGCATCTTGACGCAGAAAGCGCAGCCGTTGATTTGCGAGGCGCGCAGGTGAATCAGGTGGTGCAGTTTTTTGTCCAGGCCCTGGGCGCCAATGGTTTGACTGACCTTGAGCAGGGCGGGGTAGACATCAGGAATCGCGAGGTCGATACGGACGGGGGCAGTGTTGGCGGCGGTGTTAGCGGTAGGGGCAGTCATGGTGTTTCCTTTAAAAAGAGTTCAAAAGTTGGGTGTCACACCGTATTGACGATTCAGCTTTGCCGTTTGTGACGCGTTGTGACGCCTGCCTTCAAAAAAAGATGAAACAAATGAAAAATCGCCTGATCCCCAAAGGAATACAGGCGATAGCGGGCAAGCGCCTGTGCGCTCTAGCGTGGCGTGTTCAACAAGGTGTTCATCGCCGAATAGTCCAGCTTGGAGCCGAGCAGCGGTGACAGGTCCTGTTTCAGCAAGGCTTCGACGCTGGTTCGGGCGTGTTCGTAAGCCACCTGGAAAGGCGCCGGCCCTACGCTGAGGCGCCGCACACCGGCGGCCTGCAAGTCGGCAATGGCCGGCAGCCCGGGCATGGCCATCAGGTTCAGCGGCAGGCTGACGGCTTCGCAGATTTCCCGCACGTCAGGCAAGGCCGTGAGGCCGGGGACAAAGGCGCCGTCCGCCCCAGCCTGCTGGTACAGCTTGAGGCGGGTGATGCTGGCCTGGGCCGGCGTGCCTTCGACTTTCAGCTTGCGCAGGTAGACATCGGTGCGGGCGTTGATAAACAGCGGTGCGCCTTTGAGTGCTGTACGGATGGCGCGGATTTTTTCCGCCAGTAGCTCGGGCGCACCGCCGCCGTCTTCGAGGTTGATGCCAGCCGCCCCCACGGCGACCAGCTCGGCGGCCAGGCGGCCTACCTCGGCGGAGCTCTCGCTGTAGCCGTCTTCCATGTCGACGGTCAGGGGCAGGCTCAAGACACGGGTGATGCGGGCGACGGCATCGAGCAACTCGTCGGGCGGCAAGGCGCCGCCGTCGGCATAGCCGCAGGCCCAGGCGAGCGACGCGCTGCTGGTGGCGACGGCTTTGGCGCCGGACGCCTCAAAGATTTTGGCGCTGGCGGCGTCCCAGGCATTGGGCAGCAGCAAAACGCCGTGGGGCGCCTTGTGAAGTTGGGCAAATTGTTGGTAGTGAAGGACTTGCATGGCGGCTCCGTCGTTGTTGGCGGGATGGGAGAATCGAACCTCACAGCTTAGCAAGCCGGGCTGAAGCGGCTGGCCGTTTCAGGACCTTTCCTGCCCTATTTACTTCAGGTTACGGGTTGCGAAATTCCACCTCAAACCGGGCCAGGCCCGCGTAGTCAAACTGTGTGCGTTTTCCGAGGGGAAGCGTCAGCACGCCGGCATAGGAGCCCGTGATCACCGCCTGGCCCGCCAGCAGGCCGATGCCGCGTTCGCTCAGGAAATTGGCCAGCCAGTACAGCGGCGTGCGCGGGTCGCCGTTCGGGTGCCTGGCTTCGGCGGTTTGCGCAGGTTCTCCAGCGACTTGCCAGGTCAATTCAAATGCCGAGACATCGGGCCCGCCCAGTTCTGGCCCCAGCCACAGGCCGTTGTTGACCACGCCGTCGGCCAGCAGTTCGGGAAAAGGCAGGCTGCTGTGGTCCGTGTAGCGGCTGGCACAGATTTCCAGCGCGGCATGGACGGAGCCAATGGCTGCATCCACCTCAGCCTCGGTGTAGGGCTGCGCGCGCGGGGGCAGGTCTTTGGCCAGTACAAAAGCCAGTTCCGGCTCAACCACCACGGCGGCGGCACCTGCAGGAAAATGCACGGTGCATGTTGCGGCGCGGCTGAGGGTGGGCTGGTAAATGGGTGCGGCTACCAGCTTGCCGGGGCTGGGCGGTGAGGCCTTCCAGCCGGCCACCGGCTGGCCCAGCCGGCGGGTGACTTCCTGCTGCGCCTGCCAGCCGTCTTCCAGGTCGGCAGGACGGCAGCTGTCGGGCAAGCGTGGGCCCGCCTTTCCCGTGGTTCGCCTTGCTATTAATTCGATAGCTGCTTGCGCAAGTTTTTCGGGGGCTAGAGGCATATTTGACTTAAAAATCAGGGGTGTGAAGGTTTGGCTGCCTCCCGGGTGGCATGAAGGCAGTGTCCCGCAAGCGGGTGCGTTTCAGTGTAGCGGGCTTGCCTGGGGCCGAGACGTGTGCGTGCGCTTTTCCTCAACCCTCAGCGGGGTGCCTGGGCGCCTCGTACTTCCTTGTACTATTGACAGCTTCATACGCTTTTCTGTGCTGCCCTTCCTGTTCCTCCCTTCCAACATCATGAAAAACTCCCTGAGCCCTGCTTCCACCCTGCCTGTTGACGCCGCTGATGCCTTGCTGGTGGGGCGTGTCTGGATAGAAGGCACTGGCCCGGTGCTGGCTTTGGTCACACCCGACGGTGTGTATGACCTTTCCAGCGTCGCGCCGACCGCCAGCCAGCTGCTGGAATTGCCGGGTGTCGCCAAGGTTGTGCGGGCCGCTGCGGCGAAGCTGCCGCGGCTGGCGAGCACGGCCGAAGTGCTGGCCAATTCCGCTGAGGATGCGCATGACACCAGGCTGCCCTGGCTGTTGGCGCCATGCGACCTGCAGGCGCTGAAAGCCTCGGGTGTGACGTTTGTCGAATCGATGCTGGAGCGCGTGATTGAAGAACAGGCGGGCGGCGACGCCAGCAAGGCCGATGGAGCGCGCAAGGCGGTGATCGCCGTGATCGGCGAGAACCTGGGCAGCATCAAGCCCGGTTCGCCCGAAGCGGCCCAGCTCAAAGATGTGCTGATCGCCCAGGGCATGTGGTCGCAGTACCTGGAAGTGGGCATCGGCCCCGACGCGGAAATCTTTACCAAGAGCCAGCCGATGAGCGCGGTCGGCACGGGCGCCGAAGTGGGCATACACCCTGGCAGCGACTGGAACAACCCCGAACCTGAAGTCGTGCTGGCCGTGAACTCGCGCGGCGAGACCGTGGGCGCCGCTTTGGGCAACGACGTGAACCTGCGCGACTTTGAAGGCCGCAGCGCACTGCTGCTGGGCAAAGCCAAAGACAACAACGCATCGTGCGCGATCGGCCCCTTCATCCGCCTGCTCGACGAACGCTTCACCATCGACCATGTGCGCAGCAGCGACCTGAGCATCACCGTCACAGGGCCTGAGGGCTTTGTGATGAAGGGTGGCAGCTCGCTGAAAAAGATCAGCCGCGACCCGCTGGACCTGGTGGCGCAAGCCATTGGCGCCAACCACCAGTACCCCGACGGCTTCATGCTTTTCCTGGGCACCATGTTTGCCCCCACGCAAGACCGCCACGGCCCGGGCCAGGGCTTTACCCACGTGGTGGGTGATGTAGTGACGGTGGCCACGCCGCAGCTGGGCAGCCTGGTGAACCGCGTCACGACTTCCGACAAGGCTGCGCCGTGGACCTTCGGCATTTCGGCGCTGATGAAAAGCCTGGCCAAGCGCAAGCTGCTGTAAAAAAGGAGAGGGCGGATGCATACCTCTGCATTGGTGCTGTTTTCCGGCGGACAGGACTCCACCACCTGCCTGGCGCAGGCGTTGTCGAAATACGAACGTGTCGAGACGGTGGCTTTTGACTACGGCCAGCGCCACAAGGTAGAGCTGGAAGCGCGGCTCAATGTGCTGCGCGAAATCAAACAGCAGTTCCCACAGTGGGCCCACAAGATCGGTGAAGACCACCTGCTGGACCTGGCGGTGCTCGGGCAGGTCAGCGACACCTCATTGACACGTGACGTCGCTTTCAAGATGGAAAGCTCGGGCCTGCCCAACACTTTTGTGCCGGGGCGCAACCTGCTGTTCCTCACGCTCGCAGCGGCGCTGGCTTACCGGCGAGATTTGCAGGTGCTGGTCACCGGCGTTTGCGAAACCGATTTTTCAGGCTACCCCGATTGCCGCGACGACACCATCAAGGCCATGCAGCTGGCGCTGTCGCTGGGCATGGACAAACGCTTTCTGATCGAGACGCCGTTGATGTGGATCGACAAGGCCGACACCTGGCGGCTGGCGCATGACATCGGTGAAAAATCAGGCGAGCCCAACGGCGGTGAAGCGCTGGTGAACCTGATCGTGGAACACACGCACACATGCTACCTCGGTGATCGTGTGCACCGGCATGCCTGGGGCTATGGCTGCGGCACCTGCCCGGCCTGCGAATTGCGGGCCAGAGGTTTCGCAGGCTATGTGGACGGGCTTTCGAAACCGTAGTCGCGTTCTACCTTTGCGATTCGGGTCTTGTAATGCGTGTACCAGTCGCTGCGACCCGTTTGCTGCGCCACCAGGTGCTCGGCATTCATTTTCCAGGTCTTGATGGACGCCAGGTCTTGCCAATAGCTCACCGTGATGCCCAGGCCTTCGCGGGCTGATTCGACGCCCAGAAAGCCCGGCTGCTGCGTGGCCAGCGCCACCATGCGGTCGGCCATGTCGCCGTAGCCCTTGTCGCCTTCGGTTCGTAATGACGTGAAGATCACGGCGTAGTAAGGGGCTGGGGGTGTGGCTGCAATCACAAAAATACTCCGTGGTTGGTGGCTAAAAAATGCCGCTAGCTTCTGCCGGGTGGCTCGACGATGCTGCGGGTGACAAGCGGGGGTTCTTCACCCAGGTGAAATCCGAGTTTGCGTTCGCGCAGCGCCACGTCGCTGGCCGTCACGCGGTCAAAGCGGCGCAGGTGCTCGGTCCATGACTCGTCAATGATCTGCTCGATGTAATGGCCGGGCTTGTTGACGTCGCGCAGCAGTTCCCACTCAAGTGCACCCTGGCGCAGGCGGCTGCGGCGGCTTTCCTGCATCAGCGCGCGAAAATCGTCGGCGCGCGCCAGGTCTATCTGGTAGTGAATCCTCACCACCACGCGGCCTGCACCGGGCGGCTCTTCGGCCACCGGCGCCTTGAACTGGCGCGACGGGGTCAGGTCTTCTTCAATGCTGAGGTCCGACACGAGGTACTGCGCCACCATCATCACGATCGAGCCGCTGGCGGCGGCCATCAGCAGGCCGGTGGACACGCTGGTGAGGCCCGCCACATGGCCCCAGAGCGCCGCACCCGCTGCGCTGGCGCCCATGATGGCCATCTGGTACATCGACATGCCGCGCGCGCGCACCCAGTCGGGCAATGACAGCTGGGCCGACACGCTGAGCGAATTGGCACAGGTGATCCAGGCCATGCCGTTGAGCAGCATGGCGGGCACGGCCACATACACATTGGGCGCGAAGGCCATGGCGGCGGTGGACGCCGTCTGCAGCAGTGTGGAGCGCATCACCAGCACATCGCGCGGCATCATCTGGCGCAGCCGCGCCAGGTTCAGCGCCGCGATGATGGCGCCCGTTCCCATGGACGCCAGCAGCAGCGTGAAGGTGCCGGCGTCGCCGCCGTGCAGGCCGCGCGCCACCAGCGGCAGCAAAGCCAGCAGGGCGGTGGAGTGAAAAAAGAAAATCGCTACGCGCAGCAGCACCGCACGCAGGCGCGCCGACTGGCTCACAAACTGCAGGCCGACGCGCATGGCGCTGACCAGGCGCTCGCGCCCCAGCGGGCTGGGTGCGTGGTCGCGCCGCCAGCGCATGATGACAAAGCCCGAAATGACCGACAGCACGGCGTTGAGCACAAACACGTATTCGGTGCCGGCGCCGGCAATCAAAGCGCCGGCAACGAGCGGGCCGACGATGCGCGAGGCGTTCATCGAAACACCGTTGAGCGCCAGCGCGGCGGGCAACTGCACGCGGGGAACCAGCTCGGGCACGATGGCGGCAAACACCGGCCAGCGCATGGCCAGGCCCACGCCGTTGGCAAAGGTCAGCGCCAGCAGCAGGGGCGGCGTCATGACATCCGAGATCACGGCGATGCACAGCAGCGTGGCCACCACCGCCACCCAGAACTGCGTCATGATGAAGTAGCGGCGCCTGTCCAGGATGTCGGCCAGTGCGCCGCTGGGCAGCCCCAGCAAAAACACCGGCAGCGTGGAGGCCGACTGCACCAGCGCCACCCAGAGGGGCGAGGTGGTCATCGAGGTCATCATCCAGGCGGCCGCCACATCGTTCATCCACATGCAGATGTTGGCGACCAGCCAGGTGCTCCACAGCATGCGGAACACGGGGCGCTTGATGGGCGCCCAGGCGGAGAGGGATTCAGCCGTTACCGGCTCGGGGGTTCTTGCGGCTTCCTCGGGCATTCAGGGCGCTTCCTGTGCGGCACGCTGGTTCAGCGTGAACAGCGCGGGTGAGCCTTCGGGCAGCTTTTCGAAAGCCCAGGTCTTGTTGTGAAAGGCCGCCACGTTGGGCCGATGGGCGATCGAGATGATCGCGCCTCCCGATGTTTTGACGAGCGCCAGCAAACGTTCATACAGCGTTTTTTCAGCCGCCTCATCGAGCGCGCTGGTGGCTTCGTCCGCAAAAATCCATTTGGGTTTCTTCAGCAATACCCGGGCGATGGAAAGGCGCTGCTGCTCCCCTCCCGAAAGCTTTTGGCTCCAGGCGTCTTCTTCGTCCAGCCGTGCGGCGAGTTCGGGCAGCAGGGCTTCGTTCAGGGCTTGCTTCAGCGCATCGTCGGTGTAGCTTGCCGCCAGTTCGGGGTAAGCCAGTGCATCGCGCAGGGAGCCGTTCGGGAAATACGGGCGCTGCGGGATGAACATGGCGTTTTCAGGTCGGGCGATGCGGCCGGTGGCAAACGGCCAGATGCCTGCCAAAGCGCGAAAAAGGGTGGACTTTCCGCTGCCGGAAGGGCCCCTGAGCAGAATGTGGTCGCCGGCGTCGGCATGCAGTTCGACGCCTGTCAGGAGAACGGTTCCGGTCGGCAGGGCCAGATTGAGGTCGCTCGACGTGAGCGATGTGGACGCACTGGTGACCAGGCCGACGTTGTCTTTTGCCTGCGCAATCATGCTGTCTTCGAAGCTTGTCAGGCGATCTGTTGTCGCGCGCCAGCTGGCGAGATTGTCGTAGTTATCCACAAACCAGCTGAGTGAGTCCTGAACCTTGCCGAAGGTCGAGGAAATCTGAATCAGCTGGCCAAGCTGGATTGCTCCGCCGAAGAAGCGAGGTGCCGCAACAAGGAACGGAAAAATCAAGGCAGCCTGGCCGAAGAAGCTCTGGAACCAGATGAGTTTTTTGTTGGCGCGTATCAGGTTCAGGTAGTTCGCCAGCACCGTCGTGAAACGACCATCGAGCTGGCTGCGCTCCACCGCCTCGCCATGGTCCAGCGCAATGGATTCGCTGTATTCACGCGCCCGTACCATGTGGTGGCGAAAATTGGCTTCGTAGCGCTGCTGCAAGAAGTTGAGTTTGATCAGTGGCCGACCGATGTAATGCGCCAGCACGCTGCCGACCAGGCAATAGGCCACCGCGGCCCAGACCATGTAACCCGGTATGAAATAGCTGCTTCCGCCCAGGGTGAAGTCCAGCGGACCCGACTGAACCCAGAGAAGGCCGACAAAACTGACCAGCGTCACGACCGCATTGAGCAGGCCCATGCTCAGTGTGATCGTGGAGGTGGTAAAAGACTGCACGTCTTCCTGAATCCGCTGGTCCGGGTTGTCCGGGCTGGCGTTGATATCGGTTGTCGCCGAATAACGCGCGAGCTCCATCTTGTAGAAGGCGTGGTGCGACAGCCAGCGGCGCAGGTAGTCGCGTGTCATCCACGCGCGCCAGCGCATTTGCAGCAACTGGGTCAGGTAGAACTTGTAGACGGCGATGATGATCGCGCCAAAGGCCAGATAGCTGAACCGGCCCATCTGCTGCCAGAAGACGACCTGGTCGCGTTTTTCAAGTGCGTCATAAAACACGCGGTACCAGTCGTTGAACTGCACTGCCATGTAAACCGTGCCGAGGTTGAGCAGCACGATGGCCACCAGCAGCAGGCGAGCCTTCCATTTTTCCTCGGACCGGAAGTAAGGGGCGGCCAGTGCGGCTATCCGCCTGGCAAAAAGACTGAATGCGGTAAATTTTGCGAAAAGACTGGACGGATTCATGAAAGCCCTTTCGCGGCTCAGGAAAGCTGGTTGGAAACACCACTGGCCACGTGGCCCGAGGGAACATGCTGCGAGGCGGAGTGCACGTGACCGGTCTGGTCGTCGAAGAAAAAGTCGGGCTCGAATTCGCGCAGGAATTCGCCTTTGGCGAGACCCCCCAGGAACATGGCTTCATCGACCTCAATGTTCCAGTCCATCAGCGTGCGGATGGCGCGTTCATGCGCGGGCGCGCTGCGGGCGGTAACCAGGGCCGTGCGTATGCGCATGTGCGAGGTGCCGACCTGCTGCAAACGGTGCAGCGCTTCAAGCAGGGGTTTGAACGGGCCGGCCAGCAGCGGCTGTGTGGCCTTGTCGCGTTCGTGCTGCTGGAAGGCGGACAGGCCCTGCGCCTGGAAGACGCGCTCGGCTTCGTCCGAAAACAGCACCGCGTCACCGTCGAAGGCGATGCGCACTTCGTTGGGGTGCGCGTCGCTGGCACGCACTGAATGCGGATAGACCTGCGCAGCGGGCACGCCGGCCAGCAGGGCGTCGCGTACGTCGCTCAGATGGGCGGACAGGAAAAGATTGGCGTGCAGGGGCTTGAGGTAACGCCAGGGCGCCTCGCCACGGTTGAAAGTGCCTCGTTCTATCTTGAGGCCGTAGTGCTGGGCTGAGCGAAAAACCCGCATGCCGGAGACGGGGTCATTGCGCGAGAGGATCACGACTTCAACGCGCTGGGTGGGTGCTGTCGGGCTGGCCGCTTCCCCGGCGCTTTCGGGTACCTCGTTGAAGGCCAACAGCTTTTTGACCAGCGAAAACGCCACGCCAGGCTTGGCCGGCACGTCCAGCCGCTCGAGCTGCAGCTTCATATAGGCGGCATCCTTTTTGGCGCCTGGCACGGGCTCGGCCGTCATGCCGGTTTCAAAAACCTGGTTTTCTTCTTCAAAGTCAAACAGCGCGCGTGACGAGATCGCCACCACGAGCTGACCATCCAGAGTTGCTGCCATTTTTTGTACCTTATCCGGTTTTTAGGAGTGGGTTTGCAGTTCGAGTGTGCACCATTGGCCGTAGGCCGGAGCTTTTAGAGGCCAGTCGCTGGCGTGCATGATCTGACGCACGCCAAGGCCAATCAGTTCCACGGCGCGTATGACGCCCGCATGGGTAATCCACAGTGTGTCGGCCTGGCCTTGCAACTCGTCAAAGGCCGAAGCGACGCGTGCCATGACCTGGTGGGTGCTTTCGCCGCTGCCGCCCACGGCATATTGGGCAAAGCCGTCCGTCCAGGCCTGCAGTTCGGCGGGCGTGATGTCCTGCCAGGCGCGGCCTTCCCAGGCACCAAAGTCCATCTCCTGCAACCGCGGGTCGCTGGTGCAAGCCAGGTCGGGGCGCAGTTCGCGCAATGCTTGCGCCAGCTGCACGCATCGCTGCAAAGGGGAGTGGGCGACCCGTGTGCCGGCGGGAAGCAGCGTGGCTAGCGCTTGCGCGCATTCGGCGGTGGCCGCCGCATCGGCCGCTACGTCCTGCCGGCCGTAGCAAATGCCGGCTTCAACCAGCGGTGTTGCGTGGCGGGCCAGCCAGAGCTTCATGGCTTACTGACTGCCTTGGTCGGGCAGCGCCTGCAGGTCGGTGCAGGTGATCTGCTGCTCCTGCACGGGGACCGTGGTGGCGGTGGACGGAAGTGATGCGGTGATCATGGAGAGGGGCTGCTGCGGTGGCTGGAGAATGGCGGAGTGCACGCTGTGCGATCCGTGCGATAAGGAAGGGTCCGCCATGCCCCATGGTCTATTCTAGAGCGGCACAGGCGCCGGCGCGGCGAGCCTCTGCGCCACCGTGGGGCCATCTCTGGAACTGCTTGCAAGAACCGGCTATCTGTGACACCCCTCGCCGAACTTGCTGTGCCGTCAAGCCGCTAAGCGGCGTGCTGCAGCATCAGGTCAAGGTTCTGCACCGCCGCACCCGAGGCGCCTTTGCCCAGGTTGTCGAACACGGCGGCCAGAAGCACCTGCCCATGCTGCGGGTTGGCGAACACGGCCAGCCGCAGCAGGTTGGTGCCGTTGAGCGCCTGCGGGTCCAGGTGCTGCGTGGCCTGAACGTCCTTTTGCGCCATCACCTCCACGTGCACGGCGCCTTCGTAGTGCTGCTGTAGACAGGCTTGCAAGCGACCGGGAGTGACGCCCGCTGGCAACCGCCGCAACAGCAACGGGATCGTGAGCACGATGCCCTGGCGGAACGAGCCGTAAGCCGGCAGGAAGAAGGGCCGCTGTATCAGGCCTGCGTGTTTCTGGATCTCGGGGATGTGCTTGTGGGCCAGCCCCAGACCGTACACCTGGAACATGGGCGCATGCGATGCACCCGCACCTTCATGCGCATCCACCCGCGCGCGGCCGCCGCCGGAGTAGCCCGACACCGCATGGATCGCCAGCGGGTGGTCGGCGGGCACGAGGCCGGCCTTCACGAGTGGCAGCAGCAGGGCGATGGCGCCCGTGGGATAGCAGCCGGGGTTGGTGACGCGCCGCGCGTTGGCGATGCGCCGGGACTGTTCCGAGCCCATTTCCGGGAGTCCGTAGACCCACTGCGGATCCGTGCGGTGCGCGGAGCTGGCATCGATCACGCGCACGGCCGGGTTCACGATGGAGGCCGCTGCTTCGCGTGCAGGCCCGTCGGGCAGGCACAGCAGCGCGATATTGCAGGCATTAATGGCTTCTGCACGGCGCGCCGGGTCCTTACGGTCCTGCTCGGGCAGCGTGAGGAGGGTCAGGTCGTTGCGGCCCTGCAGGCGTTCGTGGATCTGCAGGCCGGTGGTGCCCTGATCGCCATCGATGAAGACAAGGGGTGCGCTCATGCGGTGCTCCTGGTGGGATGAATGGCTCGAGCCAAAGAAAGAAGAATGACGAATCTTCAGCGACACCTTAGAATTTGAAAAGTTGAATTTCATAAACATCAGCATCAGATTTACTGAACGTCATGCGCGAACTCAACCTGGACCGGCTGCGCACGCTGGTCACCATCGCACACCTGGGCTCGTTCGCCGAAGCCGCGCGCGTGCTGCATCTGGCGGCGCCCACGGTGAGCCTGCACGTAGCCGACCTGGAAGCGCTGTGTGGCGCCCCCCTGCTGGTGCGCAAGCGCGGTGAAGTGCGTCCCTCGGGCGTGGGCGAGGCACTGATTGAACGGGCGCGGCGCCTGTTGGCCGATGCGGACGAGGCAATGGATGTAGTTCAGCGGCAGGTGCAGGGGTTGGCGGGCCGTGTGCGGCTGGGCGCCTCCACGGGCGCGATTGCCCACTTGCTGCCGCAGGCCCTGGAGGTGCTGGGCCGGAATCATCCCGGCATCGACGTGCAGGTGGCAGTGCTCACTTCGCAGGACACCATGACGCGCCTGGCGAATGGATCGCTCGACGTGGGCCTGGTGGCGCTGCCGCAGGCGACGGTGCAAGGGGTGAAGGTGCAGCCCTGGCGTCGGGATCCGATGATGGCCTTCGTGCCGTCGCCCTGGGCTGTACCCCAGCGTGTTACGCCGAAGTGGTTGGCGGCTCAGCCCTTGATTCTTAACGATTTGGGCACCAGCCTGTCGCGGTTGACCGCTGAGTGGTTCGCGCTGGCGGGGGAGCACCCCAAGGCGCGCATCCAGCTCAACTACAACGACGCCATCAAGAGTCTGGTGGCCGCCGGTTACGGCGCCACGCTGCTGCCGCACGAGGCATCATCCACCACGCCGCTTGACCCGCGCATCCGCATGCTTCCGTTGCGCCCCGCGCTGTGGCGGTCGCTGGGGGTTGCGCACCGGATGGGCCCGGTGGAGCGGGCGACGCAGCATGTCCTGGACGTGCTGTGGCAACAGCGGCAGCCATGGTCATAGACTGATGGCCAGGCCCAGGTAAAAAGCGATTTCGCAAACCTGCTGGGTGGCACCCAGGCAATCGCCGGTGAATCCTTGCAGCCTGCGCTTGAAGAAGCGGCCCATCCACAGCAACGCCAGCACGGCGAAGCTGCAGGCCACGATGAGGTTCATGACGTCAAGCACGAAGGTAGCCAGGGCCAGCGCGGCGAGGCACCAGGAAAACCCCACCAGCAGGCTGCCGGGGGAGATCTGGTCGGCCAGAGGCTTGGATTTGGACAGGGCGGTGTCGCCCACGTGTGGCAGCAGGTAAATCAGCAGCAGCGGCAGGCCGCGCGACATGATGTGGCCTGTGCATAGCGCGGCACAGGCATACCAGCTGCCAAAGGGCGCCTCTTCCCAGTCACCCCAGCCGGCGGGCGCGCCTTCGACCGAGCCGAGGATGGCCAACAGCGAGACCTTGCACAGCAAGGCGAGCACCAGCGCCATGGCGCCAAAGGCACCCACGCGCGAATCCTTCATGATTTCGAGTGCGCGGCCCTTGTCGTGGCTGCCGCCCAGGCCGTCGGCTACATCGGCAAGGCCGTCTTCGTGGAAGCCGCCCGTCAGCAGCACGGTGGCGGCGGTGGAAAACGCCGCGGCCACCAGCGGCGAGAACGTGGTGTCGGGCAGAACCGCCTGAAACAGCGCGTACACGGCAGCGGCAAACAGGCCCACCAGAATGCCGACGCCGGGGAAGTGGCCGGCGCTGGCGCGCAGCAACTCGGGGCTGTAGCCCACCCAGGCCGCCAGACGCCCCGTGATGGGGATGCGCGTGAAGAACTGGACGGCGAGCAGGAACTCGCGGACAAACAGGGTGATGGATGTCATGCGAGGCCCATGATGGTTTATGCGTCTTCCCGCCCGCTCACGCCGGCGGAGTCAAAGCTCGCCATTTCATTGAGAAAGCCGGCTGCAGATTGCACCAGGGGCCAGGCCAACAGCGCGCCCGTACCTTCGCCGAGGCGCAGCTTGAGTTCGAGCAGCGGTTGGGCTTTCAGGTGCGCCAACAGCAGGCGATGGCCGTGCTCGTCGGAACGGTGGCAAAACACCATGTAGTCCTGCACCGCGGGAGCGAGCGAGCGGGCCACCAGTGCTGCCGCCCCGGCGATAAAGCCGTCGACCAGCACCACGCGGCGCTCGCTGGCGGCCTGCAGCATGGCGCCGGCCATCATGGCGATTTCAAAACCGCCCAGGGCGGCCAATGCATCCAGAGGCTGCGTTGCGCCGGCGTGGCCTGCCAGCGCGCGCGCCAGCACGGCGCGCTTGCGTTGCAGTTGCTGGTCGTCCAGGCCGGTGCCGCGACCGGTGGCTTCGTCGATGCTGATGCCGGCAAGGCGTGCCAGCAGCAGGGCGGCAGGCGAGGTGTTGGCAATGCCCATTTCGCCAAACGCCACCACGTTGCCGGGCAGCGATTGCAGGATGTCCATGCCCGCGGTGAGTGCGGTGTGGGTTTGCAGTTGCGACATCGCGGGCCCGCTGCAGATGTTTTGGGTGCCGTGGGCGATCTTGCGCTGCAGCAGCTGCGGGTGCGCGGGCAAGTCCGCCGCCACGCCGGCATCCACTACGTGCAGGGCAAAGCCGTGCTGGCGCGCGAAGACGTTGATGGCGGCGCCGCCGGCCAGCATGTTGCCGACCATCTGCACCGTGACATCCTGCGGAAAGGCCGAAACGCCTTCGGCGGCAATGCCATGGTCGGCCGCGAAGACCACCATTTGGGGAGCTTGCAGCGTGACGTTCTCGCTCTGCTGGATCAGGCCCAGCTGCAGCGCCACACTTTCGAGCAGGCCGAGCGCGCCCTGCGGCTTGGTCTTGTGGTCGATCTTGTGCCGCAGCCTGGCCTCCAGCGGGAGGTCGGCAGTCGGCTCAATCGCGGGCAGGAGGAGGGGTGGAAAGTCGGGTGCGTTCATCGGTGATTTGTTTAAGGCAGGCGGGGCAGAAGCACGACAGTGCGCTGCCTTCCGGTTGCGGAGTTCGTTCGGAGGGTACGGGCATGATGTGCGGCAGTTGCACGCACCAGCATTCAGCATCTCCTGCCGCCATGCCGCAGCGCAGGCCGGCGCCGCAGCGGGGGCACACCGAGGTGTCGGCCTGGGCGGGTGTTGGCGGGGGTGCGGCCTGTGGGCTCATGGCGGATGGGCTTGTCGGCTCTACGGTCAGTTTTGCGGTCAGCTCTGCAAGAACAGCCGGTAAACAGGGTTGGCGGTTTCCTCGACGTGAGGGTAGCCCAGCGTGTCCAGGAAATCCTTGAAGGCCTTGTTGTCGGCCTTGGGCACCTGCAGGCCGACCAGGATGCGGCCGTAGTCGGCGCCCTGGTTGCGGTAGTGAAAGAGGCTGATGTTCCAGCCCGGCCGCATGCTGGAGAGGAACTTCATCAGCGCGCCCGGCCGCTCGGGGAAGACGAAGCGCAGCAGGCGCTCGTCTTTGGACAGCGCACTGTGCCCGCCCACCATGTGGCGGATGTGTTCCTTGGCGAGCTCGTCGTGGGTGAGGTCCAGCGTCTTGAAGCCGTGGCGCGAGAAATTGGCGGCGATCTTGCTGCTCTCGCCCTTGGCCGACGTGGTCAAGCCCACAAAGACGTGGGCTTTGGCGTCGTCGTTGATACGGTAGTTGAACTCGGTCACGCTGCGCGGCCCGCCCGGCAGCTCGCCAATCACTTCGCAAAAGCGCCGGAAGCTGCCGCGCTCTTCTGGAATCGTCACGGCGAACAGGGCTTCGCGCTCTTCGCCGACTTCGGCGCGCTCGGCGACGAAACGCAGGCGGTCGAAATTCATGTTGGCACCGCACAAGATGGCCGCGTAGGTTTCACCCTTGGCCTTGTGGGTGGCCACATACTGCTTGACAGCTGCCACGGCCATTGCGCCGGACGGCTCGACGATGCTGCGGGTGTCGACGAACACGTCCTTGATAGCGGCGCAGACGGCGTCGGTGTCGACGGTGATGAATTCATCGACCAGTTCGCGGCTGATACGGAAGGTTTCTTCACCCACCAGCTTGACGGCCGTGCCGTCGGCGAAGAGGCCGACGTCGCTCAGGGTCACGCGCTTTTTGGCGTTGACTGACTGCAGCATCGCGTCGGAGTCGTTCATCTGCACGCCGATGACTTTGATCTCGGGCCGCACCGCCTTGATGTAGTTGGCCACGCCGGAGATGAGCCCGCCGCCGCCGATGGCAACAAACACGGCGTCGAGCCGGCTGGAGCCGAGGCTTTGCAGCTGCATGAGGATTTCCATCGCGATCGTGCCCTGACCGGCGATGACGTCCGGGTCGTCAAACGGATGCACGAAAGTCAGGCCCTGCTTTTTCTCGAGCACCACGGCGTGGGCGTAGGCGTCGGAGTAGCTTTCTCCGTGCAGCACGACATTGCCGCCCCAGGCCCTGACGGCGTCGACCTTGAGCTGCGGTGTGGTGGTGGGCATGACGATGACGGCGCGTGTGCCGAGCTTTTGCGCGCTGAGTGCGACGCCTTGGGCATGGTTGCCGGCCGAGGCGCAAATCACGCCTTTTTTGAGCTGTTCGGGGCTCAGGTGAGCCATCTTGTTGTAGGCGCCCCGCAGCTTGAAGCTGAACACCGCCTGCTGGTCTTCGCGTTTGAGCAGCACGGTGTTTTTCAGGCGCAGGCTCAGGTTTTTGGCGGGCTCCAGCGCGGACTCCACTGCCACGTCATAAACCCGGGCTGTCAGGATCTTTTTCAGGTAGTCGGCTGGTTTCAGCGCGGGCTTCGACGTTTTGCCGGAAGGTTTCCCCGGAGCTTTGACTGCCTTGATGACTTTGGGAACAGGGCGGGTGGCTTGTTTGGTGTGGGTTGGCATGTTTTTCTCGCAGCCTGACATCATAGTGGGCAAGAAAAAAGGCCCAGACTTTGCAGTCTGGGCCTGTAAATCCACCCTTAGAGGAGGTGGAGGAGACAACCGGTGCAAAAAGACCCTGAGTTGCCGGACAACTGATCTTGATGCGATGATTTCAGTATAGCGGGCCGATGTTGCGCTGCACAATATCTTGTGGCGTAAATTCGACATTTTTCACGGTTTAATCATAAATTTTATGCATGAGGAGAGAGATTCATGGAATGCACGGTGAGTTGGACGGGCCCGACGGCGGTCACAGGATCGCGCTCCGGAATGAGTTTTCTGGCTGAGACCGGCAGCGGCCACACCCTGGTGATGGACGGCGCGCCCGATGCCGACAAACCGGAAAACGGCGGCGCCAACCTGGCACCCCGGCCCATGGAAACCTTGCTGGCCGGGACCGGTGGCTGTACGGCCTACGACGTGGTGCTGATCCTCAAGCGTGGCCGCCAGGATGTTCGGGGTTGCTCGGTCAAATTGAGTGCCGAAAGGGCGCCTGTCGACCCCAAGGTGTTTACCAAAATCCACATGCATTTTGTCGTGACAGGCCGTGGCTTGGCCACCAGCGCAGTGGAACGCGCGGTCGCCATGAGTCACGACAAATACTGCTCGGCCACCATCATGCTGGCGAAAACAGCAGAGATCACGACCAGCTTCGAGGTCATCGAAGCTTGAGATGATTTTGGCCTCTTTCCCTTTGTAGATAAGCGCAAGCAGCTATTAAATTTATAGCATGTGGTTGTGCCGGCTTGCGCTGCAGCGACAGAAACCTCAGATGTAGTGCGCCGTTGTTGTCATGACACGCGCCGCAGAGCGCATCAGGGCCTTGACCGGCTCGGGTAACTGCAGCGCGCCGGCCTGCTCGGCATCGCGTGCATGCAGCGCTTCATCGTCTTTCATTTGCGCCACGATGGCGCGCGACTCATGGTCGCCTGCCGGCAGGCGCTCCAGGTGGCTTGCCAGGTGCGCTTCAACCTGGCGCTCTGTCTCCACGACAAAACCCAGGCTCAGGCGATCACCGAGCCGGCTCGCGACCAGGCCCAGGCCGAAGGCGCCGGCATACCAGAGCGGATTGAGCAGGGAAGGCCGGGCGCCGAGTTCGTCGAGCCGGGTTTTTGTCCAGGCGAGGTGGTCACCCTCTTCACGGCTGGCCTGCAGGAAGTGCTCTCGCAGGGCCGGGTCGCGGGTACCCAGGGCCTGCGCGGCGTAAAGGGCCTGCGCACAGACTTCACCCACGTGGTTGACGCGCATCAGTGCGCCTGAACGCACCTTGTCCTGCGCGGCAAGCTCGGTTTTCTCACCGGGTACGGTTGGGCAGGTACGGCTGGCGCGCGGGGCGGCAAAAAGCGTGCGAAGGGCGCCGTCGGCGGCATTGAGTGCGGTATCGAGTGCGGTGGTCATGGTGCTTCGGTTCTTAGGGACGGAATGGTTCCATGTTATCCCTCGTCCGGTGGAATGGAAACGGCCACAAAAAAGCCCCCATGCGGGGGCTTTTATGAAAGGAAGGCCGGATCGGGATCCGGACGCAACCTTGATCTTTAGAACGTGTGGCGAATACCCAGGGCGATGTTGGTGGAGCCAACGCCTGCAGCAGACGTCACGCCGCCGAGGAAGCCATTGCCACCAGGGGCTGCCTGGCCTGAGCCCTTGTTGTCGAAGCGGGTCAGCACGGCATTCAGGTTGGTGCGCTTGGACAGCGCATAGGTGTAGGTCACGCCGTATGAGCTTGTGTCGGCATCTGCTGGACGCTTGTCATCAAGGCGGTTGTACGCCACAACCCATGTGTGTGGGCCGCTGGTCATGCGGTAACCGATGTGCGCCAGGTTGGCGTCCTGCCGGAAGGCATTGTTGTAGGCGGCTTGAAAGGCTGCGCCTACAGCTGCGCTACCGCTAGCGGTGGTAACGGTTGCGCCGATGGTGGAGAGGCCGCTTGGGTTGTCATCCTTGATCGTGGCGTACTGGCCGTACAGGGTACCGGGGCCTACGTCAACCGTTCCGCCCAGTACATTGTTTTCCAGTGACTTCTGACCGAGCTCATTGTTGCGCTGGTTGCGGCCAAAACCGAGGGAGAATCCGTTGCCTTTGTAGATGACCATGCCGCCGAAGAAACGGCTGGCGGAGTTGCCGACCGTCGCGGTAGATGCCTCTCCAGCGCCATACATCAACGCTGCGGTGACGCCGCCTGTCTGAATGCCGTATTGCAGCGTATTGCTCAGGCGAATGTCGAAAGCCGGCGGGAAGCTGGCAATCTGGCCGGCTGCCAGGCTGGACTGGGTCTGGGACGCGTCAAAGGTGGCGCCAACCAGGTAGCCAGGCGTGTACTGGCGGCCGAGTGTGAACGCGCCGACCGGCGTGATCAGGCCCACGAATGACTGACGGTCGAACAGCCGGCTGCCTGTGGTACCAGGCAGGTTCACGCCAATCGTGCTTCCGATCGATGAATTTACAGCAGTGATCAGCGCGGCCGTAGAAGCTGCCGGAATGGGAAGCGTGGTCAAGCCAAGTCCTGCGGCGGTAGACATGCGATCCGGCATTTGAGTACCAGAGGCTGCTGAATTCGACATGGCTCCCGTGTCGACTTCAAAACGGTTCTCAAGCGTAAAAATGGCCTTGTAGCCGCCGCCGATGTCTTCGGTCCCGCGCAGGCCGAAGCGTGAACCTTCCATGATGCCACTGGCAATGTGGGTGATCGCCCCGCTTCGCAGGCCGGTGACATGGTTGACGCCGCCATCAACAATGCCATACACGGTCACAGTGCTTTGTGCCATGGCAGCGGAAGTGGACAAAAGTCCCATGATCGCAGTTGCAACGAGGGTCAGTTTTTTCATGGAGTCTCCAGAGAGTTTTAATTGAGGGAAAACCTTCGCAGTCATTGCCGTAAATGCACACACCGGCTTGACTCGATGGAGCAAAGATTAGTGGGGATGCGGCGGCCCGTAAAGAGAGGCAATACGGGGGGTATCACTTTTGCGACAGGGGAAAACCCGATGTTTTCCTGCCCCGGTTGATGTTGGCGGCAAACCTTGGGAGGCTGCCAGGAAATTGTGTTTCCCCTCTCAAATTCTGATGCTGAAGATCGTTTTAAGCGAGGCTGGAGAACGACGCAGTCATGCGCAACCGGTGGCTAGGGTTTGACCTCTAATCCGGGGCGTCTGGCGGGTTGGCGGCAGCAGAGTGACTCGCGTTTACAACGGTTCATGCCACATTGCGCCAGCCTGTCCCCTTTCCTGCCTGTTTTTTTGAGCCATAACGCTTCCCGGAGACAAAAAACGACTTGGGTTTGTGTTTTTCACCAAGGCAGGGCATCTGGGGGCGGGTGCCCTGCTTTGGGGCGGCCTGCCTCGGCTGCCTGGAAGCTTCCCTCGTACGGCATCGCCCGGCCGGCGCATTCGTGCGCGCACCTCCAGCGTGCGCAAAATGCGATGCGTTGTTAGGGACCAACAACTCGGGTATGAACGTTGCTAATAGTAGAGATAAGGCTTGGTGTGATTTGTGACTCTTTGGTTAAATCGGTCTAAGGGTAGTCACTGAGCCCTTATAAATGTTTGTTTCGTAGCAGTGTTTTGTTTTCCACCTTTTTGGAGATTTTCTAATGATGAAGAAAAGCCTAGTTGCTTTGGCTGTGCTGGCAGTTTCCGGCATGGCTTCTGCCCAGTCCACCGTGACCGTTTATGGCCTCGTGGACGCTTGGGTTGGTACCGTCAAGGACAACAACATCAGCCAGTCCGGCGTGAACGTTGCCCATCCTTTTTCCGGTAGCGGTGGTGGTCTGCAGACCAGCCGTTTCGGCCTGAAGGGTTCTGAGGACCTCGGCGGCGGCCTGAAAGCCAACTTCCTGCTGGAAGCCGGCTTTGACCCCAGCACCGGTGCTGCAAACAACTACACCAACCCCTATACCGCCGCGACTTCCAATGCAATCTTTGGTCGTCAGTCCTGGGTTGGTCTGTCTGGTGGCTTCGGTGAGCTGAAGCTCGGCAAAATGTGGACCCCGTACGACATGGTCAAGGGCTCCGGTGCCGCTGGCTTTGACTCGCTCCTGTTCGCGCCTTCCACCAGCGTGTGGGCCAGCAACAGCTACCAGGATCGTCCAGGCAATTCCGTGTACTACCAGACCCCCGACCTGGCTGGTTTCTCTGCTGCTGCGATGTACAGCTTCGGCGAAAACAAAACCGCTACTGTCAGCGCCGGCAAGATCGCCAGCTTTAACGTTGCTTATGCAAACGGCCCCATCGGCGCTTCTTTGGCCTATCAGACCGAAAAAGCCACTGGTGCCAGCACTGCCATCAAGTACACGCAGTTGAACGGTTCGTATGACTTCGGCGTGGTCAAGCTGCTCGGTGCTTACGGTACTGTGAAGAACGGCACCACCCCCGTGACCGGTTTGGCACAGGACAAAGCGACAGAGTATCAAATTGGCCTTGACTTCCCAGTCAACAGCACGTTCACCCTGTCCGGCGGTTATGCCCGCTCCAAGAGCACCCGCCCAGCTGGTGCTTCCGAGCTGAAGCGTACCGGCTATAGCCTGGCTGGTCTGTATGCGCTCTCCAAGCGTACGAACCTGTACGCTGGTGTTCAGAGCGGCAAGGAAACCGGTGCCGGTGTGACCGATCGCAAGACCAGCACCTACGGTGTTGGCGTTCGCCACACGTTCTAATCCAGGTTGGATCTAAACCCGGGCTTGCCTGGGTTCTCTCAAAAGCCGTTTCAGTGAAACGGCTTTTTTCTTTGGGTCGACTGAAATCTGGCTAAAAAGCCGATTCTGGCAAGCAGAAATCCTGGGTTTTCGCTGGCGTTGTTTCTTTTCCACGGGTCCCCGCCTATTTGTGGCTTGAGCACAACGGCTTGACTGTTTTTTCGGGCATTCCTTTGCGAATTGAAGCCCAGTCTGGTGCAATAGACCCAACTTCCCGAAACGGGGGTTGGCCCGGGTCTCTGGTGGTGCCATAAAGGCGAAAGTCTGAAATGGTCCCCGTGCCGGAGCCCTATGTTTAACCTTGGAGAAACTCTCAATGAAAAAGACTCTTATCGCCCTGGCTGCACTCGCTGCAACCGCTGGCGTTGCACATGCCCAATCCTCTGTGACCCTGTACGGCGTTGCCGATGCATTCGTTGGTCAGCAGAACGTTAAAGTTCAGTCGGCTACCACCAACACCAGCATTTCCAACAACATCCAAGGCGGCAGCGGTTTGAGCAGCTCGCGTTGGGGCCTGCGCGGTAGCGAAGACCTCGGTGGCGGCTTGGCTGCTGTGTTCACCCTCGAAGGCGGCTTCGCCATTGACAGCGGTGCTTTGGCTAACGCCGGCGGCAGCAGCGCTGCCGCTTCGACCAGCGTCCTGTTTGGCCGTACCGCTTCCGTGGGCCTGAAAGGCAGCTTCGGTGAAGTTCGCCTCGGTCGCCAGTACACCGCTTACGACTCGCTGCGCGGCGCTACCAACAACACGTATGACTCCAACACGTTCGCCACCACCGGCACCGTGTGGGGTGTTGGTCTGCAAGACTACAGCAACCGTGCCAACAACGCCATCCGTTATGACACCCCAGTTTTCTCTGGCTTCAGCGGTTCGGTGATGTACGCATTTGGTGAAGACAAGTCGGCAACGGTTTCTGCTTCCAGCAGCGCCAGCGCCCACATCAAGTACGCCAATGGCCCTCTGCTGGTCGGTTACGGCTACCAGGCTGAAAAGTCCAACGGTGTCAGCACGATGTTCTCCGGCGCGAACGGCCTTGGCGCCAACAGCATCGCTTCCGCCGCCAGCAATGCAGGTACCCCATCTCCGCTCGTGACTACCCGCAAGTACAACTTGCTGGGCGCTACGTATGACTTCGGCGTTGCCAAGCTCGTCGGTAGCTATAACACCGCCAAGGGCCTGATCGCCGCTGGTGTGGATGCCAAGGACAAGGAATACCAAGTGGGCGTGAGCGTTCCGTTTGGCGCCGCTTCCATTGCTGCTGGTTATACCCGTACCAAGAGCGAGTTCTCTGGCGTGAGCCGCAAAGGCACCGGCTACAGCCTGCTGGGTACCTATGATCTGTCCAAGCGCACCACGCTGTACACCGGTTACACCAATGTCAAGGGCGAGTCCGCAACGGACCTGACCCGTACCGACAAGGCAACCGTGTTTGCTGCTGGTGTTCGCCACACGTTCTAATCTGAAGCTGGCTTAAGCCAGTTTTTGATGAGAATCTGAAAGCCGTCTCGGGGTAACCCGGGGCGGCTTTTTTCGTGAAGAAAGACACATGTACACGTTTGATGCCGTGAGTCGTTGAAATTGGTGAAACTTTTCCGCATCTGCCGCGTTAAATGCGCAGGTTCTGCTATTTGAGTCAACTCGCAATAGATACTACGGTTCATCGTCGTCAGCCCCAATCTCTCAATGCCATTGCTACATCGCCACTTTTTCCTGTGCACGTTGCGTTTGCTTGCTGCCGGTTGCGTGCTCCTTATCGCGGGTTGTGCGGGATTCGCACCTTCCGCACCTGCAGCAGGCACGAACGTCGACTGGACTTCGGCGTCGTCCACAAGCACTACCGCAGATGCCATCAAGTGGCAGCACTGCACATTTCCGGGTAAGAAGTCGACCCGCTACCGTGCTGTGCGCATGGACGGGCGCAATGCCATCCTCGGTGAATCCGACAGCGCCGCCAGCATGCTGCGGCAAAACCTGCGTATAGAGCCCGCAGAACTTGGAACCCTGGGCTTTTCCTGGAAGGTGCCGAAGATGATTACGGGTGCGGACATGACGCAACGCGACAGCGATGATTCACCCGTGCGTGTGGTCCTGGCCTTTGAAGGTGACAGGTCGAAGTTTTCCGCCAAGAACGCCATGCTTTCAGAGCTTGCATTGGCACTGACAGGCGAGCCGCTGCCTTATGCGACTCTCATGTATGTCTGGGGCTCTCACAGCGCGCCAGAAAGCGTGATCATCAATACACGGACCGACCGGATCCGCAAAGTGGTGATCGAATCCGGTCCCGGCCGCCTTGATCGCTGGCTCGATTACCAGCGTGACATTCGTGCCGACTACCAAAAGGCCTTCGGCGAGCCGCCCGGCGCTTTGGTCGGTGTCGCCATCATGACTGACAGCGACAACACGCGCCAAATCACCAAGGCATGGTACGGCCCCGTCAGCTTCAAAAGCAAAACTGCAAGCATGGTGGCCAGGCCCGCAATGGCGCCGGAATTGCTGCAGGTTTCACAAACCCCTGGATTTGCACCGCTATCCCTTCGGGACTAGTATTTAACCTGCTGAACTCGGGACTCCACTGACATGCGCGCTCCGGCCAATCTTCCAAGTGCTTCATCCATTCAGCCTGCCGCAGCGGGAGATATTGCAAACCCCGATCGCCCCTCTCCACTGCGTGCCTCTGGGCGGGCCTTTGCGCAAATAGCGCAATACCACCCCGAACTGACCGCCTTCCGGCGCGACCTGCATGCCCACCCGGAACTCGGGTTTGAAGAGGTTTACACCTCCAGCCGGGTAGTGCATGCGCTCAAGTTATGCGGTGTTGACGAGGTGCACACCGGTGTTGGGAAAACAGGTGTTGTGGCTGTCATCAAGGGTCAGCAGTCAGCCAAGGCTTCCGGTCAACCCGGCTTTAAGCCCATGATCGGGTTGCGTGCTGACATGGACGCGCTTCCCATGACAGAACACAACGAGTTTGGCTGGAAGTCCGCCAAGGCCGGGTTGATGCACGGTTGCGGGCATGACGGGCACACCACCATGCTGGTAGGCGCCGCCCGTTACCTCGCAGAGACCCGCAATTTTGCCGGCGATGCGGTGCTGGTTTTCCAGCCCGCGGAGGAGGGGCGTGGAGGGGCCGATGCGATGATCAAGGACGGCTTGTTCGAGCGTTTTCCCGTGCAAGCCATTTACGCCATGCACAACTGGCCCGCGATGCAGCCTGGCACCATCGGGATCAATCCCGGCCCCATGATGGCCGCGGCCGACCGCATCACCATCGAGATTACCGGCAAGGGCGGCCACGGGGCACACGCCTACCTCACGGTCGATCCGGTGCTGGTGGCCGCTCACATCATCACCGCGGTGCAAGGCATCGTCTCGCGCAACGTCAAGGCCATGGACAACGCCGTGATCAGCATTTGTGCCATCCAGGCAGGCGACCTGGGCGCGATGAGTGTGGTGCCTGGCAATGCCACACTGGTCGGCACGGTACGTACCTTCAAACCGGAAGTGCAGGACCTGGTCGAGCGGCGCCTCAAGGAGTTGTGCGCCGCAGTGGCGCAGGGCTTTGGCGCCACGGCCACCGTCAAGTACGAGCGGATCTACCCGGCCACCATCAACTCACCGGTCGAATACGAGCTGGCCACCAGCGTCGCCGAACAACTCGTGGGTGCAGAGAACGTTGTGCGCAACCTTGAGCCCAGCATGGGCTCGGAAGACTTTTCCTTCATGCTCAGGGTCAAGCCGGGTGCCTACTTGCGCCTGGGCCAGGGCGAACAGTTGCCCGATGGCAAAGGTGGAACCATGGGCGGCGTGGGCAGCCGCTTTTTGCATAACAGCTGCTATGACTTCAATGACAGCGTGCTGCCGCTGGGCTCGGCGCTGTTTGCAGGAATTGTCGAACGCTCGCTGCCGACGCGCTGATTTGCTATTAATTTAATAGCTGCTTGCGCATGCCCCTTATGGGCTGCGGGCGAATTCTTCTTGAAATTCCAAGGGGCCGCTATCACAGGCGGGGCGACGCAGGCCGCGTCTGCGCCTCACCTGTCTGCGCCCGTCTCAGGCATAACGCTTGTTACGCAGGTTGTTTTTCATTTCCTTGAGCAACGGTTGCAGCTTGCTGCCGATGCGCAGTGCCACACAGGTTGCCAGGATGTCGATGATCATCAGGTGCATCAGGCGCGACACCATGGGGCTGTAGCGGTCGTAGCCCTCGGGGTGGTCGGCTGCCAGGTGGATGTTGCCGGCCGCGGCCAACGGCGAACCGGTGACCGTGATGACGATCGTGGTCGCGCCGTTCTTGCGGGCGATGTCGCAGGCGTCCATCAAATCGCGCGTGCGGCCAGAGTTGGAGATCACCACCACGCAGTCGCCCGGCCCCAGCAGCGAGGCGCTCATCACCTGCATGTGGCCGTCGCTGTAGGCGATGCTGGTGATGCCCAGGCGAAAGAACTTGTGCTGCGCATCCTGCGCCACGATGCCCGAATTGCCCACGCCGAAGAACTCAATCCGCTTGCCGGTGTTGTAAGTGGCCAGCAACGCGTCGGCGGCCCGTTCAACGGCTACGGAACTCGCGTCGTTGCGGTATTTCAAAAACGCCGCTACCGTGTTGTCGATCACCTTGACCATCACGTCGCCGGTCTTGTCGTCCGCGTCCACGCTGCGGTGGATGAAAGGTACGCCCTCACTCACGCTGCCCGCCAGCTTGAGCTTGAAGTCCGACAGCCCGTCATAACCCATGCTGCGGCAAAACCGCACCACAGTCGGCTTGCTCACATGCGAGCGGCTCGCCAGCTCCGTGATCGGCAAATTGGCAAATGCCCGCGGATCGGCCAGCACCAACCGGCCCACGCGTTGCTCCGCTGGCGCCAGTGACGGCAATGAAGCCTTTATTCGATCAAGCACGGGAACTGTCCTCCCTACGCTGCAAGATCTCACAGGTCTGCCAAATACCAGTCCGAGCCGCGGAACCGGCTTTGCCGGGCCGCAGGCGGGGCGCCCCCTCGGGGGGCAGCGAACCACACGCAGTGGGGAGCATGGGGGCTAACATTCTTCGGACCAGCAATAGCCGTCTCTGGCAATCATCGCGCTCGCAGCGCTGGGCCCCCAGGTGCCGGCGGCATAAGGCCGTGGCGCACTCGCCTGGCTGCTCCAGCTGTCCATGATGGGCTCGACCCAGCGCCAGGCTTCTTCCTGCTCGTCGCTGCGCACGAAAAGATTCAAGCGCCCGTCGATCACATCCAGCAGCAGCCGTTCATAAGCGCCCACGCGCTCGGAGCCAAAGCGTTTGTCAAAATCCAGGTCCAGTTGCACCGGCGCCAGCGAAGGCGTGCCGCGGCCTCCCGTGCGCTGGTCGGCACCCTGCGCAAGCAGGTGCAGCTCCAGGCCGTCCTTGGGTTGCAGGTTGATCACCAGCCGGTTGGCCACATTGGAGCCTGCCAGCGCCGACTTGAAAATCGCGTGCGGCGCGGGGCGAAAGTTCACCTCGATGTGCGCATCGCGGCCGGCCAGGCGCTTGCCGGTGCGGATGTAAAACGGTACACCGGCCCAGCGCCAGTTGGCGATCTCGGTGCGCAGGGCCACAAAGGTTTCGGTCCTGCTGTCAGGGGGCACGCCTTTTTCGTCGCGGTAGCCGGGCACGGCTTCGCCGTCGATGTTGCCGGCCGCGTACTGGCCGCGCACCACATGCTGGCTCAGCGTTTCAGGCGTCCAGGCCTTCAGCGATCGCAATACCTTGAGCTTTTCGTCACGGATGGCATCGGCGTGCGAGTTGATGGGTGGTTCCATGCCGATGGCGCACAGCAGCTGCAGCGCATGGTTTTGCACCATGTCGCGCAGCGCGCCGGTGCTGTCGTAAAACGCACCGCGCTTTTCCACGCCCAGGTCTTCGGCGATGGTGATCTGGATGTTGGCAATCGTCTCGCGGCGCCACAGCGGTTCAAAGAGCGAATTGCCAAAGCGCAGCGCAAACAGGTTCTGCACCGACGGCTTGCCCAGGTAGTGGTCGATGCGAAAGATCTGCTGCTCGCTCAAAACACTGCGTACCGTCTTGTTGATGGCGCGGTTGGACGCCAGGTCGTGGCCCAGCGGCTTTTCCAGCACCACGCGCGTCTGCGGGCCATTGAGGCCCGCGGCGGCGATCTGCTCGCAGACCGTGGTGAAGAGGCTGGGCGCGGTGGCCACGTACATCACCACCACGTCGGCGGGCCGCTGCTGCAGTTTCGCAGCCAGCGCGGCATAGTCGGCCGGGTTGGACAGGTCCATGCGCAGGTAGCCCAACATCGCCGCGAAGCGCGAGAACTCCTCTTCGCTCGGCCGCTTGGCCAGCTCGACATTGTCAAACCGGGACTTGATCAGCGCGCGGTACTGGTCGTCCGACAAATCGTCGCGTGCCACGCCCACAATGCGCCCGCCCTCCGGCAACGAGCCGTGGCGGAAGGCCTGGAACAGGGCCGGCATGATCTTGCGCCACACCAGGTCGCCGGTGCCGCCAAACAGGATGAGGTCAAAACTCATGGTAAAAAATTGTCTTGGTAATAAAGTTTCATATTCTATGGGCATAATGGTAACTCGACATCGAACCCGTGAAATGCCTGCATCCAGGCACAGTACGGTGTTTCATCCGGACCACTCCGCGTTTTGACCAGCCACCCAGCCATGACCCAACTTGACGCCCTGAAACAGTTCACCACCGTAGTCGCTGACACCGGTGACTTCAAGCAACTGGGGCAGTTCAAGCCGCAGGACGCCACCACCAATCCTTCCCTCATCCTCAAGGCGGTGCAGAAGGCCGACTACCAGCCCCTGCTGAAAGACACCGTGAGCCGCTTCAAGGGCCGGGCGCTTGACGAAGTCATGGACCGTCTGCTGGTGCGTTTTGGCTGCGAAATCCTTTCCATCATTCCGGGTCGGGTCTCGACGGAGGTTGATGCCCGCCTGAGCTTTGACGCCAACGCCACGTATACACGCGGCGAACGCATCATCGAGCTCTACCAGGCCGAAGGCATTCACATTGACCGCGTGCTGATCAAGGTCGCCGCCACCTGGGAAGGCATACAGGCGGCTGAAAAGCTGGAGCAGCGCGGCATCCACACCAACCTCACGCTGCTGTTTTCGTTCTGCCAGGCCATCGCCTGCGGCCAGGCCAAGGTCCAGCTGATCTCACCTTTTGTGGGCCGTATCTATGACTGGTACAAAAAAACTGCCGGCGCCGCCTGGGACGAAGCCGCCATGTCCGGCGCCAACGATCCCGGCGTGAAGTCGGTGCGCGAGATCTACAACCATTACAAGCACTTCGGCATTGCCACCGAGGTGATGGGCGCGAGCTTTCGCAACGTGGGCCAGATCACTGCACTGGCCGGTTGCGACCTCCTGACCATCAGCCCGGAACTGCTGGCCCAGCTTGCCGCCAGCGATACCGCGCTGCCGCGCGCACTCGATGCCAAAGCCGCAGCGGCGCTGGATTTGCCCCCAGTGAACTTTGACGAAGCCGGATTCCGCTACGCGCTCAACGAAGACGCCATGGCCACCGAGAAGCTGGCCGAAGGCATTCGCGCTTTCGCGGCCGATGCCGTAAAGCTTGAACAGCTGATGCTGGCCGCATAACCTCCCGCACAGGACACGTCATGAACCGACCGCGTTGCGACCAGACTTCCGCATGGCCTGCGCTGCAGGCGCTGTATGCCGCTTCCGGCAAAACTTTCGACCTGAAATCGGCATTTGCTGCCGACCCGGATCGCTTCGCCAGCTTCAGCCAGGACGCTCCCCACGTTTTTGCGGATCTTTCCAAAAACCTGATCGATGCCGCCAGCCAGGCCTTGCTATTTGACCTTGCGCGCGCGTGCGGGCTGGAGCAGCACCGCGACGCGATGTTTGCCGGGGAACTGATCAACGGCACCGAAAAGCGCGCCGTGATGCATTTTTTACTGCGAAATCCGGCCGTAGCCCAATATGAACGTGCGCCAGCAGCTATTAAAAATATAGCAACCGAGTTGGCCCAGGTTCACACCACGCTGGACGCGATGCTGGCGTATGCCGAACAGGTGCGCGCGGATGCCGCCATCACCGACGTTGTCAATATCGGCATAGGCGGCTCCGACCTGGGACCCCAAATGGCGGTGTTGGCGCTCGGCGAATTCGCCGCCACCGGCAAGCGCGTTCACTTTGTCTCCAATGTGGATGGGGACGAGCTGGCTACCGTGCTCAAGGGGCTCAAGCCGCAAAGCACGCTGTTCCTGATCGCGTCCAAAACCTTCACCACCACCGAGACCATGACCAACGCGCATTCGGCCCGGCGCTGGTTTGAGGCGCAAGGCGGACGCGACATCAGCCGGCATTTCGCCGCACTGACGACCAACGTCGCGGCAGCCAACGAATTCGGCATCAGCACCACCTTTGGTTTCTGGGACTGGGTGGGCGGGCGTTATTCGCTGTGGTCGGCCATCGGCTTGCCGGTAGCCATCGCCATTGGCGCAGCCGGCTTTCGCGAGCTGCTGGCCGGCGCGCACGCCATGGATGAGCACTTTCGCACCGCACCCCTGGAGCGCAACCTGCCGGTGCGCCTGGGTCTGCTCGACGTCTGGTACCGCAACTTTCATGGCTTTACCAGCCGCAGCATCGCGCCCTACAGCAGCGCGCTGCGCCGCCTGCCGGCCTACCTGCAGCAGCTGGAGATGGAGAGCAACGGCAAACGCGTGGATGCGGACGGCAAGGCTTTGCCGTTTGAAACGTCCCCGGTGCTGTGGGGCGAACCCGGCACCAACGGCCAGCACGCCTACTTTCAAATGCTGCACCAGGGGACGTCGGTGGTGCCGGTCGAGTTTGTGGCGGTGAAAACAGCCGCGCACGCACCGCACGACCTGCCGGGGCATCACGCCAAATTGTTGGCCAACGTTCTGGCCCAGGCGCAAGCCTTGATGACCGGCAAAGAAGAGGTCGGAGGCCACAGGCATTTTCCCGGCAATCGTCCCAGTACTTTCCTGTTGCTTGAGCGGCTCACCCCAGCCAGCCTGGGCGCGCTGATCGCCCTGCAGGAGCATCGTGTGTTTGTCAGCGGTGCGATCTGGGGCATCAACAGTTTTGACCAGTGGGGCGTCGAGCTCGGGAAGGTGCTGGCCAAAGACATCGAGCCACGCCTGCACAGCGGGGACGTCTTTGGCCTTGATGGCTCGACCGCCGGCCTGCTGCGCAAGATTGCCGGCTGAATACCGCAAAAGTGTGCGTTTTTCCATTGCGGGAGCGCGCGCTTCCGTGGTCAACTTGCCACTTCGCCGATTTTTCGATGGCTTCGCATCATGTCTTTTTCCCTTCCGCTTCGCCGCCTTTTCCCCCGTTTTTCGATGTTCGCTGCAGCGTTTCTCACGCTGGCTCTGGTCTCCGGCTGCGCGACACGCCCGGCGCCCGACGAGGACACCGATGTCGATGAGCCGGTCAGCCGCGGCGGCACGCTGGGGCCGGCGGAGGGGGTGACTGGCACCGCCTGGGCCGAGATGTCGGCGCCGCCCAAGGCCGGTGAGCTCAAGCCAGACGACCTCAGGTGGGAAATCTTCCGCGTGCCGGGCAAGCAGCCGGCCAGCTACAGCTATGTGCGTCATGAGGGCCGCGACGCGGTGCTCGCAAAGGTCGAGGCGTCCGGCAGCATCCTGCGCCATCGCCACCGCATCGAGCCCGACCAGCTTGGGCTCGTGCGCTTTTCCTGGAACGTGCCGTACGCCGGTGCGGGCACCAACCTTGCACTGCCGCAACTCGAGGATGTGCCGGTGCGGGTGGTGCTCGCGTTCGAAGGCGACCGCTCGCGGCTGTCGATGAAAAATTCCCTGCTGTCCGAGTTGAGCCGGCTGCTGACCGGCGAAGAAATGCCGTTCGCGACGCTGGTTTATTCGTGGTCGCGCGTCAACCGGCCAGGCGAAGTCGTCGTCAACGACCGCACCGACCGTATCCGCAAGATCATTGTCGACTCGGGCGACCACGGCTACAACGAATGGCGCAGCTACGAGCGTGATATCCGCGCCGACTACCGCAAGGCCTTTGGCGAAGATCCGGGCGCTTTGCTGAGCTTCGCCGTCTTCACCGAGGGCGAAAAAAACGAGGGCCAGCTGCAGGCCTTCTACGGGCCACTCAAGCTGGTGCCGGCTTCGGCTGTCGCGCGCAAATAGCGCCGCGACCGGTCGGCGTGCCTACGCCGACAGATTTCATTTTTCTGCCTCTTGAGCAAGCAACGCCGGCTAGCGGCCTGTATTGGCAGAGCGCGTCACGTTGGCCTTGACAATTTGTTGCATCTAATAATGCGGAGTTTAGGGAAATTACCACTCCTTCAATGCAACAAAGTATTGAAGTTCTCTGATCTGGTATCAAACCCGCAAGGACCTTTCTTCAAAATGCAGTGAACGGCAAAGCGGCCGTTTTGACTGACATAACGAAGGAGACACCTTATGAAGCGTTTTATCCAGGCAGGCCTGGTGCTTGCACTCTCGGGCGCCGGCATGGCCCATGCTGTGACCGAACTGGTGGTGGCGACGGTGAATAACGGCCACATGATCGAAATGCAGAAGCTCACGCCGGTTTTCGAGAAGGCCCATCCCGACATCAAGCTCAAGTGGGTCACGCTCGAAGAAGGTACGTTGCGTCAGCGCGTCACCACCGACATCGCCACCAAGGGCGGGCAGTTCGACGTGATGACCATCGGCCTGTACGAAGCGCCGATCTGGTCGAAGAAGGGCTGGCTGCAGCCCATTGCCACCGATGCCGCCTATGACGTCGACGACCTGTTGCCGGCCATCCGCGCCGGCCTGTCGTACGAAGGCAAGCTCTACGCCGCGCCGTTCTATGGCGAGAGCTCGATGCTCATGTACCGCAAGGACCTCGCCGACAAGGTCGGCTTCAAGATGCCCGAGCAGCCCACCTGGACACAGGTGAAGGAACTGGCCGGCAAGATCCATGATCCGAAGGCCGGTGTGTATGGCATGTGCCTGCGCGGCAAGCCGGGCTGGGGCGACAACATGGCCTTCCTGACCACGCTGGTCAATACCAACGGCGGCCAGTGGTTCGACATGCAGTGGAAACCGCAGATCGACACCAAGCCGTGGAAGGACGCGATCGGCTTCTACGTGGACCTGATGAAAGCCTACGGCCCGCCCGGCGCCTCGGCCAACAGCTTCAACGAGAACCTCGCACTCTTCAACGAAGGAAAGTGCGGCATGTGGGTGGACGCAACCATCGCCGCCTCGTTTATCAGTGATCCGAAGCAGTCGAAGGTGGCCGACAAGGTGGCCTTTGCCCAGGCCCCTGTTGCCGTCACGCCCAAGGGCGCCAACTGGCTGTGGACGTGGAACCTGGCCATTCCGGCCAGCTCGACCAAGGGCGCGGCTGCCCAGACCTTCGTGAAGTGGGCTACCTCCAGGGAGTACATCAATCTGGTCGCCAAAGAACATGGCTGGGGGACGGTACCCACCGGCACGCGCAAGTCGACCTACGCAAACCCAGAGTTCCAGAAGGTTGCGAAGTTTGCTGCCGCCGAGAAGAAAGCCATCGACAGCGCCAACCTCAGCGACAGCACGCTGCCCAAGTCGCCTTACGTCGGCGTGCAGTACGCGGCCATTCCCGAGTTCCAGGCCATCGGCGTGGCGGTGGGGCAGCAGATGAGTGCCGCGCTGTCGGGCAAGGTCACAGTGGACCAGGCCCTGAAGACATCACAGACGGCCGCCGAGCGCGAGATGAAAAAGGCCGGGTATTACAAGTAAACCCACAGGCAGCATGCCCTGCCCGCGGACCGGTGAAGCCGGATCCGCGGCAGTTCTGCCCCGACGCCCGGGACCCACAACATGAACCGCCTCTTGCCTCGCGCGCTCATGGCGCCCGCAGTGCTCACGCTCTTCCTCTGGATGATCGTGCCGCTCGTGATGACCCTGTACTTCTCGTTCGTGAGCTACAACCTCATGCAGCCCGGCGACCATCCGTTCGTCGGCATCGAGAACTTCCAGTACTTCATCACCGATCCGGACTTCTGGCCCGCGACCTGGAACACGCTGCTGCTCATCGGCAGCGTGATCGTCATCACGGTGGTGTTCGGCGTGCTGCTCGCGCTGCTGGTGAACGAGCCCTTTCCGGGGCGAGGCATCGTCCGCGTGCTGCTTATCTCGCCTTTTTTTGTCATGCCCGCAGTGAACGCATTGCTGTGGAAGCACATGATGATGAACCCGATCTACGGCGTGCTTGCCGATCTCTGGCGTTTTTTCGGTGCGCAACCGGTCGACTGGCTCACCGATGTGCCGCTGTTGTCGGTGATCATCATGGTGGCCTGGCAATGGCTGCCCTTTGCCTGCCTGATCTTCATTACCTCGCTGCAGTCGCTCGACCGCGAGCAGATGGAAGCGGCACGCATGGACGGTGCAAGTTCGTTCCAGCGCTTCTTCTATCTCATCATTCCGCATCTTGGCCGGCCGATGGCGGTGGTGATCATGATCGAAATGATCTTTCTGCTCAGCGTGTTCGCCGAGATCGCCATCACCACCAATGGCGGCCCGGGCAACGAGAGCACCAATCTCACTTACATGATCTTCAAGCAGTCGCTCATGAACTTTGACGTGGGTGTGGCATCGGCAGGTGCTTTGTTTGCAGTGGTGGTGGCCAACATCGTGGCGGTGTTCCTCATCCGTATCGTCGGCAAGAACCTCGACTAAGGGAACGACTGTGCGACCCAGCAATTTTCTTCCGCAACTGCTGCGCACCGTGGGTGCGTGGGCAGTGGCGCTGCCGCTGTTCTTTCCGCTCGGCTGGCTGTTTCTCACGGCCTTCAAGACTGAACTGCAGGCGATTCATGTGCCGCCGCTCTTTATTTTCGAGCCCACGCTAGACAACTTCAGTGAAGTGCAGCGCCGCAGCGACTACTTGCTGTACGCGCGCAACTCGCTCATTACCAGCCTTGGCTCAACCCTCATCGGCCTGTTGATCGCGGCACCTGCCGCGTACTCGATGGCCTTCTTCCGTACGAAGAGGACGCGCGACATCCTGATGTGGATGCTTTCCACCAAGATGATGCCGGCGGTGGGTGCGCTGGTGCCGATCTACGTTCTCGCGCAGACCGCGGGCCTGCTGGATTCGCTCACCGCGCTGACCATTGTGTTCACGCTGGCGAACCTGCCGATCATGGTGTGGATGCTCTACAGCGCCTACAAGGACATTCCGAACGAGATACTGGAAGCCGCACGCATGGACGGTGCGAGCCTCTGGACCGAATTTCGCCATGTTGTGCTGCCGCTGTCGGTGGGCGGTCTCGCTTCGACCGGCCTGCTGTGCCTGGTGCTGAGCTGGAACGAGGCCTTCTGGGCGCTCAACCTCAGTTCGGCCAAGGCCGGCACGCTGGCGACATTGATCGCCTCGTACTCCAGCCCCGAAGGGCTGTTCTGGGCCAAATTGTCAGCCGCCTCGCTGATGGCGATCGCACCGATCGTCGTGTTCGGCTGGTTCAGCCAGAAACAGCTGGTGCAAGGCCTGACATTCGGTGCGGTGAAGTGAAAGGAATTGACCCATGGCTTATCTGGAACTCAAGAACATCGAGAAAAGTTTCGGGGAAACCCAAATCATCCGCGGTGTTGATCTTGAAATCAACAAGGGCGAGTTCATCGTCTTCGTCGGACCTTCGGGTTGCGGTAAATCGACACTGCTGCGCCTCATCGCGGGGCTGGAGCCCATCACCCAAGGCAACTTGCTGCTGGACGGCAAGGACATCACCTGGACGCCTTCGGGCAAGCGTGACCTGGCGATGGTGTTCCAGAGCTACGCGCTCTACCCGC
This sequence comes from Polaromonas sp. P2_G11, assembly GCF_056403595.1. Classification (NCBI taxonomy): domain Bacteria; kingdom Pseudomonadati; phylum Pseudomonadota; class Betaproteobacteria; order Burkholderiales; family Comamonadaceae; genus Polaromonas; species Polaromonas sp. P2_G11. Next base: position 355,075 of record NZ_JBFUFE010000003.1, on the reverse strand, counting down.
ACATGAGTGTGTACGACAACATGTCCTTTGCGCTCAAGCTTGCGGGCGTGCCGAAGGACGAGATCCAGGCCAAGGTCGAGTACGCGGCCAAAACGCTCAACCTCACCCAGTACCTGGGCCGCACACCGAAAGACCTGTCGGGTGGACAGCGGCAGCGGGTGGCGATTGGCCGCGCCATCGTGCGTGCACCCAAGGTGTTCCTGTTCGACGAGCCCTTGTCCAACCTGGATGCCGCGCTGCGCGGCAACACGCGCGTCGAAATCCACAAGCTGCACCGCGCGCTCGGCGCGACGACCATTTACGTCACGCACGACCAGGTCGAGGCCATGACGCTGGCCGACCGCGTGGTGGTTCTCAGGGACGGGCTGATCGAGCAGGTCGGCACGCCGCTCGAGCTCTACGACCACCCGGCGAACCGGTTTGTCGCGCAGTTCATCGGCATGCCGTCGATGAACATGGTGGCGGCAAGCGCGATTCCGAGCTTCTCGGCGGCCACTGGCGGGCGCCTGCCGAGCGATGGTTTCCTGGGTGTGCGGCCGGAAGGCTTGCGCGTGCATCCGAAGCAGGCCGTTGCTTTGGGTGTGCAAGGCCGCGTGGAGCTGATCGAGGCACTCGGTGCCGACACCCTGATTCACGTCGACGTCGGCGGCGTGCCGCTGATAGCGCGCCAGAACGAACGGACACCGCTGCATGCAGGTGACGATGTAGCGGTCGAGCTCGACCCCTCGGTGCTTCATCTGTTCAACCGTGAAGGCCGTGCGGTTCCGGCCTGATTTCTTCCTTCTTCCTTTCGGACATTCCCTTGACTCTCGCAACAGCGCTTCCTGCGAAAACGCCATTGGCGCCTTCGGAATTCACGGTGCTTCACCTTGGACTGGGTTCATTTCATCGAGCCCACCAGGCCGTTTATCTTCAGCGGTTGATCGACGCGGGCGACACCCGTTGGTCCATCGTGGGCGCCAACATCCGGCCCGACATGGCCGAGGTCGTCGCGGCCTTGCAGGCACAGGGCGGGCGTTACACGCTGGAAACCGTATCGCCGGCCGGCGAATACCGCTATGAACAGATTGAGGCCATCCGCGAAGTGCTTCCCTGGGAAGACTCGCTGGCTGCGGTGATCTCTCGCGGCGCGGCGCCGTCCACGCGCATCGTTTCATTCACCGTGACCGAGGCAGGCTACTACCTCGACACGAAAGGCAAGCTGGACTTGTCTTTCAATGATCTCGCGGCAGACCTTGAGCGCGCACGCCGCGGCGAGGCGGGCGGGGAGGGCGTGACCATCTACGGCGCCGTCTGCGCGATCCTGCGTGCGCGCAAGGCGGCGCAGGCCGGCCCCGTGACCCTGCTCAACTGCGACAACCTGCGCCACAACGGCGACCGCTTTCGTGACGGGCTGCGCGAATTCATTGAACTCACAGGCGACACCGGGCTGCTTTCGTGGGTCGCGGGGAACACCCGCTGCCCCAACACGATGGTCGACCGTATCACGCCGCGTCCGCCACCCGAGCTGCGCGCTCGCGTCAAGGCCGCCACGGGGCGGGATGATGCGGCTGCGATCACTGGCGAGAGTTTCATTCAATGGGTGATCGAAGACAACTTCGCGGCCGGGCGCCCCGACTGGGGCCGTGTGGGCGTGGAACTGGTCGAGTCGGTGCAGCCCTACGAGGAGGCCAAGATCCGCATCCTCAATGCCACGCACAGCTGTATTGCATGGGCCAGCACATTGGTCGGGCTGGATTTCATCCACGAAGGAACACACCACGCGGCAATCCGGAAGATGGCCTACGACTATGTGACCGACGACGTGATTCCCTGCCTGAGTTCTCCCGACTCTCCCGGGCCGATCGACCTCACAGCGTACCGCGATGTGGTGCTCGAGCGCTTTGGAAATCCTGCGATCCGCGACACCAACCAACGCGTGGCGGCGGACGGTTTCTCAAAGATTCCAGGGTTTATCGCGCCCACGGTACGGGAGCGGCTCGCCGCGGGACAGCCAATCGACAGCGTCGCAATGCTGCCTGCGCTGTTCCTTGTTTTCCTGCGGCGCTGGCACCGGGGAGCGCTGCCCTATGCCTACCAGGACCAGGGTATGGACGAGGCCGTGGCCCGCGCGATCTGTGACGCTGTCGATCCTGTGCGCGCGCTGTGCTCCGACGCGGGGCTATGGGGCAGTGCCGCAGGCGATACACGGCTGACGGATGCCGTGCGCGGCGCGATCGGGAGGGTAGCCGGCTTTGTCAATTCAGGGGTAAAAAGAACATGAGCGAACGTCTGAAGGACCGTCATGTGCTTCTGACGGGTGCCGGTGGCGGCATCGGTCTGGCGGTGGCTGAAGCCTGCATCGCCGAGGGCGCGCACTGCAGCGTGGTCGACCGGGCCGTGGCGACGCCTGAAGTCGTGCAGGCACTGCAAAAACGCCATCCCGGCCGCCTGGTCTACATCGCGGCGGACGTGACGGACGCCCGGGCGATTGCGCACCTGCTGGCGCAGGCACAGGCCGCTTTTGGCCCCATTCATACTCTGTTCAACAACGCGGCCGTGTTCGATCTCGCGCCCCTGCTTGACAGTGATGAGGCTTCTTTCGACAGGCTTTTTGCCGTCAATGTGAAAGGCATGTTCTTTGTCATGCAGGCCGTGCTTCGCCACATGGTCGAAGCCGGCACGCAGGGCGCGTCAGTCATCAACATGGCCTCGCAGGCCGGGCGGCGCGGCGAAGCGCTGGTGTCGCACTACTGCGCCACCAAGGCCGCGGTCATCAGCTACACCCAGAGTGCCGCATTGGCCATGGCGCCGCATGGCATTCGCGTCAACGGCATCGCACCCGGTGTGGTCGATACACCGATGTGGGACCACGTCGACAGCCTTTTCGCCAGGGCAGAAGGGTTGCCCCCGGGAGAAAAGAAGCGGCGCGTGGGCCTCGAAGTGCCGCTCGGCCGCATGGGTGTACCGGCCGACATCGCGGGAGCGGCCGTATTTCTGGCCAGCGATGAGGCGCGTTACATCACGGCGCAGACCCTGAATGTCGATGGCGGCAACGTCATGAGCTGATTTTTAGGAGTGGAGCGCGATGAATGAAGACTTCCATCTGTACCTCGACAGTGCCGACCTGGCTGAGCTGCAGGCGTGCCTGCCGCATCCGGTGGTGCACGGCGTGACCACCAACCCCACGCTGCTGCGGCGAGCGGGTGTCGGGCGCGCCGCGGTGCCCGGCCTCCTGGCGCGCTGTATCGAACTGGGTGCGCGGCAGGTGCAGGCGCAGGTGTATTCCAGCGAAGTCGATGGCATGCTTGAAGACGCGCAGGATCTTTTGCCGCACTTCGAGCGGGGTCAGCTGGTCGTGAAAATCCCCGCCACGCGCCAGGGCTTCGATGCCGGCGCCCGGCTTGTCGCGCAAGGTGTGCCGGTCACGTGGACGGCTGTCTACGCGCCTGAGCAGGCGCACTTTGCCGCCCAACTGGGCGCGGCTTATGCGGCACCCTACCTGGGACGGCTTGAGGACGCTGGTGTGGACGGGCTGGCGCTGATCGCGCAAATGCAGGCGCTGGTAGCGCAGCGGCCTTCGTCCGGCACCCGACTTCTGGTGGCGAGCATCCGCTCCCGCGAGGCCTGTCTTTCCTTGCTCCGATTAGGTGTGGGCGCCATCACAATTGCGCCGCGCCTCTTTGCAGAATTGCTCGATCATCCCGCCACGCTGGCTGCCGAGCGCGGGTTCCTGGCCGACGCCCGCGCCTTGCCCTGACAGAGGACAATCCGGAAACCATGCGCATTGCACTCACGGGCGAAGCCCTGATCGATTTCACCGCCGACGAGGCGGGCACGCTGGCGTTCCTGGGCCACGAGGGCGGCTCGCCGCTCAACACGGCTGTCGCCTGCGCGCGCCTCGGACAGCCCACTGGCTTCCTCACGCAGCTGTCGACCGACCTGTTCGGCGAACGCTTGATGCGTTTTCTCGAACGCAACGGCGTGGACACCCGTTTCATCCTGCGCAGCCATGCGCCGTCGACCCTGGCCTTCGTTGAGCGCACACCGCAGTCCAACCGTTATGCCTTCTACACGCACGGCAGCGCCGATGCGACCTGGGCACCCGAGCCGCTGCCGCAGTTGCCGGCTGAATGCCGCTTTCTTCATTTCGGTTCGATCGCGCTCCTGCAGGAACCTGCGGCCACGCGCATCACCGGGCTGATGACTGCCAACGCCGGGCGCCGTGTGATCGTGTTCGATCCCAACGTGCGGCCCAGCCTGATTTCCGATATGGCAGCCTACCGCGCGCGCGTCATGAGCTGGTTTGCGATGGCCGATCTGGTCAAGCTCAGCGACGAAGATGCCGGACTGCTGGCGCCCGGCAGGCCTGTCGATGCGTTGGCAGCGGGTTGCCTGCACGCCGGTGCGCGAGCGGTCATCGTCACGCGCGGCGCCGGCGGTGCCACGCTCTGGCGCACGGGGCACGAGCCGTTGACTGTGGCGGCACCGAGTGTGAAGGTGGTCGACACCATCGGCGCGGGTGACACTTTTACGGCCGGGCTTTCAGTCTCGCTGCTTGCGCATGGCGTCGAACACCCGGCCCAGCTTGGCGAGCTGAGCGGCGACGCCTGGCGCGCAGTGATGCGCTTCGCCGCCACGGCCGCCGCACTGAACTGCACCCGTGAAGGCGCTGATCCGCCTACGCTGGAGGCCGTTCACGCTGCGCTCGTGCGGGAGGACAATGAGACGGTTGCTTCACGGTCCTGACCCAGACTGCCATGACAACGTCCACATCCAAACGCTCGATCCCCCGTCAGCGCCAACCCGAACTGGAGCGCGATATTGCGCGCTCCCCATCACTGGGTTACGAGGCACCTGAAACCGGTCTGGTGCGCTGTCTTGCACACGGCTTCCCGAGCCCGCTGGTACGCTGGCATTTTCATGAAGAGTATGAACTGCACCTGATCACCGAGACCTCGGGCAAGGCGTTTGTCGGCGACTGGATCGGACCGTTCCAGCCCGGTCATCTGGTGTTGTGCGGCCCGCGCCTGCCGCACAACTGGATTTCGCTTGACGTGCCCGAAGGCGGTGCCGCGGGACGCGACCGGGTGATCCAGTTCCATCACGAGCCCATCGAGCGCGCGGCAACCGGAATTCCTGAATTGCGCGAAGTGATGCAGCTGCTCGAACGGGCACGCCATGGCATCGAGTTCTTCGGCATGTCGCAGCAGGCGCAGACGCACTGGGACAACATCAAGGCCGCGCGTGGAGTGCGCCGTCTCGGCCACTTTTTTGAATTCATGGCCGACCTGGCGCAATGGACGGACTACCGGCTGCTGTCGAGCGTACAGATGCAGGGCACACAGGGCGCTGATGGCGACGCGCAGGTTGACCAGATCAACGGCATCGTCAACCGCATTACCGCCAACATGGCGGAGCCGATTTCGATGTCAGTCGTGGCGGCCGAGCTCGGCATGAGCGAGAGCCGCTTCAGCCGCTTCTTCCAGCGCTCCACCGGCAACAGCTTTACCGACTTCGTCAACCGTGTGCGCATCAACAGCGCGTGCCACCTGCTGATGCAGACCGACCACAACGTCACCGACATCTGCTATCAGGTCGGTTTCAACAATGTCGCAAACTTCAACCGGCGTTTCCTGGAGATCAAGGGCATGACGCCTACCGAGTTCAGGCGGCAGACAGACGACCGTTTTGGCCGATTATCCTGATGGTCCTGTAGCGTGAAATTAAAACTTGTACCCCAGTTGCAAGGTGAAGCAATCAGGGTCAAGGCCCACATCGATGGTCTGGTTGGTACTGAGCGTGCCGCGGGTTTTCAGGAAAGTCTTGGTATAGCTGGCTTCTACAAACCATTTTTTGTCGAGGTTGAAAATACCGCCCAGTTGCAACGCGGGGGCAAATTTCGACTTGAAGGATACGCTTGTGGCGGGGCCGCCTGGGTTGGTCAACGCGGTCAGCAGGGCTGTGCCGCGTTCCTTGTAGAACTTCACGTAGGAGAGGCCCGCACCCAGATAAGGACGAAACCGGGCGTCGGCATCAAGAAACCGGTATTGCGCGATCAGCGTGATGGGCAAGGCCCGGGTGTCGGCCACTGTGCCAACGCCAGCGAGCACACCTGCGCCGCTGACGTCATGCCTGAAGCCCAAACCGAGCGGCAGGTGCAGGCTGATGTGGTCGGTGACCATGTAGTTTACGGCGGCCGTTAACCTGGAACTGTTGCTGACGTCGACTTTCGCGCCCTGAATTACGCCAGTTCCGGACGGCGCCGAAAGGCTGCCGCTGTTCACGGAAGGCGCAATCCGCGTGACGCCGGCCGACATGGACCATGTGCCCGCCTGTTGTGCAAAGCCGTATACGGAAGAAACCGCCAGGGCGGCCGCTATGAAGAGTTTCTGGGAGGGATTCATGGGCAAGTGCGAATGCGGGATGTGTTCGGGTTGCTATGGCGTCATTGTTTGTGCCGGCGGTATTCGCGCCATCGCACGGGGCGAGGGAAGTCATCCGGTGGATCATGAGAAATCATGGTAGCGGCAGGCGCCAACGTGCAGCATCTTCCTCCCCGTTTTTGTGAAGAGACTGTGGCGCCGCAGACGAAAGGCCATGCTGTGTGAAAACGTTTTTCGTACAAAGTGGACGAGCAATAAAAAAAGGGCCGCGAAAGCGGCCCTTTTTGATGGAGCGAAAAGCTCAGGCAGGCATTACATGCCCATGTCGCCCATGCCGCCCATTCCACCCATGCCGCCTGGCATGCCGCCGCCGGCGCCGGACTCTTCTTTCGGAGCTTCGGCAATCATGGCTTCGGTCGTCAGCATCAGGGATGCGACGGAGGCTGCATTCTGCAGTGCGGTGCGGGTGACCTTCGTGGGATCCAGGATACCCATTTCGATCATGTCGCCGTAGGTGTCGTTGGCTGCATTGAAGCCGTAGTTACCCTTGCCGGCCAGAACCGCGTTGACCACCACAGAGGCTTCGCCGCCTGCGTTGTAAACGATTTCGCGCAGGGGGGCTTCGATGGCGCGCAGCACCAGCTTGATACCAGCATCCTGGTCAGGATTGTCGCCGGCGATCTTGCCAGCAGCTTGCTTGGCGCGCAGCAGGGCGACGCCACCGCCGGCCACAATGCCTTCTTCCACGGCAGCGCGGGTAGCGTGCAGCGCGTCTTCCACGCGGGCCTTCTTTTCCTTCATTTCGACTTCGGTGGCAGCGCCAACCTTGATCACGGCAACACCGCCGGCCAGCTTGGCCACGCGCTCTTGCAGTTTTTCACGGTCGTAGTCGCTGGTCGCTTCTTCGATCTGGACGCGCACTTGCTTGACGCGTGCTTCGATGTCGGCAGCGGCGCCGGAGCCGTCGATGATGATGGTGTTTTCTTTGCCCACTTCGATGCGCTTGGCCTGACCGAGGTCAGCCAGCGTCACTTTTTCGAGCGACATGCCGACTTCTTCAGCGATGACCTTGCCGCCGGTCAGGCAGGCGATGTCTTCCAGCATGGCTTTGCGGCGGTCGCCGAAGCCAGGGGCCTTCACAGCCACAACCTTCAGGATGCCGCGCAGGGTGTTCACCACCAGAGTTGCCAGGGCTTCGCCCTCGACTTCTTCGGCAATGATCAGCAGCGGACGGCCGGCCTTGGCGACTTGCTCCAGGGTGGGCAGCAGGTCACGGATGTTGCTGATCTTCTTGTCGTAGAGCAGAACAAACGGGTTGTCCAGCAGTGCGGACTGCTTTTCAGGGTTGTTGATGAAGTAAGGGGAGAGGTAGCCGCGGTCGAACTGCATGCCTTCGACGACGTCGAGTTCATTTTGCAGGGACTTGCCGTCTTCTACGGTGATCACGCCTTCTTTACCAACCTTGTCCATTGCGTCGGCAATGATCTTGCCGATGGATTCGTCGGAGTTGGCGGAGATGGAGCCGACCTGGGCGATTTCTTTCGAAGTCGTGGTGGGCTTGGAAGCCTTCTTGAGCTCTTCGGTCAGGGCCAGCACGGCCTTGTCGATACCGCGCTTGAGGTCCATCGGGTTCATGCCGGCGGCCACGTATTTCATGCCTTCGCGGACGATGGCTTGGGCCAGAACGGTAGCGGTGGTGGTGCCGTCGCCGGCGTTGTCGGAGGTCTTGGAAGCGACTTCCTTGACCATCTGCGCGCCCATGTTCTGCAGCTTGTCCTTCAGTTCGATTTCCTTGGCGACGGACACACCGTCCTTGGTCACCGTGGGGGCGCCGAACGAGCGCTCCAGAACCACGTTACGGCCTTTAGGGCCCAGGGTTACCTTGACGGCGTTGGCCAGGATGTTCACACCCTCGACCATGCGTGCGCGGGCTTCGCCGCCGAAAATTACGTCTTTTGCTGCCATGATGCAGATTCCTTAAAGTTTATGGATGAAATCGCCTGCTAGCCCAAGTAAGACGTGCGCCAGCAGCTATCAAATAAATAGCAGAAGAGAGGTTACTTCTCGACCACTGCAAACAGGTCTTCTTCTTTCATGACGAGCAGTTCGTCGCCGTCGACCTTGACGGTCTGGCCGCTGTATTTGCCGAACAGCACGCGGTCGCCAACTTTCACGCCCACTGGGCTCAGTTCGCCCTTGTCGTTCTTCTTGCCTGGGCCAACGGCCAGCACTTCGCCCTGATCAGGCTTTTCAGCGGCGCTGTCAGGAATGACGATGCCGGAAGCGGTTTTGGTTTCGTTTTCCACGCGTTTGACGATCACGCGGTCGTGCAAAGGACGAAGTTTCATGAGAGCTCCTTGTTTGAGAACAATGGTTTTGGGAATCAAAAAGCACCCGCGTAAAAGTGAGTGCCTGTTAACTTGGTGGATTGACTGGGCTTTGTTAGCACTCAATACCATCGAGTGCTAATCATAGAGGCAATCAGGCCTGTTTTCAAGGTGGCGCCGCTGAAAACCGCTGTTTTGGTGCTTTAGCTGTGACCCGGATCGATTCTCGGGTTCCCACCCTGGCCGTCCGGCGGCATCCCGGAGGGGGAGCGAGTGGAGAAACGCTGACGGGAGACGAAGGGACGGCGTGTCGTCCTACGCTCAACTCAGGCTCCGCAAACCGGGGATTTTGGAGGCTGCTGGCTACTATTTATCCAGGTGTTACAAGCCGCTTCGTTCTTTAACGGGGTGTTGCGGATTGTTCTTTCCGTGCCATGTTGGCTCACAACCGCATCCCTGTAACCATGACCACAAAGACCTCAACCGAGCTTCAGTTCCTTTCAACCGGCATCCCAGGCCTGGACAACATCCTTGGAGGCGGCCTCATCAAGGACCGGATCTACCTGATCGAAGGTGAGCCTGGCACCGGCAAGACCACCACCGGCCTGCAATTTCTGGTGGAAGGCGCCCGGCAGGGTGAGTCCGTTGTGTACATCACTCTGGCCGAAACAGCCGCGGAGCTGACCGGCGTGGCCGAATCCCATGGCTGGAACATGAAGGGTATTCACATTCATGAAGTCCTGCCGTCTGAAAACCTGCTGATGCCGGAGGCCGAATACACCATGTTCCACCCTTCGGAGGTGGAGATGGGTACCACCACACAGATGATTCTGTCCGTGATTGAAGAGCGAAAACCGACCCGGGTGGTGATTGATTCCCTCTCCGAATTGCAATTGCTGGCCGATACGCCGCTGCGCTATCGCCGCCAGGTGCTGGCGCTCAAGCAATTCTTTGCCAGCCGGTCCTGCACCGTGATGCTGCTCGACGATCGCACGGCCGCCGGCATAGACCTTCAGGTGCGCTCCATTGCCCATGGCGTGATTACGCTGGATCAGTCCGTGAAGGACTATGGGGCCGAGCGGCGCCGCGTGCGCGTGGTGAAGTACCGCGGCATTGCCTTTCGCGGCGGCCTGCATGACTACGACATCCAGTACGGGGGCCTGTGCGTGTACCCGCGCCTGGTGGCGGCCGAGTCGCGGGTGATGGGCAAGCGCGAGCAGCTCAAAAGCGGCCTTACCGAGCTCGATACCCTCCTTGGCGGCGGCCTGGAAGAGGGCACGAGCACCCTCATCGCCGGGCCTCCCGGCACCGGCAAGTCGTCGCTGGCGGCCCAGTTTGTCACTGCCGCGGCGCAGCGCGGGCAGACCAGCGCGATGTTCCTGTTTGAAGAGGCGGCCAACAACCTGTTGAACCGCGCGGACGGCTTGGGGATGGAAATCCGCGAGCCCTATGAAGCGGGTGTGCTGAGCATTCAGCAGATCGACCCGGCCGAACTGTCCCCCGGGGAGTTCGCGTCGGTGGTGTGCCAGGCTGCCGACCGCGGCTGCAAAGTCGTCGTCATCGACAGCATCAACGGCTACCTCAACGCCATGCCGGATGAGCGCTTCCTTACCACGCATTTGCACGAACTGCTGACGTACCTGGGTCAGCGCGGTGTGGTGACCATCCTGGTGGGTGTGCAGCAGGGCATGCTGGGCGGCCAGATGTCCACCGCGGTGGACGCCAGCTATCTGGCCGACAACGTGCTCATGCTGCGCTATTTCGAGCATGACGGCGAGGTCAAGCAGGCCGTATCGGTGTTCAAAAAGCGAGGCAGCCTGCACGAGCGCACCATCCGCGAATTCTCCATGTCTCGCAAGGGTATCCACGTAGGTGCGCCTCTGCGCGGCTTCCGCGGCATCCTGACGGGGGTGCCGGTTTATGTCGGTAACGATCCTGAAGTGGGTGGCGCCCGCGGAGCGAGATAGGTGGAGCGGCGAATCGTCATTTGTGCGCCTACAGGGCGGGACGCAGCGCTGACTGCCAAAGTGCTCCGGTCCGTGGGTATCCACAGCATTGTGTGTGCAAACAGCGATGAGCTTATGACGCAACTCCCGCTGGGTGCCGGCGCCCTCTTGCTGGTGGAAGAGGTTGTCAGTGGTGCCGCCATGCGGCCACTGGCCGAATACGTGGCCTCACAGCCCACCTGGTCGGACATCCCCATCCTGCTTTTGACACGCAGCGGCGCCGATTCGCTGGATGTGCAGCGGGCGGTCGAGCATCTGGGTAACGTCACGCTGGTGGAGCGGCCCGTGCGCACCATTGCCCTGATTACCGCCACCCGTTCGGCCGTGCGGGCCCGCGAAAGGCAATACCAGGTGCGCGATGCCGACAAGCGCAAGGACGAGTTCCTGGCTACGCTTGCGCATGAACTGCGCAATCCGCTGGCGCCGATCCGTACGTCCATGGGAATCCTCAGGCATCTTTACCCGGATTCGGGCCAGATCACGGAGTTGCGCAATGTCGTGGACCGCCAGGTGGCTCACCTGACGCGATTGGTGGATGACCTGCTGGACGTGGCCCGCATCACCAGCGGCAAGGTCACCCTGAAAAGGGGGCAGATCACACTGCAATCAGTGATCAACCATGCGGTGGAGATTTCCGGTTCCGCCATGGAAAGCAAGCAGCACCGGCTGGACGTGCAGGAGCCGGACGCACCGTATTTTCTGGATGCCGATCACGCGCGCCTGGTACAAAGCGTCGCCAACCTTCTGGTCAACGCCGCCAAGTTCACGCATCCAGGCGGGCATATCGTGCTGCGCGCGGAAGTCGAGGGGCCTGTGGTGACTTTCCGGGTCGCCGACAACGGGATCGGGCTTGAGGCGTCTTCTCTGGCAAAGATCTTTGACCTGTTTGCCCAGACGCCCGTGCCTGGCGAAGCGCCGACCGGTCTGGGAATCGGTCTGAGCCTGGCCAGGCAGTTTGCCGAGATGCACGGCGGCACTCTGCACGCCAGCAGTGAAGGCCTGGGTCATGGCAGTGAGTTCGTCCTGGCGCTGCCGGTGGTTCTGGAGGGCGGGCAGCCTGCATCGCCTGTGCAAATGGCGGGCTCCGCCCGGTCCGGAAATGCCAAAAAAATCCTGGTGGTGGACGACAACGTGGATGCGGCCAATACCTTGGGCGCTTTGCTTGGCATGGATGGTTTTGCAGTGACAACGGCGTATGACGGTGTGGCCGCCGTTGCTGCAGCCAAGGCCCACAGGCCGGACGTTGTCGTTATGGACATCGGAATGCCCGGCATGAACGGGTACGACGCAGCACGCTTGATCCGCCAGCAGCCGGCCGCTGAAAGTATGGTCCTTATTGCACTCACTGGCTGGGGACAGACAACAGACAAAGCCCTTGCCAGTCTGGCCGGGTTTAACCACCACCTGGTCAAACCGGTGGATTACGAAAGCCTGATGTCCTGCCTCGTTGCCTGATGCGGGTAAAAAGCAGCGGCCGGAAAGCCGGGAATTAAAGCTCGAATCAAGAAAGTGGTGCCTGATTCGGGCTTGTCCTACACGCATTTCCTATCCCGCTGACGCTTTGTGGCCGAGTGTGAACCTACAGTCAAAACCCAGCCACTCAAAGCCTTCATTGGCGCCGCCATGTTTCTAGACAGCTTTCCCCTGCATGAACCAGAAATCCGGGCAACCCGGCCTGCGCGCGAAGTCGCCATGGAAGCGGGGAAATTCCGCAGTGCCTGGCCGTTCATCGTCACCGGCAACGGTTTTGGTGTATCGCATGCTGCCCGTGATTCCCGGGGGGGAATGCCCTCAATGTCGGCATCCGCATTTCCCGCCGCGGATCCCGGCAGCTTTGTTACGTGACGTTCAGCGACACGAAGGACACGAGATGGGCCTGAAAAAACGTATTGATCCAAAGAGTGATCGTGACCGCAAGAACGGGTCAGCCGCACAGCCTGACGCCATATCTGCCGAGGAATACGGCAGAGAGGGCACCAACAAGACCATCGCGCAGCCCAAAGCCGACAATGCGCCGTCCGAAGAATTGGGCAATACCCCGCATGTCGGGAAAAGCCCCTACACGCGCGGTTGAATCGCGGGGTTGATCTTCTGGATTAGCGAGGGGAGGGACCTCTTGGGTCCTTAACTTCGCAGCGCGAGCAAGCCTGCGCTGAAAGCCGCACAAGCTCGCTTCGTTCGGGGCCTTACAGGCCGGCTGCAGCGCGAAGCGCAGCAGCTTTATCGGTCGTTTAGCTTCGGCGCAGGCCTTCGGCCCTTAACTTCGCTGCGCGAAGTGAGCCTGCGCTGAAGAACTGATACCGGGCTGTCCGACCGGCGGCCTTACAGGCCGGCTGCAGCGCGCAGCGCAGCAGCTTTATCGGTACGTTCCCAGGTAAATTCCGGCTCGTCGCGGCCGAAGTGGCCATAGGCTGCCGTCTTTTCGTAGATGGGGCGCAGCAGGTCCAGCATCTGGATGATGCCCTTGGGGCGCAAGTCAAAGTGTTCATTGACGAGAGCCGAGAGTTTCTCGTCGGAGATCACGCCGGTGCCTTCGGTATAGACCGTGACGTTCATGGGGCGGGCTACGCCGATGGCATAAGCCACCTGGATCTGGCATTGGCGTGCCAGGCCCGCGGCCACAATATTTTTGGCCACATAACGGGCTGCGTAGGCAGCTGAGCGGTCCACCTTGCTGGGGTCTTTGCCGCTGAACGCGCCGCCGCCGTGCGGGCAGGCGCCGCCGTAGGTGTCGACGATGATCTTGCGGCCGGTCAGGCCGCAGTCGCCCTGCGGGCCGCCGATGACGAAGCGGCCGGTCGGGTTGATCAGGTACTTGGTGTCCTTGAGCCACTCTTTGGGCAGCACGGGCTTGATGATCTCTTCAATGATGGCTTCGGTGAACGAGGCCTTCATCTTGTGGGCAGTTTCGCTCTGGTCGGGGCTGTGCTGGGTCGACAGCACCACGGTGTCGATGCTGTGCGGCTTGCCGTCCACATAGCGCATGGTGACCTGGCTCTTGGCGTCGGGGCGCAGGAAAGGCAGGCGGCCGTCCTTGCGCAGCTGGGCCTGGCGCTCGACGAGGCGGTGTGCGTAGTAAATCGGCGCGGGCATCAGATCGGGCGTTTCGTCGCAGGCGTAGCCGAACATGAGGCCCTGGTCGCCGGCGCCGATGTTCAGGTGGTCGTCACTGGCATGGTCTACGCCCTGGGCGATGTCGTTGGACTGCTTGTCATAGCAAACCATGACGGCGCAACCCTTGTAGTCGATGCCGTACTCGGTGTTGTCGTAGCCGATGCGCTTGATGGTGTCGCGCGCGACCTGGATGTAGTCGACATGCGCGTTGGTGGTGATCTCGCCGGCCAGCACGACGAGGCCGGTGTTGGTCAGGGTTTCGGCGGCGACGCGGCTGCGTGGGTCCTGCTTGAAAATTGCGTCGAGGATCGCGTCGGAAATCTGGTCGGCGACCTTGTCGGGATGGCCTTCAGAGACGGATTCGGATGTAAAGAGAAAATCGTTCGCCATTGCGTACACTCCATGAAGTTTGTCGGCGCGTTGCCGGCTGGAATGCCTCGGCGAACGCTTTAGCAGTTTGGTTTAATGTCGCCCTGCAAGTAGTTCAGTAACTCGGCGACAGCCTGCATTATATGACGGCTGGTTTTTGGCCGGCGTAACCTTTCGATACCCCTTTCACCTGATTCATGCCCTGGTTGTTTCGCTTCTTTTCCCTCTGGCCGCTGGCCGCCCTGCATGCGCTGGGCGGCATGCTGGGCTGGCTGGTGTGGGGCTTGAGTCCGCGCTACCGCGCCCAGTTCAGGGCACATGTGGCGCAGGCCGGACTGCCGTTCGCGGTCGCCCGCCCGGCGATTGCCGAGGCTGGGCGCTTTATTGCCGAACTACCCAAGCTGTGGATGCGGCCGGCTTCGGAGTCCTGCCTGGGTAATGTCCGCATCGAAGGCCAGGTGCATGCGGAGCAGGCCTTCGCCGAAGGCCGCGGGGTGATTTTTTTTGGTCCCCATTGCGGCAGCTTCGAGCTGGGCCCGCAAGCGCTGGCCGAGCTGTATGGGCCCATTACCGCGATTTACCGGCCCGCGCGCAAGGCCTGGCTGGCCCGGCTGGAACGCCTGGCGCGTGACCGGGCCAATCTCACCGTCGTGCCCGCTTCCTTAAGCGGCATCCGCCTCATGCATAAAACCCTCAAAGCCAATCAGGCCGTGGCTTTGCTGACGGACCAGGTGCCGCCCGAAGGCCTGGGCGTGTGGGCGCCTTTTTTTGGCAAGCCGGCCTACACGATGACACTGGCTGCGCGGCTGGCGTTGCAAAGCGGTGCGGTGCTGCTGCCCGTCAGTTGCGAGCGCCTGGCCCGCGGCAAAGGGTATTTCCTCAAGATATGGCCTCCGGTGCAGGGGATGGACGCCTCAGATTCCGGCGCGCGCGCCGACCTGCTGCATGGGGTGACACAGATCAACCGGGCGATCGAAGCCATTGTGCTGAGCCAGCCTGGCCAGTATTTGTGGGGCTATGCACGCTACAAGACACCTCGCAAGGAAACTCCCCTTTGAAGACTCCCCGCCAGTTGGCCAGCCGAATCGTGACCCGCGGCGGCATTTTCTTTATGCGGGTGCTGGCGCTGCTGCCGCTTTCCTGGACGCGTGGCCTGGGCGTGCTGCTCGGCTGGATGTTGTATGCGATGGTAGGCTCGCGCCGGCGCGTGGTGGCCACCAATTTCGCGTTGTGCTTTCCCGGTTACCCGACCGCAGAGCGGCGCCGCCTCACGGTGCTGACATTTGTATTTTTTGCCCAGGCCTGGCTGGACCGCGCCTGGCTGTGGCACGCGCCCCAGGCCTGGGTGCAGCGGCGCGTTCAGGTGACGGGGGCTGTGCAGGAACTGGAGGGCAATGAGCCCACGGTGATATTCCTGCCGCATTTCGTCGGCCTGGATGCGGCATGGGCCGGTGTGGCGCTGCAGATGCCGCGGCCTTCGACCACCATTTACACCGACCAGTCGAACAAACTGGTCGACCGCTGGATACTGCGGGGCCGGCGGCGGTTTGGCAACCTGCGGCTTTTTGGGCGGGGTGATGGCGTCAAGCCCATTGTGGCCGCGCTTCGGGAAGGGCAGCCGCTTTACCTGTTGCCCGACATGGACTTCGGCCCTGACGATTCAGTGTTCGTGCCTTTTTACGGCATACCCACCGCAACGGTCCCGTCTCTCTCTCGATTTGCACGCCTGGGCCGCGCCAAGGTGCTGCCCCTGTTGCCCCGAATCACTCCGACGGGCTATGAGGTGGAGGTGTTGCCGGCCTGGGCGGATTTCCCCAGCGACGACCCGGTGGCCGACACCGCACGCATGAACGCGCAGCTGCAGGACTACATCAACACCATGCCCGCCCAGTACTACTGGGTGCACAAGCGCTTTAAAACCCGACCAGAAGGCGAGCCGTCCCTGTATTGACGGCGGGCGGGTTGGGCCGAAATTTTAGGGGAATAGTCCTCCGGGCCAGGCGGAATGAGCGCAAGAAGCTATTAAATCAATAGCAATCTAGCGCAGAAAATCCTGCAGGTGTGCCGCCACCAATGCGGGCTGCTCGTGCACGATCCAGTGGGTTGCGCCTTCGATGCGGCGTAAATCCATCTGCGGCACGTAGTCGCCCAAGCCTTCCAGCAGTGCGGGCGGCAAGGCCGTATCGTCCAGTGCCCAGAGCACCAGCGTCGGCAGGTGAACTTCCAGCATGTCCCGTGGAATGCTCACTGCCGCGGCGGCCGGGTCGTTGTGCGGCGGCCCGGGCCGGGGCGGGCGCAAGGGCGAAGCCCGGTAGTAATTGCAGGGGCCTGTCAGGCCCTTGCGCCAGATTTCGCGGTATTGGTCCTTGATGGCGTCGGTCAGCCACGCGTGCGGCCCATCGACCGCGCCCATGTTGGCAAAAAAATCCCAGAGCCGCCGAAAGTCATCTTCGGCCAGCAAGGCTTCGGCGTCGGGGCGAATCAGGAAGTTCATGTAGGCGCTGGCGGCTTGCTGCGCCGGCGAATGCTGCAGTTCGCGCAGAAAAGTGCCGGGGTGCGGCGAGTTGATGATGGCCAGCTTTTTCATCAACGCGGGATGGCCCGCAGCCAGGTTCCAGGCCACCGCGCCGCCCCAGTCATGGGCCACAAGGCATTCCAGTTGGCCACCTTCCAGCGCAATCAGCGCTGCAATGTCCTGCACCAGGTGTTTGGGCCGGTAGGCGGTCGCCTCCAGCGGCGCGCTGGAATGTTCAAAGCCGCGCAGGTTGGGCGCCACACAGCGAAAGCCGCCGTTTTCAGGCCGCGCGAAGTGTTCCAGCAAGCCGTCCCAGACAAAAGCGGCTTCCGGAAAGCCGTGCAGGAACATCAGGACAGGGCGGCCCGTTTCGCCCGCAATCCGGCAGGACAGGGTGATGCCGTGGGGCAATGCATACAAGCGGGTGGCGATCATGTTGCTACACTTTTTATAGCTGTTTGCGCTTGTCCCAGTTGGGTTGGAGCCGGTATTTGCCTGAAATTTCAGCGCTGGAGAGCTGCCTCAGTCATTGATCTCGGGCAGCTCTTCAGGCGCCGCTTTGGCAGGCTTTGCCGGTTTTTCGGCCGGATGGGCCCAGTCCCACAAATGCTGGGCTACTTCCTCGACACCGCGGCGCTTCAGCGAAGAAAAGAGTTTGACGTCTCCGCCGCCGGCCTGCAGTCGCACAATGGACAGCGCCTTGGCCGCTTCGGTCTTGTTGAGCTTGTCGGACTTGGTCAGCAGCACCAGGAACTTGAGGCCGTCTTCCACCCGCGGCCGGATCACGTCCAGCAGGATCTCGTCGAGCTCGGTCAGGCCCAGGCGCGGGTCGCACAGCAGCACCACGGCCTTGAGGTTGTCGCGCGTCTGCAAATAGTTGCCCATCACCTGCTGCCAGCGGTACTTGGCTTCCTTGGGCACGGCCGCATAGCCGTAGCCCGGCAGGTCGGCCAGTACGGCGTCCGTCACGCCCTGCTTGCCCAAGCTGAACAGGTTGATGCTCTGCGTGCGGCCCGGCGTCTTGGAGGCAAATGCCAGCCGGTGTTGCTGCGTCAGCGTGTTGATACAGGTGGATTTGCCGGCGTTGGAACGGCCGACAAAGGCGATTTCAGGCACGTCGACACGGGGCAGGTGCTTGAGCTCAGGCGCTGTGGTCAGGAATTTGGCGGTGTGCAGCCAGCCCATCGCGATTTTGGGATCGGGCGCGCCAGTTGCGGCTAAGGGTGGTTTGGACGGAGAGGGTGAGGTCATGATCGGGCGGTCCCTGGAGATCGGTTGCACGCTACCGGCATGCGTTGGAGGGAGCAATGGCTTCGGGGACGGAACCCGGGAAGCGCTGAGGCGGTGCGGAGCTGCTGGCCCGTTGCCGCGGCAAGACCCGAATAATCGGGGGTGCCCTGAAGCCATTGTAAAATCAGAAAGTTATAAGTTTTGTGCGCCAACCAATTAAAACCCCCGATATGAAGCTGTTCGTTACTTCTCTCCTGGCCGCCTTGCTGGCCGTGCCTGCCGTGTCGTCTTATGCTGCCGGCGAAGCCGCACCTGCACATGGCGCCGCTTCGGCTCCCGCAGCAGCAGCAGCCCCGGCCAAGATTGCCAAGCCTGATCTGGTCAAGGGCGAGGCCAGCTTCACCGCAGTTTGCGCCAGCTGCCACGGCGCCGACGGAAATTCCGGCACCCCCGCCAACCCCAAGCTGGCGCAGCAGCACCCCGAATACCTGGTCAAGCAGCTGCAGGAGTTCAAGGCCGGCAAGCGCAAGAACCCCATCATGCAAGGCTTTGCGTCCGCGCTGTCTGAAGACGACATGAAAAACATCGCTTACTGGGCGACGTCCAAGAAAGCCAAAACCGGCTTTGCCAAAGACAAGGAACTGGTTGCACTCGGCGAGCGTATCTACCGCGGCGGCGTGCAGGACCGCCAGATCGCAGCCTGCGCAGGCTGCCACAGCCCGACTGGCGCCGGCATTCCTTCCCAATATCCCCGCCTGAGCGGCCAGCATTCTGAGTACACGGTGACGCAGTTGACGGCTTTCCGTGACGGCGGCCGCGGCAACAGCCTGCCCATGAGCCAGGTGGCTGCCAAGCTGAACGACCGTGAAATCCGTGCGCTGGCCGACTACATTGCCGGCCTGCGTTAAGCAAAGTACAGCAAAGGACTGGCAGGCGAGCGTTTTTTTGCTGAAAGTACCCGCAGGCTGCCTGCAGTATTGAACCCAAGCCTCCAAAACCAATCACACCAAGGCGGGTCTTTCTGATGAAAGCCCGCCTTTTTTCTTTTTCCCTTCTTTTTCTGGTTCGCAGGCTTTCCTGAGCCAACCGCAGGTTCCATTTCAAGCATGACAGTTTCCACCGAGGGTATGAAAGTCAATTGGGGCTCCCGCAGCTGGCGGGCGGCGGTGGAACTGCTGTCGTCCATGCGGTTTTCCATTTCGCTGCTGACGGTGATCTGCATCGCGTCGATCATCGGCACGGTGCTCAAGCAGGCAGAGCCGCTGGGCAACTACGTGAACCAGTTCGGTCCGTTCTGGGCGCAGGTGTTCAGCCTGCTCAGCCTCAACACCGTGTACAGCGCCTGGTGGTTCCTGCTGATCCTGGCTTTTCTGGTGGTCTCTACTTCTTTGTGCATTGCGCGCAACGCCCCCAAGATCTTCGCGGACCTGAACCAGCTCAAGGAAAACGTCAGGGAGCAAAGCCTCAAGGCCTTTGGCCACCGTGCCGAGGCCGCATTGGCCGAGTCACCCGAAACGGCTGCGCGCCGCATTGGCCAGACGCTGGTGCAAAGCGGCTGGAAAGTGAAGCTGCAGCAGCGCGCCGGCAACGGCTGGATGGTGGCGGCCAAAAAAGGCGCGGCCAACAAACTGGGCTACATCGCAGCGCACAGCGCCATCGTGCTGGTCTGCGTGGGCGGCCTGCTCGACGGCGACATGATCGTACGCGCGCAGATGTGGCTGAACGGCAAGTCGATTTATGCCGGCGGCGGACTGATTGCCGACGTGCCGGCCCAGCACCGGCTCAGCGACAAAAACCCGACGTTTCGCGCCAACCTGCTGGTGGCTGAAGGCACGCAGTCCAGCACCGCCATCCTGAACCAGCCGGGCGGCGTATTGCTGCAGGAACTGCCGTTTTCCATTGAGCTCAAAAAATTCATCGTTGAGTATTACTCGACCGGCATGCCCAAGCTCTTTGCCAGCGACATCATCATCCACGACAAGGAAACTGGCGAAAAGATTCCGGTGCGGGTGGAGGTCAATCACCCGGCCAATCACCGCGGTATCGAGATTTACCAGTCGAGCTTCGACGACGGCGGCTCCAGCGTGACGCTCAAGGCCATTCCGATGGCCGCGGCCAGCAAGCCGTTTGAAATTCAGGGCACGATCGGCGGCTCCAGCGGCCTGACCAACGGGCAGGGCGATGGCGCCGAAAAGCTGACGCTGGAATACACCGCGCTGCGGGTCATCAACGTGGAAAATTTTGCGTCGGGCGGAAGCATGGGTTCCGGCGCCGATGTGCGCAAGGTCGACCTGCACCAGGCGATTGACACACGGCTCGGCGCGGCGAACAAGACCGTGACGCAAAAAGAGCTGCGCAACGTGGGCCCCAGCGTGAGCTACAAGTTGCGCGATGCGTCCGGACAGGCCCGTGAATTTCACAACTACATGTTGCCGGTCAAGACGGACCCGGCGGAAGACAGCCCTGCGGTCTACCTGATGGGTGTTCGCGAGACACCGTCTGCACCCTTCCAGTACCTCCGGATTCCGGTGGACGCCGAAGGCGGCATGGAAACCTTTTTGCGGCTGCGTGCCGCGCTCGCCAATCCGGCGCAGCGTGAGCTGGCGGTCAGGCGCTACGCAAGCCAGGCCATTGGCCGGGAACGGCCGGAGCTGATGCAACAGCTCGCCGCGTCGACATCGCGGGCGCTGGCTCTTTTTGCCGGTGACGTTGCAGACGCAGCGGGCGCCGCGCAAGGTTCGACGGGCAAGCCCAAAACCGCTGCAGGCCTGCAGGCCATCTCTGACTTTATGGAAGCCAATGTGCCCGAAGCCGAGCGCAACCGTGCCGGCGAGGTGCTGATCCGCATCCTCAACGGTGCCTTGTTTGAGCTGACGCAGATGACGCGTGAGCAGGCCGGGCTCAAGCCGTTGGGTCAGGATGAAAAGACGCGGGCTTTCATGTCGCAAATGGTGCTGAGCCTGTCGGACGCCAATTTTTACCCCGCGCCCATGGCGTTTGAGCTGAAAGACTTCACCCAGGTCCAGGCCAGTGTGTTCCAGGTGGCGCGTGCACCGGGCAAGACCATCGTCTACCTGGGTTGCGCCTTCCTGATCCTGGGGGTGTTCGCCATGCTTTACGTGCGCGAACGCCGCGTCTGGGTCTGGCTGGCGCCGCGCGGCGCAGGGGGCGGTCAGGCAGAAGATGGCAATGTTGTGGGTTCAATGCCAGAATCGGCCGAAGGCCACAGTCAGGCCACCATGGCCTTGTCGACCAACCGCAAGACCATGGACGGCGACAAGGAGTTTGAGATGTTGAAAACGAAACTGTTGCAGGCGCCTTTATGAATACCTCCACGATCAACAACACCGCGGTGAACACCACCACGCTGAAGGCGGGCGGCGACAGCACGCTGAGCCTGAACGAGGGCTATTTCGCCCGGCGTAATGTGCTGGATTGGGTGTTTGCTGCGCTGGTCGCCGGCGGCTTTCTGTATGCCTTCGCCCGCTACAGTGATTTCATGGATGTCTATGAAAAAGGCATCCTGTTCGCGGCCATTCCGGCGGCTATCGCCATGGGCTGGTTCTGGCGGCCGCTGCGGGTACTGATGATGGTGGTCAGCGCCTTCGCGCTGCTGGGCATTGCGTCGTACCAGGGTGACCTGGCGCGCGCCGAGCAGGTGTTCTGGCTCAAATACTTTCTCTCCAGCCAGTCGGCCATTTTGTGGATGAGCGTGCTGTTCTTCATGAGCACGATTTTTTACTGGCTGGGCATGTTTGCCAAAGGCCAGAGCAGCACGTTGGAGTCGCTGGGCTCCAAAATTGCGTGGGTGGCGATCGGCATGGCGCTGATCGGCACGCTGGTGCGCTGGTACGAAAGCTACCTGATTGGCGCAGACGTCGGGCACATCCCGGTCAGCAACCTGTACGAGGTGTTCGTGCTGTTCTGCTGGATGACGGCGGCCTTCTACCTCTACTTTGAATCGCAGTACAACACCCGCGCGCTCGGCGCTTTCGTGATGCTGGTGGTCAGTGCCGCGGTCGGTTTTTTGCTCTGGTACACCGTGATACGCGAAGCCCATGAAATCCAGCCGCTGGTGCCTGCCCTCAAAAGCTGGTGGATGAAGCTGCATGTGCCGGCCAATTTCATCGGCTACGGCATGTTCTCGCTGGCTGCCATGGTGTCGCTGTCCTATCTCATCAAGCAGCAGGCCAACGAGACGCGCTGGCACCGGCTCACGCCGCTGTGGCTGCTGGGCGTGGTGCTGTGTTTTGTCCCTGTCGTGTTTCGCAGCAAGTCGCCGGCCGAAGTGGGCGGCAGCTACTACTGGGTAGGTTACCTGGCCGTGTCGGGGCTGATCGCCGCCGGCATCCTGGTGGGCCGCAAGCGCATTGCCGCGCGCCTGCCCAGCTTTGAAGTGCTGGACGACGTGATGTACAAGGCGATTGCCGTCGGCTTTGCCTTTTTCACCATTGCCACCGTACTCGGCGCCTTGTGGGCGGCCGAGGCCTGGGGCGGCTACTGGAGCTGGGACGCCAAGGAAACCTGGGCGCTGATTGTCTGGCTCAACTACGCGGCCTGGCTGCATATGCGGCTCATGAAGGGCCTGCGCGGCACCGTCGCCGCCTGGTGGGCGCTGGTCGGGCTGGCAGTTACCTCGTTTGCTTTCCTGGGCGTCAACATGTTCCTGTCGGGGCTGCACAGTTACGGAACCTTGTAACTGCCTGCGAGTCTTTTAGAAGCCCTGGCTGAATCCCTGTAAGAAGTTGCTGCGTATTCAGACTAACCCTCAACGGATTTCAAGGACTCATATGCTCATCAAGACCCATGCCGATGGTTTCGACCACCTCGTTCCCAGCGAGATTACGCCGCGCGGCATCTACCATGGCCGTCGCGACCTGATCAAACTGATGGCCACAGGTGCCGCGGGCGTGGCCATGGCCAGCTGGGCGGGCCGCCAGGCGATGGCGCAGACGGTACAAAAACCCGGCAAGCTGGCGGCGCTGGCCGGCGGCAAATCGGCGGTGGCCGGTGCGGTGACCATGGAAAAGATCACCGACTACAAAGATGCCTCTACCTACAACAATTACTACGAGTTCGGCACCGACAAGGCCGACCCAGCCAAGAACGCCCACACGCTGGTGACCAAGCCCTGGTCGGTGGCCGTCGAAGGCCTGGTCAAGCAGCCCAAGACCTTCACGCTCGAAGACCTGATCAAGCTCGCACCGCAGGAAGAGCGCATTTACCGCCTGCGTTGTGTCGAGGGCTGGTCCATGGTGATCCCGTGGGTGGGGTATTCGCTGTCGGAGCTCATCAAGAAGGTCGAGCCGCTCGGCAACGCCAAATACGTTGAATTCGTCACCCTGGCCGATCCCAAGACCATGCCGTTTGTGGGCTCCCGCGTGCTCGACTGGCCGTATGTGGAAGCCCTGCGCATGGACGAAGCCATGCACCCGCTGGCGCTGCTGGCTTTCGGCATGTATGGCGAAGTGCTCCCCAACCAGAACGGCGCACCGGTGCGCATGGTGCTGCCCTGGAAGTACGGCTTCAAGAGCGGCAAGAGCATCGTCAAGATCCGCTTTACCGACAAGGAGCCGCGCACCGCCTGGAACAAGGCCGCGGCGCAGGAATACGGCTTTTATTCCAATGTGAACCCGGACGTCGACCACCCTCGCTGGAGCCAGGCCACCGAACGGCGTATCGGTGAAGACGGCCTCTTTGCCAAGAAGCGCAAAACGCTGATGTTCAATGGCTATGAAGCGCAAGTGGGCCAGCTCTACGCGGGCATGGACCTCAAGAAGAACTTCTAAAAGATATGGCCCCCACGCTTGTCGCTTCGCGTACTGCGCTGCCCCCCGAGGGGGCCGCTGCGCCTGCGGCCCGGCAAAGCCGGTTCCGCGGCCCCTGCTGGGTTGGGACGCACGCTGCGCTGTGTTTCGATGTAGGTCGACCCGGCGGTGGATTGCTGTGATGTCGACAGCGCAAAAATGGTTGCTGCACCCTGCCGCCAAACCGGTGCTGTTCCTCGTCTGTCTGCTGCCCTTTGTCTGGCTGTTCTACGGCGCCTTCACCAACCAGCTGGGCGCCAACCCGGCCGAGGCGTTGATACGCGCCACCGGCGACTGGACGTTACGCTTTATCTGCATCGTCCTGACGGTCACGCCGCTTCGGGTCATCACCAGCACGCCTGCACTGGCGCGCTTTCGGCGCATGCTGGGGCTGTTCGCGTATTTTTATGTCGTCGTCCACCTGCTGAGCTACAGCTGGTTCGACATGGGCTTTGACTTTGCCGATATTGCCAAAGACATTGCCAAGCGGCCTTTCATCCTCGTGGGGTTTTCGGCCTTTGTGTTACTGACGCCCCTGGCGGCAACGTCCTTCAATGCGGCCATCAAAGCCATGGGTGCCAAACGCTGGCAGTGGCTGCACAAGCTGGTCTACATGATCGCCGGGCTGGGGCTGCTGCATTTTTTCTGGATGCGCGCCGGCAAGAACAATTTTGCCGAAGTGTTCGTTTACGCTGCGATCATCGCCGTACTGCTCGGCTGGCGTGTGCAGCAGTTCTTGAGGAAAAAGAGGCTGAAACCCATATACGACGTGCGCAACCAGCTATCATAATGATAGCGATGTGCGCTGATCGACACTGATCCGATGAGGCGCGCGCTTGCCCCGGGCGTGGTTCCGGATTAGCCCGCTACCAGCTGTTCCTGCCGCATCTGGTCTTCAGCGGTTTCCCGCCGGCGTATGAGGTGCACTTCGACACCGTCAACCAGCAGTTCAGCGGCCCGGCCACGTGTGTTGTAGTTGCTGGCCATGCTCATGCAATACGCACCTGCCGACATCACAGCCAACTGGTCACCCGCCGCGACAGACAACACGCGGTCGCGGCCTATCCAGTCGCCGCTCTCGCAGACCGGGCCCACGACGTCATACGTCGCTTCGGCGGTCTTGCCTTCGGCCAATACGGGGACGATGGCGTGGAAAGCCTGGTACATCGCAGGACGTGGCAGGTCGTTCATCGCCGCATCGACGATGCAGAAGTTCTTGTGCTCGCCCGGCTTGACGTAGAGCACTTCCGTCAGGCAAACCCCTGCGTTGCCGACCAGTGAACGGCCCGGCTCGATCATCAGCTTTTTGCTGCCGTAGCCGCGCGCGTCGATCTTCGCGAGCAACTGCTGCCAGAGTGCGTCGGCTTCGGGCGGGGTGTCGTTGTTGTAGTTGATGCCCAGGCCACCGCCGAAATCGATATGTTCCAGCGGGATGCCCGCGGCTTCAATGGCTGCCACCAGGTCGAGCACCCGGTCCATGGCGTCAAGGTACGGTGTGGTGTCGGTGATTTGCGAGCCGATGTGGCAGTCGATGCCGACGACCTGCAAGCCTTTCAGCGAAGCCGCGTGCCGGTAGATGCGCAGCGCGTCTTGGTGTGCCACGCCGAACTTGTTGTCTTTCAGGCCCGTGGAAATGTAGGGGTGCGTCTTGGGGTCGACATCGGGATTGACGCGAATGCTGACGGGCGCACGCATGTCCATGGCGAGAGCTACCCCGGACAGCACATCCAGCTCGGCTTCGCTTTCGACATTGAAGCAGCCGATGCCGGCGCTCAGGGCCTGGCGCATTTCGCTGCAGGTTTTGCCTACGCCTGAAAAAATGATCTTCCGGGCCTCGCCACCAGCGGCCAGTACGCGGGTGAGTTCGCCGCCCGAAACGATGTCGAAGCCGCAACCCGCATGGGCAAACGCCTGCAGGATGCCGAGGGACGAATTGGCTTTCATGGCATAGCAAATTTGCGCGTTGCGCCCTGCAAAGCCACGCTGGTAAGCCGCCAGCGCCGAAAGCATGGCCGCCTTGGAATACACAAACAGCGGCGTGCCGTGTGCCGCGGCCAGATCGCCAAGCCGGACATTTTCAACAAACAGCTCGGTATCGCGGTAAGCGAAATGGGGATGGCCGGGGAGAGGTTGGCGGGTCATGAAGAATGGGCTTTGAAGCGGTTGGAGTTATTGGCAACTATCTTAAGGAGCGCAGGGCTTGCGCGCCATGATCGATTGACGGCATGAACGGTCGGGAGCCTTTAGATTGAAGGCCCAGCCACCGGATGGCCTGAATCTTCAATGAATCGGCCAGGTTGCTGGTCAGCGAGCGGCTGACGCCGGCGTCGCAGGCGCGGCAGCCGGCGGTGCTGTGGTGGCCGTGGCCGGCACCTTCGGGGGAACTGGCAGGTAAAGTGCGCCTTTTTGTCCGCAACCGCCCAGCAAGGCCGCGCCGACCACAATTGCAGCAAGGCCATAGCGGGAGGCCGAAGGGCGGATGCGGCCTAAAATTTGAGCTGAAGAAACCATGATGGGATTGTAATGACGGACCTTGAATACCAGGATCTGGCCGAGAGTGCACTCAGGGCCGTTGAAACCGCCTGTGACCGTATCAATGATGAGACCGACGCGGACATTGATAACCAGCGCACCGGCGGCATGGTCACGCTGACTTTCTCCAACCGCAGCCAGATCATCATCAACCTCCAGAAACCCTTGCAGGAAATATGGATGGCGGCCAAGGCCGGCGGATTCCACTACAAATACAGTGGCGGTCAATGGGCTGACACCAAGGACTCGAGCGAGTTTTTTGCCAATTTGTCTCGCTATGCCAGTGAGCAGGCCGGCCAGGCACTGGTGTTCGCGGCGCCGGCTGAAGTCAATAAGGCGTAGCTGCCGAAGCTTGCAGGCGTGCCTTGAGTGGCACCAAAACAAAAAAGGGCTCTGTGGAGCCCTTTTTTGATGCGCTTCATGTCAGTTTTTGAACAGATCCAGGATGCGCTTTTTCTCGTCTGAAGGCGGCAGCACCTGGATCGCCCCTGGCGTAGCCGGGGTGCCGGCGGCTGCCGGGTCCTGTTGTATACCGACTGTGCTGACTCCGGAACCTTTGGCATATTCGCTGTAATACCACTCCCCGCCAACGTTGACGACACCTTCGGGCGGTGGGTATTCGGTGACCGGCACGCCCTTGAGTGCGTATTCCATGAAGTTGATCCAGATGGGCAGGCTCAGGCCGCCACCGGTTTCACGGTCGCCGAGTTTTTTCGGCGTGTCGTAACCCATCCAGACCGCCGCTGTCAGCGTAGGCTGGAACCCCACGAACCAGGTGTCGATCGAGTCATTGGTGGTACCGGTCTTGCCGAAAAGGTCGGGGCGTTTGAGCGTGGCTTGCGCTTTGGCCGCCGTACCTGAGCGTGCGACTTCCTGCAGCAGGCTGTCCATGATGAACGCATTGCGCGCATCGATGGCCCGGGCTGATTCGTCCAGCACGGGGGGCTTGCTTTCCAGCAGGACTTTGCCGCGCTGGTCGGTGATTTTGGTGACCAGGTAGGGATTGACGCGGTAACCGCCGTTGGCAAATACCGAATAAGCGGTGGCCATTTGTATCGGGGTGACCGATCCGGCGCCCAGCGCCATCGTCAGGTAGGCGGGATGTTTTTCGGCCTCAAAGCCAAAGTGGGTGATCCAGTCCTGCGCATACGGGGCGCCGATAGCCTGCAGTATGCGGATGGAAATCATGTTCTTGGATTTCTTCAGGCCGGTCCGCAGACTCATGGGACCGTCGAAAGTGCCGTCGTAGTTTTTTGGCTCCCAAGGCTGGCCGCCAGTGACGCCCGCGTCGAAAAACAGCGGGGCGTCATTCACCACGGTCGCTGGGGTAAAGCCCTTCTCGAGGGCGGCGGAGTAAATAAAGGGCTTGAAGCTGGAACCCGGCTGGCGCCATGCCTGGGTCACATGGTTGAACTTGTTTTTTTCGAAATCGAACCCGCCCACCAGTGCCCGGATGGAACCGTCGCGCGGATCAAGGGCCACAAAAGCGCCTTCCACCTCAGGCAGCTGGGTAATTTCCCAGGTGTTTTTCGGTGTTTTCGCCACGCGGATTAAGGCGCCGCGGCGAATCTTGATGTTGGGCCCGGCCTTGTCAGTCAGCCCGGATTGGGCGGGTTTCAGGCCGTCGCCGGTAATTTCAACCGTTTCGCTGTTCTGGCGCATGGCCAGAATTCGTTTGGGATTGGCTTCCAGCACGATGGCCGACATCACATCTCCGTTGTCGGGGTTGTCGGTCAGTGCGTCGTCAATCGCATCTTCCGTTTCCTGTGCATTGGCCGGCAGATCGATGAACTTCTCGGGGCCCCGGTAAATTTGCCGGCGCTCATAATCCATGATGCCCTTGCGCAAGGCTTTGTAGGCGACGGTCTGGTCGGTGGCACGCAGGGTGGTATAGACATTCAGCCCGCGGGTGTAGGTTTCGTCCCCGTATTGGTTGTAAACCAGCTGGCGCACGGTTTCAGCGACGTATTCCGCGTGTACCCGGCCTGCATCGGGCCCGGTCCTGACCTTGAGTTCTTCTTCTTTTGCGGCCTTGGCCTGTTCGGCGGTAATGAAGCCGTTTTCTTCCATGCGCTCTATGATGTAGAGCTGCCGGGCCCGGGCTCGCTTGGGATTGATGATGGGGTTGTAGGCCGAAGGTGCCTTGGGCAGGCCCGCCAGCATGGCCGCCTCGGAGATGGAGATGTTCTTCAGGGGCTTGCCGAAATAGGCCTCTGAGGCCGCGGCAAAGCCATAAGCCCGGTTTCCCAGAAAAATCTGGTTCATATAGATCTCAAGGATCTGGTCCTTGGTCAGCAGGTGCTCCAGCTTGAAGGTCAGCAGGATTTCATAGATCTTGCGGGTATAGCTTTTCTCGGCTGACAGATAGACATTGCGGGCCACCTGCATGGTGATGGTGGAGGCGCCCTGGCTCTTGGCCCGGCCCACATTGGCAAAGCCGGCCCGGATCACGCCCAGGTAATCCACGCCGCCATGTGAGAAAAAGCGGGCGTCTTCAATGGCCAGCACCGCGTCCTTCATGACCTGCGGGATGTCCTTGATCGGGGTGAGGCTGCGGCGTTCTTCCCCGAACTCTCCAATAACCACCCCATCGGCGGAGTAAACCCGCAATGGCAACTTTGGCCGGTAGTCGGACAAGTCAGAGATATCCGGCAGGTTGGGGTAGGCAACCGACAGCGCCACAGCCACAAACAGCAAGACGGCGGCAACACCAGCCAGCAACAGGCCACCACTCCACAAAAAGAACATGACCAGCCAGCGGGGGACAAGGGACTTTGCGCGACCTTGCTTGACCGGGGCAGAGTTTGAATCAGAAGACGTGGGTGTGGAGGGCATGTAGGCAATCGTAAAGTCGCGTCACCATTATAAAAATCCCGGGAAGCGAGTTGTGCGGGGTGTCAGGGCAAGTGCCATACTTTTACGTTTGCAGACATCGTTTTGGGGAACCTTGCAAACTCCTGGTCCGATACGACCGTCTGCTTTTGACAACGTTCCAGACGTCCAAAACAGGAAAAATCCTTACTGCACAAAGAGCTTACTGCTACTATTCAAGTGATTTCTTAAGTATGCAGGGCTACATATTAGCCGTCATTTGGGGACCGCCTTGATCTCTCTGGGATCGTTATTCAACCGCCAACAACCCGCTTTGCTGGGTTTAGATATCAGCTCATCCAGTGTCAAGCTGGTGGAGTTGAGCCGTGACAAGGCCGGTAATCTGGTGTTGGATCGCTGTGCGATCGAACCGCTGGAACGAGGCTGGATTACCGATGGTAACGTCGAAAAGTTTGACGAAGTGGCCGATGCCGTGCGCCGGCTCGTCAAAAAAAGCGGAACCCGCACCAAGAATGTGGCGATGGCCCTGCCGGCTTCGGCGGTCATTACCAAAAAAATCATTCTCCCGGGCGGCCTCAGCGACGTAGAGCTGGAAATTCAGGTCGAATCCGAAGCCAATCAATACATTCCGTTCTCACTGGATGAAGTCAGCCTCGATTTCTGCGTGGTAGGCCCGAGCGCTACCTCCAGTGGCGACGTTGAAGTGCTGATTGCTGCTTCGCGCAAGGAAAAAGTGCAGGACAGGCAGGGTCTTGCGGAAGCCGCCGGGCTCAAGCCTATAGTTATAGATGTGGAGTCGTATGCCTCCCGCCTGGCCACCGCTCGCTTGATTGAGAGCCTTCCCAACAAGGGCGTGGACACCATGGTGGCCCTGTTTGAAGTGGGTGCATTGACGACCAGCATGCAGGTCATCAAAAACGACGAAGTACTTTATGAGCGTGATCAGGCCTTCGGTGGAGCACAGCTGACGCAGCTCATCATTCGGCAGTACGGTTTTTCCCCTGAAGAAGCAGAAAGCAAAAAACGCAGTGGCGATTTGCCGGAAGACTATGAATCCGGCGTGCTGAAGCCATTTGTCGAGAGCATGGCGCAGGAAATCGGACGGGCCTTGCAGTTCTTCTTTACCAGCACACCGCACAACAAAGTTGACTATGTGATGTTGGCAGGTGGCTCGTCCGCCTTGCCAGGTCTGACCGATTCCGTCACCCAGCAGACTTCATTTGCCTGCGTGCTGGCAAACCCTTTTGAAGGAATGGAGCTCGGAGAAGGCGTACGTGAAAAGAAGATGCGGCGCGAAGCGGCATCCTACCTGACCTCTTGCGGTCTGGCTTTGCGGAGGTTTCTGCAGTGATTCTCGTCAATCTGCTTCCCCATCGCGAAGCTGCGCGCAAGCGCAGGCGCGAAGTATTTTTTGCCACACTGGGTATGGCGGCCTTGGTCGGCGTTCTTATTTGCGGTGCTGTTTATTCCTGGTACCTGGCCCAGATTGAGGGCCAGCGGGGAAAGAACAATTTTCTGAAAACGGAAATTACCCGGTTGGAAGGGCAGATCAAGGATATCGCCACGCTGCAGGCGGAGATTTCCGCTCTCAGGGCTCGTCAGAATGCCGTGGAAGATCTGCAGGGAAACCGCAATCTGCCGGTGTATTTGCTGAGCGAACTGGTCAAGCAGTTGCCCGATGGGGTGTATATCACCAGCATGAAACAAGACAACCAGGCCGTGATGATCACCGGCGTCGCACAGTCAAACGAACGTGTTTCGGAATTGTTGCGCAACCTGGCTAACAACAGTGCGTGGTTAACCCGGCCGGAACTTGTAGAAATCACCGCCGGCACGGTGTCACTCAGTGCGCGTGACCAGCGCAGGGTATCCAATTTTTCAATGAAGATCGGTTTGAAGCGGGCCAGCGATCCGAAAACTGTTGGCGCCACACCAGCAAGCTCAGGGACAGTACCGGTGGTGTCGGGGGCGGCTGCCAAGCCAGCTTCTGCCGCCTCGGCGCCGGCCAAGGTATGAGGCGGAATGAACGAGTTTGACCATGGCAAAAATCTCTAAAAATTCCATCGACTTTGCAGCAATTCAAAGCAGTCTGAAGTCCCAGTTTACGGGACTGGATCCCAATGATCCACCTTCATGGCCAGCACTTCCACGTTACCTCCTTTGTTTGGCCGTCACGATTTTTGTTGTCGTGGCTCTCTGGTTTGTATGGCTCAGCGCGTCCGATGAAGAGTTGACGGCGGAGAAAGCCAAGGAAGTCAAGCTCAAGGAAGATTACACAAAGAAGCTTGCACAGGCTGTCAATCTGGATGCGCTGAAGAAGCAGCGCGAACAGGTTCAACAATATGTAACCCAGCTTGAAAAGCAACTACCGAGCAAGGCCGAAATGGACGCACTGCTTTCTGATATTAATCAGGCGGGTTTGGGGCGTAGTCTGCAGTTCGAATTGTTTCGTCCAGGTCAGGTGAGCGTGAGGGAGTATTACGCGGAATTGCCGATCGCTGTTCGAGTCACTGGCAGATATCACGATATCGGTGCTTTTGCAGCTGATATTGCCAATCTTTCCCGCATTGTCACTCTGAATAATCTGAGCATAACGCCAGGCAAAGATAGTACCTTGGTTATGGATACCACAGCCAAAACGTTCCGCTATCTGGACAATGATGAAGTAGCCTTGCAGCGCAAGAGCGCTCCTGGAGCCAAAAAATGAGTGCAGGAAAATATGCGGTAATTTTTTGCGGTTTGGCAGGGATTTTATTGGGCCTGTCCGGCTGTGGTTCCTCTGAACAGGAGGAGTTGCAGGAATGGATGACCCAGCAACGGAACGCAACCAAGCCGAAAGTAGAGCCGTTGCCAGAGCCTACTAAATTTTCACCTCAGTTGTATGGCCAGGAAGGTTCAATAGAGCCTTTCAGCATTCAAAAACTGACACAGGCGCTGAAACGCGAATCCAATCAGTCGACGGCCAACGCCGCCTTGATCGCACCTGAACTGAGCCGACGAAAAGAACCACTGGAGGCATATCCCCTGGACGCTATTGCCATGGTGGGTAGCCTGATCAAGGTTGGCCAGCCAGTCGCGCTGGTACGAGTTGACAACCTGATTTATCAAGCCCGGGTAGGGAATTACCTGGGGCAAAACTACGGCCGGATCACCAAGGTCACTGAAACAGATCTCGCCTTGCGCGAGATAGTGCAAGACGCCGCGGGTGAATGGATAGAGCGGACCGCGACTTTACAGTTATTAGAGGGATCAAAATGAACAAGCAGACACCGGCACTAGAGACGCAGGAAAAAAAGGGCCGCCTGCAGCTTTTGTTTGGGCGTGTGTTGCGTTGTGCTTCGCTCAGTCTGGCATTTTCTGTAACTGCCGCTCCCTTGCTGGCGCAGGCACAGAATGCCATCCAGGCTGTTTCCGGATCAGTTCAGGGCGGTGCAGAGGTCATTCGAATCGATTTGGCGGAACCTTTGGCTGCGGTACCGACGGGTTTTAGTATCCAGACGCCGGCGCGTATAGCACTTGATTTTCCCGGGGTTGGTAACTCCATGGGACGATCTGCAGTGGACCTCAACTTGGGAAATCTGCGCTCGGCGAATGTAGTGCAGGCGGGTGAAAGAACCCGTGTAGTACTGAATCTAAAGGTGCCAACGGCGTATAAAGCTGAGATTCAAGGGAAATCGTTGTTGATTACCCTCGATTCAGTGGCGGCGGCTACGCCCTCCGCCACTACACCACCAGTGTTTGCCGAAAATCGCAACACCGACACATTGCCTTTGAAGGACATCGATTTCCGTCGTGGCGTTGAGGGTTCTGGCCGTATCGTTGTGGATCTGCCCAATAACCAGGTTGGCGTGGATATACGCCAGCAAGGCCAGACTTTGGTGGTTGAGTTCCTGAAAACCGCATTGCCAGAAGGACTTCGCCGTCGTCTGGATGTGGGCGATTTCGGAACACCGGTGCAAACCGTCACCACATTTCAAACGGGGGATAAGGTCCGTATGGTGGTTGAGCCCAAGGGCGCTTGGGAACACAGTGCGTATCAAAGTGATAACCAGTTTGTTCTGGAAGTGCGCCAGCAAAAAATTGACCCAAGCAAGCTGACGCAAGGACCTGGTTATAACGGTGAGAAGCTATCCCTGAATTTTCAGAACATTGAAATTCGCTCCCTTCTGCAGGTGATTGCAGACTTTACGAACTTCAATATCGTGACGTCGGACTCGGTTACCGGTGCGGTAACGTTGCGTCTGAAAGATGTTCCCTGGGATCAGGCACTGGACATTATTCTTCAGGCCAAGGGACTGGGCATGCGCAAAACAGGCAACGTCTTGTTGATCGCACCCAAAGACGAACTTGCAGCCAAAGACAAGCTGGAACTGGAGTCAAAGAATGCGATTCAAAGTCTGGAAACGCTCCGGACCCAGGATTTCAAGCTTAACTATGCAAAGGCTGCAGACATTGCGGCAGGGCTGTTGGGCTCCGGCGCTGGCGCTACAAAGATACTGTCTGCGCGAGGTAGTGTGATATCGGAGGCGCGCACCAATCAATTGTTCGTTACCGACATACCATCGCGACTTGAACAGGTGCAGGCGCTGATAGCGAAATTAGACGTCGCAGTCCGTCAAGTGTTGATTGAAGCTCGTATCGTTGAAGCATCGGATTCCTTCGGTAAATCTCTGGGCGTGCGGTTAGGGGGTCGACCCTTCACCCAGGGTAATAACACCGCTTTTGGCGGGTCGTATAACGCGACGGTTGCAGGAACTACTGCAGGTGAATTCGTGAGCTTGCCTGGTGTAGGCCAAAACGGATTCAACGCAAGTACGTTTGCCATTTCTTTGTTCAATGCCGCAAAGACACGATTCCTTAATCTTGAGATTTCTGCATCTGAAGCAGATGGCAAGACGAAAATTGTTTCCAGTCCACGTGTCGTGACTGCTGATCAGGTGAAGGCTCTGATTGAACAGGGTACAGAGCTTCCCTATCAACAGGCGACTTCCAGTGGTGCCACCGCTATTGCCTTTCGAAAGGCAAACTTGAAGCTCGAAGTCACTCCGCAAATAACGCCGGAGGGGAACATCATCCTTCAAGTGGACGTGAACAAGGATAGCGTGGGACGTGAAACAGCGAACGGATTCGCGATTGATACCAAGCATATTCAAACGCAGGTACTGGTGGAAAATGGTGGAACCGTGGTCATTGGCGGCATTTTTGAGCAAAATGATCGTGACAATGAAACCAAAGTCCCGCTTTTGGGCGACATCCCCGGTGTTGGCAATTTGTTCAAACAAAGAACGCGATCTGCCACGAAGTCTGAATTGCTGGTGTTCATCACACCCAAAATGCTGACTAACGGATCTGCCCTGCGTTAATTCCGACCACCCGTCTGATCGCCTTGGGCGAGTTCGAGGGCGGTAGGTAAAGAAGGCGTCGTGCTGAAGGACTGCGCGTGGGACTGCCAGTCCTCTGCGTAGTTGCTTGGCATGCTTCTGGGCAACCTTTCCTCCATATCAATTGAATGCACATCCGTTGAGAATCGCCTGCGTGGGCTTGCCTGGGTCGGGGAAATCCACCGTCGGCAGGCATCTTGCCCGAAGAATGGGGTTGCGGTTCATTGACTCGGATCAGGTGATAGAACAACGTATCGGTTGCTCTATCCGTGAGTTTTTTGAGCGCGAAGGTGAAGACGCATTTCGCGACATCGAGCAGCTGGTCATCGATGAGTTGACTCAGGGTGAGGTTTGCGTACTCTCCAGCGGCGGCGGGGCTGTGCTGCGCCCCGCCAACCGGCAACATCTTCGGGAGCGGGCGCAGGTGGTTTACCTGCATTCCATCCCCGAAGAGGTTTTTCGCCGTTTGCGGCATGACCAGAACCGCCCCTTGCTTCAGGTGGCCGATCCGCTGGCGCGGCTCAGGGATCTTTACGCCGCCCGTGACGCCCTCTATCGGGAAACGGCACACTATGTCATTGAAACAGGCCGCCCTTCAGTCTCTACGCTGGTCAACATGATCCTGATGCAGCTGGAGCTGGCAGGCGTGATGGCTCCGCCTCCCGACCGGCCATAACCATTGGCAAGCCTTGGAAAGGGTGGAAGCCTCTACACTTCTTCCATGCAAGAAAATTCCTCTTCCGCCGTTGCGACAATCCGGATTGATCTGGCCGAACGCAGCTATCCGATCGTCATTGGCAGCGGGCTTCTGGGAAGCAGCAATACCTATCAGGACGTGCCCAAAGCGGCGACGGCGCTGGTGGTGTCAAACACCACCGTGGCCCCGCTGTATGCCGTGCAACTCACCCGGGCCTTGCAGCAACGCTATGACAAGGTGCTGCTGGTCACCTTGCCGGATGGTGAAGTCCACAAGGACTGGCCAACCCTGCAATTGATTTTTGATGCGCTGCTGGAAAACGGCTGCGACCGAAAGACGGTGCTGTTTGCCTTGGGCGGTGGCGTGGTCGGCGACATGACCGGCTTTGCCGCGGCCAGCTATATGCGCGGCGTACCATTTGTGCAGGTGCCCACGACATTGCTGGCCCAGGTGGATTCCTCGGTAGGCGGCAAGACGGCGATCAACCACCCGCTGGGCAAAAACATGATCGGTGCGTTCTACCAGCCCTTGCAGGTGGTGTGCGACCTGGATGTCCTGGCGACGCTGCCTTCTCGCGAACTGAGTGCGGGCCTGGCCGAGATCATTAAATACGGCCCCATTGCCGACATGGCATTCCTTGAATGGATCGAGGCTAACCTGGAGGATCTGCTCGCCAGGGAGCCCGTGGCCATGGCCCACGCCATCCAGCGCAGTTGTGAGATCAAGGCATGGGTTGTAAGCCAGGACGAGCGGGAGTCGGGCTTGCGGGCCATCCTGAATTTCGGTCACACCTTCGGCCACGCGATTGAATCCGGCCTGGGCTATGGGGAATGGCTGCATGGCGAAGGTGTGGGCTGCGGCATGGTGATGGCCGCGCATCTGTCAGAGCGTCTGGGCCTGGTTGACAAGCCTTTTACGGAACGCCTGACCAATCTTGTCCGACGATGCGGCCTGCCGGTGCGAGGACCTGTGCTGTCAACCACCGACAATGCCGGCCGCTATCTCGAACTGATGCGCATCGACAAAAAATCCGAAGCGGGTGAGATAAGGTTTGTTGTGATCGACGGCCCCGGGAAGGCAGCCGTTCGCAGTGCACCGGATGCCATGGTGCGCACTGTCATAGATATGTGCTGTGAATAAGCGGCGGAAAATATGGAAGAAGTACCTGAAATTGCTATCAATTCAGGAGCTGTTTGCGCTTATACGGTATGGGATTTCGGTCATTTTTATGCTTAATCCATGAATCTCCAGCCCTACGCCTGTGACCCGTCGCGTTCGCGCGGCCGCCGCTTTGCCGAGCCTGCTGCGCCAACCCGGTCCGAGTTTCAGCGCGACCGCGACCGTATCGTGCACTCCACCGCTTTTCGGCGCCTGGTGTACAAAACCCAGGTGTTTCTGAATCACGAAGGTGATTTGTTTCGCACCCGTCTGACTCATTCGCTGGAGGTCGCCCAGCTGGGAAGGTCCATCGCCCGCACGCTTCAGCTCAACGAAGACCTCGTGGAAGCCATTGCGCTGGCGCATGACCTGGGCCATACGCCGTTCGGTCATGCCGGTCAGGATGCCTTGAACGCGTGTCTGAAAGCCTGTAACCCAGACAGCGCAGGCT
Organism: Polaromonas sp. P2_G11; assembly: GCF_056403595.1. Lineage (NCBI taxonomy): Bacteria > Pseudomonadati > Pseudomonadota > Betaproteobacteria > Burkholderiales > Comamonadaceae > Polaromonas > Polaromonas sp. P2_G11. Next base: position 318,291 of record NZ_JBFUFE010000003.1, on the reverse strand, counting down.
TTGAGCACAACCTGCAAAGCCTGCGCGTGGTGGATTCCCTTGAGGAGCGCTATCCGGCCTACAACGGGCTGAACCTGACCTTTGAGACGCGAGAAGGAATCCTGAAGCATTGTTCCAGGCGCAATGCACGCCATATTGAAGCCCGCGAGCCGGACGGTGTTGCCCGCCGGTTCGTGGAGCCCGCTGACGGGCCGCGCTGGCAGCAACCCGGTCTGGAGGCACAACTGGCCAATCTTGCGGACGAAATAGCCTACAACGCGCACGATATTGACGACGGCGTGCGCTCCGGCCTGTTAACCCTGGAGCAACTGGAGGGTGTCGAGCTGTTCGCGCAACACTGCCGGGAAACGCAACTGGCGCACCGGGCGTTGAAAGGCCGGCGGCTGCTGTTTGAGACCATACGGCGCATGCTCAGTGCCCAGGTCTATAACGTGATGGATGCGACATCGCTTGCGATTCACAAGGTTGCACCTGCCAGCGTGGACGAAGTTCGCAGGCATCCGGCGCTGGTGTGTTTTACCGAAGAAATGGCGATGCAGTCTGCATCCCTCAAACGTTTTTTGCTGCGAAACCTGTACCGCCACCCGAAAGTGGTGGAAACCACGCAGGCTGCCAAGCAGGTAGTCCGTGACCTGTTCGAAGCCTATATGGCCGACCCGGCCCAGATGCCGCAGGCTCACATCGACCGGTTTGACGGCATTGATGCCCCCCATGCGGCGGGCGCAAAACCCGAGAGGGTGGTCGCCGACTACATTGCCGGCATGACAGACCGCTTCGCCGCCAAAGAGCATGAGCGCCTTAAGGGGCGCGCAGCTTTTCCGGTTTAGGTGGAGTTGTAGCGGCCCATAGGCAGCAAGCGTGACGGAGCCCCGGCCAACAACAACCCCGAGCCCGAACGCGGCCTGGTACGTGATGGCTGCCGGTGTGGTGGCCGCCCTTTACGTGGGAAAACTACCGCCTGCGCTGCCTGTACTGGGAAAGGTATTGGGCGTGACATTGCTGCAGGCCGGATTTCTGCTGTCGCTGGTGCAGCTGGCGGGTATGGTGCTCGGGCTGCTCATCGGGCTTGTTGTGCAGCGTGCCGGCCTCAAGCGCAGCATGGTGGCCGGGTTGCTGGTGTTGTCCGGTGCCGGTCTGTTGGGCGGCGTGTCTCCCGATGTGCATTGGCTGCTCGCCGCACGTGTATTCGAAGGGCTGGGATTCCTCTGGGTGGTGTTACCGGCCCCAGCCCTGATCCGCCAGCTGGTGCCACAAGAGCGGCTCAATGGCATGCTGGGAGTATGGGGCGCCTACATGCCGCTGGGCGCCTCTCTGGCCTTGCTGGGAGGCCCCATGATCATCGGCCTGGCCGCACCTGACTGGGGTTGGCGAATCTTGTGGTGGCTTCTGGCCGCGCTGGCCGCAGTGCTGGCTTTGCTGGTCGCGTGGCAAGTTCCTGCACAGGGGCATCTGCATGATGGCATCTCCCCCCGGCAATCGCCGGCTCCTCATTTCCGTGGCGGAGATATTGTCCGCGCGACGCTGCGGTCGCGCGCAGCCTGGTACATGGCTGTTGCTTTTGCGATGTACTCGGGACAGTGGCTTGCTGTGGTCGGTTTCCTGCCGTCCATCTACACCCAGGCTGGCGTGAGCGGTGTGTGGGTGGCATGGCTTACGGCGCTTGCTGCTGCCGTCAATATCATCGGCAACGTCGCGGCAGGCAGGCTGCTGGAGCGTGGTGTACGACCGGTGGTTCTGCTTGGGGCAGGCTTCCTGTCGATGGCTGGAGGCGCACAGCTCGCATTTGCCGTGCAACTGCGCCCGGAAATACAGTACGTGGCCATACTGGTCTTCTCGATGGTGGGTGGCCTGATCCCCGCAACGCTGTTTAGCCTGGCCATCCAGCTTGCGCCCCGCCGTGATGCCGTGTCGACCACCGTTGGCTGGGTCCAGCAGTGGTCGGCGTTGGGGCAATTTGCCGGTCCTCCGCTGGTTGCCTGGGTGGCCAGTACTGCGGGAGGATGGCAATGGACGGGTTGGCTTGCGACGGCCGGCTGCGCCATCGCCCTCGTGTTGGCGATCTTGCTTGATCGTCTGCCTGGATCTGCCCGCCAACGCACTTGAACGGGCGTATGTTGGCGCCCCATGCGCATAGGCTTATGACGTGTTGGCATTTCCACGGTGGTTTTTGAGGGTTGCACCGATTACGCTGAGGGTCTGCGCACAATTTGTGACATTTCTTCGGAATATTGAGCGCATGCTGAGGTACGGGCATCAAACCTGCTTTGGCTATTTCGTCTCTCAAAAGGTGTTCTCATGGGTTTCAATCGACGTCAACTAATTCTGCGTGGGGTTTCCGCGGGCGCTGCGGTAGCAAGCCCTGCGCTCTGGGCTCAAAGCAAAACCAGCCGCAAGATTCTTCTTGGCCAATCGGTTCCCCTGACAGGTGCAGCCGACCAGATCGGTCTGGCGTATCTGAATGGAGCAAAGATTTATTTCGATGCCATCAATGCAAAGGGCGGTGCCGGCGGCCACAAGATAGAAGTCAAGACACTCGACGACGGCTACAACCCGGCCAAGGCTGCCGCCAATGCCAAGCAGTTGATCGACGAAGGCGTCGATGCGCTGTTCGGCTTTGCCGGTACAGCCAGCTGTGATGCCGCGTTTGCCGCTTCCAAGGCATCCGGGGCGCTCTTTTTCGCACCTTTTGCGGCGTCGGACGCATTGCATGATCCTGCGCTGGCAAACATATTTCATGTGCGTCCGGCGCTGGCCGATGAGGCCTACAAAATTGCGCGCCACTGTGCCACCCTCAACCAGGACCGTATCGGTGTATTTGCCGAAGATGACGCCATGGGGCGGGGCGGCCTTGCAGCGGTGAACCAGGCCCTGATCGACCTGAAGCGCCCGGCCATCGTTGGCAGCGCCCTGTCGCCGGTCAACAGCGACAAGGTCGATGCCGCAGTGGCGCAGCTGATGAAGGCGCAACCTCAGGCCGTGATCCAGGTCAGCCTGTTCAATTCATCGGCAGCGTTCATCCGCAAGATGCGCCAGGCCGGCTTCAGCGGGCAGTTCCTCAATTTCTCCGTCGTGGGTATCGATCCGCTGTTCAGTGCCTTGGGCAAGGAGATAGGCGGTGTGGTGATCTCGCAGGTGGTGCCGTCGCCACGCAGCACGGGTACGCCCATCATCAAGGAATACCTGGATGTACTGAACCAGACGGACCAGACGCCGAGTTACGAGAGTGTGGAGGGTTATATTGCTGCCCGTACTTTTGCCGAAGGCGTACGCCGCAGTGCGGCCGGCAGCGGCAAACCCGACAGGGCAGGTCTGCAAAAGGCGTTTGAAACCATGACGGACTACGACGTGGGCGGCTTTCGTGTGAACCTGCGCCCCAAGAAATACGAATCGGTGCGTGCGATTGACCTGGTCACCATCACGCCTGACGGCAAAGTTGTCCGTTAAGCGTCTTCTTTCCCGTCGTTTCAACGGCGCCCAATGAACTCAGTGCGGAGCAGGAAATCAGGGTCAGATCAAATATCATGACGCAAACTTCAGGCATTGCATCCCATGGCCCGTCTTCCCCGGCTGACGCTCCCCGGTTACCCGCACCACATCATCCAGCGGGGGAATAACCGGCAAACTGTCTTTTCTTCGGCCGCCGACCACCAGGTGTTTTTGGCGTTGCTTGAAGAAAGCGCCCGCAAGTTCGGCGTTGCCCTGCATGCTTACGTGCTGATGGACAACCATTTCCACTTACTGGCGACGCCTTCCACAGCGGACAGCCTGCCGCAGATGATGCAGGCTGCCGGGCGGCGCTATGTGCGTTACTTCAACGACAACCAGGGCCGCTCCGGCACCTTGTGGGAAGGGCGTTACCGGGCCACCGTGATCGAGGCCGAGCGCTACCTGCTGGCCTGCATGACCTATATGGACCTCAATCCGGTCCGCGCGGGACAGGTGGCCGAGGTCAAAGACTATCCGTGGTCCAGCTACGGCCACTACGCAGGCCTGCGGGTCGACGGCCTGCTCACGCCGCACCCGCTGGTCTGGGCGCTGGGCAACACGCCCTTCGCCCGTGAAGTGGCCTACGCCGAACTGGTGCGCGCCGGCATCACGCTGGAGCAGCAAGACCAGCTGACCCGATCCGCCCTGAGTGGCTGGGCCCTGGGTGGAGATGGCTTTTTGGCGGAGTTGCAAAAGCGCACGGAGCGCCGTGTCACCAGGAACCAGGCGGGGCGCCCACCCCTACGCGTGGCTGAGGGCCCGGATGATGAATAACTTCATATTTATCAAGGCTTGGCGCGTTTGAGTTTAATATGTCCCTAATTTATTGTTGATTAAATTAATCGACATTTAATTAGAATCTGACCCTATTTAAAGCGCTTGGCATTGTTGTTGCAATGCAATATGCTCCCATTCCCTGCGAAAAATTATGAACCTTGCGGATGGAAGCGTTGCCCAGGCTTTTCGAGGCCACTCGGCACCGCCGTCATCCCAACTGACGAGGAATTGCCATGACCACGGCTGCTGAAATCAAGCATTTTGAAGAAAACGGTTTGTACTCCGGTGCGAACGAACACGATGCCTGCGGCGTCGGTTTCGTGGCGCACATCAAGGGGCACAAAAGCCATGCCATCGTCCAGCAAGGCTTGAAGATCCTCGAGAACCTAGACCACCGGGGCGCAGTGGGCGCTGACAAGCTCATGGGCGACGGCGCCGGTATCCTGATCCAGCTGCCCGATGCGCTGTACCGTGAAGAAATGGCCGGCCAGGGCGTGCAGCTGCCGCCACCCGGAGAATACGGCGTCGGCATGGTCTTCCTGCCGAAAGAGCACGCTTCCCGCCTGGCCTGCGAACAGGCGCTCGAGCGCGCCGTCAAGGCCGAAGGCCAGGTGCTGCTGGGCTGGCGCGACGTGCCGGTCAACCGCGACATGCCCATGTCGCCCACCGTGCGCGAAAAAGAACCCATCCTGCGCCAGATCTTCATCGGTCGCGGCAACGACGTCATCGTGCAGGACGCGCTGGAGCGCAAGCTGTATGTCATTCGCAAAACCGCCAGCGCCGCCATCCAGAACCTGCGCCTGACGCACAGCAAAGAATATTACGTGCCCAGCATGTCCAGCCGCACGGTGGTCTACAAAGGCCTGCTGCTGGCCGACCAGGTGGGCACCTACTACCGTGACTTGACCGACCCGCGCTGCGTCTCGGCACTCGGATTGGTGCATCAGCGCTTCTCGACCAACACCTTCCCGGAGTGGCCGCTGGCCCACCCGTACCGCTATGTGGCGCACAACGGCGAAATCAACACCGTCAAAGGCAACTACAACTGGATGAAGGCACGTGAAGGCGTGATGTCTTCGCCGGTGCTGGGTGCCGACCTGCAAAAGCTCTACCCGATCAGCTTTGCCAGCCAGTCCGACACCGCGACCTTCGACAACTGCCTCGAGTTGCTGACCATGGCCGGCTACCCCATCAGCCAGGCCGTGATGATGATGATCCCCGAGCCTTGGGAACAGCACACCACCATGGACGAGCGCCGCAAGGCCTTCTATGAGTACCACGCCGCCATGCTTGAGCCCTGGGACGGCCCGGCCTCCATCGTCTTCACCGACGGCCGCCAGATCGGCGCCACGCTGGACCGCAACGGCCTGCGCCCCTCGCGCTACTGCGTGACCGATGACGACCTGGTCATCATGGCCTCCGAATCCGGCGTGCTGCCGATTCCTGAGCACAAGATCGTGCGCAAATGGCGCCTGCAGCCCGGCAAGATGTTCCTGATCGACCTCGAACAAGGCCGCATGGTCGACGACGAAGAAATCAAGGCCACGCTGGCCCACAGCAAGCCTTACAAGCAATGGATTGAAAACCTGCGCATCAAGCTGGACGACGTGGCCGGCAAGGCCGCCAAGACCGCTCCGGTCACTGTGCCCGCCGCCTCAACCATCGCGCTGCTTGATCGCCAGCAGGCCTTTGGCTACACACAGGAAGACATCAAATTCCTGATGTCCCCCATGGCCGCCAACGGCGAGGAAGCCACCGGCTCCATGGGCAACGACAGCCCGCTGGCTGTGCTGTCCAACAAGAACAAGCCGCTCTACAACTACTTCAAGCAGTTGTTCGCGCAGGTGACCAACCCACCCATCGACCCGATCCGCGAAGCCATCGTGATGTCGCTGGTGTCCTTCATCGGCCCCAAGCCCAACCTGCTGGACATCAACCAGGTCAACCCGCCGATGCGGCTTGAAGTGAGCCAGCCCGTGCTCAACGTGGCCGACATGCAAAAGCTGCGCGACATCGAAGCGCACACACAGGGCAAGTTCAAGAGCTATACCCTGGACATCACCTACCCGCTGGCCTGGGGCCACGAAGGCGTCGAGGCCAAGCTGGCTTCGCTGTGCGCTGAAGCGGTCGACGCGATCAAGGACGGCAAAAACATCCTGATCATCAGCGACCGCGGCATCACCGCCACGCAGGTGGCCATCCCGGCCCTGCTGGCGCTGTCGGCGATTCACCAGCACCTGGTGAAAGAAGGCTTGCGCACGACCGCCGGCCTGGTGGTTGAAACCGGCTCTGCCCGCGAAGTGCATCACTTTGCCGTGCTGGCCGGCTACGGCGCTGAAGCTGTTCACCCCTACCTCGCGATGGAAACCCTGGCCGAGTTGTCCAAAGGCCTGCCCGGCGACCTCAGCACCGACAAGGCCGTCTACAACTACACCAAGGCTATCGGCAAGGGCCTGTCCAAGATCATGTCCAAGATGGGCGTGTCGACCTATATGAGCTACTGCGGTGCGCAGCTGTTCGAGGCCATCGGCCTGAGCCGTGACACCGTGGCCAAGTTCTTCACCGGCACGGCCAGCCAGGTTGAAGGCATGGGTGTGTTTGAGATCGCTGAAGAAGCGCTGCGCATGCACCGTGCTGCCTTCAGCGACGACCCGGTGCTGGCCAACATGCTGGACGCCGGCGGCGAATACGCCTGGCGCGTGCGCGGCGAAGACCACATGTGGACGCCCGATGCAATTGCCAAGCTGCAGCACTCCACCCGCTCCAACAACTGGAACACCTACAAGGAATACGCCCAGCTGATCAACGACCAGAACCGCCGTCACATGACGCTGCGCGGCCTGTTCGAGTTCAAGATCGACCCGTCCAAGGCCATCCCGATCGATGAAGTCGAGCCGGCCAAAGAGATTGTCAAGCGTTTTGCCACCGGCGCCATGTCGCTGGGCTCCATCAGCACCGAAGCCCACGCCACGCTGGCTGTGGCCATGAACCGCATCGGCGGCAAGAGCAACACGGGCGAGGGCGGTGAAGACCCGAACCGCTACCGGCAAGAACTCAAGGGCATCCCCATCAAGAAGGGCGAGACGCTGAAGAGCGTGATCGGCCCTAAACAGGTCGAGGTTGATTTGCCGCTGCAGGACGGCGATTCGCTGCGCTCGCGCATCAAGCAGGTCGCGTCGGGGCGTTTTGGTGTCACGGCCGAATACCTGGTGTCGGCCGACCAGATCCAGATCAAGATGGCCCAGGGCGCCAAGCCCGGCGAGGGCGGCCAGCTGCCCGGCGGCAAAGTCAGCGAATACATCGGCCACCTGCGCTACTCGGTGCCCGGCGTCGGTTTGATCTCGCCGCCGCCGCACCACGACATCTACTCCATCGAAGACTTGGCCCAGCTGATCCACGACCTGAAGAACGTCAACCCGCGCGCCAGCATCAGCGTCAAGCTGGTCAGTGAAGTCGGCGTCGGCACCATTGCCGCGGGCGTGGCCAAGGCCAAGTCCGACCACGTGGTGATTGCCGGCCATGACGGTGGCACGGGCGCCTCGCCCTGGTCGTCCATCAAGCATGCCGGCTCACCCTGGGAAATCGGCCTGGCAGAAACGCAGCAGACCTTGGTGCTCAACCGCCTGCGCGGCCGTATTCGCGTGCAGGCCGACGGCCAGATGAAAACCGGCCGTGACGTCGTGATAGGCGCGCTGCTGGGTGCGGATGAATTCGGCTTTGCCACCGCGCCACTGGTGGTTGAAGGCTGCATCATGATGCGCAAGTGCCACCTCAACACCTGCCCCGTCGGCGTGGCCACGCAAGACCCGGTGCTGCGCCAAAAATTCAGCGGCAAGCCCGAGCATGTCGTTAACTACTTCTTCTTCGTCGCCGAAGAGGCCCGCCAGCTCATGGCGCAGCTCGGCGTGCGCAAGTTTGACGAGCTGATCGGCCGCGCTGACCTGCTCGACACGCAAAAAGGCATTGAGCACTGGAAAGCCAGCGGCCTTGATTTCGCCCGCCTGTTCTACCAGCCGAATGTGCCGGCCGACGTGCCGCGCATGCATGTGATGGAACAAGACCATGCGCTCGAAAAAGCGCTGGACGTGCGCCTGATCGAAAAATCGAAAGCCGCGATTGAAAAGGGCGAAAAAGTCCAGTTCATCGAAGTGGCGCGCAACGTCAACCGCACCGTCGGCGCCATGCTGTCGGGCGAGCTGACACGGCATCACCCGCAAGGCTTGCCAGACGACACGCTGCGCATCCAGCTTGAAGGCACGGGTGGTCAGTCCTTCGGCGCCTTTCTCGCCAAGGGCATCACCATGTACCTGATCGGCGACGCCAACGACTACACCGGCAAGGGCCTGTCGGGCGGCCGCATCGTGGTGCGCCCCAGCATCGACTTCCGCGGCGACGCGGTGAAGAACACCATCGTCGGCAACACCGTGCTCTACGGCGCAACCACCGGCGAAGCCTTCTTCAGCGGCGTGGCCGGCGAACGGTTTGCCGTGCGCCTCTCGGGCGCCACGGCGGTCGTTGAAGGCACGGGCGACCACGGCTGCGAATACATGACGGGCGGTACCGTCGCGGTGCTGGGCAAGACCGGCCGCAACTTCGCCGCCGGCATGAGCGGCGGCGTGGCCTATGTGTATGACGAGGACGGCTTGTTTGCCACGCGCTGCAACACCTCCATGGTGTCGATGGACCGCATCGTCACCACCGCAGAGCAGCACACCCATGACAAGGCCGACTGGCATGCGGGCGAAAGCGATGAGGAATTGCTCAAGCGCTTGCTGCAGGACCACAACCGCTGGACCGGCAGCAAGCGCGCGCGCGAGCTGCTCGACAACTGGAGCGAGTCGCGCCTGAAATTTGTGAAGGTCTTCCCGAACGAATACAAGAAGGCACTGATCGAGCGCAAGGAACGCCGCCTGGAAGCCGCGACCGAGACCACAAGGGCCCAGGTCGCCACCAACCAGGAAGCGGTGGCGGCTAAATAAGCCGGTTGCGCCTTTTACGCATCAAACTATCTGCTATCGAATTTATAGCTGCTTACGCCCGTCTTCAAAGGGCTAGAGGCATAAAACGCTTAAAGAATTGCACAGGACCGCATCATGGGAAAAATCACCGGCTTCATGGAATACGAGCGCATCGAGGAGGGCTACAAGGCCGTGCCGGAGCGCCTGAAGAATTACAAGGAATTTGTCATCGGGCTGGACGACGCGCAGGCCAACAAGCAGGCCGCACGCTGCATGGACTGCGGCACGCCGTTCTGCAACAACGGCTGCCCGGTCAACAACATCATTCCCGACTTCAACGACATGGTGTTTCGCGCTGACTGGAAAAACGCGATCGACACGCTGCACAGCACCAACAATTTTCCCGAGTTCACCGGCCGCATCTGCCCCGCGCCCTGCGAAGCCGCCTGCACGCTGAACGTGAATGACGACGCCGTCGGCATCAAGTCGATCGAGCACGCCATCATCGACCGCGCCTGGTCCGAAGGCTGGGTCAAGCCCGTGATGCCCAAGCACAAGACCGGTAAAAAGGTTGCCGTGGTCGGCTCTGGCCCTGCCGGCATGGCCGCCGCGCAGCAACTGGCTCGCGCAGGCCACGACGTGACGCTGTTTGAAAAGAACGACCGCGTCGGCGGCCTGCTGCGCTACGGCATTCCCGATTTCAAGATGGAAAAAGTCCACATCGACCGCCGCGTCGAGCAGATGAAGGCCGAGGGCGTGAACTTCCGCACCGGCGTGATGGTGGGCAGCCTGCCAAAGGACTCCAAAGTCACCAACTGGGCGAAAGAAAGCATCACCCCTGAGCAACTGCAAAAAGACTTCGACGCCGTCATCCTCACCGGCGGCGCCGAACAGTCGCGCGACCTGCCCGTGCCCGGCCGCGACCTGGACGGCGTGCACTTTGCGATGGAGTTTTTGCCCCAGCAGAACAAGGTCAATGCCGGCGACAAGGTCAAAGGCCAGCTGCGCGCCGACGGCAAGCATGTCATCGTCATCGGCGGTGGCGATACGGGTTCCGACTGCGTGGGCACCAGCAACCGCCACGGCGCGGTCAGCGTCACCCAGTTTGAGCTGATGCCCCAGCCGCCCGAAGAAGAAAACCGCCCCATGACCTGGCCTTACTGGCCGATCAAGCTGCGCACCTCTTCCAGCCACGAAGAAGGCTGCGAGCGCGAGTTCGCGATCTCCACCAAGGAACTGATCGGCGAAAAAGGCAAGGTCACGGGCCTGAAGACCGTTCGCGTCGAATGGAAAGACGGCAAGATGGTGGAAGTGCCAGGCTCTGAGCAAACCCTCAAGGCTGACCTGGTGCTGCTGGCCATGGGCTTTATTTCGCCGGTGGCGTCCGTTCTGGATGCGTTCGGCATCGAAAAAGACAACCGCGGCAACGCCAAAGCGGGCACTGACTTCACCGGCGGCTATGCCACCAATGTGCCCAAAGTGTTTGCCGCTGGCGACATCCGCCGCGGCCAGAGCCTGGTCGTATGGGCGATTCGCGAAGGCCGTCAGGCCGCGCGTGCTGTCGACGAGTTTTTGATGGGCTTTAGCGACCTGCCTCGCTAAGCGCCGCGCCCGGCCTTCGCAAATCGCCCCAAGGGGCGGTTAAATAAACCCCAAGCTTGCGCTTGGGGTGCGCGTAGGCCGCCAGGCCGCGCGCGTGGTCGACGAGTTTCTGATGGGCTTTAGCGACCTGCCTCGCTAAGCGCCGCGCCGGCCTTCTCAAATCGCCCCAAGGGGCGGTTAAATAAACCCCAAGCTCGCGCTTGGGGTGCGCGTAGGCCGCCAGGCCGCGCGCGCGGTCGACGAGTTTCTGATGGGCTTTAGCGACCTGCCTCGCTAAGCGCCGCGCCGGCCTTCTCAAATCGCCAAAAAGGGGCGATTGTGAGGCCCAAGCTGGTGCCCGGGTTGCGTGAAATGGTGCCAAACCTCCAGAAATCACCCAATTGGCGTGACGGTCCGTTGCGCTTTGCGCACACCTGCCTGGTTGGCAAATAACACCGAAAACCCCGGGTGCTATCAAAAAAATAGCTGCTTGCGCCGGATAGTTGTGGCTTGCGGCCACTATCGGCCCGATAAGGCGGCCGCTTTTTTGGGCCACCCTCGCTGCTTTAGGCCGCTCAGCCCAAGGTTTTTGGTTTCCGGTCAGGGGCTGTATAAGGGCAAACCCCGTATCATTCGGTATTACTTACCCAAGCCAACACACCTGCTGGCCTGTCTTTTCTCCTTCAATGCCCGACATTTCCGCTTCATCATTGGTTGAGTTCAAGGATGTGACGTTTTCCTATCCCGGCTCCGCCGGTGATCGCGTCATCCTGGACAAGGTCACGCTGTCCGTGCCTCGCGGCAAGGTTACCGCGCTGATGGGCGCTTCGGGAGGCGGCAAAACCACCGTGCTGCGCCTCATCGGCGGGCAGCAAAAGGCTGTCAGCGGCGCTGTGCTGTTCGACGGCAAGGACGTCGGCAAGCTGGCCCAGGCGGAACTCTATGCCGCGCGCCGTCGCATGGGCATGCTGTTCCAGTTCGGTGCGTTGTTCACCGATCTGAGTGTTTTCGACAATGTGGCGTTTCCCTTGCGCGAGCACACCGAATTGGGTGAAGCCCTGATCCGCGATATCGTGCTGATGAAACTCAATGCGGTGGGCCTGCGCGGCGCGCGGGACCTGCTGCCCAGCGAGATTTCGGGCGGCATGGCCCGCCGGGTTGCGCTGGCGCGGGCCATTGTGCTGGACCCGGAACTCATCATGTACGACGAACCGTTCTCCGGGCTCGATCCGATCTCGCTCGGTACCGCCGCGCAGCTCATACGCCAGCTCAACGATACGCTGGGCATTACCAGCGTGGTGGTGTCGCATGATCTGGAAGAAACCTTCCGCATTGCCGACAAGGTCATCATCCTGGCCAATGGTGGCATTGCGGCGCAGGGCACACCTGACGAGGTGCGTCGCTCCACCGATCCGCTGGTGCACCAGTTCGTCAATGCCGAAAGCGAAGGCCCCGTGAAATTCCACTATCCGGGCCCCACTGTGGATGCCGATTTCGGCGACCCGGCGGCCAAATCAGGGAAGCGCGCATGAGCCGCTATAGCCCTGTCGCGCTGATTTCCGGCCTCGGTTTTTCCGTGCGCAGCCAGCTGGCCGAGCTGGGCTACGCCGCGCGGTTGATGTCCCGGCTGGTGGCCCTCACCGGCCCGGCCCTGGCCCGCTTTGGCCTGGTGCGCGACCAGATTTTCTTTTTGGGCAACTACTCGCTGGCCATCATTGCCGTGTCGGGTCTGTTTGTCGGCTTTGTGCTGGGCCTGCAGGGCTACTACACGCTGCAGCGCTATGGCTCGGCAGAAGCGCTGGGCTTGCTGGTGGCGCTCAGCCTCGTGCGCGAACTCGGGCCGGTGGTCACTGCTTTGCTGTTTGCCGGCCGCGCCGGCACGGCGTTGACGGCCGAAATCGGCCTGATGAAAGCCGGCGAACAGCTCTCAGCCATGGAAATGATGGCGGTAGACCCGGTGCGGCGCATCCTGGCGCCCCGCTTCTGGGGCGGCATCATCGCCATGCCCCTGCTGGCTGCCGTGTTCAGCGCTGTGGGCATCATGGGTGGCTGGCTGGTGGGTGTGGTCATGATCGGTATTGATGCGGGCTCCTTCTGGAGCCAGATGCAGTCCGGTGTCGATGTCTGGCGCGACGTAGGCAACGGCATCATCAAGAGTTTTGTGTTTGGCGTCACGGTCACTTTTGTGGCCTTGCACCAGGGTTTCGAGGCCCAGCCGACGCCTGAGGGCGTGTCGCGCGCGACCACGCGGACCGTGGTGGTTGCGTCGCTGGCCGTGCTGGGGCTGGATTTCCTGCTGACCGCCTCGATGTTCAGCCTTTAAAACCGTCTTCATACATTTTTAATTCGCCCATGAGAAAATCCTGCTTCCCAGTGTTTGCCTTGGGTGAACCCCGCAAGGACAAAACAGCCCGGAATGGCGAAAACGCCGGACCAGGCCACTGAAAGAAAACGATGCAACGTTCCAAAAATGATTTGTGGGTGGGTTTGTTCGTGTTGATTGGCGGCGCCGCCATCCTGTTTCTGGCGCTCAAGTCCGCGAATTTGCTCAGCCTGAATTTCGATACCTCCTACAAGGTGACGGCGAAATTCGACAACATTGGTGGCCTCAAGCCGCGAGCCGCTGTCAAAAGCGCTGGCGTGGTAGTGGGCAGGGTTGAAAATATCACTTTCGACGACAAGTCCTACCAGGCCAGCGTCAATCTGGCGATGGAAAGCCGTTACGTGTTCCCGAAAGACAGCTCGCTGAAGATTTTGACCAGCGGATTGCTGGGCGAGCAGTACATCGGCGTGGAGGCCGGTGGGGACGAGAAAAATCTTGCCGCAGGGGACGTGGTCAAAAACACGCAGTCCGCCGTGGTGCTTGAGAATCTGATCAGCCAGTTTTTATACAGCAAGGCGGCAGACAGCAGTTCCGGATCAGGGTCTGCGCCGCCATCAGGGACGCCAGAAAAAAAATGACAGCAGAAATCACGATGAAAAAACCGGCCGGCTGGGCTGCGGCAGTGCTTGCACTGGCACTTCTCCAGGGGTGTGCTACCGGTCCCAATGCGAGCCCATCCGATCCGCTGGAGCCGTTCAACCGGACCATGTTCAGTTTCAATGACGGCGTGGACCGCGCCGTCGTCAAACCCGTGGCAACCGCGTACCGGGATATCACGCCTGCGCCTGTGCGCACCGGTGTCACTAATTTCTTCGGCAACATTTCCGACGTGTGGTCCACCGTCAACAACCTGCTCCAGGGTAAAGGCCAGGCTTCTATCGAAAGTTTTTTCCGTGTCACGACCAATACCCTCTGGGGCGTGGGTGGCATTTTTGACGTTGCCAGCGATCTGAAGATTCCCAAACACTCGGAAGATTTTGGCCAGACGCTCGGCGTTTGGGGTGTGGGCTCGGGCCCCTACCTCGTGCTGCCTTTGCTGGGCCCTTCTTCCGCGCGTGATTCGGTAGGTTCGCTGGTTGATTACCAGGGCGACCTGGTAAGCCGGATCGACAATGTCCGTGCCCGCAATTCCCTGACGACTTTGCGCCTGGTGAACGCCAGGGCCAACGTGCTCGGGGCCGGTGATGTCCTGGACCAGGCCGCACTCGACAAATACAGCTTCACCCGCGAAATCTACCTGCAGCGCCGCCGTAGCCTGATAGGCGGGACTTCGGTGGAAAAAGAGGAACGTTACGATTTGCCGGAAGGCACATCGGCCGCCCCGGCGGCACCAGCCTCCGCCGCCAAATAGTGTCATCCCGGGTTTGAACAGGGGTCAAAAGGCTGTTGATTGCAAACAATATTTACAAGACTGCCGTAAAACTTCATTCACAGCCCGGAAACCATCCCGCAGAATAACCATCGAACCATCGGTTGCAGCAGCGACGTATCCATAGGGGTACTGCAATTTTCGCAGCCGCATGCTTCGTCATAGAAGGAAAATCATGAAACGCAGAACACTTGGCCATTTATTCACCGCCGCCCTCAGCCTGGCCCTGATGGGGTCTGCGCCGTTCGTTCGCGCAGCCGATGAGGCACCCGATGCCCTGATCAAGCGCGTCTCGGCCGATGTGCTGGACAACATCAAGACGGACAAGGCTGTAAAAGCCGGTGACCTCACCCGGGTGCTCGCGCTCGTCGACAGCAAGATCATGCCTAACGTGAACTTCACACGCATGACGGCCTCTGCCGTGGGCCGCAACTGGCGCCAGGCCACGCCTGAGCAGCAAAAGAAGCTTCAGGACGAGTTCAAGACCCTGCTGATCCGCACCTATTCCGGCGCATTGGCACAGGTCAGCGACCAGAGCGTCAATGTCAAACCGCTGCGTGCGGCTCCGGAAGACACTGAAGTCGTCGTACGCACCGAAGTTCTGGGCCGGGGCGATCCAATCCAGCTGGATTACCGCATGGAAAAAACCGCTACGGGCTGGAAGATCTATGACCTCAACGTGCTGGGCGTCTGGCTGGTGGAAACCTACCGTACCCAGTTCGCCCAGGAAATCAGCGCCAAGGGCGTCGATGGCCTGATCGCTTCCCTGGTTCAGCGCAACCAGTCCAACACCGGCGCAGGCGCAGCTGTTGCCAAGAAGCCCTGAGCAGGCATCGCCAGTGCTGACGCTTCCTTCTGTCCTCACGCATGCCGAGGCTGCCGGGTTTGCTCTCGGCCTCAAGCAGGCCGTGCTGTCCCAGCCGGCCGGCGTGGTGGCCGATGCAGGCGCGCTGAAGGAGTTTGACTCCTCCGCGCTGGCGGTGCTGCTGGAATGCCGGCGTGAAGCGCTGGCTGCCGGCAAGGCGTTTTCGGTGGCCGGCTTGCCGGCTCGCCTGCGTCAGTTGGCAGGCCTGTATGGCGTGGCAGAGCTGATTCCCGCCGCTGCCGCCCCGGCGGCCTGAGACGCCGCTTTCGGGTTTCTTCGCCCATCGGGGTCCTGACGCAGGGCATTCAGCCGCCGACCCGGATAAAAACAGCATCCGCCCTTAAAATGGCGGGCTCATGCCAGCGATCTCATTTCAGTCCGTCTCCAAAACCTACTCATCCACGCGAAATCAGACGGGGCCTGCTGTCAAGGCGCTGGACGACGTCAGTTTTGATATCCGGCAAGGTGAATTTTTTGGCTTGCTGGGCCCTAACGGCGCCGGCAAAACCTCTCTCATCAGCATACTCGCCGGCCTTTCGCGCGCCAGCAGCGGCCAGGTCCTGGTGCATGGCAGCGACGTGCTCACCGACTATGCCAATGCAAGGCGAAAGCTCGGCGTCGTACCCCAGGAACTGGTGTTCGACCCCTTTTTCTCCGTGCGCGAGGCGCTGCGCATCCAGTCCGGCTATTTCGGCATCAAACGCAACGACGACTGGATCGACGAGCTGCTCGTCAGCCTGGGGCTGGCCGACAAAGCCAATGCCAACATGCGCCAGCTCTCCGGCGGCATGAAGCGCCGCGTGCTGGTGGCGCAGGCGCTGGTGCACAAGCCGCAGGTCATCGTGCTGGACGAGCCCACTGCTGGCGTTGATGTCGAACTGCGCCAGACGCTGTGGCAGTTCATCGCCAAACTCAACAAGCAGGGCAGCACGGTGCTGCTCACCACGCACTACCTCGAAGAAGCTGAGGCCCTGTGCAGCCGCATCGCCATGCTCAAGCAGGGGCGGGTGGTGGCGTTGGCCCAGACTTCCGAGCTGCTCAAGGCGGCGTCCTCCAATGTGCTGCGCTTCAAGATCGACAGCGAATTGCCGGTGCACCTGGCCGCGCAGGCCCGTATCACCGGGCGCATCGTGCAGTTTCCGGCGCACAACGCCCATGAAATCGAACAATACCTGGCGGCCATCCGCGAAGCGGGGCTGGTTGCGGAAGACGTTGAAATCCGCAAGGCCGACCTGGAAGATGTGTTCCTGGATGTCATGAACAAAAAGCCGGCCCGAGAAGCCACCGAACTGAATTTAATGGGAGTGGCAACATGATCGCGTTCATCCGGGGAAGGGCCGTGCGCCGCGCCGGGCCGCCCCAAGCAAGCACAGCCCCCTCGGGGGGGCAGCGTAGTACGCGAAGCGACAAGCGTGGGGGCTTTTGAATGACTGGCTGGCAAACACTGCTTTATAAAGAAACCTTGCGCTTCTGGAAAGTGGGTTTCCAGACGGTCGGAGCCCCGGTGTTGACCGCCGTGCTCTACATGCTGATCTTTGGTCACGTGCTGCAGGATCAAGTGAAGGTCTACGACCAGGTCAGCTACACCGCCTTCCTGGTGCCGGGCCTCGTGATGATGAGCGTGTTGCAGAACGCGTTCGCCAACAGCTCTTCCTCGCTGATCCAGAGCAAGATCATGGGCAGCCTGGTGTTTGTGCTGCTCACGCCGCTGTCGCACTGGCACTGGTTTTTTGCGTACGTCGGCTCGTCCGTCGCACGTGGCCTGCTGGTGGGAGCGGGCGTATTTGCCGTCACCGTGTTCTTTGGCCAACCCGTCTTTGTGGCGCCGCTGTGGATTGTGCTGTTTGCGGTGCTGGGCGCCGCCATGCTGGGCGCACTGGGCGTCATCGCCGGGCTGTGGTCTGAAAAGTTCGACCAGATGGCAGCCTTCCAGAATTTCGTCATCATGCCCATGACCTTCCTGAGCGGCGTGTTTTATTCGATCCACTCGCTGCCGCCGTTTTGGCAAAAGGTCAGCCACCTGAACCCGTTTTTCTACATGATCGACGGTTTTCGCTACGGATTCTTTGGCGTCAGCGATGTTTCGCCCTGGCTGAGCCTGGGGATTGTTTTGACGGCCTTGCTTGTCGTTAGCTCCGTTGCCGTGAACATGCTGCGCACCGGCTACAAAATAAGACACTGACTGAAACCAAAACATATGACCAGCGAAGAACTTCAATCCATCATCACCGCAGGCCTGCCGTGCGAACATATCGAGCTGTCGGGCGACGGGCGCCATTGGTACGCGACAATCATCTCCAGCACCTTTGAGGGCCTGCGCTTGATCCAGCGCCACCAGAAGGTGTACGCCACGCTGGGTGGCCGCATGCAGACCGACGAAGTGCATGCGCTGTCGATGAAAACGTATACGCCCACCGAATGGGCCAACAACAACACGCAATAAAAGAACATGGACAAATTACTCATCAGGGGCGGCAAATCACTCGCCGGCACGGTCGAAATTTCCGGCGCCAAGAATGCCGCGCTCCCGGAGCTTTGTGCAGCCCTGCTGACGGCCGACACGGTGACGCTGCAGAACGTGCCGCGCCTGCAGGACGTGGCCACCATGCTCAAGCTGGTGCGCAACATGGGCGTGCAGGCCGAACGCAGCCAGGACGTGCCCAGCACCGTGGTGCTCAATGCCGGCGGCCTGAGCTCACCGGAAGCCCCTTATGAGCTCGTCAAGACCATGCGCGCTTCCGTGCTGGCCCTCGGCCCGCTGCTGGCGCGCTTTGGCGAAGCGACTGTGTCACTGCCCGGCGGCTGCGCCATTGGTTCGCGGCCGGTCGACCAGCACATCAAGGGCATGCAGGCCATGGGCGCTGAAATCGCCGTGGAGCATGGCTACATGATCGCCAAGCTGCCGGCTGGTCAGAAGCGGCTCAAGGGCACCAGCATCACCACCGACATGGTGACGGTGACCGGCACTGAAAACTTCCTGATGGCCGCCAGCCTGGCAGAAGGTGAAACCATCCTGGAGAACGCCGCACAGGAGCCCGAGATTGGCGACCTGGCTGAAATGCTCATCAAGATGGGCGCGAAGATTGAAGGTCACGGCACGCGCCGTATCCGTATCCAGGGCGTGGAGCGCCTGCATGGCTGCACCCACCAGGTGGTGGCCGACCGCATTGAAACCGGGACCTTTTTGTGCGCGGTGGCCGCTGCCGGCGGCGACGTTGTCTTGAAGCATGGCCGAGCCGACCACCTCGATGCCGTGATCGACAAGCTGCGTGAAGCCGGTGCCGTGGTGACTGCGGGTGAGGGTTTTATCCGCATCCAGGCCAGCGGCCGAATGAAGGCGCAATCCTTCCGCACGACTGAATACCCCGGCTTCCCGACCGACATGCAGGCCCAGTTCATGGCGCTGAACGCCATTGCACAGGGCAGCAGCACGGTGACGGAGACAATCTTTGAAAACCGTTTCATGCACGTCAACGAGATGGTGCGCCTGGGCGCCAAGATCCAGATCGAAGGCAAGGTCGCGGTCATGGAGGGTGTTGAAAAGCTGTCGGGCGCCACCGTGATGGCCACTGATTTGCGCGCCTCCGCCAGCCTGGTAATTGCCGGCCTGGTGGCCGAGGGCGAAACCATGGTGGACCGCATTTACCACCTGGACCGCGGCTATGACCAGATGGAAGCCAAGCTGCGCGGAATCGGTGCCGACATAGAACGAGTCAAAGCATGATCACCCTGGCGTTATCCAAAGGCCGCATCTTCGACGACATCCTGCCGCTGCTGCGAAGCGCCGGCATCGAGGTACTCGACGACCCGGAAAAATCCCGCAAGCTGATTCTGGACACCAACCAACCCGGCCTGCGTGTGGTGCTGGTGCGTGCCACCGACGTGCCCACCTATGTGCAGTACGGCGGCGCCGACCTCGGCGTGGTCGGCAAAGACACTTTGCTCGAATCCGGCAGCCAGGGCCTGTACCAGCCGCTCGACCTGCAAATCGCCAAATGCCGCATCAGCGTGGCGGTGCGCGAAGGTTTTGACTACGCCGCCGCCGTGCGCCAGGGCTCGCGCCTGAAAGTGGCCACCAAGTACGTGGCGATTGCCCGCGACTTTTTCGCCACCAAGGGGGTGCACGTCGACCTGATCAAGCTCTATGGCAGCATGGAGCTCGCACCGCTTACAGGCCTGGCCGACGCGATCGTCGATCTGGTCTCCACCGGCAGCACGCTCAAGGCCAACCACCTGGTCGAGGTCGAACGCATCATGGACATCAGCTCGCACCTCGTCGTGAACCAGACCGCGCTCAAGCTCAAGCAAGAGCCCATCCGCAAGCTGATCGATGCCTTCGCCGCCGCCACGGCCACACCTTGAGTCTTGATGCTATGAAATTAATAGCTTCTCCCGCACGACTGTCAACGGTCTCGGCAACTTTTGATGCTGATTTCAAGGCGCGGCTGCATTGGTCCGCCGACACTGACGCGGCCATCGAGCAGCGCGTGGCCGACATCCTGGCCGATGTGCAACAGCGCGGCGATGCGGCGGTGCTGGAATACACCGCGCGGTTTGATGGCCTGTCAGCTGCGTCGATGGCTGGGCTGGAACTGACGCAGGCGGATTTCAAGGCCGCATTTGATGCCATTCCCGCTGCCCAGCGCGAGGCCCTGCAGGCCGCAGCCGCCCGGGTGCGCAAGTACCACGAGGCACAGAAGAAGGCATCGGGAGAGAGCTGGAGTTATCGCGACGAAGACGGCACGCTGCTGGGCCAGAAGGTCACGCCGCTGGACCGGGTGGGCATTTACGTTCCGGGCGGCAAGGCTGCCTACCCCTCCAGCTTGCTCATGAACGCCATCCCCGCCCACGTGGCTGGTGTGCAAGAGATCATCATGGTGGTGCCAACGCCCGTGCGCGGCAGCGTGGCCACGGGCGGCTCGGGCGACCAGGCGGCGTCGAGCAAAGGCGAGCGCAATGAGCTCGTGCTGGCCGCCGCCTACGTGGCCGGCGTCACCCGCGCCTTCACCATCGGCGGCGCGCAGGCCGTGGCTGCGCTGGCCTACGGCACGCAGACCGTGCCCAAGGTCGACAAGATCACCGGCCCCGGCAACGCCTATGTTGCCAGCGCCAAAAAGCGCGTTTTTGGCACGGTGGGCATCGACATGATTGCCGGCCCGTCTGAAATCCTGGTGCTGGCTGACGGCAGCACGTCGGCCGACTGGGTGGCCATGGACTTGTTCAGCCAGGCCGAGCACGACGAACTCGCGCAAAGCATCCTGCTGTGCCCCGACGCCGCGTATATCGATGAAGTGCAGGCCGCTATCGACCGCCTTTTGTCCGAAATGCCGCGCGCCGAAATCATCGCCAAGTCCCTCACCGGCCGCGGTGCACTGATCCACACCCGCAGCATGGAAGAGGCCTGCGAGATCAGCAACCGCATCGCACCCGAACACCTCGAAGTCTCCAGCCGCGACCCGCACAAGTGGGAGCCCTTGCTCAAGCACGCCGGCGCCATCTTCCTGGGCGCCTACACCAGCGAATCGCTGGGCGACTACTGCGCCGGCCCCAACCACGTGCTGCCCACCAGCGGCACGGCGCGCTTCAGTTCGCCACTGGGTGTCTACGACTTCCAGAAACGCTCCAGCCTTATTGAGGTCAGCGAAGCCGGTGCGCAGGTCCTCGGCAAGATCGCCGCAGAACTTGCTTATGGCGAGGGCCTGCAGGCGCATGCCCGCGCCGCCGAAATGCGGCTTTCCAAACCCGATTGAATCGTAAATGACCCGCATTTTCAGATCGCTGAATCTTGTCGTTGCTGCTTGCATTGCGCTGGCAGGATTGCAGGGCTGCGCGTCCGTGGTGCAACCCTCAGAGAAACCTCCCAATGCGATTGAGCTTTCAGGAGTGGTCTCCGAAGTGTCTGCCTCGCCCTACTATGGTTTGAGTTCGGTTCAGCAAAGTAGCGCGACGCTTGCAGGGGGCTCTGCTGGCGTCATGCTGGCCAACGCCATTGGTGCGCAGCAGGGCAATCGCGACGTCAGCTCCATCGTGGTGACCGTTTCAAACATCTTGTCGCTGACGCTTCCTGTGAGTGGTACTTTCCGGTCCGGCGAATGCGTGAAGCTTTTTGTAGATCCCATGTTCAGGGAGCTGCTGAACCGCAAAGACGTGGCCAACAGGAGCATGCCCACGGGCTCCGCTTTCGTGCAGAAAAGCAGCTGCTGAGCGAACCGGCACTCACAATACCGCCAGACAGAGTCAATTCACCCATCATGAAACAGTCAGACGCCTCACTGGCTCCCAAGCTCAAAAAACTGATCCGCCAGGACGTGCAGTCCATGCATGCTTACGCCATCCAGGAATCGGCCGGCATGGTCAAGCTCGATGCCATGGAGAACCCGCACCGCTTGCCGGCATCGCTGCAGGCCCATCTGGGCCAGCGCCTGGGTGCGCTGGCATTGAACCGCTACCCGGATGGCCGCGTGAATGACCTGCGCCGTGCGCTGGCCGACTATGCGCAGATGCCCGAGGGCTTCGACATCATGCTGGGCAATGGCTCGGACGAGTTGATCTCGCTGCTGGCCATGGCCTGCGATGTGGAAGGGGGCTCCATATTGGCGCCGCTGCCGGGCTTTGTGATGTACGCCATGAGCGCGCAGCTGCAGGGCCTCAAATTCATCGGCGTGCCGCTGACGGCCGACTTCGAGCTCGACGAAGCCGCCATGCTGGCCGCCATTGCCGAGCACCAGCCGTCGATCATTTACCTGGCCTACCCGAACAACCCGACGGCCAACCTGTGGGACGACGCGGTGATTGAAAAGATCATCGAAGCCGTAGGCGAGCAAGGTGGCCTGGTCGTGATGGACGAGGCCTACCAGCCCTTTGCCAGCAAAAGCTACATCGACCGCATCGCCAGGCACGGCCATGTGCTGCTGATGCGCACCCTGAGCAAGCTCGGCCTCGCCGGCGTGCGCATCGGCTACATGATGGGCCCGAAAGCGCTGATTGCCGAGATCGACAAGGTGCGCCCGCCCTACAACATCAGCGTGCTCAACTACGAATGCGCGCTGTTCGCGCTGGAGCACCAGGGTGAATTCGTCGCGCAGGCCGCGGAGCTGGTGGCCCAACGTGCTGTGTTGCTGGAGGCCCTGGCCGGCATGGAGGCAAAGGGCGTCAAAGCCTGGAAAAGCGACGCCAACATGATCCTGGTGCGGGTGCCCGATGCGGCCAAAACCTTTGAGGGCATGAAATCGCGCAAGGTCCTGGTCAAAAACGTTTCTAAAATGCACCCATTGCTGGCCAATTGTTTGCGCCTGACGGTCGGCACCGCGGACGAGAACGTGCAAATGCTGGCGGCGCTTGAAAAGTCCCTATGACCACCCCTACCCACGCTCCCCGCATTGCCGAGGTTTCACGCAACACCGCCGAAACCCAGATCATCGTCAAGCTCAACCTGGACGGCACCGGTAAAGCCAGCCTTTCCACGGGCATAGGCTTTTTCGACCACATGCTGGACCAGATCGCCCGCCACGGGTTGATCGACCTCGACATCCAGGCCAAGGGCGATTTGCACATTGACGGCCACCACACGGTGGAAGACGTGGGCATCACGCTGGGCCAGGCTGTGGCCAAGGCTGTGGGAGACAAAAAAGGCCTGCGCCGCTACGGCCACGCCTATGTGCCGCTCGACGAGGCGCTGTCGCGCGTGGTGGTCGATTTTTCGGGCCGTCCGGGCCTCGAGATGCATGTTCCTTTCAAGAGCGGCATGATCGGCACCTTCGACAGCCAGCTCGCCTACGAATTCTTCCAGGGCTTTGTGAACCACGCCTTTGTGACCTTGCACATCGACAACCTCAAGGGCGAGAACGCCCACCACCAGGCCGAAACCGTGTTCAAGGCATTTGCCCGCGCGCTGCGTATGGCGCTGGAGATCGACCCGCGCGCCGCAGGCGTGATTCCATCGACCAAGGGTTCGCTGTAACCCCTTCGCACTCAACGCCGGGAACACGTCCAATCCTTGTTTTAATGCCTGTTTTTGCCTCCAGACCAATGGTGACGGGCGCAAGCAGCTATTAAATTCGTAGCAAACTACCTTTCGACTTTCAATGGCAAAACCCAAAACAGTCGCCGTGGTCGACTACGGCATGGGCAACCTGCACTCCGTGTCACAGGCTGTTCGCCATGTGGCGGGCGGCAGCGGCTTTGACGTGCTGGTCACCTCCCGGGCCGAAGATGTGATGTCGGCCGAACGCATCGTGCTGCCTGGCCAGGGCGCCATTGCCGACTGCATGCGCGAGCTCGCAGATTCCGGCATGCTGGAGTCGGTGCTGCACGCTGCGGCCAACAAGCCGCTGTTCGGTGTTTGTGTTGGCATGCAGATGCTGCTGAGCCACAGCGACGAAGGCCAGCCCGGCGACGGCGGCGTGGGTACCACCGGCCTCGGATTAATCCCTGGGGAGGTCACCAAATTCGAGCTGGCCGGCAAAATCCAGCCCGACGGCAGCCGTTACAAGGTGCCGCAGATGGGCTGGAACCAGGTTTACCAAAATGGTGCGGGCACGGCCAGGGCCCACCCGGTCTGGGCTGGCGTGCCCGACGGCGCGTACTTTTAT
Source organism: Polaromonas sp. P2_G11 (assembly GCF_056403595.1). Lineage (NCBI taxonomy): Bacteria > Pseudomonadati > Pseudomonadota > Betaproteobacteria > Burkholderiales > Comamonadaceae > Polaromonas > Polaromonas sp. P2_G11. The sequence goes on along the minus strand of NZ_JBFUFE010000003.1, from coordinate 294,281 downwards.
TTTGTACACAGCTTTTATGCCCGGCCGTCGGATGCACACCACATCGCGGGGGAGGCCGACTACGGCGCGCGCTTTACGGCGGCGATTGCACGCGATAATATTTTTGCCACCCAGTTCCACCCCGAAAAGAGTGCCGACCATGGGCTGGCCCTGTACCGCAATTTCCTGCACTGGAATCCCTGAATACCTTGGGTCAGACCCGGTACCGGGGCGTCCGGCTTTTTGTTACCCTGAGCGTCCGTTTTGTACTTTACCGTTTTACCGTCTTTAACCGCACATGCTACTTATCCCCGCGATTGACCTGAAAGACGGTCACTGCGTCCGCCTCAAACAGGGCGACATGGATCAATCCACCATCTTCAGCGAAGACCCGGCCGCCATGGCGCGCAGCTGGGTCGACAAGGGCGCGCGGCGCCTGCACCTGGTGGACCTGAATGGTGCGTTCGCAGGCAAGCCCCGCAACGAGGCAGCCATCAAGCAGATCCTGGCGGAAGTCGGCAGCGAGATCGATGTGCAGCTGGGTGGCGGCATCCGTGACCTGGACACCATCGAGCGCTACCTCGATGCTGGCCTGCGCTACGTCATCATCGGCACGGCCGCTGTAAAGAACCCCGGCTTCCTGCAGGACGCCTGCACCGCGTTCGGCGGCCACATCATCGTTGGCCTCGACGCCAAGGACGGCAAAGTAGCCACCGACGGCTGGAGCAAGATGACCGGCCACGAGGTCATCGATCTCGGCAAGAAATTCCAGGACTACGGCGTCGAATCCATCATCTACACCGATATCGGCCGCGACGGCATGCTGACCGGCATCAACATCGACGCCACCGTCAAGCTCGCCCAGGCGCTGACGATTCCCGTGATCGCTTCGGGCGGCCTTTCGAACATGGCTGACATCGAAAAACTCTGCGAGGTCGAGGAAGAGGGCGTGGAAGGTGTGATCTGCGGGCGCTCGATTTACAGCGGTGATCTCGATTTTGAGAAAGCCCAGGCCAGGGCCGATGAACTGAACGGCTGAGACAGGACTTTCTTCATTGGAGAAGCCTGTTACTCCCAACTGGTTTTGGGCTATTTGGGGAGTCTCACTATTGGCTGCCGCTCCTCTCATGTTTGTGGCCGGTTTCGTCATCTGGTTCGGGCTTGATACCGCGTCTTATCTTGTGGGATTGTGCGCATTAGCCGCGTTGGCAGTCTCGATTTTTGTTTACTGGCATATTCATCAGCACATTGACGACTACTGGCAAAAGAACGAGGCTTACAGATATGCTGTTTTCACCGTACTGACTCTTCCTGCCGTGATTTACCTTGTTCTGGATTCCGCCTTGTAGCCGGCCACACTTCTCATTCGCCTTCTGTGGCGTTCCAACGCCTTCTTCATAGATTTCCATGCTCGCTAAACGAATCATTCCCTGCCTCGACGTCACCGGCGGCCGCGTCGTGAAGGGCGTCAACTTCACCCAGCTGCGTGACGCAGGCGACCCGGTGGAAATCGCCGCGCGCTACAACGAGCAGGGCGCGGATGAGCTCACCTTCCTCGACATCACGGCCACCAGCGATGGGCGTGACCTGATCCTGCCGATCATCGAGGCGGTTGCATCCCAGGTCTTTATCCCTCTTACCGTGGGCGGCGGTGTTCGCACCGTTGAGGACGTGCGCCGCCTGCTCAACTCCGGCGCCGACAAGACCAGCTTCAACTCGGCCGCCATCGCCAACCCGCAGGTGATCGCCGACGCTTCCGCCAAATACGGCTCGCAGTGCATCGTGGTGGCGATCGACGCCAAGCGCCGCGGCGCGGAAGACGAAAAGCGCCTCACACCCACCGGCGAACCGGTCGGCCCGGGCTGGGATGTCTACAGCCACGGCGGGCGCAAGAACACCGGCCTGGACGCCGTGGCTTGGGCCACCGAGATGGCGCGCCGCGGCGCCGGCGAGATTTTGCTGACCAGCATGGACCGCGACGGCACCAAGTCGGGCTTTGACCTGGCGCTGACCCGCGCGGTGAGCGACGCCATCAGCGTGCCGGTGATCGCCTCGGGCGGCGTCGGCAACCTGGAGCACCTGGCCGACGGCATACAAAACGGCGGCGCCGACGCGGTGCTGGCTGCCAGCATCTTTCATTACGGCGAATACACCGTTCAGCAGGCCAAGCAGCACATGGCAGCGCGCGGTATTCCTGTGAGGTTGTAGTTTTTAGAGTTTCGGCATCCAGCCCTTACCCCGCATGCGCAAGCAGCTATCGATTTGATAGTGACTACTTGCAAGCCGCCCCTGCTCCCCCAAACCAGCATGAGCCGCGGGACTGGCTTTGCCAGACCGCAGGCGGGCGGCCCCCTCGGGGGGCAGGGAGCTAAACGCAGTGAGCGACCGTGGGGGCGATAATACTTTTATGAACTGGTTAGATGAAGTCAGCTGGGATGACAAAGGCCTGATCCCTGTCATTGCGCAGGAAGCTTCCAGCGGCGATGTGCTCATGTTCGCCTGGATGAACCGCGAGGCGCTGCAAAAAACCGCCGAGCTGGGCCAGGCGGTGTACTACAGCCGCTCACGCGGGCGCCTCTGGCACAAGGGTGAAGAATCCGGCAACCAGCAAACAGTGCATGAAATTCGCCTGGATTGCGACAACGACGTGATCCTGCTCAAGGTGACGCAGCTGGGCCACACGCCGGGCATCGCCTGCCACACGGGCCGCCACAGCTGCTTTTTCAGTGTGTATAAAGACGGCCAGTGGGTGGTGACCGAGCCGGTCCTGAAAGACCCGACAACCATGTATAAAAAAGCATCAACAGACTCCGGCAAACATGACCACGAATGACTCCCTCCAGCGCCTGGCGCAGATCATTGAAAGCCGCAAGGCGGCCAACGGCGGTGACCCGGACACCAGCTATGTGGCTCGCCTGCTGCACAAAGGCCCCGACGCCTTCCTGAAAAAAATCGGTGAAGAAGCCACCGAAACCGTGATGGCCGCCAAGGACATCGACCGCGGGGGCCCCACGGCGGAGCTGAAGGGCAAGCTGGTCGGCGAAGTGGCCGACCTGTGGTTTCACAGCCTCATCGCGCTGGCGCACTATGGCCTCAGCCCACTGGACGTGATCGCCGAGCTGGAGCGCCGCGAAGGCACCAGCGGCATCGAGGAAAAAGCCTTGCGCAAGGCCCAGCACCGTGATGCGGCCGAAAAGCCCTGAGACGGGCGTTTCATGGCCCCCATCACCGTGGCTGATTTTTCTTCTCCCTGATATCGCTTTGACTGGAACCTGAACGCATGGAAACCGACCTGGCCGAATTCGAAGGCAAGAATCCCGCCGACCGCACCATCATGCATGTGCTGTACGGCCTGCACACGCTGGCCTGGTTCAGCGGCGGTGTGTTTGCGGTGATCGCCGTCATCATCAACTACATTCGCCGCGCGGATGAAACCGATGCGCTCTACATCGACCACCACAACTACATGATTCGCACCTTCTGGTGGACGCTTGCGTGGCTGGTGCTGCTGTCGCCGCTGTGGCTGTTGATTGTGCCGGGGTGGGTGGCCTATGGCATTGTCTGCCTCTGGTACCTGTACCGCTGCGTGCGTGGCTGGATGCGTTTTAGCAGCCACCGTCCTGCGTAATTTCCTTGAGTCACGACCCAGCCATGAACCATTCCGACACCTGCATTTTCTGCAAGATCGCTGCGGGCACCATTCCAAGCCGGAAGGTGTACGAAGATGACGAGCTGTACGCTTTTCACGACATCAACCCGTGGGCGCCCGTGCATTTCCTGATCATTCCCAAGGACCACATTCCGTCCATGGCCCAGGTTGGCCCCGAACACGCCGCCCTGCTGGGGCGCATGATGGTGCTGGCCCCCAAGCTGGCGATAGAGCAGGGCTGTAACCCTTATCCGGAGGGCGGCTACCGGATCGTGACCAATACCGGCGCCGAAGGCGGACAAGAAGTGCATCACCTGCACTTTCACGTGATCGGCGGCCCTCGTCCATGGCTGAAGGGCTAGAAGGGTTACAAGCCAAAGGGAACCCCGGTGCCCACAACCACACTAAACCGGTAGGCCAATGTGTGTAATCGGTTTTCCGGCAGACAGGGCCTTTAGAATCAACGCAATTACGTGCAAACCGCCCCAAACCGGCAATGTTGCATTTACACCTGTATTTACAGATTAGGAGCAAATCATGGGTTCATTTTCCATCTGGCACTGGCTGATCGTGCTGTTGATCGTGGTGATGGTTTTCGGCACCAAAAAGCTGAAAAACATGGGCAGCGATCTCGGCGGCGCCGTCAAGGGTTTTAAAGACGGCATGAAGGACGGCAGCCAGACGCCCGCCGACGTGCCCGTGCCGCCCGCCAGCGTGACCAACGCTCAGGCCACTGACAAAACGACAATCGACGTCGAAGCCAAGCAGAAGTCTTGAGCGCAATCATCTGACGCAACCTTCCAGCGACACCTTCTGCAGTGATTGATCTAGGCATCTCCAAAATGGCGCTCATCGGCGCCGTGGCGCTGATCGTTATCGGCCCGGAGAAACTGCCGCGCGTGGCGCGCACCGTGGGTACGTTGCTTGGTAAGGCGCAGCGTTATGTGGCCGACGTCAAAAACGAGGTCAACCGCTCCATGGAGCTGGACGAGCTCAAGAAGATGAAGGAAACCGTTGAGGGCGCCGCCCGTGACGTAGAGAACTCCATCCAGACCAACGCCAGCGATTTCGAAAAATCCTGGGCCGAGGCCACGGGAGAGTCGTCCTCCGGCGCTTTGCCGGGCATGGAAATCTTCCCCGAGTACAGGCACCCGAAAAAGAAGTGGCGGCTCAAGCAGGGCGCGACACCGCAGTGGTACAAGGCCCGTTCGGGCGTGCGTACCAAGGCCCAGTCCGGCGCGGCCCGCGTGGCGCGCTTCCGTCCGCAGCCGGGCCGCATGCCTTGAGCTGCTTTTCTGCTGATTCCTTCCTGTTTGCGTGCCTCCCCGCGCAGCCCCACCAGCGCAAATTCCCCTCATGAGCGATCCCCACACCGACAAGCCCGACGAACTCGCGGGCACCGAACAGCCTTTTGTGCAGCACCTCGTGGAGCTGCGCGACCGGATGATCAAGGCGGTGATTGCCATCGGCATTGCGGCCGCCGTGCTGGCGGTGTACCCCGGCGCCAGCGCCCTCTATGACCTGATGGCCGCACCGCTGGTGGCTACGCTTCCCAAGGGCGCCACGCTGATCGCCATCAGCGTGATCACGCCGTTCGTGGTACCCATCAAGATACTCTTCATGGCCGCCTTCATGATCGCACTGCCGGTGGTGCTGTACCAGGTGTGGGCCTTCGTCGCGCCGGGCCTGTATTCGCATGAGAAAAAACTGGTCATGCCGCTGGTGGTTTCCAGCACCCTGCTGTTTTTCATCGGCGTGGCGTTTTGTTATTACTTCGTGTTTGGCCAGGTGTTTGCCTTCATCCAGAGCTTTGCGCCCAAGTCCATCACGGCTACGCCGGACATCGAGGAATACCTGAGCTTCGTGCTGGGCATGTTCCTGGCGTTCGGGCTGGCCTTTGAAGTGCCGATTGCGGTCATTTTGCTGGTGCGCATGGGCATACTCACCGTGGCCCAGCTGCGCCAATACCGCGGCTATTTCTGGGTGATTGCCGCCATCGGCACCGCCCTGGTCACGCCGCCCGACGCCGGTTCCATGATCATGCTGCTGATGGTGGTGGGCGGGCTGTATGAGGTCGGCATCCTGGCGGCCCTGTTGTTCGTCAAGCACACCAAGGCGCCAGAGACCGACAGTGACACCGAAGCGGCCAAGCCCTGATTTTCCGCCGGGGCTGTTCAAAAAACCTTGGATAAAAATGGCTGCAGCCCAATATGGCCGGGCGCAAGCAGCTATTAACTCAATAGCACCTTCGCATTGATGGCTGCGGGCTCCCCGCCGCCCCGGCCGGTCAGCGCTGCTGAACCTTGGGCCGCTGGCGCTTGCCGGGCGTCACCGGGATCTCGGTCTGCTTGTCCTTGCGCAGCACCGTCAACGGCGCCGGCGTACCGGGCTTGAGGGCTGCCACAGCGGTCAACAACTGGCTCACGTTGCGCACGCCCTTGCCGTTCACGGCAGTGATCACGTCGCCGGGCAGAAGGCCGGCCTGCGCGGCCGGGCCGTTCTGCAGAACGCCGGTGATGATGACACCACCCTCTTTGGCCGCAGCTGCCGGAAGGCCGAATGTTTCAGCGAGTTCGGGGTTGAGGTCCTGCGGCTCCACGCCGATCCAGCCCCGTGTGACCTGGCCGTCCTTCACGATGCCGTCGAGCACCAGCTTGGCGGTCGACACCGGGATGGCAAAACCAATGCCCATGGAGCCGCCCGAGCGCGAATAAATCGCGGTGTTGATGCCCATCAGGTTGCCGTTCACGTCGACCAGCGCGCCGCCCGAGTTGCCGGGGTTGATGGCGGCGTCGGTCTGGATGAAATTTTCAAAGGTGTTGATGCCCAGCTGGTTGCGCCCCAGTGCGCTCACGATACCGCCGGTGACCGTCTGGCCCACGCCAAACGGGTTGCCGATGGCCAGCACGGCGTCGCCCACCTGCAAGGCGTCGGAGTTGCCCAGCACGATGACGGGCAGCTTGTCCAGGTCGATCTTGAGGATGGCCAGGTCGGTGTCCGGGTCGGTGCCTATGACCTGTGCTTTTGCCTTGCGCGTGTCGTTGAGGATGACTTCGATCTCGTCGGCGCCTTCCACCACGTGGTTGTTGGTCAGGATGTAGCCGCTGGCGCTGATGATGACGCCGCTGCCCAGTCCGCCCTGCGGTTCATTGGGGCTCTGGTCGCCGAAGAAAAACTTGAACCACGGGTCTTCGGCATGCGGGTTTTTGGCAGCGGCCTTGCTGGTGTTGATGCTGACCACAGCCGCCGAGGCAATTTTGGCCGCCGACGCGAAGCCGCTTCCGGCGCCGCCGCTGCGCGGCGCGCTGCCGGCCGGGGCCTCGATGACGGACACGCCCGGCATATTGCCGCGGTCCAGCCACTGCGGCTTGAGCGTGGCCACCACGAAGTAAGCCGCCAGCAGGACGGTGACGGTTTGGGAAAAAAGAAGCCAGGTGCGTTTCATGAGGCGTGAAGGTCGGCGTGCCGGTACGAAGGTGCGGAAGACGAAATGGGGCGGGAATCCGGGGCGGCACAGGGCCGGAAGGGGCGCGGCGCCAACTGATGGAGTTTATCGCTTCGGGTTCCCGCTCGCTGTAAGGAAGCACGCCGGCTGGCTCCGGTACCATGTTCCCGGCTGCCGCAAGGCCGCAGCCGCGGGCAGCCTGAACCGCTGCCCGCGGTCAACAACCATAACGGAGGTGACAACATGCATCAGTGTTCAAGGCGGACCTGGCTCGCGCGTGGCGCGGCCGCATTGACAGCGGGTTCGGCGGGACTGGCATTGCCGGTTCTGGCCGCACCCACGGCGACGAAATTTCCGGCCAGTGTGGTGGCGCAGGGCACCACACTGCAGCTCAATGGCGCCGGCACCCGCTTCAAGGCCATTTTCAAGGTCTATGACATGGCCCTGTACACGAGCCGCAAGGTCTCGTCGGCCGACGAGGCGATGAAGCTGGGCACGCCCATCCGCCTGGCTTTTGTGGCGCTGCGCGAAGTCTCCGGCACCGACCTGGGCCGGCTCTTCCTGCGAGGCATGGCCGACAATTCAAGCCGCGACGCTGTCAGCCGCCACTCGGTGTCGAGCAACCGTTTGATCGATATCTTCTCGGGCCGCAGCAAGCTGATGCCCGGCGATTCGTTCGCGATGGAGTTCATGCCGGGCAAGGGCACCAGCTTTTTCATCGCCGAGCAGCCGCAGGGCGCAGCGGTCGGTGATGCGGAGTTCTTTCGCATGGTGCTGGGCATCTGGCTGGGGTCCGTTCCGGCCGACTTCATGCTCAAGGACGCCTTGCTGGGCCTCGAGAAAAGCTGATCGTCCTGAGGCAGCGCCCTGAGACAATGGGGCCATGAGCACCACACGACAGGACTTGCTGCAGGCCTTTGACACGCTTTTGCAGCCCGCGCGTTTCAAGGACTACGGCCCCAACGGCCTGCAGGTCGAAGGCAAACCGTCGGTCGGCAAGATCGTTTCCGGCGTTACCGCCAGCCTGGCGCTGATCGAAGCGGCGATTGCGGCGCAGGCCGACGCCGTCTTTGTGCACCACGGCTTGTTCTGGCGCGGCCAGGACGGCCGCGTCACGGGCTGGATGAAGCAGCGCCTGGCGTTGTTGCTGGCGCACGACATCAACCTCTATGCCTACCACCTGCCACTGGACGCGCATCCCGAGCTCGGCAACAACGCCCAGCTGGGCTTGCAACTGGGCCTCACGGCGACGGGGCGATTCGGCGAACAGGACCTGGGTTTTATCGGTGGGCGTGTCGACGGAGGGCAGTTTTCAGATGCCGGCGCACTGGCAACACATGTGGAAAAAGTGCTTGATCGGGCTGTAACCAAAGCAGGACCAACGCAAGCAGCTATCAAAAACATAGCATGGTGCACAGGCGGCGCGCAGGGGTATTTTGAGGCGGCGATTGCCGCAGGCGCCGACGCCTTCATCACCGGCGAGATTTCCGAACCCCAGGCGCACTACGCGCGCGAGATGGGCGTGGTCTTTATTGCCTGCGGGCACCACGCCTCCGAGCGCTACGGCGCGCCGGCCGTGGCGGCGCAGGTTGCCACGCAGCTCGGCCTGGCCCACCAGTTCATCGACATCGACAACCCGGCCTGAAGCGTTTCTTGCGGGGATCAGGCCGGCTTGTGGCGCTGCCGCCCGGTTCGGCTGGCGTTGGGGCTGGCGTTAGGGCCGGCGGGTTTGGCCCGCAGCGGGGTTTGCGGCGCGGCGTTTCGCAGCGCATGCCAGCTGGAGCCCAGCTCGGCATGCTCCACCGGCACGGCGGTGCGGGTTTCCGGGTCCAGCAGGGCGGCGCGGGAGCGCATGGCGCGGGCAGCCTGCGCCACAGACTGCGCTTCGTGCAGCAGCTGGGCGACGTCCTTGCCGGCGACCGACAGATGAACGATGCCGACGGCAATGTCCGGCTTGATCCGGGCGCGCCCCCCGCCCAGGGCCGTCACGTCCATCGGCCGGCGCAGGTCGGAGGCCACGCGCAGGCCCAGTGTGCGTATCCAGCGCGGCGAATGCATGGTTTCCAGCAGCACGACAAAGCAGCGGTCATAGTAGCGGCCGGCCGGGTTGACGGCGCCGGTGTGGCGCTGAATGCGGCGCGCCATCTGGATGTAGATTTCGTTCAGGCCGGCCTGGCCAATCTGGGGCAGCAGGCCTTCGGGCTCGAACAGCAGCACGGCCATCAGCGCGCCGTCGCGCCGCGTGCGCAGACGCCGGCGCTGCGCACGGATGATTTTCTGCACCATCGCCACGCCGTCATAGAGCTGGGTGATCGGGTCATGCCCCGACGCTTCGCCGTGCTTCAACTGCCGGGTCTGCCGGTTGCGCAGCCACAGCATGGCGGCCGTGATGACCACACTGAGCAAGGCTGCCATAGCCACGCCGGCCTGCAGCGGCAGTGAAAACCGGGTGGGGCTCAGCGCCAGGCCGTACAGGCCGATCTGCGCGGGCAGCGTCAGCAGGCAGCCCAGCGCCAGGCCCCAGGCCAGCCGGTCACCGAGTTGCGTGGCGCGAACCGACAGCCACAGCACTACGGAAAGATTGACGACGGCGAGTGTTGCCGAGGCGGGCAGGGCCCACTGCGGCTCCAGCAGCAGGCAGAGCGGCCCGCCGGCGATGCAGACCAGCGTGATGGTTAGCAGGCTGACCTTCATCAGGTGGTCGCGCTGGTGGGCCGACAGCCATTTGCTGGCGCCGAAGCTGCCCATCGACGCGCAAGCCGGCCCGACAAGCAGTTGCGCAATGCCCAGCGACTCCTTGCCGTCCGGCCAGAGCTCCATGGGCAGGCCGCTCAGCAGCATCACCACCAGCCAGCAAAGCGCGAGGTAAGCCAGGGTCTGCCAGGCAGCGCGGGTGCGGCTGTAAAGGGCATCGGCCAGGGCCAGCAGCAGCACCAGGCCAAGTGCGCCGGCCGCAGCACTCCACAGCATCATTTCACCGTCGGACATCAGGACGGGCATGGCAGCATTCATGGCAGGCTGATGTCCTGTGCGCCGGCGAGCTGCCGCTGCGATGTGGTTTGCGCCAAAATACCCCCAGCATGCATCTGACCGACCCCCCTGAATTCATTGATCCGGCGCTGCGCTGTGCAGCCGGTGTGTTGACCTGTTTCTTTGTGATTATGGGGTTTCCTGTAACCAAATGCACCCTGTCGCCGCAATTCACCGCGGCGGCGCCCGGCTTGTGAACAAGCCGCTGCTCATCACCATGGGTGACGCCGCCGGCATCGGCCCGGAGATCATCGCCAGGGCTTTTCGCGACGCGCCCGTTGAAATGGCGGGCTGCGCCGTGGTAGGCGATGTCGCCACGATGCGCCGCGCTGCCGCGCTGACAGCGTCCCCGCTGGCGCTGCCGGTGGCCCGGCTGGACGCCCTGGCCGATGCGGCGGGGGTGCCGCCCCATTGCATCGGGGTGTTGCAAAAATGCGAGTTGGAGACCGTGCCTTACGGCCAGGTCAATGCGCGGGCGGGCCAGGCTGCGGCTGACTGCATCGTCTGGGCGGCGCGCAGCGTGCTGGGTGGCGAGGCATGCGCCATGGTGACGGCGCCCATCCACAAGGAGGCACTGGCGGCGGCCGGTGGCTGGGTGGCCGCTTTTCCGGGCCACACCGAAATGCTTCAGGCCGAGGCGGCCGCTTTTCTGGGTAAATCGGCGGCGGACGTGCCGGTGCGCATGATGCTGGCCAACGATGAACTCAAGACCGTGTTGGTAAGCATTCACATGTCACTGCGGCGCGCCATTGAGGCCGTCACCTTTGACAACGTGTTGCAGACCTTGCGCATCACGCACAGCGCGGTGGCTGCCAGCCTGGGCCGGGCACCGCGCATCGCGGTGGCGGGGCTGAATCCGCACGCCGGTGAAGGCGGACTGTTCGGCAGCGAAGAGCAGGCCATCATCGCGCCGGCCATCGCTGCCGCCCGCGCGCAAGGGCTGGATGTGAGCGGTCCCTTCGCACCCGACACGGTGTTCATGCGTGCACGCCATGCTGTCGGCAAACCCGGCGAGTTTGACGTGGTGGTGGCGATGTACCACGACCAGGGGTTGATCCCGGTCAAATACCTGGGCGTGGAGCAGGGCGTTAACGTGACGCTGGGGCTGCCGCTGGTGCGCACGAGCCCCGACCACGGCACGGCGTTTGACATCGCCGGCACGGGGCGCGCGGACGCATCCAGCTTGCTGGCGGCTGTTCGCATGGCGCGCCAGCTTGTTGCCGGCTGAAAATTCAAGCGAAATCGGGCCCTGGCCCAATAGGAGCCTGCGCAAGCAGCTATTAAATCAATAGCATAGCCATGCCTTCGCAAGCGGGGGCCGCGGTCTGGCTTTGCCAGCCGCAAGGCGCCGTCCCCTGTAGGGGAGAGGCCCGCTACACGAAGTGAGCGGGCAACAGGGGGGTTACTTTTTTAGACTGTCGCGGATTTCGCGCAGCAGCACGATGTCTTCAGGCGGCGCGGCGGGCGGTGGTGCGGCTTCGTGGTGACGTTTGAGCCGGTTGATCTGCTTGACCATCAGGAAAATGATGAAAGCCAGGATGACGAAGTTGACGCTCACCGTCAGGAAGTGGCCATAGGCAAAGACCGGGACCCCAGCCTTTTTGAGGGCTTCAAGCGACATGTCGGTGCCCGGCGGCACAGTGCCCAGCAATACGTACATGCTGGAAAAGTCCAGCTTGCCGAAGACCAGGCCCACCAGCGGCATGATCAGGTCGCTCACCACGGCGTCGACGATCTTGCCGAAAGCGGCGCCAATGATCACGCCTACGGCCAGATCGATCACATTGCCCTTGACGGCAAATTCCTTGAATTCCTGCATCATTCCCATGAGTCTCTCCTGTTATTGGTAGCGGTTGCCGGCCGTACCGGCGTTCTGCAAAAAATGATTATGAAGGCTGGCCGTGTTTTCGGGCGGTGCGAAAGGCGCGGCTTGCAACAAAATATGCGAAGGCGGCCGGCTGCCTTAAAAACGGGCACTTCCGGCCCAGCCATGCGGGCTGCCGCCGCCCGGGCCGGGCCCTCCGCCTTGAAAAACGACATCGCGCTCCGCTACAATTGCGGGTTGACCCCACTAAGCCTCCCACCAAGCCTATTTCAAGCCAGTTCTTGAAGGACTCTCATGACCCAAGCAAGCGAAGCAAGCGCGAACGGTGTGCCCCACGGCGCCCCCGTCGATAAAGATAAAAGAAACTGGCTCGTGGCCACCTGCGCTGTAGGCGGCGCAGGCGTTGCAGCCACCGCAATCCCCTTTGTCAGCACTTTCCAGCCCTCCGAAAAAGCCAAGGCTGCCGGTGCGGCCGTCGAGGTCGATATCTCCGGCGTGAAACCCGGCGAAAAGATCACGGTGGAATGGCGCGGCAAGCCCGTCTGGATCATCAAACGCACGCCCGAGCAGCTCGCCGAGCTGCCCAAGGTCGATGCCCTCCTGGCCGACCCCAAATCCGAGCGCAAGCCCGACGAACTGACCCCCGAATACGCCCGCAACGAAAACCGCTCCATCAAGCCCGAAACGCTGGTGGTGGTGGGCATTTGCTCGCACCTGGGCTGCTCGCCCTCTGACAAGTTCCAGCCCGGCGCACAGCCTTCGCTGCCCAACGACTGGGCCGGCGGCTTCCTGTGCCCCTGCCATGGCTCGACCTTCGACATGGCCGGCCGTGTGTACAAGAACAAGCCCGCGCCGGACAACCTGGAAGTGCCGCCGCACATGTACCTTTCGGACACCCGTCTGCTGATTGGTGAAGACAAGAAGGCCTGAGGCGCTTGCCTTAACCCGCGTTAACCAAGCTCCTTCACAAGACCCTATAGCCAGCACCTGATACCCGCCGACCTTTCTGCCGCGTACCAGGTGCTTGCCAAAGAATCCCACCGAACCAGGATCAGTTATGGCTGAATTCAAAGAAATTTCCCCCGATGCCCCGCTCGCCGTCAAGGCGATGAACTGGGTCGACAACCGGTTTCCCGCCAGCAAGCTCTACAAAGAGCACATGAGCGAGTACTACGCACCGAAGAACTTCAACTTCTGGTACATCTTCGGCTCGCTGGCCATGCTGGTGCTGGTCATCCAGATCGTCACCGGCATCTTCCTCACGATGAATTACAAGCCCGACGCCGCACTGGCTTTCGGCTCTGTCGAATACATCATGCGCGACGTCCCCTGGGGCTGGCTGATCCGCTACATGCACTCCACCGGCGCTTCCGCTTTCTTCGTGGTGGTTTACCTGCACATGTTCCGCGGCCTGCTCTACGGCAGCTACCGCAAGCCGCGCGAGCTGGTCTGGATCTTCGGCTGCGCGATTTTCCTGTGCCTGATGGCCGAGGCCTTCATGGGCTACCTGCTGCCATGGGGCCAGATGAGCTACTGGGGCGCCCAGGTGATCGTCAACCTGTTTGCCGCCATCCCTTTCATCGGCCCTGACCTCGCGCTGCTGATCCGCGGCGACTATGTGGTCGGTGACGCGACGCTGAACCGCTTCTTTGCTTTCCACGTCATTGCCGTGCCGCTGGTGCTGCTGGGCCTGGTGGCCGCGCACATCATCGCGCTGCATGAAGTCGGCTCCAACAATCCCGACGGCGTTGAAATCAAGGGCCCGAATGCGCCGAAGGACGCCGCAGGCCACCCGCTGGACGGCATACCCTTCCACCCTTACTACACGGTGCACGACATCTTCGGTGTGAGCGTCTTCCTGATGATCTTCACGGCGATCATCTTTTTCGCGCCCGAGTTCGGCGGCTACTTCCTGGAGTACAACAACTTCATCCCGGCCGACCCGCTGAAGACGCCTGCGCACATCGCACCGGTCTGGTACTTCACGCCTTACTACTCGATGCTGCGCGCCATCACCGGTGAAATGGCCGGTGCACTGGGCATCATCGCGATCGTCGCCGCAGTGCTTGCCGCCCGCAAACTCTCCGGCATCTTCAAGCCAGCCGTGCTGGTGATTGCCGTCGGCGCGGCCTTGCTGCTGGGCTTGCTGCCTTCCATCGCCAACTGGATCGGCCTGGTCATTCCTTCCGCCGGCGCAGGCATCGCGCAAGGCCTGGATGCGCTGGCCAAACCGCTGGCCGGCGTGCCTTTCCTGGGCGAGCTCTGGGGCATGATGATCAAGGGTATCGACGCCAAGTTCTGGGGCGTGGTCGTGATGGGTGGTGCGGTCATCATCCTGTTCTTCCTGCCATGGCTGGACCACAGCCCGGTCAAGTCCATCCGCTACCGCCCTGACTGGCACAAATACCTCTACGGCATTTTTGTCGTGAATTTCCTGGTACTCGGTTACCTGGGTGTTCAACCGCCATCGGCCATCGGTGAGCGCGTGTCCCAGCTCGGCACCCTGTTCTATTTTGGTTTCTTCCTTTTGATGCCGTGGTGGAGCCGCCTGGGTACGCCTAAAACGCCGCCTGACCGTATTATTTTCCACGGTCACTAAGCAGGAGATAACAACAATGAAAAAACTGATTTTTTCCCTGATCGCGGCCCTCGGCCTGGTTGCCGGTGCACACGCTTCCGAAGGCGGTATTGCCTGGGACAAGGCACCGAACAACACGAATGACCTGGGCTCGCTGCAAAACGGTGCCAAGCTGTTCGTCAATTACTGCCTGAACTGCCACTCCGCTGCTTTCATGCGCTTCAACCGCCTGAAAGACATCGGCCTGACCGAGCAACAAATCAAGGACAACCTGCTGTTCACGACCGAAAAGGTCGGCGACACCATGAAGGCTGCGATTGATCCCAAGCAGGCGAAGGACTGGTTCGGCGGCAATCCGCCCGACCTGACCGTGATTGCACGTTCGCGATCGGGTGCCGGCGGCACGGGTGCCGACTATCTTTACACTTACCTGCGCAGCTACTACCCCGACAACACCAAAGCCACGGGCTGGAACAACCGCGCTTTCCCGAGTGTGGCCATGCCGCATGTGTTGTGGGAACTGCAGGGCACGCGCGAGCCGCAGTACGACTACAAGGAAGAGCACGGCCATAAAGTGGAGATTTTTAAGGGTTGGAAGCAGCTCACCCCCGGCACCATGACGCAGTTGCAGTATGACCAGGCGATGGGCGACCTCGTGGGCTACCTGCAATGGATGGGCGAGCCGGCCCAGAACACCCGTATTCGCGTCGGCGTCTGGGTGCTGATTTTCCTTCTCGGCTTGACCTTTGTTGCCTGGCGCCTGAATGCGGCGTTCTGGAAAGACGTCAAGTAATTTTTCGCCGGGGCTAAGCTCCCGGCACCTTCTGGAGTGGATGCTTTCAATGTATCCACTCCTTTGCATTTAGGAGTTCCGCACCATGATGGTCCTTTATTCAGGCACGACCTGCCCCTTCTCGCACCGCTGCCGTTTTGTGCTGTTTGAAAAGGGCATGGACTTCGAAATTCGCGATGTTGACCTGTACAACAAGCCGGAAGACATCAATGTGATGAACCCATACGGACAGGTACCTATCCTGGTCGAGCGCGACCTGATCCTGTACGAATCGAACATCATCAACGAGTACATCGACGAGCGCTTTCCGCACCCGCAACTCATGCCCGGCGACCCGGTTGACCGCGCGCGCGTTCGCCTCTTCCTGCTGAACTTCGAAAAAGAACTGTTCGTCCACGTCAGCACGCTGGAATCGCGCGCCTCCAAAGGCAACGAAAAGGCGCTTGAAAAAGCCCGTTCGCATATCCGCGACCGCCTGACGCAGCTCGCACCGATCTTCCTGAAAAACAAGTTCATGCTCGGCGATAACTTTTCCATGCTGGACGTGGCGATTGCCCCGCTGCTGTGGCGCCTGGACTACTACGACATTGACCTGTCGAAAAATGCCGCACCGCTGCTCAAGTATGCGGAACGCATCTTTTCGCGCCCCGCCTATATCGAAGCGCTGACGCCTTCCGAAAAGGTCATGCGGAAATAATGGCCCCCACGCTTGCCACTGCGTGTACCTTCGGCTGTGCGCTGCCCCTTGCAAGAAGAAGAGGGGCGCTGCGCCTGCGGCCCGGCGAAGCCGGATCCGCGGCCCTGGCTGGCGAAGAGAGATCTCTCACGGCCGGTGAAGAGGGTGCCCATATGATGGTTCGGGTTTAACTTGGCTGAATTCATGAACGCCCTGGACTCCACGTCAACGCGACCGTATCTGATACGGGCTTTGTACGAGTGGTGCACTGACAACGGCTTCACGCCTTATGTGGCCGTGTCGGTGGACGACACCGTGCAGGTGCCGCGCGAGTACGTCAAGAACAACGAGATCGTGCTCAACATCAGTTTTGACGCGACCTCGTCACTCAAGCTCGGCAACGATTTCATCGAGTTCAAGGCGCGGTTTGCCGGCAGTGCCCGGGAAATCATGGTGCCCATCAGCCACGTGATTGCGATCTATGCCCGTGAAAACGGGCAAGGCATGGCCTTTCCCATGGTTGCGGCTTCCGCCGGTCCGGTTTCCGGCGCTGAGGCGGGCGCCGAAGACCCTCATGGCGCACCTCCGGTGGCTGCCGCGCCGGCTGCGCATCCGCACAATCCGGCGGAAGGCCCGGAAAAGATCATGCAGCTGGTGCCCGAAAGCAGCGCAGATTCGCAAGCCGATGACGGTTCCGAGCCGCCGGATCCGCCCAAGTCGCCGCGCACACGGCCTTCACTGAAACGGGTCAAGTAAAATAGCTTTGTGCCGCTTTAGCTCAGTTGGTAGAGCAACCGCCTTGTAAGCGGTAGGTCGTCAGTTCGATTCCGACAAGCGGCACCATTTTCCCTTTCCTGTTGCCTTCCCCATGCCATATGGGTACCATACGCTACGAAATTGGTAGCAGGCAATGTGATCAACATGCGGGCCACGACGTATTGAGGCTTCTGTGAGCCGGTCTGGACGACTACTTTTTGGCTATTAGTATCTTGAGCCGAATTGATGTAACCTTCCAACCTTTGCCGAGAAGGCGCGCCTGGATCAGGGGGAGCAACTGCCGGATTTTTGCAGCAGCCGCATTGCCATTCACCAGCAGGCACCAGGTTTCACCGTCAATCGGTCCGGCCTGAACGGCGGGCCGCAGGGCTTCAGGAAGCAGCGATTCAATGGCCTTGAGCCTTTCGCCGGACTCCTGAACGAGTTCCGTCAGCCGTGCCAGGGAAGGTGAACTCCCGGCCGCCTGGTAAACGGAAAGCGCCTGGGGAAGGCGCCGGTCAGTGGTCATGATGGGCAGATAGCAGCCTGGCAAGCGCAAGCTGAAAAAAAAGAGGTAGACAAGTGCATTTGATTATCACGGATGCGTGGCTGGCGAAAAGCCGGGCCATTTATTTAAGCGGTACCAAACTGGTGCTGGCCGGCTTTGTCGCCGCCCTGGCGCTCATGCTCGTGGCTGCGGGTCTCTATCACTGGGTGTTCCTCAAGGGAGCGCGGGAAGGCTGGCCGGTCGTCGGCTCGCTGGTCAAGCTCATGGTCAAGGACGAATTCGACCAGCGTGACCGCTTTATGCGTGAAAACCTCGATGTCATGGCCAGGCGGGTCGGTGAAATGCAGGCCAAGATGATGCAGCTCGAAGCGCTCGGCGAGCGGGTGTCGGGCCTGGCAGGGGTCAGCCCGAATGACATCAAGGTGACGCCTGGCCGCGGCGGCGTGCTGGTGGCGGGTCCTTCGCTGACCATGGAAGAGCTGCAAACTACCCTGGCTGACCTGGACAAACTGACCGACCAGCGCGTGGATCTCATGACCGTGATGGAGTCGCGCCTCTTCGACCAGAAGATCAAGAAAATGATGGTTCCCACCCAGGAACCGGTGGCCGGTGGCAATCTGGGCTCACCTTTCGGCTGGCGCATTGACCCGATGAACGGGCGCTCCGCCTTGCACACCGGCCTGGATTTCCCGTCCGAGCCGGGTACCGCGATTCTTGCCGCCGCAGGCGGTGTGGTCGTCACGCAGGAATACCACCCCGCCTACGGCAACATGGTGGAAATCGACCACGGCAACGAACTCGTCACACGCTACGCCCATGCGTCCCGCGTGCTGGTCAAAAAAGGCGACCTGATCAAGCGCGGCCAGAAGATTGCAGAAGTGGGCACCACGGGCCGTTCCACCGGTCCGCACCTGCATTTCGAGGTGCTGGTCCAGGGCGTCTTCCAGGACCCGCAAAAATTCCTGACCGCAGGGCAAAAACTGCCCGGGCCCACGGTGGCAGCGGTTTCTCCGCGGCCGGCTGTGCCGGCTCCCCAGCTGCCGCGCCCCCACTAGGCGCTTGCCGCTGCCGTGCCACGTGCACGGCTTTTGGCTTGCCGCTGCGGTTTTACGGCGGCGGGCCATGCGACTCCCTTGGCAGAGTTAAAATCAGGGGTTTGGGCCCAGTTGAAGTAACTGTTGGCGCCCACACCTAGGTTCCGTACACAAAAAGGGATTTCGGCCGCATTGCCTAGCTCGCGGGAGCGGTCAAAGGCGGCCTCGCATTTATGGCTTCCAACATCCTGACCAAAATTTTCGGCAGCCGCAACGACCGCCTGCTCAAAACCTACCGCAAAACCGTAGAACGCATCAATGCGCTGGAACTCGAGTATGAGAAGCTGAGCGACGACCAGCTGCGCACCAAAACCCAGGAATTCAAAGACCGGGTGACCGCAGGCGAAGAACTCGATGCCATTCTTCCTGAAGCTTTTGCCGTGGTCCGGGAGGGCAGCAAACGCGTCATGAAGATGCGTCACTTTGATGTGCAACTGCTGGGCGGCATGTCGCTGCACAACGGCAAGATTTCCGAAATGCGCACCGGCGAGGGCAAGACCCTCACCGCCACGCTGCCGGTCTACCTCAACGCGCTGACCGGAAAAGGCGTGCATGTGGTGACAGTCAATGACTACCTGGCCAGCCGCGACGCGCGCTGGATGGGCAAGCTCTACAACTTCCTGGGCCTCACCGTCGGCATCAACCTGCCCAACATGTCGCGCGAGGAAAAGCAGGCGGCCTACGGCTCCGACATCACCTACGGCACCAACAACGAATACGGCTTTGACTACCTGCGCGACAACATGGTCTACGAGGTGGCAGACCGCGTGCAGCGCGGCCTGAATTACGCCATCGTTGACGAGGTCGATTCGATCCTGATCGACGAAGCCCGCACGCCGCTCATCATCAGCGGCCAGGCTGAAGACCACACCGAGATGTACCTGGCGATGAACAAGGTCGTGCCCTTGCTGACGCGCCAGGAAGGCGAAGCCGATCCGCGCACTGGCGAAGGCGTGACCAAGCCCGGCGACTACACCATCGACGAGAAAACCCACCAGGTCTTCCTGACCGAGCAGGGTCATGAGAACGCCGAGCGCCTGCTGTTCAACCTGGGCCTGATCCCCGAAGGCGCCACGCTGTACGATCCGGCCAATATTTCGCTGATGCATCACCTGTATGCAGCGCTGCGCGCCAACCTGCTTTACCACCGCGACCAGCACTATGTGGTGCAGGACGGCGAGGTCGTGATCGTTGACGAATTCACCGGCCGCCTGATGTCGGGCCGCCGCTGGAGCGACGGCCTGCACCAGGCTGTCGAAGCCAAGGAAGGCGTGCAGATCCAGGCTGAGAACCAGACGCTGGCCTCCATCACCTTCCAGAACTATTTCCGCCTGTACAGCAAGCTGGCCGGCATGACCGGAACGGCCGACACCGAAGCCTACGAATTCCAGGAAATCTACGGCCTCGAAACCACTGTCATCCCGCCCAACCGCGTCAGCCGCCGCGACGACCAGCTGGACCGCGTCTACAAGACTACCCGCGAGAAGTACGAAGCTGCGATCAAGGACATCCGTGAATGCTATGAGCGCGGCCAGCCCGTGCTGGTCGGCACGACGTCGATTGAGAACTCCGAAATCATCGACCAGTTGCTGATCAAGGAAAACCTGCCGCACCAGGTGCTCAACGCCAAGCAGCATGCCCGCGAAGCCGACATCATTGCCCAGGCCGGGCGGCCGAAAATGATCACCATTGCCACCAACATGGCGGGCCGCGGCACCGATATCGTGCTGGGCGGTAATGTTGAAAAATTGATTGAAGCGGTTGAAACGGACGAGTCGCTCGATGTGGCGGCCCAGGAAGCGGAAATCACCCGTCTGCGCGCGGTCTGGAAAGAAGAGCACGAGCAGGTTACCTCCCTGGGCGGCTTGCGCATCATCGCGACCGAACGCCACGAATCGCGCCGTATCGACAACCAGTTGCGCGGCCGCTCAGGCCGCCAGGGCGACCCCGGTTCATCGCGCTTTTATTTGAGCCTGGACGACCCGTTGATGCGCATCTTCGCGGGCGACCGCGTCAAGGCCATCATGGAGCGGCTCAAGATGCCCGACGGCGAGGCGATCGAGGCGGGCATCGTGACCCGTAGCATCGAGTCGGCCCAGCGCAAGGTCGAGGCGCGCAACTTCGACATCCGCAAGCAGTTGCTGGAATATGACGACGTGGCCAATGACCAGCGCAAGGTGATTTACCAGCAGCGCAACGACATCATGGATGCGGCCAACCTGCAGGCGCAGATCGCTTCCCTGCGCGAAGGCTGTTTCACCGACCTGGCGCGGCAGTATGTGCCGGTTGAAAGCGTTGAAGAGCAGTGGGACATCGCCGGGCTCGAGAACGTGCTGCGCGACGAGTGGCAGATCGAGTTGCCCCTGCGCCAGGAGCTGGAAGCCGCGACCGCCATCACCGACGACGAAGTCGTGGGAAAAGTCATTGCCGCGGCCAACGCCGCATTCGCCGACAAGGTCGAAAAAATCGGCGAAGAAAACTTCACGCAGTTCGAACGCATCGTCCTGCTGCAAAGCATCGACAGCCACTGGCGTGAACACCTGAGCGCCCTTGACTACCTGCGCCAGGGCATTCACCTGCGCGGCTATGCGCAGAAGCAGCCCAAGCAGGAATACAAGCGCGAAGCCTTTGAACTCTTCGGCCAGTTGCTCGACAGCGTGAAGAACGAGGTCACCAAGGTGTTGATGACGGTCAAGGTCCAGTCGGGTGAACAGCTCGAGCAGGCCGCCGAGGAACTGGAAAACCGGGCCGAGAACATCACCAACGTCACCTACACCGCACCTACTGAAACCGGTGAGGTGGAAACGACGCTGGACAGCGAATCGCAGCGCCGCGCATCGGCCATACCGGCCGACGAAGTGCCGCGTGTGGGCCGCAACGACCCTTGCCCTTGCGGCTCGGGCAAGAAGTACAAAAACTGCCACGGCCGACTGAACTGAGCACCGCCCTGCGCTGAACACTGCCGATTTAACCCTGATTTTCCGGAGTCCTGGAACATGCCCGTCAATCTGGTTGCCACGCCCGCCGCGGACCTTTACCCTGTGCCCGGCGTGCGCTGGGGCATCACCGAAGCGGGCATCCGCAAGGCCAATCGCAAAGACCTGTCGGTGTTGCTGCTCGACGAGGGGGCCTCGGTCGGGGCCGTCTTCACGCAGAACCGCTTTTGTGCTGCGCCAGTGCAGATCTGCCGTGAGCACCTGACCAAAAATGACGGCAAAACAGCCGGCATACGCGCCATGCTCATCAACACCGGCAATGCCAACGCCGGCACCGGTGACGACGGCCTGAGCCGCGCGCACGCCAGCTGCATTGCGCTGGCCCGCCTGCTGGATATTGCGCCCGAGCAGATCCTGCCGTTCTCCACCGGCGTCATCATGGAGCCGCTGCCCAACGACCGCATCGCGGCGGGCCTGCCAGCCGCACTGGAAGCCGCCAAGGCCGACAACTGGGGCAACGCCGCCGAAGCCATCATGACGACGGATACCGTCGCCAAGGCTTTCTCCGCGCGCGTGAAGATTGCAGGCGCCGACATCACCATCACCGGCATCAGCAAGGGCGCCGGCATGATCCGGCCCAACATGGCCACCATGCTCGGTTTCATGGCCACAGATGCCTGTGTTGCCCAACCGCTCATGGCGCAACTGGCCACGGAGCTTGCCGAAGGCTCCTTCAACCGCGTGACGGTCGACGGCGACACCTCGACCAATGACTCGTTCGTCGTGATGGCCACCAACAAGGCGAAGCACCCGCCCATCACCTCGCTGGACGGCGTGGAAGGCAAGGCCCTGCGCGCCGCCATGCTGGACATTGCCCGCAAGCTGGCCCAAGCCATCGTGCGCGACGGCGAAGGCGCGACCAAATTCATGACCATCCAGGTCGAAGGCGGCAAGACCGGCGAAGAGTGCCGCAAGGTCGCCTACGCCATTGCGCATTCGCCGCTGGTGAAAACCGCTTTCTTCGCCAGTGATCCCAACCTCGGCCGTATTCTTGCGGCCGTCGGTTATGCCGGCATCGATGACCTGGACCAGACCCGCATCGACCTGTACCTGGACGATGTGCTGGTTGCCAAAAACGGCGGCCGCCACCCCGGCTACGTGGAAGCCGACGGCCAGCGCGTGATGAAGCAGAGCGAGATCACCGTGCGTGTGGTGCTGGGCCGGGGCAATGCGGCCGACACGGTCTGGACCTGCGATCTTTCGTACGACTACGTCAAGATCAACGCCGACTACCGCAGTTAACCGGCGCACCCCATGAACGAGCAGTTTGAACGCCTGATCACCCGCGTCGAGTCCCTGATGGCGCGGATTGAGTCCGTGCTGCCGCAACCGCTCACCGCACCCGACTGGAGCGCTTCGATTGCCTACCGCTACCGCAAGCGCAGCTCCGGCCACGGCTCGCTGGAGCCGGTGCGCCACATCGGCAACATGAGCCTGGGTGATCTCAAGGAAATCGAGGACCAGAAGGAAAAGATCCGGCGCAACACCGAGCAGTTTGTCAGCGGCAAGCCCGCCAACAACGTGCTGCTGACCGGCGCGCGCGGCACCGGCAAGTCCTCACTGATCAAGGCCTGCCTCAATGAATATGCGGCGCGCGGCCTGCGGCTGATCGAGGTCGACAAGGCCGACCTGACCGACCTGCCGGACATCGTCGACGTGGTGTCCGGGCTGCCTGAAAAATTCATCGTCTTTTGCGACGACCTGAGTTTTGAGGAAGGCGAGCCCGGCTACAAGGCGCTCAAGTCCATCCTCGATGGCTCTGTCGCGGCGGCCACGCCCAATGTGCTGATCTACGCGACCAGCAACCGGCGCCACCTGCTGCCCGAGTACATGACGGAAAACCTCACCTACACGCACGGTGACGACGGCGAAGTGCATCCCGGTGAAGTGGTCGAAGAAAAGATTTCGCTGTCGGAGCGTTTTGGCCTGTGGGTCAGTTTTTACCCCTTCACCCAGGACGAATACCTGACCATCGTCGCGCAGTGGCTGTCGTCCTTCGGCGTGGGCCCCGATGCAATTGCAGCCGCGAGGCCCGCATCGCTGGTCTGGGCGCTGGAGCGCGGCTCGCGCAGCGGCCGTGTGGCCTACCAGTTCGCCCGCGACTACGCCGGCCGCGACAGCGCCAGCCGGCCTATGGCGGCTGCGCCCATCGCGGCGTATGAACGGCCGGGCGCGGCGGCGGCTGCTGCGTCGCCCGATGGCGACCACGCCCCCGACCATTCGACATGAGCGTGCTGGTCGCCGACGGCGAGCGCCCGCGCGAGGGCGGTGTGGATCGCAAGGTGGTCGACGTGGCCGTCGGCGTGCTGATCCGTCCGAACGGCGATTTCCTTCTCACCTCGCGCCCGCCTGGCAAGGTTTACGAAGGCTACTGGGAATTCCCCGGCGGCAAGCTCGAAACCGGTGAAACGGTCGAAGAAGCCTTGCGCCGCGAGCTGCAGGAAGAAATCGGCGTCACCATAGGCGCCGCCCAGCCCTGGAAGGTCGAAATGGTCGACTACCCGCACGCCTTGGTCCGCCTCAATTTCTGCAAGGTCTTCGAGTGGACCGGCGAGCTGCACATGCACGAAGGCCAGTCGTATGCGTGGCAAAACCTGCCGGTAACAGTGCAGCCGGTGCTGCCGGGCACGGTGCCTGTACTCGACTGGTTTGCCGCAGAGCGTTGATTGGCTCACCCCCGTCCAGGCTCACTTCGTGTAGCCTGCTCCCCCCTTGCAGGGGGCGGCGCCTGCGGACTGGCAGAGCCAGATCCGCGGCCCCTGCTGGCAAGGCAGCCGGCCGCTATTAAATTTATAGCTGCTCGCGCTCGCCAGCATTGGGCTAGAGGCACTATTCATGGGTAAAAAGAGGCCAAAAATCCCCTTTTAGAGACCAAAATGCCTTCAGGACTCGTTGTATTGGCCGTAAAACATCGTCAAAACCCTGTTTTCAGGCATTAAATCGGACCTCAGTCCAATAGGGACGTGCGCGAGTAGCTATTGAATTGATAGCGCCATGCTGTATCAAGCTGGGGCCGCGGAACTGGCTTTGCCAGGCCGCAGGCGCCGCCCCCTGCAAGGGGGGAGCAGGCTACACGCAGTGAGCCTGAACGGGGGTGTGCCTAATACTCCCAGGCTTTGCTGGCACCCATCACGGCATTGGGGTAGGGCGACTTGCCCCGCGATCCGTTGTAACGGCCCAGGCCCATGAAGAGGTCGCCGCGTTCGCGGTCCAGGTAGTGGCGCAGGATCACGCAGCCAAAGCGCAGGTTGGTCTGCATGTGAAAGAGTTTGGAGGGATCGCCGTCGCCGATCACGCGCGTCCAGAAAGGCATGACCTGCATGTAGCCGCGCGCGCCGACGTTGCTAACCGCGAATTTGCGGAAATTGCTTTCGACCTGGATCAGGCCCAGCACCAGCGTGGTGTCCAGCCCGGCGCGGCGGCTTTCGTACCAGACGGTTTGCAAAAACTCCTTGCGGATCTGCCACTCCGGTTTTTTCTTCTTGAGACGCTCGCTCATCGCGCCCAGCCAGCGCAGGTAGGCGAGCCGGCTTTCGGTGTCCTTGAACTCGGGCACAGGCGGCGCCTGGTTGGCGATGGCAGAACTCAGCGCGGTGCGCACCGAGTCGATCAGCGGCTCTTCAACCTGCGCGCCGGCATGCGCCTGTTCCGCCAGCAGCCATGGGCTGAGGGCGATGGGCAGGGCCTGCAGGCAGCTTCGCCTGGAAATCCCCTGCGCCCTGGCCTGTGCGGCAGCTTCGGATGCGGACAGGGTCAATGAGCGCACGGAAACCATTGGAGCGTCAAAGCGCCAGCTTTCCCTTGAGGAAATCAAAGGCGCCGGCAACGTCGATCTTGCTGGAAGCCGCATCGCGCCGGTGCTGGTATTCGAGCTGGCCGTCTTTCAGGCCGCGGTCGCCGATGGTGACGCGGTGCGGCACGCCAATCAATTCCCAGTCGGCAAACATGGCGCCGGGCCGTTCGCCGCGGTCGTCCAGGATCACGTCCACACCCGCTGCGAGCAGTTCTGCGTAAAGCTTGCTGGCGGCCGCTTCGACTTCGGGAAAGCGGTCGGGGCTGATGGGGCACAGCACCACGGTGAAGGGCGCAATCGCGTCGGGCCAGATGATGCCGCGCTCGTCGTGGTTTTGCTCGATGGCGGCAGCCGGCAGGCGCGTGATGCCGATGCCGTAGCAGCCCATTTCCAGGAACTGGGGCTTGCCGTTTTCACCGAGGAAGGTGGCGTTCATGGCCTGGCTGTATTTGGTGCCGAGGTAGAACACGTGGCCGACCTCGATGCCGCGCTCGATGACCAGCGCGCCCTTGCCATCGGGCGAAGGGTCGCCCGCAACCACGTTGCGGATGTCGGCCACCAGTTCGGGCTCGGGCAGGTCGCGGCCCCAATTGACGCCGGTGGTGTGAAAGTCCACTTCGTTGGCGCCGCACACCCAGTCGGCCATGGCCGCGACTTCGCGGTCCGCCACCAGCTTGACAGGCTTCTTCAAATTGAGCGGGCCGAGGTAGCCAGGCTTGCAGCCGAAATGGTCTTCAATTTCCGGCAGGGTGGCAAAGCGGAAGTCCGCCAGGCCCGGCACCTTGCCAACCTTAACCTCGTTCATGTCGTGGTCGCCGCGCAGCAGCAGCAGCCAGACCTGTGTCTTGACGATCTTGCCGGTCTCATCAACCTGGTCGGTGGCCAGTACCAGCGACTTGACGGTGGAAGCGAGCGGGATGCCCAGCAGCTCGGCCACGTCGGCGCAGGTGGCCTTGCCGGGCGTGGCGGTTTTGGTCAGCGCCTGGGAAGCGGCCTTGCGTGCGCCCTGGGGCGCCAGCGCTTCGGCTTTTTCCATGTTGGCGGCGTAGTCGCTGCCGGGGCAATACACGATGGCGTCTTCGCCGGTGGCGGCGATCACCTGGAACTCTTCGCTGAGGTCGCCGCCAATGGCGCCGCTGTCCGCCGCGACGGCGCGGTAGGTCAGGCCGAAGCGGTCAAAAATCTTGCGGTAAGCCGCGGCCATGACCTGGTAGCTGGCCTTGGCGCTCGCCTGGTCGCGGTCAAAGCTGTAAGCGTCCTTCATGATGAACTCGCGCCCGCGCATCAGGCCGAAGCGCGGCCGGCGTTCGTCGCGAAATTTCGTCTGGATCTGGTACAGGTTTTTGGGCAGCTGCTTGTAGCTCTTGATGTCCTGGCGCATCACGTCGGTGACGACTTCCTCGCTGGTCGGCTGGACGACAAAGTCGCGGCCGTGGCGGTCCTTGATGCGCAGCAGTTCGGGGCCCATTTTTTCAAAGCGGCCGGTTTCCTGCCAGAGCTCGGCCGGCTGGATCACCGGCATGGTCATTTCGATCGCGCCGGCGCGGTTCATTTCCTCGCGCACGATGGCCTCGACCTTGCGGATCACGCGCAGGCCCATCGGCATGTAGTTGTACACGCCGGCGCCCAGTTTCTTGATCATGCCGGCCCGCATCATGAGCTGGTGGCTGACGACTTCCGCGTCGGCAGGCGCTTCCTTGAGGGTGGAAATAAAGAACTGGGAGGCTTTCATGGGCGGTTTTCGGGAATTCCGGGGTTGGAAAAAAGGATGGAAAAGAGTCGAAAAAGGAACGAAAAGGGAACGGGAAAGGGGTGCTGCAGCCCGCCGTGCGCTTGGCGCTGGGGCCTTCGCTGTGCATAATGGACTCAGTTTAAAAAATTGAGGTTTGATTATGCTTGACCGGGACGGCTTTAGGCCCAACGTCGGCATCATCTTGCTCAACCAGAGAAGTCAGGTATTTTGGGGCAAACGTATCCGTACCCACTCGTGGCAGTTTCCGCAGGGTGGCATTGACCGGGGCGAAAATCCCGAGCAGGCCATGTACCGCGAGTTGCATGAAGAAGTGGGGCTGATGCCGCAGCATGTGAATGTGCTGGCCCGAACCCGAGACTGGTTGCGCTATGAGGTGCCTGACCGGTTCATCCGCCGCGATGCGCGCGGACATTACAAAGGCCAGAAACAAATCTGGTTCCTGCTGCAACTGGTCGGCCACGACTGGGACTTGAACCTGCGCGCCACAGACCATCCGGAGTTCGATGCCTGGCGCTGGAACGACTACTGGGTGCCGCTGGACGTGGTGGTTGAGTTCAAGCGCGGCGTGTACGAAATGGCCCTGACCGAGCTGTCGCGGTTCGTTCCGCGCACGGACGCGCGTTTCGAGCAGCGCCCCGACCACCGCAACCGTTATTTGCGCGGGGGCTTGCATCAGCGTGACCACGCGGGCCAGGCCGGCGAGGGCGGTTTTCCGCCCGCTGGCGAGCCCTTTCATGCACCACTGACACGGCTGGGGGCGTCGTTTGAATTGCCGCCCGGCGCCACTTTTGAACCCGATCCGCAGACCAGCCTGGATGCGAACAGCCAACCAACCAAACCATGAATCTCAAACCCGCCCTTGTGGCCGCCACGCTTTTGCTGGGGATCAGCTGTACATCATGGGCCGTGGCCCCGGCGGATGATCCCGAAGAGTGGAAAGAAGACAGCGTTTCGGCGCCGCCGGCCTTCGACCTCACCAAACTCGTCACGTTTGAGGTGTCGCCCAATTCCCAGCTGGTGTACGGCGTGGACCCTGCGACCATCCAGATTTCGAACAAGGACAGCGTCGTGCGCTACGTGATCGTGGCCTCGAATGCCAGCGGCGCACGCAATGTGATGTACGAAGGCATACGCTGCAGCACCGGCGAATTCAAGACCTATGCCCGCTATTCAGACGGCAAATGGACCAACGTCAGCAATCCGGAGTGGAAGTCGGTGTTCGGCAATATGCCGTCCAAGCATGCTTTCCGTTTGGCCAGGGCCGGCGCCTGCGACAGCGCGGCACCTGTGCAAACAGTGGACCTGATGGTGTCGCGGCTGAAGAACCCGAATTTCAGGACCCGGGAATAGGCGAGGGCTCGCGGCTGCGACGCCGCAGCGTGGCGCCCGGCAAACCTAGCGGCTCAATACCAGGTTGGTGCGGTGAACCATTTCGGGTTCGCCCGTGTAGCCCAGCAGTTTTTCGAACTCTGACGATGCCTTGCGGCAGATCATGCGGGCTTCGGCGCTTGAGTAATTGGCCAGGCCGCGCGCGATCTCGGCGCCTCCGGGATCCCTGATGGCGATGACATCGCCGCGTGAAAACTCCCCCTGAACGGCCGTCATGCCGATGGGCAGCAGGCTTTTTCCCTCATCGCGCACCTTGCCCACGGCGCCTGCGTCCACGGTGACTGAGCCCCGCATTTGCAGGTGATCGGCCATCCATTGCTTGCGGGCCTGCATCTTCTGGGTTTGCGCCACCAGCAGCGTGCCGATGGGCTCGCCCCGGGTGAGCCGGACCAGCGCTTGCGGCTCGCGGCCCCAGGCGATAACTGTCGATGCGCCTGAGCCCGCGGCGCGTTTGGCGGCCAGGATCTTGGTGATCATGCCGCCCTTGCCAATGCTGGAACCTGCGCCTCCCGCCATGGTCTCCAGCGCTGCGTCGCCGGCCTTGGCCTCATGCACAAACTGTGCGGCCGGGTCCTTGCGCGGATCAGCGGTGTAGAGGCCGCGCTGGTCGGTGAGGATGACCAGCGCATCGGCTTCCACCAGGTTGGCGACCAGTGCGCCCAGCGTGTCGTTGTCGCCAAACTTGATCTCGTCATTGACGACGGTGTCGTTTTCGTTGATGACGGGTACTACGCCAAGCTGCAACAGCGCCAGCAGGGTGGAGCGTGCATTGAGGTAGCGTTCGCGGTCGGCCAGGTCGGCGTGCGTCAGCAGGACCTGGGCGCTGCCGATGCCGTTTTCGCGCAGCTTGGTTTCATAAACCTGGACCAGACCCATCTGGCCCACGGCGGCGGCCGCCTGCAGCTCATGGATGGCCTTGGGCCGGGTCGCCCAGCCCAGGCGTTTCATGCCCTCGGCAATGGCGCCGCTGCTGACCATGATGACCTCCCGGCCGTCCTTCACGAGGGCTGCCAGCTGCTCGCACCACTGGCCGATGGCCACGGAATCCAGCCCGCGCCCTTCGTTGGTGACCAGGCTGGAGCCCACCTTCACCACGATGCGTTTGGCGTTGCGCAGGACCAAGGAGCCGGTTTGTTCTTGCATTTAAGTGTATTTTAGGGCTCTAGCCCAATCAGGGCGGGCGCAAGCAGCTATCGTTTATATAGCAAATGCCGGCGGCGTTTGCCCGAAAATCAGCGGGGAAAGGCCGTTACGGGGATTCCGGCGGCAGTTCGGCAAATCGCGGATCAACCTCTTCCACCGGCTGCTCGCTTTTCTGGACGCTCTTCACATGCTGGTAAATGGTTTTGACCAGCTGCTCGCAACCCTCGCGCGTCAAGGCCGAGATTTCGAAGACGGGGCCCTTGAACTTGAAGCGTTTGACGAAGTCCTTCACGAGCGCGGCACGTTTGTCCTTGTCCACCATGTCGAGCTTGTTGAGGACGAGCCAGCGTGGTTTGTCGTAAAGGGCTTCGTCGTATTTCTTGAGTTCGCCCACAATCGCCTTGGCTTGCGCCACCGGGTCCACGCCTTCATCGAAAGGCGCCATGTCGACAATATGCAACAGCAGGCGGGTGCGCTGCAGATGCCGGAGGAACAGGTGGCCCAGGCCGGCGCCTTCCGAAGCACCCTCGATCAGGCCGGGAAGATCTGCCACCACGAAGCTTTGTTCCGGGCCCACGCGTACCACGCCGAGGTTGGGATGCAGGGTGGTGAAAGGGTAGTCTGCAATGCGCGGGCGCGCGTTCGACACGGCCGAAATGAAGGTGGACTTGCCGGCATTGGGCATGCCCAGCAAGCCGACGTCGGCCAGTACCTTGAGTTCGAGCTTGAGGCTTTTTCGCTCGCCGGGCCAGCCGGGTGTCTTGCTGCGTGGCGCGCGGTTGGTCGAGCTTTTGAAGCGCAGGTTGCCGAAGCCGCCGTCGCCGCCCTTGGCGATCAGCACCTGTTCACCGGGAACCAGCAATTCGTAAAGTACTTCCCCGGTTTCGCCGTCGGTCAGGATGGTTCCTACCGGCATCTTCAGGATGATGTCGTCGCCCTTGGCGCCGAACATGTCGGAACCCATGCCATGCTGGCCGTTACGGGCCTCGTGGCGGCGTGAAAACCGGAAGTCCACCAGCGTGTTCAGGTTGATGTCGGCCACCGCGTACACATGACCGCCGCGTCCGCCGTCGCCACCGTTTGGGCCGCCGAACTCCTTGTACTTTTCGTGGCTGAAGGAGACGCAGCCACTCCCGCCATCGCCTGCGGCAATGTCAATAAAGGCTTCGTCAACAAATTTCATGATGGAGTGCTGCGGTTAAAACAGGGGGCGTCAGGGGCCGGAGATCAAGTTTACAAACAAAAAAGCCCCGACAGGTCGGGGCTTCGTTTCAGTCGAAGTGACTTATCGAAGTGATCAGCTTACGCCGGGGTCACATTCACGGTGTGCTTGTTCAGCGCACCCTTGATGGAAAACGAGACCGAGCCGTCAACCAGCGCGAACAGCGTGTGGTCTTTGCCGATGCCGACATTGACGCCTGGGTGGAACTTGGTGCCACGCTGGCGCACAATGATGCTGCCTGCGTTAATGACTTCACCGCCAAATTTCTTGACGCCGAGCATTTTGGGCTGTGAATCACGCCCGTTTCGCGTAGAGCCGCCGCCTTTTTTCTGTGCCATTTTTCGTTACTCCTGGTACGTCCCTGCTTAACCGGCGATGGCGCCGATTTGCAGTTCCGTGTAGTTTTGCCGGTGGCCCTGACGCTTTTGGTAGTGCTTGCGACGGCGCATTTTGAAAATGCGAACCTTGTCGTGCCTACCCTGGGAAAGGACAGTGACTGTAACAGTGGCGCCGGACACCAAGGGCGTACCAACCGTGATTGTGCTGCCGGTGCCGACAGCCAATACCTGGTCAATAACGATCTCTTGGCCTACGTCCGCAGCAATCTGTTCTACTTTAATTTTTTCTCCAGTAGCAACCTTGTATTGTTTGCCACCGGTTTTTATGACCGCGTACATGTAAGACCTCTTTATTGAGTTCTGCAGACGGATTTCCGCAGAGCCCAATATTCTAGCATGACGGGGCCAAATTGGCCAGAAGTGCCGTTTTAGCGCTTTCAGGTGGTGGTTGCGGGCTGCGGCAGCGCCTCCGGACAGAGGGGGCTTCCTATAATCTGCCCAAACTTACCATCTCTCAACATCTGGATCCCCTTTGTCCGTCAACTCTTCAAGCACTGCCGCAGCCCTAGCCCTGATTGCCGACGACATGCGTGGAATGGACGCGGTCATCGAGCGGCGGCTCAAATCCGAGGTGCCGCTGGTCAGCCAGGTGTCGCAGTACATCGTGGCAGCTGGCGGCAAGCGACTTCGTCCCGCCCTGCTGCTGCTGCTGTGCGGTGTGCTGGGGTACCGGGGGGAACAACGCCACAACCTCGCGGCCGTGGTGGAATTTATCCATACGGCAACTTTGCTGCATGACGACGTGGTGGACGAATCCACCTTGCGCCGGGGCCGCACGACCGCCAACGAGGCCTTCGGCAACCCTGCCAGCGTTCTGGTGGGTGACTTCCTCTATTCCCGGGCGTTCCAGATGATGGTCGAAGCCGGCGATATGCGTGTCATGCAGACACTTGCCGAGGCGACCAACGTGATCGCCGAGGGCGAGGTGCTTCAACTTATGAACATGCACGACGCGACACTGTCGGAGGAGGGCTACCTCCGGGTGATTCGTTCCAAGACGGCCAAGCTGTTCGAAGCCAGCGCCCGCCTGGCGGCCTTGCTGGCCCAGTCGCCGCCAGCCATTGAGCAAAGCTGCGCAGACTACGGCCAGGCACTGGGCACCGCATTCCAGGTGATCGACGACGTGCTGGACTACGACGGGGATGTGTCTGAAATGGGGAAGAACCTGGGCGACGATTTACGCGAAGGCAAGGCGACACTTCCGCTGATCATCGCCATGCAGCGAGGTACCGAGGCTGAGCGTACGACCATCCGGCAGGCAATTGAGACGGGTGGCACGGACCAGATGACACAGATCATCGCCATCGTGCAACAGACCGGAGCGCTGCAGGCCACCCGGGATGCTGCGGCTGTAGAAGCACAGCGCGCGCTGAATGCCTTGCAGGCCCTGCCCCAAAACATTTACAGTAATGCCCTGATGCAGCTGGCCTCCCAATTGCTGGAAAGGCGTTTCTGACGGCTGCCGGATCGGGGTGTAGCTTAGCCTGGTAGAGCGCTACGTTCGGGACGTAGAGGCCGGAGGTTCGAATCCTCTCACCCCGACCAAAAATATCCTGGCCTTGGCCGTATGTGTGCGTTTCTTCGCATACTTCCAACGCCGGGCAGGCCTCTGGCGCGTTTTCGATTTACACCTTGTAATCTATAAGCGATGATACCTATTTAAGCCTATCCAGAGAATCCATGGCCGCTGTTGACACCGCTATTAACCAACCACCATCCATGGCATTGCCAGGTCTGGGTCGGGCCTTGGTGGTTGCGGGGAAGCTGGGTCAAAAGGCTGCTGAAGACATCTTTCGCAAAGCCCAAACGGGGCGCACCAGCTTCATCGCCGAACTGACAGGCTCCGGAGCGGTTTCCGCGTCTGACTTGGCGCACACCATGTCGACCGCCTTTGCTGCGCCTTTGCTTGACCTGGACGCCATAGACATACAGCGCCTGCCCAAGGGACTGCTCGATTCCAAAATCTGTGCAACGTACCGTATCGTTGTTCTGAGCAAACGCAATAACCGGCTGATTGTTGCAACGGCAGATCCATCTGACCAGGAGGCGGCTGAAAAAATCAAGTTTTCCACCCAGATGGGGGTCGACTGGGTCATCGCCGAATACGACAAGCTGTCCAAGCTGTCGGAAGTGTCCAACACCAGCGCCTCTGAGGCGATGGAAAGCATCATCGGCGATGACTTTGAGTTTGATGAAACCAGTGTGGATACTGGCGCAACCGAAGATGAAGCGGGTGTCTCCGAAGTTGAGGACGCTCCGGTCGTCAAATTTCTCCAGAAGATGCTGCTTGATGCTTTCAGCATGCGCGCTTCCGACCTGCATTTCGAGCCGTTTGAACATACCTACAGGGTGCGCTTCCGGGTGGACGGCGAATTGCGCGAAATCGCGTCACCACCGGTCGCCATCAAGGAAAAGCTTGCCGCGCGCATCAAGGTTATCTCCAAGCTGGATATCTCGGAAAAACGCGTACCGCAAGACGGCAAAATGAAGCTCAAGATCGGCCCCGATCGGGTCATCGATTTCCGGGTGAGCACCTTGCCGACCATGTATGGCGAAAAAATCGTTATCCGTATTCTGGATCCGAGTAGCGCCAAACTGGGCATTGATGCACTGGGGTATGAAACGATTGAAAAAGAGCGCCTGATGGCCGCGATTCAGCGACCCTACGGCATGGTGCTGGTGACGGGGCCCACGGGTTCCGGTAAAACCGTGTCGCTGTACACCTGCCTGAATATTCTGAACAAGCCGGGTGTCAACATTGCCACCGCTGAGGATCCCGCCGAAATCACATTGCCCGGTGTCAACCAGGTCAGCATGAATGACAAGGCTGGCATGACTTTTTCTGTCGCGCTCAAAGCTTTTTTGCGGCAGGATCCGGACATTATCATGGTCGGTGAGATTCGCGATCTTGAAACGGCTGATATCGCCATCAAGGCCGCGCAGACCGGCCACATGGTCATGTCCACGCTGCATACGAACGACGCACCCACCACGTTGACGCGTATGCGCAACATGGGCATTGCTCCTTTTAATATTGCTTCAAGCGTGATTCTGATCACGGCCCAGCGCCTTGCTCGCCGGCTTTGCCCTAACTGCAAGTCTCCTGCTGATATCCCTCGCGAGACATTGCTGGAGGCCGGTTTCAAAGAGGATGACGTCGACGGCTCGTGGACGCCGTATCGGCCTGTGGGTTGCTCCATGTGCACAAATGGTTACAAGGGGCGTGTCGGTATTTATCAGGTGATGCCGATTTCCGAGGAAATCCAGCGTATTGTCCTTCGCGACGGAAGTGCGCTTGAAATCGCTGCGCAGGCTGAACTCGAAGGGGTCCGAAGCCTGCGCCAGTCCGGATTGCAAAAAGTTAAACTCGGAATGACCTCACTGGAAGAGGTTTTGGGTTGCACGAATGTTTAAATTTGCTCACGCAAAGTGCTGATTAATCGGCGTCTGTAGCGAAAGGTGGCTTGGGCCATCGATAAAACGA
The DNA here is from genome assembly GCF_056403595.1 of Polaromonas sp. P2_G11. Classification (NCBI taxonomy): domain Bacteria; kingdom Pseudomonadati; phylum Pseudomonadota; class Betaproteobacteria; order Burkholderiales; family Comamonadaceae; genus Polaromonas; species Polaromonas sp. P2_G11. The sequence continues at coordinate 259,770 of NZ_JBFUFE010000003.1, read as the reverse complement.
GAAAACCATCATGGCAACTGCAGCATCTGTCAAAGGCGTCAAGGAATTTGTTTTTGAGTGGGAGGGCAAGGACCGCGGCGGCAAACAGGTTCGGGGCGAAACCCGGGCCGCCGGAGAAAACCAGGTCAAGGCTTCCCTGCGCCGCCAAGGCGTTTTGCCCACCAAGATCAAAAAGCGCAGCATGCGCTCCGGCAAGAAGATCAAGCCGAGGGACATCGCCATTTTTACCCGCCAGCTGGCTACCATGATGAAGGCGGGCGTTCCACTTTTGCAGTCGTTTGATATTGTGGGTCGCGGCAATGCGAATGCCAGCGTCACCAAGCTTCTCAACGATGTGCGCACGGACGTGGAAACCGGTACTTCCTTGAGTGCGGCTTTTCGCAAATACCCGATGTATTTCAATGCGCTGTATTGCAATCTGGTCGAGGCCGGTGAAGCTGCAGGTATTCTCGAGTCCCTGTTGGATCGCCTCGCGGTTTACATGGAAAAAACAGAGGCCATCAAGTCGAAAATCAAATCGGCCCTGATGTATCCCATTTCGGTGGTGATTGTGGCCTTTGTGGTGGTCGCGGTGATCATGATTTTTGTGATCCCGGCTTTCAAGGAGGTGTTTAAATCCTTTGGCGCTGACTTGCCAGCACCGACGCTGTTCGTGATCGCCATCAGCGAGTTTTTTGTGGCCTATTGGTGGCTTATTTTTGGCGGAATTGGTGGAGGCCTTTATTTCTTCTTCCAGGCCTGGAAGCGAAATGAAAAGATGCAAAAGTTCATGGACCGGCTGTTGCTCAAGGTACCCGTCTTTGGTTCCCTGATTGAAAAGTCGTGCATTGCCCGATGGACCCGTACCTTGTCCACCATGTTTGCCGCCGGCGTTCCATTGGTTGAAGCACTGGATTCCGTGGGCGGAGCGTCGGGCAATTCCCTCTATGCCGATGCCACCGAGAAAATCCAGCAGGAGGTCTCCACGGGCACCAGCCTGACGGCTGCGATGGGCAATGCGAATCTGTTCCCGACCATGGTGTTGCAGATGTGCGCCATCGGTGAGGAATCCGGCTCCGTCGATCACATGCTCGGTAAGGCCGCCGACTTTTATGAAGCGGAAGTCGACGAGATGGTGGCCGGCCTTTCGAGTCTGATGGAGCCCATCATCATCGTGTTTTTGGGTACCCTTATTGGCGGCATCGTGGTATCGATGTACCTGCCCATTTTCAAGCTGGGTCAAGTCGTTTGATGGGGACGGGTATGGGCCCGGCGTTTGATGCGTCGCTGGCCGGCATCCTGGGCCTGCTGATTGGCAGTTTCCTGAATGTTGTGATTTACCGCCTCCCCAAAATGATGGAGCGGCAATGGGCGCAGGAATGCGCGGAGCTGGCCGGGCAGCCAGCAGAGCCTTCCGACAAGTTCAATCTGGTGGTGCCGCGCTCACGCTGCTCCAGTTGCGGCCATGCCATCCGCTGGTACGAGAACATTCCGGTAGTCAGTTACGTGTTCCTGCGAGGCAAGTGTTCGGTATGCGGCTCGCCCTACGGTATGCGCTACCCCGTCGTGGAGGCAGTGACGGGCGCCTTGTTCTTCTTTTGTGTGTGGCGTTGGGGCTGGTCGCTGACTGCGCTGGGCTGGTGCGGCTTTTCCGCCGCACTGCTGGCCCTGGCGATGATCGACTGGGATACCACGCTTCTGCCGGACGATATCACCTTGCCTTTGCTGTGGGCCGGCCTGATCGTCGCCGCCCTGCAGTGGAACCCTTCGGTTAGCCTGCCAACGGCCTTATGGGGTGCCGTCGCTGGCTACCTGTCTCTGTGGCTGGTGTACTGGGCCTTCAAGCTGGCCACCGGCAAGGAAGGCATGGGCTATGGCGACTTCAAGCTTTTCGCCGCACTCGGTGCCTGGTTCGGCTGGCCTGCGCTGGTTCCCATGATCCTGATGGCTTCGGTGATTGGTGCTGTCATAGGTATTGCGTTGAAGTTCTCCACCGGCTTGCGCGAGGGCGGTTATGTGCCCTTTGGGCCTTTCCTGGCCGGTGCGGGTTTCACGGCCATGATTTTTGGGCCGCAATCCATTTTGCGATTTGTGGGCCTGTGATGCCATGTCCCGTGCAGCCCTGCGTATTGGACTGACCGGTGGCATAGGCAGCGGTAAAAGCACGATTGCCGGTATTCTGGTTGCCCACGGCGCGGCGTTGGTGGATGCTGATGCCATTTCCCGTGCGGTCACGGCAGCCGGTGGGGCGGCTGTGCCGGAAATTGCAGCGCTGTTCGGCGGAGAACTGATCACCCCCGAAGGAGCCATGCACAGGGAACGGATGCGGCAGCTGGTCTTTGACGACCCATCTGCACGGCGCAGGCTTGAGTCCATCGTGCACCCCTGGGTAAGCCGGGAAACCCTGCATCAATATGAGCAGGCGGTCGCGGGCGGCAGTGCTTGTGTCATTTTTGACGTCCCGTTGCTGGTGGAGTCGGGGCGATGGCGGCAGCAGCTTGACCAGGTTCTGATTGTGGATTGCAGTGAAAAGACCCAGATTGACCGCGTGATGGCCCGAAACGGCTGGCCACGGGAGGTGGTGGAGAAAATCATGGCTGGCCAGGCAAGCCGCGCGCAGCGCCTGTCTGCGGCTGACATATGCCTCTATAACGATGGCTTGTCTCTGGCGAGCCTGGAAGCCCTGGTCCGACAGCTTGCCTGGCGCTTCGGGCTATGATGCGCAAACAAACCTCCTCATTTAAAGCCGACGAAATCTAGCGCTGTGATCCTTTACGAGTATCCTTTTCACGAACGCATACGCACTTATCTGCGACTTGAACACCTGTTTCGCCGTCTCGGTGAATTGGTGGAGCGTGAGAGCCCGACGGATCATCATTACGCGATCACGACCATTTTTGAAATCATGGATGTCGGCGCGCGTGCCGACCTGAAGACCGATGTGCTCAAGGACCTTGAGAAACAAAAACATGTCCTCAACGGCTACCGCGGCAACCCGGCCATTTCCGAAGCCGTTCTGGACGAGGTGACCGGCCAGCTTGAGGGCTGTTTTTCCGCCTTGAACAACCTGCCGGGCAAAGCCGGTCATTCCCTGACGGAGAACGACTGGCTGATGAGCATTCGCAGCCGTGTCGGCATCCCGGGCGGGACCTGTGAGTTTGATTTGCCGGCCTACTATGCGTGGCAGCACCTTGACACCGAAACACGCCAGCAAGACCTGCAGCGCTGGATCACGCCGCTGGTGCCGCTGGCCGAATCCATACGTGTACTGCTAACGCTGTTGCGTGACTCCGGGGCGCCTCAAAAAGTGGTGGCGCCCGGCGGGCAATACCAGCAGACGTTGCCGCAGGGGCGCACCTTTCAGCTGTTGCGCCTGCGGATAGACCCGGCTCTGGGGTTGATTCCCGAAATCAGCGGTAACCGGCTGATTGTGTCGGTGCGCCTCATGCGCCACGGCAGTGACGACCGGCTGCACGCCAGCACCGAAGATTCTGCGTTTGAGCTGACGCTTTGCTCCTGATTTCAGGACTTGCTGCCTCATCGCCATCACACCCGATTGATCCCCAGACCTGTCTACAAACATGCCTGCGATGAAGAAAGATTCTCCGCCTCTCAAACGGGTCATATGTCCTGGCTGCGGCGGTGAAAGCATTTACGCACCCAGCAACCCTTTTCGCCCATTTTGCAGCGAGCGTTGCAAGAACATAGACTTGGGCGCCTGGGCCAGCGAAGGGTTCCGCCTGCCGGCGGATGTGCCACCGGATGATGAACAATTTGGAGACCCCAAGCTGCAATAAAGCTTGAGGCGAAACGCGGTGTCACCTGCGTTTGCGAAAGAATAAAAAGGGAGGAAAAAGTATGAACAGGAATTTTTGCAATGCGCTGGCTGCCGTTTTGGCCATGGCGCTGCTGGGCGGTAATGTGCAGGCTCAATCGGCCCAGGATGGGGTAAAGCCCGCCAAGGCCAAAAAAACCAGGAAGACCGCCGCTCAATCCGGTGCGGTAAATTCAGGCGGCAAAGTCAAATTCATCTCAGGGTCCGGCGAGACAGCCGGCCAGCGCGATGTCCGGCTCAAACGCGAATGCAAGGGCGCGGTAGATGCAGGCGCCTGCGCGGGCTACACGCGCTGATCCATCGATGGCGCCGGTGCGAAGCCGGCACAACGCCTGCAATGCTCAGTTGGTGGTGGGGGTTCCCAGCACCTGTTGCAGCTCGCCGTTCTGGTACATCTCCATCATGATGTCCGAGCCGCCGATGAATTCGCCTTTCACGTAGAGCTGTGGAATAGTTGGCCAGTTGCTGAACTCCTTGATGCCGTGGCGGATTTCCTCATCTTCCAGCACGTTCACGGTGGCGGGCTTGTTCACGCCGCAGGCCTTCAGCACCTGGATGGCACGGCCGGAAAAACCGCACATCGGGAATTGGGCCGTGCCTTTCATGAAAAGGACCACATCGCTCGATTTGACGATTTCGGCGATGCGTTGCTGGGTAGGGTCTGTAGTGCTCATGGTGAATCCTTTTGGGGTGTGGGCCGAAGCGCCCGTGCCGGGCCGAAAAATGCGCTTCGGCGAGGCTGTTTCAAACACATGGAATCTGGAAACCAGAATTCAACCTGCCGATTATCCTGCCGTTTGATTTCCCGTGTGGATTCATCGTTCGCCCGGCCACAGCCCGCCAGAGCAGCGTTCAATGCCCGCCAGGTCCCGCCGGCTCTGAACCTGTACAAAGCCCTCCTGCGCCAGCAGTGACCGCGCGGCTTCAGCCTGGTCGTAGCCATGCTCCAGCAGCAGCCAGCCGCCTGGCAGCAGGCTGGCGGGCGCCTCCCGGGTGATCTCCCGGATGTCCTCCAGCCCGTCCGGGCCGGCGGTCAAGGCTGCCAGGGGCTCGTGAACCAGGGCAGCCAGATGTGGGTCAGCGCTGGCAATGTAGGGCGGGTTGCTCACGATCAGGTGAAGGTGCCCGCTGACTTCCCGCAGCCAGTGACTTTGAATGAAATCGATATCCAGGTTCAGGCGGGCCGCATTGCCTCTGGCGACATCGAGTGAGTATGCACTCACATCTACGGCTGTCACGCGGCCCTGACGGCCGGTTGTCTGCAGGCTGTGGGCAATGGCCAGGGCAATGGCCCCGCTGCCGGTGCCAAGGTCCAGAATTCCCGGCTCTGGCGGCGTGCCGGGGGCCTGCAGCAGCTCAAGCGCCCAGCTCACCAGCGTTTCGGTGTCGGGGCGCGGCACCAGCACACGGGCATCCACCTGAAGCGTCAGGCCGAAAAACTCCTTGCTGCCTACGATGTAAGCCAGCGGTTCTCCGCTGGCGCGGCGCAGGCACAGCGCCTGGAAACGCTGCGCGACATCTTCTGCCAGTTCGTCCGTATCGTGGGCCAGCAGCCAGGCGCGGGCATGCTCCGGTTTGCCCAGCGCATGCAGCAATAACAACTGGGCATCCAGGCGGTCCAGCCCCAATGCCTGAGCGGCAGCCAGGGCTTGCGCGCAGGTAAGTCCGCTCAACTGAACCTCCTTGAAGTGCTATGAAAATAGTAGCTGCTTGCGCACATCCTGATTGGGCTAGAGGCCTTTTTTGTTATTCAACTTCTGATGTTCAGGCGCCATTGTTGGCGGTCTCGAGCTCCGCCAGCAGCTCGGCGCCGCGCGCCACCTGCAGGGCCGTGACCACATCGCCCAGGTCGCCTTCCATGATGGCCAGGAGCTTGTACAGCGTCAGGTTGATGCGGTGGTCGGTCAGCCGCCCCTGCGGGAAGTTGTAGGTGCGGATGCGGTCGCTGCGGTCGCCCGTGCCCACCAGCCCCTTGCGCAGGGCTGCGTCCTTGGCGGCGCGCTCGGAGCGGTCTTTTTCGTGGATGCGTGCGGTGAGTACCTTGAGCGCCTGGGCCTTATTGCTGTGCTGGCTTCGCCCTTCCTGGCATTCCGCGACGATACCGGTCGGGATGTGCGTGATGCGCACGGCCGAATCCGTCTTGTTGATGTGCTGGCCGCCGGCGCCGCTGGCGCGGTAGGTATCGATGCGCAGGTCGGCTGGGTTGATCTGGATGGCCACGGCTTCGTCGGGCTCCGGCATCACGGCCACCGTGCAGGCGCTGGTATGGATGCGGCCTTGCGTTTCAGTGGCGGGAACGCGCTGCACACGGTGACCGCCCGACTCAAAGCGCAGCTTGCCATACACGCCGACGCCCAGGGAATCCGTGGCGCCGTCAATGCGCAGCACGACTTCCTTGTAGCCACCCAGTTCGCTGGAGGATTCACTGATGATTTCCACTTGCCAGCGGTTGCGTTCGGCAAAGCGGGTGTACATGCGGAACAGGTCACCTGCAAACAGCGCCGATTCATCCCCCCCGGTGCCGGCCCGGATTTCGATGAAAGCCGCGCGCGCGTCGTCCGGGTCCTTCGGAATCAGCATCAGCTGCAGGGCCTCGTCGATCTGCGCGATATCGGCTTTGGCCGCGGCGATTTCTTCCTCCGCCATCGCAGCCATTTCCGGGTCATCTTTGGCTTCAGCCAGCATGCCTTCAGCACTGCTGAGGTCGGCCTCGCGACTGGTGAGCCGCAAGTACTGGTCGGCGATCACGCTGGCTTCGGCGTGCTCCCGGGTCAGCGAACGGAAGCGGTCCAGGTCGCTGACCACGTCGCTGGCAGACAGCAATGCGTCCAGCTCGTGCAGCCGCAGCAGCTGGCGGTCCAGGGTTTGGCGAAGAAAAGGTTTCATGGAAATGGAGGACTGGAAAAAGGGGGCCAGAAGGCCGTCAACAACGACGCTCCGCCAGCGGAGCCACCGGCTTGCGCCGGCACAGGAAGTCAGTGCGTTGGCGGCCGCTAACGCTCTTTGTCGTCGGACTGGATTTTGGGCAGCTGGCCGCGCAAAAACAGCCTGGATACGGTCTGTGCCGTGGCTTCGCGGCTGTTGGCGTCGCCCGCATGCAGCTCGGCCAGCGCGCCGTGCAGCATTTTCTGGGTGAGGCCGCGGGTCAGTGCGTCCAGCACCGTGTCGATGGGCTCGCCCCGGGCCAGCAGCTTTTTTGCTCGCACGATTTCGGCAGCGCGCCACTCGTCGGTCTGCGCATTGAGCTGCTGGATCAGCGGCACGCTGCGGCGCTGGCCCAGCCAGTGCATGAAGTTCTGCACACCGGCGTCGATGATGACCTCGGCCTGCGCCACGGCGGCCTTGCGGTTGTCCTTGCCGGTCTGCACCACGTGGGCCAGGTCGTCCACCGTGTAGAGGTAGATGTCGGGCAGCGCCTTGACTTCGGGTTCGATGTCGCGCGGCACGGCCAGGTCGACCATGAACATCGGGCGATGTTTGCGCAGCTTGACGGCGCGCTCGACCGCGCCCAGGCCGATGATGGGCAGCGTGCTGGCGGTGCAGCTGATCACGGCGTCGAACTCATGCAGGCGGCTGGGCAAATCGGCCAGGCGCATCACCTCGGCGCCGAAGCGGCCGGCCAGCTTCTCGCCGCGCTCCAGCGTGCGGTTGGCGATTGCCATGGCTTTGGGGTTTTTGGCGGCAAAGTGGGTGGCCGCCAGGTCGATCATCTCGCCGGCGCCGACAAACAGCACTTTGATGTCGCTCAAATCTTCAAACAGCTGGCCGGCCAGCCGCACGCTGGCCGCTGCCATGCTGATGCTGTGCGCGCCGATTTCGGTGCTGCTGCGCACTTCCTTGGCCACGGCAAAGGAGCGCTGAAAGAGCTGGTGCAGGGTGGTGCCCATGGCGCCTGCGTCTTCGGCGGCGCGCACGGCGTCTTTCATCTGGCCCAGAATTTGCGGTTCGCCCAGCACCATGGAATCGAGCCCGCTGGCCACGCGAAACGCATGACGGGCCGCTGCATCGTCGTGCAGGGTATAGGCATGTGAGCGCAGCAGGGCGGGCGAGACGCCGCCGTTGTGTGCCAGCCAGTCCAGCGTGTGGTCCAGGTCGTTCTTTTCGCCAGCGCAGTAGATTTCAGTGCGATTGCAGGTAGAGAGCAGCGTGGCCTCGGGCTGGCGGGCCAGGGACTCGCGCAAACCGCGCAAAGTGGGCTCGACCTGGTCCAGGGCGTAGGCGAACCGGCCGCGCAAATCGAGCGGTGCGGTGTTGTGGTTTAGCCCAAGGGCCCAGACTGACATCCTTCGATTATAAAATTGAAGCGGTCAGGCCGGTACAAAGGCCGGACAATCGCCCTGATAGTCCTTTTTTTGGCCGTTTTGAAGCTTGTTCTGGATCTGCTCTGAAGCCAGGCGAGTTTTTAACTACCCCTACGCGCATGACCTTTTACCTGCTGGCCAATCACCTGCTCAATCTTGTCCTGCCGGCCGCCGCGGTGGCCCTGCTGCTGGTGTTGGCAACTCAGCTTATGGGTGGATTATTTAGATCAAAAATGCCTTTAGCCCAGACCTGGTATGCGCAAGCAGCTATTGTTTTTGTAGTAAACGTGGTGGTGCTGGTGGCCGGGCTGGTGTTCTTCGGCCATGACGGGAAGATGCTGACGTATGCCGCCATGGTGGTCGGCGCGGCCGTCTGCCAGTGGGTTTTGCTGGGCGCCTGGCGGGCCTGAAGGGGCTTGTAAATCCAATGGCCGGGCGCATGGCTGCGTTGCGCGGTGCTCGGAATCCTCATGCACCCAAGTGCATTCCGGTGTCCTGCGCTCCGTGCGCCTTGCCCTGCATCCGGTAATTGAATTTCTAAAGTCCCTTCGAATACCGACTACAAATCGGGCTTGAAGACGTTCACTGCGTCCGTGATGATGCCGTCGGTGCCCAGGGCCAGCAGCCGCTGCACGTTCGCTTCGTCATTCACCGTATAGCTCAGCAACTTGAACCCGGCTTTTTTGGCCTGGGCCACCGTATCGGCGTTCCAGAGCTTGTGGTTGCAGACGATGGCCACGCAGTCCAGGCCGGTCGCCGTTTCCAGCCAGTTGGCCGGGAGTTGGTCGAGCAGCAGGCCGCGTGGCAACTGCGGCTGGGCGCGCCTGGCCGCCTCAAGGGACAGCGGCTGGAAGGACGTCAGCAGTGGGGGAATGGCTTGGTCCTGCCACAGCCGGGCCGCTTCGTTGGCCACCACAGTGCCGGTGTGACTCTCGATGCCCGGTGTGGGCTTGATCTCGATATTGAGGAAGTAGCCCTTGTCCAGGCAAAAGCGGGCGATGCGCTCAAAGCTGGCGAGGCCCTCCGCGGCAAACGCCGGGGAATGCCAGCCGCCGGCGTCAAGCTTGGCCAGCGCCTCCCAGCTCAACTCGCCAGCCACACCTTTGCCGTTGCTGGTGCGCTCCAGCGTGGCGTCGTGCAGCAAAAAGGGAACGTCGTCGGCGCTCAGTTTCACGTCGCACTCGAACATGCGGTAGCCATGGCTGGCGCCCAGCATGAAGGAGGCCAGGGTGTTTTCGGGCGCCAGCTTGCCGGCGCCGCGATGCGCTACCCAGCGCGGGTAGGGCCAGTTGGCAGCTGATACGGGGTTTGTCATGGGTGTGCTCAGGACCTGTGGAGACGAGACGAAAGCCGGAAATTAGATCCGTTTGCCCGTTTCCGAGTCAAACCAGTGCAGGCGATCTGCGCGCGGCGTGACATGGATGGTCGCGCCGATCTCGGGCGCGATTGACAGGCTTTCGTCGGTGCGCACGATGATGGCTTCGCTGCCCATGCGGCAGTACAGCAGGCGCTCGGCGCCCAGCATTTCAATCGTGTCGACCTGCACGGGCCAACCCGTGGTGCCCACCGTCAAGTGTTCAGGCCGTATGCCCAGAATGGCGCCGGGCTTGCCGCCGAAATCGGTGTTCGGCGCCTGCTTGAGCAAATTCATGGGCGGCGAGCCCATGAAGCTGGCCACAAAGGTGGTAGCCGGCCGGTTGTAAACCTCTTCGGGCGTGCCGAACTGCTCCATGCGGCCGGCGTTCATCACCATCATGCGCTGGGCCAGTGTCATGGCCTCGACCTGGTCGTGGGTGACGAAAAGCGAGGTGATGCCGAGTTCGCGGTGCAACTTCTGGATCTCCAGGCGGGTCTGCACGCGCAGCTTGGCGTCCAGATTGGACAGCGGCTCGTCAAACAAAAACACCTGTGGCTGGCGCACGATGGCGCGGCCCATGGCCACGCGCTGGCGCTGCCCGCCCGAGAGCGCGCGGGGCTTGCGGTCCAGCAGGTGGCCCAGCTCGAGGATCTTGGCGGCCTTGTCGACGCGCGTCTTGATTTCGTCCTTGGGCACTTTGGCGATCTTCAGGCCGTAAGCCATGTTGTCGAACACGCTCATGTGCGGGTAAAGCGCGTAGTTCTGGAACACCATGGCGATGTCCCGCTCCGAAGGCTCCAGCTCGTTGACGACCTTGCCGCCGATGGAGATTTGCCCGTCGCTGACTTCTTCCAGCCCGGCCACCATGCGCAGCAGGGTGGACTTGCCGCAGCCAGAGGGCCCGACGATGACGATGAACTCGTGGTCATTGATCTCGGCGTTCACGCCGTGCAAAACCTGCAGCATGTCTTTGCCGGAGCCGTAGCGCTTGATGATGTTGTTGAATGAGAGGGATGCCATGTCTGTATTTCCGTTGTGTCTTGGTTGTTCTTGGCAGTCTGGGCCGCTCTGGGCTGCAGCTGTTATTTCTCGGTGTCGACCAGGCCCTTGACGAACCATTTCTGCATCAGCACCACCACCAGGGCGGGCGGCAGCATCGCCAGAATCGCGGTGGCCATGACCACATTCCATTCGTTCTGGCCGTCGCCGCCGGCGATCATGCGCTTGATGCCAACGACCACCGGGTACATGTCTTCACTGGTCGTGGCCAGCAGCGGCCAGAGGTACTGGTTCCAGCCGTAGATGAACTGGATGACAAAGAGCGCCGCGATGGAGGTCTTCGACAGCGGAAGCAGCACGTCAAAGAAAAAACGCATGGGGCTGGCGCCGTCCATGCGCGATGCTTCGGTCAGTTCTTCTGGCACCGTCAGGAAAAACTGGCGGAACAAAAAGGTTGCCGTGGCCGAGGCAATCAGCGGCACCGTGAGGCCTGCATACGTGTTGAGCATGTTCAAGTCCGACAGCACCTTGTAGGTGGGCAGAATGCGCACCTCCACCGGCAGCATCAGCGTCACGAAGATGGCCCAGAAGCAGGTCTTCTTGAACGGAAAGCGGAAGTACACGATGGCAAATGCCGACAGCAGCGAGATGGTGATCTTGCCGATGGCGATCACCATCGCCGTGACGAAGCTGACCCACATCATGTGCGCCACGGGTGCGTTGGAGCCGGCTGCGGATTCACGCCCGAACAGCGCGGCCTTGTAGCTGTCGAGCATGTTGGTGCCCGGCAGCATCGGCATGGGCGCCTGCACGATTTCCTGCGCCGTGTGGGTCGAGGCCACAAAGGCCAGGTAGAGGGGGAAGGCGACGATGAAGACGCCCAATATCACGATCACATGCGCGAGGATGCCATGCGTGCCGCGTTTTTCAACCATGATGGGCTCCCGTCGTATTTTTTGTTATCGTTTTCATCAGTATTGAACCTTTTTCTCGACGTAGCGGAACTGGATGACGGTGAGCGCCACCACGATCACCATCAGCACGACCGACTGCGCAGCCGAGCCGCCCAGGTCCATGGCCTTGAAGCCGTCGTAATACACCTTGTAGACCAGGATGGCTGTGTCCTTGCCTGGCCCGCCCTGCGTGGCGGCGTCGACGATGGCAAACGTGTCGAAGAAGGCATAGACCACGTTGATCACCAGCAGGAAGAAGGTGGTGGGCGACAGCAGCGGGAACTGGATGGTCCAGAAGCGGCGCCAGGGTCGGGCACCGTCAATCGCAGCGGCCTCGATCAGCGATTTCGGTATGGACTGCAGGCCCGCCAGAAAAAACAGGAAGTTATAAGAAATCTGCTTCCACACCGAGGCCATCACGATCAGCGTCATGGCATGGCCGGAGTCGAGCAGATGATTCCAGTTGATGCCTATCTTGCCCAGCGCGTAGGCGACCACGCCCAGCGAGGGAGAAAACATGAACACCCACAGCACGGCCGCCACAGCCGGGGCAACCGCGTAGGGCAACACGAGCATGGTTTTGTAGAACATGCCGCCGCGCACGATGCGGTCGGCAAACACCGCCAGCAACAGTGACAGGCTGATGCCGATGCCGGCCACCATCACTGAGAAAAACGCGGTCGTCTTGAACGACTCCACATAGCTCGGGTCGTCCAGCAATTGCCGAAAATTGGCCAGGCCGACGAATTCGATGGAGGTGCCGAAAGGGTCTTGCTGTTGCAGCGACTGCAGAAGCGCCTGCGCCGCTGGCCAGAAGAAGAACACCAAAATGACCGCCATTTGCGGCAGCAGCAGCAACCAGGGCAGCCAGCTGGATCGGAAGACAACGCGTTTTTCCATAGGGCCTTCGGTGGGCAAAAACCTGTGAGTGCTAAAACATAAAAACCCGCCTGGCCTTCCCCGATGAGGGGGAGAGGGCGCAGCGGGCCGAGTTTAGCCCGCCGTGCGGGCCTGCTCTGTCTCTTGGGCGATCAGCCCTTGTTGGCCTTCTGGAAGCGCTCAAGCTGCTCATTGCCGCGCTTGACGATGGAGCCCAACGCTTCTTTGGCCGTCTTCTTGCCGTTCCAGACCTGCTCGAGTTCTTCGTCCTCGATCGCGCGAATCTGCACATAGTTGCCCAGACGGATGCCGCGGCTCTTGTCCGTGACCTTGCGGATCATTTGCGTCACCGCGACGTCGGTGCCCGGGTTCTGTTTGTAGAAGCCGGACTTTTCGGTCAGGTCGTACGATGCCATCGTCACGGGCAGGTAACCGGTGCGCTTGTGGCTGGCCGACTGCACTTCAGGCGTGGATATGAAGCTGAAGAACTTGGCGACGCCCTTGTATTCGGCCGGCTTTTTGCCCGACATGACCCACAGACTGGCGCCGCCGATGACGGTGTTTTGCGGCGCGCCGGGAACGTCCTGGTAGTAAGGCAGCGGAGCCAGGCCGTAGGCGAACTTGGCGTTTTTGGCCACATTGCCGTAAAAGCCCGAAGACGTGTTGATCATGGCGCACTCGCCCGACACGAAACTGGCTTCCGGCACGTTACCGCGGCCCTTGTAGATAAAGAGGCCCTGTTTGGCCATGTTGGCCAGGTTCTCGATGTGGCGCACGTGCAGCGGCGAATCCACCTTCAGGCGCGCATCCATGCCTTGCAGGCCGTTGGCTTTGGTGGCGAACTCGACGTTGTGCCAGGCCGAGAAACTTTCCACCTGTGTCCAGTTCTGCCAGGCGGTCGTGAAGGGACATTTGTGACCGGAGGCCTTCAGTTTGGCGGCGGCGTTGACGACTTCAGGCCAGGTGACGGGGGCCTTGTCGGTCGGCAGGCCCGCAGCCTTGAATGCGTCCTTGTTGAAATAGAAGATGGTGGTGGAGCTGTTGAACGGGAAGCTCAACATCTGGCCGTTTGGCGCGGTGTAGTAGCCGGCAACAGCGGGGATGTAGGCTTTCGGATCGAATTTTTCTCCGGCGTCCTGCATGATCTTGCCGACCGGGACGATGGCTCCCTTGCTGGCCTGCATCGTGGCGGTGCCCACTTCAAAAACCTGAAGGATATGCGGCGCATTGCCGGCGCGGAAGGCCGCGATGGAGGCCGTCATGGACTCATCGTACGTGCCCTTGAAGGTGGGCACTACCTTGTATTCCTTCTGGCTCTCATTGAATTGCTTGGCCAGGTCATTGACCCATTCGCCGTTGACGGCCGTCATTGAATGCCACCACTGGATCTCGGTCTGGGCCTGGCTGGCCAGCGGCGCGCACAGGCCGAGGGCCGCGAAGGCGAATGCTGAGAGACGGTTTTTCATTAAAACTCCTGGGATTGGACGCGCACCGGGGCGCGCCACGTTAAACGGGACAGTGTAAAAACTGTTTGTGACACGCGATTTAATCGATTTGCGGGCTTCCCGACAAGCGGGATTTCCATAAGGACACATACGACTTCCATGGCGCCACGGGTAAATGTTGCGCTGCGGTAATATAGGGCAACAGCGCTGGACACGGGTCCGAAGCCGCTGGCTTTTCACGATGAACGCCCCTACTACCCTCCAAGAATTGAACGTCTTTGCCGATGACGCAAAGGCTGGCGAAGCCCGCATCCGCGAGATTCCCTATAACTACACCTCATTTTCCGATCGGGAGGTAGTCATCCGCCTGCTCGGCGAGCGTGCCTGGGACTTGCTGAACCGTCTGCGCGACGAGCGCCGCACCGGCCGCTCCGCGCGCATGCTGTATGAAGTGCTGGGCGATGTCTGGGTCGTGCAGCGCAACCCCTATTTGCAGGACGACCTGCTGGACAACCCCAAGCGGCGCAAGCTGCTGGTCGACGCCTTGCAGCACCGGCTGACCGAAGTCGAAAAACGCCGCACCCCGGATGCAGATCAACAGCGCGACGCCATCGTGGGCGAACTGCTGGACGCCGCTCGCGGCGCCGTCGCCCGCTTCTACACCTCCTTCAGCGAGATGTACGACCTTCGCCGCCTGACGGAACGCAAGCTGCGCAAGCTGACCCTCAAGGACAACATCAAGTTCGACGGCCTTTCGCGGGTGTCGCATGTCACCGATGCGACTGACTGGCGTGTCGAATACCCCTTTGTGGTGCTCACGCCCGACACTGAAGTCGAAATGGCCGGCCTGGTCAAGGCCTGTATCGAGCTTGGCCTGACAATCGTGCCGCGTGGTGGCGGCACCGGCTACACCGGCGGGGCGATTCCGTTGACCTGGAAGTCGGCTGTCATCAATACCGAAAAACTCGAAGCCATGACCGAGGTCGAAATGGTTTCGTTGCCCGGCGTTGACAAGCCAGTGGCTACCGTATGGACTGAAGCCGGCGTGGTCACCCAGCGTGTGGCCGACGCGGCCGAGCGCGGCGGCTTCGTCTTCGCGGTCGACCCGACCTCTGCCGAAGCCTCCTGCATAGGCGGCAACATCGCGATGAACGCGGGCGGCAAGAAGGCCGTGCTGTGGGGCACGGCGCTGGACAACCTGGCTTCGTGGCGCATGGTCACGCCGCAGGCCGAGTGGCTGGAAGTCACGCGCGTGGGTCACAACCTCGGCAAGATCCACGACGCCGAAATGGCCAGCTTCGACCTCCAGTATTTCCAAGCCGACGGCAAAACCCCCATTCGCACCGAGCGGCTGGATATTCCCGGCAAGACTTTCCGCAAGGAGGGCCTGGGCAAAGACGTTACCGACAAATTCCTCAGCGGCTTGCCCGGCATCCAGAAAGAGGGTTGCGACGGCCTCATCACCAGCGCGCGCTGGATCGTGCACCGCATGCCGGCACATACCCGCACGGTTTGCCTCGAATTTTTCGGCAATGCCAAGGACGCGGTGCCCAGCATCGTCGAGATCAAGGATTTCATGTTCGCCGAGCAAAAGCGCGGCGGCGCCATCCTGGCGGGGCTGGAACACCTGGACGACCGCTACCTGAAGGCGGTCGGCTATGCGACCAAATCGAAAAAGCACGGCGGCCTGCCGAAGATGGTGCTCTTTGGCGACATTGCCGGCGACGACGCCGATGTGGTGGCGCGTGCCACCTCGGAAGTTGTGCGCATTGCCAACTCGCGCCACGGCGAAGGTTTTATCGCCATCAGCCCCGACGCCCGCAAGAAATTCTGGCTGGACCGCAAGCGCACCGCCGCGATCTCCAAGCACACCAATGCCTTCAAGATCAATGAAGACGTGGTGATTCCGCTGCCCCGCATGGCCGAATATACCGACGGCATCGAGCAGATCAATATCGAGCTCAGCCTGGCCAACAAGATACGGCTGTGCGACGAGCTGGAGGCTTTTTTCCTCAAGGGCAACCTGCCTTTGGGCAAATCGGACGATGCCAACGATATTCCTTCGGCAGAACTGCTGGAAGACCGTGTGGGCCAGGCGCTGGCGCTGATAGCTGAGGTACGCGCGCTATGGTCCGGCTGGCTGGCGGGTGTAGCGACCTTGTTCCCGCAGTTGCAAGACCATTCGCTGCGCGCCAGCTGGAAAACCGATATCCGGGCCCAGCTTCAGGCGATTTTCTCGGGCGGCGCGTTTTTGCCGATCATCGAAGAATGCAATGCCATCCACAAGCGTGTGCTCAAGGGCCGTGTCTGGGCGGCGCTGCACATGCACGCCGGCGACGGTAACGTGCACACCAACCTGCCCGTCAACAGCGACGACTACGAGATGCTGCAGACCGCGCATGTGGCGGTGGCGCGCATCATGGTGCTGGCTCGTTCGCTGGACGGCGTGATCTCGGGCGAACACGGCATTGGCATCACCAAGCTGGAGTTCCTGACCGACGAAGAGCTGCGGCCCTTTACCGAATACAAGCAAAAAGTCGATCCGGAAGGGCGCTTCAACAAAGGCAAGCTGCTACGAAATCAGGAGCTGCTCGCGCAAGATGGGAGCGGTCTTCAGGCCAAAAACGATGCTAAACCGATATTGCATGCCGACTTGACCAATGCCTATACCCCCAGCTTCGGCTTGATGGGGCATGAGTCGCTGATCATGCAGCAGTCGGACATTGGCGCCATTGCCGACAGCGTGAAGGATTGCCTGCGTTGCGGCAAATGCAAACCGGTGTGCGCCACCCATGTGCCGCGCGCCAACCTGCTGTACAGCCCGCGCAACAAGATTCTGGCCACCTCGCTGCTGGTGGAAGCTTTTCTGTATGAAGAGCAGACCCGGCGCGGCGTGAGCATCAAGCACTGGGAAGAGTTCGAAGACGTGGCCGACCACTGCACCGTGTGCCACAAGTGCCTGACGCCTTGCCCGGTGGACATCGATTTCGGCGAAGTCTCCATGAACATGCGCAACCTGCTGCGCAAGATGGGGCAGAAGTCTTTCCGGCCCGGCAACGCTGCCGCCATGATCTTCCTGAACGCCACCAGCCCGCAGACCATCAAGTTCATGCGCAGCGCCATGGTGGACGTGGGCTTCAAGGCCCAGCGCCTGGCCAACGACCTGATGCGCCGGCTGGCACGCAAGCAGACGGCGCTGCCGCCGGCCACGGTCGGCAAGGCGCCTGTGAAAGAGCAGGTGATCCACTTCATCAACAAGAAGATGCCGGGCGGCCTGCCCAAGAAGACCGCACGTGCGTTGCTGGACATCGAAGACAAGGACTACGTCCCGATCATTCGCAACCCCAAGAGCACCACGTCGGAAACCGAGGCGGTGTTTTATTTTCCCGGCTGCGGCTCCGAGCGCCTTTTCAGCCAGGTGGGCCTGGCGACGCAGGCCATGCTCTGGCATGCGGGGGTGCAAACTGTGCTGCCGCCGGGTTACCTCTGCTGCGGTTATCCGCAGCGCGGCAGCGGCCAGTTCGACAAAGCCGAGAAAATCATCACCGACAACCGGGTGCTGTTCCACCGCGTCGCCAACACGCTGAACTACCTGGATATCAAGACGGTGGTGGTGAGCTGCGGCACCTGCTATGACCAGCTGCAGGGTTACGAATTCGACAAGATATTCCCGGGCTGCCGCATCATCGACATCCACGAATACCTGCTTGAAAAAGGCATCACCCTGCGCACCGACCAGCCCGGCGCTGGCTACCTCTATCACGACCCCTGCCACAGCCCGATGAAGCTGCAGGAGCCAATGAAGACCGTCAAGGCGCTGCTGGGTGACAACGTGCTCAAGAATGACCGTTGCTGCGGTGAGTCGGGCACGCTGGGCGTTACCCGGCCGGACATTTCCACGCAGATCCGTTTTCGCAAGGAAGAAGAGCTGCGCAAGGGCGAAGCCCAGCTTCGCGAGGCGGGTGCCGTTGCCGAGGCGGGAAACGTCAAAATACTCACCAGCTGCCCGAGTTGCCTGCAAGGGCTCTCGCGCTACGGCAATGACCTGCAAAACGGCCTGCTCGAGGCGGACTACATCGTGGTGGAAATGGCCAATCAGATCCTGGGCAAGGAGTGGCTGCCCACGTATGTGGAGGCGGCCAACCACGGCGGCATCGAACGGGTGCTGGTCTAGGGCAATTTCTGGCTTTGATGTCAACGGGCTTATTGCCAGAATGCCGAATCCTCACGAAGGCCTGATGCGTCCGGCCTTTTCTTTTCAGAAAGCGATTTCCCATGGCAGGCCTTCAACCCGGTTCACCCACGCCCACCGCATTGACGGTTCACAGCCAGTCGCGCATTCTTGAAATCGCGTTCTCCGACGGCGCCGAGTTCAGGATTCCGTTTGAACTCATGCGCGTCTATTCGCCCTCGGCAGAGGTGCAGGGCCATGGCCCTGGCCAGGAAATTTTGCAAACCGGCAAACGCGAAGTGAATGTGGTGGAGCTCGAGCCTATTGGCAATTACGCGGTCAAGCCCGTGTTTTCCGATGGCCATGAGAGCGGAATATTCTCGTGGGACTATCTCTACAAACTGGGCGCCGATCAGGCCCAGTTATGGGACGAGTACCGGAGGCGCCTGCAGGCGGCCGGTGTTGAGCGCGATGCACCCATGGCCGCGCCCGGCGGCCACGGCTGTGCAAGCCACTGATTCCGCGCGAGCGGTGCGCGCCGCGGCGCGGCGGCGAATGGGCATTTCGCGCCACTGTTGTTTTTCCAGCATAAAAGCGGGCAATAAGCCGCAATGCCCCATGTCAGCTCAGGGTTGTCGAGAGCAATTACTCCTTTGCCCTCTAGCATTGATGGTATGAGCAGTACCCATTTCGGTTTTGAATCCGTTGACGAGCAAGACAAGGCACGCCGCGTGCGCGGGGTGTTTGACTCCGTGGCGCCCAAATACGACGTGATGAACGACCTGATGTCGATGGGGCTGCATCGGGCGTGGAAGGCCTACACAGTGCTGGTGGCCAACGTCAAAGAGGGCTACCAGGTGCTGGACATCGCCGGCGGCACGGGCGACCTGGCGCTGGCCTTTGCCCCCAAGGTGGGCAGCACCGGCCGCGTGGTGCATACCGATATCAACGAGGCGATGCTCCGCGAAGGCCGGAACCGCCTGCTGGATGCTGGTGTCAGCTTGCCCACCCTGGTGTGCGACGCCGAACATCTACCATTTCCCGATGCGAGCTTCGACGTGGTGACGGTCGCCTTCGGGCTGCGCAACATGACGCACAAGGAAGATGCGTTGCGCGAGATGAACCGCGTGCTCAAGCCCGGTGGCAAGCTGCTGGTGCTGGAGTTCTCCAAAGTCGCCAAGCCGCTGGAAAAGATTTACGACTGGTATTCCTTCAAGGTGTTGCCGCGGTTGGGCAAGCTGGTGGCCAATGACGATTCAAGCTACCAGTACCTCGCCGAATCAATTCGCATGCACCCCGGCCAGGACGAACTGAAAGCCCTTATGCATAAAAGTGGTTTCGGCCATGTGGACTATCACAACATGACAGGCGGAGTTGTGGCATTGCATGTTGGAATCAAGTGTTGAAAAGTCAAACGGCCTCAAAACCGTGATCAAGGAGACGATATGAAAATCTGGTCGGCAATTTTTTCCGCAGCGCTTGCGTTAACCCTGACTTTGGGGGGAACGGTTGCTGACGCCAAACGACTGGGCGGTGGTTCGTCATTTGGCAAGCAGTCGTCCAACGTGACCAAGCGTGAGGCGGCGCCTGGTGGTGCCAATGCCGCCAAACCGGCAGCCCCTGCGGCAACGCCGGCGCCTGTTGCGCCCAAAAAACCCTGGGGCGCCATGCTGGGCGGCCTGGCCGCAGGTCTGGGCCTGGCCTGGCTGGCTTCATCGCTGGGCCTGGGCGGCGCCTTCGGCCAGATCATCATGTTTGCCTTGCTGGCGCTGGTGGTCATGCTGGTGATCGGCTTCATCATGCGCAAATTCAAGGGCGGAGCGGCTGGCGCGCAAGGCTCTGCGCCCGGGCAGGCGCCTTTTGCCTTCCAGGGTGCGGGCAACGCCACCACCCCCAAGAACTACAGCCCTGAGAACGTCGGCAACGATGCATCCGCGCGCCCTTGGGAACGCAGTAGCATGGCTTTTGATGCCAACAAATACGATGCGGCAGCGCCCGCAGGCGGTTCCATGATCGGCTCGGCCTTGCTGGGTGTGCAGTCCTGGGGCGTTCCGGCCGGTTTTGACGCCGAAGGCTTCCTCAAGGCCAGCAAGGCCAACTTCGTCACGCTGCAGGATGCCTGGGACCGCTCCGACATCCAGAACCTGCGCGCCATGATGACGGACGACATGCTCGAGCAGATCAAGACCCAGCTTGCCGACCGCGAATCGCATACCGGCGGCCAGGTCAACAAGACCGAGGTCGTGATGCTGGATGCGCAATTGCTGGGCATCGAGGAACTGAGCGATGTCTACATGGCCAGCGTGGAGTTTTCCGGCATGATCCGCGAAGACGCCTCCGCAGGCGCCAGCCCCTTCCGCGAAGTCTGGAACATGACCAAGCCACGCAGCGGCGGCAGCGGCTGGCTGGTCGCCGGTGTACAGGCTCTCCAATAACCCCCGTCCAGGCTCACTTCATGTAGCCTGTTCCCCCCTTTCAGGGGGCGGCGCCTGCGGCCCGGCAAAGCCGGTTCCGCGGCGCCTGCTGGTGAAATACTCTTTCCACTGGGTTACGCCACGAAGTGCGTGACCGTGGGGGCCATGTCAGAATCGGGGGACGTATGAATACCACGTCCCCTTTTTCATTTCTGGAATCCATTGCCACCCGCTTTCAGCCGCCCGCCTGGGTGGTGGATGAGGGGCAGCAACGGCTGGTGCTCTTCCTGAACCATGTCCTGATGCAGGAAAAGCAGGCGCAGGACCGTCTGCTGCGGCAAAAGGGGCGCGTGGTGCATCTGCGCTGGGGCCTGTTTGCGATTGACCTGGTGGTTACACCGGCGGGCCTGGTGGACCGGGCCCAGCCTGCTGCCAAGCCGGACCTGCTGCTGGCTGTGGCTACTGAATCGCCGCTGACCGTGATGCAGTCTGTGCTGGCCGGCAAGCCGCCGCCGGTGAAAATCGAGGGTGACGTGCAGTTGGCCGCCGAACTGGGCTGGCTGGCTGAAAACCTGCGCTGGGATGCCGAAGAGGACCTTTCGCGGCTGATCGGTGACGCTCCTGCACATGCAGTGGCCGACGCCGGGCGGCGAATTTTTGCGGGGCTCAAGCAGTTTTTGGCAAGTACACCTCTTGCGTCGGTTCCTCCTTCCTCTGCGGCAGCAACCACCGGTGCCCAACCCCCTGAAACGGCGCCCAAGGCGGGTCCTTCTGCGACAGGCGGCGATGCCGAGCCAGTGAAAGCACCTGCTGCATGAGTCGCCTCTTCCGAGGTGTTTTTATCGTCTGGACCGTGCTCCGGTTTGGCCTGGATGAGCTGGTGCTCTCCAGTTTCGAGCGTCCCTGGATCCGTTTGCTGACCCGCATCGTTTCGCTGGGCCGCAACCTGAAGGCACCGCGCGGCGAGCGCCTGCGCGAAGCGCTTGAAAGCCTGGGGCCCATCTTTGTCAAGTTCGGCCAGGTGATGTCGACACGGCGCGACCTGCTTCCGCCCGACATCGCCGACGAGCTTGCGCGCCTGCAGGACCGGGTGCCGCCTTTTGAGTCCGCCGTCGCCGTCGCCATCATCGAAAAAGCCTTTGGCCGGCCGCTGGACCGCATCTTTGCCAGCTTCGAACAAATCCCCGTAGCTAGCGCCTCGATTGCCCAGGTGCACTTCGCCATCTTGCCAAGTGGCCGCGAAGTGGCCGTCAAGGTGCTGCGGCCCAATATGCTGCCGGCGATCGAGAAAGACCTGGCGCTGATGCACATGATGGCCGGCTGGGTGGAAGGCGCGTCGGCTGATGGCAAACGCCTCAAGCCCCGCGAGGTAGTGGCCGAATTCGACAAATACCTGCACGACGAGCTGGACCTTCTGCGTGAGGCGGCCAATGCGGCCCAGCTGCGCCGCAACATGCAAAACCTTGACCTGGTGATGATCCCTGAAATGGTCTGGGACTTCTGCATGCCCGACGTCATGGTGATGGAGCGCATGAAAGGCGTTCCCATCAGCCAGGCCCAGCGCCTGCGCGATGCCGGTGTCGACATGAAAAAACTGGCGCGCGACGGCGTCACCATCTTCTTCACCCAGGTATTCCGCGACGGTTTCTTCCATGCCGACATGCATCCCGGCAATATCCAGGTCAGTCTGGCGCCGGAAACATTCGGCCGCTACATCTCGCTGGACTTCGGAATCGTGGGCACCCTGACCGAGGTTGACAAGGAATACCTCGCACAGAATTTCAGCGCGTTTTTCCAGCGCGACTACAAACGGGTGGCCGAGTTGCACCTGGAATCCGGCTGGGTTCCGCCCGAGACTCGGGTGGACGAACTGGAAGCCGCCATTCGTGCGTGCTGCGAACCCTACTTTGATCGGCCGCTCAGGGAAATTTCGTTGGGGCTGGTGCTGATGCGTCTGTTTCAGACCTCGCGCCGTTTCCATGTCGAAATCCAGCCCCAGCTGGTGCTGCTGCAAAAAACCCTGTTGAACATCGAGGGACTGGGGCGTGAGCTGGACCCCGACCTGGACCTCTGGAGCACCGCCAAGCCTTTTCTCGAGAAATGGATGCTCGAGCAGGTGGGCCCGGAAAAATTGCTGGCGCAGCTCAAGGCGGAGGCGCCTGCTTATGCCAAGCTGCTACCCGGTTTGCCGCGCCTGCTGTCCCAGTACCTGAAATCACCCCCTGGAATCAACCGGCGGGAGCTTGAGGAACTGCTGTATGAGCAAAAGCGCACCAACAAACTGCTGCAAAGCCTGATTTATGGCGGTCTGGGCTTTGTATTGGGGTTGATTGCCATGCAGTTTGTCCTGCGGGTGCGGGTGTTTTAGGGCCGGCCGGGGAAGGTCTCAACGGCCTATAATTGAAGGCTTTGCATCTGGGAGCCTTTTCCAGGCAAATTCCCCGGGATATTCCCGGGAATACCCCGGGGACAGCCCCTCAAAGCCTTAAGCACTATGCCAATCTACGCCTATAAATGCGAGTCCTGTGGGCATGCCAAGGACGTTCTGCAAAAAATCTCCGATGCGCCCCTCTCAGTGTGTCCGCAATGCGGCGAACCCGCATTCAAAAAGCAGGTCACGGCTGCGGGTTTCCAGCTCAAGGGCTCGGGCTGGTACGTGACGGACTTCCGCGGCGGCAACAGCACAGGCGTGCCCGCGCCCAAGACTGACGGCGGCGAAGCCGGCGCTTCCAGCAGCAACGGTGCGGACAGCAAGCCGGCCGATTCCGGCGCAGCCGCGCCGGCAAGCACGGCAGCAGCTCCCGCGCCGGCCGCGCCCGCCAAGGCTTCGGCCACCGACTCCTCTTCCAAGACTTCCTCGTGATGGCTTCGATCCGCCGATGGCTTCTGGCCGGACTGTTGGTGCTGGTGCCCCTGGCCATCACGCTGTGGGTGCTCGACTGGATCGTCGGCACGCTGGACCAGACGCTGCTGATTCTTCCTGGCGCCTGGCACCCCGACAAGCTGCTGGGTTTCCATATCCCCGGTTTCGGCGTGCTGCTGACGCTGCTGATCGTGCTGCTGATGGGCGCGGTTGCCAGCAATTTCTTCGGCAAGAAACTGGTGCGCTGGGGCAACTCATTCCTGAGCCGCATTCCCATCGTCCGCTCCATTTATTCCAGCGTAAAGCAGGTCTCCGATACGGTGTTCTCGGAAAATGGCAATGCCTTTCGCAAGGCCTTGCTGGTGCAGTGGCCGCGTGAAGGTGTCTGGACCATCGGCTTTCTGACGGGGCTGCCCGGCGGCGATGTGGTCAATCACCTGCAGGGCGACTACCTGAGTGTTTATGTACCCACCACGCCCAATCCCACCGGTGGCTATTTTGTGATGCTGAAAAGAAGCGACTGCATTGAGCTCCAGATGAGCGTCGATGAGGCTTTGACCTACGTGATTTCCATGGGCGTCGTGGTGCCCTCCAAACCTGTACCGCGGCCGCTGACCCCTCCCCTGTAAACGGCGAAAATTGCAACACTGCGCGCGAGGCGCTGAAAGTCCGAGATTTTTATGGCTATCGTTTCCCAAATGCGTTCGAACTATTGCGGTCTGGTGACCGAGGCCTTGCTGGGCCAAACCGTGAGCCTGTGCGGCTGGGTCAATCGTCGCCGCGACCATGGCGGTGTGATCTTCATCGACTTACGCGACCGCGAAGGCTATGTCCAGGTGGTCTGCGACCCGGACCGCGCCGACATGTTCAAAACCGCCGAGGGCGTGCGCAACGAATTCTGCGTGCAGGTCAAAGGCGTAGTGCGGGCCCGCCCTGAAGGCACGACCAACGACAACCTCAAAAGCGGCAAGGTCGAGGTGCTGTGCCACGAACTGATCGTGCTGAACCCGAGCGTGACGCCGCCGTTCCAGCTTGACGACGACAACCTGTCTGAGACGACGCGCCTCACGCACCGCGTGCTGGATTTGCGCCGTCCCTACATGCAGAACAACCTGATGCTGCGCTACCGCGTGGCCATGGAAACGCGCAAGTTCCTCGACGCCAACGGCTTCATCGACATCGAAACCCCGATGCTGACCAAGAGCACGCCCGAAGGCGCGCGCGACTACCTGGTGCCCAGCCGCGTCAACGAAGGCATGTTTTTCGCGCTGCCGCAAAGCCCGCAGCTGTTCAAGCAGTTGCTCATGGTCGCAGGCTTCGACCGCTACTACCAGATCACCAAGTGCTTCCGTGACGAAGACCTGCGTGCCGATCGCCAGCCCGAATTCACACAGATCGATATCGAGACGTCCTTCATGGGCGAGCAGGACATCCGTGACCTGTTCCAGGGCATGATCAGCAACATTTTCAAGACCGTGCTCAACACCGACCTGGGCGAATTTCCGGTGATGGCCTATGGCGAAGCCATGCACCGCTTCGGTTCCGACAAACCCGATTTGCGCGTGAACCTGGAGTTCACGGAACTCACCGAAGTCATGGCGACCGTGGACTTCAAGGTTTTCAGCACGCCTGCCACCACTGTCGGCGGCCGTGTGGTTGCCCTGCGCGTTCCCGGCGGGTCCGAAATGAGCCGCGGCGAGATCGACGGCTACACCGAGTTCGTCAAGATCTACGGTGCCAAGGGCCTGGCCTGGATCAAGGTCAATGACATCACCAAGGGCCGCGACGGCTTGCAAAGCCCCATCGTCAAGAACATCCATGACGCGGCGATTGCGGAAATCCTCAAGTGCACCGGGGCCCAGAACGGCGACATCCTTTTCTTCGGCGCCGACAAGGCCAAGGTCGTCAACGACAGCATCGGCGCGTTGCGCCTCAAAGTCGGCCACAGCGAATTCGGCAAGAAAACCGGCCTCTTCACCAAGGGCTGGAAGCCGCTGTGGGTGGTGGATTTCCCGATGTTTGAATTTGACGAGGAAGGCCAGCGCTGGAGCGCCGTGCATCATCCGTTTACCGCACCCAAAGACGGGCACGAAGACTGGATGGACACCGACCCGGGCCGTTGTATTGCCAAGGCATACGACATGGTTCTCAATGGCTGGGAGCTGGGCGGTGGCTCGGTCCGTATCCACCAGGCGGACGTGCAGAGCAAGGTCTTCAATGCCCTGAAGATCGGACCGGAGGAAGCGCAGCAGAAGTTCGGCTTCCTGCTGGACGCATTGCAGTACGGCGCACCGCCCCACGGCGGCCTGGCCTTCGGCCTGGATCGCATCGTCACCATGATGACAGGCGCCGACTCGATCCGCGACGTGATCGCTTTTCCGAAAACCCAGCGCGCCCAGGATTTGCTCACGCATGCCCCGAGCCCGGTGGACGAAAAGCAGTTGCGCGAACTGCACATCCGCCTGCGTAATCCACAGCCCGTCTAAAACGGCGCGCTATGCCCGCCAGCCGGAAGGGGGACACCTTGAAACCTTTCAAGATCCCCGAGTCTGTGCTGGTCGTTATTCACACACCGCAGCTGGACGTGCTGCTGATCGAGCGCACCGACAACCCTGGGTTCTGGCAGAGCGTCACGGGCTCCAAAGACACGGCGGGCGAACCCTTGCTGCAGACCGCGGTGCGCGAGGTGCTGGAAGAGACCGGCATCGCAGCCGCGCCCGGCCAGTTTCGCGACTGGGGCCTGTCCAACGTCTACGAGATTTATCCAGTCTGGCGAGCCAGGTATGCGCCCGGCATCACCCACAACACCGAACATGTCTTCAGCCTGTGTTTGCCCCAGGCCTGCGATGTAAAGCTCAGCCCCAGGGAGCACACCGCCTGGCAATGGCTGCCGCACTACGCCGCTGCCGACCTGTGTTTTTCCCCTTCGAATGCGGAAGCGGTGCTCCTCCTGCCGAAATTCATGGCTTGAGCCGCGCAGCGCGCAGGCGCAACACTTTGTGAGTTTGGCGTCTCACTGGATTGGCAAACACCGGCCAGTCGGTTCAAATGGAATGGACCTTCCCGTCAACTCTCCATACTTCCAGGAAAAAAAGCCGCTGGCCATGTTTCCACTCCACAAGTCCGGTGCGTTGCAGTTGCTCCAGGGCGGCCGGGATTTTTTCCCCGCACTCGTCAAGGCCCTTGATGCGGCGCAGACCTGGATTCAGCTGGAAACCTATATTTTTGATTTCAACGGTGCCGGCGCGGATGTCGCCGAAGCACTGGTTCGCGCGGCCCTGCGCGGCGTCACAGTGCAGGTGCTGGTCGACGGCATAGGCACCGGTCCTCTTCCTGCCGAGTGGCGCGAAAAATTCGCGGCGTCGAAAGTCGACTGGTGCGTGTACTCGCCCTTGGGGACGGGCCTGAGCCGTCTGGGCCTGCTGCTGCCCGAGCGCTGGCGCCGGCTGCACCGCAAGCTCTGCGTGGTGGACCAGCACACGGTGTTTTGCGGCGGCATCAATGTGCTCGATGATTTCTACGATCCCAACCACGGGGAGCTCCAGACTCCGCGCGTCGATTTCGCCGTGGCTGCCACCGGCCCGCTGGCGGAGGAGGCCGCCGATGCCATGGCGCTGCTGTGGTGGCGTGTGCAGGCCGGTTACAGCGCGCGGCAGCGCCACATGGCTGCCGCATGGGAAAAGTTCAGGGCGGCGGGGTACGGCGGGCGCACTGGCACCACATCGCTCGTGGTGGGTAACGGGTCTGGCGTTGCCGGCCCCAAGGCGGCGCTGATCCTGCGCGACAACTTGCGTAACCGTAGCAGCATCGAGCGCGCCTATCGCAGGGCCATTGGCAAGGCACACCGGGAAATCATCATTGCCAACGCCTATTTTCTGCCGGGCGGCAAGCTGCGGCGCGCCCTCATCGGGGCGGCCAGGCGCGGTGTGCGTGTCACCTTGCTGCTGCAGGGGCGCTACGAGTACTTCATGCAATACCATGCGGCCCGGCCCTTCTATGGCGCCTTGCTGGAGGCCGGCGTGGAAATCCATGAATACGAGGCCGGTTTCCTGCACGCCAAGGTGGCTGTGGTGGACGGGCATTGGGCCACCGTGGGCTCCTCCAACCTGGATCCCCTGAGCCTGCTGCTGGCCCGCGAGGCCAATGTGGTGGTTGAGGACAAGGCCTTTGCCGAAAGCCTGGCGGGTATTGTGCGCGAGGCCATGGTGAAACAGGGGCGGCGCATGGAGCCGGCCGACCACAGCCATCGCCCCTTTGGCCTGCGGCTGCGAGGCTGGATAGCCTATGCCCTGGTGCGGCTGGCGCTGCTGGTGGCAGGCCAGCGCTATTGAGGCGTCCTGCGCCAGCCCGGCCTTCATGTCGTTAGCTATTAATTTGATAGCTGCTTGCGCTCATGAGGAAAGGGCTGGAGGCCAAAAACCTTATCAAATTCCGGACAAGACGGTTTAAGGGCGGACTGGTAATATCTGGCATGCTTATGAAATCCGATACGCCCCCCCAGGACGCGACCGACGAGGGCACACCCGTCTCCGTCAAGATCCGCGAACGCCTGGCCCAGGCTCGCAAGCGCTTTCACGCCAACGACAACATCGCCAAGTTCATTGAACCGGGCGAGCTGGAAAAGCTGCTCGATGAAGTGACCGGCAAGATGCAGGGCGTGCTTGACAGCCTGGTGATCGACACTGACGGCGATCACAACACCAACAACACCGCGCGCCGCGTGGCCAAGATGTACCTCAACGAGGTGTTCAAGGGCCGCTATGTAGCGCCTCCCACCATCACCGAATTCCCTAACGCCGAGCACCTCAACGAGCTGATGATCGTCGGGCCGATCACGGTTCGCAGCGCCTGCTCCCACCATTTCTGCCCCGTCATCGGCAAGATATGGATCGGCGTGCTGCCCAATGAGCACACCAATGTGATCGGCCTCTCAAAGTACGCGCGCCTGGCCGAATGGGTCATGGGCCGCCCGCAGATCCAGGAAGAGGCGGTGGTGCAACTGGCCGACCTCATCATGGAAAAAACCCAGCCCGACGGCCTGGCCATCGTGATGGAGGCCAGCCACTACTGCATGGCCTGGCGCGGCGTCAAAGACATGGACAGCAAGATGATCAATTCGGTGATGCGCGGCGTCTTCCTGAAAGATTCGACATTGCGCCGCGAGTTCCTCGCATTGATCCCGCAGAAAGGCTAACCATGTTGGTACGTTTACTTTACGCAAGCCGCGCGGTCGACACGAGCCCCGAGGCCATCGAAGGCATCCTCTCGCAATCGCGCCAGCACAACCCCTCGTCAGGCATCACCGGCATCCTCTGCTACGGCGGTGGCATCTTCCTGCAGGCCATCGAAGGCGGCCGCATGGCGGTCAGCGAACTGTTCGGCCACATCCAGCAGGACGCCCGCCACAAGGATGTGATCCTCCTGCACTTCGAGGAAATTTCCGAGCGCCGTTTTGGCGGCTGGACCATGGGCCAGGTCAACCTGTCCAAGCTCAACCATTCCATCCTGCTTAAATACTCCGAAAAAGCCGAGCTGGATCCTTACTCGGTGTCGGGCAAGGTGTCGTTCGCGCTGCTCGAAGACCTGATGGCCACCGCCTCCATCTGCGGCAGGGTTTGAGGCCTGCGTACCGCCAGGCCTGACGCGTGTCTTTAGGCGCCCTGGCCCTCGTACTCCTCGCCGGACTGATTCACGCCAGCTGGAACATCGCCGCCAAGAAGGCGGGCGGTGATGCCCGCTTTGCCGCTTTTACCGGCCTGGTGCTGCTGGTGGCGTGGGCGCCGCTGGGCATCTGGTTCGGCATTGCCGAGCTGCCGCGCTGGGGTTGGGCGCAATGGCTGCTGCTATGTGCCAGCGCCGTGCTGCACACCGTCTATTACA
This sequence comes from Polaromonas sp. P2_G11, assembly GCF_056403595.1. Lineage (NCBI taxonomy): Bacteria > Pseudomonadati > Pseudomonadota > Betaproteobacteria > Burkholderiales > Comamonadaceae > Polaromonas > Polaromonas sp. P2_G11. Next base: position 230,694 of record NZ_JBFUFE010000003.1, on the reverse strand, counting down.
TCGTCCTGTTGCGTGGCTACCGCAAGGCGGACCTCACCGTGGTCTATCCGCTTGCGCGGGGCTCGGGGCCGCTGCTGTCGTCGCTGGCCGCCATCTTGCTGCTGGGCGAGCAGATTTCCGCGCTCGGTGTTGCCGGTATCGCGGGTGTCGTGGGCGGCGTGTTTCTGGTCGCCGGTGGGCCGGGCCTGTGGCGCGCCTCGCACGACCCGGCGCAGCGCCAGCGGGTGCGCAAGGGCATGGTCTATGGCTTGCTGAGCGGCGCCTTTATCGCCAGCTATACCGTCGTCGATGGCTATGCGGTCAAGATCCTGCTGATGTCGCCGATCCTGGTGGATTACATGGGCTGCCTGCTGCGCATGGTGGTGCTGGCACCCGCCTTGCTGCGCGACCCCGCTGCGGCCAGGGTGTTGTGGAAGCAGCAATGGAAGTACGCGGTGTTTGTCGGCGTCGTCAGCCCCGTGTCCTATGTGCTGGTGCTGTACGCCATGCAGACAGCGCCGCTTTCGCATGTGGCGCCTGCGCGCGAGGTGTCCATGTTGTTTGCCGCGCTGATAGGCGGCCATCTGCTGGGTGAGGGCGACCGTGCCTTACGTCTGATCGGCGCCGCCTGCATTGCGGCGGGCGTGATGGCGCTGGCGCTGGGCTGAGACCGTGATTGAGGCAGCGATGACAGTGCCCTTGTTGCTTGGCTGCGATTTCTCCAGCAGCCCGACCAAGAAAAAACCCATTGTTTTAGCCCTCGGGTCTATGTTTCATGGGCGCTGCGTGCTATCAAAAATAGAGCGGCTGGAGTCCCTGGCGGCGTTCGGGCACTGGCTGCAACAGCCCCAGCCCTGGCTGGGCGCGTTTGATTTTCCATTTGGCCTGCCGCGTGAACTGGTGGCGCACCTGGGCTGGCCGCTGCAGTGGGAAGCCTGCATGCGCCACTATGCGGCCTTGAGCCGCGAAGACATCCGGAGCACCTTTGCCGCCTTCTGCGACGCGCGGCCAGTGGGCGGCAAGTTCGCCCATCGTGCCGCCGACGGCCCGGCCGGCTCCAGCCCCTCGATGAAATGGGTCAACCCACCCGTGGCCTACATGCTGCACGCCGGTGTGCCGCGTTTGCTCGCGGCGGGCGTGCACTTGCCCGGCCTGCATGACGGCGACACCCAACGTGTGGCGCTCGAAGCTTACCCGGGCCTGCTCGCGCGCGAGGTGCTGGGCAGCCGCTCTTACAAAAGCGACGACAAAGCCAGGCAGACGCCCGAGCGGCTGATTGCACGCAAGGACCTGATCACCGCGCTGGAGAACGGCCAAACGCGTCTGGGGCTGCGCCTCAAGGTCAGCCACGCGCAGCGCGACCTGCTGGCCGACGACGCCAGCGGCGACAGCCTCGATGCCGTGCTGTGCCTGATGCAGGCGGCCTGGGCGGCCCAGCAGGGCGCTCCCCGCTACGGCTTGCCGGTGGACATGGACACGCTGGAAGGATGGATCGTTACAGCGTGATCAGGGCAGGAACGAGGCTGTTTATTTGTACAGTATATTCAGAGCTTCTCTGCTCCTCTTTAATGCGCGCTGGCGACGACAGCAGAAAAAACGAAGCTGACGATCTTCAATGTTTATCAAGATTTCTGCCTCCAGGTCAATATTGGCGGGCGCAAGCAGCTATTAATTTAGTAGCAAATTAACGTGACGAAAAATTCCGCAGTCAAGTCCGTGGGCGTGTTCTTTCTGGTGGCACTCATGCATGGGGGTGTGTCGGCGCGCACGGCCTCGCCTCCCATCGCGGCCTGGCCCGGAATCGTCACCTATGTGGTTGATGGCGACACCGTCCGGGTGCGTCCGATAGCGGGGGGTAAACCGGTCAGCATTCGTATCCAGGGTATTGATGCGCCGGAAATCTGCCAGCCGGGCGGGGCCCTCGCGCGTGATGCGCTGATGCGCCGGCTTCTGGGCAAACGTGTGGCGGTGCATGGCCAATACCACGACGACTACGGCCGCCTCCTGGCCAGGGTGGGGTTCAGCGGAGAAGATGCCGGCAAATGGATGGTCGCAAACGGTATGGCCTGGTCCTACCGCAGCCGCGGCAATGCAGGTCCCTATGCCCGGGCGGAAAAACGTGCCCAGGCCGCAAAGCTGGGACTGTTTGCATCGACAAAAGGCGCGCCGCCTGTGTATCCGGCGCTGTTCCGCAAGCAGCATGGAAGCTGCCACTGAAAGGATCCGTGGGGGTCTGCAAAGACTGCTGCAGGATCCAGGCGCCGCGGTGGCTGCATCGCCGCCCGGTCACAACGAAAAAAGCAGGCACAGATTATCTGTAGCCTGCTTTTTTTAGCCACCTGCGCGGTGGCCCGGCTTGTTCAGCCGCTTACGCTCAAGGACGAACGACGATGTCGTTACGCACACCCTTGACGTTCTTCACATTGCGGGCAATGTTTTCGGCCTGGGCTTTTTCAGCGCTGGACTTGGCAAAACCGGACAGCTGAACCGTGCCATTGAGCGTTTCCACCTTGATGGAGGACGCGGCAACGGTTTTGTCCTCGACGAACTTGGCCTTGACTGATGTGGTGATGGCAGCATCGTCAACATAAGCGCCAGCAGTTTCCTGACCACGCCCAACGGCGCAGCCGCTGCCGATGATGGTGATGCCTGCCAGTGCGGCGAATGCAATTGCGCGAGCGTATTTCATATTGTTTTCCTCTAAGTTGGTTTAATCGTCTGGTGCATGGTTAAAAAGGCCTGTCGACTGGCGGCACCACGCCGGCCGACCTGCGGTAATCGTTATTTCTCCAGCCAGTCCTTGAGCTCGTCGGCATGCTCTTCCTCATCGGCAAGAACATCTTCGAGCAGGCGGCGTGTCGTGGGATCCTTGTCGCCGATCAGCGCAATCATCTGGCGATAGGTTTCAACCGCGATGCGTTCGGCGATCAGGTTGACCCGCACCATGGTTTTGAGGTCGTTCGATTCGTCGTAATCCGCATGGCTGCGCTGCAACAGAGTGGCCGGCGAAAAGTCCGGCTCGCCTCCCAGCTGCACAATGCGCCGGGCAATGCGGTCCGCATGTCCGGATTCTTCATTGGCGTGGACCAGGAACTCGTCGGCAATGGGCGGCGACGACACACCGCTGGCCATGAAGTAGTGCCGCTTGTAGCGCAATACGCAAACCAGTTCTGTTGCCAGTGCGTCATTCAGCAGCTTGACGATCGCATCGCGGTGCGGCCCGTAGGCCGGCGTGATCGCGCCGTCGTTGAGGCTGTTCCGGGCTGCGTTCAGCGCTGTTTCATCGAGCACCAGCTCGTCGGGGGCGGTGCGGGAAAGCGTGGAGGTGTTCATCGTGTGTAGGGTGTTTTTTCAGGCTTGTGCGGTGCGCCAGACAGCATGGACAGCAAGGTGCCTGGGAGTTCGGACGTCTTGAGGGCGGCCAGCAGCAAGCCGCCAAGTGATACCAGTCGCCAGGGCCGTAGTACGACCGCCGCAGCGCCTGCCGCGGCTGCAATACCCAATAGCTGCAACGGCTTTTCTTCGGCGTACTTGTCAATCATCGGCCGGGCAATGTCAACTGCCACGCTCACGGGGTGATGCCGCCACCAGCTCCCCAAAGCATGTTTGAGAACGCCCCAGGTTCCGCGGTCGAGAAAGTGCGCCGGATCATTCTCCGGGCCGGCCTCTGGATTGCCCGGGTTTTCTTCATGGTCCAGCTTTTCCCGGCTCATGTGCCGGACAATGGCCTTGCGGCTGCTGGCCAGCCTTTCCTGCGGCGTTGGGGCGGTGAGGGTGGACATCGGTTCAGGCGGCCATGCGCAATGCGCGCGCGTCGCTGTCAATCTGGGCTTTCAACTCGGGAAAGCGTTCATTCGCGAAAGGTTTTCTCGCGCGCAATGCGGCCCCGATGGCGATGGCCAGTGCAATGCCCGGAACCACCACCAGTGCCCAGTGAAACTGGTTTTGAAGCGCCCCCAGCATGACGGCCGTTCCTGCGAGCCCCAAAAATACGGCGGCCGCCAGTACCGCAATCACCCACGCCACAGCCCGTGCAACCAGCTCGGCACCCGCATCGGAAGCCTCTTCATGAAAGAGCGCCGCGTAAGCAGAGACATGATCCATGACGAGGTCAGGCCGCTGCACGATGGTGGAGAACAGGGGGTGAAGCATTGGATGGGGCGAATCTGCGTGCAGTGGTCGGTACCGGGGAAAAGCGGGCGGGAGCCTGGCGATCAGTAACGGTTTTGGTTGCGATGGCGTGCAGACGACACCAGCAGCGCGATGCCGGCGCCGACGGCGGCGGCAATCAGCACCGAACGCAGGGGTTGCTCGGCAACATAACGGGTGGTTGCACCTGCGGCATTGGACAGCGACTGCTGTGCGCGATGCTTGGCTTCAGAGGCGATATCGAGGCTCTGACGGGCAAGGTGCTGGGCCTTGGACGCCAGCATGTCAACGACGGGATCCACGCTGCCGCGCAGTTCGCGCACTTTGGTTTCGGCTTTGTCGAATGCCTCGTTGGCATAGCTGCGGGTGGAGTCAACGGCTTTTTCTGCGTTCTGCAGCAACTCATCCGAGCTTTGGCGGGCAGTCTTGGTGGCGGTTTGGGTATTCATGTCAGGTCCTTGGTGAGTTGAGTGAATGACGATGGAGATGCAAGGAGAGCGCGCGCCGCTCGCTCGTAAAAAGCGTTCGGCACTCTCGGAATGGCTGGATCAATTCTTTCGGAGCAAGCTGATGACAAAGCTCACGATGGCCATGACGGCGAAGATGAAAAAGAGGATCTTGGCGATCTCGACGGCACCTGCGGCGATGCCACCAAAACCGAATACGGCAGCGATCAACGCGATGATCAGGAAAACGACGGAGTAGTGCAGCATCTCGGGCTCCTTGCTTGGCTAAAAGGGGTGGTGCTTCTTTTTGAAACGCCTTCAGCAAGGTTAATGAGTGCCTTCAATTTCCTTCATCGGCTGCCAGCGTGTACCCCTGTCAGTTCGAGCGGCCATGCCCTGTAGGAGGTGGCCGACATTTTGTTACGCTGGCAGCGCAGCGCATGCCTCGAAAAGCTGAGGGGTGTTGAGCCCTTTGGCGGGCAGGGCGCAGCAGCAGGTGACCTGCCCCGCGCCACGTTCAGAGACCGGTCAAAGTGTTTTGGGCAGCACCGCTGAAATGCGCGTGCCATCGCCTTCGGTGCTGGACACCGTCAGCCGTCCGCCTGCGGCTTCGACGCGATGGCGCATGCCGGCAAGGCCATGGCTTCCCGGGCCCACGCTCTCAAGCTTGAAGCCTTTGCCGTTATCTTTGACTTCTACCGTGATGTAGCTGTCGAAGTTGTGAAGGCTGATCTCGGCTTGCCTGGCTTCTGCGTATTTGCCGATGTTTGTCAGTGACTCCTGCACCAGCCGGTAGATGGTCAGCTGCGCCGAGCCGCCGAGTTCCACAGGCTCCAGATCGGTGGTGATGGAGAGTCCGGAGCGTTCTTCAAACTCGCGTGCGAGGATCTCGAGAGAGGCGACCAGGCCCAGATGCGACAGCGAGGACGGCCGGAGGTCTTCGACAATGCGGCGTTTCAGCGCAATGCCGCTGTTCAGCGTGTTGGTCAGGTGCGTCAGCCGCTCAGCCGCTTCCGGCAGATTGCCTGCCAGGCGGGATTTCAATCGGGCCACATCCAGTTTCGCGGCGGTCAAAAGCGCGCCCAGTTCGTCATGCAGTTCACGCGCGAGGTGGCCGCGTTCGTCCTCGCGCACATTTTGCAGGTGGGTAGCCAGCTCGGCCAGGTTGGCGGTTCTTTCACGTACCTGTATTTCGAGGAAGTCGCGCTCGCGTTGCAGGGATTCCTGCTCGCGCCGGCCGGAAGCAAGCAGCGCCTTGGTTTGAAGGAGGTACATGTAAAAAGCCAGCAAGCCCGCCAAAGCCATGGCCGCAATGCCGATGCGGGAGAGCTCCAGCGCCTTCTTGATCTGAACCTGCCCCTGCTCCATTTTGCTGACGCTGTTGGAGGCCAGTTTCGCGGACTGCGCGCGAATCGCCTCCATATGCTCTTTCCCTACGTCCGTGGTCAGGACAAATTTCCAGGCGTCCTCGTTGCCTTCCTTGCGCATGCGCACGCTCAGGTCCATTTCGGCCAGCTTGCGCGAAACATGCCTGGACATGACGCCGAACTCTGAAAGTTGATCCTGGTAAGGGGTGAACAGCCGGCGCAAGGCATCCAGGTTCTGGTCGATATCGGCCAGGGCGGAGTTGTAGGGCTCGAGATATCGAACGTCGCCGGTCAGCAGGTAGCCGCGCTGCCCGGTTTCCGCATCCAGCATGTGCTGCATCAACCGGTTGATGGCGCCGCGGGTTTGCTGGGCCTCTTCAATACTGGCGGCCGCCTCTGTGGATTTCTGGAAGCTAGCCTCGTTAATGAAGATAAGAATGGCGGCAGCCAGCACCGCCAGGGGCAGGCTGATGGCCATTTTTGGGATCGCAAATCGTTTCACGGCAAACTCCGTTCAGTCATTTGGTGAAAATTTCGTCAATAATGAACACTGAAAATCAATGCGGATGTCCTGCAGGCCATCTTTTTCATTGCGTTGCCCGCTTGCGCAGACCTTATAGAAAGACAGCGACATGATCAAAATTGGAATTGTGGACGACCATGCCATTGTGCGTTCTGGACTCAAACAGTTTTTTTCCGACCAGGTGGACCTGCGTGTCGTGGGAGAAGCCGGCAGTGGCCGTGAGGCAATTGATCTGGTGCGTAACGTTGAGCTGGATATTCTGGTCATGGACTTGTCCATGCCTGGGCAAAGCGGCATCGATGCGCTGGCCATGATTCGCGCCAAGGCGCCTGATGTCGGCATCCTCATTCTGAGCGGCTATCCTGAAGAGCACTATGCGGTCAACCTGATTCGCCAGGGCGCCAGCGGCTACCTGAACAAGGAATGCGATCCATCCGAGATTGTGGATGCGATTCGTGTGATTTCTCTTGGCAAACGCTACATTACCCCGGCGGTGGCAGAGCTCCTTGCGCAGCAGCTGAACCGGCCCAACGACGTGGCTTCCCACGAACAATTGTCCGAGCGGGAGTTCCAGGTTTTTCTCAAGCTGGCCAAGGGTGAAACCGCAGGCGACATTGCCAAGGCGCTTTCGCTGAGCGTGAAAACCGTGAGCACCTACAGGACGCGTGTCATGGAAAAAATGAGCCTGTCCTCCAACAGCGACCTGACCTACTACGCGCTCAAGAACAAGCTGATCGATTGAGTTCAATCTGAAATGGTGCTCTGCTGGATGCAATAGTCCACCAGGGCATCGATTTCGTTGGACTTGTCAAAAACGGCATCGACACCGAGCTGGGCACATCTCTGGCGGATGTCTGCAGTGGCGTAATTGCTGAGGACGACGACTTTTTGCGTGGCGGGGCGGTCACGGCAGGCAGCCAGCACACCCAAACCGCTTCCCTGTTTCAGAAACAGGTCAACAATCGCCAAATCCCAATCGCCGCTGTTCTCGACAAGCCAGGCCTTGCCTTCGTTTTCAGTTTCGGCGGTGCCTACCGCGTCAATGCCTGCCAATTCCTCAAGCGTCCCGATCAGATTCTCTCGAATGGTGGGATTGTCTTCTACGATGTACGTTTTCAGTCTCACTGCTCGGGTCCAGGTGGGAAGGCTACGTGCTTCTCGGAAATATTACAAAAGGCTCAAGAACGCGGTGTCCTTGTTTCCTAATGTATCTTTTTATTGTGGCCCATTCTGCCAGTGACCAAGGGCAGTGCCTGTAGGAGGTTTCCTACGACCCGCTCGAAAAAACTGTAGGCACATGCCCACAGCGTCTTATGGCGCTTGCCGACTGTCCTGTGGGGTGAGCTGACGCACATTTGATTCACTGTAGTTCAACGCGCTTGTAAGGGTGATGGACATTGCTGGCAGCCGCGCATTGTTGGCCATTACAGACTGCCCTTGCAATGGTTTGAACGATTCCTCTCCAGCACATGAACAACGTCTTGTCCTCATCGCCTCTTCTGCGTAGAACACTCATCGGCATTGCCGTATTGGCGGTGATTCTGGTGCTGGTTGCGGTGTTTTTCCCTTGGGACGTGCTTCGTGGCCCGATCAATCGTCACGTATCCGAGCAACTCGGAAGGCGTTTTGAAATTACCCGGCACCTGTCGGTGCAGCTCGGACGTACTGCCACGGTCAAGGCCGACGGGGTGGAAATAGCCAACCCCGAATGGGCCAGCAAACCCTATCTGGTGACGGCAACCGCCGCAGAATTTGATATCCGGCTGTTGCCGCTTCTTTTTGGCCGGGTAGAGTTGCCCCGGATTGTGCTGACCGAGCCGCAGATAGGGCTCCAAATAGAGCCCGATGGCCGCCGGACCTGGGCCTTGTCGCGGGATACGTCCGACGAAGGATCCGTTCCACGGATCGACGCGCTGGTCATTGACCGCGGCACGGTTGACTACCAGGCTGCAGCGCAAGGCGCCAATATCCATGTTCAGTTCTCACTGGCACAAGAAGCAAATGAGCAGTTGCCCCTGAGCTACAAGGCCACCGGCAAATGGAAAAACGAGTCCTTCAATGCGACTGGCCGCACCGGCGGCGTACTCCAGCTGAGTAAAGACCTCGAAGCGCCGTTTCCGGTAGAAGTGAACGCCGTAGCCGGCAAGACCAGCCTCAAGGCCAAAGGCTCGGTCTCCAATCTCGCAGAGCTGGCCGGCATCAACGCGACCTTTGACCTGCAGGGACGCAACCTGGAAGAACTCTACAAGCTGGTGGGCGTTGTGCTGCCTTCAACACCACCCTACAAAGTCCGGGGCAAGCTGGCCAGGCACGGCAAGGTGTGGGCGGCCACCCAGATGCAGGGCGTTCTTGGAGGTTCGGATATCAATGGGGCGCTCAGTTTTGACCAGTCTGCTGCCGTGCCGCTTCTGACCGGCAAGGTCCAGTCCAGGCTGCTTGATTTCGCCGACCTCGCCCCCGTGATCGGCCTGGCTCCATCAGGGAAAGCCACGCCTGCCAGTGCCGACACACCTGTTGCCAGGACTGACAGCGATTCGGCGGCGGCGCCAGGCAGAAAAACGGTGCCCACTGCGCGCAAGGTTCTGCCTGTCGCAGCGCTTGATGTGACGCGGCTGCAGGCGATGAACGCCGACGTGATTTATTCTGCGGCTGATATACGGCATGTGAAAGTACTGCCGCTCGACAAGGGCAGCGTTCATGTCCAGCTGAAATCCGGTGTTTTGCAACTCGACCCGATCTCGCTGGGCATTGCAGGCGGTACGGTGGCAGGGAGTATCCGCATCGACTCCAACCCTGTGCCCGCGGTTTTCACGACACGGTTGGACCTGCGGGCCGTGCAGCTCAACCAGCTCTTTCCTGCCGTTGAAACGACCAGGAGCAGCCTGGGCAAGGTTAGCGGCCAGCTGGACCTGAAAGGGCGCGGAAATTCACTGGCGCAAATGCTGGGATCGGCATCCGGCGACGTCGCCGTGCTGATGGGTAAGGGCGAGATCAGCAATATCCTGCTCGAGTTCATGGGCCTGGACGGCGGAGAGGTGATCAAGTTCCTGGTTCGTGGTGACCGCAATGTGCAGTTGCGCTGTGCTGCTGCGGCTTTTGAAGTGAACAAAGGCCTGATGACCACCAAAACGATTGTGCTGGATACGGCAGATACGGTCATCAACGGTCGCGGCACGATCAACCTTGCCGATGAGACATTGGACCTTGTTCTGGATCCGGCGCCCAAAGACCGCAGCATACTGAGCTTGCGGTCTCCCCTGAAGATTGGCGGTACCTTCGCCTCCCTATCGGCCGGCCCTGACAAGGGAGCCCTCGCGGGACGTGCAGCCGTTGCTATCGGACTGGGTGTGATCAATCCCTTGCTGGCATTGGCCGCTACCATTGAAACCGGACCGGGCCAGGATGAAAACTGTGCAGCGATTCTTGCGAAGGCCGCAGCGTCTGCTGCCGGCTCGCGGATGCCGGCATCGGCCACCAGATAAGGTTTTCCCGCGGCCTTTCAGCCGGATTCTTTCAGGGAATTTTTTTGGCCCCGCCGCCGCACACTGCGCATGCCGCATGGGGCGCAATTTTCATTTCGCTCCATTCCATGTGTTTGCCGTCCAGCATCAACAGCCGCCCGGTCAACGACCCGCTGATGCCGCAGATCAGCTTCAGGGCTTCGGCAGCCTGCGTGCTGCCCATGATGCCGACCATCGGCGCGAAAACGCCCATCGTCGCGCAAAGGGCTTCTTCCAGCTGGTCTGATTCGGGAAACACGCAGGCATAGCACGGTGAATCTTCGCGTCGCGAATCGTAGACGGCGATCTGGCCGTCAAAGCGGATGGCTGCACCCGATACCAATGGCTTGCGGTGTTTGACGCAAGCGCGGTTGATGGCATGGCGCGTGGAGAAGTTGTCCGTGCAGTCCAGCACAACATCGGCGTCCCGGACCAGCTGATCGAGCAGCGCGCCTTCTGCGCGCCGGGTAACCGGGGTGACCACGACGTCGGGGTTGATGGCCGCGATGGACTGGGCAACGGATTCTGCCTTGAACGTTCCGATGCGAGACAGGTTGTGGGCGATTTGCCGTTGCAGGTTGGTGGCATCCACCCGGTCATGGTCGGCGATGGTGATGTGGCCGACACCGGCGCTGCCCAGATAAAGCGCGACGGGCGAGCCCAGTCCGCCCGCACCGACGATCAGCACATGCGACTGGAGGATTTTTTCCTGACCTTCGATGCCGATCTCGTCGAGCAGGATGTGCCGCGAGTAACGAAGCAGCTGTTCGTCGTTCATGATGGGAAACCGTTCAAGCTGCAGGACGGGCTGGCCCGGAAGGGGCAGGGCGGGATCCGGCGCAAGCCGGCTCCGCTCTGCGCATCGGCCTAGTTGTCTTTTTTCTCGTTTTTCGGTTCGACCACGGCTGTCTTGCTGACCAGCACGGGACGTCCCTTGAGCTTGTTGATCGCCTGGGCCAGCTGGAAGTCCTTGTCGCTACCCAGTTCAGGCGGGCGACGCTGCTCAGGTGTCTTCTTGGCTTCTTCTTCAAGGCGCTTCAGGGCCTCTTCGCGAGCCTTCTCGCGGCCGGCGTCTTTCACTTCAGCGCCCTGGCCACTGTTGAGGTGTTTCTCAAGATCGGCTTCGCGGGTGCGCAATGCGGCAAAAGGACTGCCTTCAGCGGTTTCATCGACCATGACGTCAGGCACGATGCCGCGCGCCTGGATGGATTTCCCGCTGGGCGTAAAGTAACGTGCCGTGGTGAGCTTCAGACCCGTATCCGGCCCCAGGGGGCGGACGGTTTGCACCGATCCCTTGCCGAAAGTCTGGTTGCCCATGATGGTGGCACGCTTGTGGTCCTGCAAAGCACCCGCGACGATTTCGCTGGCAGAGGCCGAGCCTTCATTGACCAGCACCACCAGCGGCACGTTCTTGAGGGCAGCCGGCAGGCGCTTGAGCGGGTCGGCGCCGTTGCGTCGCTGGTAGAACTCCGGCGCAGCCTTGTAGGTGAATTTGCTTTCGGCCAGCTGGCCGTTGGTGGACACCACAGTGACGTTTTCAGGCAGGAAAGCTGACGAGACAGCGACTGCCGCATCCAGCAGGCCACCCGGGTCATTGCGCAGGTCCAGCACCAGGCCCTTGAGGTTGGGCTCCTGCTTGTAAATCTGCTCAAGCTTGGTCACGAAGTCGTCGACCGTGCGTTCCTGGAACTGGCTCAGGCGAATCCACGCATAGCCGGGCTCCACCACTTTGCTGCGAACCGACTGGGTACGGATTTCTTCGCGCGTGATGGTGACCGGGAAGGTGCGGTTTTCGTCCTTGCGAAAAATGGTTAACAGCACCTTGGTCTTGGGTTCGCCGCGCATTTTCTTGACCGCGTCGTTGAGGCTCAGGCCCTTGACTGCCGTGTCATCGATACGTGTGATCAGGTCGTTCGGCTTGAGGCCGGCGCGGTCCGCAGGGGAGCCTTCGATGGGAGACACCACCTTGACAAGGCCGTCTTCCTGGCTGATTTCGATGCCGACACCGACAAAACGGCCTGTGGTGCCTTCCCGGAATTCCTTGAACGACTTTTTGTCGAAGTAAACCGAGTGCGGATCAAGACTGGCCACCATGCCGGAAATGGCGTCGGTGATGAGTTTTTTCTCGTCCACCGGTTCCACGTAGTCCGTCTTGACCATGCCAAAAACGGCTGCGAGTTGCTGCAGTTCTTCCAGCGGAAGGGGTGCCAGGCCGCCACGGGCCACGGCTTGCAGCTGTACGGTGGTGAGGGCTCCAGCCACGGCACCAATTGAAATCCAGCCTGCTATCTTGAGCTTCTGACCCATAGAAAATACCTTCGTAAACCTGTTGGAGAGCCCCTGCTCCCCCTATGTGAAGCAATATACACCTTGGAGAAAGGCCGGTCGCCACAGTTCCGCCATTCGTGCGGCCTGGCGCCGCAAAAGAGCCAAATCAGCCAGCTTTTACAGGACTTTTACAAGAATGGCTCCCGCAGGACTGCCGGGAGTCACTGAATTGCCCCTCAAGCCTTGCCTTGCGCACCCACGGCCGCTGCCGCCTTGGCAGCGGCCTCACTATCACCGAGGTAGTAATGGCGCAAGGGCCGCAGTTCGGCGTCCAGCTCATAGACCAGCGGGATGCCATTGGGAATGTTGAGTCCCACGATGTCGCTGTCGGAGATGTTGTCCAGGTACTTCACCAGGGCGCGGATGGAATTGCCATGGGCGGCCACCACAATGCGTTTGCCTGCCTTGATCGCCGGCGCCATGGACTCATTCCAGAACGGCAGGACGCGGTCCACCGTGTCCTTGAGGCATTCGGTCAGCGGCACCTGGCCGGGCTGCAGCTTCGCGTAGCGCGGGTCGTTCCGTTCGCTGCGCTCGTCGGAGGCATCAAGCGCCGGGGGTGGCGTGTCATAGCTGCGGCGCCAGATCAGCACCTGCTCGTCGCCGAACTTTTTCGCTGTTTCGGCCTTGTTCAGTCCCTGCAGGGCACCGTAATGCCGCTCGTTGAGACGCCAGCTGTGCACTACGGGCAGCCAGGTACGGTCCATTTCGTCCAGCGTGTGCCAGAGCGTGCGGGTCGCGCGCTTGAGCACGCTGGTATAGGCCACGTCAAAGTCATAACCTTCGGTTTTGAGCAGTTTGCCGGCGTTTTTGGCCTGTTCGATGCCGGTTTCGGTGAGGTCAACGTCGGCCCAGCCGGTGAAGCGGTTTTCAAGGTTCCAGATCGATTCGCCGTGGCGGATGAGCACGAGTTTGTACATGGTGGGAAGGGTGAGGAGTGGAAAAAAGGGAATAAGGAGGGCCGCCGGCAGGGCGTTTTCTCCCTCTATTCTAAAATCATGGGTTCGCTGAAAAAGCGCTCCAAGACACACAAAGGGTACAACGTGAAATTTCTGATCGATAACTGGATGCTGATTTCGATAGCGGTCGCCTCGGGCGGCATGCTGGTTTGGCCCATGATTTCCGGCGCCATGAACGCTGGCGCGCTCACGGCGAGCGGCGCCGTACAGCTGATCAACCGCGAAAAAGCGGTGGTGGTGGACGTCAGCGAGGCCGAAGAATTCGCTGCCGGCCATGTCACAGGCGCCAAAAACGTGCCCTTCAGCGAGCTGGAAGGAAAACTCCCCGCCACCGTCAAAAACAAGGCTTTGCCGCTGATTTTGGTGTGCGCCACGGGTGCCCGCGCCGGCCGCGCCGTCGCCGTCGCCAAAAAGCTCGGCTACGAGCAGGCCCAATCACTGGGCGGCGGGCTGAAAGCGTGGAAAGAAGCTAACCTGCCACTTGAGAAGGCCTGATCAGTTCAGTTCTGACCAGTTTCCCGATCCGGTTTTTGGCAGGCACGAAAGCTGCAACGCCGAGGCTACCGGGCTTTGGCCCGGCTTTCGCCCTGGCCATCCATTTTTCCTGCGCTGCGCGTAGACCAGCTCTTCCGGAGGAACCATGCAAACCGTCAAAATTTACACCACAGGTACCTGCCCTTATTGCATCCAGGCCAAGCAGATATTGAAGCAGCGCGGCGTCACCGAGCTTGACGAAATCCGTGTGGACATGGTGCCTGGTGAACGCCAGAAAATGATGGACATCACTGGCCGGCGCACCGTGCCGCAGATTTTTATCGGCGATACCCATGTTGGTGGCTGTGATGACCTCATGGCCCTGGACAGCCGTGGCGGCCTGATGCCGTTGCTGGACCGCTAACCCCCGTTCAGGCTCACTTCGTGTAGCCTGCTCCCCCCTTCCAGGGGGCGGCGCCTGGGGCCGGCAAAGCCGGACCCGCGGCCCCCACTGGTGAAATACTTCCATCACTGGTCGCACCCACAGAACTCTTCAAGCCAGCATGAGCCGCGGGACTGGCTTTGCCAGACCGCAGGCGGGCGGCCCCCTCGGGGGCAGGGAGCTACACGAAGTGAGCGACCGTGGGGGCCACGTCCACGGCTCCCTATAATCATCCGATTTCCCTCCAAGCACCCGAAAGAGCACCATGGCTGAAGCCAATCTTGACCCCGTATTCCAGATCCAGCGCGTTTACCTCAAGGACGTGTCACTGGAGCAGCCCAATTCGCCCGAAATCCTGCTGAGCCCGGAGCAGCCTGCGGTGGACATCCAGCTGGGCGTGGGCGCCACCCCCGTGGCAGACGGCCTTTTTGAGGTTTCCGTGACGGCCACCGTGCAGACGAAAATCGGCGACAAAACCGTGTTTCTGGTGGAAGCCAAGCAGGCCGGCATTTTTGAAATCCGCAATGTGCCCGAAGACCAGATGGGCGCCATCCTGGGCATTGCCTGCCCGCAAATCGTCTACCCCTACCTGCGCGGCAATGTCGCTGACGTGATCCAGCGCGGCGGCTTCCCGCCTGTGCACATGGCTGAAATCAACTTCCAGGCCATGTACGAACAGCAGCAAGTCCAGGCCGCTGCCGAATCGGCCGCTCCCCAGATCATCGTTTGATGGGCTGCCGGGGCTTCCCGGCGTCTGTTTTCTCGCTCATCCACGCATGAAAATCCTGGTCATCGGAGCCGGCGCCTGGGGCACGGCTGTAGCCGTGAGCAGCGCCGCCCGGCACGATGTCACCCTGTGGGCGCGCGATGCTGCGCTGGCCAAAGCCTTGCAGACCAGCCGCGTCAATACCCGCTACCTGCCTGGCGTTCCCCTGCCTGCCGGCCTGCGGCTGCAAGGCGGCGATGTACCCCTGGCAGAGGCGATTCAAGGGCAGGACCTCATCATCCTTGCAACGCCCGTCTCAGCGGCGCGCAGCATGCTGCAGTCCCTGCAGCACGCCAGCGTTCCAGTGGCTTGGTTGAGCAAAGGTTTTGAGGCACCTCTTGCCTCTGCCCCTCCTTCCGCATCATTTGGCCTGATGGTCCATGAAATACGGGCGCAAGCTGCTATCAATTTAAGAGCGGGCGTGCTCAGCGGGCCCAGCTTCGCCCTCGAAGTCGCCCGCGGCCAGCCGACCGCGCTGGTGGCCGCCAGTGAACATCCCGAAGTACGCGAAGCGCTGGTGGCCGCCTTTCACAGCGCCACCCTGCGTGTTTACGCCAATGACGATGTCGTGGGGGTAGAGGTGGGCGGCGCCGTCAAGAACGTGCTGGCCATCGCCACGGGGCTTTGCGACGGATTGCAGCTGGGGCTGAACGCCCGCGCTGCGCTGATCACCCGCGGCCTGGCCGAAATGACACGGCTGGGTGTCGCGCTGGGCGCGCGGGCCGAAACCTTCACAGGTCTTTCGGGCCTGGGCGATCTGGTATTGACGGCCACCGGCGACCTGAGCCGCAACCGCAAGGTGGGCCTGTTGCTGGCCGAGGGCAAGACGCTGGCGCAGGCCGTGGACTCGCTGGGGCATGTGGCCGAGGGCGTGTATTGCGCCCGCACCGTAGTGCAGCGCGCGGCCGGTTTGGGCATCGAGATGCCGATTGCACAAAGCGTGGTGGCCTTGCTGGACGGCAAGCTCAGGCCGGCTGAGGCTGTGGCGGCGCTGATGGGGCGCGATCCGACTGCCGAACTGGCCTGACCACGCGATCGATTTTTCCGGTTCCCGTTTTTGCTATTGAATTAATAGCTGCTTGCGCTTACCCCTATTGGGCTAAAGCCCTGAAACATCATTAATCCGCGAAGCAGGGGCCGACCTACTTTCGCAAATGCAGCGTCACCAGCAGCGATGCATCCTTCACGGCAGTCAGGCCGTGTTCCACGCCGCCCGCAAGCCACAGCAGCTGGCCTGCCTTCATGCGCTGGGTTTGCCCCTCTGCCGTGAAGGCCACTTCACCTTCCAGGCATTGCACGGTGATTTCGCCCTTGACCCGGTGCGAGGGCACCAGCTTGCCGGCCGGCACGATGAGGCGCATGACTTCCAGCTCATCGCTTTTGAACAGCGCGACGGTTCGTGCCTCCAGGAGCTTGCCCGCAAGCGGCTGGACGTCGATGAGTTGCCCGGAGGCGGCGTGGGGAATGGCCATGGTGAAACTCCTGCAAAGGTGGCGGCATGTGCCTGAACCAGCTGAAAGCGTTATACCCCAAGGCCCGCCTGGGCCCTAGACCACCTTGTTGTACGCCAGGAAGATGTCGTCGCGAACCCAACCCAGGGACTCATACAGCGCCTGCGCGGTGTGGTTGGTCCTGGCGGTGGTGAGGTCCAGCCGCGCAAAGCCGTGCTGTTTTGCGTGCACGTGGGCGGCCTGCATCAGCGCGCGGCCGGCGCCGCTCTTGCGTGATGCGGGCGCAACATACAGGTCATACAGCGTGTAGATGGGCTGGGCGATCACTGAGCAGAAACCGGGATACAGCTGGCAGAAGCCGGCGAGCGCGCCGGTGCCGGGCGCACCTTCCGGCTCGGCCACCAGGATGACCGATTCGCGGTTTCGCATCCGGTTGCCGATGAAGTCCAGCGCCAGCGCGGCATCGGCGGGCTGTTCGTAAAACTGGCGGTAGGCGTCAAACAGCGCAGCCACGGCAGGCTGGTCGTCCAAAGTGGCAAGGCGTACGGAAGGGGTGTTCATGTTGAGCTGTTAAAAAAGCCAAAAGATCCGCCGTCAGGTGGCGAACCGGTTTTGTTAGAGAAAAATGGCTGCAGCTCAGGCGGGGCGAGCGCAAGCAGCTATCAAAAATGGAGCAACGTGGCAGCCCGCCGGGTTGCCTCCGGCGGTGGCCGGGGTTGGCCGGGGTTTGGCCCGTGCCTAGATTTCCAGGTTGTCAATCAACCGGGTGCTGCCCAGCTTGGCCGCACCCAGCACCACCAGCGGCACATCGGCCAGCGGGCCTTGCGGTGCCAGCAGGTCGGCGCGGCGGCGCACGGTGAGGTAGTCGGGCTTCCAGCCGCGCCGGGCCAGCGCCTGCATGGCCTGCGCTTCCAGGGCTGGCAGGTCAGGCGTGCCGCTGGCGCGGGCGGCCTCGCCCAATGCGCGTATCGCTTTGGACAGCTCCACCGCTTCGGCGCGCTGGGTGGCGTTCAGGTAGCCGTTGCGTGACGACAGCGCCAGGCCGTCTTCGGCGCGCTGGGTTTCACCGGCCAGGATCTCGATCGGCAACGCAAACTGCTGCACCATGCGGCGCACCACCATCACCTGCTGGTAATCCTTCTTGCCGAAAGCCGCCACGCCCGTGGGCATGCCGGCAAACACGCAGGAAAACAGCTTGAGCACCACGGTGCTCACACCGATGAAAAAACCGGGCCTGAAGTGGCCTTCAAGGATGTCGCTCAAGTCGGTGGCCGGATGCACCTTGTAGCTTTGCGGCTCGGGGTAAAGGTGTTTTTCCAGCGGGGCAAACAGCACGTTGCAGCCGGCCTCTTTCAGGCGCTCGGCATCGGCGTCCAGCGTGCGTGGGTAGCTGTCGAAGTCTTCATGCGGCGCGAACTGCAGGCGGTTCACGAAGATGCTGGAGACGCTCACGTCGCCCAGCGGCTTGGCCTGCTTGACGAGCGCGATGTGGCCGTCGTGCAGATTGCCCATGGTGGGCACGAAGGAAGGGCGTTTGAACGGGCTGAGGGCCTCGCGCAGCTCCGGGATGGTGTGGACGATCTGCATCTTGTCTCCTGAAAGGGGCGCGTGGGGCTACCAGGCGTGGGTGGCGTTCACCGGAAAGCTGCCGTCTTTCACGGCGCGTACATAGGCTTCCATGGCGCCGCGCACACTGGCGGTCTTGTTGTCCGGGCCTTCCATGAAGTTGCGTACAAACTTCGGCATCTTGCCCAGGTTCATGCCCAGCATGTCGTGAAGCACCAGCACCTGGCCGGCAGTGCCGTTGCCCGCACCAATGCCGATGGTGGCGCAATGCGTGAGCTCCTGAGTGAGCGTGGCCGACAGGGCTGCGGGCACCATTTCCAGCACCATCATGGCGGCGCCTGCGTCCTGCAGCTCGCGCGCGTGGCGCGTCATCGCGGCAGCGGCTTCGTCTCCCTTGCCCTGCACGCGGTAGCCGCCCAGCGCGTGCACGGTTTGCGGTGTCAGCCCCAGGTGGGCGCAGACCGGGATGCCGCGCTCGACCAGAAAACGCGTCGTCTCGGCCGTCCAGCCGCCGCCTTCGAGCTTGACCATGTGGGCGCCGGCCTGCATCAGCACCGCGGCACTGCGCAGCGCCTGCTCTTTGGACTCGTGGTAACTGCCAAACGGCAAATCGCCGATCAGCCAGGCCGTGGCCTGCGAGCGGCGCAGGCCGTTGGCCACGCATTCGGTGTGGTGGCGCATGGTCTCCAGGGTCACGCCGACGGTGCTGGTCAGGCCCTGGCAGACCATGCCCAGCGAGTCGCCCACCAGGATGCATTCCACGCCCGCCGCATCGGCCACGGCGGCAAAGGTGGCGTCGTAGGCGGTCAGCATGGTGATCTTTTCGCCATGCGCCTGCATTTCGCGCAGGCGCGGCAGGCTGACCGGCTTGCGCGCAGGCGGCGTGGCAGGCGTAGACGAAGGCGGCAGCGTGCCGTAGGGCGTGACGGAAGTATTGGCAGGTATCGTCATGGGGCAGGTCCGGAATTTAGCGAGAGTCTAACCAGCTTCGCCGTGCTTTTTTGCCGGCGGTTTAGAGAGGCCGGACAAAGGCCGGGAAACGGATGGTTTCGCGAACGAATTAGCGCACTTCGGGCGCAGACCGGCTCATGCCCAGGCGTTCCAGCAGCTTTACATCGGCGTCGGTATCGGGGTTGCCGGTGGTCAGCAGCTTGTCGCCGTAAAAAATTGAATTGGCGCCGGCCAGGAAGCACAGCGCCTGCACGCCGTCGCCCATCTGCTGGCGGCCGGCCGACAGGCGCACGCGCGCCGTCGGCATGGTGATGCGCGCCACAGCAATCGTGCGCACGAATTCAAACGGGTCCAGGTCGGCCTGGTTGGCCAGCGGCGTGCCTTCAATTTTCACCAGGTTGTTGATGGGCACCGACTCAGGGTAGGGCGTGAGGTTGGCGAGTTCGGCCACGAGGCCGGCGCGCTGGCGGCGCGTCTCACCCATGCCGACGATGCCGCCGCAGCAGACCTTGACGCCGGCGCTGCGCACGCGCGCCAGTGTGTCCAGGCGGTCCTGGTAGTCGCGCGTGGTGATGATGTCGCCGTAAAAATCAGGCGCGCTGTCGAGGTTGTGGTTGTAGTAGTCCAGGCCCGCGCTTTGCAGTGTTTGCGCGTGGCCGTCTTCCAGCATGCCCAGCGTGGCGCAGGTCTCCAGGCCCAGCGCTTTCACGGTGCGCACCAGCTCGGCGACTTTTTCAATGTCGCGGTCTTTGGGCGAGCGCCACGCGGCGCCCATGCAAAAACGTGTGGCGCCCGCGGCCTGTGCACGCCGGGCTGCGGCCAGCACCTCGGCCGGCTCCATCAGTTTGCTGGCTTCCACGCCGGTGTCGTAGCGCGCGGCCTGCGGGCAGTAGCCGCAGTCTTCGGCGCAGCCGCCGGTTTTCACGGACAGCAGCGTGGCGAATTCGATGTGCGTGGGGTCGAAGTTTTCGCGGTGCACCGTTTGGGCGCGGTGCATCAGTTCCGGAAAAGGCAGATTGAACAGCGCTTCGATGGCGTCTACGCTCCAGCGTTCGGCGCCGGCCTTTTCAGCTGGCGATGGCTGAGGGCGCGGGCGGTGGAGCGTGATGGTTTGTTCTGCAACGTGGGACATGGTTCTCTTTCCTTTCGGGGAATGGTTTTTGAGTCTATCTGATGCGTTTTTCTGAAGCCTGCTTCAGCCTGGCAGCGGATGCTTTGCCAGGGCCGTCAGGGCTTCGACCAGCAGGTCGATATCGGCTTCGGTGTGCGCGGCCGACAGCGCAATGCGAAGGCGTGCCGTGCCTTCGGGCACGGTAGGCGGGCGAATCGCCGGCACCCAGATGCCGCGTGCGCGCAGGCCCTCCATCACGGCCAGGGCTTCGTCGTTGCGGCCGATCAGCAGCGGCTGGATGGCCGTCTGCGAGGGCGGCAGTTGCCAGTGGCTGCCTTTCAGGCCCGCCAGCAAGCCGCTGCGCAACCGCACAATGAGTTGCTGCAAATGCGTGCGGCGCCAGTCATCCTGTTCAATCAGCGCAAGGCTGGCACGCAGCGCGCTGGCCAGCAGCGCCGGCGCGGCAGTCGCAAAAATATAACTTCGGGTTTTTTGCAGCAGCCATTCAACCAGGGCCTCGTCGCCCGCCACAAACGCGCCCGCCACACCAGCCGCCTTGCCCAGCGTGGCCATGTAGAGCACGCGGCGCGAGGCCTTGGCGCCATACAACCCCGCGGCGGCCAGGCTGCCGCGCCCTTGCGGGCCCAGCACGCCAAAGCCATGTGCATCGTCCAGCAGCAGCAGGGCGTCATGGCGCTCACACAGCACCAGCAGGGCGGGAATGTCGGCGCTATCTCCGTCCATGCTGAACACCGCGTCGCTGATCACCAGCTTGCGCGGCGCGTCGCTTTGCGCAAGTTCGCGATCCAGCGCGTCCAGGTCGGTGTGTGCGTAGCGGTGGATTTTTGCGCGCGACAGCCTTGCGCCGTCAATCAGGCAGGCGTGATTCAGCGCATCCGAAAAGATCGCGTCGCTTGCGCCCACCAGCGCCGGCACGATGCCGATGTTGGTGGCGTAGCCCGCGTAAAAATACAACGCGCGCGGCAGGCCGACGAAGGCCGCGAGTTCGCGTTCCAGCGCCTCGTTGGCGGCGCTGTGGCCGCTGACCAGTGGCGACGCGCCCGACCCGACACCGTAGGCTTGTGCGCCGGTGCAAGCCGCCTGCACCAGGGCCGGGTGTGTGGCCAGACCCAGGTAGTCGTTGCTGCAAAAGGCCAGCATGCTTTGCCCGTCAATCGAGAGGTGTGCGCCGCTTTCAGGCATGACGACGCGGCGCTGGCGGCGCAGGTGGGCGCGGTCGAGTTCAGCCACACGTGCCGGAAATTCGTCGAGCCAGGAGGCGGAAGACAAGGTGGTAGTGATGTTTATTGCCATTCGTCGGGAAGGTTGATGGCGACTGTGCGCGCGTCTATGCCGGGCTGCCAGCCGATGGTGGCCAGCAGGGGCGCCTGCAATTGCCGCTGTAAAAAAGCAATGTTGTCATCCTGCGCCAGCATGGCGGGATCAATGTGGTTGGCCACCCAGCCGGCCAGCGTAAGGCAGCGTGCGCGTATGGCATCCGCAGTGAGCAGTGCGTGGTTCAGGCATCCCAGCCGCAATCCCACCACCAGCACCACGGGCAGGCCCAGTGCTTCGGCCAGGTCTGCACCGGTTTCGGTCGGCGAGAGCGGCACATGAAAACCTCCCGCACCCTCCACCACCACGGCGTCGGCCAATTGTGCGAGCCGGCGGTGGCAGCCCGCCAGGTGGGCAATGTCAATGTGTGCACCGACGCGCGCCGCGGCGATGTGCGGTGACATCGGGTCGGCCAGCAGAACCGGGTTGTCGAGTTCGGGCGGTACGCGGCAGGTGGAGGCGGCGCGCAGGGCCAGCACGTCTTCATTGGCGTCGACACCGTCAATCTGCATCGTACCTGCCGCCACGGGTTTCATGCCCACCACACGCAGATGCCGGCGGGCCAGCGCATGCAACAGTGCAGTGCTGGCCAGCGTTTTGCCTACGCCGGTGTCGGTGCCGGTCACAAACATCGAAACCGTCCTGTGCGCCGCTTCAGCCATGGGCACCCTCTTCTTCGGCGAGGGTCGCATCAAGCGCTGCCAGGGCGCCGCGCGCCAGGTGATCCATCGCCTCTTCGTCCATCACATACGGAGGCATGGCGTAGACCGTGTGGCCGATTGGGCGCAGCAAGACACCGTTGGCCATGGCGTGCTGCGTGTAGCGGCGTGCGAAGTGGGGCGCCGTCGTGGGCTCGATGTCCCAAGCCCAGATCATGCCCAGCCTGCGCGCGTTCCGTACAGCAGAGTGCTGAGTCAGCGGTGTGAAGGCCAGGTCCAGGGTGTTGGCCAGGACTGCGTTGTCTGCCAGTACATCGGTTTGCCCGAACAGCTCCAGCGTGGCCAGCGCGGCGCGGCAGGCCAGCGGGTTGCCGGTGTAGGAATGCGAATGCAAAAAGCCGCGCGCCACGTCGTCGTCGTAAAACGCTTCGTAGACGGTATCGGTGGTCAGCACGGCCGACAGTGGTAGCGTGCCGCCCGTGAGGCCTTTCGATAGACAGATGAAGTCAGGCCGTATGCCTGCGTGCTGATGCGCGAACATGGTGCCGGTGCGGCCAAATCCGGTGGCAATTTCATCGGCAATCAAATGCACTTCATAGCGGTCGCACAGTGCGCGCGCTTCGCGCAGGTAGGCGGCATCGTGCATGGCCATGCCGGCCGCGCATTGCACCATGGGCTCCAGGATGAGCGCGGCGGTTTGCGCATGATGCTGCTCCAGCCAGCTTTGCAGGTCTGCGGCTGCGTGACGTGCTACGTCTGCAGCGCTTTCACTGGGCTGCGCGCCGCGTGCGTCGGGGCTGGGCACGGTGGCTGCCAGCCGCACCAGCGGCGCATAGGCTTCACGAAAAATGGCAATGTCCGTCACGGCCAGTGCGCCCACGGTTTCGCCGTGGTAACCGCCTGCCAGCCCGATGAAGCGGCACTTTTCAGGCTTTCCGGTGTTGCGCCAGTAATGCGCACTCATCTTCAGCGCGATCTCTGTGGCGCTGGCGCCGTCGCTGCCGTAAAAAGCATGGCCCAGCCCGGTCAATGCGCCCAGCCGCTCAGACAGCTCCACCACCGGCTGGTGCGTGAAACCGGCCAGCATGACGTGATCAAGCCGGTCCAGCTGGTCGCGCAGCGCCGCCTTGATGTGCGGATGGCCGTGGCCGAACAGGTTGACCCACCAGGAACTGATGCCGTCCAGGTAGCGCCGGCCTTCAAAGTCGTACAGCCAGACCCCTTCGGCCCTGGCGATGGGTACCGGGGGATGCGACTCGTGCAGCTTCATCTGCGTGCAGGGGTGCCACACATGGCGCAGGCTGCGCTGGATCATTGAGAGGTTGTCCATGAAGACCCGTGGTGAGGAGGAAAGGGCGAAAGCTCAGGCGTGCGCTGCAAGCCGGTGCTAAAGCGCGAGTCGGGTGCGGGTCAGGGCTTCTGGACCGGAATGGTCGAGCGCTCCTCCTTGATGCGGTTGTCCGGATTGACGAACACCAGCTTGGGGCTGAAGCCCGCGACATGCTCTTCATGCACCTGCGCAAACGCCGCAATGATGACCAGGTCGCCCACGGCAGCCCGCCGCGCGGCGGAACCATTGACCGAGATGATGCGGCTGCCGCGCTCAGCGCGGATGGCGTAGGTGATAAAGCGTTCACCGTTGTTGATGTTCCAGATGTGCACCTGTTCGTTCTCGGCGATGTTGGCGGCATCCAGCAGGTCTTCGTCGATGGCGCAGGAGCCTTCGTAGTTGAGTTCGCAGTGGGTCACCGCAGCGCGGTGAATCTTGGACTTGAGCAGTGTTCTGAACATGGTGTGTGGAGGGTGTACTCAGGCAAAAGGAAAACGCCGGGGTGGGCGAAAGGGGGCCGGCGGCGGGCAGCGGCAGGGGCGCTGTAACATTCGCGGCAGTTTTGAGGTCTACTCAATAGTTTAGTGCAGGGTACTGCGCGGTTTCTTTCTTAGATTACTTATGAAAAAGTCATTTGATTTCACGACTGAAGCGCTGGGCGCCTTGGCCCGGGCGGATGCGGCACGCGCGCTGGCCGAGGACATCGGCAGCGGCGACCTGACCGCAGCGCTGATTGACCCGACCCGCCAGGCACGGGCGCAGGTGGTGGCACGTGAAAGCGCAGTGGTGTGTGGCAGCGCCTGGGTCGAAGCCACGATGCGGCAGCTGGACCCGGAGGCCCAACTGGTATGGCATGTGCTGGATGGCGAGCGCTGCGAAGCCGGCCAGGTGGTGTTTGAGGTGCGCGGGCTGGCCCGTGCCCTGCTGTCGGCTGAACGCACAGCCCTCAATTTTTTACAGCTGTTAAGCGCCGTTGCGAGTAAAACGGCTGTTTATGTTGACATCGTGAAAGGCACGCGGGCCGCTATCGTGGACACGCGCAAAACTCTTCCCGGCCTGCGGCTGGCGCAGAAGTACGCGGTTGCCGCGGGCGGCGGAACCAACCACCGGGTGGGTTTGTACGACGCCGTGCTCATCAAGGAAAACCACATCGCGGCCGCGGGCGGCATTGCGCAGGTGCTGGCACGCGCCGCTGATGTCGCCGCGCAGGCCGATTTTGTGGAGATTGAGGTCGAGAACCTGGACGAGCTGGCGCAGGCGCTGAATGCCGGTGCGCGCATGGTGCTGCTCGACAACATGAGCCTGCCCGACCTGAAAGAAGCCGTGCGCATCAACAACGGGCGAGCGATTCTGGAAATTTCGGGCGGTGTCACCCTGGAGGGCCTGCGCACCCTGGCCGAAACCGGTGTAGACCGGATTTCCATCGGCACCCTGACCAAGGACGTGCGGGCGATTGATTTTTCCATGCGCTTTGACGCCGAGAGCACGGTGGCGGCATGAGCGTGGTTTTGCCCGTCATCCGTGTGGACTACGAGCAGCCCGAGGGCGCGGCTTGCAGCACGCACCAGGCTTGGGCCCGTGTGCCGGCCGAGCCCACGCAGGCCGAGCGCACCGTGCTGAAGGCCCGCATCCGCGAACTGCTCAAGGCCCGCAACGCCGTCATGGTATCGCACTACTACGTACACCCCGACCTGCAGGACCTGGCCGAAGAAACCGGCGGCCTGGTGTCGGACTCGCTGGAGATGGCGCGCTTTGGTCGTGACCATGCGGCACAGACGCTGGTGGTGTCGGGTGTGCGCTTTATGGGCGAGACGGCGAAAATACTTTCACCTGAAAAACGCGTGCTGATGCCTGACCCCGACGCGACCTGTTCGCTTGATTTGGGCTGCCCGGTGGATGAATTCAGCGCGTTTTGCGATGCCCACCCGGACCGCGCGGTGGTGGTGTATGCCAACACCAGTGCCGCTGTGAAGGCGCGGGCAGACTGGGTGGTGACATCCAGCTGCGCGCTCGACATCGTGCGTGCGCTCAAAGACCAGGGCCAAAAAATCCTCTGGGCGCCCGACCGGCACTTGGGCAGCTACATCCAGCGCGAAACCGGTGCCGACATGGTGTTCTGGAATGGCGCCTGCATCGTGCACGACGAATTCAAGGCCTTTGAACTGCAGGCCCTGAAAAAAGAGCACCCCGGCGCAAAAGTGCTGGTGCACCCCGAGTCCCCTGCGGATGTGGTGGCGCTGGCCGATGCGGTGGGCTCAACTTCGGGAATTTTGAAGGCGGCGCGTGAGATGGACGCGCGCGAATTCATTGTGGCGACCGACAACGGCATGCTGCACAAGCTGCGCACGCTCAACCCCGGTAAAGTGTTTATTGAAGCGCCGACCGCCGGCAACAGCGCCACCTGCAAAAGCTGCGCGCACTGCCCGTGGATGGCCATGAATGGCCTGGCCGGTTTGGCTCATGTGCTGGAAACCGGTGCGCATGAGGTGAAGATTGACCCCGCGCTGGGATTGCGTGCCCGGCTGCCGATTGACCGCATGCTGGCTTTCACCGCCGCCCTGAAAAACGGCCGGCCCACCGCAGGCCTGGTGCCGCATATCGGTGCGGCCTGACGCCGGGTTCCGGCACCTAGATGCTACTGTTTTGATAGCTGCTTGCGCCCGCCAGGTATGCGTTAGAGGCCTGAATGACCCCTATTACCGCATGCATTGATTTTTCAGACCCGCATGACAATACAGCCCCGCGCCTGCGCCGTGCCTTTGGTGCGCCGCGTGCGGTACTGGTGGCGCGCACGCTCGATGAGGTACGGCCGGTGCTGGATGCCGTGCAGGCCGCTGCCGCGCAGGGCGCCTGGTGTGTGGGTTACCTGCGTTATGAAGCCGCACCGGCTTTTGACGCTGCGCTGGCCGCGCACGATGCGGACGGGCCGCTAGCCTGGTTTGCGGTATATGACGAAGCCTTGCCATGGCCACAGACCGTGCCAGGCGCCGATGTGCAGGTGCAATGGCAACCGGGGCTGGATCGCCCGGCTTTTGACGAGGCGCTCGACACATTGCAACGGGCGATTGCCAACGGCGCGTACTACCAGGTTAACTTCACGGCCCAGATGACTGGCCGGCTGCCGGCAGGCCAGAATGCCGCGCCGGCCCATGCCTTGTTTGGCGCCCTGCAGCGCGCGCAGCCCGGCGGTTATGCGGCCTTCCTGGATACGGGTGATGAGCAGATCTTGTCGGTGTCGCCCGAGTTGTTTTTTGACTGGCGCGACGGCCAGCTTTTGACACGGCCGATGAAAGGCACGGCGCCGCGCGGCACGACCCCCGAGAGTGACGCCGCCCAGGCCGAGACGCTGCGAACGTCAGTCAAGGAGCGTGCCGAAAACGTGATGATCGTGGACCTGCTTCGCAATGACCTGTCGCGCATCGCCGAGCCTTTCAGCGTGCGCGTGCCGCGCCTGTTTCACATCGAGGCGCTGCCTGCGGTATGGCAGATGACCTCCGACGTTGAGGCGCGCACGCGGCCCGGCTGTAGCCTGGCCGAGGTGTTTGCCGCGCTGTTTCCCTGCGGTTCGATCACCGGCGCACCCAAGGTGCACGCCATGCAGGCTATTCGTGAACTGGAAGCCGGGCCGCGCGGCGTGTATTGCGGGGCCATCGGCGTGGTGCAACCCGGCGGCGCGGCGACTTTCAATGTGCCGATCCGCACCGTCAGCCTGCGCGGCGCCCAGGCCTGCTGCGGTATCGGCAGCGGCATCACCTCGGGCTCCGTGGCTGAAGGAGAATGGCAGGAGTGGCACCACAAGCAGGCCTTTCTGGAGCGAGCCAGCATGCCCTTCGAGATTCTGGAAACCCTGGCGCTGGACGCCGGCCAGCTGCGCCACAGGGATGTGCACCTGGCGCGCATGGCCGCTTCTGCTGCCCACTTTGGCCACCGATGGGATGCGACGCAAGCCCATGCGTGCCTGCAGGCCTTGGCCGAGGCGCACCCGCAGGGCCTCTGGCGCGTGCGGCTACTGCTCGGTGCCAGTGGAAATTTCACTGGCCAGGCTTATGCCATGGAGCCGTCGCCGCCCCAGGTGCGCCTGCAACTGGCCCGCCGCCCGCTGGAGGTGGCTCACGGCGAATTTGTGCGCTTTAAAACAACACGCCGCGCGCATTACGACGCCTTCACGCCCACAGCACCTGACGTGTTTGACAGCGTGCTTTGGAATGCTGAGGGCGAGATCACCGAATGCACACGCGGCAACATCGCGATGCGGGTGGCGGGCCGCTGGGTCACGCCGCCGCTGGCCTGCGGGCTGCTGCCGGGCGTGGGGCGCGCGCTGGCCTTGCAGGAAGGCCGACTCAGCGAAGCTGTCGTGCGGGTCGACGCCTTGGCAACGGTGGAGGCCTGGGCTTTTGTGAACAGCCTCAGGGGCTGGATAGGCGCGACCCTTGTCTGAGCCCGGCTCGTATAAAACCGTTAAAGCTTTTCCTTGACGTAGGAAGCGCGGTCCATGTCCACCATCTCCACGCTCAGCTGCACCATCACGCCCGCTGGCCGCGGGGTCAGGCGGCGCAGCACGTCAGCGATGCGCGCGCCCAGGTCCTTCTTGGCTTCCGGCGTGCGGCCCGACAGCAATCGTAGCTGGGCATGAACAAAAGCGCGTGAGGCCGGTGCCGTGCCGATTTCAAAATCGTCCAGCGCGACCAGCCGGGTCTTCAGGTCGGATTCATCCTGTATTTCAGGGCTGCCGGCGACGGCCTGGTTCAGCGCCTGAAGCGCTTCGGCCCTGGGAAAGCCGGCCAGGTTGCTGGAGTATTCAACGATCAGGTGAGGCATGTGGGTTCTGAATAAAAAGTGGCAAGAAACGGATAAAGAGGATTCGGGAAAGATTAACTTCCGGGCGGTACCAGCACGGTAGGAATGGCCTGTTCAGCGGTGCCTGGGAAGTCGCGGCTGAAATGCAGGCCGCGGCTTTCGTGCCGGCCGTGCGCCGAGCGGACGATCAGATCCGCCACCTGCACCAGGTTGCGCAGCTCCAGCAAGTCGCGTGTGACGCGAAAGTTGGCATAGAACTCCTGGATCTCCGCGTTGAGCAGGGCGATGCGGTGCGCCGCACGCTCGAGCCGCTTGGTGGTGCGCACGATGCCCACGTAGTTCCACATGAAGCGGCGCAGCTCGTCCCAGTTGTGCGAGATCACCACGGCCTCGTCGGCATCGGTGACCTGGCTTTCGTCCCAGGCGGGCAGGGCGGGGACTTCGGCGGGTGCCAGGGATTCGATGGCGTGGGCCGTGGCGCGCGCCAGCACCACGCACTCCACCAGTGAATTGCTCGCCAGGCGATTGGCGCCGTGCAGGCCGGTGCAGGCGGTTTCGCCAACCGCATAGAGGCCCGCCACATCGGTGCGTCCGGCCAGGTCGGTCACCACGCCGCCGCAGGTGTAGTGCGCGGCCGGCACCACCGGGATGGGCTGGCGCGTGATGTCAATGCCGAGCTCAAGGCAGCGCTTGAGGATGTTGGGGAAGTGCTCCTGCAAAAAGGCCGGGCTCTGGTGCGAGATGTCCAGGTAGACACAGTCGAGGCCGTGCTTTTTCATTTCAAAGTCGATGGCGCGGGCCACCACGTCGCGCGGCGCGAGCTCGGCGCGGGCGTCATGCGCGGGCATGAAGCGCCCGCCCCCGGCTGAGGGCGGCAGCAGCAGCTTGCCGCCTTCGCCGCGCACGGCTTCCGTGATCAAAAACGATTTGGCGTCGGGGTGGTAGAGGCAGGTCGGGTGGAACTGGATGAATTCCATGTTGCCCACGCGGCAGCCCGCGCGCCAGGCCGCGGCAATGCCGTCGCCGGTGGCGGTGTCGGGGTTGGTGGAATAGAGATACACCTTGCCCGCGCCGCCGGTGGCCAGGATCGTGTGGCCGGCGCTGAAGGTCAGCACCTCGCCGCTGGCGGTGTCGAGCACATAGGCACCATGGCAGCGGTTACCGGGTTGTTTCAGATGCCGGTCGGTGATGACGTCGACCAGCATGTGGTGCTCATAGAGCGTGATGCCGGGCGTCTTGCGGACCTGTTCCATCAGCGTGCGCTGCACGGCAGCGCCGGTGGCGTCGGCCGCATGCACGATGCGGCGCTGGCTGTGGCCGCCCTCGCGGGTCAGGTGCAGCTCGCCGGGGTGGCCGGCGTCTTCGGAAAAGGCCACGCCCAGCGCACGCAGCCAGGTAATGGCTTCGGGCGCACCTTCGACCACAGCGCGCGTGGCGGGCAGGTCGCAGAGGCCCGCACCTGCGACCAGCGTGTCGCTCACATGCTGCTCCAGCGTGTCACCTTCGGCCAGCACGGCAGCCATGCCGCCCTGTGCCCAGCCGCTGGCCCCGTCGCCAAGCGCACGTTTGGTCACCACCGCCACGCGCCGGCCAGGTGCCAGCAGCAGCGCGGCAGACAGGCCCGCCAGGCCACTGCCGATGATGAGGACGTCGAAGTTGTGTGAACCCAGGCTCTCAGCGGTCATGGAAACTCATTCATCGTTGAAATGAAATCAGGTCCTGGCGGAGTGGACTATCCAGCCAAGCAGGAGCCGCGGGACTGGCTTTGCCAGACCGCAGGCGGAGCGGCCCCTCGGGGGCAGGGAGCTACACGCAGTGAGCGACCGTGGGGCTCCATTGAACCGTGGGGGCAATATTTAGGCTGGGGTGTAAGCCAGCCGCACATAGATGGGTGCGAAAGCCTCGGCCTGCGTGACTTCCAGCAGGCCTTCCTTGGAGAGCTCCAGCAGCGCGATAAAGGTCACCACCAGCACCGGCATGCCGCGCGTGGCGTCGAACAGGTCTTCAAATTCGAGGAACTTTCGGCCCTGCAGCTTGCGCAGCACGATGCTCATGTGCTCGCGCACCGAGAGTTCTTCTCTGGAGATGACGTGGTGCTGCACCAGGCGGGCGCGTTTGACAATGTCGCGCCAGGCGTCCTGCAGGTCCACGATGTGCACATCGGGAAAGCGCGGCTGCAGTGATTGCTCGACATACACCTGCGCGCGCAGGAAATCCCGGCCGAACTGCGGCACTTCGTTGAGCTTGTGGGCGGCCAGCTTGATCTGCTCGTACTCGAGCAGGCGACGCACCAGCTCGGCGCGCGGGTCTTCCGGCTCCTGGCCTTCCGCCACCTTCTTGGGCGGCAGCAGCATGCGCGACTTGATCTCAATCAGCATGGCCGCCATCAGCAGGTATTCGGCCGCCAGTTCCAGGTTGGTGCTGCGGATTTCGTCGACATAAGTGAGGTACTGGCGCGTGACCGCCGCCATCGGGATGTCGAGGATGTTGAAGTTCTGCTTGCGGATCAGGTACAGCAGCAAGTCCAGCGGTCCTTCAAACGCCTCCAGGAAGACCTGCAGCGCATCCGGCGGGATGTACAGGTCGTGCGGCATGGCAAACAGCGGCTCGCCATAGAGGCGCGCCAGCGCCACCTGGTCGATCACGGCGGGCATGTCCGGGCTCAGGGTTGCGGACAGCTCCTGCCCGGCGGCCGGCGGCAGCTCCTGGGGGGACGGTGAAAAGGGGGTTTGAGACATGAAAGAGGCCGAAGCGGTGCGCGTTAAAGATTTGCTATGAAAAAGATAGCTGCTTGCGCTCGTCCTGCAAGGGCTGAAAGCCTGTTCGGCCCTTATTTTCCGTTCGGGTGGCTGCTGGTGCCGTACACGTAAGGCTGCTGGGGAACCTTGGCCTCGCCGTATTCCGCCTGCTCGGTGCGGTTCAGGTTCTTGTCCCACAACAGCGCGCGCCCGGCGCGTTGCTCGGCTTCCAGCGTGGGCTTGTTGGCCTTCAGCTGGTCGATGAACTGCGTGGTATCGGAGGTGTAGTCGGAGCGGCGGAAGAAGTTGAGGAGGGACATGGGTCTAAACTGCCTGAATCGTATAGTTGGCTGATTTTACCGGGGTCTGCCTTGCGCTCCTTGTTACCACCTTTCCCACCCTCCTTCGCACCGGCCCGAACGGGCTTTTCAGCACTTTTTTCCGTCAGGACGTTCATCTGTACGGGTCTGCTCTCATTTGTCCTGGGCCTGGTGGCGTGCGACGCGCAGCGCATTGCCGAACTGGAAGAAGGCGTGGCCACGGAAGCCGATGTACGCGCCCGCTTTGGCGAGCCCGAGAAGGTGTGGGAAGCGGCCGACATGGCCGAAACGCCGCAGCCCGGCGCTGCGGCGGCGCCGGGCGCCCGCACCTTCGAATACAACCGCCAGCCGGAGGGCAAGGTCAACTACATGATCACGATAGGTGCAGACGGCAGGATGAGCGCGCTGCGGCAGGTGCTGACACCGCAAAATTTTGCCAAGGTGCAGCCCGGTATGCGCATGGAGCAGGTGCGCAAAATGCTGGGCAAGCCAATGAAGGTCACACCCTATGCGCTGAAACAGGAAACCCACTACGACTGGCGTTACCTGAACCCGCCGTCTGCGGCGCGTATTTTTACCGTGGTGTTTGACCGGGACCTGAAGGTGGTCAGCACGGGTTCGGTGGACGATGAAAGCGCCAATCCTGCGGGTGGGATGCGGTGATGGTGGCTGTCAGCCGCGGTAAATTGGTCGATTACCTGAAGTCTCATCGCTTTTGGTATATCGCGGTCATCTTGACGATGGGCGTGCTTTTTGTCGGAGTTCCCCTGCTGGGATTGCACGGTATGCAGGTGCCAGGTCGAGGACAGGCCAGTGTTTTTGTCGGAACCATCGAGCCCCTGCCGTTAAAGACAGACTTTTTGTCTTGCCGATGGTGTTTACGTCCTCAATTGACCGCTCCAATGGTAGTGAGGCGGGCCGACGGCATTGCGCTGGCGTTTAGTTGCGCTTCACCAAGTCTGACATCCCGCATTACGGCTTGTTTCCCCGGTCAGTCGTCCCATCACGGAAAGTTGGTCAAGGTTTATTGGAGCGAGCAGCCTTCCGGTTATCTTTCGGGTTCTGTGAAAAGGCCGTCGCGGATAGAAGCTGTGGCGGGCGAAGTCCTTTTTTCTGAACAGGACGCACAGGAAAAAATCGCCGCCGAGCGCCGGTCCCATCTTTATTTTTTGGCGTTTCTGGTTGTTCTGGCAGGGCTGTTTTACTATCCGTCGATGGTCTTCCTGGACTGGGTGCAGGTAGCTGAGCGTCGTCGAAGTACGCATGGCGCGGAATAGTGACCGCAGAAGGTTATACAGTCTAGACTCGCTCGATCTTTTCAAGAAATCCTGAGCGTTCCATCACGGCCAGCGGCTGGGCATTGAGCCCCGCCAGCACCAGCCGGCCGCCGCGCAGCACGATGGCCTTGTGCAGCTGCTCCAGCACATCGAGCCCGGAGGTGTCCAGCGATTGCAGCGATTGCACGTCCAGCCGCACCACCAGGCCTTTGGGCGCGCTTTCCACCACGTTCAGGATGGGGTCGAGCTTGGCGACGGCGCCAAAAAACAGCGAGCCGTACAGCTGGAAGCTGGCGCCGTCGGCGCTGCGTGAGACCTCCACCACCTGGAACAGGGTGCTCATGCGTCGTACAAACAGCACGCAGGCCAGGATCAGGCCGACCTGCAGGGCGACCGTCAGGTCAAAAACTACGGTCAGCAAAAACGTGCCGAGCATGATGAGCCGGTAATGGCTGCTGGCCTGGCGCAGGTGGGCGAATTCGCGCCATTCCCCCATGTTCCAGGCCACATACAGCAGGATGCCCGCCAGCACCGCCAGCGGCACATGGACGGCCAGCGGGGCGGCTACCAGCACCACCACCACTAGCGTGAGGGCATGCACCACGCCCGAGACGGGAGAGGTGGCGCCCGAGCGCACGTTGGTCACCGTGCGGGCAATGGTGCCGGTGGCGGGCATGCCGCCAAAGAACGGCACCACAAAGTTGGCCACGCCCTGGGCCATCAGCTCCTGGTTGGGGTCATGACGCGGCAGGCCGGAAATCTGGTCGGACACGCGGGCGCAGAGCAGCGATTCCACCGCACCCAGCAGTGCAATGGTGATGGTGGGTGCCACCAGCAGCCGCACCGTCTCCCATGAAAAGTCAGGCAGCGCAAAGGAAGGCAGGGCACGGGGTATGCCGCCAAAACGCGTGCCGATGGTTTCCACCGGCAGGCTCAGCAAATAGGCAAACGCGGTAAGCGTCACCAGCGCCACAATCGGCCCCGGCATGCGCGACGCCATGCGCGTGGCCCGCTTGAGCTGCACGCCCTCGACGGCCTGCATCAGCCTGATCAGCCGCGTGGTGAAACCGCCGGCGCTTCGCGTGTGCACGGCAAACAGCTTGGGCCACACAAAGAGGCCGAGCAGGCAGGCCAACCCCAGCCCCAGCGCGTAAGGGTTGAAGCTGTCCAGGTGTTCGCCGATCACACGCAGCTGCGAAAAAAAATCGGCCGGCATCTTGGGCACCACCAGCCCCAGCAGGTCCCTGACCTGCGACAGCACGATCAGCACTGCGATGCCGTTGGTAAAACCCACCACGATGCTCACCGGCACGTAACGCACCAGCGTGCCCATTCTGAAAAAACCCAGCAGAAAGAGCAGCACACCGGCGCAGGCGGTGGAGATCAGCAGGTTGGCCAGGCCGTAGCGTTCAAGAATGCCGTAGACGATGACGATGAAGGCGCCGGCCGGGCCGCCTATCTGCACTGCCGAGCCGCCCAGCGCAGAGATCAATGCGCCGGCGATGATGGCCGTCCAGATGCCGGCCTCGGGCTTGAGGCCGGAAGCGATGGCAAAAGCCATGGCCAGGGGCAAAGCCACAATACCCACCGTGACGCCGGCCCCGGCATCCTTGAAAAAACGCTCGCGGGTGTAGCCGGCAAGCGCTGAAAACAGGCGCGGGCGAAATGGGGCGAGATAGGCCGGTAAATGCATCATGCGGCGGGCGTGGGTCGTGGGATTTGCGCGGCTGGTGGTGCGGGCAACGGCATAGGCATTGAATGTCCCATATGACTTTTTTCCATTGTTCGAAGCCTCAACATTCGGTACATTAGAAGGTTTTGTTAGGTAGAAATAGTTACTTTTCGTGTGATTTCAGGGTCGAATCATCAGTGTCGTCCCGTTTTGATCATCTGCGTATGGTTTTTTGGGGAAGTGATTGTTTGGCCTTTTAAGTTTTTTGTCTGCAATGCCGTCGCGCCTGTCCGCCTGCCTGGCGGCCTTGCTGTTGGCCCACGCTGCAGCTGTTGCACAGGAAACGGCCGCCCCGCCTTCCCCCGTCGCGGCTGTTGCTGCACAAAACGTGCCGTCCGCGGGCTACGATGTGGTTGGCCAGGGGTTGGTGCTGCTCGACAGCACCGGCTCGCTGACCTTTGAGCAGGCCCACGGCCGCTTTGAAGCCGGTGAAGGCGAGCCGGCCAGGCCGGAACAGATCATGCCGACTGGCGACGGGCGTGCCTTGTGGTACCGGTTGACGCTGCCTGCGGTGAGCCAGCCCACACGGGTCATGCTCACGACACCGCATCCCAACATGGACAGCGTCTCGCTGTACCGCCCCTCGCAAGACCCTCTCGCAGCGGGGCAATGGCAAATCAGGCGCTCAGGTGATTCCATCCCCGTAGCCGAGTGGCCGGTGCGCCACCTGACACCGGCGTTCGAGATGCTGCTGCGCCCCGGTGAGACGCGGCCCACTTACCTTCGGGTCACCCACAACTATCCGATCAGCATGCACTGGGTTCTGTCCGACCCGGGCAGTTTTCACGAACAGTCCAAGCAATGGCACCTCCTGCTGGGGGTTTACATCGGCCTGGTGTTGCTGATGGCGTTGATGAGCGCTTTCCACGCGGTCTCGTGGCGTGATTCCATCCACTTGTTGTATGCCGGTTATGTGCTGGTCGTGGCGCTCGGCCAGTTGTCGCTGACCGGCCTGGCGGGAGAATTTTTCTGGCCCCGCAATGCCTGGTGGAACGACTGCGCGCCCGTGGCGCTGTCGCTTGCCACTGCCGCATTGCTGCATCTTGTGCTGCGCCAGATGGTGGTTGACCGCGATGTGCCCTGGCTTTCCCGCGGGTTGCTGGCCATGACCGTTCTGGGCTTTGCGATCGTGCTGGCCTTCCTGGCTCTGGGGAACAAGTCGTCTTTCAACCTGGCCACGCCTTACTACATCGGAAGCATCGCCGTCTACCTTTTTGTTTCCGCCTGGTACACCTGGCGCCGGCCGGCGGTGGGTATCTGGATCATGGCCGCGATGGTGTGCCTCACGGTGGGCTCCATCTTCCCCATCCTGCGCACGCAGGGCCTGATGCCCCTGGGCACGGCCACGCAGTTCGGCGCGCAAATCGGTGCCGCCCTGGAAATCCTTTTCCTGCTGATGGCCCTGTACCTGCGCAGCCGGGAAAAGCGCGACAACCAGGCGCGCGTCGGTGCGCTGACACGCGTCGACCCGCTGACCGGCCTGGGCAACCACCGCGTGCTGCTGCAGCGGCTGGACGCGCTGCTGATCCGCCAGCAGCGCGACCCCGGTGCGGGCGCGGTGGTGCGCATCCGGCTGGGCAACGCCCTGGATATCCGGCAGGACTACGGCATGGAGACGGCACAAAGCG
The DNA here is from genome assembly GCF_056403595.1 of Polaromonas sp. P2_G11. Classification (NCBI taxonomy): domain Bacteria; kingdom Pseudomonadati; phylum Pseudomonadota; class Betaproteobacteria; order Burkholderiales; family Comamonadaceae; genus Polaromonas; species Polaromonas sp. P2_G11. The sequence continues at coordinate 194,866 of NZ_JBFUFE010000003.1, read as the reverse complement.
CGGTAGTCCAGGCCGGCGCCTGTGTCACAAGTGTTGCGCAAGAGGGTGATACGGTTGCCCGTCATCGCGATGGAGACTTTGTGCTGATCCTGCAGGGGCACCTGACGCGCGGGGCGCTTACCGACATCGGCCAGCGGCTGATTGCCCGCGGACTGGCCGACAGCCCCAGCCTGCCGCCCAACACTGTGCTGCAGTTCAAGGTCGCGGTGGCCGAAGCGCCCTTCAGGGAAGGCGATGCAACGCAATTGCTGCACTCGCTGGGCCTTGTGCTTGGCGAGCTTTCCAGCCGTTCGGGGACCGGCCTGCGCTTTGCGGCCGGGGCGGCGGATGCCAGGAATTCGGCACCGGCCTGACGCAGGCGGCGTTGCGCAGCAAACTCAGTGAATGCGCATGCCCGGTGTAGCGCCCGGCAAGGGTTCCAGCACATAGATACCGGGTTGGGCTTTTTCATCCGCGTGGCTGGCGGCCAGCACCATGCCTTCGCTGATGCCGAACTTCATCTTGCGCGGCGCCAGGTTGGCCACCAGCACCGTGAGTTTGCCGACCAGGTCTTCAGGCTTGTAGACCGAGGCAATACCGCTGAACACATTGCGCATGCGGCCTTCGCCGGCATCCAGCGTCAGGCGCAGCAGTTTGGTTGAGCCTTCCACCGGTTCGCAATTGACGATCTTTGCAATGCGCAGATCGACTTTGGCGAAGTCGTCGATGGTGATGACGGGCGCGATGGCCTCGCCGCCGGGTACGGTGGCTTCTGCTATTGAATCAGGAGCGGCTTGTCCAGACTCCGCATGGGCTGGAGGCTCAAACAGTGCTTCAAGTTGTTTGATGTCGACGCGCTGCATCAGGTGCTTGTAGTCGCCGATCAGGTGGCCATGCGGGAGTGGTTTGAACTGATCCGTCCATTGAAGCGGCTCTATTCGCAGAAACGCCTCTACATCTGTTGCGAGAGCGGGCAACACTGGTTTCAGGTAAATGGTGAGCAGGCGAAATGCTTCGACGCAGGTAGAGCAGACCTCGTGCAACTTTTCGCGTTGATCAGGGTGTTTCGCCAAGTCCCACGGCTTGTTTGCATCCACATACGCGTTAATTTGATCAGCCAAGAACATGATTTCTTTAGAGGCTTTTGCAAATTCTCTGGTGTCATACAAATCACCAATGCTCGAAGCTTCGCTAATAAGCGTTTCCAGCAAGTGCTTGGAATCGCCTTTAATGAGGCCCATTCTCCCGTCGAATCGTTTGGCAATGAATCCCGCCGCGCGGCTGGCAATGTTGACGTATTTGCCAATCAAATCGCTGTTGGCCCGCGCCATGAAGTCGTCAGCATTGAAGTCGATGTCTTCGTTCTTCGCATTGAGCTTGGCGGCCAGGTAGTAGCGCAGCCATTCGGGGTTCATGCCCAGGCTCAGGTACTTGAGCGGGTCCAGCCCGGTGCCGCGGCTCTTGCTCATCTTCTCGCCGTTGTTCACCGTGAGGAACCCGTGCACAAACACGTTGTCAGGCGTCTTGCGGCCGCTGAAGTGCAGCATCGCCGGCCAGAACAGCGTGTGGAAGGTGACGATGTCCTTGCCGATGAAGTGGTACTGCTCCAGCCCCGGCGTCGCCATGTAGGCGTCGTAGTTTTCGCCGCGTTTTTCGAGCAGATTTTTCAGCGACGCGAGGTAGCCGACCGGCGCGTCCAGCCAGACATAAAAATACTTGCCCGGCGCGTCCGGGATTTCAATGCCGAAGTAGGGCGCGTCACGGCTGATGTCCCAGTCGCCCAGGCCTTCGCTTTGGGTGCCGTCGGGGTTGGTACGAACGCTGAACCACTCCTTGACCTTGTTGGCGACTTCGGGCTGCAGCTTGCCGTCTTGCGTCCATTTCTCCAGAAAGTCCACACAGCGCTGGTCGGACAGCTTGAAGAAAAAGTGATCGGAGCTTTTGAGGACGGGCGTCGCGCCCGACAAAGCTGAATACGGGTTGATCAAATCCGTGGGCGCATACACCGCGCCGCAGTTTTCGCAGTTGTCGCCGTACTGGTCTTTGGTCCCGCACTTGGGACAGGTGCCCTTGATGTAGCGGTCCGGCAGGAACATGTTTTTTTCAGGGTCAAAGAACTGCTCAATCGTTTTGGTCTCAATCAGCCCGGCCTTTTTGAGGTCCAGGTAGATCTGCTGCGCCAGCTGGTGGTTTTCCGGGCCGTCGGTCGAATGCCAGTTGTCAAAGCTGATGTGAAAACCGTCCAGGTAGGGCTTGCGGCCCGCCGCGATGTCGGCCACAAACTGCTGGGGGGTCTTGCCGGCTTTTTCAGCCGCGATCATGATGGGTGCACCGTGGGCGTCGTCCGCGCCCACAAAGTTCACCGCGTGGCCCTGCATGCGCTGGAACCGCACCCAGATGTCGGCCTGGATGTATTCCATGATGTGGCCGATATGGAAATTGCCATTGGCATACGGCAGGGCGGTGGTGACAAACAGGCGGCGCTGGGACATAAGGGTGCTTTTTGGCTAGGGGAGAGGTAACCCGCGATTTTAAGTCGCCCAGCCTTGGGGCTGCCCCGGCAAGTCCCCATGACCCCAGGGCTGGCGGCGCGGCGTTAGACTTCATGCCAACCGCCGCCCCCAGATTCAACGAGTTTCAACGGAGTATTTCCCCATGTCCCTGGACCAACAGGCCGTCTTGAACGCCGTGCAAACCGTGCTGGACCCGAATACGGGCAAAGATTTCGTCAGCACCAAGGCCCTGAAAAACCTGCAGCTCAGCGGCAGCGACGTTTCGTTTGATGTCGAGCTGGGCTACCCCGCCAAAAGCCAGATCGCCGGCCTGCGCAAAAGCCTGATCGCCGCCGTCAAGGGGGTGCCGGGCGTCGGCAATGTCTCCGTCAACGTCACGGTCAAGATCGCCAGCCACAGCGTGCAGCGCGGCGTGCAGCTGCTGCCCAACGTCAAGAACATCATCGCCGTGGCCTCGGGCAAGGGCGGCGTCGGAAAAAGCACCACCGCCGTCAACCTGGCCCTGGCCCTGGCGGCTGAAGGCGCCACCGTCGGCCTGCTCGACGCCGACATCTACGGCCCCAGCCAGCCCATGATGATGGGCATCGAAGGCCGGCCCGAAAGCGTGGACGGCAAGAACATGGAGCCGATGGAGAACTACGGCATCCAGGTCATGTCCATCGGCTTCCTGGTCGCGCAGGACGAAGCCATGATCTGGCGCGGCCCCATGGCCACCCAGGCGCTGGAGCAGCTGCTGCGCCAGACCAACTGGAAAGACCTGGACTATTTGATCGTCGACATGCCGCCCGGCACCGGTGACATCCAGCTCACGCTCTCGCAGCGGGTGCCCATGACGGGCGCCGTCATCGTCACCACGCCGCAAGACATCGCGCTGCTGGACGCCAAGAAGGGCATCAAGATGTTTGAGAAAGTCGGCGTGCCCATCCTGGGCATCGTCGAAAACATGGCGGTGCACATCTGCAGCAACTGCGGCCATGCCGAGCATATCTTTGGCGAAGGCGGCGGCAAGAAAATGGCGGCCGACTACAAGATGGACTACCTGGGCGCCTTGCCGCTGGACATCCAGATCCGCCTGCAGGCCGACAACGGCCGTCCCACCGTGGTGGCCGATCCCGACGGCGAGGTCGCCGGCATCTACAAGGCCGTGGCGCGCAAGATGGCCATTACCGTGGCCGCGAAGGCTAAGGATTTCTCCGCCAAGTTTCCGACCATCACGATCTCCAAGAACACTTAAGGCGTTCTTGCCATGAACCTGCTGGCCTCCCTGCGTTACCTGGCCGCGCTTGACGAGCACAAGCACTTCGGCCGCGCGGCGCAGGCCTGCAACATCACGCAGCCCGCCTTGTCCAACGCCCTGCGCGCGCTGGAAGACGAGTTCGGCGCTGCCATCGTGGTCCGCGGGCGTGCGTTTGTTGGGTTCACAGAGGAGGGTGAACGCGTCCTCGCCAGCGCCCGGCGCATGCTGCATGAGCGCGAAATCCTCAAGCAACAGCTCGACAGCTCAGTGGACAGCCCACGCGGGCATTTGACGATTGGCGTCGTTCCCACGGCGGTCTCCATCGCCGCGCGTTTTGCCGCCATGCTGCACGTCCGGCATCCGGGCATCACACCGGTGGTGCTGTCCCTCAATTCACACGACATCGAAACCCGGCTGGAAAACCTGTCGCTGGACATGGCGCTGGGCTACACCGAGCGTCTGAGCGCGCGCAATACGCGGCTGACCACCTTGCCGCAGTACATCGAGCGCTATTTCCTGGTGCGCCGTGCTGCCAAACCCAGCCCGGATGTATTACGCTTCGGCTCGCCCATGACCTGGGCCGATGCCGCGAAGTTGCCGCTGTGCCTGCTGACACCCGACATGCACAGCCGCACCCGGGTGGATGCCGCGTTTGCCGCTGCGGGAGTCACCGTCAAGCCCGTGATGGAAACCAATTCCATGCTGACGCTGGCCCTGACCGTCGTCGTTGGCGAGGTTTGCAGCGTGCTGGCAGGCGCGCTGGTGTGCGCCGTTCAGGGTTACCGCGAACTCGAAGCCCTGCCCCTGACGCCGGATGTGGAGACGCCTGTCGGCTTCATGATGCAGGCCAGCGACCGGCCCTCCCGCACGCTGGAGGCGGCCATGGCTCTGGCAGCCGAGCCCGCCTGGCTGCGCCACGCGGCTGACTACAGCGCACACCCAGAGAGCATGGGAAACAAGCCAACCTAGGCAAGCGTTTGCATACATTCAATCCGTGAATAGGGCAGTGTCCCGATTCAATTGGACGTAGCCCCTGTCCCTTGCACATACTTTGTGCATAGACAGAGATAGGGGTCCCACACGATGAATGAAGTTGCAAGCCAGGCCGTCGAACGCGTCATTGCGTCGACCAAGCACATGCCCGGCGCCTTGATGCCGATACTGCACGGCATTCAGGATGCGCTCGGCTACATCCCGCCTGACGCTGTTCCACCCATCGCCGATGCCCTGAACCTGTCCAGGGCTGAGGTTCATGGCGTGGTGACGTACTACCACTACTTCCGCTCCGAACCGCCCGGCCGCCATGTGGTGCAGATCTGCCGCGCCGAGAGCTGTAAAGCCATGGGCTCAGACGCCCTCTGGTCGCATGCCTGCTCCCACCTGGGCAGCGACGGCCATGGGCCCACCCAAGATGGCGCCTTCACGGTTGAGCCGGTGTATTGCCTCGGCTTGTGCGCGCAGTCCCCCGCGATGACGCTGGACGACAAGGTCCATGCTCGCGTCGGGATTGAAAAGTTCGATCGCCTGGTGGCGCAAGCAGGGAGCGCCGCATGAGCATCAAGATTTACGTGCCCCGCGACTCCGCCGCACTGGCTGCGGGTGCTGATGAGGTGGCTGCAGCTATCTCTGCCGAGGCTGCAAAACGCGGTGTCGGCATTGAGCTGGTGCGCAATGGCTCCCGCGGCCTGTTCTGGCTGGAGCCCATGGTCGAGGTGCAGACCGGTGCAGGCCGCATCGCCTACGGGCCCGTGGAGGTTGAGGACGTGGCCGGCCTTTTTGACGCTGGCTTTCAGTTGGGCGGCATGCATGTGTTGCAGCTGGGCCTGACCGAAGAGATTCCGTACCTGAAAAGGCAGGAGCGCCTGACTTTCGCACGCATGGGCGTGACGGACCCGCAGTCGCTGGCCGACTACCAGGCGCACGAAGGCTATGCCGGCTTGCGCCATGCCCTGGGGCTTCCCGCCACAGAGATCGTGCAGCAGGTGCTGGACGCCGGCCTGCGCGGACGCGGCGGCGCGGCATTCCCGGCCGGCATCAAATGGAAAACCGTCGCGGGCCTCAAAGCCACGCAAAAGTACGTGGTTTGCAACGCCGACGAGGGTGACTCGGGCACCTACTCCGACCGCATGACCATGGAGGGTGACCCCTTCATGTTGATCGAAGGCATGACGATTGCCGCGGTGGCCACCGGCGCCACGCAGGGTTATGTCTACATCCGCTCTGAATATCCCCACGCGGTGGCGACCATGCGCGAGGCCATCACCATCGCCGAGGCGGGCGGCTTTCTGGGCGACAACATCCTCGGCTCGGGCCACAGCTTTCACCTGCATGTGCGCAAGGCTGCGGGCGCGTATGTCTGCGGCGAAGAAACCGCCATGCTGGAAAGCCTGGAAGGCAAACGCGGCATCGTGCGTGCCAAGCCGCCGATTCCTGCCATCCAGGGCCTGTTCGGCAAGCCGAGCGTGATCAACAACGTCATTACCTTTGCTTCGGTGCCCATCATCCTGTCGCGCGGCGCCACGTTTTACAAAGACTATGGTGTGGGCCGCTCCAGGGGCACCCTGCCCATCCAGCTGGCCGGCAACATCAGATTCGGCGGGCTGGTCGAAAAAGCCTTCGGCGTGACCTTGCGCGAGCTGATGTACGACTACGGTGGCGGTTCGGCCTCAGGCCGGCCCATCAAGGCGGTGCAGGTCGGCGGCCCGCTGGGCGCCTATGTGCCTGAATCGCAATGGGACACGCCGCTTGACTACGAAGCCTATGCGGCCGTGGGCGCAGTGGTGGGCCATGGCGGCATCGTGGTGCACGACGACACGGCCGACATGGCCAGCCTGGCGCGCTACGCGATGGAGTTTTGCGCGATTGAGTCCTGCGGCAAATGCACACCCTGCCGCATCGGCTCCACCCGCGGCGTGGAAGTGATAGACCGCATCGCCAACGGCCCAGGGGAGCAGCGTCCGCAGCAAATCAAGCTGCTGCGCGATCTGTGCGACACCATGGTTCACGGCTCGCTGTGCGCCATGGGCGGCATGACGCCTTTCCCGGTGCTTTCGGCACTCGACCATTACCCGCAGGACTTCGGCATGACCGTGCCGGATCGCAAAGCCGCCTGAACCGACAGCAACGGCAGCACCCCAACAAGACGCACAGGAGACCCCCATGCTCGAACACCTCAAAGAAACCGATTACGGCACCCCCAAACGCGAGTCCACCCAGGAAGTCACGCTGGAGATCGACGGCGAAAGCGTCACGGTTCCCGCAGGCACTTCGCTCATGCGCGCCGCGGTCGATGCAGGCATCCAGGTGCCCAAGCTGTGCGCCACCGACAGTCTGGAGCCTTTTGGCTCCTGCCGCTTGTGCATGGTTGAAATTGATGGACGCAAGGGCTTTCCGGCCTCTTGCACCACACCGGCAGAAGCCGGCATGAAGGTGCGTACCCAGTCGCCGCGCCTGCAAGAGCTGCGCAAGGGCGTGATGGAGCTCTACATCTCTGATCACCCCTTGGACTGCCTGACCTGTTCGGCCAACGGCAACTGTGAGCTGCAGGACATGGCCGGCGTGACCGGGCTGCGCGAAGTACGTTACGGCATGGAGGGCGCCAACCATTTCCGCAACGAGAGCAAGCCGGCAATCGACAATTCCAACCCCTACTTCAGCTACGACGCCTCCAAATGCATTGTGTGCAACCGTTGCGTGCGCGCCTGCGAAGAAACCCAGGGTACGTTTGCACTGACCATCAGCGGCCGCGGCTTTGAGTCGCGCGTGTCGCCGGGACAAGACCAGCCCTTCATGGAATCCGAATGCGTGAGCTGCGGCGCCTGCGTCGAGGCCTGCCCCACCGCCACGCTGCAAGAAAAAACCGTCATCATGCTGGGCCAGCCCGAGCACAACAAGATCACCACCTGCGCTTACTGCGGCGTGGGTTGTGCCTTCAAGGCCGAGATGAAGGGCAATGAAGTGGTGCGCATGGTGCCGTGGAAAGACGGCAAAGCCAACGAAGGCCACGCCTGCGTCAAGGGCCGTTTTGCCTGGGGCTACGCCACCCACAAGGACCGCATCACCAAGCCCATGATCCGCAAAAACATCAGCGACCCGTGGCAGGAAGTGAGCTGGGACGAGGCCATCAACTACGCCGCGAGCGAGTTCCGCCGCATCCAGGCCGAGCACGGCAAGGATTCGATTGGCGGCATCACCTCGTCGCGCTGCACCAACGAAGAAACCTACCTGGTGCAAAAGCTGGTGCGCGCCGCTTTCGGCAACAACAATGTCGACACCTGCGCCCGCGTCTGCCACTCGCCCACCGGTTACGGACTGAGCCAGACCTATGGCACCTCCGCCGGCACACAGACCTTCAAGTCGGTTGAAAAGGCCGACGTGATCCTGATCATCGGCGCCAACCCGACCGACGGCCACCCGGTGTTTGCCTCGCGCATGAAAAAGCGCCTGCGAGAAGGCGCACGGCTGATCGTGGTGGATCCGCGCCAGATCGACATCGTGCGTTCCCCGCACGTGGAGGCTGAGTTTCACCTGCAGTTGCGACCCGGCACCAACGTGGCCATGATCTCGTCGCTGGCCCATGTGGTGGTGACGGAAGGCCTGCTGGCCGGCGACTATATTGCCGAGCGCTGCGACGAAAAGTCATTCCGCGAATGGCGCGAGTTTGTGGCCCGCCCCGACAATTCTCCTGAAGCCATGGAAGCCGTCACCGGCGTGCCCGCGGCAGACGTTCGCGCAGCCGCCCGCCTCTACGCCACAGGCGGCAATGCTGCCATTTACTACGGCCTGGGCGTGACGGAGCACGCACAGGGATCGACCATGGTCATGGGCATTGCCAACCTGGCCATGGCCACCGGCAATGTGGGCCGCGAAGGTGTGGGTGTGAACCCGCTGCGCGGCCAGAACAATGTGCAGGGCGCCTGCGACATGGGTTCTTTCCCGCATGAACTGCCGGGCTACCGCCATGTGTCCGACAGCACGGTGCGCGCCGAATTCGAAACAGCCTGGGGCGTGACGCTGAACGAAGAGCCCGGCCTGCGCATCCCGAACATGTTTGACGCGGCCGTGGCCGGCAGCTTCCTGGGCCTGTATTGCCAGGGCGAAGACATCGTGCAGTCCGACCCCGACACCCAGCACGTGGCCAAGGCCCTCACCTCGATGGAATGCATCGTGGTGCAGGACATCTTCCTGAACGAAACCGCCAAGTACGCGCATGTGTTTTTGCCTGGTTCTTCCTTCCTGGAAAAAGACGGCACCTTCACCAATGCCGAGCGGCGCATCTCGCGCGTGCGCAAGGTCATGCCGCCCAAGGCGGGGCTGGCCGACTGGGAAGTCACCGTCAAGCTGTCCAATGCGCTGGGCTATCCGATGAAGTACGTGCATCCGCGCGACATCATGGCCGAGATCGCGGCGCTGACGCCGACTTTTCGCGGCGTGACCTTTGCCAAGATCGAAAAGCACGGCAGCGTGCAGTGGCCTTGCAACGAAGACACGGCAGAGCTCGGCACCGAGTTCATGCATAAGGACAAGTTTGTGCGCGGCAAAGGCCGCTTCATCATCACGCAGTACGTCGCCACGGATGAAAAGGTCACGCGCAAATTCCCGCTGCTGCTCACCACCGGCCGCATCCTGTCGCAGTACAACGTCGGCGCCCAGACGCGCCGCACCGACAACAACCAGTGGCACAGCGAAGACCGGCTGGAGATTCATCCGCACGACGCGGAAGACCGGGGCATCAAGCCTGACGACTGGGTGGGCATTGAAAGCCGTGCCGGGCAAACGGTATTGCGTGCAGTGATCACCGAACGCATGCAGCCGGGCGTGGTCTACACCACCTTCCACTTCCCCGAATCGGGCGCCAACGTCATCACCACCGACAGCTCCGACTGGGCCACCAACTGCCCGGAATACAAGGTCACTGCGGTGCAGGTTATGCCGGTGGCGCAGCCGTCGGAATGGCAAAAATCCTACTCGCGCTTCAACAAGCAGCAACTGCAGTTGCTGGATGCGGCGTCACAACCGGCGGGCGGTCCGCTTGCCGGTGCAGCGGAGGCAGCTCATGCAGGTGGTTGAAGGTTGCCGTGAAGCCCCTGTGACGGGGGTGCGGGCACATCGCCCGTTTGACCGGTCGGACTGGGTAGCCGAAGAGGTGCCTGTGGCGCTGGAGTACAACGGCATCTCGCACGCCGTGATGCTGGCCAGCCCCTCCGACCTCGAAGACTTTGCCTTCGGCTTTTCCGTCACCGAAGGCATCGTGGACGACTACACGCAGATTCACGACATTGAACAGACCAGCAGTGAGCAAGGGGAGACGCTGCACCTGACCATTGCGGCATCGTGCTTTGCGCGTTTGAAAGACCGTCGCCGCAGCATGACCGGCCGCACCGGCTGCGGCCTGTGCGGTACGGAAAGCCTCGAGCATGCGGTGCGCCTGCCGCCGCGCGTGCAGGGCGGCGGGGAGTTTGAAGCGGGCGCCATCACCCGCGCCCTGATCAACCTGCGCGAGCAGCAATTGCTGCTCAGCGCCACCGGTGCCACCCACGCGGCCGCCTGGTGCAATGCCGAAGGCGATATCGTGGTGCTGCGCGAAGACGTCGGCAGGCACAACGCGCTGGACAAGCTGATTGGCGCGCTGCAGCGCCGCCGCATGAACGGCGTAGGGGCCGATGCGGGTTTTATCGTCGTCACCAGCCGCGCCAGCTACGAGATGGTGCACAAAACAGCCATGGCCGGCGTGACGTTGCTGGCGGCCGTGTCGGGCGTGACGGGTCTGGCGATTGATGTGGCGCAAACCGCCGGCGTGGCGCTTCTGGGTTTTGTGCGCGGGGAGGATCTTTCCGTGTACAGCCACAAGGAGCGTGTCAACCTGGAGTACATCCTGTGAACAACGACAACCTGATCCGCATGGTCAACCAGATCGGCGCATTCTTTGAAACCATGCCTGACCGCACGGAAGCCCTGCAGGAACTGGCCATGCACCTCAAGAAATTCTGGGACCCGCGGATGCGCAAGGCGCTGCTGGAGCTGATCGAGAGCCATGGCGGCGAAGGGATCAGCGACGTGGTGCGCCGTGCCGCGCTGGAGCACCGCTCCCTACTGATTTAGAAGGTTATTGAGGTTATTACAAGCGCCTTATTTGCCCGCCGTACACTGCGGGCATGTCGGATTTCCTGCTGCAGTCCCCTGAAACAGATGCCATGCTGCACCGCCCGTGCACCGCGGTCGCCGTTGTCATGCGCCGCGAGCGCATCGACAACCGCTGGCAGCCCTGGCGCTGGGAACTGGCCGACATCGTCCCCCACGAAGACGCCTTTGGCGCCGCGCCGCGCCTCTTGCTGAAAGACGAGCGCGAAGAGCGCTGGCTGCACCCCGGCTTCAAGGTCGAGCTTTTCACCGACGACGCCGAAGGCTACTACCTCAATGCCAGCACCGGGCAGCCCTGCTTCTGGGTGGTCTGGCGCATGGAAGAAGAGGCCCTGCTGGCCGATGAACCCATCGCGATTCCGCAGATCGTCACCTTGAGTTACCACGATGCCGGGCGGTGGCTGGATGCGCAGGAAACGGTGGAGCAGGTGCCCGCGCCGCCGCAGGTCGTGCAGTGGCTGCAGCAGTTTGTGGACCAGCATTACGTGCTGGAGGCCAAGCGCCGGCAGCGCCCGCAGAGCTTTAAGCCGCTGACGGACCGCTTCGGTAATCCGGCGCGGGTCAGCACGGAAAAGAAAGCCGGCGGAGGCCAGCATGGCTGACGAACCGAAGGGCTTTTTGGGGCGATGGTCCCGCCGCAAGGCCGACGCTGTGATGGGCAAACCACTGGAAGAACCGGTTGTGGCTGCACCACCGGCAACGGATGCCAACGCGCCCGCCCTGCAAGTCCAGACACCCCAGGAACCGGCGCAAAAATCACCGGAAAATCCGCCGGAAAAGAAAGCGCTCACGCTGGCCGACGCCAGGCTGCTCACCAAAGATTCCGACTTCAAGCCTTTTATGGCCGGCGATGTGACGCCCGACGTGCGCAACGCGGCGATGAAGCAGCTCTTTGCCGACCCGCATTTCAATGTGATGGACGGCCTGGACATCTACATCGATGACTACTCCAAGTCCGACCCCATCCCCGAGGGCATGCTGCGGCAGATGACGAGTGCGAAGTTTCTCAATCTCTTTGATGACGATGAGGACAAGGAGAAAGAGAAAAACAAAAGCAGCGCAGAGGACGCGGCAGGCGAAGACCAAGCGAAGGCTGCCGGCCCGCAAGACGACCCCGTCAACCTGCCACGGGAAAGCGCCAATAACCCCACGGGCGAAACCGTGGCACAGTCCTATGAAAATCCGGACATAGCCCCCTCGCAAACGCCAGGCGCTTTATCAACCAGCCAATCCCAGCCCGACCCGGCCGGTGCCAGCCAAGAAGACCATGCCCACACTGATTTGCGACTGCAACCAGACCATGCCGCTCCAGCCACAGGCGCTGGGCACGGCACTTAACGAGACCCTGACGCTGCATTCGGCGCTGTGCCGCCGCGAGGTGGGCGCCTTCCAGAAGGCCGCGCAGTCCGGCGACGATGTTGTCGTAGCCTGCACCCAGGAGAAGCGGCTGTTTGCCGAAGTGGGCGAGCAGACCCAGGGCGTCACCTCGGTGGTGAAGTTCGTCAATATCCGCGAGACCGGCGGCTGGAGCAAAGACGCCGCCGGCGCCACGCCGAAAATCGCGGCCCTGCTGGCCGCGGCCCACCTGCCGGACGCCGAACCGGTGTCCACCGTCACCTACAAAAGCGCCGGGCGCCTGCTCATCGTGGGCGCACTCGACCAGGCAGAGCAGGTGGCGGCGCTTGTGGCCGACACGCTGGACGTGACCATCTTCGCCCAGGGCGTTTCGTCCCAGGCGCAGGCCGGGTTTCCCTCGCAAGAACGCAAATATCCTGTGATCAGCGGTGAGCGGCTCGCGCTCAAAGGCTGGCTGGGTGCGTTTGAGGCCAGCTGGGACAAGACCAACGCTATCGACCTGGACCTTTGCACACGATGCAATGCCTGCGTCGCCGTGTGCCCCGAAGGCGCCATCGACCTGAGCTACCAGGTCGATGCAGCCAAATGCACATCCCACCGTGATTGCGTAGCCGTATGCAAGGTGGCCGGTGCCATTGACTTCAACCGCGCATCGCAAACACTCGCGGAAGCGTTTGACCTGGTGCTCGACCTTGCTGCTAAACCCCTGGTCGCGCTGCACGCGCCACCCCAAGGCTACTTTGCCCTGAATGTATCCGCCGGCCTGGCCTCACCCGGCCTGCTGGCCACGGTGGTCAAGCTGCGCGACATGGTCGGCGAGTTTGAAAAGCCCAAATTCTTCGCCTACAAGCAAAAGCTCTGCGCCCACAGCCGCAATGAAACCGTGGGCTGCAATGCCTGCATCGACATTTGCTCGGCAGGTGCCGTTAGCAGCGAGAAAAGCAGGCAGCAGATCGTCGTCAACCCCAATCTCTGCGTGGGCTGCGGCGCCTGCACCACCGTGTGCCCGACGGGGGCGCTCACTTACGCCTACCCGCGTGCCAGTGAGCAGGGCGTGCGCATCAAGACCCTGCTGTCGGCATATGCCAAAGCCGGCGGCACGCAACCGGTGCTGCTGTTTCACAGCCAGGACAGCGGCCAGCAGGCGGTCGAGGCTCTGGGCCGCACTGCGCGGCTGCAAAAAACCGTGCGGGGCGTTCCGGCCAATGTGATCCCGCAGGCGTTGTGGCACACGGCCAGCGTGGGCCTGGATTTGTGGCTCAGCGCCATTGCCTTTGGTGCGTCCCAGGTCGCCGTGCTGGTGACGCGCGAAGAGGCGCCTGCTTACCTCGAAGGCCTGGCGGATCAAATGCGGGTCGCGCAAACTCTGCTCAATGGCCTGGGCTATGCGGGCGTTCACTTTCATCTGATGCACGCCGGCGAAGGCGCTGACGCCGTGGCCGGGCTCGATGCCAGCCTTCAGGCGCTGGCGCGAGGCCGTCCCACAGTGCCCGCCCCTGCGGCGCGTTTTGCTGTGGCGCAGGAAAAGCGCAGCACGCTCGACATGGCGCTGGACCACCTCATGGGCCAGGCGCCCGCCGCCTTGCCCGAGGCGATCGCGCTGCCCGCCAAAGGCTCGCCCTTCGGCAGCCTGACCGTCAACGCCGACACCTGCACGCTGTGCCTGAGCTGCGTGAGCGCCTGCCCCGCCAGCGCACTGCAAGACAACCCGGACCGCCCCCAGCTCAAGTTCATCGAAAAAAACTGCGTGCAGTGCGGCCTGTGCGCCACCACATGCCCTGAGGATGCCATCACGCTGCAGCCGCGCCTGTTGCTCACACCGCTACGCAAAGAGGCGCGCGTGCTCAACGAGAGCCAGCCCTACCAGTGCATACGCTGCAGCAAACCCTTCGGCACGCTCAAGGCCATCGAGTCCATGCTCGGCAAGCTCGCGGGGCACGCGATGTTCCAGGGTGCGGCCGCCGACCGCCTCAAGATGTGCAGTGACTGCCGCGTCATCGACATTTATTCCGCCGACAACGAGCTCAAGATCACCGACATCCGGTGAGCCCAAAGAACCAGACGCCACCATGACGCAAGCCCAACTTACCGCCTCTACCCTGGACGAAGAAACCGCGCGGGCCGAAGTCTATGGCTTGCTGGCCGCGCTTTACTATTCGGCACCCTCCGCAGAGTTGCATGAAAACCTCCGCGTTGCCGTGACTGAGGCACCCGCCGCAGGAGGCTTGCTCGAAAGTTCGTGGGGCGAACTCGTCGCAGCCGCCCGCGCACACAGCCTGGCCGACATCACTCGCGAACACGACGCCCTGTTCGGCGGCGTCGGCAAACCCGAGGTGTACCTCTTTGGTTCGCACTACCTCAGCGGTTTCCTCAATGAGAAGCCGTTGGCGGCCTTGCGCACCGACATCGCCGCGTTAGGCCTGGCACGTGACGAGACCATGCCCGAGACCGAAGACCATGTGGCCTACCTGTGCGAAGTCATGCGCTACCTGATCGCCGGCGACGATGTCGAGGTAGCCAATTTGACACGCCAGCGAGAATTTTTCGCGCGTCATGTCCAGCCCTGGGTGCCGCTGATGTGCGATGCCATCACGGCGCATCCCAAGGCGCGTTTTTATGCCGCGCTCGCGGCCTTTACCCAGACCTTCATCAGCGTTGAGGCGCAGGGCTTCGACATGCTGGCCTGAGGGATGCATGAACTTTTTTTTCTCAAAATGAGACAGCTTTTGAATGGCCAGCCGGCCAGAGCCGCCGAGTCTGACAATAAGATCGCCTATCGTTTTCCCTAGACTTGGACGTTGAGCGGCGCTAACCATTGTGGTGCGCAGCGCTCTGCCTTACAGTACTATGCAAACGGTTACATAGCCAGCAAGCCTTCCCCTGGAGATCACCATGCAGGACAGCCAGCCAAAACCCTCACGCAGGGGATTCTTTTTCGGCGCAGCCGCCACAGGCGCGGCAGCCGCGGCCATCGTCGCGTTGCCCGGCGCACCTGCGCTTCAAGCCGAGCTTCCAGAGCCCAAGCCGGCCCCTGAAAAAGGCGGCGGCTACAGCCTCTCGGAACACGTCAAGCGCTACTACAAGACCACCCGCATCTAGATAGCCCTGGCTTCCAGTTCCGCCCGACCGGCCCCCCCGATTTCACCTTCTACGGAGAGCTTCATGCTGCTCACGAAAAAATCTTCTGATGTCCATCCCGTGCATCGCGCGGGTTCCGCGCGCTTTGTGCAAAGCCTGTCGCGGGGCCTGTCCAATGCGCTGCCCACCATGGACCGCCGCGCCTTCCTGCGCCGCTCCGGCCTGGGTGTCGGCGTCGGCCTGGCCGCTACGCAATTAACCCTGGTCAAAAAGGCCAAGGCCGCCACACCGGGCGCTGGCGACGGCACGGGAAAGATCGAAGTCAAGCGCACCGTCTGCAGCCATTGCTCTGTCGGCTGTGCGGTCGACGCCGTAGTAGAGAACGGCGTCTGGGTCCGCCAGGAGCCGGTGTTTGATTCGCCCATCAACCTTGGGGCCCATTGCGCCAAGGGCGCTGCCCTGCGCGAGCACGGCCACGGCGAATACCGCCTGCGCTATCCGATGAAGCTGGTGAACGGAAAATACGAGCGCATCAGCTGGGACGTCGCCCTGAAGGAAATCACCGACCGCATGCTGGAGCTGCGCAAGGCCAGCGGCCCTGACTCGGTGTATGTGGTGGGGTCGTCCAAACACAACAACGAGCAGGCCTACCTGCTGCGCAAGTGGATGAGCCTGTGGGGCAGCAACAACTGCGACCACCAGGCCCGCATCTGCCACTCCACCACGGTGGCCGGCGTCGCCAACACCTGGGGCTACGGCGCCATGACCAATTCGTACAACGACATGCAAAACAGCAAGGTCGCCCTGTACATCGGCTCCAACGCGGCCGAGGCCCACCCCGTCAGCCTGCTGCACATGCTGCACGCCAAGGAAACCGGCTGCAAGATGATCGTGGTCGATCCGCGCTTTACCCGCACTGCCGCCAAGGCCGACGAATACATCCGCATCCGCTCCGGCTCCGACATCCCCTTCCTGTTCGGCATGCTGTATCACATCTTCAAGAACGGCTGGGAAGACAAGAAGTACATCAACGACCGTGTCTACGGCATGGACAAGGTCAAGGAAGACGTGCTGGCCAAATGGACGCCCGACAAGGTGGAAGAAGCCTGTGGCGTGCCTGAGGCGCGTGTCTACATGGCTGCTGAGATGATGGCCAAGAACCGGCCGTCCACCATCGTCTGGTGCATGGGCCAGACCCAGCACACCATCGGCAACGCCATGGTTCGTGCTTCGTGCATCCTGCAGCTGGCGCTGGGCAATGTCGGTGTTTCCGGCGGCGGTACCAACATCTTCCGCGGTCACGACAACGTGCAGGGCGCCACCGACGTCGGCCCCAACCCCGATTCGCTGCCCGGCTACTACGGCCTGGCCGAGGGCTCCTGGAAGCACTTCGCAAAGATCTGGGGCGTCGAGTTCGACTGGATCAAGGGGCGTTATGCCTCCGCCGCCATGATGGGAAAACCCGGCATCACGGTCTCGCGCTGGATCGACGGCGTGATGGAGAAAAACGAATTCATCGACCAGGACTCCAACCTGCGCGGCGTCTTCTTCTGGGGCCACGCGCCCAACTCACAGACGCGCGGCCTGGAAATGAAACGCGCGATGGACAAGCTGGACCTGCTGGTGGTGGTGGATCCGTATCCATCGGCCACCGCCGCCATGGCGGCCATGCCCGGCAAGGCCGAAGACCTCAACCCCAACCGCGCGGTGTATTTGCTGCCGGCCGCCACGCAGTTTGAAACCAGCGGCTCGGTGACGGCTTCCAACCGTTCCATCCAGTGGCGCGAAAAAGTGATCGAGCCGCTCTGGGAGAGCCGTACCGACCACATGATCATGCACCAGTTCGCCGAAAAGCTCGGCTTTGCCAGAGAGCTTTCCAAGAACTACAAGATGCAAAAGGTCAAGGGCATGGACGAGCCCGTGCCCGAAGACATCCTGCGCGAGATCAACAAGACCTGCTGGACCATCGGCTACACCGGCCAGAGCCCGGAGCGCCTCAAGGCGCACATGCGCAACATGCACCTGTTCGACGTCAAGACCCTCAAGTCCAAAGGCGGCGTTGACAAGGCAACCGGCTACGACACCACGGGCGATTACTTCGGCCTGCCATGGCCCTGCTACGGCACGCCCGAGATGAAACACCCGGGCTCGCCCAACCTGTATGACACCTCCAAACATGTGATGGAAGGCGGCGGTAACTTCCGCGCCAACTTCGGCGTGGAACGCGAAGGCAAAAACCTGCTGGCAGAAGACGGATCCCATTCCAAGGGTGCCGACATCCAGACCGGCTACCCCGAGTTCGACCACCTGCTGGTCAAAAAACTCGGCTGGTGGGACGAGCTGACCGATGCCGAGAAAACCGCCGCCGAAGGCAAGAACTGGAAGACCGACTCATCGGGCGGCATCATCCGCGTTGTCATGAAGAACCATGGCTGCCATCCCTTCGGCAATGCCAAGGCGCGCGCCGTGGTCTGGAACTTCCCCGACGCCATTCCGCAGCACCGCGAGCCGCTTTACGGCAACCGGGCCGACCTCATGGCCAAGTACCCGACGCACGACGACAAGAAAGCCTTCTGGCGCCTGCCCACGCTGTACAAAACCATCCAGCAAAAGAACATCGCCGACAAGGTGCATGAGAAATTCCCGTTGGTCATGACCTCCGGTCGGCTGGTGGAATATGAAGGCGGCGGCGAAGAAACCCGCTCCAACCCCTGGCTGGCCGAACTGCAGCAGGAGATGTTCATCGAGATCAACCCCAAGGTCGCAGCCGAAAAAGGCATACGCAACGGCGAACGCGCCTGGGTCAGCACCCCCACCGGCGCACGCCTCAATGTGCAGGCCCTGGTGACCGAGCGCGTGGGGCCTGACACCGTGTTCATGCCTTTCCACTTCTCGGGCCGCTGGCAAGGCGCCGACATGCTGGCGTACTACCCGAATGGCGCGGCACCGGTTGTGCGCGGCGAGGCAATCAACACGGCAACAACATACGGCTACGACAGCGTCACGATGATGCAAGAAACAAAAACGACGGTCTGCAACGTCGAAAGGGCATAAACATGACCCCCACGCTTTTCACTTCGTGTAATGCGCTGCCCCCCGAGGGGGCCGCTGCGCCTGCGGCCCGGCAAAGCCGGTTCCGCGGCCCCTGCTTGGGCAGAGCCCCGCGCAAGCTTCCGATCAAACGGTTTTCTCTGGAGACGTCATGGCACGCATGAAATTTGTTTGTGATGCGGAGCGCTGCATCGAATGCAACGGCTGCGTCACCGCCTGCAAAAACGAAAATGAAGTCCCGTGGGGTGTGAACCGCCGCCGCGTGGTCACACTCAACGACGGTGTTCCCGGCGAGAAATCCATCTCGGTGGCCTGCATGCACTGTAGCGACGCCCCCTGCATGGCCGTCTGCCCTGTCAACTGCTTTTACCGCACCGACGAAGGCGTGGTCCTGCATGACAAGGACGTCTGCATTGGCTGTGGCTACTGCTCCTACGCCTGCCCGTTCGGCGCACCGCAGTTCCCGGCTGCCGGCACCTTTGGCGTGCGCGGCAAGATGGACAAGTGCACCTTCTGCGCCGGCGGCCCTGAAGTCAACGGCAGCCAGGCCGAGTTTGAAAAGTACGGCCGCAACCGCCTGGCCGAAGGCAAGCTGCCGGCCTGCGCCGAAATGTGCTCAACCAAGGCCCTGCTCGCCGGCGACGGTGATGTGGTCGCCGACATCTTCCGCAACCGTGTGGTGCAACGCGGCAAGGGCGCCGAAGTCTGGGGCTGGGGCACGGCCTACGGATCCAAACAGGCCGGTCAGCCGCCCGCAGGAGCCAAATCATGATGCGCCTTCTTGTCTGGACCCTCTCCTTGTCGGCTTTGTCGGCCTGCGGCGAAAAACCGCAAACCCTGGGCAGCGGTGTGAAAAGCGACGGCGCCGCCTACCAGGGCGTGCAAACCCAGTTTGCGGCGCCAGGCTGGAAGGCCGGCGACAAGACCAGCTGGGAGCAAGGCCTGAAGGCCCGCGCGCAGAACAGCCAGAACGAGTACAACAAGATCGGTAGCTCGAAATAGTGACCGGAGGCCTTATGTATCGTGCGCGAACAGCTATATTTTTCATAGCGGCCAGCCTGGCGGGACTTGCCTGCGCGCAGGCGCCTGCGGCTCCGCCGGCCACCGCCGCGCCTGCTACCGCTCCCGCCGCCACCGGCGGCATCCAGGGCCAGAACATCTTTGAGGTCAAGCCCGAGGCCAGCGCCGACCCCAACTACGCCAAGCAGACCAATGGTGAACGCGCAAAAGTGCAACCGGGCAACAACGCGCCCATGTGGCGCCAGGTGGGCGAGGGCGTCACCGGCTACAGCAGCCTGCCCAAGAGCGAAGCGCCCGAAGCCGGCAACCTGATTCAGCCCTTTGTGCAGTACCCCGGCTCACGCCTGACCAACGCCGGCGAAGCCTGGCGACAGGTGCGCAACAACTGGATCATTCCCTATGGGGGCTCGCTGTTCCTGATCGTGCTGTTGGCCATCGCGATTTTTTACTTCAGCAAGGGTTCGATCAAAATCCACGGCGTCGACACCGGCCGCAAGATCGAACGATTCACGCCGTTTGAGCGTGCCGCGCATTGGTCCAACGCGATCGCGTTCTGCATCCTGGCCATCTCAGGTCTGGTCATGGCGTTTGGCAAATTCTTTCTGCTGCCCGTGATCGGTGGCGCGCTCTTCGGCTGGCTGACCTGGACCCTCAAGACCATGCACAACTTTGCCGGCCCGCTGTTCGCGGTGTCGCTGGTGATCGTGTTCCTGACCTTCCTGCGCGACAACTGGCCGCAAAAGGGCGATCTGCACTGGCTGGCCAAAGGCGGTGGCCTGATCACGGGCGGCGAAGAACCGCCTTCGAACCGTTTCAACGCCGGCGAAAAACTCATCTTCTGGGGCGGCGTGTTCTTCCTGGGCATCGTGGTGGTGTCGTCGGGCTTTGTGCTCGACAAGCTGCTGCCCGGCCTGATCTATGAGCGCTCGACGATGCAGGTCGCACACATGGTGCACGCCGTGGCCACCGTGCTCATGATGTGTTTGTTCCTCGGTCATATCTACCTCGGCACCATCGGCATGCAGGGCGCCTACAAGGCCATGCGTACAGGTTACGTCGATGAGACCTGGGCCCGTGAGCACCACGAATACTGGTATGACGATGTCAAAGCCGGGAACATTCCGGCCCAACGCAGCAAGCCTGTTGACCCGCCCGGCCAGACGGCGCAGGCATAAGCCCCGAAGAGTTGTAGTGAGGAATCCCATGAAAAAAATTCTGATCATGAGCTTGCTGGCCGCCGCATCGGCCGCGTCGCTGGCCAAACTGCCCGCCCTGAGCGACGAAGCCAAGGCCAAGGCCGCAGAAGCGGCCGCCAAGACCGCCTGGACCGGCAAGCTGGAGGCCTACCAGCTGTGCAAATCGCAAGACAAGGTCGCCGCCAGCTATTACAAAACGGCCAAGGCCACCGGCAAAGAGACCAAACCGCCGACGCCGGCACCTGCTTGCGCGGACCCCGGCCCCTTCGCCTACACCCCGCCTGCAGCAAAGCCGATCGAAGCGGCCGGCGCGCATTCACCCGCAGGCAACGCTACCAGCCCGCCCAGTACCAAGCAGCCCGATGCGGTTGGAAACCCCGCCAAGAAGTCTTGAGCCATCCTGCTGAGTCGTTTCGTTTCCCAAAAAGCCGACCCCGCGAGGGGCCGGCTTTTTTGTTGTAGTCTTCCCTCATGCCCGCCTCGACACCCCCTCTTTCACGTCCGCAAAGCCTGCCCCGGCTGACCAACGCCCAGGCGCCCCTGACCTGCGAGGTTGATGCCGTCAATGAATATGGCGAGGCGCACAAGGTCGCCATCCCCGCCGAGCGCGCCCTCACGGTGTATGTCGACAAGCGCGAGCTTGTGACGCTCATGACATTGGGCGCTCACCCCGAGTTGCTGGTGCTCGGCTACCTGCGCAACCAGCGGCTGGTCAAGGATGTGACCGATATCGAGTCCATCACCGTCGACTGGGACGTGGGCGCGGCTGCCGTCAAGACACACCACGGCATTGAAGACATTGAAGAGAAAACCTCGCGCCGTGTGGTCACCACGGGTTGCGGGCAGGGCAGTGTGTTTGGCGGCCTGATGGACGAAGTCGACAGCATCGTGCTGCCCGCTGATGCACGTATTACCCAGGCCCAGTTGTATTCCCTCGTCAACACCATACGACTCAAGGAAACGACGTACAAATCCGCCGGCTCGGTGCATGCGTGTGCATTGTTTGCGATGACGGCGGGCGACCCTGAAATGCTGCTCTTCGTGGAAGACGTGGGCCGCCACAACGCCATAGACACCATCGCTGGCTGGATGTCCATGCAAGACAGCCCATCGGTGAATGAGGCGAACAAAGTTTTCTACACCACAGGCCGCCTCACCAGCGAAATGGTCATCAAGTCCGCGCAGATGGGGGTGCCCATTGTGGTCTCGCGCAGCGGCATCACGCAGATGGGCCATCAGGTCGCGCAGTCAGTCGGCCTGTGCGCGATTGGCCGCGCCACCAACAAGCGTTTTGTCTGTTATGCCAACCCGCAGCGGCTCAAGCTGCAGCCAGAACTGGCTGGCCCCCGCCCTCGCAATGTGGGCGCTGAGCCCTGAATCTGCCGTGGCATGATGCCGCCATGCACGACGCCCACGTCCAACACACCTCGCCTGGCATCCCGGAACCCTTGCTGAGCCCGGTGGACTGCGGCCGTCCTGATACCTCTGGCCGGCTGAGCACACTGCGCTGGATACTGGAGGGAGTTCGTGCTGCGTTTTTCCTATCTGTCCGCGTGGCGGGGAAAACGCCGACGCCATTGCAGGTGATGGGCATTGTGATGCTGGCCGCAACCATGGAAGTTGCGTTGATGCGGCTGGAAATTGCAGGCCCCGCGGTGTTTAACCTGCAGGCCTGGTTGTCGACATGGTGGACGATCGGGTTGGGCGTTGGCCTGGCGTGGTGGGCTTTTCCTGCTTCGGCAGTTGTGCCTGCCCCTGAAGCGGACGAGCCGGTTCCCGGTGACCAACCGCCTCGCGGTGTGGCGGCCTTTTTCGCGCTGTGGCTGGCAGCGGGGCTGCCCAATGTGCTGCTCGCCCAGGGCGTGGTTGCTGCGATTGCGCACGGCTGGATCAAGGCGGCGGTGTTTTCCGCTCCCTGGTTTTACTGGGCGTTGTATGCGGCGGTGACAGCCTGGGCGCTTGGCGTGAGCCTTTTCCTCTTCGTGCGTTTCGCCGGATGGACCTGGCGGACTGCCGTATTTGCGCTGGTCCTGCTGGCAACCACAGGCGTGTCCGCCTGGCAATTCGAGGCGCGTACCTGGGGGGTGGACTACGCGAGCCAGGCCACTGAAGACAGCCGGCCCCGCCTGCAGCTGAGCCAGCAGGTTTTTGAAGAGCAGCAGGCGCTGATGGAAAAGACGATGGCCGCCATCGAGCCGCAGCGCCGCGGTATCACCGACGTCTACGGCCTGGTGTTTGCTCCTTATGCCGCGGAAGATGTGTTCCTGCGGGAAAGCAGCATGGTCAGCCGTGTGCTTGCCGATCGCTTCGATGCCGAAGGCCGCGTGATGCACCTGGTCAACCATGCCAGCACCGTGCAAACCCATCCCTGGGCCACCACGCTGAATTTGCAGCGCGCCATCGACGCACTGGCCCAGCGCATGGATCGCGACAACGACGTGCTGGTGGTCTACATGACTTCGCACGGCGCCAGCGACTTCAAGCTGGCCGCCTCCCACTGGCCGCTGCAGGTACCGCCGCTCAGTCCCGGCGAGCTGCGCGAGGCGCTCGACAACGCCGGTATCCGCCACCGCGTCATCGCGATATCGGCCTGCTATTCCGGCGGCTGGATCGAGGCGCTGGCCAGCGACACCACCCTGGTCATGACGGCGGCCGACGCCACCCATACCTCTTACGGTTGTGGGCGCCTGTCCGAACTCACCTTCTTCGGCCGCGCCATGTTTGACGAGCAGTTGCGCAAGACACATTCTTTTGAGCAGGCTTTTTCCCGTGCCGTTCCGGTGATCAGGCAGCGCGAAATCGACGCCGGCAAGGATGACGGCTTTTCCAACCCGCAGATCAGGGCGGGAACTGGCATCGGGCCCGTGCTGCGCGCGCTGGAGCAG
Organism: Polaromonas sp. P2_G11; assembly: GCF_056403595.1. Taxonomy (NCBI): domain Bacteria; kingdom Pseudomonadati; phylum Pseudomonadota; class Betaproteobacteria; order Burkholderiales; family Comamonadaceae; genus Polaromonas; species Polaromonas sp. P2_G11. The sequence continues at coordinate 171,411 of NZ_JBFUFE010000003.1, read as the reverse complement.
CGGCTGGATGCCTTGCCGGGCGCTCCGGTTTCGGCCCCAGCTCCAGCCCCGGTGGTGGCGGGACCCGGCTTCAAAACGTCTCCATAACCCTCCGCTAAATCCCTGGCAAATCCCGGCCATGATGCCGGGATGCGGACTTTGCGTTATGGTCTGCGCATGAACACCCTTTTCCTCAAGCTCGGCTGGAAAACCCTGTTGCGTGATCTGCGCGCCGGCGAGCTGCGCCTCCTGATCGTCGCGGTGACCCTGGCGGTTGCTGCGCTCACCGCGGTCGGTTTTTTTGCCGATCGCCTCAAGGGCGGCCTGCAACGCGATGCCCGTCAGCTGCTGGGCGGTGACGCCGTGATCCGCAGTGACGGCATCACACCGGAAGCCTTCATAGCCAAGGCGCAGGCGCTGGGCCTGAAGGCGATTTCCACCGTCACCTTTCCCACCATGGGCCGCGCCACCGACGCTGATGGCGGCGCCAGCAAGCTGGTGGCTTTCAAGGGGGTGCCGGAAGGTTATCCGCTGCGCGGCAGCATGAAAATCGCCGACAGCCTGGACGGCCCCGGCGAAGACACGCGGGAGGTGCCGGCTCCTGGCACGGCCTGGGCCGACGCTTCGCTGCTCGACGCGCTGGGCCTCAAGCTCGGCCAAGCCCTGTTGATGGGCGACGCCAGCTTCAAGGTCACCCGCGTCATCGTGCAGGAGCCCGACCGCGGCGCCGGGTTCATCAGCTTTTCTCCCCGCGTGATGATCAATCAGGCCGACGTGGCCGCCACCAACCTGATCCAGCCCGCCAGCCGCACCAACTACCGCTTTGCTGTGGCCGGCGACGACAAGGCCGTCAAGGCCTATGTGAAATGGGCCGCAGACGAGATCAAGAAACCCGGTGCAGAGTCCGGCATCCGCGGCGTGCGGCTGGAGTCGCTCGAATCGGGCAGCCCCGAGATGCGGCAGACGCTGGACCGCGCCGAAAAATTCCTCAACCTGGTGGCCTTGCTGGCGGCCCTGCTGAGCGCGGTGGCCGTGGCCATCGTCGCGCGCGGTTTCGCCACCAAGCACCTGGACGACTGCGCCATGCTGCGCGTGCTGGGCCAGCCCCAGCGCACCATTGCGCTGGCCTACACCTTTGAGTTTGTCGTCGCCGGCATGCTGGCCAGCGCGCTTGGCGTGGCGCTGGGTTTCGCCGTGCATTACGCCTTTGTGCTGCTGCTGGCCGGGCTGGTTGAAACCGCGTTGCCGGCGGCCACCTGGTGGCCCGTCGTGTTCGGCATGGGCATGGGCCTGACGCTGCTGCTGGCCTTTGGTCTGCCGCCGGTGCTGCAGCTGGCGCAGGTGCCGCCGCTGCGCGTCATTCGCCGCGACGTCGGCAACCTTAAACCCGCGTCAATGGCGGTGCTGGGCGTGGGTGTGGCCGGCTTTGCGGCCCTGCTGGTCGCTGCCAGCAGCGACCTTAAGCTGGGCCTGATTGCCGTCGGTGGTTTTGCCGGCGCGGTGCTGGTGTTTGCCGTGGCCAGTTTTGCCGCCGTCAAGCTGCTGCGCGCCAGCGTCAACGAAGTCACCGCCCCGCGCTGGCTGGTGCTGGCCACGCGGCAGCTGTCTGCCCGGCCCATGTATGCCGTGGTGCAGACCAGCGCCCTTGCGGTCGGCTTGCTGGCCCTGATGCTGCTCGTGCTGCTGCGCACCGACCTCATCAGCAGCTGGCGCAAGGCGACGCCGCCCGATGCGCCTAACCGTTTTGTCATCAACGTGCAGCCGGAGCAGGGCGAGGCTTTCCAGAAAGCGCTGCGCGATGGCGGCGTGAAGAAGTTCGACTGGTACCCCATGATCCGCGGCCGTCTGGTGGCGGTCAACGGCAAGGCCGTCACGCCCGACGACTTTGAAGACGATCGCGCCAAACGCCTGGTGGACCGCGAATTCAATTTGTCCAACAGTGCCGACATGCCCGGTCACAACCAGGTCACCGGCGGGCGCTGGACAGGCGGCGAAAAAGATGCCGTGAGCGTGGAAGACGGCCTGGCCAAAACGCTGGGCCTCAAGCTAGGCGACTCACTGCGGTTTGACATCGGCGGCCAGCTCAGTGAAGCGAAGATCACCAGCCTGCGCAAGGTCGACTGGGGCTCCATGCGCGTCAATTTCTTTGTGATGTACCCGGTGGCGCAGCTCCCGGCCGATGTGCCTGTGTCCTTCATCAGCGCTTTTCGCGCACCCGAGCCGCCAGCCGCCGTGCCTGGCCAGCCGCATGCCCAGAGTTTTGACAACACGCTGGTCAGGGCATTTCCCAACATTACCAATGTCGACATGAGCAGCACCCTGGCGCAGGTGCAGCGCGTGCTCGACCAGGTGATACGCGCGGTGGAATTTTTGTTCGGCTTCACGCTGGCCGCGGGCCTGGTCGTGCTCTTCGCCGCCATCACTGCCACGCGTGAAGAGCGCGCCCGTGAATTCGCCATCATGCGGGCCGTGGGTGCGCGTGCTTCGCTGCTGCGGCAGGTGCAGCGGGCTGAATTGGCGGGCGTTGGTTTGCTGGCTGGCTTTCTGGCTTCCATCGTTGCGCTGGCGGTGGGCTGGGGTTTGGCTCGCTTTGTGTTTGACTTCAGCTGGACTGGTTCGTGGACGGTGCCTTTGGTGGGCAGCCTGGCGGGGGCTTTGCTGGCACTGGCGGCGGGGTGGTGGGGGTTGAGGTCGGTTTTGAATACGCCAGTGGTGGAGACTTTGCGGAAGGCGCAATAACGGCTCTTCCAATTCCCCTCTTTGCTGAGGCTGGGTTGATTTTCAGGACGTGTTTTTTGCTGAGGGTTGCTGGCCGGGGGTAGCCCGGCAGCTACTCACTTTTCTTTTGCTTCGCCAAAAGAAAAGTAAGCAAAAGAAAAGGCGACCCTGCTGTCTGCGACCCTACGCTTCGCTACGGGCAACCTGCGGTGCTCGGTTCAGGCGGGGTCTCGCTCGAACTCGCCTTCGGCTCAGACAATCGCGATCCCTGATCCGCCTGACCCTGCGCTCCTCGGCGCAGACAGAAGGGGTGGGGAGAAGAAATACCCAACAGCCGAAGACAGAACCCGGAATACCAGAAGAAACCAGGACTCGCCCTGGCGAGTCTTGGTTGGTATTTGTCTTTGGTATTCGGTCCCCGTTCCCGATTGGCCCTTGTGGATGCGCCGAGGAGCGGAGGTCCAGACGGACCAGGGCAAAAACTTGTTTGAGCGAAGCGAGTTGTTTTTGACCCCGGCTGGACCGAGCACCGCAGGTTGCCCGCAGCGAAGCGTAGGGACGCAGGAACCAGGGTCGCCTTTTCTTTGGTGACTTTCTTTTGGCGAAGCAAAAGAAAGTTACTTGCATGCCGGGCAACCCCCGGCCAGCAGAACTCATCAACGACCACACCCCATCGAATCAGCAGCAACCCAAAAAAGCCCCTCTCAACCAACCCCAAACCCCAACATTCGATAATCCCAAAATGCAGATAGAAGAAAAGCCCCCAGGAAACCCTCCCTTCGAAACTCCCTACGCCTGGATAGGCGGCGAAGAGCGCGTCAAGGCATTGGTCGAGCGCTTCTACGACCTGATGGACCTGGAGCCCGGCTACACAGCCCTGCGCGCCGCGCACGGCAGCACCCTGGACAACGCCCGCCAGCGCCTCTTCTGGTTTTTATGCGGCTGGCTGGGCGGGCCGCAGTACTACACCGACCGCTTCGGCCATCCGCGCCTGCGCATGCGCCACATGCCGCAGCAAACCGGCGGCGGCTCGATCGGCATTGCCGAGCGTGACCAGTGGCTGGCGTGCATGGACCAGGCCATGCGTGAAACCGGTGTTGATGAAGCGCTGCGCACGCGGCTCAATGCGTCGTTTTTCCAGACGGCCGACTGGATGCGAAACAGGGGCGAGTGATGATGCAGCGCCCCGGTGCAATGCCGGGTCACTGAATGCTATCAAAAATATAGCTGTTCGCGCCCGACTGCAAAGGGCTGCGGCCGGTATTGATACTCGCTAGATGGCGTATCGGCGCCGGCCGTGAGGCAGCACGTTGTGAAGCCACATGCGCTCACGGATGTGTGCCCGTAGCGAGTTGGCCGACAAATCATCCGGGTGATCCTCACCGCGATTGCGCGGGGCTTCTGCTGCCTTGGCGGGTTCGGGTTGCCTGTCTTTCTGGATGAAGTTGGTTTCCCTGAGCACATGGCCGCGCACAAAATCTCCCTGCCCGTCAATTTCGTCATACCAGTACACCGACGTCACGTGGGTTTCACTGGCTTCCACCTTGATGTCTCTCTGGACGATCCGGTGGCCATCTTCAATGCCAAGTTTTTTCCTGTGCAGCGCATTCATCCAGACAACTCCTCTTTGTTTTTAGTAAGGCGACTCTAACGAGATGTGACGCATTGCGCGGATGCCCCTGGCAACTAAAGGAGGGGTCGGCGGTTTATTCCACAGGCCAGTGGTCTGAGGCCAACGGAAATGAGCATTCGTTCACATCCATGGCGGCTCGCTCCGGATCGTCAGGCTCGAGAGCGGTGTCGGGCTCGTCTCCGCATCGAGAGAGTCGGGCGTTTGTGCAGACCTCATCTCCCGATGTAGTCCGCCAATTCCTCCGGTGACCCGTTGGGAAAGGCTTCCTTCAGGCAGTCCAGGAAAGCGGATACGCGGGCGCTCAGCAGGCGGCGTGATGGATAGAGCGCCCAGAGGGCAATCTCCGGCCCCTTCACGTCACCCCAATGGACCAGGGTTCCGGCTGTGAGATCGTGGGAGATCAGCGAAAGGGGAATGCGCGCCGCCCCGACATTTGCCCGGACTGCATCACGGACCATGAACAGCGATGACAGGCGCAGGACGGGGTCCACCGCAAACCGTTGTTCACCGCCTGGTCCCGTCATTTCCCAGGGTTCATTCGGGTTTCCTGCCCCGCCTGCCCGCATCACGACCGGAACAGGCGCCTTGCCTGTGGGTGGGCTGAGTTGGGGGCTTGCCACCACCACCAGGCGATCTCTCAGGAAGATCCGCCCCACCAGGTTTTCGTCCGGGTCGGGGTTGACGCGGATCACCAGGTCGTACCCCTCTTCCACCATATCGACTGCACGGTCTTCGGGGATGACCTCAAGCCGGACCTCGCGGTGCTTCAGCGCGAACCGGGCGGCGAGCTTGCCCATGGCGGCTTGCGAGAAGAGCAGTGGCGCACTCACCCTCAATGTGCCTCGCGGCGTCTCACCGCCAGAGGTAATCGTGGCGACCGTCTCGTCGAGTTCGGCCAGCAAAACAGAGGTCTTTTCGTACAGCGAGCGTCCCTCCTCGGTGAGCTTGAGGATCCGCGCTCCCCGCTCGAAGAGACGCAGGTTGAGGCCGCTCTCCAGGTCGGCCACCCGCCGTGACAGGGTCGCCTTGGGGCGCCCTGATTCGCGGGCGGCCCGCCCAAAGCCCCCATACCGGGCCACGAGGTTGAAGTCTGCAAGGGCAAGTAAGTCCATATGTTCCACCAGTGAGACGAAGTGTCTAAATATAACGTCTATCGGATACTGGGTGGATCGATCAAGATTGAGGCTCCTTCAACACACAACGGAGTAATTTCATGACCATCCTCATTACTGGCGCAACTGGCAACGTCGGCCGCCAGGTTACCCAGCAGCTCGTCCAGCGTGGCGCCAAAGTACGCGCACTGGTCCGTGACCCGGCAAAGGCGAACTTCCCGGCCGGCGTCGAAGTCGTTCCAGGCGACCTGCTCGACGTACCAGCCCTGCGGAGCGCGTTCACAGGCGTGTCCACCCTGTTCCTGCTCAACGCCGTGGTTCCCGACGAGTTCACCCAGGCCCTGCTCACGCTCAATCTGGCGCGTGAAGCCGGCGTCGAGCGCGTCGTCTATCTCTCCGTGATCCACAGCGACCGCTACCTGAACGTTCCCCATTTCGCGGGCAAATTCGGTGTCGAGCGGATGCTCGAAGAGATGGGTTTTGCCGCCACCATCCTGCGTCCCGCCTATTTCATGAACAACGATCTCACCATCAGGGACGTGGTCACCGGTTACGGCGTCTATCCCATGCCCATCGGCAGCAAGGGCCTGGCCATGATCGACGCGCGCGACATCGGCGAGATCGCGGCCATCGAACTGCTGCGCCGCGAGCAGGCTTCGAAGCCGCTGCCGCTGGAGCGCATCAACCTCGTCGGCCCCGACACGCTGACAGGCGACGATGTCGCCGCCATCTGGTCGGCCGTGCTGGACCGCCCAATCACCTATGGCGGAGACGACACCGCTGGCTTTGAGAAGAACCTGCTGAATTTTATGCCGCCGTGGATGGCGTACGACATGCGCCTCATGAGTGAGCGTTTCCTCACGGTGGGAATGGTTCCCGAATCGGGTGACGTCAAGCGCCTGACGACGCTGCTCGGTCGCCCGCTGCGGTCCTACCGCGAGTTCGCTACCGAGATCGCCGCGTCGGCATCGGCATAAGAACTACACGTACAGCAATCCACCAAAAAAGGAACTCATCATGATGTATTCGACCGCTACAGTGCCCGTCAATCCAGCGGGCGAGGTGAGGCTCACACGCGCCCAGGCATGGGCCGGCCTGGTTCTCAAGGCGCGTGACGCGCGCCGCTTCCTGCCGCCAGCGCTATGCACGCGCTGCGAAGTCGTCGAGGAAAGCGCGACGCATATCGTGCGCGAAGCCACCATCGCCGGCGCCGACCTGCGCGAGATCATCGCGTTCGAGCCCGAGAGCAAGGTGACCTTCTTCCAGGCCACCGGCCCGCGCGAAGGCGCGGTCGTCAACGAGTTGTTCGAAGACGAATCCGGAGAGCTCCAGCTGCGCTTCTACGGTTATCTCGGCCTTCGCGGCAAGACGCCGGGCGGCCCGGAAGAGCGGGCCGAGCAAGCCTGGATGGACGGCGAGCAAGGCTACAAAAGCGCACTCGTCTCGACGCTCAAACGCACCCGGGAACTGCTCGCGCAGGGCGAACTTTAAAGGCCAGACCATGAACACATTGAACACTGACGGCATCTCGCCGGCTCGCCCGAAGATTCTGGTTCTTGGCGCCACCGGCGGCACGGGCCGGCTGATCGTCAGGCAAGCGCTTGCACGGGGGTTCGACGTTCGCGCGCTCGTGCGCTCCCCGGGGAAGGCAAGCGGCCTGGAGGGCGCCGAGATCATCATCGGAGATGCCCTCGACGAAAGTGCGCTGCGTGAGGCCCTGCGAGGCCGGGATGCCGTCGTGAGCGCCCTGGGCACACCGGTCAGCCCGCTGCGCGAGGTGACTGTGCTCTCCTCGGCCACACGGGCACTCGTGAGCGCCATGAAAGCGGAGAAGGTCTCGCGCCTTGTGTGCATCACGGGCATGGGCGCAGGCGACAGCGCCGGCCATGGCGGGTTCCTGTTCGACCGGCTGATCCATCCCGTGCTGTTGCGCAAGGTCTACGCCGACAAGAACCGGCAGGAGGCTGCCGTCCGCGCCAGCGGGCTGGACTGGGTTCTGGTGCGCCCTTCCGTGCTGAACGACAAGCCAGCGCGGCGCAAGATCCGCGCCTTGACGGACTTGTCCGGTTTTCACGGAGGAACCATTGCGAGACAGGACGTCGCGGACTTCGTCCTGGATCAGGTGCAGGCGGATGCCTGGCTGCACCGGTCCCCTCTGATATCTTGGTGACTTCGGCTCTGGGGTAACGACTGCAAACGCTGGCACCAGCGGCCGGCCCGGACTCGCCGCAGGACTCGAGTCGGCAAGCATAGGAGAATCGGGCCTGCTACCCATCCACGGCAAATAACATGCAACACGGCTTCTCCACAGCGATCACTGCGCATCGCCCGCTTCCTCTATATGTGCGCTGCAAGGCTGCGGCATGAAGCCGGTGTACCTGGCCCTTTCGGGCGGCGGCACGCGCGCCATGGTGTTTCACTGCGGCGTGCTGAGCTTCCTGGCGGAACACCAGGCGCTGGAGCGGGTCAGCAAGGTGTCTACTGTTTCGGGCGGCAGCCTGCTGGTGGGCCTCTTGCTGCAGCTCAATGGGATGCGCTGGCCCGGCAGCAACGAATGCCTGGAGGTGCTGCTGCCGCGCGTGAAAACACTGCTGACCACCACAGACCTGCAGAACGCCGCCATGCGCGCCATGCTGCACCCGCGCAACTGGCGCTTTGCGCTGTCGCGTGCCAACGTGCTGGCATCGGCCATCGGCAGCGCCTGGGGTGTCGATGCGCTGATGGAGGATGTTCCGGCGACACCCGTCTGGCTGGTCAACGCCACCACGGCCGAAACCGGCAAACGCGCCAGCATTGAAGGCGACGCGCTGCGCGACTGGATGCTGGGCTCCACGCGCCTGAAGCAGCTGCCGCTGCGTGACGCGATGGCCGTGTCGGCGGCTTTTCCGGGCTTGATCGGCCCTTATGTCCTGCCGACCGACAGCTTTGACTGGAACCTGCCGATGTTTGCCTCCGGCGAAGACGCCCGGCCGGCCGAAGACCGCTTTGCCCGCATCCACCTCTACGACGGGGGTGTGTACGACAACCTCGGGCTGGAGCCGTTTCTTGACGCCGGCTTTGGCCCCAAGCCGAAAATCGACGGCGTGATCATCGCGTCTGACGCAGGCGCGCCCTTGCCGGTGGGTTTTGCGATGGGCCCCCTTAGCATCTTTCGTCTCAAGCACGTGGCCGACATCATGTCCGACCAGGTCCGCGCGCTGCGCGCCAGGGGGCTCATGGCCTACGCTGCGCGCCAGCCCGGCCGCGCAGCTTACCTGCGCATAGGCGCCACCGCCCAAGAGGTCGCCCAACGCGCCGGCGCCGACTGCCCGGCCGGCGAATGGCTGGACGCAAACAGCGTCAGGGCGGCCGCTGCCTACCCGACCTCACTGAAGAAAGTGCCGCTGCCGATGTACGAGCTTGTGTTCAGGCACGGTTATGAATGCGCCGCTGCCGGGCGAGCGGGGTTCGGGCTTTAAATCGATTTGGCGGCTGCTTTCGGGGCGAATTTCGATGTGCAACTTGCTATTAAAAATATAGCTGCTGGCGCCATCCCTTATTGGGCTACAGGCATTTTTTTGCGTAAAAAAATGGATCTTTGCAGCATCAAATTGGTTTTTTTGCGCGTCCCAGGAAAAAAAACGGCTCACGCTGGGGGTATTTTGGGCCAATTTCAGGCATTAAATAGGCCTGTAGCCCAATCAGGATGAGCGCAAGCAGCTACTAAATTAATAGCAACTGATGTGAATTCCCGCGCCTCCGTCCTGTGCGAGCAGCGTCAGCACTATTTCTCGGCGATCCTGGAGCATTGGGATGCGCAGGGGGCCAAACCCAAGGTTCGCCTGATTCCCACCGCGCCGATGTAGTCCGACTTGAGTCCTCTTGTGTAGGTGATATGCATTTCTTCACCGTAGGGCGGTCCGCCGAAATCCCAGACCCAGTAGGTCCTGTCGTTGGCATGGAGCAAAAAGAACTGGCCCGCGCCTGGCAGCGATAAGTTTTTATTGAGTTGCTCGCCCAGCATCTGGCTTTGCTGCGCCAGCGCGCGCCTTAAGCGGTCGTGCTGCTGCCCTTGAAGCACTTGGGGGTTTTTCCTGTCGTCAAACGCGGCTCTTTGCGCGGCCGGGACAACAGGCGCTTCTTCTCCCAGCCCCAGCAGGCTCCAGTAGATGTGCTGGTTCGCGTAGCCTTCCCGGCCGAATTTCCAGATACGCGCCGGCAGCCCGGTGTTGTCAAAATCGCTCGCTTCGCCGTTGGGTCCAAAGAAAACGGAAAGGCCTGCCGGGAAGAAGTATTTGTGCGGCCATTCAACCTGAACAAACGGGGCGTTCGTGCTGGGGTTGGCGATGTCGCCCGCCAAGGCCTTGCAGGCAGGGTGGCGGCATTTGGTGATCGGGTCCAGACGAACCGTTGCGCGGCAGGCCGTCCGCAAGTTATGGCCGTCTGAAGTGGATTTCTCCAGGCGATGGACCGCAAGGCTTTCCAGGTCACCATCGTCAGTGATCAGGTAATTCACGCCTGCGTATTTGACAAAACGCGGGTCGCTCAAGGTGCCAATATTGCCCAGGTTCGCTTTCAGCCGCAGCTTGTCTGACGGTCGACTGGCCGCCATGTTGATGTCGTAGACCTCGGCATAGGTAAACCGCCCCGAGCCTTGAATATTCCAGACAAGGAGATCATCAACGCCGTCGTTATCAGCATCAACAATTTGGCTTCCCTGCGAATAGTCATTAAAGCCAAGAATTTCCAGTTTTGCCTCGTCAAGGGCGGCGGTCTCAGCCTTCGTCAGCGGCCGGGCAGGGTCGACGAAGCGGCCCGCAGCCTTGGCGTTAACCAAGCCGGAAAGCCCGGCGCATACCTCGTCAGCGGGAGCTGCCAACGCCCCCATGTGAAAGGACACAAGCAAGCTCAAGGTGATGCAAATTCTTAACCGAAGCATTTTTAGTCTTTCCATGTGTTCGACGCCATGCCTTAGCCCTGTGCCAACAACACCACCAGCGCCCCGGCGCCGCCTTCGGCGGGCCGCGCTTGCACAAAGGCCAGCACCTCCTGCTTCTGGATCAGCCAGCTCTGCACCTTGCCCTTGAGCACCGGTGTCTTGCCCGGCGATCCCAGGCCTTTGCCATGCACCACGCGCACGCAGCGCCAGCCCACCTTGTGCGCATCCTTGATGAAGTGAGCCAGCGCTTCACGCGCATCCTCGCGGCGCAGGCCATGCAGGTCCAGCTGGCCCTGGATGCTCCAGCCGCCGCGGCGCAGCTTGCGCACCACGTCAGGCCCCATGCCGGGCCGCCTGAAGCTCAGTGCTTCATCGGTGTCCAGCAGCGTTTCCACGTCGAACTCGTCCGAGATGGCTTCACGCATCACCGCGAGTTCATCGCGCTGCTGCTGTACGGGGATGGGTGCTGCTTGCGTCGCCGGCAACGCCGCCTTGTGGCCCGGCAGGTGTTTGGCCGGCAGGGCCTTGACGGGGCCGACCGCGCGCGAGAAGAGTTCTTTCTCGGCCTTGGCCCTGGCGGCTGCTGCCACGCGCGCGGCTTCCTGTTCTTTTTCAAGCTTCGCGCGGGCTTCAATGTCCCGCTTGACGGCCTTGAGGTCCTGCAGGCTTTTGAGTGCGGGCGCTTTCATGATGCTTACTTTATCGTAGTGCTTCAGTACTCACCGATGTAGATAAACCACGCGTCGGGTCATTCAGCGGCGGATCTGGCGATGGCTACGTTACGATGTTCCGCTAACTTGCTGAGCGATATCAGGTCATCGACGCGCGTTCTGCCAGATCCGGATTTTGAATTGAGGGAGAGAAAAAATGAAACGGTCCACCGCCGTGCTTTGCGGAGTCCTGTTGCTCTGCATGGGTGTATTGGCTGTCAACAAGATCCAGGAATTTCGCATCGCGGTCGCCGAGAAAGAGGCGAGGGCGAAATGGGAAGCCTCTCCGGAAAAGGCTCGATGGGAAGCCTCTCCGGAAAAGGCTCGAGTGGACATGTTCAACAGGATCGAGATGAATCCGTGGTCTGCGGATATTGCAATGGCCCGGTTCCTGCCGCAGCGCTATTCACCGCAGGCTTCCGATTGGCAGGGCAAGGAAAAGCTCTTCTACAGCCAGCTGCTGTCGGGCGGAAAGTTTGATGTGCTCGTTGTGCCGTTCCAGGTTGGGGGCTGGGCTGTCGACAGGGCAAGCCGGTCCATCATGACAGCGGAGCTCGCCGCAGGCGTCGCCAAATCACAGAAAGTGAAAATTCCTGACCCTTACCTGGTGGCAAAAGCGCTTGGTGAGGGACAGCGCCAGCTCAAGCAGGAAGAAATCTACAAACTTGCCGACGCCATTGGTGCAAAACGCATTGTCCGGGGCTACGCGGGGCATGACCGGAAAGGAAAAATGGCGATCGCCATCCTGACCCAGGACCACGCAGGCGCCACGCGCAATGGCGCTGCCTGGACCGGCCCTGTTCAGACGAAGAAATTTGAGAATATTCCATTTGGCGATGAAGTCCCGGCCATCGAGGCCTATGAGTCCGTGTTGCCGGAAATCCTCAAGTCCGTAGGCGCCTATCCCCCGTCGCCGCTTGACGAAAAGACAGCCAGCCGGCTGGAGCTGGAAGCGCTGCCGTCATCTCCGCTCGGCTTGGTGGCACCGGCCGGCAACCCGGCGCAGGATGCATATGCTTTTCTGCTGTACAGCGCACTGGCGCCCACAACCGTCGAAAGAACGAAAGAGATATTTGCCGAAAAGGCGTATCTGGCGCTTTTGGACTTGTCACCGCAGTCGCCAGACTACCGGGCGCTTCGGGCGCGGACCTACATGGCATTGGGTTTGCGTATGGCTGCCATCAAGGCACTGGGCGACGCGCAAACTGTCGAGGAAAAAGAACTGCTTGGCGCGCTGAACGGAAATATCCTGGAAGTGCGTGCAATGGCGGCGCTTGAAAAGAATCCCTTAAAACGCCTGTTGCAAAAGATCGATGAGAACAGGATTGCTACAGCCTACGGCACGATGACAACCAAAAAGGCAGTCGCCGAAGTGGCGGCGTTGAAGCTGCCCGGAACCATATGGCCGTTCATCGTGACGCGGGTTTTTGTAGAAACAGACCCGTGGGTTCAGAACGATAATGCTTCCCTGAAAATGCTTCTTGACTATGAACTGCCGGTCAAAGGTTACGCGATGGCGGACATGGCACGCGCGGCATTGCCCCTTGCCGACCCCGACAAGGTTCAGGCCATGGTGAATCTGTCGGTGTTTCATCACGGCCGCAAGTTCATCGAGGCCAACACGGCCATTTTGTGCTGTGGGCTCACACCTGGCAAGCCGGGCCCGTTTGACTATCTGGACTTGCTCCAGGCTATTGGCCATGACAACCTGATGAGCCGCATCAATTTCCTGTCCGACGTCCAGGGCATTCCGAATCAGGCCTTGGTTTTTGCGAACACTATTGACGCAACCTACAAGGGTTACCCGTACTACACGTATGAGCGCTCAAGAGTGGAGGCAAGGCTCGCTGCAAAGTCCGCCGGAGCCGAAAAAGAGCAATTGCTCAAGGCCGCGCACCAAAACGCGTTCGACGCAGCCTACTGGGAGCAAGGCCAGTCGCTCGTCGCAGTAAGGGCCCTGAATCATTTCAATGCTGACGGCGGTCAGTACTATGGACACTACGACAATCTTTACTATGCCGATGTTCCGTTCCGTCCTTATTACTGGACCTGGGCAGACGGCGGCAACTTGCAGACGCATGTTGAAAACGAAATTGCCGCTTTGAAGAATGCCACTTCGGAAATCGGAACCTTCTCGCAGCTGCACGGGCTATACCGTCAGTTTTTCCCCGACCAGGGGCGGGACACCGATCTTTTGGCGTCAATCGCCGGGCGTTTTGTGGGCTCCCCGGAACTCAATAGCATCCTCGGCGCCGAGGCTACGAGGCAGGGAGACACCGGGAAAGCGCAGGCTTACTATCGCGACAACCTCAAGCTGGCACCCACGCGGTGGACTTCCTATAGCGATGTGGCATGGATGCTGTTCGCGGCGGGTGACGTCAAGGCCGCCGCCAAGATGTTCCATTCTTACGAGGGCTTCAGGAAGGGGTCCGAAGACGGCCGGGTTGCCACCGCGAACCTTGCTTATGAGGCCGGGTCGTATTTTTACTGGGCGGGTTATTTCGACCTTGCCAGGCCGTTTTATCAAATCGCCGCGTCTCAGAGGTCGGGGTCGTCCGGTGAAATCACGAGCGATGCGCGTCTGAAGCTTCTTGCCGGCGATATTCAGGGCGCGATGGCCGGCACCTTGCGGCGTGCGCAACGTTACCAGGAGTCGTATGCTTACCGGGACTATCTGGGGCTTCTTCATGCAAGCGGCCATTCCAAAGAGGCCTGGGCCGGCTTTGAAATGCTGGCGAAACAAAGCCGCGCTCCTCACATTTGGGAGTCCGCGCTGGTCGGGCATCACATTTCCGGACAGCCTGAAGCGGAGGTCGTGAGTTGGGCGCAACAGGGGAAATTCGGGGGCACAACAGAGGACAAGATCGCCGCAGCCATTCACCTTGTGCGCTTTGCAACCACGGACCGCACGCCTTCCAGCGGCTTGTCTCAGGCAGTAGACGCACTGGATTTGCCGCGATGGAAATTACCCGAATACCCCCAGCCGGTTTATGAAGGGCATTCGATCCTGCTGAAAGCGCCAGTGAAAGAGCGCGTGAAATCCATGCACGCGTATTTTGTGGAGGCTTACCGGGCCATCAAACTCAAGGACTTTGCCGGTGCGAAGGCAATTTTCTCCGAGTCTGCAAAGTTTTACGACCTGACCGATTACCAGGTCAATTCAACGTTGACCTGCTATTTGCCTTACTACGCTTATGCGGCTGTCAAGGCGGGAGACACCTCAACTATTGAGAAGATGGTAAGCGGCACCGAGGTCTCCAGACAGGACTTTGACTACCAGCTGACCATGGCGATTCTTGCCGCAGCATCCGGCAAAAACGAGGAAGCGTTGCAATTTCTTCAACGCGCGCGGCACCTGCGTCCGCACACTGAGAAAAGGGCCTTGCTGACGCAGTACACCTTTGGAGAGATCTCCGAACTGGTGGCGGAAATGACCGGCAGCAGCAAGATCAGGGCCTTGGCGCTGGAGTGGGCCCAGAAAAGCCAGAAGTTCGAACCCTGGCAATCCTGGGCTTATGCACTGGAAGCCAGGTTGACCAGGAACCCTGCCGAGCGCAGGCGGGCCTTGGCGATGCTGTTTTACCTCGACCCTAAATCGGAGGGCCTGTCCGCGTTTAGGCAACCCGAAATCGATGCCGCTGTGAAGGCATTCGGGAAGTCCAACCCCTTTCTCTCCATCAATCCGGAAATTGTTAAAAAAGAGGCGATCTAGAAAGCGTTTCGACTTCTACAGCAAGCCCAACTCGGCCATCGACACTGCCTGTGCGCTGGTCACCACAAAATGGTCCAGCACGCGCACGTCGACCAGCGCGAGCGCTGACTTCAGCGTTTGCGTCAGCGCCTCGTCGGCGCGCGAAGGTTTGGCGGTGCCGCTGGGGTGGTTGTGGGCCAGCACCACGCTGGCGGCGTTGAGCGCCAGGGCGCGCACCACCACTTCGCGCGGGTAGACGGACGTTTGCGTCAGCGTTCCGCGAAACAGTTCTTCGAGCACGATCAGCCGGTGCTGGCTGTCGAGAAACAGCACCGCAAAAATCTCGTGCGGCCGGCTTCCCAGCTGCAGCTGCAAATAGTCGCGTACCGCCTGCGGCGTGTCGAACAGGGTCTTTTCACGGAGCTTTTCGGCAAGCGCCCGCCGGGCAAGCTCCAGCACTGCCACCAGCTCGGCGCGTTTGGCCGGGCCCAGGCCTTTGACGCTTTTCAGCGCTTCGGGGCCGGTGTGCAGCAGCCCGGCAACACCGCCAAAGGTGTCGACCAGTTCCTGCCCCATCTGCAGCGCATTCTTGCCGGGCAGGCCGGTGCGCAGCAGCAGGGCCAGCAGCTCGGCATCGCTGAGCGCGCCGGGGCCGCGGGCCAGCAGTTTTTCGCGGGGGCGGGCGTCTTCTGGGAGGTCTTTCAGGAGCATGGATAGTCTGTGTTGGGAGGAAAGCCGGTGCCGGTGAGGCTAAAAAACCGGATTAAGCCTGATTTGGCCCGGTCAAGCCGTACTTTCTACAATAGAGGCAGTTTACAAACACTTGCCCGGCGCCAGCCCGGCCGCAGAAAGTCTTATGTCCACCGTGGAATCCCCCGACACTACCCTCGTCCAGCAAGGCTCGTTCCTGACCTTGCATTACCGCATGGCCGGGCCCTCCGTGGACGGCAAACCGGGCGCGGACATCATCAACACCTTTGACGGCAAGCCCGCCACCCTGAGTCTGGGCACGGGCGAGCTCTCGCCGGCCATTGAGCAGCGGCTGATCGGCCTGCCCGAAGGCACGCGCACAACGTTTGAGTTGCCCGCAGGCGTTGCCTTTGGCGACCGCAATCCGGAGCTGGTGCAGTGGGTGGCGCGCAAGCTGCTCAACGAGCTGGGCGACCCGGATGAACAGTACAAGGTGGGCGATGTGGTGCAGTTCCCCACGCCGGATGGCGCGGGGCAATACGCGGGCGCGGTTCAGCAGGTCAAAGAGGGCGGCGACGCGGTGCAGTTTGATTTCAACCACCCGCTGGCAGGCCAGCCAGTGGTGTTTGAAGTGCAAGTAATAGGCGTTCTATGACTGAATCCAAAGTGCTTCCTCAGGAAATCCTGCTCGCTGAGCCGCGCGGTTTTTGCGCAGGTGTGGACCGCGCCATCGAAATCGTCGAGCGTGCCCTGACCAAATTCGGCAGGCCGATTTACGTGCGCCACGAGATCGTGCACAACACCTATGTCGTCAACGACCTCAAGCAAAAAGGCGCGATCTTTATTGAAGAGCTCGATGACGTGCCCCCGGGCGCTACGCTGGTGTTCAGCGCGCACGGCGTGAGCCAGGCCATCCAGAAAGAGGCCGAGCGCCGCGGCTTCCAGATTTTCGACGCGACCTGCCCACTGGTGACCAAGGTGCATGTGGAAGTGGCCAAGCTGCACAAAGAAGGCTACGAGTTCATCATGATCGGCCACAAGGGCCACCCCGAGGTCGAAGGCACCATGGGCCAACTCGACAGCGGCATCCACCTGGTGGAAGACGTGGCCGACGTCTGGCGCATCAGCCCGGCCCAGACCGAACGCCTGGCAGTCGTCACGCAGACCACGCTGAGCGTGGACGACGCGGCCGAGATCAGCGCAGCCGTGAAGGCGCGCTTTCCGCAGGTGCGCGAACCCAAACACCAGGATATTTGCTACGCCACGCAGAACCGGCAGGACGCTGTCAAGGTGTTGAGCCCACAGGTTGACATCCTCATCGTGGTCGGCAGCCCGACCAGCTCCAACAGCAACCGCCTGCGCGAGCTGGCCGCCAAGCTGGGCACCGAGGCCTACATGGTGGACGACGCCAGCGAGTTAAAGGAGTCTTGGTTTGAGGGCAAGGGCCGGGTCGGCCTGACGGCCGGTGCTTCGGCGCCGGAAATCCTCGTCAAGCAGGTGATCGACCGCATCAAGGCGCTGGGCGCCGTGTCGGTGCGCAAGATGGAAGGCATTGAGGAAACCATCAAGTTCCCGCTGCCCAAGGGCCTGAAGCTCGATGCGCAGGGCCAGATGCTGGAAGTCAATGACAGCCAGCTGCATCAGCTCTGACCTGATTTTTCTTTTTTCCAATATGACTAATCGCTATCAAATTGAGAGCTGCTTGCGCACGTTCGAAGCGGGCTACAGCCACTTTATTCATAAAACACCGCTGTGGAAGCTGCCTGGCAAGGCGCTGGGCGTGGAATGCGCTGAGGTCTGGCTCAAGCTCGAACACCTGCAAACCGGCGGCAGCTTCAAGGCGCGCGGCATGCTCAACCGCCTGCTGTCCAATCCCATCCCGGCCAGCGGAGTGATCGTGGCTTCCGGCGGCAACGCGGGCATTGCCACAGCCGCCGCGGCCCGCGAGCTGGGTGTGCGCTGCGAAGTCTTTGTGCCTGAAGTGTCGACGCCCGCCAAACGCGCCAAGCTGGCCGCGCTGGGTGCCGATGTGGTGGTGACGGGAGCGGCGTACTCCGACGCGCTGAAAGCCTGCCTGGCGCGCCAGCAGGAAACCGGCGCGCTGCTGACACACGCTTATGACCAGCCAGAAGTGCTGGCCGGCGCCGGCACCATGGCGGCAGAGATTGAGCAGCAGGGTGGCGTGCCTGATTCCGTGCTCGTCAGCGTGGGCGGCGGCGGCCTGATTGGCGGCGTGGCCAGCTGGTTTGAGCAGCGCAGCCGTGTGGTGGCGCTGGAGCCTGAGCTGGCGCCCACCTTGTACAAAGCCCGCGAGGCTGGTGAGCCGGTGGACGTGGCCGTCAGCGGTATCGCCGCCGACTCACTGGGTGCCAAACGCATCGGCAGCCTGGCCTGGGACGCCACCCAGGCACATGTGCGCGATGCATTGCTGTTGACTGACGAATCGATACGCGCCGCGCAGCTATGGCTCTGGAAAGAATTGAAACTGGCGGTGGAGCCCGCGGCGGCCCTGCCGCTGGCCGCGCTGCAAAGCGGCCGCTACCGTCCGCGCGCCGACGAAAAAGTCTGCCTCATCATCTGCGGTGCCAACCTGGACCCGGCCAGCCTGAACTGAGCTGAACGGGCCCTGTCCACCGCAGCCCTACAAAATACAATGGCCCCATGCTAGATATCAACCTGCTTCGCAAAGACCTGCCTTCGGCTATTGCCCGGCTGGAAACCCGTAAAACCCCGCAAGCCTTCCTCAATGTGGAAGCCTTCCAGGCGCTGGAGGCCGAACGCAAGGCCCTGCAGATCCGCACCGAAGAGCTGCAGAACCAGCGCAACACGCTGTCCAAGCAGATCGGTCAGCTCAAGTCCAAGGGCGAAGACGCCAGCGCCATCATGGCGCAGGTGAGCGCTTCCAAGGCCGAACTCGAATCTTCCGCTGCGCGGCTGGATCAGATCCAGACCGACATGCAAACCCTGCTGCTGGCTGTGCCCAACCTGCCGCATGAAAGCGTGCCTCAAGGCGCGGGCGAAGCCGGCAATGTCGAAGTACGCAAATGGAGCCCGATCGAAGGCCTGGGCGGCGAGCCGGCCGCGTTCTCCTTCGAAGTGAAAGACCACGTCGACGTGGGCCAGCCTTTGGGGCTGGACTTTGAACTCGGCACCAAGCTGACCGGTTCGCGTTTTACCGTGATGAAAGGCCCGCTGGCGCGCCTGCATCGCGCGCTTGCGCAGTTCATGCTTGATGTGCAAACCGCCGAGCACGGTTACACCGAGTGCTACACGCCCTACATCGTCAATGGCGATTCACTGCGCGGCACCGGCCAGTTGCCCAAGTTTGAAGAAGATTTGTTTGCCGCCAAAAAGGGCGGGCAAGAGGGTGCAGCCGAAGCCGAAAGCACTGCGCTGTACCTGATCCCCACGTCGGAGGTGCCGCTGACCAACTTCGTGCGCGATGAAATCGTCGCCGAGGCTGACTTGCCGCTTCAGTACACCGCCCATACGCCGTGCTTTCGCTCAGAAGCCGGCAGCTACGGCCGCGACACCCGAGGCATGATCCGCCAGCATCAGTTCGACAAGGTCGAGATGGTGCAGATCACGCACCCCGACAAAAGCTACGAAGCGCTGGAAGCCATGACGGGCCACGCCGAAGCCATTTTGCAAAAGCTCGGCCTGCCGTACCGCGTCATGCTGCTGTGCACCGGCGACATGGGCTTCGGCGCCGCCAAGACCTACGACCTGGAAGTGTGGCTGCCCGCGCAAAACACCTACCGCGAAATCAGCTCGGTCTCCAACTGCGAAGCCTTCCAGGCCCGCCGCCTGCAGGCCCGCTTCAAGAACGCGCAAGGCAAGAACGAGTTTGTGCACACCCTCAATGGCTCCGGCCTGGCCGTAGGCCGCACCCTGGTCGCCGTGTTGGAAAATTACCAGCTCGCCGACGGCAGCGTCACCGTGCCGGAAGTGCTGCAACCGTACATGGGCGGCATCAAGGTGCTGGCCCCGGCGGCGGGGAAATAAATCTTCAGCACAGTCCGAGCCGCGGAACTGGCTTTGCCAGGCCGCAGGCGGGCGGCCCCCTCGGGGGGGCAGGAAGCTACACGAAGTGAGCGACCGTGGGGGCCCTTTTCAAGCCTGCTAGAATCGCCAGTCCACACTGGAGAGGTGGCAGAGTGGCCGAATGTACCTGACTCGAAATCAGGCGTACCGCAAGGTACCGTGGGTTCGAATCCCACCCTCTCCGCCAAAATTGCATCCAGAGAAATCCAGATTGATCTGAGAAATGCCCTGAAAGCCCCGTAAATCGGGGCTTTTTTGTTTCTGGTCGTCCAGATTGGTCTTTGACAGAGTGGTGCATTCTGGCTGCGTGCATGAAGGTACGAACGCCGCATATCCTGCAGCTTTCCAAGCCGGCTCAAGTGGTATTGGCGACATATAGGCGTTACGCGGCCTGGCCCGGTGAGCAGGACCCAGAGAAGCCGGTGAGTAACAACGCCATTCTGGGCGCTTTGTACCGGATGGGCTACATGGGCTGTATGACGGGCCACGGTTTCGCGGCATTGCCTCCCCCACTTAGAGGAGGTGAAGTCTGATTCCCTCATGTAACGTGCTTCTTACAAGTTCTACTACACCAAAGAGGCCACATGAAAACCGCGCTGACCATGATTCTGGTTTTGACCGTCTCCTTGGCGCATGCCCAAATGACGACCAAAGAGGCCCAGGAGGACGCCTGGGCAAAGGCGGCAAAAGCCAAAGCGGCCAACGACCAGGCGGTCGCAGCTCAAAGGGCAGCGGAAGCGGCAAAGAAAGTACCTCCACCCTCAAAGACGGAGATACATATTTATGACGGAAAAGGTGGCAAGGGATATCCCAACATAAGCAAGTAGGTCGGCTAGGCCACGGGGCTGAAGGAACATCATGAAATCGTTCTGTGTCCCCGCGCTGCTACTGGCATGCGAGTTGGCTATCGCTCACCCGGGTGGTACGGATGCGCAGGGCTGCCACACGAACCGCAAGACCGGTGGCCATCACTGTCACGGTGGCAAGAAAACGGCTGCGGCGGCTCCGACGGCTCCGGCCGCAGCTCCAGTAGCCTCAGCGAAGGGCGGTGGACCTACCTGCTATGTCGGCCCGCGCGGTGGGACGTACACGATTACCAAGAGCGGCCGGAAGAACTACACCGGCTGTTGAAGTCAACGAAGCGAGGAATCCATGGTTCAGATTAGCTACATCATTACTTTAATCAGTGCCTGCTTCGGGCTTCTTGTCTTGATCTTTGGCTTTAGTGGTGCGCAGAGCGCTCCACAAGAGGCTGCTGCCGCGGCGCTGGCAATTGCTCTGGCGGTCATTCCGTACGTGTTTTCGCGATGCTTGCAGATCAGCGCCGACCGAGCTAGGAGTATCAAAGATGCAGCAGCATTACTAGATGCCATACGTTCGCTCAAGAATGACGCTGCGCCCGTGGGAACACCCTGGGTCGCTCCTGTTGGCATTGGTTCGGGATCGCCGGCGCCTCAAAGGGCCCCGACTGAATAGCTTGGTGTTGGATACCGCGCCCACGCGGCCCGTGGGACTTCTAAGGGGACAACATGAAATCAGCTATTGTTTTTATCGTGGCCACCATTGCAGTGGGCACTGCCTTTGCTCAAACCTACGTTCAACCGCACGTCACTAAGAACGGCACCTATGTTGAGGGGCACGTTCGCACCGCGCCGAATAGCACGAACCTTGACAATTACAGCACTAAGGGCAACACGAATCCCTACACTGGCCAGGCCGGCACAGTGCAGCCCAACTATGCGCCGGCACCAGCGCCCATCCGCCCGCAGCAACACTGTGGCTACACGAGCTCTGGCCAATACGTCTGCCGGTGAACCCTTAAGTACGAACGACCGCGGAGCTTCGCCTCAGTCTATCTGCGTGGAGCATGCATATGACCACAGTTCCTACAAAACTCGGCCTTAAAGAAGCCTACGATTTGTATAGCAAGCACACCGACTCAGCCCACAAGTTATGGACGTACTTTTCCGCAGTGAGCCTCGCAGTGCTTGGGTACACGATTGGAAAAGATAAGGTGTCGTGGGCACCAGAAATGTTTCTCGTTATTGGAGGGAGCTATCTTGTGTTCTCCTTATCCAATCTTTGGGTACTCCAACTCACTCAGCGGGAGTGTGAGCAATTCGCAAAGCTCTTGAATTCTGTGGCTGGCGAGCAGGACGAACCAAAGCAGGGCATCACAGTTAAATCAGCGCCTGTCTGCGGGGTAATAGCGTTTCATCTCTTTGCGCAAGCCGCGGTTTTCGTCGCAATATATTTGACATGGGAAAATCAACCTAGTCCCAGCCCCGCGAAACCGCCGCTCTGTTGCGTACCGGCGCAGCCGGCAAGTGTCGGTGGCTAACCCCTCATTTCTGTGGTCTCTGAGGAATAAGCCGCGAAAGAAATCCGCCTCTGTTGGGCTGAGCACGTCAATCATCATGAAGACCCCATGGCTAAACTCCAATGATGAAATTCATCGTCAAACGCATCGTCATCTTGTTCACTGCTCTCCTGGCGGTACTGCTTGTTGCCGCCTGTGCACACCGCGGCTTTGTCGAGCACGGCCTATCGTTTCGGGTATATGAAACTCCGATTGACGATCTCAAAATTACTTATGGAAAAGTGGTGGTGCCGTTCTCGGGAGTTTCAGTGCCGGGCAGCGGAAGTCTTTGGAATGCACCAATGCCAATTCCAGAGCAGATGGTTGTGACCTGGATAGCAACGGGAAAGCCTCAAGAAGTGATCATTCCACTGAAGGGAAAGCTTTCGAGTAGTGACCAGATTGCAAATTGGCGATTGAGGTTCTACGGAGAGCGGATGGAGCTTTGGAGAGAAGACGACGATCCCAGCAGTAAGCACGCCCGCAAGCCGAGCGTCAAAGTCTATCCATAGCCCAGGTGTGTAGGGCACGCTTTTACTCTTAGGCTGACGCCTAGCTGTTGAATTCCGTCCAGATCTGACCCACTGGGGTGCGGATAAATACTTGGACTGGTTTATGTCGTAAATTCAATACTCTCTCGGTATTCGGCGGGGCTCAGAGAGCCAGGAGAGGTATTGATCCGCTTTCTTAACTGCCCAGGAGGGCGTATGGCTAACTCCAGAATGATGGAAACGCTACGCGCCGCTGTAAGAGTTGAGCAGCATGAAGAGCTCGAGCGCACGCGGCGTTGTATGGCGTTTATGCAAAAGATGGCGGCCTTTCAAAAGGGAGTTGGACCTGCGCCGACTCCCGAGGCATTTCAGCGGTGGTGCGAAGATGTTGAGCATCGCCTTGCGTTTCGCAGAATGAAGACCGGGATACCTGACCAGCTGGCTGAAGCCTGGGACGGCTCCCGATACTGACGGCTATGCCTCAGCTCGCAATCATTGCTGGCAGGTGTCTCTGCTGCGATGAAAATAACTGCGGATCTCGTCGGGTTCGCTGCCTACCGCATAGACCGCCACACGCAATTCATACTCTGTGCATTTCAACTCGGAGCACCACGACTCCACGACGCGCGGATTAGTCAGGCTGATGCGGTTGGTCGTGCTGTCTGCGTCAGGAAATTTTTGTGACATGATGTACCCCCTTCAAATGGGACATTTCATGGAGCCCTACTGAAGCGTGGCAGTGCGGACTTGTCGTAAGTAATTGGTGCAAAAAATCATGCCATATTGCACCGACCACGCTTTACCTGTGCACTTTCCTATATTTCGATGAATATCACATCCTTCAATTAGAGGAGATGTTTGCAGGAACACATGTCACGATATGTGACAAGGCCGATGCCATGAAACCGTTCCATGCGCTCATGCTGCTGTGGATTTTGGGTTTGCTGCTGCTCACGCCGGCGGCACGGATGCGCAGTGCTGGTCACTGGCACTGCCGCTGCGCCCAGGAAGGCGGCTGCCGCAGCGGCGCCGGTGGCCGCTCCCTCAGGACAGCACCGGCGAAGGATGGAAGGCTTTCCGGGCTACGGTTACGCTTTCAGGCGGTCACCGCTGTTTAGTGGGCTGGTCATCGCCTGCACGAATTCAACGCACATCATCCTGATGGGATGAACTTCGGCTTCGGTCACGCTGGCTTTGGCCATTGCCGCTTTCTCGATGTCTTCGTTTTCGAGTTCTACGAAGACGTTTTCACCGTCGTGGGTACGTAGATGAACGCGTAACTTGATTCCGGTGCTGGATAGCAGCATGTGATTCCTTTGTAATCGGGTTGACTGGATGTCGTGTCGGTGTGGAGGTGGCCGCCATAGCACGACGCCGGCCGTCCGTCTTTCGATGAATTCATTTCTGGCTGCCTGCCAGTCAACCCATCGGCGAATGGGCCAATCGGACCATTTCGCCACCGCTTGGTTGGCGGGCTCCTGGTCGTTGACAGGCTCAAGTCCGGGCGGAATTTGGCAATTGGGGGTGACGCCGTAGCTCAGCCGGCTCGTCTGGTGACGGCTTTCCACAAAGCCGCCTGCTTCCAGCATGTCCATGGCTTGCTGGACATCGTTGGGTTCATACGTGGGTTTCCAGTGAGGGTGAAGCGAGGCCAGCGTCCACCAGCCGCCGGTGGCGCGCAACCGCAACCACAGGGCACGTACATCGTGGGTGATAAGGTCGCCCATGATTGGTCGCGATCTCGCTCAGGCGCTCTGACGACGTTTACGGTTGGGAGTACGGAGGCCCATCCGTGAGGGCGTTGTTGGCGGTCAGCTCGTGTGCCAGTTTGCGCTGGGCCTGATTGCGCTGATGCGGCATGGTGACCGTGATCTTGCGCGTCTGCTGAAAGGCCAGCGCCCGGCTGGCGGGATTGAGGTAACGCGACGGCCAGAGATCCTCGGGCCTTTTGTCGAGGGCGCGTGCCACGAGCTGCTCGGCCGCCAGCCAGGGGCTGGTCAGCACGCGTTGTATGTGGCTGTAACCGTTTTCCATGGCAATTTTTCGAAGACTGGTACCGCGTTTGCGGAGGGCAGCAATGACATCGGCGGGGTGCATATCTTCCTGTGCGGGTGTCGATTTAATTGTGCTCATATCTAATATTTTGAGCACAAAACAGGCCAAGTCAAACATTTTTTTCTGCCTGTTTCAATTTGTGCTACTTTTATTGTATTTTTTACCAATTAAATGAGTGTTATGTTTGCTCATTTTGTGCTGGGGGGAACAAAATAGTGTTCATGAACACAAAAGAAGCAGCATCAGGGGCGGGGGGATCTGGCAAGCTCCAGCACTATTCCTTTACCGCCGTAACGCCGGTCAAGGCGGAAGAGCCCATTGCGTGGTACCTGCATGAGGCCGCAGCAGCCGTCGACAAGGCGGGTGCCAGGTCTGTGCGAACCGAAGCCAGGTCGGTTTTCATGCGCCAGTTTGGCCAGCGCTGCCGCATGGCCCGGGGTACAAGGGAAATCAATGAGGTTGCGGCCACGGTCGGGGTTCACCGCAACACCATCTGGAACATAGAGCGTGGCGACAGCCTGCCGGATGCGTTCGAGCTGGAAGTACTCGCCAGGGAATACCGGTTGACGCCTGGGCAACTACTGGGCCGGGAAGCTCCAGACGAAACCCGGGCTGCTGCGGCAGTGGCGCGCGACGTGCGCGCGGTCGAGACCGGCACGTTTGTCTATGCGCCCCTGTTTGACCTCCGCGCTTCGCCGGGCCGGGATGTATTCAACGACCTTGGGTCGGTCGTGGCGATGCGACCCTTTGATGTGCAGTTCATCCGGTATGACCTGGGCATTGACCATAACGACATTGTCATGTCCACGGTGGCGGGCGCCTCGATGGAGCCGTGGCTGCATTCCAGGGACGCAGTGCTGACTGACTTGCGGGATCGCGATGCCCTGACGGAGGGCGTGCACATGGTACGGCTTGACGGCGCCTTGCTGGTCAAAAAACTGCAGCGCCTGCCCGGCAAGATATTGCGCGTCAGCAGCTACAACCCGGCGTATGAACCGTTTGACATCCAGGGCTACGAAAGTACAGACCGGGATTTTGCCGTGCTTGGCCGCGTGCGCTGGGCCGGCGTGACTTTTAACTGAGCGTAAGTCCCTAGACCGCAACGCAACAGGCGTGCGCCGCGGATGGCATTGCGGCCCCGGATGCAACGTAAACTCGCATTCCATGGACCACCCCACAGCGATCCGGCCTATCCAGGGCGCGCCAGATATCTCGCGCGAGGATTGGGTGGAAATGCGGTTGATCCACATCTTCATGCGGTATGCCCGCCCGGCCCTGCATTCTGCACTGGTCCTGATCGTGTCCATGGTGGTGATTCTCTACCGCCATGTAGACCTGCTCAGTCTGGGCATCTGGGCAACGGCGGCGACGCTGGTGACCCTGGTGCGGTATCGCGTCATCGGCATTTACCAGCGTTCGCTGCTGGGCGTCAGCGGCCCTGCGTTGCGCGCATTCATGGCGCGCTACACGTGGACGTGGCCCATGAGTGCCATGGTCTGGGGTGCGTCGATGTTTGTGTACTTCCTCAAAGCGCCCGTGTATGACCAGTTCCTCGGCATGATCGTCCTGGTCGGAATGGCCGGGTTTGCGGTGGGCACCTTTTCCTCCTGGCTTCCCTGCTTCAAAGGCTATGTGAACGGCCTGGGCATTTCCACCCTGACGGTATTTTTCTACCAGCTGATGCTGGAAAGAGGAATTTCTTCCACGTTCAATACCTGGGGCATGGTGGTGCTGATCGTCATTTACTGGGTGGTCATTCGCGTGTCGGGCCAGCGCTTTCACCAGGTGCAGCGTGCCAACCTCGAACTGCAGTACGACAACTCCGAACTGATCAGATCGTTGACTGAAAAAAGCCGTGCCGCCCTTGAGGCCATCGAGATCAAGAACCGTTTTATCGCCAGCGCCGCGCATGACCTGCGTCAGCCGGTGCATGCCCTGGACCTGTACGCCGGCTGGCTGGCTGCCGAGCCAGAATTCGTGGCGCAGATAGCGCCCAAGATCGTCCGGTCCACCAAGGCGGTCAACGACCTGTTCAACTCCCTCTTCGACCTGGCGGGGCTGGAGTCCAGTCCGCTGCGGGTCAACCTGCAGGCCGTAGACCTGGCGGGGCTGGTGCAGGATCTGGAGGCGCAATACGCACCCTTCGCGCGGGAGCGCAACCTGCGCCTCAGGATTCGCCCTGCAGTGGGACAGGTAAGGTCTGACCCAGTGCTGCTTCAGCGGCTGGTCGGCAACCTGCTGTCGAACGCGCTGCGCAACACGCATCGAGGCGGTGTGCTGCTGGCTGTGCGCCGGCGGCGCGGAGTGCCATGCATCGAGATATGGGACACCGGTGTGGGCATCGCGAAAGAACACCAGAAGGCGATCTTTCAGGAGTTCTACCGGATTCCCCTGCAGGGTACCGAAGAAGGCTTTGGGTTGGGCCTGGCCATCGTTTCGCGCCTGAGCGAGGCGCTTGGGCATCCTGTGAGGCTTGCCTCCAGGAGCGGGCGTGGCAGTGTCTTCTGGGTGGAGTTGCGCACGCCAGGCCAGTGACCCGGCCCGGTGTTGCCCGGTCTTGCTAGAGCAAGCCCTGGGTGCGCGCCAGGTGGCTGGCCTGTGAGCGGCTCTTGACATTCAGGCGCCGGAACAGCCGCCACAAATGCACTTTCACTGTGTGCTCGCTGATCTGCAGCTCTTCGGCGATGTCGCGGTTGCTCATGCCTTTGTCGAGCATGACCAGCAACTGCTTTTGCCGCTTGGACAGTTTTTCCGTTGGGGTGGATGGCTCCGGGTCGAGTTCTTCACTCAGGAAGACGCGCAGGACGTTCGATATCTCGGTGGCCCCCGCAGACTTCTGGATGTAGGCATCGGCACCTGCCTCAATGGACAGGTCCTCGTAGTCCTGGGCCGGCGCGGCCGACAGCACCACCAGGGGCACGTTGGGGAATTGGTGTTTGAGCTCACGCACGCCCGAAACACCATTGGTGTCAGGCAACCTCAAGTCGAGGCAGATGAGTTCGGGGACACCGTGTTGCTGCACGGCAGGCATTACCGCGGCGAGCCGGTCCAGCTCGGTCACAGTGGCCTTGCTGCTAAGGCGGCGAATCAACATGACAACCGCTTCGCGCATCAGCGGATGGTCATCTATTACAAAAATACTCATTAGTTCACGTCTGAAGTATCGTTCCTGTCAGCTATCGAGCATAACTGGTGAATGTCAACTTTGGGGCACTAATAAACTTGAAATTGCGGTATTTTTTCAGGGTGGTAATACCCTAAAACAACAATGAATAAGTCTTTCGTACCAATGTGATTCTGTCGAAGGCCACCGCGCACGGCCAAAGCCCCTGGCCCAAATTGCTTAATCCCGCAACTCAGGGAGTTACAGGTGCAAAAAAACGTAGCGCTGTTTCGACCTCGGCTGCCTCGATACCGGGCAAGATTTGAAGCTTATCTTGCAGTGCAGCAAGCGCACCGGTCCCTTCGTTCTGCAGGGTGGAAATTATCAGCGCGGCTTCCCGGGGAGATTCAAAGCCATGGCTCTGCAGCAGCACCTTGGCGTCGGCATCCTGCAGCTTGAAATAGAACTGGCCGTCCTTCTCACGGTATTGCTTGAAGGCCGGAGCAACACTTTTGACTGACTTCCCTTTCGACGTGCCAGCCGGCTTTATCGCGAGGTTGCGCAAACCAACGGCGCGACGCAACTCGCCCATGAAAGGCGTGGCCTCCGCGCGCGCCTTCTGCGCACCCGCCTGCAAGGTCGCCTCGATCTTTGCCGGGTCGCTGATGAGGTCGTGGTATCGCTCGCGCATGGGCACTACTTCACGGTCAATGCGCTCGAACAGCAACTGTTTGGCATCGCCCCAGGCAATGCCTTCGGCATAGGCCTTGCGCAGGGCCTGGGTTTCGTCCGCGCTCGCAAAGGCCTGGTAAATCTGGAACAGCGCCGAGCCCTCGACTTCCTTGGGTTCGCCCGGTGCGCGTGAATCGGTGAGGATGCCGGCGATCAGCTTGCGCATCTGCTCGCGTGGGGTGAAAAGCGGAATCGTGTTGTCGTAGCTCTTGCTCATCTTGCGACCGTCCAGTCCGGGCAGCAGCGCGACGGACTCTTCAATCACCGCTTCGGGCAGCACCAGGTGCTCACCGTACAGGTGGTTGTAGCGCTGCGCCATGTCGCGCGCCATTTCGATGTGCTGGATCTGGTCGCGCCCCACCGGCACCTTGTGCGTCTTGAACAGCAGGATGTCCGCGCCCATCAGCACCGGGTACATGAAGAGGCCGGCGGTGACGTCGGCATCAGGGTCGTTGCCGGCTGCCTCGTTCTTGTCGACAGAGGCCTTGTAGGCATGGGCACGGTTGAGTACGCCCTTGCCTGTGACGCAGGTCAGCAGCCAGGTGAGTTCAGGGATTTCCGGGATGTCGGACTGGCGATAGAACGTCACGCGCTCCGGGTCCAGCCCGGCGGCCAGCCAGCTCGCCGCGATCTCGAGTGTGGACTGCTGGATGCGCGCGGGTTCATCGCATTTGATCAGTGCGTGGTAGTCGGCCAGGAAGTAAAAGCTGCGGACATCGTCGCGAAAGCTGGCCTGAACCGACGGCCGGATCGAGCCGACATAGTTGCCCAGGTGGGGCGTACCGGTGGTCGTGATGCCGGTGAGGAAACGGGTGGGGAACGGTGTATTCATGACAATCTTGGGGGCAATGAAATGGGGAGGTTGATCAGATCCAGCAAGCTGTATCCCAGCACCACCAGTGGCCAGAGCCAGTAAGCGCTGACGATGCCAAGGAGAACGAGCCCCATGACGATGAAAAACCCCCATGGTTCGAGGCGGGCGACAAACTGAGCCTGCTTCCACGGCAGCAGGCCCACCAGGATGCGGCCGCCATCAAGCGGAGGCAAAGGAAAAAGATTGAAGGCCCACATCACGAGATTGACCAGTACGCCAGCCTGGCACATGACCAGGAAAAACGGCTCCTGGACACCGGCGTTGATCAGCACCGCATACAACACGGCCCAAAGTACGACCTGTATGAAGTTGGCGGCGGGGCCCGCAAGTGCCACCCAGATCATGTCGCGTTTGGGTTTGCGCAAATTTCCGAAATTGACGGGTACCGGTTTTGCGTAGCCGAACAGAAAGGTGCCTGAGGTGGCGAAATACAGTAGCAGCGGCATGACGATGGTGCCGAGGGGGTCGATGTGCTTTACGGGGTTCAGCGTGACACGGCCCAGCATCCAGGCGGTGTTGTCACCGAAATAGCGAGCCACATACCCATGCGCAGCTTCGTGCACGGTAATGGCGAAGAGCACTGGCAGCGCGTAGATGGCGACGGTTTGAATCAGGTTGGCGATATCCATGCCGAATTATGACCCCCACGGTCGCTCACTTCGTGTAGCTCCCTGCCCCCCGAAGGGGGCTGCTGCGCCTGCGGCCCGGCAAAGCCGGTTCCGCGGCCCCTGCTTGAAGGGGAGTCCGCTCGCTAAAGGCCTAATGCAGCCAGCTCGCCCCGGCCCTGTCGCACCACGACAGGCTCGCCGCCGTCGCCCATGGCCGTCAGGTCGATCACGGTGGTCGGCTCCTGGTGGCAGGCGCCTGCGTCGATCACGGCGGCCAGCTCATGCTCCAGCAGCTCGCGGATCTCGTGCGCATCGTTCAGCGGCTCGGTGCCGTCCCGCGGAATCAGCGTGGTGGCCAGCAGCGGCGCGCCATGCAGCTCCAGCAGCGCCTGCAAAACCTTGTGCTCCGGCACGCGCAGGCCGATGGTCTTGCGCGACGGGTGGCTCACGCGGCGCGGCACTTCCTTGCTGGCTTCGAGGATGAAGGTGTAGGGCCCTGGCGTGGCGGCCTTGAGCAGCCGGAATTGTTTGTTGTCCACCCGCGCGTAGTTCGCCAGCTCGCTCAGGTCGCGGCACAGCAGGGTGAGGTGGTGCTTGTCGTCGACGCCGCGAATACGGCGCAGGCTGTCGGCCGCGGCCTTGTCGTCGAGGTGGCATACCAGGGCATAGCTGGAGTCGGTTGGCACGGCCACAATGCCGCCGCGTTCAAGCAGCGCCACCGCCTGCTTGAGCAGGCGGGTGTGCGGGTTCTCGGGGTGAACTTCAAAAAACTGTGACATACAGGTTTGTCGCCGGCTTGGGTTTCAGGATTCGGTGGGTTCAATGATGATGCGGCTCTCGCGTACCGCAAGCCAGGCGCCAGTGGCACCACACACGGTAATCATGGCAATGCCGAGCAGCGACCACTGATCCGGAACATGGGAAAAGATCAGCCATCCGCCCAGCATGGCAAAACCGATTTGGGCGTAAAGGAACGGCGTCAGGGTTGATGCAGTGGTTCGCGCATAGGCAAGAATCATCATGAAGTGCCCGACGGCTCCGAGGAAGCCCATCAGGCAAAGGCAGGCCCAAAGCACCCAGGAATCCAGCGAAGTCCAGACAAAGGGAAGGGCCAGCGAGGCGATGAGCGTGCCCACCCAGCCGGTGTAGAAGTGCATGGTTGCCGGGTCTTCGGTACGGGCCAGGCGGCTGGTCAAAATCTGGAACCAGGCATTGGACACCACCAGGCTCAGCGGTAGCAGCAGCGTCCAGTCAAAGCCGGAGCTTCCCGGCCGGATGATGATCAGCGCACCGGCAAAGCCTCCCAGGACCAGCCCCCAGCGCAACGCCGGTACGCGCTCACCCAGCTGTAGCGATGCCAGCAGGGTGATGACCAGCGGCGTGATCATGATGATGGCCGTGAACTCGCCCACGGGCATGTATTTGAGGCTGAAAAACGCCAACCCGCTGCTGGTCAGCAGCAGTACGCCGCGTAAAAGCTGGAACCTGGGATGCGCCGTTCGAAACAGCGTTCGCCCGCGCGCAGGAAGCATCACCACGGTCGTGGCCACGGCCTGGAACGCATAGCGAAACCACAGCGCCATCAGGATGGGCACGCTCAGGGATATCCGTTTGGTGGTGGTGTCCAGCGCGGCGAAGCAGGCCATGGCGGCTACCAGAAGCGCAATGCCGGTCAGGGCAGGAGAGGTTTTTCTCGCGGGGCCGGCCATCACTGGATGCGGTCCACCAGCAGCTCCCACACCGGTGTCAGTTCGCCCGGCAGGAATGGCAGGGTACCCAGGTCGGTGTGGCTTTCGTCGGGGCTGTGGAAGTCGCTGCCGCGCGAAGCGGCCAGGCCGAACTCTTTGGCCGTATCGGCGTATTTGAGGTATTCCTGCGGCGTGTGGCTGCCGGTGACAACCTCCACGCCACGCCCGCCATGGGACTTGAACTCGGTGAACAAGGCGTATTCCTCGTTGGGGGTGAACTTGTAGCGGCCCGGGTGCGCAATCACGGCAATGCCCTTGGCCTGGGTGATCCAGGTGACGGCGTCGCGCAGGTTGGCCCAGCGGTGCGGCACATAGCCGGGCTTGCCTTCGGTCAGGTATTTGCGAAAGACCTCAGGTGTTTCGCGGCACACGCCGGATTCCACCAGGAAGCGGGCAAAGTGCGTGCGTGAAATGAGTTCGGGGTTGCCGACAAACTTCAGCGCGCCTTCGTAAGCGCCCATGATGCCGACCTTGGCCAGCGAGTCCGACATCTCCATGGCGCGCTGTTCGCGGCCGCCGCGCGTATTGCGCAGGCCTTGCTGCATCGCAGGGTCGTCGGCGTCGAAACCCAGTCCGACGATGTGGACCGTTTGCCCCGCGAAGGTAACGGACACCTCGGTGCCGGTGAGGTAATGCATGCCCTGCGCTTTGGCAGCGGCGGCGGCGCGGTGCTGGCCGCCTATTTCGTCGTGGTCTGTCAGGGCCCAGAGTTCGACCCCGTTGGCCTTGGCCCGTTCAGCCAGTGCCTCCGGTGTCAGCGTGCCGTCTGACACCACAGAGTGGCAGTGCAGGTCGGCATTCAGGATGTTTTTGGGAGTCACTGAGCCATTTTAGGCTTTGCAGGGTATTGGTGCAGGCCGGCTGCAATCTCCCTGACCCCAGAAGGCTCGCTTTGCGCGTGTGCGCGATGCCCTTGCACTGAAGGCGGTTTTGAGATGTTTCAGGCCGCCAGCCCAATATAGGCAAGCGCGATCAGCTATAAATTTAATAGCGTTCTCTGCCTCGCCGGATATGCGTCACTACGCTTGAAATGACCGGTTGCTATGAAATATATAGCTGCTTGCGCCTGTTCCTGTTGGGCTGCAGCCTTAAAGCCCCAAGGCAGTGAGTTCCGGCGAGAGTTTCTCCCACGGCACATCAAAGCCTGGCTGGCTGCGCTGCGGTGGCGGTGCATGGCTGCGCAGGGCCCAGTGGGCGCCGGCCAGCACGCTGTCGATCAGCGGCACGCTCACCCCGGGTTGCAGGGTCGCGGCCATGCCTGCCAGGCCCGCGCCGCCCAGAATGACGGCCTGCGCGCCCAGCTGGCGCACCGCGTCGCGGCAGGCCTGGGCGAGCAGGGTGCGCGCGGCGGCAGGGTCGGCCGCCAGCTGCGCGCCGGTCGGCGCAACGGTGTGGATGCCGGCCAGCGAAGGCGCATGGCCCAGCGCCTGGGCCAGCCGCTGCAGCATTGGCCCCCAGCGCTCGCCCCCGGTGACGATGGCAAAGCGTCCATGGCGCGCCGCCTCGATGAAGGCCGCCTCGGCCAGGCCGGTCACCGGCACCGGGCTGCTTTCGCGTAGCGCCAGCAGGCCAGGGTCGCCAAAGCAGCCGATCAGCACCGCATCAGGCGTTTCAGGTGCGCCACCCGTTTCACCTGTGCCGGCCAGCGCAGCGGCCCAGGCGTCCAGTGTGGCGTGGGAGGCAACGGCGTAGCTGGCTTCATCCGAGATATAAGGTGCACCGAAACGCGCGGTGGCGGTGCGCACGTTCACATGCAGCCCGGCGGCGGCTTGCACGTGGGTCTGCAGCAGCGCACTGACCGAAGCCGAGGTGTTGGGGTTAATGACTAGTAGTCTGCGCACGGTTAGGAATTCACCCTCGGTCAGCCAAACAGAGTGGACAGGTCGGGCGCATCGTCGGCCGGCGGCGTGAACTGCAGCTGCGACTCCAGCCGCGTCAGGTGTTCGCGCATGTGGCGCGCGGCTTCCTGGACGTCGCGCAGGCGAATTGCGTCCAGCAGCTTGCGGTGCTCGCGGCAGCCGCAGGCGGCGGCTTCGTCGCGGCTGTCCTTGTGGGACGTGCTGTAGGTCATCAGGATCAGCGACGTGCGCGAGGTCAGCTCGCGCAGGATGCGGCCCAGCGTCTGGTGGCCCGCGCGTTCGGCGATCTGCAGGTGAAAGTCGCCCGACAGGCGGATCGCGCGGTGCATGTCGCCGGCCAGGCGCGCGGCCTCTTCGTCGTCAATGCAGCGTTTGAGCTGTTGCATGTCGGCCTCGCTCGCCTTCGCAATGAAGAGCTCCACCAGCGTGGGTTCAATCAGCCGGCGCACCTCAAAAACTTCGCGCGCCTCCTGCTCGGTGGGCTGGGCCACGGTGGCGCCGCGGTTGGGAATGAGGGTAACGACCTGCTCATTGGCCAGACGCACCAGCACCGGGCGGATGCGCGTGCGCGACACACCAAAGGCGCCGGCCAGTTTGTCTTCGACCAGCTTGGTGCCCGGCGGCAGGCGGTGGTCCAGGATGGCCGAGATCACGCGCTCATACATCTCGCTGTCGGTCAGGGGGGTTGCCTGGGTTACGGGCGTTGCCTCGCTCATCGGGTGCCTTTCTTTTGCCGGCGGCCCAGCCACCAGGCCAGGCCCAGTGCCAGCGCCATGACCAGCAACGACACCACAGTGGTGACGGTACCCAGAGCATAAATGGACGGCGTGGTGACGGTGGTGGTCAGCCCCTGCAGCTCCAGCGGCAGGGTGTTTACGTCGCCGATAGCCTGCGAGGTGCGGGCGATTTCGTCCCAGCTCAGGGTAAAACCAAACATGCCGATGCCCACCACCGACGGCGCGATCAGCGGCATCACCACATGCCGGAAGCCCTGCCACGGCGTGGCGCCCAGGTCGCGCGCGGCTTCTTCGTAAGCCGGGTTGAAGCGGTTGAAAATCGCGAACATGATCAAAAGGCCAAAGGGCAGCGTCCAGGTCAGGTGCGCACCCAGCGCCGAGGTGAAGAGCCCCAGCGATGTGCCGTAGCCCTCCAGCGCATCGGCCATGCCGAAAGCCTCCAGTGCTTTCTTGACGCCGGTGTCGAGCAGGCGGAACTCCAGGCCAATACCCAGTGACACGATGATCGACGGCATGATCAGGCTGGCCACCACCACAAAAAACAGCGTGTTGCCGCCCGCAAGTTTCTTGCGAAAAGCCAGGCCGGCCAGCACCGACAGCAGCACCGTGAAAGCCATCACGGCCAGGCCCAGGCCCAGCGAGCGCTTGAGCGCCGCGCCGATGTCGACCACGCCCAGCCCTTCGGCCAGCTTGTAAAACCAGTGCAGCGACACGCCGCGCAGCGGAAACGTCAGCCCGCCTTCAGGCCCCTGAAAACTCAGCACCACGATGACAAACATCGGGCCATACAGGAACAGCACAAACAGCGCAAAGAATGCGGCCAGGAACCAGAAGCCGGCGGAGCGTTTTTCGGACATAGTTAGAACCTTCGCAGAAGGGGCCGCAGCGCCGGGCCGCCCCAAGCAAGGCCAGCCCCCTCGGGGGGCAGCGCAGTACACGAAGTGACAAGCGTGGGGGTCATAGCTCTTTTCGAATGTCGACCAGCCGCGTTAAAGCCCAGATGATCATCAGCACGATGGCCAGCAGGATTACCGCATTGGCCGCCGCCAGCGGAAATTGCAGGTAAGAGGTCTGCACCTGGATGATCTTGCCGATGGAGGCAATCTGCTGGCCGCCCATGACGCCGATGGTCACGAAGTCGCCCATCACGATGGTGATGACAAAAATCGAGCCGATGATGATGCCCGTGCGCGACAGCGGCACGATGACATTCCACAGCGTTTGCCAGGCCGAGGCGCCGCTGTCATTCGCCGCTTCGATCAGGCTGCGGTCTATGCGCATCATCGAATTGAAGATCGGCACGATCATGAACATGGTGTAGAGGTGCACAAACGCCAGCACCACCGAAAAATCAGAAAACAGCAGCCACTCCACAGGTTGGTTCACGATGCCCAGGCCCGTCAGGCTCTGGTTCACCAGGCCGTTGCGGCCCAGCAGCGGCACCCAGGAAATCATGCGGATCACATTGGACGTCCAGAACGGGATCGTGCACAACACGAACAGCAGCGTCTGCACGCTTTGCGAGCGCACATAAAAAGCCAGAAAGTACGACACCGAAAACCCCGTCACCAGCGTGATCAGCCAGACCAGGAAACTGAACTTGAAGGTCGACAGATACGTCTTGAAGGTGACACACATCTCCGACGTGTTGCCGCAACCTTCAAAGACGGCGAAGTAATTCTTCAGCGTAAAGCCGGGCAGCAACTCATACTCATTGAAGTCCCAAAAGCTCACCATCAACACCAGCGCCAGTGGCACCAGAAAGAACACCACAAACACCGCCGTCAACGGCGTAGCCTGCCACCAGGCCGCAAGGCTGCGCCCCGGCGCCTTGGCCGGACTCGAATGGGCAGTGATTGCAGGTGTGCTCATAAAAATCCAAATGGTTGAGTTGCGCTTACCGCCGGCGTCCGGTATCAAGGGCAAGCGAAGCGAAGCCCGTTCCAGGACACGCGGAACCGGCTTAGCCGGGCCGCAGTGTCGTCCCCTGTAGGGGAGAGGCCGCTACACGAAGTGAGCGACCACAGGGGGGTACTTATTTACGCAGCGACGAACTCATTCCATTTCTGCACCATGTAATTGTTCTCGTCCATGACCGCATTCCAGCAGGCGATGCCGCCCATGCGGGCTTCATAGCTGCCGCCGTCGCGCACCGCGCCGGTCTTGGCCAGCACATCGCCATTCGGGCTCTTGATGTCCTGCGAAGCCGGCTTGCCTTCCATCCAGTAGGCCCACTCATACGCTTCCATCTTGGCCTTGGCGGTTTCCAGCACGGCGCTGTAATAGCCCTGGCGGTTCAGATACGCGCCGGCCCAGCCGTCGAGGAACCAGTTGATGAACTCATAGGCACCGTCCAGCTTCTTGCCCGACAGCGTAGCGGGCAGGCCAAAGCCGGCGGCCCAGGCGCGGTAGCCTTCTTTCAGCGGCTGGAAGTTGCAGGCGATGCCCTTGGTGCGCACGGCCGTCACGGCGGGGCTCCACATCGACTGGATCACCACTTCGCCCGAGGCCATCAGGTTGACCGACTCATTGAAGTCTTTCCACAGCGCGCGGAACTGCCCGGCCTTCTTGGCTTCAATCAACGTGGCGATCGTCAGGTCGATCTCTTTCTTCGTCATGTTGCCCTTGTCCGGGTACTTGTAGATGCCCTTGGCCTCTACCACCATGGCGGCGTCCATGATGCCGATCGACGGAATGTTCAGGATGGCGGCCTTGCCCTTGAACTCGGGGTTCAGCAGCTCGGCCCAGGAGCTGATGGGGCGCTTGATCAAATCGGGGCGAATGCCCAGCGTGTCGGCGTTGTAGACCGTGGGAATGAGCGACATGAACTGCGTCGGGCTCTTGGCGAAGACCTTGCTCTTTTCGCCTTCCAGGTAAATCACTTTCTTGGGCGCGGTGCCCTGGTCGCCCACGGCCTTGCCGGCCACGGTGCCGGTGGTGAAGAGCGTGGTGATCTTGTCGGCGTTCTTGATGCGCTTGGTGTCAATGCCCTTCAGGTTGCCCGTGGGCACGATTTTCTTGAGCGAGAAGTACTCGGTGTCGATCAGGTCAAAGCTGTTGGGCGCGGTCACGGCGCGCTTGGTCACGTCGTCGGTGGTCACGGCCACGTACTGAATCGTGATGCCGGTGTCGGCCTTGAACTTCTCGGCGATGGCCTTGTCCTGGTTGACGGCGGTGCCCAGGTAGCGCAGCACGATTTTTTCCTGCGCGTGCACGGCAGGAAACAGGCCCGTGGCCAGAATGCCGGCCGTGCCCTTGAGCAAAGCGCGGCGCGGCACGCCGCCCACGGTGGTGTCGATGGCGGTGTCTTTTTGATCAGGAAGAGCGTCGGACATGGTGAAAAACTCCTGGTGGCTTGGGTGGAAATCTTCTTGCGAAGGGACGGTTGAAAAATCTGTATTTCTGTGAGCCTTACGGATCAGGCACTAATGACGGCAGGAGGGGCGGCCTGCAGCGTGTGCGCCGCTTCGGGCGCCCATGACAGTTGCACGCTGTCGCCCGGCGCATAAGGCCGGGCCGCAAACGCCGCCTCCGGCACCATCACCGACAACTCGGCGGTGCTGTGGGCCGTCGGTGAAACGCCCGGGTTCTGCAGGCCCAACAGCACATACGGGCCCTGGTATTCGACGTCGGTCACCACGGCGCGCCGGTTGTGCGGCGCGTCAGGCGCGGCATCGCCGGCCGGGGTGATCTGCATGTGGTCGGTGCGCACGCCTATCTTGCCGGTGGGCGTGTCGAGCACGTTGTGCCCACCCATGAAGCGCGCCACAAACTCACTCGCGGGACGGTTGTAGATTTCGTGCGGCGAGCCCACCTGCTCGATCAGCCCGTGGTTCATCACCACCATGGTGTCGGCCAGCGCCATCGCCTCTTCCTGCGAGTGCGTAACGTGGATAAAGGTGAGCCCCAGCTCTTTTTGCCAGCGCCGCAGCTCGGCGCGCATCTGGATGCGCAGGAAAGGGTCCAGCGCCGACAGCGGCTCATCAAGCAGCAGCACACGCGGCTGCGTGATCAACGCGCGCGCCAGCGCCACGCGCTGCTGCTGCCCGCCCGAAAGCTCGGCCGGCTTGCGTTCGGCCAGGTGGCCCATCGCCACCCGCTCCAGCAAGTCTTTGGCCTGCTGGCGGCGGGCCGCCTTGTCCACGCCTTTCATCTTCAAACTGAAGGCCACGTTGTCGAGCGCTGAAAGATGCGGAAACAGCGCAAAGCTCTGGAACATCATCGCCGTGCCGCGGCCGGCGGCGGGCAGGTCGGTGATGTTGCGGTTTTCCAGCAGGATGTCGCCGCTGGTGACGGACTCGTGGCCCGCCATCATGCGCAGCGTGGTGCTTTTGCCGCAGCCCGAAGGCCCGAGCAGGCAGCAGTAGCTGCCGCTGGCAATGCGCAGGTTGATGCCGTCAACCGCTGGC
The DNA here is from genome assembly GCF_056403595.1 of Polaromonas sp. P2_G11. Classification (NCBI taxonomy): domain Bacteria; kingdom Pseudomonadati; phylum Pseudomonadota; class Betaproteobacteria; order Burkholderiales; family Comamonadaceae; genus Polaromonas; species Polaromonas sp. P2_G11. The sequence goes on along the minus strand of NZ_JBFUFE010000003.1, from coordinate 132,941 downwards.
TTGTCTTGCTGCGCGTACCGTTTGGTCAGCGCAATGGCTTCAATGGCGACAGGGGGCGGGCTGGCAAGAGCGTTCATGCCAAGCTTCTGTGCAAGGCTTGTGCCAGCTTTGTATGCGATCTATGGCCATATTGTGTACAAAATGCATGATTCTGGTGCCGAGCAAGCCGTGCCTGCCTGCCATGCTGGTGCATGCTGTAACCAGAAGTTCCTGAAACTTCCGACTGTCAGGTTTGGGTGTGCCCCCGTGTCCTCTTTTCAGGTTTTCTTCCTGTCGCCGCCGGGGCTTGAAGCCAGCAGTCCATGGCCTACCATCAGCGCTTCCGTCTTATGGAGCCGTCCTTGATCACCCTGCACCACCTCAACAATTCCCGCTCGCAACGCATCCTCTGGCTGATGGAAGAGATGGGCCTGTCTTATGAAATCCAGCGCTACCAGCGCGACCCTAAAACCATGCTGGCGCCGCCTTCACTGCGCGCGGTGCATCCGCTGGGCAAGTCGCCGGTGATCACGGATGGTGAGTTCACGCTGGCCGAGTCGGGCGCCATCATTGAATACCTGGTGGCGCGCTACGGCGCCGGCCGCCTGGCGCCCGAGGCCGGCACGCCTGCGCACCTGCGCTACACCTACTGGCTGCACTACGCCGAAGGCTCGGCCATGCCGCCGCTGCTCCTCAAGCTGGTGTTCGACAAGGTAGAGAACTCTCCCATGCCGTTTTTTGTCAAGCCGATTGCCCGCGCCATCGCCGGCAAGGTCAAGAAGACCTTTATCGAGCCGCAACTGCGCCAGCACCTGGATTACCTGGAAATGTCATTGGGCCAGAGCGACTGGTTTGCCGGCGCCGAGTTCAGCGGCGCAGACATCCAGATGAGCTTTCCGCTGGAGGCGGCTGCCGCGCGCGGCGGGCTTAACGAGAGCCGGCCCAGGCTGATGGATTTCCTGGCACGCATCCACGCCAGGCCCGCCTACCAGCGTGCGATTGCGCGTGGCGGTGAGTTTGCGTTGCAGTGACATCGGCAGAACTTGCTGAGGTGCTATTAAATCAATAGCTGCTCGCGCAAACTCTTAAAGGGCTGGAGCCGTTTTTGACTTGATATTCTGGGTTTCTGGAGTGATTGGCAGGCCAGGCGCCTGCCGGCTGCGCACAAACTGCATGGCCTGCGGCTGGCCCACCAGCACACACTGCTTGCCGGTGCGCCGGCAGTGGTCCTGCACGCGCCAGTAGGCGTCGTGGCTCACGCAGCCGGTCTGGCAGATCACCAGGTCGGCGGCGACCAGGCTGGCCTCCAGTGCGGCTGCGTCCTGCAGGTCGTCACCCGCATGGTGCAAAAAGTGCCCGCCAGCCATTTCAACAACACGCCGGGCTGCGGTGGTGCCGGCGCCTTGCTCGCCCACGCACAGCACCGACTTTTCATGCAGGGCGGCTGTGGCTTGCGAAGCTGGTAAAGCCGCCGCCAGCGTGGCCGGGGCCGCCGTGTTCTTTTGCCGGCCCAGGCGTTCCCGCACCAAACCCTGCAAGTCATGGACACGGCCCATCAGCCACTCCACCCGGCGCGCCAGCGTCAGCCGTTTGGGCAGGCCGGGGATGGCCGCCTCCACGGCCTGCCGGTCTTCACGCTCCCAGGCCAGCGCCGTCTCCCGCACCATCGCCGCCGCGCGCAGGCGCACCGCCTGGGATTGCAGGCGCGAGATTTCCGCGGCCTGCACGGCAATCACCGTGCTGCAGCGCTTCTGGATCTCGCCGTACTGGGCGAGCAGGGCGCGGTGTTCCCGGTCAAGGCCGGGCAGAGAGGTACAGGGTCCTTGCATGTCGGGGCTCCATAAGATGAAGGCGCCCCCGTCAACAAACGAACGATATGCAATCGAAGAGGCAACCGAAGCATCAGCCGATAAAAGGGCAAAACCCATCTTAAATGAGAATTACTCTCAATTGGAGTAAGGGCTTATGCCTTTTTGGGTAAACAGATGAAACCCTTGAAGTATCCCTATTTGCTATCAATTCAGGAGCTGCTTGCGCACACCCTTATTGGCCAAAACCCCGATTCGCTTAAGAAACCCAGGGCTTTGAGGTAGCGGGCCGTCAGAGCTCAGCCGCTTCCACCAGAAACCGCACCCGCTTCACGCCCTGCCATTCGTCCGCATCCAGCCGGAAGGCCAGCTTGACCCGTGCGGGGAGTGATTCGGTGTGGCCAAACCAGATGCCGTCGACCGGCTGGCCCTGGTGCTTGAGCTTGAGCGCCAGGTGTTTTTCACCCACCAGCCGCTGCGACACCACTTCCACCACTTCGCTGAAGGTGGGGGCTGCAAACCCCTGGCCCCAGACTTCCTTGTGCAGCGTGTCGACCACGTCGGTGCGGCGATATTCGGCCGGCAGCGGGCCGTCGGTGTCCATGCGGCGCGTCAGCGTGGCGGCATCCAGCCATTCGTGCGCCACCTGCTGCAGCGCACTTTCAAACACTTCAAAGTGCTCTTCGGCAATGGTGCAGCCGGCTGCCATGGCGTGGCCGCCAAAGCGCAGCAGCACGCCGGGGTGGCGCTTGGCCACAAGGTCCAGCGCATCGCGCAAATGAAAGCCGGGAATCGAGCGGCCCGAGCCCTTGAGCTCGTGCTCTTTGCCGTCGGCCTGGCTGGCGGCAAACACGAACGTCGGGCGGTGCAGCTTGTCTTTGACGCGTGAGGCCACGATGCCGACCACGCCTTCGTGGAACTCCGGGTCGAAGATGGCAATCGCCGGCGGCGGCTCCTCATCTTCGTCAATCATTGCGTCAGCCGCCAGTTGCGCCTGCTCGCGCATGCCGGCCTCAATGTCGCGGCGTTCGCGGTTGATGCCGTCCAGCATTTGCGCCAGCTCGTCGCCGCGCGCCGGGTCGTCGGTCAGCAGGCATTCAATGCCCAGTGTCATGTCGCTGAGTCGGCCTGCCGCATTGATGCGCGGGCCCAGCGCAAAGGCAAAGTCAAACGTGGTGGCTACCGGCGCCTGCCGGCCCGCTGCCTTGAACAAGCTGGCCAGGCCCGCGGGCAAATGGCCCGTGCGTATGCGCTTGAGGCCCTGCGCCACCAGCCGGCGGTTGTTGGCGTCCAGCTTCACCACGTCGGCTACGGTGCCGAGGGCCACCAGCGGCAGCAGTGCGTCGAGCTTCGGTTGTGTGGCGGCGTCAAACACACCACGCGCACGCAACTCGGCACGCAGCGCCAGCAGCACATAAAACATCACACCCACGCCGGCAATCGATTTGCTTTCAAACGTGCAGCCAGGCTGGTTTGGGTTGACGATCACGTCGGCCTCGGGCAGCACCACTTCGCCGTCTCTCAGCGCGGGCAGGTGGTGGTCTGTCACCAGCACCTGCATGCCCAGCGCGCGCGCACGCGCCACGCCGTCGATGCTGGCGATGCCGTTGTCTACCGTCACCAGCACGTCGGCGCCAGCGGCCTTCACCCGCTCGGCAATCGGAGGCGTGAGGCCGTAGCCATCAGTGACGCGGTCAGGCACCAGGTAGCTCACATGCTGCGCACCCAGCAGCTTGAGGCCACGCAGCGCCACAGCGCAGGCGGTGGCGCCGTCACAGTCGTAGTCGGCCACCACGCAAATCTTTTTGCCGGCCGCCATCGCGTCGGCCAGCAGGCGCGCCGCCTCAGCGGCGCCGTGCAGCGAAGCGGGCGGTAGCAGCCGGGCCAGGCCGTCGTCCAGCTCGTCTGCCGCGTTCACGCCGCGCGCGGCATACAGCTGCGCCAGCAGCGGGTGAATGCCAGCTTGCTGCAGCGCCCAGACGCTGCGTGGGGGCACATCGCGTACCTGTATTTTCATGTGTGTCTACTATCTTTTTTATAGCTGCTCGCGCAAGTACCATAAGGGCTGCGGCATCAAAAGGTTCGAAATTTTGGCCAACAGGCCGGCCTGGTGCGTTTCAAACGTCTGCCAGCCGCGCTCGCCACACAGCGTCAGCCGCACGGCCTCGCCTGCGCGTTGGCGGGCCAGCAGCTGCGCCATCTCGCCGGCATCCAGTGCGGCCCAGGCTTGGGCATAGGCCTGCCAGTCATCAGCAAAAACGGCTTGCGCCAGGCTGCGTGGTGCGGTCGGCGCCTGGCTGGCAGGTTCATACCCAGCGGGCAGGGCGCCGCTGCCGCTCAGCCAGAAAGAATTGACCGGCAACTGGCGGCGCGCAGCGCGTTCATCGTTCAGCGCGTGGGTGTACAGCAGCATCTGCATTTCGTTTTGCAACAGCTTCATCTTGCGAGCTATGCCCTGGGCGTCGTCCTTGTTCTGCTTGGGCAGCCACGGGTCGACGTTGCGGCCCATCACCCGGTCGAGTGATGCGGTGGGCAGGCTGCGAAACACCTCGCCTTCGGCCAGCCAGCGCGCCGGCCCCAGCGCCGGCACATAGTGCATCGTGATGCCGTCGCCATCAAAGTAAGGCTGCATCGCCGCCAGCAAGGTGCGGGATTCCGTTTCATTCAGGCCCAGCGCAGCCGGGTCAGTCAGCGTGGCATGCTCGCGGCCCATGGCCCAGTGGCAGGGCGTTACCCAGGCCCAGGCCTTGCCGGTGCCGGCCTGCAGGTGCTGAGCAGCATCCAGCGCCGCCCACGGAATCAACCCGTCAGGCGTGTCCGCAGTGGCAAGGCCCAGCGCCTGGCCCAAGGCTCGCTCGTGCGGCGGCGACAGCGTGTGTGCATCTGCCGTATCAGTGTGTACTGACTTCATGCCTTTGAGCAATTGGCTCAGGTTGCGCATGCCTTGCACTGGCAGCGCCTTCATGGTGGGCAGCCAGGCTTCCGTACTGCAGGCCGCAAAGGGAATCAGCAGCTTCGGGCCTGTGAAAGGAGTGGGGGAATTGGCTGACATGGGGCTATTGTCCGGGATGCCACAATTGGCGTTCAAATTTGGGCGCTCAATTTGCGCGCTTAAATCGCACCCTATAAGAATCCGTTCGAGCTGGCCACCCGTGGCCCGCAACGACTACCAGGTTGAGTATGCAAATTCCTTATGAGCTGATAGTGGGCTGGCGCTACACCCGCGCCGGCCGCGCCACCCGGCGCAACGGCTTTATTTCTTTTATTTCAGGCGTGTCCATGCTGGGCATTGCGCTCGGTGTGGCCGCGCTCATCATCGTGCTCAGCGTGATGAACGGCTTCCAGAAGGAAGTGCGCGACCGCATGCTGGGTGTGATCTCGCACATCGAGGTATTCGCCCCCAACGGCGCTGCCTTGCCCAATCCGGAAAAAACCCTGGCTGAAATCAAGGCCAACCCGCAGGTCACCGGCGCCGCCACCTTCATCGCCGCGCAAGCCCTGCTGGCGCGCGGCGAAGACATGAAGGGCACCGTCGTACGCGGCATAGACCCGGCACTCGAAGGCCAGGTCACCGACCTCGCCGTGACGTCCGGCCCCACGCTAGCCAAGCTGGTGCCCGGCAATTTCGGCGTGGTGCTGGGCGGCGAGCTGGCCCGCGCCATGGGCGTGCGTGAGGGCGATAGCGTCACGTTGATCGCGCCCAGCGGCCAGGTCACCCCGGCGGGTGTGGTGCCGCGCCTGAAGCAAATGACAGTGGTCGGCACCTTTGATTCCGGCCATTTTGAATACGACTCGGCCCTGGTCATGATGCACCAGGACGACGCCGCGCGGATCTTCCGCCTCGAAGGGCCGACCGGCATCCGCATCAAGCTGAAAGACCTGCACCAGGCGCGCGAAGTCGCGTTTGAGCTGTCAAGAAGCCTGAGCGGTGATTTGCTGATTCGCGACTGGACGCGCCAGAACAAAACCTGGTTTGCCGCCGTGCAGCTTGAAAAACGCATGATGTTCATCATCCTCACGCTTATCGTGGCAGTCGCGGCCTTCAACCTCGTCAGCACGCTGGTGATGACGGTGACCGACAAGCGCGCCGACATCGCCATCCTGCGCACGCTGGGCGCCAGCCCCAAAAGCATCATGAAAATTTTTATGGTGCAGGGCGCACTGGTCGGCGTCATCGGCACGCTCTCGGGCCTCGTTCTGGGCCTGGGCATTGCCTTCAACATCGACGTCATCGTGCCGGCCATTGAACGCGCGCTCAACGCCAGCTTTTTGCCCAAAGACATTTATCTCATCAGCCGCATGCCGAGTGAACCGCAATACGCCGACATCATGCCGATCGTGGTTATCTCCCTGGTGCTGTCTTTCCTGGCCACCATCTACCCCAGCTGGCGCGCCAGCCGCGTGAACCCCGCGGAGGCCCTCCGTTATGAGTGAACTCAAGAACGACATGACGAATACGCTGCAAAGCACCAACGCGAACGGCGAAGTGGTGCTCAAGGCCAAGGGCCTCACCAAACGCTTCCACGAAGGCCTGATCGACCTGACCGTGCTGCATGGCGTAGACCTGCAAGTGCACGCCGGTGAAACGCTGGCCATCGTCGGCGCCTCAGGCTCCGGCAAAAGCACGTTGCTGCATTTGATGGGCGGGCTCGACGCCCCCACCAGCGGCCAGGTTGAACTCAAGGGCCAGATGCTGTCGTCGCTGTCACCCCAACAACAAGGCGATCTGCGCAACAAGCACTTGGGTTTTGTCTACCAGTTCCATCACCTGCTGCCCGAATTCAGCGCGCTCGACAACGTGGCCATGCCCCTGTGGATCCGCCGTGAGTCCCCTGCGGAATGCGCGCGCGTCGCCACCAAGATGCTGGCCGCCGTGGGCCTGCAAGACCGCATCCATCACCGCCCAGCAGAACTCTCAGGCGGCGAACGCCAGCGCGTCGCGATTGCGCGTGCGCTGGTCACGCAGCCTGCGTGCGTGCTGGCTGATGAGCCGACCGGCAACCTGGATCGTTCAACCGCCGACGGCGTGTTTGAACTGATGCTGCAATTGGCGCGCGACTTCGGCACAGCCTTTGTGCTGGTCACGCATGATGAAACGCTGGCTTCGCGTTGCGGGCGGCGTTTCAGGTTGGTCTCGGGGCGTTTGTCGGAGTGGGGTTGAGCGACAGCATCGATGCCAAGTGACCGCGTCGATTGCGAGGCTAGTTGGGTAGTTGGTCCACGGACTCCATGATGCTTCGAGGTCTGCCCGATCTGACGGGGGAATTTGCAGCATCAATCTGCGATGGTGCTGGTAGGCTTCGTATGGCGAGCGAGTCTTTGACGGGCTTCAGTTTCGCGTGGTGAGCCGTTAAGCTGTCAGCTTGCAAGGCTTGCCGGATACGCGGCAGCACAAGCATTGCACCGTGAACGCTGAGGTGGTCGTCGTCAAAATACCGGAACATCTCGCGGTCGACCAGAGGGCAGACAGCAGCATTGCATAGCAGGTCGTTGAATGACAAAACTTCAGCACCATTCATCGCCTCTCGATCAATCTGTGCGTTTACCCACTGCTGATCTGCAAGATGTGTATCGGTTGGAACTGCCGCGTCATTGATGGAATCAGTGTTGTAGCGTAATCGCCGTAGCACTTTCTTTGGATCGACCAGCTGTTGTGGTACGTCCTTGAAGATGAAAATCTTGACACCCGCACGCTTGTAGCGCTCCACGGTTTGACTAAGCCCGACGACAAATGATTCGCGTGACATGGCTTTCGAGTTAGGCAAGCGCATGTTCGTCGATAGAAAGTTGAGGTCCCAAGGCCGGGTCTTGCCCCCGGTGTAGTAAGTCCATCTGGCAAAGAGAAAAACGGCCGGGATGCCATTCTTCACTACATAGTCGAAAGCGCGCTCGTTCAAGAGCAAGCAATCTACCGCACCTTCCTTGTCGCGTACCGACTGGATGCCAAGCAAATGTGGGCAACCGGATGCGCCAGCAAAGGCGATCCGCTCACGATTTTCTGTCGATAGCGCCTCAAGCGCGGGCAGCACGCTGAGCGCGTGGCTGTCGCCTATGACGAATGTCGAGACTGGCCCGGATTTGCCCCAGGTACACATCCACGTTTCTGCCGTGTGCGCTGAGGGAAGGTCGAAGCAGTCCTTAGCCTGCGGACTCATCGCGATGCTCTTATCGAAACGAGCCCAGTACTGAATCCAGGGACGCTGGCCCAAGCCTTCCGTTTGCAATGCAAGGAAGCCGCCCATGCCGGCCAGGATCAGCGGAGCAAGGAGAAAACCGGCGAGACGTGGTTGAGAAAGCCTTCTGGCCGAGCGGACTGGGCGCTCAATAAAGGCAAAAGTTAGCCAGGCAAGAACAAAGCTAGCTGCAACCGCCGCAACGCGCGTTGTCATAGATGCGCTGGCGCCACCAAGAATATGCGGAAATGCGAGGAGCGGCCAGTGCCAGAGGTAAAGCGGAAAGCTGATCCGGCCGATCCATACTAATAGTGGCTGTGAAAGCACCATTCGGTTGAGCCAGGCTACGGGCCCGGCCGCGATGAGTAAAAAGGCCGCGACAACCGGAGGAATAGCCCACCAACCTGGAAATCCATGGAGCTCCGAAGTAAAGAATATGCTCAGCGCAAGGGTTAACCCTCCAAGAGTTGATAGCATATCTGCGCTGACGATGCGTTGCCACCGTTGAATGCGACCAGCGTTCGATTTTGAGCTGGATTGCGCGAGAGCTGCTCCGGCAAGCAACTCCCAGAACCGGGCTGCAGGCGAATAAAACGCGGCCGCAGGATTAGATTCAAGCGTCATGACGCTGAGCACAAACGACCCAAGTCCGACTGCGGCCAGGAGTGCCACAACACCGCCCCGGCGCTTGTAAGCGGTCCAAAGTAACACGGGCCACAGCAAATAGAACTGTTCTTCCACGCCGAGCGACCAAAGGTGAAGGAGCGGCTTAGCCGATGACGAGGTGTCAAAGTAACCTGTCTCCCGCCAGAGCAGGAGGTTTGAGAAGAATCCCGCTCCTCCAAGGGTGTGCGCGCCTAGGTCTCGAAGGTCGGAGGGCAACAGCAGGGCTATGCCAACGGCAAATACGGCGATCAGGACGACCGTCAGCGCCGGCACAATTCGCAGCACTCGCCGTTGATAAAAACCAAGGATGCTGAATTGCCCCGTATGGAGGGAGGTGAGGATGATGCGGGAGATCAGGTATCCCGAGATGACAAAAAAAACGTCAACGCCTACAAAGCCTCCTTCAAGCCACGTCGGGAAGGCGTGAAAGCTGATGACTGACAGGACTGCAATGGCGCGAAGCCCGTCAATGTCAGGTCTATAGTCGCTCAAAGAGCTTCCCTCACAAAATTTTTCTGCGTATGGGGCATCTTGCGGGTGGGGATTGCGTGGTCGTTATTCCAGCGCTCGACAAGAACACTAGTTGCTGGACTCGGCGCCGTCAGAGAATACCCGATCCGACGCAGCTCGGGGCCCGCATCGCCGCGTCCAAGGTGAGGCTGGCTGCATTGATAAGCAATAGATGTTGATCGGGCTGGCGGCAAGTGCGAACCAAGGCCATTTTCCCGCCGCCAGCCTGCACGCCGCCAGACAGGCATAATCCTTGATCCCTCCGCCGCGCGCGCCGGCGACTCCCCCTCACTTCGTGAGTCTTCAACATGCCGTGCAGCTCCCTGTCTGCGGTCCAGGACACAGCCACCTTTGCATGACTGATCACTACACCGCCCTCGGCCTGGACAGCGCAGCAACGCTGGCCGATGTCAAAAAAGCCTTTCGCCAGAAAGCCTCCTTCTGGCACCCGGACAAAAATGCCAACCCCGAGGCGCCTGAGCGTTTCAGGGCGGTGCAGCAGGCCTATGAGGTGCTGTCGGATGCGGACAAGCGCCAGGCCTATGACGACAACCGCCGTCGCAACCTGCTCGACAGCCCGATAGACACGGCGCGTGTGATCTGGGCCGATTATTTCAACCCACTGCTGTGACCCTCGCTGACCGAAAGAAGAACACCCCATGAAAAACCCGGCAGCATGAGTGTCTCCCCCTATTTCCTCGACCTGCGTTCGGCCTACCAGTCCGAGATGGACGACCTGCGATTCGACTCCGAGGGGCGTGACGTGCTGCACCAGCGCCTGGCCGGCAAACGCCAGGAGATGGCCTTTCTGGTCCAGATGATGGACACCAGCCCCGAGATGGTGGCGGTGGTGTTTCACCAGGGGTTTGATTTCACGGAAAAAAACGTGATGGAACACCTGCTCACCCACGATGTCGAGACCGACGGCTTTCCGGCCTGGGCCAGCCTGGCGGATGGCTTTGTGCTGGCGCCCTGGGCTCAGGACCTGGCGCACATCGTTCTGCAGGCGCCCGGCGGGGAGAAATTCCTGACGCTGACGGCGGGGCTGGAATACATGGCCGGTCTGCCGGTGGCCGCGTCCATCGTGAGCGCCGAAGCAGATGGTGACGGCGATGACGACGAAGACAGTGATGAGAACGGTGACGGCGCCCTGGTGATGTTTGAGGGCGATGACGATCGTGAGCAAAGCGCCGATGCCCGGGCACGCCACGAGGCAGGTTCCGACTGGCTGGTCCAGCAGGGCTTTGACGCCAAAGACTGACGCAAGCAAGCATGACCTGGAAGGTAAAACACTGATGACAACACATCTCGCCCTGATCGAAAAAACCCAAAGCCTGATTGCGGCCGGCGACATCGTCGGCGCCGAGGCTGCACTGGTCGGGCTGGCCGACGCCGAAGGTGATGCAGCGCTGATGGTGGTGCTGGAGCAGTTGCCGCCCAAGGACGTCCTGGCCGTCATTCGCGAGTACGACAACTCCAAGGAGTCGGTGGTCAGCCTGCTGGTCACGCCCGCGCAGTTTGCCCGTGCCGTGGTGATTGAAAAGCTCTACAAGGACCTGACCCGCACGCACCTGCGTGGCATGGTCAATGCGGTGATCTTCCGGGAGGACGCTGACCCGCTGGAATTTCTCACCGCGATTGGCGACCTGGACGGTGGCAGCGAAGCCCTCGCTGATTACTTTTCCGACCAGTGGAGCCGCGTCGAGGCCTTTGCGCGCAGCGGCAGCTTTGAGCTGGCCGACGAGTACGGCAAGATGCTGTCCCAGTCCGCGCTGCTGGCCTCGGCCTACGAAAGGCCACGTGTCCAGCTGGATGAGATCGCCGACCAGGACTGGATGCAGCTCGCCTGGCTGCTGCGTTACGAACTACCTGACCTGTTCATTGAAACGCTGATGGTGCTGCGCGCCAAGGGCAGTGCGCACAAGGCGGCTTCCGATGAGGAGAATGAAGAGAATGAGGACGATGTGCAGGACGACGACGGCAAGGTTGAGACCGGCGACACCGATCGCGGCAAGGCCACGCCGACGGCGCGTGAGTCCGACGAGGAATCGGCGATCTGAATTTGCAAACGCCCATGTCGTCGCCTTCCGTCATCTCGCTCTACGATACGCGCGCCTTTTTTGAAAAGGCACTGCAATACGGCGTGCAGCACGGCATCATCGATGCCGAAAAAATCGAAGCCATGCGGGTCGAAGGCCCCAAGGGCATGGTGCAGATTGCGCGTTATTTCGGCAATGAGTTCCTGCGCCCGGACCTTGAAAAAGCCCGTGACCGCATGGTGAACCTGATCAGCCTGTACCTCGAACATTCCTGCCAGGGGGACCTCCACCAAGCGGCTGAATCGCTGCGCGATTTCTCGCTGCTGTCGCGCTCCAAGGGTGGCTCGGACATGCTCAAAGCCCTGATCGCCATGCCGCAAAACAGCCACTTCGGCATGAATGAACGCGGCGGCTTCACCGACGGGCACATTCCGCTGCTGGCCAAATGGTCGCTGCGCAACCTGGCCGACTACCAGGCCGAACTTGCCAGGCGCAGCCATGTGGCGCAGGTTGTGGATTCGGCCATCTGGCTTGCCGGAGAGCTGGGCATGGACGCCGCCGAACTCGAAGACGCGGGCAAGGATGCCGAAGCGGTGATTCGCACCGCCTTGCTGGTGCTGGCGACGGGCCGCACCGAGATGCCCGACTGGGTCGCGTTCGAGAAGATGATTGCCGCCTTGCGCAAAAAACACGAGGCTGATCCGGCGGCGCTACCGCTCGCCGTTCCGAAAAAGCTGCCTGCCCACCTGCGGGATGTGGTGGAGGCAGTGCGTCAGTCCGTGATGGCCGACGCGCCAAAAATACTCGACGCGACCTTGCCGCCGCGCCAGCTGTTTGACCGCAGCCCGGCCTTCATGGGCCGGTATTTCTGGGTTGAAGACGGCCTGAACGAGGTCGATCACCATGACCGTCAGGCATCCGCTGTGTGGAGCAAGGTGACCGGCGGCAATGCGGACGATGGTTCGCTGTTGACCCTGTTCCTGTGCGTGGCCGCCGGCTCCGCGCCCAAGACCCTGCTGACCGAGAAAAGCGCCGCGACCCTGCTGCGCAAGATCCGCAAATCCGGGTTCAAGCCCGCGCTGGCCCACGAGTACATCGTGGACCACGCGCCGGTGCAGCACCAGGACGCCTACGCTAGCTTGTGGGATGACTTTGTAGAAGAGGCGCAGGCCACGCTGCAAAGCGATGCCGCTCATGCGCTACACGACGCGCTGGCCTTACTGCGGCGGGAATGCCACGTGCAATAGGCGGTTTGTGCCTGGGGTGGTGGGAGCGCGGGTTTTGCCTTATGGCTCCTTCCGCCTGAAGAAGAAGGCGATGGCAGTGCCAATCAGTCCAAAGAAAAGGGTGCTTGCCGCGGCGGCAATGTACTCGGCCGGGCGCCCGGAGCTTAGCAAGTGCACACCGAGTCCAAGAACCGAGATTGCCAGGTACAGCGCGCCGGCCCGGGCGATGGGGTTGTGATAGCGACTTGAATAGAACGCAAAGAACAGTATCGTGAGAACAGGAATTAACATGATGGGCGATGTGACCATTCCCTCTGCCGCCGCTCTGAGACCGCTGCGTAACAGCATGTTCGCCAAAATGGATGTGACCACGCCCAACAGCACCGCAGATAGCAAGTAGCCGAGCGACCATTTAAGCAGCACGACGAAATCTGAATCAGCACGCTTCTCGGTGTTCGGGGCATCTGGTTCAACGAAGATGCCGCAGCCACAGGCGGAACACGCCAGAAGTGCATCTGGGGCAGGCGACTGACATTCGGCGCAAATTTTCATCTTGAGGCGTGGCGTTGAAGATGGCCGGCGGCCAGACTCGGCCGCAGAGCGACACTGTTAGTCATCACGTTCAAAGCTTGGGATCCGGAAACGGCAACCTATCTTGCGAGCTGCTCGGTTGGGCCACCCATTTATTACCACGACGGTAAAAATCTGCCTGGGTTTCAGAACTTCCAGCCCCAATTTTTAGTGACACCGTGCAGGCGATTTGACCTGAGTACTTGGCATCAACAGCCGGGATGCAGGTGCCGAGCTTGAGTTCAGCGGTTTTGTACTCTTGCATCTCCATCATCAGAAGGAATGCTTGCGTCGCCTCTTTTGTGTCGGGTAATACGAGCGCAGTGGCATTGGCAGTGGTAGCGGCGGGTGTGGTGGCGGGCACTCTGGGCGGGATGACGGCGGCGGGTGGGGACGATGTTTTGCTGCAGGCGGAGCAAAGAAGCAATGTTGACAGGATGACTGCGTAACGCATGAAGAATTCTTTGGGTTTCAGTTTGATAAGAAAGGAAGGGCCTGAGCCTGCAAACTGATTCTAGGCGGCCAGTCTGCCAACCGCCTCCTCAATATGAACGAGCATAGGCAAACACACAGCTGTCATTGGGGCATCGGCGTATCCCTACAAGGGCATCAGTCCCATCCGACAAATCAGGTATGCAGGATGGATACCATGGGGGTTCTTTGCACCGTGGCGGGCGCCGGGTGCCGAATACCCAACCTTTCAGGAGACACGACATGGCCAGCAAAAAGACCAGCAAGAACACGATCTGTCTGTGGTACGACGGTGGTGCCGTCGAGGCCGCAAACTTCTATGCCAAAACATTCCCCGACAGCACTGTCGGCAAACTCTTTTATGCACCGGGTGACTACCCCGACGGCAAGCAGGGTGACGTGCTCACGGTCGAGTTCACCGTCGCCGGCATTCCCTGCATCGGGCTGAACGGTGGCCCGCTCTTCAAGCATAACGAGTCATTCTCTTTTCAGATTGCCACCGATGATCAGGCCGAAACCGACCGTTTGTGGAACGCGATCGTCAGCAATGGCGGGCAGGAAAGCGAATGCGGCTGGTGCAAGGACAAGTGGGGCCTGTCATGGCAGATCACTCCGCGCGCGCTCACTGACGGTATAGCCGACCCCGATCCCAAGGTGGCCAAGCGCGTGTTCGACGCGATGATGACCATGAAAAAGATTGACGTCGCCGCGATAGAGGCGGCGCGCCGGGGCTGAGACGCTTGATGGGATGACGCGCGTTTGCGTCCCGCTGCGCGTGCGCTCCTGTTCAGGCTTGAGAAGTGGTCCGGACGTGATTTGCATGCGAAATTTCCTCCGGAGGTACCGGGCGTAGTACGTACCGATATCGGGAGTTCGTCCTACACCACCGAACCCGCAGCCTCCTAGCATGAAGACACCAGCAATGAAAAGCCACCCCGGCGTGCAGCCGGTAACCGTGTGCGATTCATTCACGTGAAGAGGAGTTGGCGGCGTGATCAAGCGGCATTTTCTCTTCACTTTCATTAACGTTCTCAAGGAGACTGAAATGATTGGAATCAAACAAACTGCACTTTGTGCGGTAGTGCTTGCCGGCCTGGCGGGCTGTAGCGGCATGACGACTCAGGAGAAAAACACCGCCATCGGCGCCGGTGTAGGCGGTGTGGCTGGCGCGGCTCTTACGGGTGGCAGTGCCTTGGGGACTGTAGGCGGCGCCGCGGTCGGCGGTGTGATAGGGCATGAGGTCACCAAACCGAAGAGGTAAGTTAAGTCCTGGATGCGGTGGCTCGCTTGCACGTCAGATGCAAGTGGCGCCGCTTCCCTGTTTCCCCTCCGAGGGAACGCCCGGAGCCTTCAAAGAATCCGGTTAAACCACAGCAGCGACAAGCTGGCAGACACTAGTGCCAGCACGGCGGCAAACAGCGCCAGCAACCCCGAGACCTCGGTTTCCTTTTTCTCAATCGCCAGGCGCGAACTGAGGGTTTCATACACCTTCTTCAGGTCGGCCGCCGTACCTGCGTAAAAGTACTCGGCCTGTGTTGCCCGGGCAATGCCTTTGAGGGTTTCCTCGTCGAGCTTGACGCGCATGGACCAGCCTTCAAAGCCAATCGTTTCGCCATCCACCGTGCCCACCCCGACGGTGTAGATGCGAACGCCGCGGTCTGCTGCGAGCTTGGCGGCGTCGATGGAATCCACACCCGTGGTGCGCTGGCCGTCGGTCAGCAGGATGATGGCGGCCGAGGTATAGGAGCCGGGAGCGACGGGGGTGAATTCTTTCTTCGCGTTCTTGTCGGGGTTCAGGGCCTGGTCCAGCGATGTGCCGCGGGGCTTTTCCCTTCCGTACTGCATGGAGGCGATGTCGATGCCTGCGTCGGGGAACAGTTCGGCCAGCGACACGACAATGCCGTTGCCGATGGCGGTGCCGCGCTGCAGCTGGAATTTGTCAATGGCTGCCGTCAGGTCTTCGCGGCTGAGGGTAGGCTGTTGCACGACGGCAGCGGTGCCGGCAAACGCGACGATGCCGACGCGTACATTGCGCGGCAGGTCGGCCAGGAAAGCCTTGGCAGCGTTCTGGGCGGCGACCAGGCGGTTGGGCTGCACGTCGGTGGCGCGCATGCTGCCTGAGACGTCCATGGCGAGGATGATGGTTTCGCGCTGCGAGGGAAGGCTGATCACGGCAAAGGGGCGTGACGCCGCCACCAGCATGGCGGCGACGGATAGCAGAAACAGCAGGGGCGGAACATGCCGGCGAAAGCTTTGGCCGCGGCCCATGGCTTCGCGCACGATGGAGAGGCTGGCGTAGCGCAGCGCCATTTTTTTCTTGCGGCGCAGCAGCCACACATACACGGCCACCAGCAGGGGAATGGCCAGCAGCAGCCACAAAAATTCCGGCCAGAGGAAAGTCGGCAGGGGAAGCTTTGACATGAAAGAGGTCAACCAGCTGAAGTTCATGGATGTTCCTTGGCGGCTTCTTCAGGCGGCGTGTTTCAGGTGGGCCGGCAGCTTGCCGCCTGCTGCGTTGGCGCCTGATGTACGGCTGCGCCGTTTGCGGAGCTCGGTAAACCGCAGGATGGCGTCAACCAGGTTGTCGTCGGTGGAAAGCTCCAGCGTGTCCACGCCGGCACGCGCCAGCGACTGGCGCAGCTCGGCCTCGCGCTGGGCGGCGATGCGTGCAAAGCGTTTGCGAAAGCCCGCGTCGTGGGTATCGACCAGCAGTTGCTCGCCGGTTTCGACGTCGCGGATGGGAATGAGGCCCAGGTCGGGCAAGTCCAGCTCCAGCGGGTCGAGCAGGCGCACGGCGACCACTTCATGCCGGCGGGCGAGTTGGCCCAGCGGCTTTTCCCAGCCGGGTTCGCTGATGAAGTCGGACACCACAAACACGGTGGAGCGCCTGCGTATGAAGCTGGCCGCGGACTCGAGCAACTCGTGCAGGCGTGTAGGGCCGAGGTCTGTGGTTTCGGGCCGGGCCTGCAGGGTGTGCAGCAAATGCAGCACGTGGTGGCGGCCGCCGCGTGCGGGAATCACGGCATCAACGCCGGAGCCATAGAGCATGGCGCCCACGCGGTTGCCGTGGCGCGTCAGCATGCGGGCCAGCACGGCGACAAATTCAGCGGACACATTGCGCTTGCGCAGCTCGCTGGAGCCAAAGTCCATCGAGGGGCTCAGGTCCAGCAGGAACCAGGCGCTCATTTCGCGGTCTTCGGTAAACACGCGCACATGGGGTTGCTCGAGCCGGGCAGTGACGTTCCAGTCGATGTGACGCACGTCGTCGTGGTGCTGGTATTCACGCAGGTCGGCCAGGTCCATGCCGGTGCCGCGCAGCAAGGTGCGGTAGTCGCCCTGCAGCAGGCCGTCGAGCCGGCGCAGCACGGTCCACTCCAGCCGGCGCAGCAACTGCTCTGCGTTGGATGAAGGTGCGCTCATGGCGATCCTCCGAAACCAGCATGAGCCGCGGAACCGGCTTTGCCGGGCCGCAGGCGGGCGGCCCCCTCGGGGGGCAGCGACCCGCGAAGCGGCGGAGCGTGGGGGCTCACATTTCTAGGCGGCGAGTTTTTCATGCTCTAGTGGTTTTGCTGGAGGCGGGATTTTGGCCATGATCTTCGCGACGAGGCCGTCGGCCGACAACCCTTCAGACAGCGCCTCGTAGGACAGCACCAGCCGGTGGCGCAGCACGTCGGGCACCAGGTCGGTCATGTCTTCGGGCAGGGCGTAGCTGCGTCCGCGCAACATGGCCAGCGCGCGGGCGCCTTCAGTCAGGTTGATGGTGGCGCGCGGGCTGGCACCGAAGGTGATGAAGCGCTGCAAATCCTTGAGGCCATGCTTGGTCGGGTTACGTGTGGCCGAGACCAGGCGCACGGCGTACTGCACCAGCGAGGGGTCGACGTAGATGCGGCGGCATTCGGCCTGCAGCGCGGCCAGCTGTTCGGTGGTGGCGACAGCGCTTACGGCGACGGCCGGGCCGGTGACGCGCTGGACGATGACGAATTCTTCTTCGTCGGTCGGGTAGTCCACCAGCACCTTCATCATGAAGCGGTCGACCTGCGCTTCGGGTAGCGGGTAGGTGCCTTCGGTTTCAATCGGGTTTTGCGTGGCCATGACGAGGAAGGGTTCGGGCACCTTGTGGGTGATGCCGGCAATCGTGACCTGGCGCTCCTGCATCACTTCCAGCAGCGCGCTCTGCACCTTGGCGGGCGCGCGGTTGATTTCATCGGCCAGCAACAGGTTGGTAAACACCGGCCCGAGCGAGGTGGTGAACTCGCCGGTTTTCTGGTTGTAGATGCGTGTGCCCACCAGATCGGCCGGTACCAGGTCGGGTGTGAACTGGATGCGCTTGAAGTTGCCCTGCACAGTGTTGGCCAGCGTCTTGATGGTCAGCGTCTTGGCCAGGCCGGGAACGCCTTCCACCAGCAAATGGCCCTGCGCCAGGATGGCGACCATGACGCGTTCAAGAAAGCGGTCTTGCCCCACCACCACGCGTTTGACTTCATACAGGATCTGCTCCATCAGCAGCGCGGTGGCGTCATGGCCGGTGGCGGAATGTTCGGGCGTGTGCTGTTCCATGCGTCGATGTCCTTAAAGTCTTCAGAAGGGGGGCATGCCGGCGGCCGAGGCCGCGTTTTCAATCGGCACCGCAAAACCGATGCCGACAAACGTGCGTTGCTGGTTGGGGTTGAAGATGGCGGTCACGATGCCGACCACTTCGCCGTCCATGGTGACCAGCGGCCCGCCGGAGTTGCCGGGGTTGGCGGCGGCGTCGAACTGGATCAGGTTGCTCATCATCTGTTTGCCTTCGGGCGAGCGGAAGTTGCGCTTGAGGCCGGAGATCACGCCCTGCGAGGCCGAGGGGCCTATGCCGAAGGGGTAGCCCACGGCCATGACCTGGTCGCCGGGGGCCAGGTCGGCGGTGGAGCGCATGGTGGCGGCAATCAGGTCGTCGGGGATCTTGTGGGCCTGCAGCACGGCCAGGTCGTTCTCGGGCTGCACGCCGGTGATGCTGGCGGTGGATTCGAGGCCGTCTGCGAATGTGACCTTGATGGTTGTTGCGCCCTGCACCACGTGCAGGTTGGTCAGGATGATGCCCTTGTCGACGATGACCACGCCGGTGCCCACGCTGCGCTCGCCATCTTCCTTGCCGTCCTTGTCTTTACCCAGCCCCACGATGCGCACGACGGAGGGGATGATGGTGTCATAAGCCCGGGTGCCGGGGGAGGGCAGGACTGTGGTCTCCAGCGTTTTGAGGACGGCCGCGTTGATGTCTTCCTGCGTCAGCTTGCGGGCCGCAGGCCGCAGCGGGGAGGCAAAGCTGATGGCCAGCAGCAGGGCCAGCAGGCCGACGACCGACCAGAGCAGGTAAAGCTGGTTTTGGGCAAGCCGTTTGGCCAGGCGGGAGGCGCGGGGGAAGCGGGAAGGTGCGGGGGCTGGAATGGCGCCGTCTGGGCCGGCAGCCTGCTCGGGCGGTTGCGTCTGGGCATCACCCGCGCCCTGCGCCGGACGGTTTGAACTGCTGTAAAGGGCTGGCCTGCGCATCCGTTCACCTGTGAGGTCAATGTCAAAACCGGGCTGATACCACCGGGCGTGAAAACCTGCTTCAGGCCCCGTATTTACAGTTGCACCGTATCACGATTTGTGCATCCGTGCACGTGATTTGGGTATAGGCGTAGGGGGCTTTGTAAAGCGCCTGTTACTGCGCAGTCTGGGCTCGATTCGAGCCCGATTTTGGGGCGGCCTGGACTGTTTCAGGCGCTTCAGGCGCCAGGGCTGTCGGCGGGCTTGCGCAGCAGGGTCAGCGCCAGGGCCGCCGAGGCCAGCATCAGGAACAGGCTGACGGCATTGAGCACCGGCGTGGCGCCCTCGCGCATGCGGCCGTACATCATGACGGTCAACGGCGCGTCCGAGCCGACCAGCATCAGCGTGGTGTTGAAGTTCTCGAAGGACATCAAAAACGAGATCGCTGCAGCGCCGATCAGCGCGGGTTTCAGGTAAGGCAGGGTGATGGTGGCGAAGACCGCGGCGCGGGAGGCGCCCAGGTTGTAGGCGGCTTCTTCCAGGGTGATGTCAAAACGTTTCAGGCGGGCCGAAATGATGAGCGTGGCGATGGACACGATGTAGGAAAACTGGCCCAGCACCACCAGCGGAAGCCCTGGTCGCAGGAAATCCAGCTCCAGCCCCCACCAGTCGTCGGCAAACTGCGCCAGGCGGCTGGCAAAGGCCAGGATCGAAATACCCAGGATGACGCCGGGAATCACCAGCGGCGCCAGCATCAGCATCGACAGCGCTTGTTTGCCCGGAAAGCGGCTGCGCTCAATCAAAAAAGCGTTGGTCGTGCCCACCAGCACCGCCAGCAGCGTGACCCAGCCGGCCACCACCACGCTGGTCCAGAGGCTGGCGAGCATGGGGCGATCGGCAAAAAGGCCTGTGCGTCCGGACTTGCTGCCAAAAAACCAGTCGAGCGTGAAGCCGCGCCAGGGCGGCGCCGGATAGGGTGCGTCGTTGAAGGCAAACACCGCGACCACCACCAGCGGCAGGAACAGGAAAGCAAAAAACGCCAGGGCATAAGCCACGGTGCCGGCGCGCAGCCAGGCGGGGCGGGGCAGGGAGGCGATCATGCAGTGCCCTTCATCATGACCGGCGCATGACTTCGCCGAATTTCTGGCCCGTTAATTTAAGGCCAAGCCAGACGATCGCTGTTGACAAACCCAGCAGCAAAAATCCAAACGCCGCGCCTTGCTCCCAGTTAAAGCGCGTGATGAACTGGGTGTAAATCTGCTCGGTAAACCACAGCGAATTTTTACCGCCCAGCAAGGTGGGCGTGAGGTAGTTGCCCAAGGTCAGCATGAAGACCACGATGCAGCCGGCGAGGATGCCGGGCGCGGCATGCGGAATGACGATTTGCCGCAGGATGGAAGGGCCGTTGCCGCCCAGGTCATACGCCGCTTCGATCAGCGTGTCGTCCAGGCTTTCAAGGGCGCTGATTAGCGGCACCACCATGAAGAGCATGGAGGTATAGACCAGGCCGACCAGGATGGTGGCGTCGCGGTAGAGCAGCTCTACAGGTGCATCAGTGAGGCCCAGCTGCACCAGCACGGCGGGCAGCACGCCCGATTCGCGCAGCAGAATCATCCAGCCCAGGGTGCGCACGGTTTCGCTGACCCAGAAGGGGATCAGGCACATCACCAGCAGCAGCGACTTGGCACGGCCGCGCACCAGCTTGGCAATCGTCCAGGCGATGGGAAACGCCAGCAGCAGTGTGATCAGCGTGGCCAGGATGGACATGACGGCGGTGCGCACAAAGGTGTGCCAGTACAGCGGTTCGTCGATGAAAGTGCGGTACTGCGCGATGCTGGGTGCATATTGCCGCGGTGCGATGCGTTCGCGCAGCGACAGGATGGCCAGGTCGATGTGCGGCAACACGATGAGGCCCACCAGCCAGATCAGCGCCGGCGCGAGCAACAACAGCAGGATGAGCCTGGCCTGCGCCGATGCGGATCCGGCATTTGCTGCGGGCATGGCGGCTGCGGCTTGCATGATCTGCAGGCGCTAGGCGCCGGCTGTCCCAAAACAGGTGGCTTGTGCGGGGTCGAAGCTGAAGGCCACCGTTTCACCGACACGCAAGTCGGCAAAGCGGCCGGTCTGCGGCAGCGCGATGCGAAATTCCGTGCGGCTGGTGGTTTCGCGCAGCAATATGGCCGAGTTTGCGCCGTCGAAGAGCAGGCTCTCAACCTGGCCCGCGTAGGCGGTGTGGTCAGCGGGCAGCTCAGCGGCGTCGCGGGCCAGGCTGATCGCTTCGGGCCGCACAAACGCCTGCACGGCTTGGCCGGTCAGGATTTTCCCGACTGCGCGGGCCCGCATGGCCAGGCCCTGGCCGGTTGTCAGCGCCACCGCGTTGCCGGGCTCTGCGCCCGCAGCAGCATTGCCTTGCAGCTTGTTGTTGGCGCCCACAAAGCCCGCGACGAAAGGTGTTTGCGGCTGGTAGTACAGCTCTTGCGGTGTACCCACCTGCTCAAAGCTGCCGGCATTCATGACCGCGACATGGTCGGACAGTACCAATGCCTCGGACTGGTCGTGCGTGATGTAGACAAAGGTGGTGCCGAAGGCCGCTTGCAGTTGCTTGAGCTCGACTTTCATGTGCTCGCGCAGCTTCAAATCCAGCGCTCCCAGGGGTTCGTCGAGCAGCAGCAAGGTGGGCTCGAGCACCAGGCTTCGCGCAATCGCCACGCGCTGCCGCTGCCCGCCCGATAGCTGGTCGACCCGCTTGTCCTGCATGCCGGGCAGGCTCACGCGTTCAAGCATGGCGCCGACCTTGCCGGCGATGTCGGCGCGCGAGAGGCCGCGCCGTGCCAGGCCGTAGCCAACGTTTTCACCGACCGACATCATGGGGAACAGTGCCAGGTGCTGGAACACCATGTTGACGGGCCGCTGGTTGGGCGGCACGCCGTTCATGGGTTTACCGCCGATGTGGATCTGGCCCGCATCGGGCGACAGAAAGCCGGCGATCATGCGCAGCAGCGTCGTCTTTCCGCAGCCCGATGGGCCGAGGATGGAAAAGAAGCTGCCGCGCTCCACGGAAAAGGACAAGTCCTTGACTGCGGGCTGGCCGGCGTAGGTTTTACCGACGTGTTCGGCTTGAAGGTCTGCGTGCACCGGTGATAGGCCGGTTATTGGGCTGCTTTCACGCGGTCTAATACGCGGCCTTCGATGTCCTCGATGCCGGCAGGCACTGCGGGATACCACTTCACGTTTTTCAACGCGGCTTCAGGGAAGCTGGCGGCGAACTGGGCTTTCAGCTTGGGATCGGCCAGCTGGTCGGCTCCCTTGGAGGCGGTGAAGTTGCCGGCAGAGCCTGCCACTTTTGCGGCAATCTCGGGGCGCATATTGAAGTTGATCCAGGCGTAGGCGGCGGCATCGTTGCGGCCTTTGGCCGGGATGGCGAAGGTGTCGATCCAGCCGAGTGCGCCCGACTTCGGTGCGATGTATTGGATTTCAGGTTTTTCGGCATTGAGCTTCCAGCCGCCGGTATCCCACATCATGGCTCCCACCACTTCGCCGGCACGCATGCCGTTGAGCAGCTGGTCCTTGTTGTCCCAGTAGAACTTGATGTTGCTCTTGCAGGCAATCATGGTCTTGCCGACTTCGTCCATCAGCGCGCCGTAGGCTTTCGGGTCCTTGTACAGCGCAAACGGGTCTTTGCCGGAAGCAAAGGCGAAGGCCAGCAGCGTGGGGCGCTTCAGGCGCACGGCGGTTTTGCCCTTGACGTCGGCCTTGCACAGGTCGGGGTAGTCGGTCATCTTGGCCAGCTTGGTATTGACGACGAGGCCGTCGGTGCCCCAGATGTGCGGCAGGCCATAAACCTTGCCGTCCAGCGTGGTGTTTTTCTTGGTGGCTTCCAGCATGGACGGGATGAACAGATCGGATTTGATCTTGCTGAGGTCCATGGGTTTGTAGATGCCGAACTCCTGCTGCGGGCCGGTGATGCGGTCCTGCGAGGGCTGGGCCAGGTCAAAGCCGGCGCCGCCGGTGGCGCGCAGCTTGGAAATCATTTCTTCGTTATTGGACAGCGTGAGCTCAACGTCGATCCCGGTCTCTTTCTTGAACTGCGCCACGACATCAGCCGGCACATAGTCGGCCCAGGTAATCAGCCGCAACTTCTGGTCTTGTGCCCAGGCGGGGCTGGCCATACTTGAAACAACGAGGCCGGCTCCGAGAATGTGGCTCATCAGACGGGATAATTTCATGTTGGCTTTTCCTTGTGTTATCAGTCGACGGTGGTAGACAGTGGTTGACGAAAAGAGATCAGCGGCAAAAAAACGGTAACGAATTGCGCGTGCATTTCCTCAAAAAAAGCATAGCGTGTCCCGATTTCATTTCTGTGTCAACATCTTCTGCAAGCAAGGCCTGCGCCAGGTTGTTCCTTTTCCTGCACCTTTTCTTTTTGCATCCCGGGTGCCCTACCGCATTGACTGAATGACTTTCTGGATAGACACACACTGCCATCTTGACGCCGGTGAACTGGCCGCCGATGTCGCTGAAGTTCGTGCGCGGGCGGCCGCTGCAGGCGTTGCACACTGCGTGCTGCCGGCCGTGGGCGTGTTCAATTTCGAGGCAGTCCGTGTGCTGGCGCACCGGTTTTCCGACAGCTATGCGCTGGGCATCCATCCGCTGTGTGTGCCCCAGGCGCAAGACGCCGACCTGCAGACACTGGATAACGAACTTGCGTTGAGGCGGTCTGATCCGCGATTGGTGGCGGTGGGCGAAATCGGCCTTGATTATTTTGTGCCTGCCCTGACGCAAAGCCCTATACGTGAACGCCAGGAGCACTTCTACCGTGAACAACTCAAGCTGGCGCGCAAGCACGGCCTGCCGGTCATCCTGCACGTGCGGCGATCGGCTGACAAGTTGCTCAAGCACCTGCGCGACCTGGCGCCCGAGGGCGGCTGGCACGGCATCGGCCACGCATTCAATGGCAGCGAACAGCAGGCGGGAGAATTTATCAAGCTGGGCCTGAAGCTGGGCTTTGGCGGCGCCGTCACGTTTGAGCCTGCCTTGCAACTCAGGCGCCTGGCGGCGGAACTGCCCCTGGAGGCGCTGGTGATGGAAACGGATTCGCCCGACATTCCGCCGCACTGGATCTACAAAACAGCGGCAGAGCGCGAAACGGGCCAGGCCCAGGGCCGCAATGAGCCGGGCGAGTTGCCGCGCATTGCGCAGCAGGTGGCGGATTTGCGGGGAATTCCGCTCGCGTCGCTGGCGGCCGCAACGACTGCCAACGCATTGCGGGCGCTGCCGAAACTGGGAGCCCTTCTGGCGTGAAAAAGGGCACCGCGAAACCTGTGTTGGCGGGCCTGGCGCCGCTGGTTTCTCCCGGCACCCGCCTGCTGGTACTGGGGAGCTTTCCGGGCGCCGCCTCGCTGGCTGCGCAGCAGTATTACGGCCACCCGCAAAACCATTTCTGGAAGATTTTGCAAACCATTTGGCCCGATGGGCCAATGGGGACGGGCGGTAGCAGCTATCAAATTCGTAGCGAATGGCTTTTGTCAAAAGGGCTTGGCCTGTGGGACGTGTACGCTGCCTGTGAACGCGAGGGCAGCCTGGACAGCGCGATCCGCAATGCGCAGGTCAATGACCTCGCCAGCCTGCGGCGACTGTGTCCGGCGCTGGAAGCGATTGCCCACAATGGCGGCGAAAGTTTCAAGCATTCGAAGCACACCTTGCAGCTGGGCCTGCCGGTCTACAAACTGCCTTCTACCAGCCCGGCGAACGCATCATGGAGCTTTGAGCGCAAACTCGCAGCCTGGCGTGAAGTTTTTGAAAAGCATGGATTGGTTTGATGTCGAAAAAAGAAACAGAAAAAACGGTGGCTGAGTTGCCCGAAGTCAATTTCTCCGACTACGGCGAGGTGCGCTTTTTGCACCTGGGCACCGAATGGGTGCAAGGCTCCATGCTGCGCGATGCACCGTATGACATCGAGCTGGAATACGTGCAGCGCATGATGGCGGGGCTGCTGTTCACCGACGCGGCGGCTGTGTCCAAAAAGCACGCAATGCAGCTGGGCTTGGGCTCTGCCGCGCTGACCAAGTTTTGCTACAAAAAGCTGCGCATGAAAACCACGGCGATTGAAATCAATCCGCAGGTGATCACGGCCTGCCGGCTCTGGTTCAAGCTGCCGCGGGACGACCTGAGGCTGCATGTCATTGAAGCTGATGCGGCGCTGGAAATCAAAAAACCTGTGCACCGGGGAACGGTGGACTTTCTGCATGTCGACCTGTATGACCACGAGGCGGCGGCACCGGTGCTGGACAGCGCGGATTTTTACGAGGACTGCCGCGGGCTTCTGGCGGAAGACGGCGTGATGACGGTGAATCTTTTTGGCCGCGATTCCAGTTACGTGCAGTCGCTGACAAAAATCGCGGAAGCGTTCGGGCCCGAAGCGGTCTGGGCGTTCCGGCCGACGCGCGAAGGCAACACTGTGGTGCTGGCCCAACGCGATCCGACGCGTCCCGAGCGGTCCGACCTGTTGCAGCAAGCCGGTGTCATTGAGTCGTGCTGGAAGCTACCCGCCAAAAAATGGCTGCGGCTCTTTGCACCGGCGGCGTGATGATGCGGCCGCACGGATGGTAAAGACCCAGGTGGATGGGGTACAGTGCGACCCATGAGCGCCGTGACGCACCCCAAACACCCCAAAGACCTGCATGTGAAAAAGCCCCCTGCCGGGCCGCTGGGCTGGCGCATGCTGGTTGAGTGGCTCAGCGAAGACGGCGTCATCAGCGCCGCTGAAGCCCAGCGCACGATTGCACGCTGCTCCCAGGTGCAAAGCGCGCAGCCGCCGTTGACGCGGCTTGCCAGTGTCGGCATGACACGCCTGGCCGACGGCAAACCCCTGGACATGGAAACGATCACGCAATGGCTGGCCGGACGGGCCGGCCTTGCTTACCTGCGGATTGACCCGCTCAAGGTGGACGTGGGCAAGGTGGCGGACACCATGTCGGCCATGTATGCCGAGCGGCACAAGGTGCTGCCGGTGCAGGTGACCCCCAGCGAGGTGGTGATTGCCACTTCGGAGCCTTTCGTGACTGACTGGGTGCAGGAGGTCGAACGTCAGGCCAAGCGCAGCGTGCGCCTTGTGGTTGCCAGCCCCCTCGAAATCACCAAGTTCACCGCCGAATTTTTTGCCCTGGCCAAATCCGTCAAGGCAGCGATCAAGGCCGGCGGCGGGTCGACATCGGCGAGCTTTGAACAACTGGTTGAGCTGAACAAAAGCAACAAGCAGCTGGACGCCAATGACCAGGGCGTGGTGCAGGTGGTGGATTGGCTCTGGCAGTACGCCTTTGACCAGCGCGCCAGCGACATCCACCTCGAGCCGCGGCGCGAGCAGGGCGTGATCCGCTTTCGCATCGACGGCGTGCTGCATCCCGTTTATCAACTGCCCATGGGCGTGCACAACGCCATGACCGCCCGCATCAAGCTGCTGGGCCGCATGGATGTGGTGGAAAAGCGCCGACCGCAGGATGGCCGCATCAAGACCCGCAACCCGCGCGGCGACGAAGTTGAGATGCGCCTGTCCACCTTGCCCACAGCCTTCGGCGAGAAGATGGTCATGCGTATTTTTGATCCGGACACCACGGTCAAGGACCTGGATGCCCTGGGTTTTTCGCAGCACGACGCCGAACGCTGGGAACAACTGGTCAAGCGGCCCTATGGCATTGTGCTGGTCACCGGGCCTACCGGTTCCGGCAAGACCACCACGCTTTATTCCACGCTCAAGCGGCTTGCGACTGAAGAAGTCAACGTCAGCACGATTGAAGACCCGATCGAAATGATCGAGGCCTCTTTTAACCAGACGCAGGTGCAGCCGCACCTGGATTTCGATTTCCCCGAGGGGCTGCGCGCGCTGATGCGGCAGGATCCGGACATCATCATGGTGGGCGAAATCCGCGACCTGCAGACGGCCGAGATGGCGGTGCAAGCCGCGCTGACCGGCCACCTGGTTTTCAGCACGCTGCATACCAATGACGCCCCGTCGGCGGTGTCCCGCCTGATGGAACTCGGGGTTCCTTCTTACCTGATCAACGCCACCTTGCTGGGTGTGCTGGCCCAGCGGCTGGTACGCACCTTGTGCAGCAATTGCCGCCAGCCTGATGAGGCCGCCTCACGCGAAACGCTCGCCGACCTGGTCAAACCCTGGCAAATCAGCGGCGGCTACCGGCCGTACAAGCCGGTGGGCTGTGTGGATTGCCGGATGACCGGTTTCCGTGGGCGTATGGGTCTTTATGAGCTGCTGACCGTCACGGAAGGCTTCAAGGAAAAAGTCTCGAAAGAGCCCAATATCGATGCGCTGCGCCGCCAGGCGGTCAGTGAAGGTATGCGCCCGCTTCGGTTGGCCGGCGCGTTGAAAGTGGCAGAGGGCCTGACAACCATCGAGGAAATTTTGGCCTCCACCCCGCCTTTGGCCTGAGTCCTTGGGCCTTTTACAACGGCCGGCCCGTTGTAAGCAAGAGGTAAGCCAAAAGATTACGAAAGGTAAGTGAAAGCCACATGGCGGGGGCCGGGTGATTGAATGCACAATCCACCGATTCTTTCTTTTATATATGTATTGAGGAGACAGCCGTGAATATCAAGAGTCAGAAAGACTTTTTCTCCGGCCTCATGTTCATGGGCGTCGGTGTGGCGTTCGCATGGGGGGCAACCACCTACAACGTGGGTGAGGGTGCCCGTATGGGACCGGGTTACTTCCCCCTCATGCTGGGTATTTTGATGACTGTTCTGGGGGCCGCGATCACTTTCAAGGCACTGGTCGTGGAAACCGTGGGCGGCGACAAGATCGGCAAATGGGCCTGGAAGCCCCTCTCCTTCATCATCCTGGCCAATCTGCTATTCGGCATTTTGCTGGCCGGTTTGCCGAGCATCAAGATTCCAGCCATGGGCATGATCGTGGCGATTTATGCGTTGACCTTCATTTCCAGCATGGCTGAAGAAGGCTGGAAGGTCAAAAACACTTTCATTCTTGCGACGGTGCTGGCCATCGGCAGCTACCTCGCTTTTGTCGTTCTGCTCAAGTTGCAGTTCCCGGTCTGGCCATTCTTTATCGGCTAAGGAGAATAAAAAATGGAATTGCTGTCTCACCTGTCGATAGGCTTTGGCGTGGCATTCACGCCCATCAATTTGTTGTACTGCCTGATCGGCTGTATTTTGGGCACCCTGATTGGGGTTCTGCCGGGCATTGGCCCCGTGGCTACGATCGCCATGCTGTTGCCGGCCACCTATGCGCTGCCACCCGTGTCGGCGCTGATCATGCTGGCCGGTATTTATTACGGCGCCCAGTACGGTGGCTCCACCACCGCCATTCTGGTGAACCTGCCGGGGGAATCCTCTTCAGTGGTGACCTGTATTGACGGGTACCAGATGGCAAGAAAAGGCCGGGCCGGGCCCGCGCTTGCCGCGGCAGGCCTGGGATCTTTCTTTGCCGGTTGCGTAGGCACCTTGATACTGGCCGCATTTGCGCCGCCGCTGACCGAATTGGCCTTCAAATTCGGCCCTGCTGAATATTTTGCCCTGATGGTTCTGGGCCTGATCGGCGCCGTGGTGCTGGCTTCCGGCTCGCTGCTCAAGGCGATTGCCATGATCGTGCTGGGCCTGCTGCTGGGCCTTGTCGGCACTGACGTGAATTCCGGCGTGGCCCGCTTCAGTTTTGACATTCCCGAACTGACCGACGGCATCGGCTTCGTGACCATCGCCATGGGTGTGTTCGGTTACGGCGAAATCATCAGCAACCTGGCGCAGCCTGAGCATGAGCGCGAGGTGTTCACCGCCAAGGTGTCGGGCCTGTTCCCGACCAAGGAGGACTTCAAGAACATGTTGCCGGCCGTGCTGCGCGGTACCTTCCTGGGTTCTGCACTGGGCATTTTGCCGGGAGGTGGCGCGCTGCTCGCGGCCTTCGCTGCCTATGCACTGGAAAAGAAGATCAAGTCGAAGCCGGGCGAGGTGCCTTTCGGCCAGGGCAACATCCGCGGCGTGGCCGCACCCGAGTCGGCGAACAACGCCGGCGCGCAGACGTCTTTCATTCCGTTGCTCACTTTGGGTATTCCACCCAATGCCGTGATGGCCTTGATGGTGGGCGCCATGACGATCCACAACATCCAGCCCGGCCCCCAGGTCATGACCAGCAACCCCGAACTGTTCTGGGGCCTGATCGCCTCAATGTGGATCGGCAACGCGATGCTCGTGATCCTGAACCTGCCGCTGATCGGCATGTGGATCAAGCTGCTGACCGTGCCTTACCGCTACCTGTTCCCGGCCATCGTGCTTTTCTGCGCGATTGGCGTGTATTCCACCAACAACAACACCTTCGACATCTGGATGGTGGGCATCTTTGGTGTGATCGGCTACATGTTCGTCAAGCTCGGCTGCGAACCAGCTCCCTTGCTGCTGGGCTTCATCCTGGGCCCCATGATGGAAGAGAACCTGCGCCGGGCCCTGCTGCTTTCGCGCGGCGACTGGAGCGTGTTTGTGACGCGTCCGCTGTCGGCCGGGCTGCTGGGAGCTGCCTTGCTGCTGCTGGTCATCGTGTTGCTGCCGAGCATCAAAAACAAACGGGAAGAAGCTTTCGTCGAGGAATAATCGACAGGAGCCGGCGCGAAAGCGCATGCGAAAAAAGGCACCTTCGGGTGCCTTTTGTTTTGCCTGTTTGCCACATAGTCGGCGCTCAAAATCGTTGCACAATGGCCAGATGAAACGTAGACATATTATTTCCCTGGCTGCGGCTTCCGCCGTAACTTTCGCGGGCCCCGCCATGGCCCAGAACTACCCGTCCAAACCCATTCGCATGATCGTGCCGTTTCCGGCAGGCGGTGCGACGGACATCCTGGCACGGGCCCTGTCGCAAAAGCTGGGCGAGAAAATCGGCCAGACGGTCGTGGTCGAAAACCGGCCGGGCGCCGGCGGCACGATAGGCGCCGATGCGGCGTCCAAATCGCCTGCTGACGGCTACACGCTGCTGCTGGCGACTTCAAGCACCCACAGCATCGGGCCGGCCGTCAACTCCCGAATTCCCTACAACGCGGAAACCGACTTCACGCCGATTGCCTATGTGGCAAGTTCACCCAACGTGGTGCTGGTGCCCAACACGTCGCCGGCAAAGTCCATGGGCGAATTTATCGATCATGCACGCAAGAACCCCGGGCGTTTGAACTACGCGTCCAGCGGCAACGGCACCATCATCCACTTGATGAGCGAGTACTTCAAGGCGCAATCGGGGACCTTCATCCTGCACATCCCTTACCGCGGTACGGCGCTGGCCATGCCGGACCTGATCAGCGGCAAGATCGACGTGCTGTTCGACTCCTTCGTCACCGGCATGCCGCATGTGAAGGATGGAAAGCTGCGGGTCCTTGCGGTCACCAGCCTCAAACGCACGGCGCTCGCTCCCGATCTGCCAGCGGTGGCGGAAACCCTGCCGGGCTTTGAGTCGGTCACCTGGTTCGGGGTTTACGGCCCCAAAGGCATGGCGCCAGACCTGGCAGGCAAGGTCAACCAGGCCGTGAACGCAGCCCTGGCCGATGCCGATGTGAAAGACCGCTTTGCCAGGCTGGGCGCGGAACCCACGGGTGGCACGCCGCAGGCCTTTGCGGCCATGGTGAAGACGGACACGGCCAGGTGGAAGAAAATCATTGTCGAGCGGAAAATCAGCGCCGATTGATGCCTTTCACCGCATCGCGCCGCCTGGTCGTGACGATGCCGGTCAGTTTGACTTCCCGCCTGCGGTTGCACACCGTGACCGCCGGCACCCATTTTTTCTTTGCCTTGCCTTCAACAGGTGACCCATGAATTTCAACTACAGCAACCCCTACACCTCCACCCGCCTGCCGCTGTTTGCCCGCAACGTTGTTTCGACTTCGCACCCATTGGGCGCACAGGCCGGTTTGCGCATGATGCTCAAGGGCGGCAATGCAGTAGATGCCGCGATCGCTGCTGCAGCCGCCATGACCATCGTCGAGCCTGTCAGCAACGGCCTGGGCAGCGATGCTTTCTGCATCCTCTGGGACGGCAAGGAACTGCATGGACTGAATGCATCGGGCCGCGCGCCGCAAAGCTGGACGCCGGATTACTTCAAGCGCAAATACGGCAGCGATGCGCAGACGCCTCCCAAGCGCGGCATGGATTCCGTGAGCGTACCGGGCGCGGTGGCCGGCTGGGTAGCCTTGAGCGAGCGTTTCGGCAAGCTGCCCTTCGCCGACCTGATGGAGCCTGCGATTGAAATCGCCGAGCGCGGCTATTTGTTGCCGCCCGTGGTGCAGCAGAAGTGGGCGGCTGCTACGGAGGAGTTGAAGTCGCAGCCAGGTTTTTCCCAATCTTTCCTTCCCTGGGGCCGGGCGCCGAATGTTGGTGAGCTGTTCCAGTTCAAGGCCGCGGCCAAAGCGCTGCGTTCGATTGCGCAAACCAGGGGCACGGCGTATTACGGTGGCGCCATTGCCCAGGCCATCGAAAAATTCTCCGCACAAAACGGCGGCAGCATCACCGCCAAAGATTTTGAAAGCTACAAGCCGGAATGGGTCAAACCCATCGGCAAGGAGTACCGGGGCTATACCCTGCACGAAATTCCGCCGAACGGGCAGGGCATTGCGGCGCTGATTGCGCTGGGCATCCTTGATAAGTTCGATGTGGCCGGGCTGCCGGTTGACGGCGTGGATTCGCAGCACCTGCAGATCGAAGCCATGAAGCTGGCATTTGCCGATATTTACCGGTACGTGGCCGAGCCCTCGTCAATGGAGGTGACGGCCGAGCAAATGCTCGATGACGCGTACCTTGCATCCCGTGCCAAACTCATCGACATGAAAAAGGCACAGGACTTTGGCGCGGGCAACCCCGTCAAGGGTGGAACGATCTACCTGACGGCGGCCGACGAGAACGGCATGATGGTGAGCTTCATCCAGAGCAACTACATGGGTTTTGGTTCGGGCTGCGTCGAGCCGGAGTTCGGCATCAGCCTGCAGAACCGCGGACACGCCTTCAGCCTGCAGACGGGCGCCAACCAGGTCGCGCCTGGCAAGCGGCCTTTCCACACCATCATTCCGGCCTTCCTCAGCAAGGACGGCAAACCCGTGATGAGCTATGGCGTGATGGGCGCGAACATGCAACCGCAGGGCCACATGCAGACACTGGTGCGCATGCTGGACTACGGCCAGAGCCCACAGGTGGCTTGCGATGCGCCGCGCTGGCGCTACAACGCCGGCCTGGAGATCAATGTGGAGGCCACGATGGACCCGAGTACCGTGCAGGGCCTTGCCGACCGTGGCCACCGTATGGAAGTCATCAACGACTCCTACCAGGACTTCGGCGCTGGTCAGTTCATCTGGCGTGCCGGCAATCCCAAGGTCGAGGGTTATGTCGCGGCAAGCGATCCACGCCGTGACGGCCAGGCCGTGGGTTTCTAAGCAACCACCTTGACCGATACGCCCGACACATCCGATATAAAAATGCCTGCAGACCAAGCAGGTCATGCGCAAGCAGCTACCAAAAGCATAGCGCCCGGCTTGCTGCTCGCCACTTTCGGAGCGATTGCCTTCAGCGGTAAAGCCATCATCGTCAAGCTGGCCTATCGCTACGGCGTCGACGCCGTCACGCTGATCATGTACCGCATGCTGTTTGCGCTGCCCATCTTTGCGGTGATGGCGTGGTGGGCCAGCCGGGGCAAGGCGCCGCTGACGCGCAAGGACTGGCTGGGCGTGCTCTGGCTCGGTTTTACCGGCTACTACCTCGCCAGCTTCCTGGACTTCGCTGGCCTGGCATTTATCAGTGCCTCGCTGGAGCGGCTGATCCTCTATCTCAATCCCACGCTGGTGTTGCTGCTGGGCCTGGTGTTGTACAAGCGCCGAGTTGGCGCGCTGCAAATTGTCGGCATGGCCATCAGCTATTGCGGTGTGGTGCTGGTGTTCGGTCACGAGATCACGCTGCAGGGTGCGGACGCTGCCTGGGGTGCGCTGCTGGTGTTCCTGAGCGCGGTGAGCTACGCGCTTTATCTGGTTTACAGCGGTGAGATGGTCCGGCGGCTCGGCTCATTGCGCCTGGTGGGGCTGGCTACCACCGTGGCCTGCCTGTGTTGCCTGCTGCAGTTTGTGTTGCTGCGTCCCATGAGCGCGGCAGCCGTGGCGCCGGAGGTAATCTGGCTGTCACTGCTCAATGCCACGCTGTGCACGGCTGCACCCGTGCTGATGGTGATGATGGCGATCGAGCGCATCGGCGCCAGCATGGCCGCGCAAACCGGCATGGTGGGCCCGATGTCCACCATCCTGATGGGTGTGCTGATTCTGGGTGAGCCGTTCACGGCCTGGGTGGCGGCGGGGACGGTTTTAGTCATCGCCGGAATATTCGTCTTTACCAGAACCAGATAGCCCCCACGGTTGCTCACTTCGTGTAGCCTGCGGCTTCTCCCTGCCCCTTTTCATTACCCAGGGGCCGCTGCGCCTGCGGTCTGGCAAAGCCAGTCCCGCGGCCCCGGTTGGTGAAGAAGTGCCGCCGTCGTAGGCCCGTTACGTCCTAGTTCGTTTTCTTGCCGGTAGTGCGCGTGGGTGCGGGTGCCTGCGCGGTAGGCCGGCGGTTCGAAGCGCTCATTCGCTGCGCTACCGTGACGGACGGCTGGCCCGCGTAAGCATCGAGCCGGTTACCCATGGCCTGCTCAAGCTGGTTCAGGCGAACCTGTGCCGGTGGATGGGTGCTGAGCGACAGGGCGAATAGCGCATCGTCAGGCGCTGCGCTGCGCAGTTGCTGCAGCACCGCCACCAGGCCGTAGGGATCGAACCCTGCGCGCGCGGCGAGAGCCACGCCGGTACGGTCGGCGTCAAACTCGTCCTGCTGGTCCAGCCCCTTGGTGTACATGTTCTTGCCCAGCGCCAGCAACTGCGACGACACCAGGCCGCCCAGGTCGTTCTTCAGCTGAGAGCTGATCACCTGCGTCAGAAGGCCGGCGCGTGCCGCCTTGTTCATGGCGATCAGGTGGTGCTTGGCTGTGACATGGGTGATTTCATGGGCCAGGATGCCGGCCAGTTCGCTTTCGTCCGCCACGCGGTCCATCAGGCCCTTGGTGACGAAGACATAACCGCCTGGCGTGGCAAATGCGTTGAAGCCGGGGTCGTCGAGGATGGCGAAGGTCCAGGGCAGGTCGGGCCGCGATGACTGCAGGCTGATCCAGCGGCCCAGCTGGTTGATATAGCGCTGCGCGGCCACGTCAGGATAGAGCGGTTTGCTGCCCAGTAGCACGGCGGCCAGTTGCTGGCCGATCTGGATTTCACGTGGTTCGTCAATCTGATCCAGCGACTGCGACAACAGCTGGAACAGGTCACCACCTTGGGCCGCCTGCTGTCCGCCCGGTGTAAGGCTGGCGCCCAGCAACGCGCCGGCCAGACCGGCCGCTGAGTTGGGTTGCGCGGGGGCGGGCTGCGCCGGCTGGTTCGGGCGTATCAGTGACTGGAACAGGCCGCCCAGCGCCTTGCCCGCATCCTGGGCATGAGCGCCCAGAGGGAGCAGGCCGGCCAGCAGGGCCAATGCAAAAACCGCATGGCGTGCGGGCGTTGCCAGTGTTTGGAGGGTGTGAAGATTCATTGCGCTGCCTCTTGTCTTGTTTTTAGCCGCCGTATTGTTCGGTTCTGGTGCTGGGTGTGGCAGCCGGCGGTGTGGGTGTGGGCAGGGGATCGACCTGCCGGACGTTCAGCGAGGCACCGCCCGCGAACTGCCTGGCTTGCGCAGCGTTCGCACGGTTGGCGTCGGCTTGCGCCACGGCCGCCAGGTTGGGAACGGCATTGGCCAGGTCTTCCGCACCCAGGCCGCGAATGCCGACGGTGGATGTGGCAACTGCGCCGCCCGGCGCCTGTGCGCTGCCCTTGTTGAAAAAGCTCGAGAGGCTGCGCAGTGCACCGGTGCCGGCACCGGCCTGCGAGCTGGGGGCCGTGATGTCAAACATGTGCACCCAGCCGCTGGTGCCGTCGGCAGTGCGGACCTTGATCCACGCGCCGTTGCGCTCGCCCAGCCGGGTCACCGAGGTTTGAACCGGCAGCGGGGCCAGGCTGCGGGCCGATTCGCCCGGACCTTCGCGCAGTTGGGCTGCGCGCTTGATCAGTACGGCCTCGCC
The DNA here is from genome assembly GCF_056403595.1 of Polaromonas sp. P2_G11. Taxonomy (NCBI): domain Bacteria; kingdom Pseudomonadati; phylum Pseudomonadota; class Betaproteobacteria; order Burkholderiales; family Comamonadaceae; genus Polaromonas; species Polaromonas sp. P2_G11. The sequence goes on along the minus strand of NZ_JBFUFE010000003.1, from coordinate 97,889 downwards.
TTGCGGCTGGGCCTGTGCCGCCGCACTGAAAACCAGCATGGATGTGAGCAGGGGAGCGATAACCATTCCCGCCTGCATTTTGTATTTACTCAGTATCATGAGCCGCTCTCCCCCGTGGTTGTAATGAGGAATTATTATGGATTTGGGTATTGCAGGCAAATGGGCGCTGGTCTGCGGCGCCAGCAAGGGTTTGGGTCTGGGTTGCGCCGAGGCGCTGGTGCGCGAAGGCGTGCATGTGCAGATCGTGGCCCGCGGCGAAGAAACGCTGAAGGCCGCGGCTGAAAAACTGAAGGCGGACAAGGCCAAACCCGCGGGCACCAGCGTTCAGTATGTTGCCGCCGACATCACCACGCCCGAAGGCCGCGCCTCGGTTTTTGCGCTGCGCAAGGACTTCGACATCGTGGTGACCAATGCCGGCGGTCCCCCGCCCGGCGACTTCCGCGACTGGGACCGTGATGCCTGGCTCAAGGCGGTGGATGCCAACATGCTGACCCCCATTGAACTGATCAAGGCCACGGTCGACGGCATGGCGGCACGCGGCTTCGGGCGCATCGTCAACATCACTTCCAGTTCGGTCAAGTCGCCCATCGACATCCTGGGCCTGTCCAACGGCGCGCGCAGCGGGCTGACCGGCTTCGTGGCCGGCGTGGCACGCACCAAACTCGCGGCGCAGGGCGTCACCATCAACAACCTGTTGCCGGGCGCCTTCGACACCGACCGCCTGCGCGGCACCATGAGCGGCGCGGCGCAAAAAACCGGTCAACCTCTTGAGGCCATCATGGACGCGCGCCGCAAGAACATCCCGGCCCAGCGCTTCGGCACGCCCGAAGAGTTCGGCGCCATCTGCGCTTTCCTGTGCAGCATGCATGCCGCCTACATGACAGGGCAGAACGTGCTGGCCGACGGCGGGGCCTATCCGGGCACCTATTGAGCATTAAGCGCCCGCCCTTGAGCCTGGACTACCTCCACTTCGATTACGCGGAAGACGGTGACGGCACGGGCACGCTGGAGGCTGTAGCGTCAACCTGGCCCGAGCAGGTGCAGGCCGCGCACGCCGAGGTCGTCCAGGTGCTGGCGTGGGCGCATGCGGAATTCCCCGGGCGGCGCGGCCCGCTCGAGGAAGGCTTTGACTGGGACTACGACCTGCATGGCATGCAGGAGATGACGGCACCCGAGGCCTTGCGCTATGACGAGGCAGCACATCGCCTGAAGGTGGAAGCCGGCACGCCCGGCAAGCCGCGGCACACGCTGACCCTGTCGTTCAGCGGGACCGCGGAGTTTTGCGATGCGTTCAGGCGGCACTTCGGCCTGGACCAGGATTGAGTGCCGAAGGCACTCAAGTTAGCGTTAACATTCGGGCATGAAGTCACCCACAGAGACGCTGCGAAAAGCCAAGCGCGCCCCGCGCCCCGGAACCGGCGGCATCACCCTCAGCGACGTGGCCAGCCTGGCCGGTGTTTCGGCCATCACGGTGTCGCGCGCGCTCAACACACCGGCGGCCGTGTCCCCCGAAACCCTGGAGCGCGTGCGCAGCGCGATTTCGCGCAGCGGCTATGTGCCTAACCTCATCGCCGGCGGCCTGGCGTCCAATCGCAGCCGCCTGGTGGCGGCCCTGGTGCCCACCATCGCCGGCCCGGTGTTCCTGGAAACCATACAGGCGCTGACCGACGCACTGGCCGAGGCCGGCTGCCAGCTGATCCTTGGGCAAAGCGGCTACGGCGGCGCGCGCGAAGACGCGTTGATCGATGCCATCGTGGGCCGACGGCCCGACGGCATCGTGCTGACCGGCATCATGCATTCGCCGGAAGGGCGGCGCCGCCTGCTGGCCTCGGGTATTCCCATCGTCGAGACCTGGGACATCACGCCCACGCCCATAGACATGATTGTGGGTTTCTCCCACGAGAAAGTCGGCGCGGCGGTAGCAGACTACCTGTACGACCAGGGCTTTCGCCGGCCCGGTGTGGTCATCGCGGAAGACCAGCGCGCCATGCGCCGCCGCACCGGATTCGAGGCGCGGCTGGCCGAGCTGGGCGTGCACGGCATCCCGGTCTGTACCGTGCCTGCGCCTTCATCGCTGGCCAACGGCAGGGCCGGTTTCGCCGACCTGCGCGCGCGTCATCCTGATATTGATGTGGTTTTTTGTGGTTCCGACGTCATTGCCCACGGCGTCATCACCGAGGCCCAGGCATTGGGTCTGTCTATTCCGGGTGATGTGGCGGTCATGGGTTTTGGTGATCTCCCGTTTGCTGCTTTTACCCATCCCTCCCTGAGCACGGTGCGTATCGACGGCACATCCATAGGTCGTCAGGCGGCCCGATTCATCCTCGACGTCGCTGAAAACCGCGACGTCGGCGCGCGGGTGCGAGACCTAGGGTTTCTCATAGTAAAAAGAGCCAGCGCCTGACTTGACGCACGGTGGGCCTTTATCCTAATATTCATTTGTTAGCGCTAACAAATTGGTTGAGGCAATAGTCAATTAATTTTCTGTTGTCAGGCGGCCCCAGCCCCTTGTTTTGCTAATGCGATGCAGGCCACCGACCTTGCCGCCGGCAAATAAAAAGGAGACAAACATGAGTCAGAACACTATGCGTGCGCGGCGCGGGTTTCTCAAAACCGCTATTGGCGCCAAGGCTGCGAGGGCCGCTTTCGTGTGCGCGGCTGCGGCCGTGGGCCTGCTGGCCCTTCCAGTTCAGGCCCAGACCGACTACCCGTCGAGGGCGATCAAGCTGATTGTTCCGTTCCCGGCAGGCGGCACCAGCGATGTGATGGGACGCATGATTGCGGAAGAGTTGACAAAAGCCCTGAAGCAGCCCGTGATTGTGGAGAACCTCGGCGGCGCGGGCGGGGTCATCGGCACAGAGAAGGGCGCCAAAGCCGCGCCCGATGGCTATACGCTGATACAAACAGGTGTTGGCCAGAATGCGGTTGCGCACGGTCTCAACCCCAAGCTCGGCTACGACTCTGTCAAGGATTTCATCCACGTCACGCAGGTCCATTCAGGACCGAACGTGCTGGTGGTCCATCCTTCTGCGCCTTTTAACACCTTCCAGGAGCTGATTGCTTACGGGAAAGCCAATCCCGGCAAACTGAGCTATGGCTATGTGCCTGCGGCCTCGGGGCACATGGCGATGGAGCTGCTCAAGCAAACCGTCGGCACCTGCTCGGGCGTCAAAAAAGAAAACTGCAAGCCCCTGTTCATGGTCGGCATTCCCTACCGGGGCGGCGGCCCCATGCTGACGGATATTCTCGGCGGACAGATACCCTTGATGTTCATCAACCAGGATGTGGCGTTGCCGCATATCAAGGCGGGCAAGCTCCGGGCCCTGGCTGTGACCAGCCTGGCGCGCAATCCGCTGTACCCGGACGTGCCCACCATTCACGAATCGGGTTACCCCGGTTTCTCCGCTCTGTCGTGGTCCGGCCTGTCGCTCCCCAAAGGCACGCCCAAGCCCATTGTGGACAAAATAGAAGCTGCCGCTGTCAACGCGATGCAGTCCCCCGCCATCCGCGCGCGGATGGAGGCCAACGGTTTTGTGGTGCCGGCCCAGGGCAGTACGGAATACACACAGTTCGTGGCACGGGAGCTGGACCGCTGGACGCGGGTCATCAAGGTCGCCGGCATCAAGGCTGAATGATGGTTGGGCGGATGAAAAGTATCAAAATCAGCGCAGTCCGAATCACGCCCATCGCGTTTCGCGATGCGCCGCTGCTCAACGCCAGCGGTATCCACGAGCCCTGGGCGCTGCGCAGCATTGTCGAGATGGAAACTTCGGACGGGCGCGTTGGCATCTCTGAAACCTATGGTGACGAGCCCATGGTGAAAGTGCTGGAGCAGGCCCGTGCCCTGGTCCTCGGCTTGTCTCCGTTTGGGCTGAACGTCATGGAAGAGCGCGTACGCGCAGCCATCAAGCCCGGACACGCCACTGACGGCAGCGTGCAGTTCGAGCTTGCACCGGGCTCGCACACTGCCAAAAATGCCGACAAGGTCATCAGTGCGATGGAAGTCGCCATGCTCGACCTGCAAGGGCAGATCCTGGGCATGCCCGTGTGCGACTTGCTGGGCGGTGCCGTACGCGCAGAGGTGCCTTACAGCGCCTATCTGTTCTACAAATACGCAGAGCACGCTGACAAACCTTATGCACCCGACGCCTGGGGCGAAGCCGTTACGCCTGAGCAGGTTGTGAAGCAGGCGCAGCGGATGGTGAGCCTTTATGGCTTCAAGAGCATCAAGCTCAAGGGCGGTGTGTTCCCGCCGACTGAAGAAATCGCCGCCATGAAGGCGCTGTCCAAGGCCTTCCCCGGTGTGCCCTTGCGGCTGGACCCGAACGCCAACTGGACGCTGGAGACCAGCATCGCCGCCGCAAAAGAACTCGATGACTTGCTGGAATACTACGAAGACCCGGCACCCGGCCAGGAGGCCATGGCCGAGCTGGCCCGGCACTGCCGCATGCCGCTGGCGACCAACATGTGCGTCACCACGATGGAGGAGTTCAAGCGCAATGCCTCCACGCATGCGGTCAGTATCCTGCTGTCAGACCACCACTACTGGGGTGGCCTGCGCGCCACGGCCTCACTGGCGCGCATGTGCAGCGTTTTCGGCATGGGCATGTCCATGCATTCGAACTCGCACCTCGGCATCAGCCTGATGGCCATGACGCACGCCGCCGCCGCGATTCCCAACCTTACCTATGCCTGCGACACGCATTACCCTTGGCAAGAAGAAGAAGTCATCAAGGGCGGACGGATCCAATTCGACCAAGGCGCAGTCAAGGTGCCGACGGCGCCCGGCCTGGGCGTCGAACTAGACCAGGCCAAGCTGGCCGAATTGCACCGGCAATACCTGGATTGCGGCATCCGCAACCGCAACGACCTCGCGCAGATGCGCAAGTACCAGCCGGGGTTTTCCGGCATCAGCCCGCGTTTTTAAGAGGCCGGCAGGAGCCTCGCATTTTTCCATTTCCTGTTTGCAGTTCACACCAACAACGAAGGAGACAAGATCATGAGCAAGTTCAAGTATTTGAAGTCCCGCCTGGCCCGGGGCCTGTGGGCCGCAGGCTTTCTGACATCGCTCGCGGGCATATCTGCATTCATGGCCGGAACGGCCCATGCGGAGCCCGTGACGCTCAATGTCGTCGACGTGGCGGGCAACCTGGCGCTGACGCAGGAGGCACTGGAAAGTTTTGCTGCGAAAAATCCGAACCTGGTGTCGCGCATTACCTTCACCAAGGCGCCGGCACCCGAGCTGCCCGGAAAAATCCGGGCCATGCAGGCCGCTGGCCGCACTGACATCGACCTGGTACTGACCGGCACCGATGCGCTGGCTGCCGGCATGGCGCTCAATCTCTGGGAGCCCATGCTGCCTGCGCATGCCGCGAAGTTCCCCAATTTGATGGACAACTACCAGCCCAGCGCCCGCAAGATGCAGGACCTGACCAACGGCCTGGCCGTCATGGTGACCTATATGCCTGCGGGCCCGCTGCTCGAGTACAACCCCGACAAGGTCAAGGCACCGCCTAAAACACCGGCTGAGTTGCTGGCCTGGTGCAAGGCCAACCCCAACAAGCTGATTTACGCTCGCCCCGCCAACTCGGGCCCGGGCCGCACGTTTCTGATGGGCTTGCCCTACCTGCTCGGCGACAAGGATCCCAAGGAACCCATGGCCGGCTGGGACAAGACCTGGGCTTACCTGAAAGAGCTCAACAGCTGCATCGAGTACTACCCCACAGGCACCGGCGCCGTGATGAAGGAGCTCGGAGAAGGCTCGCGCGACATGACCGTTACGGTGACCGGCTGGGATATCAATCCGCGCGCGCTGGGCGTGGTGCCCAAGCAGTTCAAGGTGGCGGCACTCAACGGCTTCACCTGGGTTAATGACGCGCACTACATGGCGATGCCCAAGGGCTTGCCCGCCGCCCGTCAGGCGGCGGTGATGGAACTGATGGCCTACCTGCTCAAACCCGAGCAGCAGGCGCTGACCTATGACTCCGGCTACTTTTACCCCGGCCCGGCCGTGAAAAACGTTCCGCTGACCGCTGCGCCGCAAAAGAGCCAGGACATCATCAAGGAATACGGCCGCCCCGAGTACGCCGACTGGATCGCCAAGCAGCCGCACACCCAGCCGCTGGATGACAAGGCCATGGTCGCCGCCTTCAAGAAGTGGGATCAGGAAATCGGTTCCGGCAAAGGCAAGTAAGAGCCGCACACAAAACCCTCCTGGCGTTGTTGCGCCGCCTAGCCAGGATCGCTTCGCCGGGTTTTGTGCACGGCTCTGAACGCGGCCCTTGAATAACAAGCAAGCCCGCTGCGGGTGTGAAGAAGGTTTTTGACATGGTGATGCCCAACACCGCGGGACGGCCCGCGGGAAAAAACGAGTTCAGGCAGCTGCGCCTGGACGGCGTGAGCCGCAGCTTCGGCGGCGCCCACGCGCTCGAGAAACTCTCGCTTACCATAGAGCGTGGCGAGTTCATCGCGCTGCTGGGCCCTTCGGGCTGCGGCAAGTCCACCGCGCTCAATTGCATGGCGGGGCTGCTGCCGCTGTCGGACGGAAGTATCTGGCTGGACCAGCAACGCATCGATACGCTGCCACCGGAGAGGCGCGGCTTTGGCATGGTGTTCCAGAACTACGCGCTGTTCCCACATCTTTCGGTCAGCCGCAATGTGGGCTTCGGCCTGAAGATGCGCGGCATGCCGGCGGCAGAAATCGACAGGCGCGTGGCGGCGGCGCTGGACACCGTGCAACTGCTGGGACACGCGGACAAGCTGCCCGGGCAGCTCTCGGGCGGGCAGCAGCAGCGCGTGGCTATCGCGCGTGCCATCGTCATCGAACCGCCGCTGATCCTGATGGATGAGCCGCTGTCCAACCTGGACGCCAAGCTGCGCATTGAAATGCGCTCTGAAATACGCCGTATCCATCGCGCTCAGGGCTGCTCCACGGTGTATGTGACGCACGACCAGGACGAGGCGCTCGCCATGGCTGACCGTGTGGTGGTGATGAAGCTGGGTGTGGTGCAGCAGGTCGGCACGCCGCAAGAGGTGTTCGCGCGGCCGGCCACGCTGGATGTGGCGCGCTTCATGGGCTACCGCAATGTTCTGCCGGCCCGCGTGCTGCGTTCAGGCGGTGACCATGTCACGGTCGAAGGTGTAGGCGGCGTGCGTCTGGCGGGCACGGCCATGCAAGCATTGACTGACGGCGCCGGCGTGATGGTGGCCGTGCGGCCTGACGAGATCGCGATCAGTGAGGGCGCGCATGCATTCCCAGGGACAGTGGAAACCGCGGAGTACGGCGGCCGTGAATGGCTTCTCCAGGTCAGGACGGCATTCGACGATTTGCTCTACGTGCGTTCCGCGCGCGTGGTCTCGCCTGGCGACACCGTGATGCTGGTTGCGGCGCCGGAACGGGTTCTGGTTTATGCGGAGGAGTCCTGATGGCCACATTTGCCACGCCCTCGCCGGTTAACCGTTCGCGCCCGCCGCTGGACCCGGCCGTGATGCTGGTCGCGCCGGCGGCCGCGGTGATGATCATGTTTTTTGTCTACCCCTTCGCCTACGGCCTGCTGCTGTCCTTTCAGCCGGCGCAGGGCGGGGTGCTGCAGAACTACATTCATTTCTTCCAGACGCGCGACCTGTGGCAGACCATAGGCAACACCCTGCAGCTGGCCCTGCCGGCCACGTTGATCAATATCGGGTTCGCACTGGCGATCGCCTATGCCACGCGGACCAAAAGCCCTTACCAGCGCCTGTTGTCTACCTTGCTGGTGGTGCCGCTGACGCTGGGCACAGTATTGATCGCCGAAGGCATGCTGACCTACTTCGGCCCGCAGGGCTGGCTGGCGCAGACACTGCGCTGGCTCCATCTTTACGAAGGTTCGATCCGGCTCACGCACAACTATTGGGGCGTGCTGATTTCGCTGGTCATCACCGGTTTCCCGTTTGCCTATCTGCTGATCCTCTCTTACATCACCGGTATTGATCCGGCGCTGCCGCGTGCGGCAGCGACGCTGGGCGCAGACGGCTGGAATCGCTTTCGCTACATTTATCTGCCGCTGCTGACGCCCGGGCTGGTCATGGCCTTCTGCCTGAGTTTTGTTCAGGCCTTCTCGGTCTTCCCATCTGCAGTGCTGCTGGGCTCGCCGGCCGGTACCACGCGGGTGATTGCGATTGCGGCCTACGAAGCTGCCTTTGAGCAGTACGACTATTCGCTGGCCTCGGCTGTCGCCATGATCATGGGCCTGGCTCAACTGGCGATCGTCGCTGCGGCGCTGGGCCTGCGCCGTCTGTTCTACCGCGGTCCTGTTACCGGAGGCAAGGGATGAGTGCCGCGGCGCGCAACTCCAGCCCGCTACGCGATCGTGCCTGGCGTGCGTTGATCTGGGGTGTCATCTCCTTCTTTCTGGTCAACGTCGGCCTGCTGATCGTCGCGGTGGCCACCAATTCGGTGGCCACACGCTGGCTGGGAACCTGGCTGCCCGAGGCCTACACCCTCAGCTGGTATGTATCGGCGTGGAAGGAATTCCAGCTGGGCCATGTGCTGGTGGTCACGGTGGTGGTGGTGTTCTCGGTGGTCTTTTTGTCGCTGCTGATCGGTGTGCCCGCCGCCTACACACTGGCACGCAAGGACTTTCGCGGCAAAAAGTTGATCACGCTGCTGTTTCTGCTGCCGCTGATGGTGCCGCCGATTACCTACGGCATTCCGCTGGCCACCGTGATGTACCAACTGCACCTGGCCGGAACCTTGCCGGGCGTGATCATCGCCAACATGATTCCGGCTCTGCCTTTTGTGATCCTCGTGATGACGCCTTTTGTCGAGCAGATAGACACCAACATCGAATCTGCGGCGCGCGTCTTTGGCGCCAACACGCGGCAGATGTTCCTCTACACCCTGGTGCCGCTGCTGGCGCCCGGTGTGCTGGCGGCGGGCCTGCTGGTGCTGGTGCGGACGGTGGCGATGTTCGAGTTGACCTTTCTGGTGGCCGGCCCCGACACCCAGACGCTGGTGGTGGCGCTTTACTACGCGGTCTTTGCCGCCGGCGTGCGCGCAGGGCAATCGGTCGACGCGATGGCGATGATCTACATGGCGATCACGGTGCTGTGGTTGCTGATTGCGCTGCGTTTCGTGAACCCCACGCAGCTGGTCAGCCGTGTCAAGGAGCATCCGGGCAAGGCTTGATGAACTGAACCGGGGCCTGCAAAGATTTCCGTTGGTGGAAATTGGGCACGGAAAGCAGCTGGGCTGCTCTCCGTGCTTTTTTTTGCCCACGCGGATCATTCCAGTGAGGGCTCCAGCGATGGCGCCATGCCGCCGACACGCTGCATCAACGCGTGCTGCAGGCCGAACACCTGAAGCTGCTCCGCATACGGCGCAAGCATCTGTTCTTCCTTCGCGATGGCGACCCCCAGGAGGCTGGCCATTTTCTCTTTGCTCACCTGGCCGTTTTCCAGCAGTTCGTCCACGATGCTCAGTAGCAAGGCCGAATCGGTTTTGAGAATCTCCTGTGCGCGCGCGTACGCCTGCGCGAGCAGGGCCTCGATCTCGGCGTTGGTCGGCTCAACATCGGTGTTGAGGTTGTCGTCCATGTCGTGGGTCACGTCGGTGTGGCTCAGCCGGTTGCCGAAACCGAAGTGGCGCACAAAGCGTGCGGCCAGGGCGGTGGCGTTCTTGAAGTCGCTCTCGCTGCCCGTGGTGCAGGCATCGTCGCCGAACACCAGCGCCTCGGCGGCGCGGCCGGCCAGGCCCACGCAGAGGCGGTCCAGGCAGCTTTGACGTGATTCGGCCTTCATGCGCACATAGCTGTTGTAGCCGCCCTCGAAGGATGCCACGTTGATCTTGACTTCCTGAGGCGCATGGCCGAACAGGCGGCCGTAGGCCAGGCCGTGGCCTGCTTCGTGCACGGCCAGCAAGGCCCGAAAGTCGGGGCTGGCGCGCTGCTTGAGCTGGTTGAGGTCCAGCGGCACGGGGTAGGCGATGCTCCCGCCCCCGCAATCGCCATGACTGACGTGCAGGGATTGCGTGGCGGTGTCCAGCCTCACGTGCAGCGTGGTGTCCGCCGGCACATCATGCTCAAACGCCCACAGCACGGCATTCACCAGCGGCGCACTCAGGATGGCGTGAATCGACGAGAACAGCGGGCGCGTGCCCTGGGCCGGGAAGACCGCATTGGCATAAATTCCCTGGTACACCGATTCATGCAGATCAAAAGACAGCCCTGCACTCGCCTGCATTTCACCAACATATCTGGCACAGGTGCTGCGGATCAGCCGCTCATACGTGGCCTGGCTCAGCGAGGGGTAGATCACATGGTTGTTCCCCAGCCGGGCGATCTGCTCGGGCTTGAAGCGCTCTCCCAGAGCCTTCTTGACGTCAATGACCGACAGTTTTTTCGTCAGTGCATGAAAGATGTCGGCATCGGTGTCGCAGTCTTCCACGCGTTTGGCGGTTCCCTCATACATCTCGTCGAGGTTGCCCGAAACGATGATGAGCAAGCGGCTGTAATCCGTTTCCCACGAGTCGGTCGATGCCCTGAACGCCAGCATGCGCTCCTGCAGTTGCTGGGGTGTCCAGGTCATCACCTCCTGTAGTGGTTCCTTGAGCTTGAGGCTTTGCTTGAATTCCTGAGCCTGGTAGGGCGAGAGGGCGAACTTCAGCTTTTTGGCCTGGACGCCGTCCTTGGAAGGCTTTTCATCAGCCTGTTCCTCGCGTTCGTGGTCATACAGCGAGAAAGCCAGAGACGATTCCAGCTCCTGCAGAAAAGACAGCGACGGCGGCAGGCGCCCGTCGGACAGCAGCTGCCACACGTCCTGGTAGCGTTTGACGGCGACCTCATCGCCCTTTTCGTTGATGGTGCGAAAGCGCTGGAATTCATCCAGCACCAGAATGCCAGGCTCGCTCTCGGCAACGGCGGACTCCGCCAGCATGCCGCTGATGGAGTCGGCGCTGCGCCAGCTGCTGCCGTTGCTGAAGCCGTCCATCTGTACTTCGACAAAGCGGTCGTAGAAACCCAGCTTTTGCGCCAGGCGGCGCGTGAGCTGGGTCTTGCCGGTGCCGGTCAGGCCCCACAGGCACACGATCACCGGGCGGCGGATGATGTGCGGCAGCACGTACCAGGCGCGGATCGACTCGATCACCCGGTCGATGATGTCGTCAATACCGAACAGCTCGGTTTTCAGCTCGGTGGCGACGAGGGCCAGGTGGGCACTGCGTTCGCGCATGAGTTCGGGCGGCACGCGGGCTGCGGCCGCCGTCTCGGTTGTCATATCGTTCTTCATGTCAGTCAGTCAAATTTTTGAGGGCTTTTTGCAAAGCCACGGTTTCAGCCCGGCGGTGAGCGCCGGCGCTGCGAATATGTTTGCCCGCGCCCGACGTGATGGCACGCTGGACGAGGGCCCGCACCACGGGATTGCGCGGTGTGGGTGGCGGCAAGGTCAAAGCCAGCGGCTGCTTCATGCGCCGCAAATGCTTGACCTTGCCTGCGGCAAAGTCACGGGAAAAAGTTTTGGCACTCATGTGCACGCTCCGAAAAAGCAAAACCCCGGCGAAAAATCAGCCTGGGGTTCGCGGAGCGCGCTTCACACGTGAAGGCACGGCACCGACTGCCCGCAGGGCTGGGTATGGTTGACACCACATCCAGCCGGGGGCAGTGGAGGGTGCGTCAGGTGTGAGTGAACAAAGTCATGGGTCTTGAGGGCTTCAAGGGTGGCTGCACAAGGTCATTCGTTGCGCAGTGGCTCAAAGCAAGGAACGGATTTTGAAGAGCCCGCGCGGGCTTGGCAAGTTTTATGCAGCGTTTTTTCGCAATGTGTTGTGAAAATCAAACCGCTGTTGCGCTGATTGCTGCGCGATTCAGCGCCGCGACGACACCACGATGCCGCCCACGATCAGCATAAAAGCCAGCGCATGGTAGAGGTGCGGCAACTCACCGAGAAAGGCCGCCGACAGCAGCGCAGCGAACAGCGGCGTGAGGTTGGAAAAGAAGCCCGCAATCGCCGGCCCGACACGCTGCACGCCCATGCCCCAGCAACGATAGGCAATCACCGCGGGTCCCACGGCCACGTACAGCAGGGCTGCGGCCAGCGGCCAGCCCCATTGGATGTGCGCGTCGGTCAACGCCCATTCGCCGGCGGCAAACGCGCCCGACCAGGCCAGTCCGAACACGATTTGCGCGAGCAGGAAGGCGGCCCAGTCGCGGCGGATTTCCGCCGGCTCTTTGGGTTGCGACAGCAGCCAGCTGTAAAACGCCCAGGCCAGCGTGGCAAGCAGCACGTACAGGTCACCGGGCACCGGTTGCACCTGCATGAGCAATTCCCACTGGCCACGCGACAGCACCACCAGCACGCCGGCAATCGACAGCACGGCACCGGCGATCTGTCGCTTCGACACAGCCTGGCCAAAAAACAGCGCCCCCACAATCAGCATCCAGATCGGCACGCTGGACGCCACCAACGTCACGTTGAGCGGTGTGGAGGTTTTCAGGGCCAGATACTGCAAGGCGTTGTAGCAACCCACACCCAGCAGGCCCAGCACCGCGAAACGTTTCCAGTGAGGCCACAGGCTGCTGCGCGGTTTGAGCAGGCGCCAGGCCAGCGGCAACAGGATCACGAAGGCCAGGGCCCAGCGCAGGAAGTTGAGCGTCATGGGCGGCACCAGGCCAGTGACGAGGCGGCCGACGACGGCGTTGCCGGCCCAGAGCAAGGGAGGGACCACCAGCAGCGTGGCAGTGGCGGGCGTGAGGCGTTGGGTCATGACGGGGACTTTATCAAGCATGACTGTTTTCCTCTCGCCATACGGGGTTCAACCCTCGGCGCCTGCGGCCCATTTCGATTCATGGCACCATGGCGGCCACCCCTTTTTCTTTCTCCATCTGCAACCTTTGCAAGGAAATCCATGGCCTCCATCACCTCCAAAGCCGTACGCATCAACCAGCACGGCGGACCTGAAGAACTCACACTGGTAGACGTGACGGTAGGCGACCCCGGCCCGGGCGAAATACGCATCCGTCACAAGGCCGTTGGCTTGAACTACATCGACGTGTACCAACGCAGCGGTGTCTACCCGCTTGCCATGCCGCTTCAACTGGGGATGGAAGCTTCCGGCATCGTCGAGGCTGTTGGTGAGGGCGTGACCCACCTGAAAGCGGGTGACCGCGCGGCCTATGCCAGCCAGCCGCCCGGCAGCTACTGTGAAGTGCGCGTGATGCCGGCCAAGTGTGTGTGCAAGCTGCCCGATGCGATCTCGTTTGAAACCGGCGCGGCCATGATGCTCAAGGGGCTGACCACGCAGTACCTGCTGCGCCGCACGCAGCCGCAAGGCGGCCTGCAGCCCGGCGACCATGTGTTGTTTCACGCGGCCGCCGGTGGCGTGGGCCTGATCGCCTGCCAGTGGGCCAGGGCCATGGGCCTGCAATTGATAGGCACCGCCGGCTCTGACGAGAAATGCGCGTTGGCGTTGTCGCAGGGCGCGGCCTTTGCCGTCAACTACGCGAAAGAAGACTTCGTGGCCCGCGTCAAGGAGATCACCGGTGGCAAGGGCGTGAAGGCGGTGTACGACTCGGTCGGCAAGGACACCTTCCTCAAGTCACTGGATTGCCTGCGCCCCTTTGGCCTGCTGGCCAACTTTGGCAATGCCTCGGGCAAGACGCCGCCGCTGGACATCGGCCTGCTGGCTGCCAAAGGCTCGCTCTACGTTTCACGGCCGACGCTCTTTACCCACATTGCGACGCGTGAGACCACACAGGAAATGGCGGATGAATTGTTTGCCATGGTCATCAGCGGCAAAGTCCATATTCCTATAGACCAGCGTTTTGCCCTGGCCGACGTTGCCGAGGCGCACCGTGCGCTTGAAGCCCGCAAGACCACGGGCTGCACCATCCTGACGCTGTAAAAGAAGAGCGAATTTGCCCCAGGGCATAGGCCTTTGTGCGGTAAACCTGTGTAAAGCTGGAGAGGGTATTCAACGCAAGGCGTGCCGCATGCGTTACAAAGGGCTGCAGGAGAACACCATGCCCACAGTGACTATCCAGGCCAGCATGCTCGCGGCCTTCCTGGCTTGCCTCGCCGCTCCGGCGGCGCAGGCGCAGGCCGATGCCGCGCCGCCGCCGGCCAAGTTTGCCGCCACATGGCGCGCCGCTTCGCGCCTGGGGTATGCACCCACGCCGGCCTCGACGCAGGCCGCTGCGGCCTCACCCCGCGCCTGGGCGTTGCAGCAGCTGGATGTGGCCTATGCCGCAAGCCTGCGTCCTCCCAACCTTCCTGCCGAACTTGCCGGCATCAACGCACCGCTCGGTGACATTGCGCGCAGCTTCCAGGCCGAGCGGGAGGCGCGAAAGGCCGCGCGCGAAACGCCCAAGCCTGGTATGGCCGCCGCGGCCGATACAGGTGGCGAAAAATTCAGCCGCGAGATGGCCCAGGGCGCGGCCGCCTGGCGGCTGATGTCCTGCAGCGATCCGGCGCTGGAAAATCCGCTGCTGGCCCGCATGACCGAGTTCTGGTTCAACCACCTCAATGTGTTCGTCGGCAAGGGACCGGTGCGCCCCTTTGTCGGCCACTACGAGATCAATGTGATTCGCGCCAACGCCCTGGGCCGTTTTGAAGACCTGCTGCTGGCCAGCGCCAGGCACCCGGCCATGCTGTTCTACCTGGACCAGGCGCAGAGCAACAGCCGCGGCCTTAACGAAAACTACGCGCGCGAGTTGATGGAGTTGCACACCCTGGGCGTGAACAGCGGCTACACGCAAAAAGACGTGCACGAACTGGCCCGCATCCTCACCGGCTGGACGGTGAACCTCAAGGACGGCGAGGGTTTTCGTTTTGCCGAGCGCCTTCACGACAAGGAAGGCAAGGTGCTGCTGGGCCGTACGTTTGGCAGCGAGGGCGTTGCGGAAGGCGAGGAAGCCATTCGCTACCTGGCGCGCCGGCCCGAGACGGCGCGGCGTGTGTCTATCCGGCTGGCCAGTTTCTTCGTGGCCGACAAACCCTCGTCCGCACTGGTTAACCGGTTGGCAACTACCTTCACGGCGACCCAGGGCGACATCCGCGCGGTGATGCGCACCCTGATCGAATCACCGGAGTTCTGGGCGCAAGACAACCAGTTGTTTAAAACCCCGCTGGACTTTGCCTGTTCGGCGCTCACTGCGGCCGGGGGCGTCAAGGAGCGCCGCGACGTCGTGCAAACCCTGGGCTTCCTGGCGCAGGCCGGCCAGCCCATGCATGGCTGGCAAACGCCCGACGGCTATAAAACCGATGCAGGTACCTGGCTTGCGCCTGAGGCTTTGACGCGCCGCGCCGATTACGCCATGGGCCTGGCCCAGCGCACAGCTGAGCCGTCTTACCTCAACGCCTTTTTCAGCATTGCGACGCGCGAGCGCATCGCGCAGGAACCCGCGCAGATGCGCACCGGCCTGATGCTGGCCAGCCCCGACTTCATGCGCAAATAATTCCATGTCCAAATCAAACGTGCACTTTGTCGGCCCGCCTTGCCGTGCTGTAGCACTGTCTGCGGCGGGCCTTCGCGTTCACGCTTGATCTGGACAGGGAATATGCCGCAACAAGGACTCCTATGAACTCCATTTTTTCTTCATCGGCGAATCTGCAGCAACGCCGCCGGCTGCTGGGCCTGGGCGCGTTGTCCGCCTTTTCGCTGGCAGCGCCCGGCGTGTGGGCGCAAGCCTTGCCCGCAAGCCGGTCAAGCCTGGACGGTGGGCGCCTCGTCATCGTCTTCCTGCGCGGCGCGTATGACGGCCTGTCGGCCTTTGTGCCCTACGCCGACAAGGACTACTACGCTTTGCGCCCCAACATCGCGATCGCGGCGCCCGACGGCACGGCGCAAACCGCCTTGAAGCTCGACAGGACTTTTGCCCTGCATCCCGCGCTGGCCCCGCTGCTGCCGCTGTGGCAGCAAGGTGTTCTGGGTTTTGTGCCCGCGGCCGGCCTGCCCGCGCCCAACCGTTCGCATTTCGACGCGCAGTACCAGATGGAGATTGCGCAGGGCGGCAAGACCAGCAGCGCACCGGGATGGCTCAACACCACAGCGGGCCTGGGCAAGGCCGCTGCACCGGGCGCCGCCGCTCTCGGCGTGGGCGAGGCCAACCCCGCCATTCTGGGCGGGCAGGCGGCCGTCAGGTTGATTCCGCGTGGCCAGTCTGCTGAACGCACCGGGGTGCTGGCCAACGACAGAACCCGCCAGGCGCTCATGGATCTGTATGCCGGTGATGACAAGATCAGCGAAGCCTTCCGCCAGGGTGCGGGTAGCCGCATGCAGAGTGCGCAGGAGCTCACGGAACAGAAAAATGCCAGGACCGAGAAAATGGCGGAAGACAGCAGGCGCATGGCAGACAAGCGCCTGGACCGCGACGGCACGCCCGGTAATCCGCAGGCGCTGAACGCGCAAATGCAGGCAGCCAGCAATGGCGCGGCCGACCCCGTGGGCCTGCAACTCGATGCGCAGCACCTGGGCACGCTGATGCGCAACGACCGCAAACTGCGCCTCGGTTTTTTGTCGGCAGGCGGTTGGGACACCCATGCCAACCAGGGCGCCGCCACCGGCCAGCTGGCCAACAACCTCGGCAACCTGGCGCGCGGCATCGCGCAGCTGCGCCAGGATTTTTCCGAACCCGGCGATGTCGTCGTGGTGATGAGCGAATTCGGGCGCACCAGCGCCGAAAACGGCACACGCGGCACCGACCACGGCTTTGGCAACGCCATGTGGCTCATGGGCAACCGTGTCGCCGGCGGACGCTGGCATGGCCAGTGGACGGGCTTGGCCCAACTCAACGAAGGACGCGACTTGCCGGCGCATCACGATTACCGCGCGGTGCTGGCTCAGGTGCTGCGGGGGACCTTTGCATTTGGCGATGCGCAGCTGGCTGATGTGTTGCCAGGGGCCAGGTGGGACAAGCGACTGGACGGTTTGTTCGTCAAAGCCTAGCTTCGCAGGTTTGCGCCCGAATTCAAGGGTTTTAGCCGTTTTATCCAATAGGGGTAAGCGCGAGAAGCTATTAAATTAATAGCAAATAAATTTCCGGAGCTGATGCTTCCCGCCTGGCCGGCAGGTTTGTAATGTCCGGTTGGTACGGGCGAAGTAAACTGCGCAGCAGAATCCGGGATGGCCCGCTGCCCCGGTCTTTTCGCATATCAATGGCCTGCCAGCACGGGCCCCAAGGACGCATGATGATGCCGCCTGCTTTTGATGCCCAATGGCTGCAAGCCCTGCGCGCCGGAGCGATCCAGCCGCCGCTGCGCCCACGCGTGCCGCTGTGGGCCGGTGAATCGGTGATCGGATCGGTGGAGCCGCGCTTCTTTCACAAGCTGGCCCTGCATGCCATGACAGACGGCCACCACCCCCTGCTCAAGGAAGAACACCCCGGCGGCCTGGGTTGGCGCTTGATGGGCGATGTGACCACCAGCCTGAACAAAATCGCGATCGCGCTGCACGAAGCGGGCCTCGCCGGTGCCTGGCGCGACGAGCAGCTCGCGGTACCTGACCAGTTTGGCCACCGCAAAGGCACGGTCGAGCGCGCGGCCGTGCGGCCGCTGGGCATCACCACACTGGCGGTACACCTGGTGGGGCAGTCGCCTGATGGCCGCTTCTGGGTGCAGCAGCGTGCCCTTGACAAGTCCAACGACCCCGGCCTGTGGGACACCCTGATGGGCGGCATGGTGTCTGCCGTCGACACGGTGGAAACCGCCCTGGTGCGTGAGACCTGGGAGGAGGCCGGCCTGCATGTGGCCGAGCTGCAGGCTATGCGCTACGGCGGCCGGCTCACGACCCGTCGACCAGCCACCGAAGGCAACGGTGCGGGGTATGTGGTCGAAGACATTGACTGGTATTGCTGCACCGTGCCCGGAGGCATGGTGCCCGATAACCAGGACGGCGAAGTAGCCCAGTTCCGGCTGATGGACGCCGCCCAACTGGTGGATGGCATGCAACGCGGCGAGTTCACGACGGAAGCCGCGCTGATTTTTTCCGACATGCTGGGCTTGCCCTAGGCAACGTTTCGCCGGCCTTGCCCTTGTACTCAGGCCTGGTCGGTCAGGGCTGGCTGGCGCAAGCGGTTGGGGGCCAGTGCGCCAGCTGAGTCAAGGATCGGGTAGGCGATCGAGCAGATGTGCGAGTTGATGCGCTTGAGCTCGCTGATGAGGTCGATGTGCAGCGAGCTGGTTTCCAGGCTTTGCACCGTATTGGCCGACAGGCGGCCCAGGTGGGTCGTGGCATAGGCCCGCTCCAGGTCGCGAAAGCGGGCTTTTTCTTCCAGCAGCTTTTGCGCGTCGCGCACCGTGCCATTGAGGAACACGCTCATGCCCAGGCGCAGGTTGGCCACCAGGCGCTCATGCAGTTCGACGATTTCAGCCATGCCGGCGTCCGAGAAGTTGCGGCCTGGCTTGATCTTTTTGTCTTCAATGTCGATCAGTACGCGCTCGATGATGTCGCCGATCTGCTCCATGTTGATGGTGAAGCTGATGATGTCGGTCCAGCGGCGGCTTTCTTCTTCGGCCAGCGCTTCGCGTGAAATCTTGGTGAGGTAGTACTTGATCGACGAATACAGCTCGTCGACGGCATCGTCCATCTTGCGCAGGTCTTCGGCCAGCTTGAGGTCGTTCTTCTGGATGACCGCCAGCACGCCCAGCAGCATGGTTTCCACCACGTCGGCCTGGTGCAGCGCTTCGCGGGCTGCGCATGAGATGGCCAGGGACGGCGTGGCCAATGCCGAAGGGTCGAGATGGTGGGGACGGCCGCCGGCCTGGTTTTTGTCGGGTTTGGGCAGAAGTTTTTCTACCCAGCGCGCAATCACCTGTGTCCAGCCGATGAACATGGCGCCTACCACCATGTTGAAAGTGAGATGGAACAGCACCACCACGGTGGCCGCTTCGCCGAGGTAGGGTCGCACGTGGCGCAGCCACAGGCCGATGAAGGGCGCTGCGACGACGATACCCAGCAGCTTGAAGAACAGGTTGCCCAGCGGCACCTGCCGCACCTCGACCGCCGAGCGTAGCGTGGTCAGCACCGCCAGCAGCCCGCTGCCCAGATTGGCGCCCAAGACCAGGCCCAGCGCCACGTCGATGGGAATAACGGCCGAGGCGGCCAGCGTGGCCGTGAGCAGCACGATCGCCAGGCTGGAATACGACACCACGGCCAGGAAGGCGCCTGCGGTGATTTCGAGCAGCAGGTCGCTGCTGAGGGAGCCCAGCAGGGCTTTCACGGCCGGTGCCTGGGTCAGAACTTCGGTGGAGGCCGTGACCAGCCGCAAGGCCAGCAGCATCAGGCCCAGGCCGATCAGCACCCGGCCGAAGCGGCCGACATTGGTGTCCTGCCGCGAGATGAACAGCACCACGCCGACAAAGATAAAGAGCGGCGACAGCCAGGACAGGTCAAAAGAGAACACCACGGCCATCAGGCTGGTGCCGATGTCCGCACCCAGCATGACGGCCAGCGCCAGCGGCAGGGTGACCAGGCCTTGCCCGACAAATGACGAAACGATAAGGGAGGTGGCGGTGCTGGACTGCACCAGGGCCGTCACCCCAATGCCCGAGACGGCCGCAGCCAGCCGGTTGCTGATGCTGACCGCCAGCACGTGGCGCAGATTGGCACCGAACACCCGCAGGATGCCGGTACGAACGAGATGGGTGCCCCACACGAGCAGCGCAATGGCTGCCAAAAGATTCAACAAATGCTTCATAAGGTCGGAACCACTATACCCTTGAACCGGGTGGCTGCAAGCGGTTTGGCCCCGGTTTATCGGGTACGCCGAACCCGAAGCAGCTCATCCAGGATGAGGCAAACCGCGCCAACGGTGATGGCGGCGTCGGCGATATTGAACGATGGAAAATACCAGCCGTGCCAGTGGAACTGCAGGAAATCCACCACATAGCCATGCAGGGTGCGGTCGACGACATTGCCGACAGCGCCGCCCAGGACGCAGGCCAGCGCGAAGGAAAACAGCTTTTGCCCGGCATGCGAGCGCAGCATCCACACAATAAAGAGCGCCGCGGCAACCCCGATGGCAGTGAAGAACCAGCGCTGCCAGCCCGACGCCTCCGCCAGGAAAGAAAATGCCGCACCGGTGTTGTGCACGCGCACGACGTTGAAGAAGCTGGTGACATAGGTGGAGTCGCCCAGGCGGTAATAGCCGAGGATCAATACCTTGGTGAACTGGTCAGCGATCAGGATCAACAGTGCCAGGCCCAGCCAGGGGAGCATGCTGCCCTCTGATTTGATGAAGGTCGTCTTGGCCATCAGGCGAACTTCCTGTCTTCACCGGCGCCATACAGGTTGCTGGTGCAGCGGCCGCAAATGGTCGGGTGGGCGGGGTCGTGTCCCACGTCACTCCGGTAGTGCCAGCAGCGCTCGCATTTGATGTCAGAACTGGCTGAAACCCGCGTTGATACTGCGCTAGCAGCTATTAAATCAATAGCGGATGTGATGAAGACAAATTTGAGGTCTTCACCGAGCGATGCCAACAGTGCATGGTCTTCCGCGGCCACTTCCAGCGCGACATTGGCCTGCAGCGAAGAGCCTACCTTGCCGTCGGTGCGCAGGGCTTCGATGTCCTTGTTGACCGCATCGCGGATTTCGCGGATGCGCGACCACTTGGCGAGCAGAGCCGCGTCGGGCGCAGGAAATTCGGCATACGTTTCCATGAAGATGGACTCGGACTGCCCGAACACCTTCCAGGCCTCTTCCGCCGTGAAGCTCAGGAAGGGCGCCATCCAGCGCAGCATCGCGTGCGTGATCTGCCAGAGCGCGGTTTGCGCGCTGCGGCGGGCCAGCGATTTGGGGCCGGTGGTGTAGAGCCGGTCTTTCAGGATGTCGAGGTAGAAAGAGCCCAGGTCTTCGCTGCAATAGATCTGCAGCTTGGAGACCACCGGGTGGAATTCATACACCTCATAGTGCGCCAGGATGTCGGCCTGCAGCTGCGATGCCCGGCTGAGCGCATAGCGGTCGATTTCCAGCATCTGCTCAAATGGCACGGCGTCTTTGGCCGGGTCGAAGTCGCTCACGTTGGCCATCAAGAAGCGCAGCGTGTTGCGGATGCGGCGGTAGGCGTCCACCACGCGGGCCAGGATCTTGTCGTCGATGCCCAGGTCGCCCGAATAGTCGGTCGAGGCGCACCAGAGGCGGATGATCTCGGCGCCCAGCTTGTCACTCACCTCTTGCGGCACCACCACGTTGCCTTCGCTCTTGCTCATCTTGCGGCCCTTGCCGTCTACCGTGAAGCCATGCGTGAGCAACCCTTTGTAAGGCGCATGGTCGTACATCGCGCAGGCGGTGAGCAGTGACGAATGGAACCAGCCGCGGTGCTGGTCGTGGCCTTCCAGGTACAGGTCGGCCGGCCAGGTCGATTGCGCGGCGTGGCTGTGGCGCAGCACGTGGTCGTGTGTGGTGCCGGAGTCAAACCACACGTCGAGGATGTCGGTGCTCTTGATGTAATCAGGGGCATCCTTGCCGATGATGGACTCGGCCGTGGCCTTGCTCCAGGCTTCGATGCCGCCGGCCTCCACCATGGCGGCTGCCTGGTCCATGATTTCCATGGTGCGCGGATGCAGCTCGCCGGTGGCGGTGTGGATGAAGAAGGGCAGGGGCACCCCCCAGTTGCGCTGGCGGCTGATGCACCAGTCGGGCCGGCCGGCGATCATGTCGCGCAGGCGGACTTTGCCGTTTTCCGGGTAGAAACTGGTTTCTTCGATGGCCGCCAGGGCCAGCTTGCGCAGGGTTTGCGGCGCCTTGTCTTTGGTGAAAACGCCTTCGCCTTCGTCCATGCGCACAAACCACTGGGCCGCCGCGCGGTAGATCACCGGCGTCTTGTGGCGCCAGCAGTGCGGGTAGCTGTGCAGGATGTCCTGCGTGGCAAAGAGGCGGCCATGTTCGCGCAGCTTGTCGATGACCAGCGGCGCGGCCTTCCAGATATTGAGCCCGGCGAACATTGGCAGCTCATCGACATAGCGGCCGTTGCCCTGCACGGGATTGAGGATGTCGTCGTAGGCGATACCGTTGGCCACGCAAGAGTTAAAGTCTTCCACCCCATAGGCGGGCGAGGAGTGCACGATACCGGTGCCGTCATCGGCGGTGGCGTAGTCGGCCAGAAAGACCGGGCTGAAGCGCCGGTAGCCTGCGTCAACGTCATAAAAGGGATGCTGGAATTTCAGCAACGCCAGGTTTTTGCCTGCCGTTGTGGCCAGCACCTTGCCGGTGAGCTGGTAGCGCTCCAGGCATTTCTCGACCAGCACGGAGGCCAGCAGCAGGATGCCGCGATCGGTGTCGACCAGCGCGTATTCGAGTTCCGGGTTCAGGTTGAGCGCCTGGTTGGCCGGGATGGTCCAGGCGGTGGTCGTCCAGATCACCGCGAAGGCGTCTTTGGCCAGGCTCTTGAGGCCGAATGCGGCTGCGAGCTTCTCCGGCTCAGCGCATTTGAAGCCAACGTCCAGCGTCTGCGATTTCTTGTCGGCGTACTCGATTTCAAACTCGGCCAGCGAGGAGCCGCAGTCAAAACACCAGTACACGGGCTTGAGGCCCCGGTAGACAAAGCCGCGTTCCATGATGCGTTTGAGCGCGCGGATTTCATTGGCCTCGTTGGCAAAATCCATCGTGCGGTAGGGGTTGTCCCACTCCCCGAGCACACCCAGGCGCTTGAAGTCGGCCATCTGGCCGGCGATCTGTTCGGTGGCAAAAGCGCGGCTCTTGGCCTGCACTTCGTCCCTTGGAAGATTGCGCCCATGAAGCTTTTCAATCGCATTTTCGATCGGCAGGCCGTGGCAATCCCAGCCCGGCACGTAGATGGCGTCAAGGCCCTTAAGCTGGCGCGCCTTGACGATCATGTCTTTCAGGACCTTGTTGACGGCGTGGCCGATGTGGATCTTGCCGTTGGCGTACGGAGGCCCGTCGTGCAGCACGAATTTGGGTTTTCCGGCACGCACGTCACGCAGCTTCTTGTAGATGCCTTTTTCGTCCCATTCCTTGACCCAGCCGGCTTCGCGCTTGGGCAGGTCGCCGCGCATCGGGAAGGGTGTGTCGGGCAGGTTCAGGGTGCTGCGGTAATCGGTTTTGGTCTCGGACATGGGATGCTTCTGGAATGCTGTTGTTAGGGCGGCCTGAAAAGGCGGGCCGCCGGAAATACGGTGGGGAAGAAGCCGGTCGCCAAAAAATGAAAGGCGAGGCCAGAGGCGACGAGATCGTCTAAATTCGGTCGCGCGTGGTCTGGCGGCTGGTTTCCGTGTGCATGGAGGCTGGAAACGACTTGGGCGGCTGGGCAAAAAACGCCCGCGCTTCGTCACAGTCTTTGGCAATGCCTGTTTTCAGGCTGTCCAGGCTGTCGTATTTCAGTTCGTCGTGCAGTTTGTGCAGCAGTTCCACGCGGATGATTTTACCGTATGCCCCCTCGGGGCCCAGGCTGGCCGGCCATTCGAGGCAATGCGTCTCCAGCAGCACGCGCCCGCCGTTGATATCGGCCGGGTCCAGTGAGGGCCGGATCCCCAGGTTGGCTACGCCGGGAATGGGCTGGTCGGCCAGGCCAAACACCTGCACCGCAAAAATCCCGCTGGCCGCCGGTTTCCAGTGCGAAAACCGCAGATTGAGGGTGCGAAAACCGAGGTCGCGACCCAGTTTTCGGCCATGCACCACATGGCCCGAAATACTGTAAGGCCGGCCCAGCAGGCTGGCCACGCGGGTCATCTGGCCCTGCGCCAGCGCCTCGCGCACCGCAGAACTAGACACTCGGGTGTTGCTGACTTCATAGCTGTTCATGCGGGCGACGTCAAAACCCAGGCGGTCGCCGGCGGCGTCCAGCATGGCGTAGTCGCCCGCTCTTTTCGCCCCGAAACGGAAGTCGTCGCCCACCAGCACGTATTTCACGCCCAAGCCTTTCAGCAAGACTTCCTCGATAAACATCTCAGCCGGTTGCGAGGCCAGCCGGGCGTTAAAAGGCAGCACCACGCACTGGTCGATGCCGCAGCGCGCCAGCTCGGTGAGTTTGTCGCGCAGGGTAGCAATGCGCGCGGGTGCCAGTTCGGGCTTGCGAGCCACGCCGGCAAAGTAGTCGCGCGGATGGGGCTCGAAGCTCATGACGCAGCTGGGGACCCCGCGGTGCTGTGCCTCATTTTTCAGCAGCGCCAGCATGGCCTGGTGGCCGCGGTGCACACCATCGAAATTGCCGATGGTCAGGGCGCATTGCGCCGCCAGCTGGGGATGGTGGTAGCCGCGGAAAATTTTCATGGGGCAATTATCGTTTTTATAGCGCTGGAGGCCGTCTCAACGGGGCTTCAAAGTGGTTTATGGGGGATTTGAACCTGTTTGCCATGATTTCACTGTATATTGATACACAGTCAGCCGAACGCCGTGTTTCCATGCGTCATCCACCATGATGGAGGTTCGTTTTGAAGGTCTTGAAGCTCTCAGCCCAGGGATTGCCGCAATCCTGGATCAGCCTTGAACAAGCCGTGTTGCATTACGCGGCTGATGAGGTGCGCTGGGAGATGGGCGCGCGGGTCGTTACCTTCCATGGCGGCCACAACGCCATCACGGGCGAGCAGTCCATCATCACCGTCAACAGCATCATCGGCACCAAGGGCGTTCCCAACATCAACCCGTTTGACCTGAAACCGGGCCTGACCAACGGCAAGCTGTTTGCCCGCGACCGCAATGTGTGCGCCTACTGCGGCGGTCATTTCCATGAAGAAGACCTGACGCGCGAGCACATCATTCCGTTTGCGCAAAAAGGCATAGACACCTGGATGAACGTGGTGACCGCCTGCCGCGCCTGCAACCACCGCAAAAGCAGCCGCACGCCTGAGCAGGCCCACATGCCGCTTCTTTACACGCCTTATGTGCCCAGCCTCTGGGAAGACTTCATCCTGCGCAACCGCCGTATCCTGGCGGACCAGATGGAATTCTTGATGGCGCATATTCCGAAAACGTCACGCCTGCACGCTTAGCTCGCCTGATCCCGCGGGCACCAGGTCAGCGGCCGCCGCGGAACCGGCTTCGCCGGGCCGCCAGTGGCGCCCCCTTGAGGGGGAGGCGGCCGCAGGCCGCATCGGGGGTGAGTGTTGCTCTAGGCAAATACGCCAGCCGTCTCCTGCATCCGGCTCGATACTTCGCCGAGTTGATGCAGCGTGTCGCCAAACGTCATTTCGAGCTGGGTCAGCTTCTTGAAGTAATGGCTCACGATGTATTCGTCGGTCACGCCAATGCCGCCGTGAAGCTGCACCGCCTGCTGGCCCACAAAGCGCATCGACACGCCCAATTGGTACTTTGCGCGCGCCAGCGCACGGGCGCGTTCATCGGCCGGCGCATTGAGCTTGAGTGAGGCGTAGTAACTCATCGAGCGCGCCAGCTCCAGCTGCATCTTCATGTCGGCCACGCGGTGGCGCAAGGCCTGGAAGCTGCTGATGGCCACGCCGAACTGCTTGCGGGTGTTCATGTATTCGACGGTGATGGCCAGCGTTTTGTCCATCACGCCTACGGCTTCGGCGCAGGTGGCGGCAATGCCGATGTCGATAGCGTGGGCCAGGGCCGTGAGGCCGTCCAGCGTGACCAGCGTGGCGGGCGCGTTTTTAAGTGTGAGTTCAGCAGCCCGGCCGCCGTCCTGCGTGCTGTAGCCCTTGGTTGTCACGCCGGCAGCGCTGCGCTCCACCAGAAACAGCGCCAGCTTGCCATTGGCCATGGCAGGGACGATGAAGGCATCGGCTTTGTCAGCGGCCGGCACTATGCTTTTGGTAGCTGTTAGCGCCCATCCATCGCCGGCTGCAGCCGCATTTGCCTCGCATTTTTTGAAGTCGTAGCGCGCGGCCCGTTCCTGGTAGGCCAGTACCATGAGGCTTTCACCCGCGGCGATTTTCGGCAGCCAGTTGGCCTTCACGGCTTCGGGGGCATAGCTGGACAGCACGCCGCCGGCAATCAATGTCTGCGCCAGAGGCTCCAGCACAATGCCGCGCCCAAGCTCTTCCATCACCACCATGCCTTCGACCGGGCCCATGCCAAGACCGCCGTCGGCCTCGGGGATGTAGAGGCCGGTAAGCCCCAGCTCGGCGATCTGCCCATAAGCCTCGCGCGAGAAGCCGCCAGCCTTTGCGATGCCACGGCGGCGCTCAAAGTCGTAGCCCTTGTCGACCCATTTGCGCACGGCGTCGCGCAGCTGTTCCTGGTCGTCGGTGAAATCGAAATCCATGATGCTTTCCTTTAAACCGGAATGAACTGATAGGGTTTAGCCGAGAACGACTTGCGAGACGATGTTGCGCTGCACTTCGTTGGAGCCGCCGTAAATCGTGGTCTTGCGCATATTGAAGTAAGTGGATGCCAGCGGCGCGTCGCCCGGCAGGCCGCCGGGGAAGTCGCCTTGCCAGCCGGCTTCCATGGCTTCTTCAATAAAGGGCAGGCTGAAGGGGCCGGCGGCCAGCATCATGAGCTCGCTGTAGCGCTGCTGGATCTCGCTGCCGCGAATCTTGAGCAGGCCGGCGATGTCCAGCGAGTTCTTGCCTGATTTTTCGGCCGAGAGCACGCGCAGCACCAGCATTTCAAGCGCCACCACGTCGACCTCGAGCTTGGCGATCTCGTCGCGAAAGCGCTGGTCTTCATACACGCCTTCGGCCTTGGCGATGCGCTTCAAGCGCTCGAGCTCGCGTTTGGCGCGGTTCACGTCGGCGATGTTGGTGCGTTCGTGGCTCAGCAGGTGCTTGGCATAGGTCCAGCCCTTGTTTTCTTCACCGATCAGGTTGTTGGCCGGCACCTCGACGTTGTCGAACCAGACTTCATTGACCTCGGCCTCGCCGTCCAGCAGCACGATGGGGCGCACCGTCACGCCGGGCGACTTCATGTCGATCAGCAAAAACGAAATGCCGGTTTGCGGCTTGCCTTCATTGCTGGTGCGGACCAGGCAGAAAATCCATTCGCCGTACTGGCCCAGCGTGGTCCAGGTCTTCTGGCCGTTGACGATGTATTTGTCGCCCTGGCGTTCGGCCCGGCATTTGACGGACGCGAGGTCCGAACCCGAACCCGGTTCGCTGTAACCCTGGCTCCACCATACTTCGCCGCTGGCAATGCCTGGCAGGAAGCGCTTTTGCTGCTCGGGGCTGCCAAAGGCCATGATGACGGGCGCCACCATCACCGGTCCGAAGGGCACCACGCGCGGCGCGCCAGCCAGTGCGCACTCTTCTTCAAACAAGTGCTTTTGCACGGCATTCCAGCCCGGGCCGCCAAATTCCTTGGGCCAGCCGTGGCCCAGCCAGCCTTTTTTGCCGAGGATCTTGGCCCAGCGCTGCATGTCGTCACGCGACAGGCGCAGGGCGTTGTGCACCTTGTGCGAGATGTCCTTGGGCAGGTTGGCGTGAACCCAGGCGCGTATCTCTTCGCGAAAGGCCTGTTCTTCAGGGGTGAAAGCTAAATCCATGGCGAATGTCTCCAGGCCGGTTGGCGGGTATGTCTACGGTCGATTTTCTATTTTTAGCACGGTCGTTCGCAATTTTATGTCTCAGTTGGGACATTCGTGCCATTGAGTTTGATGCGTGCGGCGGGGCGGCGGTGAGCTGTTATCTGCCGCGTTCTAAACTAGAGGGCTATGGCAACTGCGCAGAAAAACATCGTCATCCTGATTTCGGGCGGTGGCTCCAACATGGCCGCCATCTCCCGCGCCGCTCAAAAAGAGGGCTGGCGCAACAAATGGGGGGTACAGGTAGCCGCTGTCATCAGCAACAAGGCGGATGCCCCGGGGCTGGCCCTGGCCCAAAGCCTGGGAATTGCTACCGAAGTTGTGCCGCACAAGTCGTTTGATTCCCGGGAGGCTTTTGATGCGGAACTCATGGCCCGCATTGACCGGCATTCGCCCGCGCTGGTGGTGCTGGCCGGTTTCATGCGCATTTTGACGCCGGGCTTTGTGCAGCACTACGCCGGCCGCTTGATCAACATTCATCCTTCGCTGCTGCCGGCCTTCACGGGGCTGGACACCTACCAGCGCGCCATTGATGCGGGCTGCAAGGTGGCGGGCGCGACGGTGCACCAGGTCACGGAAGTACTGGACCACGGGGCCATCCTGGCGCAGGCGGTGGTGCCTGTGCTGCCGGGCGACACTGCCAGGACGCTGTCTGCCCGCATCCTGACGCAGGAACACCTGATTTTCCCGCAGGCTGTGCGCGCGTTTTTTGAACCTGCTGCCTGAGCTTTGCCCGCGCGCGCGGTGAAAAGCATTGATGCGTCCTGATTGATACGTTTGATTTGAATCCAGCTGGTCTTCGGCCCCGTATTCATGTCAGCCGCTTTGAAAACCCTTCCGGTTGCGGCTTGCGTATCTACTTCATCAACATCAGTTCAAAGGTATTCACATGCAGACAAAACACAAACTGGCATCCGTCGGCGTGGCCATCGCCCTGTCATTGGCTGCCGCATCTTCCTTCGCCCAGGTCATGGTGGGCGGTGCGCCCATGCTGGCCAGCAAGGACATCATCGACAACGCAGTCAATTCCAAAGACCACACCACGCTGGTCGCCGCCGTCAAGGCTGCCGGCCTGGTCGATACGCTCAAGGGCCCGGGCCCGTTCACCGTGTTTGCGCCCACCAATGCGGCCTTTGCCGCATTGCCCGCAGGTACGGTGGACACCCTGCTTAAGCCCGAAAACAAGGGCATGCTCACCGGCATCCTGACCTACCACGTCGTGCCCGGCAAGTGGGACGCCGCTGCCATCAGCAAGATGATTGCCGACGGCAAGGGCATGGCTTCGATCAAGACGGTGGCCGGCGGCACGCTGGTGGCCAGGTCGGCTGGCGGCAAGGTCACGGTGACCGACGAGAAGGGCGGCGTTGCGACTGTCGCCATTGCCGACGTCTACCAGTCCAATGGTGTGATCCACGTGGTCGACAAGGTGCTGCTGCCCAAGTAAGCCGGCACTTCTTTCCCGAGCCCGTGCGCGGCCTGCCGCGCGCGGGCTTTCGCGCGTCGGCCTACTTCTGGTTCAGCATGTGCAGCGCCGCCTTCACGATGCTTTGCGCGTCGACGCTGAAAAATTCACGCAGCGCGGCGCGTGTGTCGCTGCGGCCAAAGCCGTCGGTGCCCAGGGTCAGGTAGTGCCTGCCTTCGGGCACAAAGGCGCGGATGCTTTCCGGCACAGCGCGCACATAGTCGGTGGCGGCAACGATGGGGCCGGTGCTGCCTTGCAACTGCTGAGCGATGAAGGGCGCAGTCACAGCGCCGTCATTGATCGCCTCTTGCTGGCAAGCTGCACCATCACGCGCCAGCTCACTCCAGCTGGTCACGCTGAAGACCGTGGCCTCAATGCCCTGCGTGGCCAGCTGCTGCGCAGCCTTGATCACCTCGGTCAGGATCGCTCCCGAACCCATCAAAACGACTTTTTGAGCCTTTTTGGGAGATGTTTTAGGGCTGTGGGGCAATAAGGACGTGCGCGGCCAGCTATTGAATTGATAGCACCCGCGAATGATGTCCGCCTCGGAGCCGGCTTGCAAATCAGGCTGGGCGTAGTTCTCGTTCATCAGCGTGACGTAATAGAAGACGTCTTTTTGTTCGACCATCATCTCCTGCATGCCGCGGTCCAGGATCACGGCCAGCTCGCCGGCGAAGGCCGGGTCGTAGGCCTTGCAGTTGGGAATGGTCGCGGCGATCAGGTGGCTGGTGCCGTCCTGGTGTTGCAGGCCTTCGCCGCCCAGCGTGGTGCGGCCCGAGGTGGCGCCCAGCAGGAAGCCGCGGGCACGCTGGTCGGCGGCGGCCCAGATCTGGTCGCCCACACGCTGAAAGCCGAACATCGAGTAATAAATGTAGAAGGGCAGCATCGCCAGGCCGTGCACGCTGTAGCTGGTGGCCGCGGCCGTCCAGCTGGCCATGGCACCGGCTTCGCTGATGCCTTCTTCCAGGATCTGGCCGTCGAGCGCCTCGCGGTAGCTCAGCACCGAGCCGATGTCTTCCGGCGCATAACGCTGGCCCACGCTGGAGTAAATGCCCACCTGCTTGAACAGGTTGGCCATGCCGAAGGTGCGCGCCTCGTCGGCCACGATGGGTACGATCTTCGGGCCCAAGGCCGCGTCTTTCAGCAGGCCGCCCAGCATGCGCACAAAGGCCATGGTGGTGCTCATCTCTTTGCCGTCGGCAGCGAGCGCGAATTGCGCGTAAGAGGGCAGGGCTGGGATGTTCACGATGTCGGCCGCCGTTTCACGCCGCGGCAAATAGCCGCCCAGTGCTGCGCGTTTGGCGTGCATGTATTGCATCTCGGCGCTGTCGGCGGCGGGCTTGTAGAAGGCCAGGTTTTTGGCTTGCTCGTCAGACAGCGGCAAATTGAAGCGGTTGCGAAATTCGATCAGCTCTTCGCCGTCGAATTTTTTCTGCGAATGCGTGGTCATTTTGCCCTGGCCGGCGCTTCCCATGCCGTAGCCCTTTTTGGTGTGCGCCAGGATCACCGTGGGCTGGCCCTGGTGGCTGGCCGCCGCGGCGTAGGCGGCATGGATCTTCACCAGGTCGTGGCCGCCGCGTTTGAGGCGGTCGATCTGCTCATCGGTCATGCCCTGGGCCAGGCGTGCGAGTTCAGCGTTCTGGCCGAAGAAGTTGTCGCGGTTAAAGCGCCCGTCTTTGGCGGCAAAGGTTTGCATCTGGCCGTCCACCGTCTGCGCAAAAGTTTTGGCCAACGCGTCCGTCAGGTCACGTGCGAACAGGCCGTCCCAGTCGCTGCCCCAGACCAGCTTGATGACATTCCACCCGGCGCCGGCAAAAAGCTTTTCCAGCTCGTCGATGATGCGGCCGTTGCCGCGCACCGGGCCGTCGAGCCGTTGCAGGTTGCAGTTGACGACCCAGACCATGTTGTCCAGCCCCTCGCGGGCGGCCAGCGTCAGCGCGCTCATCGATTCGGGCTCGTCCATCTCGCCATCGCCGAACACGCCCCAGACTTTGCGGCCCGTGCAGTCGAGCAGACGCCGGTGCGTGAGGTAGCGCATAAAGCGTGCGTGGTAGATCGAGCTGATCGGGCCTATGCCCATGGAGCCGGTCGGGAACTGCCAGAAGTCCGGCATCAGGTACGGGTGCGGGTAGCTGCACAGGCCTTGCGCGCCCTGGCTGGGCGCGGCGAGCTCCTGGCGGTAAAAGCCCAGGTCTTTTTCGTCCAGCCGGCCTTCCAGGTAGGCGCGCGCATACACGCCCGGTGCGCTGTGCGGCTGGAAGAACACCAGGTCGCCGCGGTGTTGGCCGGGGCCTGTGCCTTCGCGTGCGCGAAAGAAATGGTTGAAGCCGGTTTCAAACAGATCGGCCGCGCTGGCGTAACTCGCGATGTGGCCGCCGAGCTCGGCCGAGCCGCCGGTCTCGGCCTGGTTGGCGCGCACGACCATCGCCAGCGCATTCCAGCGCATCAGCGAGGCCAGGCGCTCTTCCATCGCCAGGTCGCCGGGAAACACGGGCTGCTCGTCTACGCCAATGGTGTTGACGTAAGGCGTGGCCAGTTCGGGCCGCCAGCCGATGCGCTGCTTGCGCGCGACGCGGCTCAGCTCATGCAGCATTTCGCGTGCACGGGCCGGGCCCTGCGTAAGGGCTAGGGCTTCAAACGCCTCACGCCATTCGGCGGTTTCCTGCGGGTCAGGGTCAGCGGAAGGATCGGTGTAAGAAGCGGCCTGCATCAGTAAATGGTGGGGTGTGGAGTCGTTCATGGCAGCAATCACTTTACGCAGAATCATCCGGAAGGTGTTGCTTCAATATCGGGGTATGACACCATTTAAAAGCATAAAATGCTGTAAATAACGAATTTTGAAGATGATGCAGCTCGATAACCTTGATTTTAAGATTCTGGATGAGTTGCAGCGGGATGGCTCGCTGACCAACGTGGAACTGGCGCGCCGCGTGCATCTGAGCCCTTCACCGTGCCTGGCGCGCGTCAAGGCGCTGGAGGCCGCCGGCGTTATTGATCGCTATGTGGCCATTGCCAACGCGGCGGCGCTGGGTCTGGGCTTGAATGTGTTCATTTCCATCAGCCTGCGCACGCAAAGCAAGGAGTCGCTGGCCGACTTCGAGCGGCGCATCGCCGAGCACGACGACGTGATGGAGTGTTATTTGATGTCGGGCGACAGCGACTACCTGATTCGTGTGGCGGTGGCCGACATCGGTGCGCTGGAAAAATTCATCCTTGAGCAGCTGTCGCCGATTCCGGGCATCGAGAAGATACGCTCGAGCTTTGCGCTCAAGCAGGTCAGGTACAAGACGGCCTTGCCCTTGCCTGTGACAAGGGCGCCCTGAATCTGCCGCCAGGGTCTCAGCGGCCCGGGGCTGAAGCCTGTTCGCTGGTCAATGCCGGGTGCGAAATTTCAATTTCGTTGATCTTGGCCAGCAGGTCTTCCCGACGGCTCATGTCTTCCCCTGCGGCACTCACGGTATCGCTCGGTGAATCGACAAATTGTACATAGCGCTTTGTTCCGGCGGCCATCTGGTGCAGTCGGGACTTGAGCCTTTCAACCACCTCCTGCGCGGTTGTCTGGGCGCTGGGCGTGTCATGCCACAGGGCGACGTGCAGGTTGAAGGCATTCGCATCGCCCAGCTTTTCAGATGCGCGTATGCAGTCGGCCAGGATTTTGGTTGAAACTTCGGACAGGGTGGTGCGATTGACCGGGCCTTCCACCAGCATCATGAAGTCGTTTTCGCCATAGCGAACCACTGTGTCCACGTCGCGTGCTGCCCCGCGCAGGATTTCGCCGATGCGGGAAAGTGCGGCGGCGCGCTTCTGGTCGCTGGCCTCGTCATGGCTCGGAGCCTGGTCGAGCCAGCGCAACATCAATACGCCGAATGCCGACTTCTGCCTCCGCGCGCGCAGCAGCATGGGCGGCAGCCTGTCGTCGATGACCCGCGGCAACATCAGCCCGCTGGCCGGGTCGTAAGTCGCCAGTGCGGCGCTGCGGTGGTTGGCAAACAGTGCTGCCCGGCTGCGCCATGCCAGCACGAGGAAAACCCAGAGCAGGCCGATCATCGCCGACAGGACACCGGCTGCCTGTGCCGCTTCAACATTCCAGACCCAGCCCGCGTTGTAGGAAAGCCGGGCCAGCGCGGCCAGCCCGATGGGCGCGGCGCCCAGCAGGATGAGGAGGTTCCAGGTCTGTCCCCGCAAAGACATCCACAAGAGGCTTCCCATGATGGCCAGGGTGGAAAACGCCAGCCACAGGTTGCGAAGATCTCGCGGCACGAGGTTCTGGCTCGCAGCCATCAGGCAGGCCATGAACAGGCTGCCCGCCGTCACGGTGAGCAGCAGCCGGTGTATGCGCGGGTAGCCGCTCTTGGCATAGCTGGCCTGGGTGCAAAACCATGCACCGGCGGCCATGCTCACCGAGGCCGACACCCAGCCCATGACCTGGTTCAGGTGCGCGCTGTGCGGCCAGATGCGCCAGCCGCCATAGCCGATCAGCACCAGTTGCGTGAACATGAGCGTGACCACGACGGCGCCGAACCACAAAAATACCTTGTTGCGCGCCATGACGAACGCGGCCAGGCACAGAAAGGCCAGCAGGCTGAACATTCCCCACATCAGTCCGATCACCACGCCAACCCGGGACGCGCCGTCGATGTACTCAATGGGCGACAGCAGCATGGGCCGCGCCGTGATGGCCCTGCGGTGCTCAAAGCGCAGGTAGTAGGTCTGCATGCCGTCGCCGCGCGTTTGCAGTTCAAAACTCGGCACACGGGTGCGTAGCGCCCACGCGGCCGGGGCAATCGCTTCGCCTGCTGACTGGACCAGCCAGCCGCCTTGCGGGTTGCGCGAAAAAAGGCTCGCCTTGAAGATCGCCTGGCCCGGCATCCGTATGTACCAGGTCTGCAGGGCTTCGGTGGCCGGCAGTGAAAAAGTGGCCCAGACATCCTGAGTGTTCGAGGTGGGCAGGATGGAGTCGTCTGTATAGGGCTGGAAGGTCCACGACCCGGTTGCGGGATCGCCGGCTGTCAAGGCATCAGGTGACTCGATGGAATCCTTGGGCACCGCGACCCATTGCAGCGGCTGGGCCAGTGTGATTGTGGGACTGTCTTCGTACAGGCGGTCAAAGACCTGTGCATGGGCTGCGCCGAAGAATGCGCAGAGCAACATCAGGAAAAAAGCACGCAGGCTTGCCGTTCGATACATCTGTATAGCTTATTGCAAAAAAACGGCCTGCCCGGAAGGCCTTAGCCCTGCCGTGCAAACACCCGATGCGGACCCGGGGGCGCTGTGTGTAATCAGGGCGTCACATGCGTTGGCCACCATCCGGCTTTCTTCAACAGTGGATTGCCCATGCCTTCTTCCCGTTTTGCCGCCAATCGGCGCCCTGCATTCAAATCTCTCTTCAAAGCCATCCTTCCTGCGCTGGCAACCGTTGCGCTGGCTGCGCCGCTGCAAGCCCAGACCGCCTTTCCGGCCACGCTGGCCGGCCATGTGGTGGCGCCCGCCCGGTCGTTTATTGCAGCGCCCAAAGATGCGCCGCAGGACCTGCAGGTCAGCGGCAAGTTCACCAATGGCAAGCGCACGGAAGCGCTGGGCACGGTGGAGGGCCTGTCTGCCGGCAGGCCCACGGGTGTGAGCCTGCCTTTCAAGGGCCAGCCTTTGCAGGGCCATTCAGGCATCAAGAAAATGCCCGACGGCAGTTTCTGGATCCTGACCGACAACGGCTTTGGCTCCAAAGCCAATTCACCGGATGCCATGCTGTACCTGAACCGCTACAAGGTCGATTTCAAGGCTGGCGCCATGAAGCGGCTGGAAACGATTTTTCTGCACGATCCCGAGAAAAAAGTGCCGTTCCGCATCGTTCATGAAGGCACGAAGCAGCGCTACCTCACGGGCAGCGACTTTGACACCGAAAGCTTCCAGTTCGCCGGTGGCGCCTTGTGGATCGGCGACGAGTTCGGCCCTTTCCTGATCAAGGCCGACATGAAGGGCAAAGTGCTGGCGGTGTTTGACACGCTGGTCGACGGCAAGGCCGTGCGTTCGCCCGACCATCCGGCTGTGACGACTCCCGGCGTGCCAGGCGGTGCGGTGGATTTCCAGGTTCGTCGCTCCAAGGGGTTTGAAGGCATGGCTGCTTCGAAAGACGGCAGCAAGCTGTATGCGCTGCTGGAGGGCGCGCTGTATGACGCCGCCACCAAAGGCAATGAAAACGTGGGCGGCAAGGACTACCTGCGCGTGCTGGAGTTTGACGTGAAGAGCGAATCCTGGACCGGCCGCCACTGGAAATACATGCTGGAGAGCAACAGCCACGCGATCGGCGACTTCAACATGATCGACGGCACGACCGGCCTGATCATCGAGCGCGACAACGGCGAAGGCACGGCCGACAAGGCTTGCCCGGAAGGCCAGAAGCGCACGGACTGCTTCCACGACATCGCAAAGTTCAAGCGTGTCTACAAGGTGGAGTTGAGCGACGCCAATGCCGGTGGTGCGTTGCGCAAGATCGGCTACATCGATTTGATGGCCATTGCCGACCCGGCGAAGCTGGCGCGCAAACCCCTGAACAACGGCGTGCTGACCTTCCCGTTCTTCACGATTGAAAACGTGGACGTGGTGGACGCCACACACATCGTGGTGGGCAACGACAACAACCTGCCGTTTTCCAGCAGCCGCGAGCCCAACAAGGCGGACGACAACGAGCTGATCCTGCTGGAAGTGGGTGATTTCCTCAAGGCGCAGTAAGCCCGCGCATCAGGCGTGAGCGAAGTTGCTATTACTTTTATAGCTGCTAGCGCACGTCCTGATTGGCCTGCAGGCCAAAAATAACTTACATTTTTGACTGAAAAACCAGCCCGGCGTGCTCGCGCAGCGCATGAAACTTGATCTTGGGCCACTGCTGCTCCACGGCACGCAGGGTGGCGCTGTGATCCACCAGCAAGGTGGGTGCATCGACCGCATCCAGCGCCACGCGGTGGGCGTTGGCGTCCATGAATTTCTTCAGTTCGTTCGGGTCCTCGGACGTCACCCAGCGGGCCAGGTTGAAGTTGCTGCCCATGATGCGGGCCTTGACGCCGTACTCATGTTCCAGGCGGTGAGCCACCACTTCAAACTGCAGCTGGCCGACAGCGCCCAGCAGCAGCAATGAGCCGGCAATCGGGCGGAACACCTGGATCGCGCCTTCTTCACCGAGCTGCGTGAGGCCGGCGCGCAGCTGCTTGCTGCGCAGCGGATCGGCCACCTCGACGGCGCGAAACATTTCAGGCGCAAAGAAGGGCAGGCCGGTGAACTGCAGCGCTTCGCCTTCGGTCAGCGTGTCGCCGAGCTGCAGCACGCCGTGATTGGGAATGCCGATGATGTCGCCGGCAAAGGCGGTGTCGAGCAGTTCGCGGCGCTGGCTCATGAAGCTCACCACGGTGTTGGGCCGCAGCTCTTTGCCGCTGCGCACCACCTTCAGGCGCATGCCGCGGGTGAACTCGCCGCTGGCCACACGTAAAAATGCAATGCGGTCCCGGTGGGCCGGGTCCATGTTGGCCTGGATCTTGAACACCACGCCGGAGAATTTTTTCTCTTCGGGGTGCACCACGCGCTGGATGGCTTCGCGCTCGGCAGGCGCGGGCGCCAAGTCGACCAGCGCGTCCAGCACTTCCTGCACGCCGAAGTTGTTGATGGCCGAGCCGAAGAACATGGGCGTCTGTTTGCCGGCCAGGAATTCGGCGCGGTTGAATTCAGGCGTGGCGCCGGCCACGAGTTCGATTTCGCCCTGGGCCTGCGCGTATTCGGCGCCAAAACGCTTGGCGGCTTCGGCGTTGTCCAGGCCGGCCAGGATTTCATCGTCGCCACCGGCTTTTTCTTCGCCGGGGCTGAAGACGCGCATGCGGTCTTCGCGCCTGTCGTAGACACCATGGAAAAGCTTGCCCATGCCGACCGGCCACGTGAAGGGAATGACCGTCATGCCGAGCTCGCGCTCGATCTCGTCCATCACGCTCATCGGGTCCTGCACCTCGCGGTCCATCTTGTTGACGAAAGTCAGGATGGGCGTGTTGCGTGCGCGGCAGACCTGCAGCAGGCGGCGAGTCTGCGGCTCAACGCCGTTGGCCGCGTCGATCACCATCAGTGCGGCGTCCACGGCGGTCAGCACGCGGTAGGTGTCTTCCGAGAAGTCCTGGTGGCCCGGTGTGTCGAGCAGGTTGATCACGCAGTCGCGGTATTCCATCTGCATGACCGAGCTGGCCACAGAGATACCGCGCTGCTTTTCAATTTCCATCCAGTCGGACGTGGCATGGCGTGCGGCCTTGCGGGCCTTGACGCTGCCGGCGATCTGGATCGCGCCCGAGAACAGCAACAGCTTTTCGGTCAGCGTGGTTTTACCCGCGTCGGGGTGGGAGATGATGGCAAACGTGCGGCGGCGCTTGACCTGTTTTTCGATTTCAGTGGATTCGGACATAACCCACGATTATCGGTGAGATGGCCCCCACGCTCCGCCGCTACGTGCCTTCGGCGTTCGCTGCCCCTTTCCTATGAGACAGGGGCTGGCCTTGCTTGGGGCGGCCCGGCGCGGCCGCCGGCGTTTCTCTTATTGGGGATGCGGTGCTTAACCAGGTTGCCGGGCAAATCGCGGTTGTTTCACCCCGTCGATCACGACCTCTTCATTGAACATGGCGGCGGGCCGTACCCACAGGCCTTTTTCGCCATACAGCGCGCGGTACAGCGTCATCGGCTCCAGGCTTTCGCTGTGGCGCACGGTGCCGACCACCTCATACAGCATGCCTTTGTAGTGGCGGTACAGACCGGGTGGGGTTTCGATCAGGGGAGGCAATGCGTGGGCGGTGGCTTCTGGCATAGGAATCAGGGATTTAAAAATATTGCGCGGTGGCTCGGTGGGACAATGGAGGCTATGCATCCTAAAGCCTTACTCGACAGTTGTTCCGAGCTTCTCAAGCAGGTCCTCAAATTTGATCATCCCGCCGACATGGTGGTGTCGCGCTATTTCCGCGACTATCGCCTCGGCCCCCGTGAACGTGCCACCGTGGCGGAAACGATTTACGGTGTTCTTCGCAAGAAAAATCTTTATACCTATCTGGCCCAGCATGGCAGCGGCGCGCCGGAGCGGCGTCTTGCGATTCTCGGTTTTGCGGCGGACCGCGACTTTCTTTTGGGTGCGCTGACCGACCAGGAAAAAGACTGGCTGGCGCGTTGCGACCAGGTCAAACCATCGGACCTGATGGAGCTGCATCGCCACAACCTCCCGCAGTGGCTGGTTGATCCGTTGAAAGAGCAGCTTGGTGATGATTTCTGGCCGCTGGTCGAGAGCCTGAACGCACCGGCCGGGCTTGATTTGCGCGTCAACACGCTCAAGGATAAACGGGCTGAAGTCCAGAAGGAGCTTGCGAAAGCGGCTATCAAAACCGTAGCAACACCGTATTCGCCCTGGGGCCTGCGCATTGCCGACGGCAAGCCCCAGCTGGGCAAACTGGATGCTTTCACGCGTGGCGCCATTGAAGTGCAGGACGAAGGCTCGCAGCTGTTGGCCCTGCTGGTCGATGCCAAGCGAGGTGAGATGGTGGTCGACTTTTGTGCAGGGGCGGGCGGCAAGACCCTGGCCCTCGGGGCTTCCATGCGCAATACCGGGCGCCTTTACGCGTTTGATACGTCGGGACACCGGCTGGATGCGCTCAAGCCGCGGCTGGCGCGCAGCGGCCTTTCCAATGTTCATCCGGTGGCTATTGCCCATGAGCGTGACGACCGGATCAAGCGCCTGGCCGGCAAGATAGACCGGGTCCTGGTGGACGCCCCGTGCTCGGGCTTGGGCACCTTGCGGCGCAATCCTGACCTCAAATGGCGGCAGACGCCCAAGGCGATTGAAGAGCTCAGGGCCAAGCAAACTGCCATTTTGCAGAGCGCTGCGCGGCTTTTAAAGCCCGGCGGACGCCTAGTTTACGCGACTTGCAGCGTTTTGCGTGAAGAAAACGAAGCCATCGCTGAAGCCTTTAGTGAGGCGAATAAAGAGTTCAACGTCCTTGAAACAGGGCCCTTGTTGACTCATCTGGGGGTGGAACACGCGGAAAAACTCTGCCGCGGACCCTACCTTCGGCTCTGGCCTTACCTGCATCAGACGGACGGGTTTTTCGCAGCAGTATGGCAAAAGTCGTGATATTTTTGGCGACAAAAGACGACAGATAGGCCGAAGTTACATATTCATTCGTGATTTTTCGCACTGTTTTGACCTTGGATCCTGTACTGAAAGTGACTTGGTATTTGTGGGGGATCGCCTTACAATAAATGGTTATTTTTTGCAGCGCCTGGAGACACATCTGGATGGGCGACTGCTTCAGATTGTTTAAAGGATTTTTATGATCTTGTTTGATGCGGCCCTCGACTGGCTTGCCAATGGGTTGCTTGCCGCCAGCTGGTGGCAAATCGTGTTGTACACGCTGGTGACCACCCATATCACCATTGCCAGCGTCACCATCTATCTGCACCGTCACCAGGCGCACCGCGCCATGGACCTGCACGCGATTCCTTCGCATTTTTTCCGTCTCTGGCTCTGGCTGGGTACGGGCCAGGTCACCAAGGAATGGGTGTCCATTCACCGCAAGCACCACGCCAAGTGCGAAACCTCTGAAGATCCGCACAGCCCGCAGGCTTACGGCATCAAGAAGGTTTTCTGGGAAGGCGCCGAGCTGTACCGTGCCGAAAGCAAAAACAAGGAAACTATGGCCAAGTTCGGCCACGGCACGCCCAATGACTGGATTGAGCGCAACGTCTACACCCGCTATAGCTGGCAGGGCGTGGGCCTGATGATGATCATCGACCTGGCGCTCTTCGGTGCTGCAGGCCTGGCTGTCTGGGCCGTGCAAATGGCCTGGATCCCCGTGACGGCGGCCGGTATCATCAACGGCATTGGTCACTATTGGGGCTATCGCAATTTTGAGGCGCCTGATGCCAGCACCAACATTTCGCCCTGGGGCATCATGATTGGCGGCGAAGAGCTGCACAACAACCATCACACCTACCCGACGTCGGCCAAGTTCTCGGTCAAGCCCTACGAATTCGACATCGGCTGGGTGTATATCCGTGCCATGGAAAAAGTAGGCCTGGCCTCCGTCAAGAAGGTCCCCCCCAAGCTCCAGCTGGGTTCCATCCAGCCTGTGGCAGATGAAAAAACCCTGGAAGCCCTGATCGCCCATCGCTACGAAGTCATGGCGGGTTTCGCGCGCGAACTGCGCCGCGCCGGCAGGGCCGAACTCGAAGTGCTGAAGGCCAAGAAAGCCGAC
This sequence comes from Polaromonas sp. P2_G11, assembly GCF_056403595.1. Taxonomy (NCBI): domain Bacteria; kingdom Pseudomonadati; phylum Pseudomonadota; class Betaproteobacteria; order Burkholderiales; family Comamonadaceae; genus Polaromonas; species Polaromonas sp. P2_G11. The sequence goes on along the minus strand of NZ_JBFUFE010000003.1, from coordinate 57,765 downwards.
GTGTCCGTGTTGCGCGCAGCCAATCGCTGGCTGCACCGCGATGACGACAAGGTGCCGGCCGCCGCCAAACCCCAGCTGGCGCAGGCCCGCGCCGAACACCCCGTGCTGGACAAGATGGTCACCATGCGGGAAGAACTGCGCCAGATGTGGCTGACCACTTCCGCTTCCCGTGAGCAGCTGGCTGCGGACCTGCAGGCCTGGTGCCACCGTGCTGAGGAAAGCGGTATCGCCGCCTTGCGCGAATTCTCGATGAAGCTGCGGGCTGCCCGCACCTGACCTGACGCTACATATCCGACCTGGTCACCCGGTCGAAACTTCAAGGCCGCTTCCGGAGAAATCCAGCAGCGGTTTTTTATTGTTCGGCGCAAAGTACGAGTTCCATGATCGAGCGCCCCAAGATTTGGTAATGGTAGGGTCGCTACCAGCGCCCTGATCAGGGCGTCCGAGATTAGTCATCTTCTGCACACAGAAGAGCCTTCTCACGTGAATTGCGCTGAACCTGACACGCTCTCGAGGTGAAAGCGCTGTCCCACATTCGACAGCTGGTGGTCGCGCCCACTGACGAGCCAAACGCTGCCAACGGCAGGTCGTAGTGCGTGAGGTTCTTCCTCCAGGAAGCCGGCTGTTTGCCAATACTCGAGGCAAGAATGGCGGAAACAGCGGCGCACTTGATGCAGATTCACACACCCGAAACTCAAAACGGGCTATTGGGTCGATGCAGCGCAATTGATCTCGACTTCACACCCACTTCATACAGTTCATCAAGACCTCACAGGCGCGTATCAGACTGCACCTATCGAAAGCCGAGTGCATCAACCTGGTGTTTTCATTTCGAAGAAAGGTCGGTCTGTGAGTTCAATCCGTAGCGTCGCTACTCTTCCGCCATACACACGAATTTTCGGTCCGGTAACGACAAGAAAGACTGTCCGACTTTTAATACTGTATCTGCTGCTCGTTACGGGCGGCTCGGCTTTGCTGCTTTTCGGGCATCAGGATGGCTTGCAGATTTTCGGCTTGGGGTTGATGGTGCCGGGCGGCGGATTTCTGGCGCACGCCGATATCTGCACAGGCAGTGGCATAGGTCATATAGCCGCCTGGCTGTGCTCGGTTGGTGCCTTGGCGTTTGCGCTGTTGGTCTGGTTTGGCACGGGCAATGTGTTGCTGCCTCCGCTTGTTTGGCTCGGTTCGGCGTTTTGGGCCGCGAGCATGAGCCATGGTGCAATTCAGCCAGGTGTGGTTCTTAATGTGTACTGCGTGCTCGCGCTGTTTGCTGCGGCGGGCTGCCTGTCGATGCTGGCCTGGTTTATGTTTTCAGGCCGGCAAAGGCGCATCGATAACGATTACCTGGTCCGACAAATGGCTCGATTGGACGTGATCTTCACAGCCCAACCATCAAGGCAAAAACCGGAAATGTCTTTGGCGCATCTGCGTCGTCTGAGGTTCGCACTCGATCGGGCTCTGCAACCTTTCGATGAATTTTCGGGATTCGAGCAACGCGATCAATTTCAGACGGCGGCGCTTCGGTATCAAGTCAACTTTCTGGCTTATGGCATTGCCTTGACGCAGGCACGCTTCACGCCTGCGTTAGGCGGGTACATGAGCGACGCGCAAAGCAGGTTGCTGAACAAGCAGACACAGCATCGTGCATGGGCCTACTGGTCGCTGGAAAATCTATGGGGAAACTTGCGGTGGAACTCCGACCCTGCTGCCCGTGAAAACATCATGTACACGGGCTTCGTGGCGCTGCAGATGGCCTTGTTCCAGGCCAGCACAGGAGGTCAGGAGTTTTCGAAAAAAGGTGCCTTTACGCTGGTGCATCCGAACGGAAAACGCTACGAACACAGTTTTGAGTCCTTGCTGTCCAGTTTGGAAAAAGAATACGAACGTTCACCCTTCTATTTGATGGCCTGCGAGCCCAACTGGGTCTATCCCCTGTGCAACACAATGGGAGCCGCGGCATTGCGTGCCCACGATGCGCAGTACGGTCAGATGAAATGGGCCGGTCACGCGCCAGAGTTCCGCCGGCATCTGGACGCGGAGTTTCTGGATGGCATGGGTCGCTACGTGCCATGCCGTTCTACGTACACGGGATTGGCCTTGCCGGCCATTGGTGGTGCAATGCCCCTGGCGATGCCCTGCTACTTTTTGAATGCGCTGGAACCTGACCTGGCGCGTCGCCAATGGCTGTTGTTGAGACGTCAGCTGTTCGATAGTCGTGAGGGACTTCGACGCAGTGAATTCTGGCCCATCGATACGGGAAACTATGGTTTCTCAAGAGGGAGTGCTTACGCGGCGACGGCCTTGGCGGCGGTAGAGTTGGGCGATGAGTGTGTGTATCAAAACTGCATGGATGCCCTGGAGTACGAGTGTCCAACTACTCTCAGTCATGGGGTCGCCCACAGGAATAAGGCCTCGGTATGGGCGCATGGTGTCGAGCTGATGGCGCACTCGGGAGGGCACGACAGCTTTCGAAACCTGATCAGTAACCCGCTTCCATCAAAAGGTCCCAGATTGGAACCCCTGTCCTATCCCGATGTGCTGGTTGCAGCTGCGCACTTCGATGCTGTGAGCAGCTCTTTGCAGGCGGTGCTGTACGGCGGAGCCGGTGATGGCATTAAGAGCTTGGGCGTGTCGGGCTTGCGTCCGTTGGCACCTTATCGGGTCACAGGCGCATGCCTGACGCAGGTTCTGGCTGATGACATGGGAAATGTGTGCTTGCAGATTCCGCTTGCTGGGCGCACCTGTTTGACGCTGGAGCCGGCCGGCGCGCTGTGATGGGTTGCTGTATTTTGATGGCCACGGTATGGGGCTGCTTGTATGGGTTGCAGGTTATGCAGGTGTGCACTGTTCGACGTTCATGTGTTGCCCAGGCTTGGCGCTTGGTAAACAGGAAGGATGGGAAATGAAAGAAGTCCCTCATGCCCGCGCAGCGCAACGATTCACTCTGGTCGCACGCCTCAAGAGCTTTGGTTATGCCTTCGAGGGGATTGCCTTGATGCTTAAAACACAGCACAACGCATGGCTGCATCTCATCGCCACAATACTAGTGACGGGGCTGGCCGGTTGGTGCCGAGTGGACGCCGGCGATTGGCGCTGGCTGATTGGTGCGATGACCATGGTTTGGATGGCAGAGGCCATGAACACTGCAGTGGAGTCGCTCTGCGATGTTGTGTCGCCACAATATTCATTGGCGGTCAAATGCGCAAAGGATCTTGCTGCCGGCGGCGTGTTAATTGCGGCTTGCGCAGCAGCGGCAACCGGTGTCATAACCTTCTGGCCCTATTTGGGAGATGGCCTATAAGTTTCCGTCGGTGGCCCTGCTCTTGGAGTTAGCCTGAGTTGGTTGCGGAGGTGGCTTGCCGGGTGATTGCGCTGTGCGTGACGCGCCCGCCTTTAAAGACTTGAATCACAGATGGAGCTTATGTGGATCAGATTTCGACAGGATTCAAACAAGCCGCGTAGCAACCTGCTTATTTGGTGGGAGTTTTGCTTTCTAAACCTCAAAAAATAAAGGACACCGAAGTGTCCTTTTCTGAATGTGCAGACCGGGCGGGTAGTTATTAACTACGCACGGACTCGTAACTATTTATTTCAGCTTGATTTCTTTGTATTCCACGTGCTTGCGTGCCTTGGGATCAAATTTCATGATCAGCATCTTGTCGGGCGTGGTTTTCTTGTTTTTGGTGGTCGTATAGAAATGACCCGTGCCGGCAGTCGATTCCAGCTTGATTTTTTCGCGTGCGCCTTTAGCCATGATGCTTCTCCTTAGACTTCACCGCGGGCACGAAGGTCCACCAGGACTGCATCGATGCCTTTTTTGTCGATCAAGCGCAGACCGGCGCTGGTGATGCGCAGGCGCACCCAGCGGTTTTCGCTTTCGACCCAGAAGCGGCGGTACTGCAGATTAGGCATGAACCGGCGCTTGGTTTTGTTGTTTGCGTGAGAAACATTGTTTCCCACCATCGGGCCTTTGCCCGTTACCTGACAGACGCGTGCCATGAGCACTCTCCGTAAAAAATTAGAAATCGGATGCTGGCAAAGGTTAAATCTGCACGAGACAGACCTGAAAATGCTCAGCTAAGCCATAGATTATAGCCTGAAAACTGATTTGTTCCAATTCCGGCGATTGAGAGCCTCGGCAGGGCGGCAAAAGAGCTGGAAAAAAGAGACAAAAAGAGGAAGTCAGCGCTTCCTCTGGTTATTAGGGGCCTTGTTCCAGGAAGCGCTGGGCATCCAGCGCTGCCATGCAGCCTGTTCCGGCGCTGGTAATCGCCTGACGGTAAACATGGTCCTGCACATCGCCGGCAGCGAAGACGCCTGGAACGCTGGTCATGGTGGCAAACCCCTGCAGGCCGGTTTTGGTGATGATGTAGCCGTCTTTCATTTCCAGCTGCCCTGCAAAGATGTCTGTGTTCGGCTGATGGCCGATCGCGATAAAACAGCCTTTGAGGGTGATGTCCTGCGAGGCATCGCTGTTTGTGCACTTCAGGCGGACACCGGTCACCCCTGAAGCGTCACCGAGCACCTGCTCCAGCGTGTGGTGCAGTTTGAGCTCGATCTTGCCTGCGGCCACTTTTTCGTGCAGTTTGTCGATCAGGATGGCTTCGGCCTTGAATTTGTCGCGGCGGTGTACCAGCGTGACCTTGCTGGCGATGTTGGATAAATACAGTGCCTCTTCGACAGCGGTGTTGCCGCCACCCACCACGCAGACCTCTTCTCCGCGGTAGAAGAAGCCGTCACAGGTGGCGCAGCCGGAAACGCCACGGCCCATGAATGCCGTCTCCGACTCCAGGCCCAGGTACTTGGCGGAGGCACCGGTGGCGATGATCAGCGAGTCGCAGGTGTAAGTCCCGCTGTCGCCCGTCAGGGTAAAGGGGCGTTTGCTGAAGTCGACCTTGTTGATGTGGTCAAAAATAATCTCGGTCTTGAAGCGCTCGGCGTGCTCCAGAAAGCGCTGCATCAGGTCGGGCCCCTGCACGCCATGCACGTCGGCGGGCCAGTTGTCGACCTCGGTGGTGGTCATGAGCTGACCGCCTTGCGCAATGCCGGTGATCAATACCGGGTTGAGATTGGCGCGCGCCGCATAGACAGCTGCGGTGTAACCCGCAGGCCCTGAACCGAGGATAAGGACTCTGGAATGTTTCATGATGAAAAACTGATTGGGAAAGTGTAAGAACTCATGTAGAGTCGTGCCGCATAAGTGCAGCGTCAAGTAAAAACAGCTGCTGGTACTTTTCAGGCATTTGATTTCTTATGAGATTACGTGCCATTGTAAGAACTCACGCGACTAGCCGTCCGATGTGAGGTTGGGAGATATCTGCTATGACAACGATGGTGTCTAACCTGGAACTGATTCGCCGGGTCCCTCTTTTTTCCGTGTTGACTGCCAGCCAGGCTGCATCGGTCGCCGATACCGTGGTCAAGCGCCGGTTCAAGCGCGGCGAGCCTATCGTGGAGCAGGGCAAAAAATCCAACGCCCTTTCCATCATCCTGACCGGCCGCGCGCGCGTCATCACCACGGATTCCCGGGGCCGCGAGGTCATTCTGGCCACCATGCACCCCGGCGACTATGTGGGTGAAATGAGCCTGATCGACAACGAACCTCACTCCGCCACGGTGCGCGCCGAGATCCAGACCGATGCCCTGATCCTGGGCCGCTTGGAGTTTGCACGTTGCCTTCCGGAAAACAGCTCAATGGCCTATGCCGTGCTGAAGGGGCTGGTCCAGCGACTGCGCCATGCAGACCGGCAGATTGAGTCGCTGGCCCTGATGGATGTGTATGGCCGTGTGGCCAGGGCATTGCTCGAATTCGCCAATGAAGACGGCAGCGGAAATGCCGTGATCCGCGACAAGGTTTCAAGGCAGGATCTGGCCAAGATGGTCGGCGCTTCGCGCGAAATGGTCAGCCGGGTGATGAAGGATCTTGAAGAGCGCGGATTCATCGAAACCCGCGACGATGGCTCGCTTTTGGTGAAAGAGCGTCTTCATACGCTGGGATAGGGCCCTGGCAGACCCCTGCCGTACGGTTTGGCGTCTCTGGCGCCCTCAAAGGCCTTACCCAACTGCGGTAAGCTTGGTACTGCAACCCGGAAATATCGAAACATGAAAGCGCGTCTTCGTACCCATGGCGGCGTTGCAAGCCTTGCGAAGGCATATAGCCTTCGCTGCGGCCCGCGCCTTGCCCTGGGCACGAATCCATCCCTTTCATTTTGTCTCGCTACTTCCGGCTTGCAGTACTAGCCGGGCCATGACTTACTCACTCGATACCCTGAACTCCAGAAATTCCCCAGCCGCGGGCGCGCCCAGCGGCATCAAACGCTTTGCCCATGAAGTCAGCCTGATTCTGGGCCTGCTCGGCCTGATTTTCTGGCTCGCGGCACTGCTCAGCTATTCTCCGCAAGACGCTGCCTGGTCAACATCCGGTACCGCTGATGTCCTGGGTGGCGCCCAAGCTGCGTCCCGAAACTGGGGTGGCCGCCTGGGCGCATGGCTGGCAGATGCGAGCTATTTCCTGCTGGGCTTTTCCGTCTGGTGGGCATTGGCGGCAGGCGCCCAGGTCTGGTTGTCTTCATTGGCGCGCTGGCTTCGCGGCGAGCCCCTTGCTGCCGATTCATCCCATTCCGCCGGCCGGATCCGGTTTTGGCTAAGCCTGCTCCTGCTTTTACTGGCCAGCGCGGCGCTGGAATGGTCCCGCCTGTATCGTTTTGAATTCAGGTTGCCCGGCCACGCTGGCGGCGTGCTGGGTTACCTGGCTGGAACGCAGGGCGAGAAATGGCTGGGTTTTGCTGGTTCAGGCCTGGTTTTTATTGCGCTCGGCGTGATCGCCGTGTCCGCCGTGTTCGGCTTTTCCTGGGCGCATGTGGCCCTGCGTGTTGGCGCGTGGATTGACAACCTGATTGACTCCCGCCGCGAAAAGCGCGAAATTGCCGAAGACCTCGCCTTCGGCAAACTGGCCGCGCGTGAGCGTGAAGAGACTTTGATCGACGAGCGCATCGAGATTGAAGAACACCATCCGGTGCCGGTCCTGATCGAGCCTGTGCTCGTGGACATTCCCAAAAGCGAGCGCGTGGCAAAAGAACGGCAAAAGCCGCTCTTCAGTGAAATGCCCGACTCCAAGCTCCCGCAGGTTGATCTGCTGGACGGTGCGCTGACACGCCAGGAGACCGTGGCCCCCGAGACGCTGGAAATGACCTCGCGCCTGATCGAGAAAAAGCTGAAGGATTTCGGCGTCGAGGTGCGTGTCGTGGCCGCCGCTCCCGGCCCCGTCATCACACGTTATGAGATCGAACCCGCCACGGGCGTGAAGGGCTCGCAGGTCGTCAACCTGGCCAAAGACCTGGCGCGCGCCCTCAGCCTCGTTTCCATTCGCGTGATCGAAACCATTCCCGGCAAAAACTACATGGCGCTGGAGCTGCCCAACGCCAAGCGCCAGTCCATCAAGCTCAGTGAAATCCTGGGCTCGCAGGTCTACAACGAAGCCAAGTCCATGCTCACCATCGGCCTGGGCAAGGACATCAGCGGCGCTGCGGTGGTGGCTGACCTCGCCAAGATGCCGCACTGCCTGGTGGCCGGTACTACCGGCTCCGGCAAGTCGGTCGGCATCAATGCCATGATCCTGAGCCTGCTCTACAAGGCCGATGCGCGTGACGTGCGGCTGCTGCTGATCGACCCCAAGATGCTGGAAATGAGTGTCTATGAAGGCATTCCGCATTTGCTGGCGCCGGTGGTGACCGACATGCGCCAGGCCGCCCACGGCCTGAACTGGTGTGTGGCCGAAATGGAAAAGCGCTACAAGCTCATGAGCAAGCTGGGCGTGCGCAACCTGGCCGGTTACAACGCCAAGCTCGACGAGGCCAAGGCCAAGGGCGAATTCATCTACAACCCCTTCAGCCTCACGCCCGAGCAACCCGAGCCGCTGGAACGCCTGCCTTACATCGTGGTGGTGATCGACGAGCTGGCCGACCTGATGATGGTGGTCGGCAAGAAGATTGAAGAGCTGATCGCCCGCCTGGCGCAAAAAGCCCGGGCCGCCGGCATCCACCTGGTGCTGGCCACCCAGAGGCCAAGCGTGGATGTGATTACTGGCCTGATCAAGGCCAATATCCCGACCCGCCTGTCTTTCCAGGTCAGCAGCAAGATCGACAGCCGGACCATTCTTGACCAGATGGGCGCTGAGGCATTGTTAGGAATGGGTGACATGCTTTACATGCCGAGTGGTACAGGCTTTCCAATTCGGGTGCATGGTGCGTTTGTGAGTGATGACGAAGTGCACCGCGTGGTGGCCTACCTCAAGCTGCAGGGCGAACCCAATTACATCGAGGGCGTGCTGGAAGGCGGTACCGTCGATGGCGAAGACGGCGACTTGCTGGGTGATGGCAGCAGTGGCGGTAACGGCGGCGGTGAAAAAGACCCGATGTACGACCAGGCCGTGGAAGTCGTGCTGAAAAACCGCAAGGCCAGCATTTCATTGGTGCAGCGTCATCTCAAGATCGGCTACAACCGCGCTGCGCGGCTGGTCGAAGACATGGAAAAAGCCGGGCTGGTCAGCGCCATGAGTGGCAGCGGCCAGCGCGAAATCCTGGTGCCCTCACGGGCGGAGTGACGATCATGAAGAAATATTTTGCTACTGTTTTGATAGCTGCTTGCGCCCATTCCGTATGGGCCGATGGCCTGGAAAGCCTCGAAACTTTCGTGAAGACCGTCAGCAGCGGCCGCGCCGAGTTCACCCAGGTGGTGACGGCGCCCGGCAAGGACGGCCAGGCTGCACGCAGCAAGACGTCGAACGGTACGTTTGAGTTTTCGCGGCCCAACCGTTTCCGCTTTGTCTATAAAAAGCCTTTTGAACAAACCATCGTGGCCGACGGCCAGACCCTGTGGCTCTATGACGCAGACTTGAACCAGGTCACCTCGCGCAAGCTGGCCCAGGTACTGAACGGAACCCCGGCCGCCGTGATCGCCGCTGCTGCAGACCTCAAGGGCCTGCAAGCCGATTTCAACCTGGCGTCCTTGCCTGACAGAGATGGTTTGCAGTGGATACAGGCCAAACCCAAAACCAAAGACGGCCAGTTGCAGAGCATCAGTGTCGGTTTCAAACCGACCGGGAAGGGCAGCGAACTCGCCATGCTGGAAATCCTTGACAGCTTTGGCCAGAAGTCAGTGATGACCTTCAGTCAGTTCGAGATCAACCCTGCACTTGGCCCTGCCGCCTTCCAGTTCAAGACGCCGGCTGGGGCGGACCTGATTCGCCAGTAAACGCCTGCGGTGGTTTTCCCATGCCGGTTTCAATTCCCGGATTCATGGTGGTCATCAAACCCGGTTTTCTGGCTTTCTCACTGACAGTTTGATTCTGTATTCTGCGACGATATTGTTTTTTTCGCGCGCCATGATTTCCAGCTCTTCGCCTGAAATTTTCCCCTCCGAAAACATCTGGCTGTAGGGGTCGGCGATGACTACGTCTACATGGGTGGTCACAAAATCTACACTCAGATAATGGGCAAAAGGTGAGTTGGGAATGCCTTGCAATTTCCACTCGTCATTGTTTTTCTTGTCAAACAGTGCAAACAGGGCGGGCGTGATGATTCGCACATGCGTAGGATCGTTGATGAAATTGTCGTGCCTGGGATGGGGTACGTTGATTTCAATCACAGCATTGTTTTTGCATACGCGATAGAGTTCTTTCATGATTCCCAGAAAAACACTGGATTGCTGGCCCATGTGCTCAAGAGAGTGATTGAAGGCGACGGTATCGACTGAACTGTCGTCCCACATCCACGGGGTCACTTCCACGTTACAAACTACGTCCGGGTTGCATTCCTGAAATGCGTCCACGTTGACATATCCGGCAAACTTGTTGTGACCGCAGCCAATATTGAGTTTCATGAGGATTTACCGCAGTTTTTGATGAATGATGAGTCGGTGGTGATTATCGGTGTGTGCAAACACAAGCTGTTTGCGGGCCCCCGGACAGCGCTGATCAGACACTAGAAAACTTCTTGCGCCAACGACATGGCGCGCATGTACCCTTTATGCCAACGAAAAGCCAACCACTAGCAGAACGCTTGCGCCCCCAGTCGCTGGGCGAGGTTATCGGCCAGCAGCACCTGCTGGGCGAAAGCATGCCGCTGCGCATCGCATTTGAATCAGGCCAGCCGCACAGCTGCATCCTCTGGGGTCCGCCCGGCGTTGGCAAGACCACGATCGCACGGCTCATGGCGAGCAGCTTCGACGCCCACTTCATCACTATTTCCGCCGTGCTGGGTGGCGTCAAGGACATCCGGGAAGCGGTTGAGCAGGCGTCCATCTGGCAAGGGCAGGGCGGCAAGCGCACCATCGTGTTTGTGGATGAGGTGCATCGCTTCAACAAAAGCCAGCAGGATGCTTTTTTGCCGCATGTGGAAAGCGGTCTTTTTACGTTCATCGGCGCCACCACGGAAAATCCGTCATTCGAGGTGAACTCGGCCTTGCTCTCGCGCGCCGTGGTGTATGTGTTGCAGCCGCTGGAGGAGGCAGATCTCAAGCAAATAGTGGCCAAGGTGCTTGCTGAACATGCGCTACCAGCTATCGAAACCATAGCAAATGAAGCCGTTGACAGGCTGGTTGCCTATGCCGACGGCGACGCCCGCCGCCTCTTGAACACGCTCGAGTCCCTCAGCGTGGCGGCCAAGGCCGAAAAAGTGACCGACGTCGGCGACGTCTGGCTGCTCAAGGTACTGGGCGAGCGGATGCGGCGCTACGACAAGGGCGGCGAACAGTTCTACGACACCATCTCGGCGCTGCACAAGTCGGTGCGCGGTTCCGACCCCGATGCCGCGCTCTACTGGTTCATGCGCATGCTCGACGGCGGCGCTGAACCGCGCTACATGGCGCGCCGGCTGGTGCGCATGGCCAGCGAAGACATCGGGCTGGCCGACCCGCGTGCCTTGCGCATGGCGCTGGATGCTGCGGAAGTCTACGAACGCCTTGGCTCCCCTGAAGGCGAGCTGGCGCTGGCCCAGTGCGTCATTTACCTGGCGGTCGCGCCCAAGTCCAACGCGGTCTATAGGGCCTTCAACGAGGCCAAAGCTCTTATCGCCAGGGACGGCACCCGCCCGGTGCCCCTGCATTTGCGCAATGCACCAACAAAGCTCATGAAACAGCTGGATTACGGCAAAAACTACCGTTACGCCCACGACGAGGAAGACGGCTTTGCCGCGGGTGAGAATTATTTTCCGGAAGGCATGTCACCTCCAGGTTTCTATCGCCCCGTCAACAGAGGGCTGGAGATACGCATAGCTGATAAGTTAAATGAGTTGAAAATTAAGAACAATAAGAAAAACTGATAAAAAACAAAAGCCGCTGATAAAGGTGGATTCGGCCCGAAAATTTCACTTTCTCAAGGGTAAACCCCGCGAAAACCGCACCGCTGGCTCGATTCTCGCTAGAGACGCTTGGCTACAATTTGCGGATTAGCTCGCCAACTTCACCAGCCATCCGGCTTTGATAGGCGGGCTTTTTGTTAACTCAAGCCAGTCACCGGCGATCCCGGTGGATGGTGGCCGCCAGGCGGAGTTCGCAATTTCATCAATTGGACGGGAGAGTGAGTTATGGAAGTTTTGCTACAGCAGATCATCAATGGTCTGGTGCTGGGCAGCATGTATGCCTTGATCGCCTTGGGCTACACCATGGTGTACGGCATCATTAACCTGATTAACTTCGCACACGGCGAAGTACTGATGGTGGGGGCTTTGACCAGCTGGACCATCATTGGCCTGATGCAGGATTCCATGCCGGGCACGCCGGGCTGGATTATTTTGCTGATTTCGCTGCTGATCGCCTTTGTGGTGTGCGGCGCCCTCAATTTCGCGATTGAGAAAATCGCCTACCGGCCCTTGCGAAACTCTCCCAAACTGGCCCCGCTGATCACCGCCATCGGCATGTCGCTATTGCTGCAGACCCTGGCCATGATCATCTGGAAGCCCAACTACAAGCCCTATCCCACGCTGTTGCCTTCCGAGCCCTTCCAGGTCGGCGGTGCCGTCATCACTGTGACCCAGCTCTTCATCCTGGGTGCTACGGTTGTCTCCCTTTCCGTGCTGATGTGGCTGGTGCATTACACCAAGCTGGGCCGTGCGATGCGCGCCACGGCTGAAAACCCCCGTGTTGCGGCGCTCATGGGCGTGCGCCCCGACACCGTCATCTCGGCCACCTTCATTATCGGCGCCATCCTCGCCGCGCTGGCCGGCGTCATGTACGCCTCCAACTACGGTACGGTGCAGCACACCATGGGCTTCCTGCCGGGCCTCAAGGCTTTCACGGCAGCTGTGTTTGGCGGCATCGGCAACCTGGGTGGCGCGGTGCTCGGCGGCATTTTGCTGGGCCTGATTGAATCCATCGGCGCCGGCTACATCGGCCCGCTGACGGGCGGCGTGCTGGGCAGCCAGTACTCCGACATCTTTGCTTTCATCGTGCTGATTTTTGTGCTCACGCTGCGGCCTTCAGGTCTGCTGGGTGAGCGTGTAGCGGACCGGGCGTGACGCCGCGTCCATCCGGTACACAAGGAGAACATTCATGAATTCTGTCAAATCGAAAAAACTCATTACCTTCCTGATCGTCGCGGCGGCACTGCTGGTGCTGCCGCTGATCCTGCAGCAGGGCGGCAACGCCTGGGTGCGCATTGTCGACATGGCGCTGCTGTATGTGCTGCTGGCCCTGGGCCTGAACATCGTGGTCGGCTACGCCGGCCTGCTGGACCTGGGGTATGTCGCGTTCTTCGCGGTCGGCGCCTACCTGTTCGCGCTGCTCGGCTCGCCGCACCTGGCCGACGCCTTTCCCTGGATTGCGGCGCAGTTTCCGAACGGGCTGCATTTGCCGATCTGGGCGATCATCCCGGCGGCAGCGGCCCTCGCCGGATTCTTCGGCGTGGTGCTGGGCGCACCGACCCTCAAACTGCGCGGCGATTACCTCGCCATCGTGACGCTGGGCTTTGGTGAAATCATCCGTGTGTTCCTGAACAACCTGGACCGCCCCATCAACCTGACCAACGGCCCCAAAGGCATTAACCAGATCGATTCGATGAAGTTCTTCGGCTTCGACCTTGGCAAGCCGCATGAGTTTTTCGGCTTCGAAGTCAACTCGGTGTCGATGTACTACTACCTCTTCCTGGTGCTGGTGATCGTCTCGGTTGTGGTTTGCCACCGCCTGGAAAACTCCCGCATCGGCCGCGCCTGGATGGCGATCCGCGAAGACGAAATCGCCGCCAAGGCCATGGGCATCAACACCCGCAACCTGAAGCTGCTGGCCTTCGGCATGGGCGCCACTTTCGGCGGCGTGTCGGGCTCCATGTTTGCCGCCTTCCAGGGTTTTGTGTCTCCCGAATCCTTCAGCCTGATGGAGTCGGTCATGATCGTCGCCATGGTGGTGCTGGGCGGCATCGGTCATTTGCCCGGCGTCATTCTGGGCGCCTTGCTGCTCGCGGCTTTGCCTGAGGTGCTGCGCCATGTGGCCGGCCCACTGCAGGCCATGACCGACGGCCGGCTCGACTCCGCCATCCTGCGCCAGCTGCTGATCGCGCTGGCCATGATCACCGTCATGCTGATGCGTCCGCGCGGCCTGTGGCCCGCTTCCGAGCACGGCAAGTCGCTGAACAAGCCCGTCGGCCCGGACCCTATCCAGTCAATCAACCCCTAAGGAGAATGGACATGAGCGAAACCATTCTTAAAGTCTCGGGTGTCTCCAAGCGCTTCGGCGGTTTGCAGGCCCTTTCCGATGTCGGCATCCATATCGAGCGTGGCCAGGTGTATGGCCTGATCGGTCCCAACGGCGCCGGTAAAACCACCTTCTTCAATGTGCTGACGGGCCTTTACACGCCCGACAGCGGCACCTTCGAGCTCGCCGGCAAGCCCTACAAGCCCACGGCGGTGCACGAAGTGGCCAAGGCCGGCATTGCCCGGACCTTCCAGAACATCCGCCTGTTTGCCGACATGACGGCCCTCGAAAACGTCATGGTCGGCCGCCATATCCGTACCAACTCGGGCCTGATCGGCGCCGTGCTGCGCACTCCCGGTTTCAAGCACGAAGAAGCCGCCATTGCCAAGCGCTCGCAGGAGTTGCTCGACTATGTCGGCATCGGCAAATACGCCGACTTCAAGGCCCGCACCCTGAGCTACGGTGACCAGCGCCGCCTGGAAATTGCCCGGGCTCTCGCTACCGACCCGCAGCTGATCGCACTCGACGAACCGGCCGCCGGCATGAACGCGACCGAAAAAGTGCAGCTGCGCGAGCTGATCGATCGCATCCGCAAGGACAACCGCACCATTCTGCTGATCGAACACGACGTGAAGCTGGTCATGGGCCTGTGCGACCGCGTCACCGTGCTCGATTACGGCAAGCAGATTGCCGAAGGCGCGCCCGCGGACGTACAAAAAGACGAAAAAGTGATCACCGCCTATCTGGGCACAGGTCATTGAAGGAAAGCAAGAATATGGCAAACACACTCCTTAAAGTGACCGGCCTGAAGGTCGCTTACGGCGGCATCCAGGCGGTCAAGGGCGTTGACTTCGAAGTCAACGACGGCGAACTGGTCACCCTGATTGGCTCCAATGGCGCCGGCAAGACCACCACCATGAAAGCCATCACCGGCACGCTGCCCATGCTGGGCGGCGACATTGAATACCTGGGCAAGAGCATCAAGGGCCGCGGCGCCTGGGACCTGGTGAAAGAAGGCCTGGCCATGGTGCCGGAAGGCCGCGGCGTGTTCACCCGCATGACCATCACCGAAAACCTGCAGATGGGCGCCTACATCCGCAGCGACAAGGCGGGCATCGCCGAAGACATGGAAAAGATGTTTGTGCTGTTTCCCCGCCTGCGTGAACGCAAGGACCAGCTGGCCGGCACCATGTCGGGCGGCGAACAGCAGATGCTGGCCATGGGCCGTGCATTGATGAGCCGCCCCAAGGTGCTGCTGCTGGACGAGCCCTCCATGGGCCTTTCGCCCATCATGGTCGACAAGATCTTCGAAGTGGTCAAGGACGTTTCAGCCCGCGGCGTGACGGTGCTGCTGGTTGAGCAGAACGCCAGCCGTGCGCTCGGCATTGCCAACCGCGGCTATGTCATGGAGTCGGGCAACGTCACCATGAACGGCGACGCGAAAAGCCTGCTGAACGATCCACGCGTCAGGGCCGCTTACCTCGGCGAATAAGCAGGCGCCCGCGCGCCGGCAGGCGCTGCGGGACGCACGTCACCCCGTAAATCTGGCCAACCAGCGCAGGGCATAAATGCCTTGCGGCGCCAAATATTTACGCATAAAGTTAAGAAGGGGTGCGCACCACGCGCATCCTTGTTTAACTTGGGGGAAGTCAAAATGAACCAGTATGTTGTTCGCGTTGCTGTCGTGATGTTCGCCTTTCTGGCCTCATCTTTTTTCACCGGGGCTTCGGCCCAGTCACTGCGCTGCAAGGGCGACCTGGCGCAGATCGGCAATTCCAAAGGCACGATCCTGCAAAGATGCGGCGAGCCTGTCATGAAGGACACGTTCTGCAAAGCCACGCCTGACACAGTGCCCAGCTCGACTGTCGTGACACCAAACACCGTGGGTTCCACCGCCAGCACCACCACCAACGTGACGGTTAATACCTGCCAGCAGGTGGAAGAGTGGACTTACAACCCGGGTTACGGGCAGTTCATGACCATGCTGCTGTTTGAGGGCGGTTCCCTGAAGAGCATTCGATACGGGGATCGCGTAACCAGGTGAGCCCCCACGGTGGTGATGGAGCCCCCACGGTCGCTCACTGCGTGTAGCTCCCTGCCCCCCGAGGGGGCCGCCCGCCCTACGGCCCGGCAAAGCCGGTTCCGGGGCTCATGCTGGGTTTAAGAATTCTTTGGGCACTATCGGCGGAGGTATTCGCCAGTGGGTGCCGCGGAACCGGCTTTGCCGGGCCGCAGGCACCGTCCCCTGCAAGGGGAAAAGGGCTACATGCAGTGAGCCCGATAGGGGTGTGCCAATTTTTCGGCTTCGCCGGCCCCAGGCGCCGCCCCCTGAGGGGGGAACAGGCTACACGCAGTGAGCCTGGAAGGGGGTGGACCTTTTTTCAATCCACCTTCGCGCCTGACGCCTTCACCACTTTTTCATACTTCGCCATTTCGCTTTTCATGAAGGCGCCGAACTGCTCGGGCGTGTTGCCTACAGGTTCGGCCATCAGTGTGGCAAAGCGGGTTTTGGCTTCGGGTGAATTCAGCGCGGCGACGAATGCCTGGTTGAGTTTGGCGATCACGTCTTTCGGTGTGCCTGCGGGCGCCACCAGTCCCCACCAGGTATCGATCTCAAAACCCTTGAGCGTCTCGGCCACGGCAGGCACATCGGGCAGCATGGCGCTGCGTTTGGCTGTGGTGACTGCCAGCGCCTTGAGTTTGCCTGCCTTGATGTTGGCGGATGCCGTGGCCAGGTTGTCAAAGTTGTAGTCCACCTGGCCGCTCAGCAGCGCCAGTTGCGCCGGGTTGCCGCCGTTGTAGGGAATGTGCAGCGCAAAGATGCCGGCCTGCGCCTTGAACATTTCGCCGGCAAGGTGCCCCGCGCTGCCGTTACCGCCGCTGGCGTAATTGAGCTTGGCCGGATTGGCCTTGGCGTACTTGATCAGGTCGGCCAGCGAGTTGATGTTCAGGCGCCGCGCGGAGTCGGCGTTGATCACCAGCACATTGGGCACGCGCACCAGCTGTGTGATGGGCGCGAAGTCGGTCGCTGCGTTGTACGGCATCCTGCTGTAAAGCCAGGGATTGATGGCGTGGGTGGCGACAGCGGAAATGCCGATCGTCATGCCGTCGGGTTGCGCCTTGGCGATGGCGTCGACACCAATGTTGCCGCCGCCGCCGGGCTTGTTTTCAATGATGACCGGGCCCAGCGTGTCCTTGACGCGTTCGGCCATCAGGCGGGCCGTCACGTCAATCGGGCCGCCGGCTGCATAGGGCACGATGATGCGCATGACTTTGGGCTGGGCGTGTGCCAGAGGGGCTGACAGCGCCATGCCTGCAATGAAAAGGGCGCCCAGGCATTTGCCGAGCAGGGAAGGCTGGGTGAGGGAAGGTCGAATGTTCATGTCCCTATTGTTGCAAAAAGTTGGCCACGCCTTGGGGCAGAGCCTGATGCATGCCGTTACGGGATCTTTACATACCGGACATGGCTGTTCGGGGGCCGCGCCGCGTTGGAGGTTCATGAGGCGCCTGCTTCATGTTTTCTCAACCCCCACCTCAAGGAAACCCCATGAAGATCAACACCCTTGTCGCCGCCCTCGCCCTGGTTGCTGGTGGCGCAGCCTTTGCGCAGGCGCCTGCCGCTCCCGCGACCCCCAAAGACCCGCTGGCCACGCCGCGCGTCGACCAGCGCCAGTCCAACCAGGAAAAACGTATTGACCAGGGCGTCACCTCCGGTGCGTTGACTTCCAAGGAGACCGCCAAACTCGATAAGCGCGAGACGAAAATTGAGTCCGACAAGCTGGCCGCCAAATCCGACGGCAAAGTCACACAGGCCGAGCGCCGCAAGCTAAAGCGTGAAGAAAACCGCGCCAGCGCCGCCATCCGCCGCCAGAAGCACGACCGGCAGGTTGCACCCGGCAAGGCTGGCTGAGCGTTCGCATGGTAGGTAGCCGCAGCGCTTAATCCGCACATAAAAAAGCCCCGGCTGACGGATCAGCCGGGGCTTTTTTTGTCCAGGTGTCCGCTCAGGTTTCCGCGGGCACGGTCGCCTGGGCTTTCTCTTTTTCGGTCACAAAAGAGTCGGCATAAAACTCGTCCTCCGGCAGACCCGCAGCCGTGTAGGCGGCCTTGGCTGAGTCCACCACGATGGGCGCGCCGCAGGCATACACCTGATAGCCCGACAGGTCGGAAAAATCTTCCAGCACGGCCTGGTGGACAAAGCCGGTGCGCCCCGTCCAGTTGTCTTCAGGCAGCGCGTTGGAAATCACCGGGACATAACGCAAATTCGGCATTTCCGCAGCCTTGGCCTTGACCCATTCGTCCATGTACAAATCGGCCGGGCGGCGGCCGCCCCAGTACAACACGGCCGGGCGCGTGATGCCCTTGTGTTGCAGATGCTCGATCAGCGCCTTGATGGGCGCAAAGCCGGTGCCCGATGCCAGCAGCACCATGGGTTTGTCGCTGTCTTCGCGCAGGTAAAAGCTGCCGAAGGGGCCTTCGATGCGCAGGATTTCCTTTTCTTTCATGGGGCCGAACACGTGCTCGGTGAACTTGCCGCCCGGCATGTGGCGAATGTGCAGCTCGACGCCCGGGTTGTCGGCCTGGGTGTGCGGGGCATTGCCCATTGAATACGCCCGGCGGTCGCCGTCGCGCAGCAAAAACTCCACATATTGGCCAGCGTGGTACTTGAACACATCGCTGGCCGGCAATTGCAGGCGCACCACCATGACGTCGTGTGAGGCCTTGGCCAGGCTGTTGATGCGCACCGGCATCTTCTTGACCGGGAAGGCGCTTTCATCCGTGACGTGGCGTGATTCGAGGACGATATCACTCGTCGCCCTGGCGCTGCAGGTCAGGATGAAGCCGTTCGCCTCTTCCTCGGGTGACATGGCCTTGACCTGGTGCGCGCCATGGAGGACGCTGCCTTCCAGTTTTTTTGACTTGCAGGAGCCGCAGGCGCCATCCTTGCAGCCGTAGGGCAGGCCAATCCCCTGGCGAATGGCGGCTGCCAGCAGCGGTTCATCCGCCTCGGCGATGAATGTCCGGCCACTGGGTTGCACGGTCACGTTAAAGCTCATATTCGGTATCCTTGCGGTATCTGTTCTCGACCTGGCTGGCTTTTTCCAGCAACCCCAATTTTGCCCTCAAACCTGAACCCCCTAGGCGCGCTGCCTTTCCGTTTCCGCCGCGAGCGGGTTTTGATTGCCGGTTGCGGCGATGTCGGCCTGCGCGTAGCCCGCCTGCTGCCGCGCAATGTCCGGCGCATCGCCCTGACGTCGTCACCGCAGCGTTTCCCGGCTTTGCGCGCGCAAGGCATCACACCGCTGCTGGGCAACCTGGACGACGGCGCCTCCCTGCGGCGCTTGGCCGGGCTGGCTACGCGGGTGGTGCATCTGGCGCCGCCACCCGGCGACCAGCCCGACTGGCGTACGGACCCACGTACGCTGGCACTGCTGCGCGCCCTGCGCCTGCGCAGCCTGCCGCAGTCGCTGGTGTATGGCTCCACCAGCGGGGTGTATGGCGACTGCGGCGGCGAATGGGTGCGCGAAACGCGGCCATTGAAGCCCCACACACCGCGTGCCCAGCGGCGTGTGCATGCCGAGGCGCATCTGCGGCTTTTTGGCCGGGCCACCGGCACCCGCGTGCACCTGCTGCGCATCCCGGGCATCTATGCGTCCGACCGCGAAGGCGGTACGCCGCGTGGCAGGTTGCTCAAGGGCACACCTGTACTGCGTGCCGAAGACGACGTCTACACCAACCATATCCACGCCGACGACCTGGCCCGTGCCTGCCTGGCGGCGCTGTGGCGCGGCAAGCCCCAGCGCGCCAGCAACGTCAGTGACGATACGCAGCTGAAGATGGGCGACTATTTCGACCTAGCGGCGGACCTCTACGGTCTGCCGCGGCCGCCGCGCCTGGCACGGGGCACGGCACAGGAAGAGTTGCCGCTGATGCTGCTGAGCTTCATGAGCGAGTCGCGCCGGCTGGACAACACCCGCCTGAAGCAGGAGCTGCGGCTTCGTTTGCACTACCCGACAGTAGCAATTGGCCTGCGCGATCAGTGAGCGAGCCAGCCGCGCGGTGCAACGCAATAAATGCCATTGACCGCCTGAAATGAACGGGTTGCCACCATGGCAGCCCGTTTTCTCATTTTAGGTGTCTTTTTTTGGCAACGGTACTGCGGTCGAATGTTACAACCAAAGCGGTAACAAATTGAAACTAACGTGGTCGGCCTGGAGCACGTTTCTATTAACTGCAAAAAGAACTTTTTTTAACCCGATGTGCCGGGTTTCCTTTGTGAATACCATCACTTCGAGTGCCTCTATCTTGCAATCGGCTGACGCAAGGGGACTCGCGGGATGTGAAAAATGCACAAAAAAAGTTCGAAAAATGCGCGTACGGCAGCGCAATTTGTAACAAACATCGGTCAACGCGTACCCACCGCGGCGCCGCCGTTTTTTGATGCACTGGGACGGATGGCCGATAGCGCCGCGGGCAGATGGACCCTGCGCAAGCCCGTAACGGCCGTTTTGCTGCTGGGAGCAGCAACAGCGCAGGCCGGCCCGGTAGACGGCCAGGTCACTTCGGGCGCGGCCAGCATCTCGCAGAGCGGCTCCGCCACCACCATCAATCAATCCAGCCAGAACGCTTCGCTGACCTGGAAGAGCTTTAACGTAGGCGCGCAGGAAAGCGTCAACTTCGTGCAGCCTTCGGCCAGCGCGATCGCGGTCAACCGCATCATGGACACCCACGGCAGCCAGATCCTGGGCCAGCTCAATGCCAATGGGCAGGTCTTCCTGATCAACCCCAACGGCATCCTGTTTGGCGCCGGCGCCCAGGTCAATGTGGGCGGGCTGGTGGCGTCGACACTGGATGTCAAGGATGCGGACCTGAGCAGCGGAAAGCGCAGCTTCAGCGGCGCAGGCGCAGGCAGTGTGGTCAACCAGGGCCGCATCAATGCTGCCACGGGCGGCTACGTTGCACTGGTCGGCAATACCGTGCGCAACCAGGGCAGCATCAGCGCTCCGCAGGGCAGCGTGGCGCTGGCGGCAGGCAGCGCGGCTACTTTGACCTTCCAGGGCAACCAGCTGCTCAAGATCGAGGTGGACCAGAGCGTTCTCAACAGCCTGGCCGAGAACGGCGGGTTGATTCTGGCTGACGGCGGGCAGGCGCTGATGAGCGCCGGTGCCAAGGATTCCCTGCTGGCCAGCGCAGTCAACAACACCGGGGTGATCCAGGCGCGCACCGTGGAAAACCGCAGCGGCACCATCATCCTGCTGGGCGGCATGGCCGCCGGCACTGCCAACATTGCGGGCACGCTGGACGCTTCGGCGCCCAACGGCGGCAACGGCGGCTTTGTGGAAACCTCGGGCGCGCAGGTGAACATTGCCGACGGCGCCCGGATCACCACGGCGGCCCCCGCGGGCCAAAGCGGCACCTGGCTGATCGATCCTGTGGACTTCACCATCGCCGCTGCAGGCGGGAACATCACGGGTGCGGCCCTGAGTGCCAACCTGGCCTCAGGCAACGTCGTCATCCAGAGCAGCAGCGGGAACACGGGCACGGCGGGCGATGTCAACGTCAACAACGTGGTGAGCTGGAGCGTCAACCAGCTGACGCTCAACGCGCAGAACAACATCAACATCAATGCCAACCTCAACGCATCGGGCACCGGCAAGCTGGCGCTGGAATACGGCCAGGGCAATACCAATGGAATCACCAACTCCTACAACGTCAACAACGGCGCGAAGATCAATTTGCCGGCAGGCAACAATTTCAGCACCAAGCAAGGCAGCAACGGTACCCCCGTCGCCTATACGGTGATCACTGACCTGGGTACCGCAACCAGCACCAGCGGCACAGATTTACAGGGCATGAGCGGCAATCTCAACGGTCGCTACGCACTGGGCGCTGACATCGACGCCTCGCCAACCAGCGCTTGGAACGGCGGCAGTGGATTCGAACCGCTGGGCAACAACCTGGCGCAATTCAGTGGCATCCTGGACGGTTTGGGCCACACCATTTCCGGCCTCACTATCAACCGGCCCACCGCCACCTACGTCGGTCTGCTCGGCTATGTAGGCGCTTCGGGGCGAATCAACAATTTGGGCTTGGCCGGCGGTAGCGTCACGGGCCAAACCAAAGTCGGCGCGTTGGCCGGGTGGAGCTCTGGCAATATCACTAACAGCTACGCCAGCACCTCAGTGACCGGCTCCGGATCCGAGGCTGGTGGGCTGGTGGGGACCAGCCAGGGCGTAATCCGCAACAGCCACGCCAGCGGCGCGGTGATCGGCTCGTTCATTGTGGGCGGGCTGGTTGGCTGGAACCAGGGCCTTATCAGCGACAGCTATGCCACCGGCTCTGTCGGCGCATCGAGTTCGCGGGTTGGCGGGCTGGTGGGCGACATGCTCAACGGCGGAAGCGTCAGCAATAGCTACGCCAGCGGCAACGTCACCAGCACCGGCCAGGATGTCGGCGGGCTCGTGGGGTATTGGGACAGCAATGGTACCGCCAATGTTGTGATCAGCAACAGTTATGCGAGTGGCACGGTGTCCGGCACCACGAATGTCGGCGGCCTGGTGGGCTATAAGTTCAATGCTGGTGGCACCATCAACAACAGCTACGCGACCGGGGCCGTGAGCGGCACCAGCAACCTGGGCGGGCTGGTCGGCTTGTGGGACGCCGGAACGGCGATCAACAACAGTTTCTGGGACACCGTCACAACCGGGCGGGCCACCAGCTCGGGCGGCGGCATGGGCATGACCACAGCCCAGATGCAACAACAGGCCAATTTCAGCTCGGCCACGGCTGCCAACGGCAACGTCAACCCGAACTGGGATTTCACCAGCGTCTGGCGTATTTATGAGGGAAATAGCCGTCCCCTGCTCAAGGCGCTCATGAAGGCCACCACGGTCACGGTCGGCAGCACCAGCAAGACCTACGACAAGCTGTCCTGGAACGGCGGAACCGGCATCAGTTGCTCCAATACGGCTTGCGGCAGCTTGTCGGGAAGCATCAGTTTCGGCGGAACCGCCCAGGGCGCGGTCAATGCCGGAAGCTACACGGTGACGGGTTCCGGCCTGTATTCCAATCAGCAGGGCTACGACATCAGTTACGCCAATGGCACGCTGACAGTCAATCCCGCCAGTTTGGCTGTCACAGGCGTGAGCGCAAACAACAAGGTGTATGACGCCGGCACCACCGCCACCCTCAACGGCACGGCCAGCGTCACAGCCATCGCCGGCGACACGGTGAGCATCGCCGGCACCGGCAGCGGTGCTTTCGCCGACAAGAACGTGGGCAACGGCAAGGCCGTGACCGTCACCGGCTACACGCTGAGCGGCGCAGATGCCGCCAACTATGTCGTCGTGCAGCCCACGGGCCTGACCGCGAACATCACGCCGGCCAGCCTTGCCGTTGGCGGTGTGACGATCCAGGACAAGGTGTACAACGCCAGTGACGCCGCCACCATCAACGGCACGGCCAGCGTTGCAGCTTTCGCCGGTGATACGGTGAACGTGGCCGGCACGGGCATCGGCCGGTTTGCCGACAAGAACGTGGGCAACGGCAAGGTGGTTACCGTGACCGGCTACACGCTGGGCGGCGCCGATGCCGGCAACTACACCGTGGTGCAACCCACAGGTTTCACGGCAAACATCACGCCGGCAAGCCTGGCGGTTACGGGCGTGGGGGCCAACAACAAGGTCTACGACACAACGACCACCGCGACGCTGAGCGGAACAGCAGCGGTGACAGCTTTGGGTGGCGACACGGTTACGGTGGGCGGCACCGGCAGCGGCAGCTTCGCCAACAAAAACGTGGGCAACGGCAAGGTGGTTACCGTAACCGGCTACACGCTGGGCGGCGCCGATGCGAGCAACTACACCGTGGTGCAACCCACCGGCGTGACAGCCAACATCACGCCGGCAAGCCTGGCTGTTACCGGCGTAGGCGCAAACAACAAGGTCTACGACACGACCACCACAGCGACGCTGAGCGGAACAGCAGCGGTGACGGCTTTGAGTGGTGATACCGTGACCGTGGGCGGTACCGGCAGCGGAAATTTCGCCAACAAGAATGTTGGCAATGGCAAGACCGTCACCGTCACCGGCTACACACTGGGCGGTGCAGATGCCGGCAACTACACCGTGGTTCAACCCACAGCTGTCACGGCCAACATCACGCCGGCCAGCTTGACTGTTACGGGTGTAGGCGCAAACAACAAGGTTTACGACACGACCACCACAGCGACGCTGAGCGGGACAGCAGCGGTGACGGCTTTGAGTGGTGATACCGTGACCGTGGGCGGTACCGGCAATGGCGCCTTCACCAACAAGAATGTGGGCAATGGCAAGGCGGTGACTGTGACCGGCTACACGCTGGGCGGTGCCGACGCCGGCAACTACACCGTGGTGCAACCCACGAGCTTGACCGCCAATATCACACCGGCCAGCTTGACTGTCGCGGGTGTAGGCGCAAACAACAAGGTCTACGACACCACCACCACGGCCACGCTCAGCGGAACAGCGGCCGTTACAGCCCTGGGCGGCGATACCGTGACGGTGGGTGGCATCGGCAGCGGCACCTTCGCCAACAAGAATGTGGGCAATGGCAAGGCGGTGACTGTCACCGGCTACACACTGGGTGGAGCAGACGCCGGTAACTACACCGTGGTGCAGCCCACGGCGGTGACCGCCAATATCACGCCGGCGAGCCTGGCGGTGACGGGTGTGAGTGCAAACAACAAGGTCTATGACACCGCCACCACGGCCACGCTGAGTGGAACAGCCGCCGTTACGGCCCTGGGTGGCGATACTGTGACGGTGGGGGGCACCGGCAGCGGTAATTTCGTCAACAAGAATGTTGGCAATGGCAAGACCGTCACCGTCTCCGGCTACACACTGGGCGGTGCTGATGCCGGCAACTACACCGTGGTTCAACCCACAGCTGTCACGGCCAACATCACGCCGGCCAGCCTGGCTGTCACGGGTGTAGGCGCAAACAACAAGGTCTACGACACCACCACCACCGCCACACTCAATGGCACGGCGGCCGTCGCGGCCCTGAGCGGTGATGTGGTGACGGTTGGCGGTGGCAGCGGCACCTTTGCCAACAAGAATGTGGGCAACGGCAAGACCGTCACTGTCACCGGTTACACACTGGGCGGTGCCGACGCCGGCAACTACACCGTGGTGCAACCCACGGGATTGACCGCGAACATCACGCCGGCTGGCCTGGCTGTTACCGGCGTAGGCGCGAACAACAAAGTCTACGACACGACCACCGCGGCGACACTCAACGGAACGGCAGCCGTCACGGCCCTGGGCGGTGACGTCGTGGCCGTGGCCGGCACGGGCAGCGGCAGCTTCGCCAACAAGAATGTGGGCAATGGCAAGGCTGTGACTGTTACCGGCTATACGCTGAGCGGTGCGGACGCCGGCAACTACACCGTGGTGCAACCCACGGCGGTGACCGCGAACATCACGCCAGCCAGCCTGGCTGTTACCGGCGTAGGCGCCAACAACAAGGTCTACGACGCAACGACCACCGCGACTCTCAACGGAACGGCGGCTGTTACGGCCCTGGGGGGTGATGTTGTGACGGTTGGCGGTGGAAGTGGCGCTTTTGCCAACAAGAATGTGGGCAGCGGCAAGGCCGTGACCGTCACCGGCTACACGCTGGGCGGAGCCGATGCCGGCAATTACACCGTGGTCCAACCCACGGGGCTGACCGCCAACATCACCCCCGCCAGCCTCACGGTCACAGGTGTGAATGCCAACAACAAGGTGTACGACACCACAACTGCAGCCACGCTGAGCGGAACAGCTGCGGTGACGGCCTTGGGTGGCGACACGGTGACGGTAGGCGGCGCCGGCAGCGGCAGCTTCGCCAACAAAAACGTAGGCAATGGCAAGGCCGTGACCGTCACCGGCTACACGCTGGGCGGTGCCGACGCCGGCAATTACACCGTGGTGCAACCCACCAGCTTGACCGCCAACATCACACCGGCCA
Source organism: Polaromonas sp. P2_G11 (assembly GCF_056403595.1). Lineage (NCBI taxonomy): Bacteria > Pseudomonadati > Pseudomonadota > Betaproteobacteria > Burkholderiales > Comamonadaceae > Polaromonas > Polaromonas sp. P2_G11. The sequence continues at coordinate 32,091 of NZ_JBFUFE010000003.1, read as the reverse complement.
GCTTGACTGTCAGCGGTGTGAGTGCAAACAACAAGGTCTATGACACCGCCACCACGGCCACGCTGAGCGGAACAGCCGCCGTTACGGCCCTGGGTGGCGATACCGTGACCGTGGGCGGTACCGGCAGCGGAAATTTCGTCAACAAGAACGTGGGTAACGGCAAGGCCGTCACCGTCACCGGCTACACCCTCGGCGGCGCCGATGCCGGCAACTACACCGTGGTGCAGCCAACAGGTGTCACGGCCAACATCACGCCTGCCAGCCTGGCCATTACGGGTGTAGGCGCGAACAACAAGGTCTACGACACCACCACCACCGCCACGCTCAATGGCACCGCAAACGTCGCGGCACTGGGCGGCGACGTGGTGACGGTTGGCGGTGGCAGCGGCACCTTCGCCGACAAGAATGTGGGCAATGGCAAGGCTGTGACGGTCAGCGGCTACACACTGGGTGGAGCTGATGCAGGCAACTACACCGTGGTGCAGCCCACCGGCGTCACGGCCAACATCACGCCGGCCAGCTTGACTGTCACGGGTGTAGGCGCAAACAACAAGGTCTACGACACCACCACCACCGCCACACTCAATGGCACGGCGGCGGTCACAGCTCTGGGCGGCGATACCGTGACGGTGGGCGGCACGGGCAGCGGCAATTTCAACAACAAGAACGTGGGCAACGGCAAGGCCGTCACCGTCGCCGGCTACACGCTGGGCGGCGCCGATGCGAGCAACTACACCGTGGTGCAGCCCACCGGCGTCACAGCCAACATCACGCCGGCGAGCCTGGCTGTTACCGGCGTAGGCGCAAACAACAAGGTCTACGACACGACCACCACCGCCACACTCAATGGCACAGCAAACGTCGCGGCCCTGGGCGGCGATACCGTGACGGTGGGCGGTACCGGCAGCGGCATCTTTGTCAACAAAAACGTGGGCAACGGAAAGGCCGTGACAGTCACGGGCTACACACTGGGCGGCGCCGACGCCGGCAACTACACCGTGGTGCAGCCCACAGCTGTCACGGCCAACATCACGCCAGCCAGCCTGGCAGTCACAGGTGTGGGCGCCAACAACAAGGTGTATGACACCACCACCACGGCTACCCTCAATGGCACCGCAGGTGTTGTTGCCCTGGGCGGTGATGTCGTGACGGTGGGCGGCACCGGTAGCGGAACCTTCGCCAACAAGAATGTAGGCAATGGCAAAGCTGTGACCGTGACCGGCTACACGCTGAGCGGCGCCGACGCCGGCAACTACACCGTGGTGCAGCCCACTGCCGTTACGGCAAACATCACGCCGGCCAGCCTGGCGGTGACCGGTGTAGGGGCAAACAGCAAGGTGTATGACGCGAGTACTGCAGCCACCCTCAATGGCACGGCCGCTGTGGCTGCTTTGGGCGGTGACGTGGTGAGTGTGAGTGGCGGTAGCGGCACTTTTGCTGACAAGAATGTGGGCAATGGCAAGGTCGTGACCGTGGCCGGCTACACCTTGGGCGGAGCCGACGCCGGCAACTACACCGTGGTGCAACCTGCCGGTGTTACGGCAAACATCACACCAGCCAGCCTGGCCGTCACGGGCGTCGGGGCAAACAACAAGGTCTACGACACCACCACCAACGCCACGCTTAACGGAACGGCGGGGGTCACAGCCCTGGGCGGTGACGTGGTGACTGTGGGTGGTACCGGCAATGGCGCTTTCGTCAACAAAAACGCGGGCAACGGCAAAGTCGTGACGGTGACCGGCTATACGCTGGGCGGGGCCGACGCCGGCAACTACACCGTGGTGCAACCTACAGGTGTCACGGCAAACATCACACCGGCCAGCCTGGCTGTCACCGGTGTAAATGCGCAGAACAAGGTTTTTGACGGTACGACTGCGGCCACCTTGGGTGGTACCGCCGCCGTGGCGGCCCTGGTCGGTGACGTGGTTAGCGTCAGCGGCGGCAGCGGTGCTTTTGCCAACGCGAATGTGGGTAACGCAAAGCCCGTGACCGTGACAGGCTATACCCTGGGCGGGGTTGACGCGGCCAACTACACGGTGGTGCAACCGACCGGGCTGACGGCATCCATCACTCCCTTGCCTGTCACAGCTGTGCCCGCACGGGCGGGAACGCTTGGGCGGGGGGGCGCCGATGATGGTGCCGACGCCGCCATGCAACAGGCCGTGGATGGGACACGCTCCAAATCCGGCCTGATCGAGGTATCGCCCATCCTTCGGGTAACTCGCAGCGCAAGCGCCGATGCCTCCGGTGGAGACGAACTGGTGGTTTCCGGTGGGGCCGTCGAGGTGCTGCAGGATGTGGTTGCCACAGTAAGAAAAGATCCGCGCCTGCATATCGTTGACGGCGGCGTGCAGCTGCAAAACGGTGTGCTGGCCGCTCAAAAATAAATACGGCTACCCCACAAAAGTTTCCCCATGAAATGCAACGTATCCGGTAAGCACGCTGTGCTGCTGTTGGCAGCCGCGCCCCTGTTCGCGGTCCAGGCGGCTGATCCGCTGCCGGTTGATATCGGCACCATCCTCCGGCAGGTCCAGCCGTCCCAGCAAGCCGTCCCATCGCCCCGCGGAGAAAGGCCGCCCCTCAGCAATGAGGGGAATATCCCGCCGCCACCTGTGCGTCCCGCCGTGACGGTGGATGTCAAATCGATCAACATCATCGGCAACACCCTGTTTGAGACAGCCACGCTGCATGCACTGGTGGCCGATGCTGAAGGCAAAAGCCTGACGCTTGACCAGCTCGACGAAATGGCGGGGCGCATAGGCCAGTATTACCACAGCAGGGGCCAGACCTTTGCCCGGGCCGTGGTGCCTGCGCAGGTGATCCAGTCGGGCGTTGTTCGCTTTCTGGTGGTCGAGGCGCGCTACGGCAAGGTCGGCGTCAACAACCAGACGCGCGTGAACGACCTGCTGCTGCAGGCGACGGTAGCGCCGCTGCAAAACGGGCAGCCAGTCGACCAGGCCCTGCTGGACAATTCCCTGCTGTTGCTGTCGGACATACCCGGCGTGGTGGTGCAGGCAACCTTAAGACCCGGCGACGGGATGGGCACCTCCGATCTGAGTATCGATACCACGCCCGGCCCGGCGGTTTCAGGAAGCCTGGTTGTGGACGACTACGGCAACAGCTATACAGGAAGAGCCCGCCTGGGCGGTACGGTGTACGTCAACAACCCTTTGAAGCATGGCGATGTCCTGAGCCTGAGCGGCCTGAATTCCGGGAAGGGGCTGAGCTACGGACGGGTGGGCTACGAATCATTGTTGAACGGCCAGGGCACCCGCGCAGGAGCCGCCTATTCCTTGCTGGATTACAAAATTGGCGGGTCTCTTGAGATACTTGGCGCGCATGGTTCCGCCGAGACCGGCAGCCTCTGGGGCAAGCATCCGCTGGTGCGAAGCCAGACGGTCAACCTCTATGGACAGATTCAATACGACACGGTGCAGTTGCGCGAGCGTGTAGACGTGGCGGGAATAAAAACAGACCGGCATCTCGACTCCTGGACGTCGAGCCTGACCGGGGACTGGCGGGACACCTTGCTGTCCGGCGGCATCAATACCTGGAGCCTGGGATGGACCCGGGGCAGGGTGGTTTTTGACGCTACAGAGGCGCAGCTGGACGATGCGGCCAGCGCACGAACGCAGGGCTGGTTTTCAAAGGCCAATCTGGGCTTCTCCCGCTTGCAGCGCCTCGGGCAAAACAGCACGCTGCATTTTTCATGGGCAGGCCAGTGGGCAAACACCAACCTCGATTCGTCACAAAAAATGTCCGTGGGCGGGCCCTATTCGGTGCGTGCCTACGATGTGGGTGCGTTGTCGGGTGATACGGGTTACCGCACAAGCGTCGAGCTGCGCTACGACCTGGGGCAGGTTGTCGGCGGCAAGCTCCAGGCGGTGGCGTTCTGGGACGGTGCCTACCTGAAAGTCAATCAACGACCCTGGGTGACAGGTGCCAACAGCGCAACGCTCAGCGGAGCGGGGGTTGGCCTTGACTGGACCGGGCTCAACCAGTGGCGGGCCCGTGCCTACCTGGCCTCGCCCCTGGGGTCGACACCCGAGCTGGTCAGGACGACAGATTCAACGCGTATGTGGACCGAGGTCGCCTACCGGTTTTGAAGGCTGCGCTGCTCGTGCCCATTCCTGGCTTGTCGTGCGGGGCTGTCAAATCGCGTAGCCCTGTAGTGCTATTAAATCAATAGCTGCTTGCGCTTTACCTGTATGGGCTACAACCTATTTTGTTGTAAAAATCAGATGCCCGCAGGCTTCTTGAGCGTCAGCATCCTGTCCTGGGCCTTGAGCACAATGGTTTTGACTTCTGCACCCTGCAGCACCGTCAGCCTGACTTCCGCGTCGGGTGCGGGCCGGTCCCACAGCTTTTTATAAAAAGCTTCGAGCGTGGCCACCTTGGCGTCGTCTACTGCCAGCACCACGTTGCCCGCCTCCAGCCCGGCCAGGTCCGCAGGGCTCTCCTTGCTGACCCGCAGGATCTGTATGCGCCCGCCCTGGTCATTGGAGGTGATGCCGAGCCATGGCCTGCGGCTTTTCATGCTGGCGCCTGAACGCTGCAGCTCCGCGAGGATGGGACGCAGCAAATCCACCGGCACAAACATATTGCCCGGCAGGCGGCGGTTTTCGCCTGTGGCATCGGACACCAGCAGCGAGCCTATGCCCATCAACTCACCTTTCTGGTTGAAGAGCGGGGCGCCGCTGTGGTTGCCGCCACTGGCCATGATAGGTGGGCTGGTGAACAGCGCCGATTCGATGTGGTATTCCCAGCTGCCGGAGAACGCGCGCCGGCTGACCAGCCGGGTCATGCTTACGTCGCCGTCCTCATCAGCCTGCGGGCCGGTGACGGCCATCAGCGGTTCGCCGGGCTGCAGGTCTTTACCGTTGCCCAGCGCTGCCACGCCCACACCGCGCAGTGGCAGCAAGGGGCGCAACAGCCCGAAGCCGGTGGCCAGGTCATAGGCAACGGCGCGCGCCGGCAAGGTGCGGTTGTCTTGCGTCACGATCTCGATGTGTTCGGCTTCCAGCATCAGGTAGCCGATGGTGAGGATGAGCCCGTCCTGGTTGATTTGCACACCTGAGCCGGCGCGGCGCAGGCCCAGCGTTTCGGCCGAGCGTGCATCTTCCATCGCCGTGACCTTGACGCCGACCACCGCCGTTGTAGCGCGGGTTAGTGCGTCCATCATGGCCTGCGCCGCCGGGGGCTGCACAGTGGCCGCGTGCGCGGTGGTGGCAAGCCAGGGTGTGCCGGACAGCAATAAGCTTGAAAGGAGGATGTAGAGCCGCTGACGCAAGGTGCACATGACAGACTCCTGAACGGCAGGAACAATCCCAACCACAGCTCAAGAATGCACGTTAATAAATGGCGTTACAAGCGGTAAGGTCAAAAGAATCTTGAGAAGCGTGTAACAAACAATCAGCTCATTCATTGCCCCAACCCGCCAAGTCTCATTTGTTGACCTCAGCAGGCTCCCCAAAAGGAGGGGAAAAGGGGAAGGGGTTGTGAAAAATTCCTAGTCAGCGAAGTAGCACCGCACAAGGTTCAAAAGCAATATCTATTTCCAGTGCTTTGGAAATGTCTAAGTAATTAGTACCTAAATCGATATGGAAAATAAGGTAACTGCTGCCGCAAATTCTGTAGATTGCGATACAGTTCGGAACAAATAACAGGGGGAGGCCCCGCTACAGGCGCCTTGGGACATGACAAACAACAAAGCTTATCGAATGCGTCAGGATGACCGCGCGGACTTGCATCCCTTTGCATGTGTGGCGACAACAAACTATGGATGCGGGAGCACACAGCAGAATGCACGCTGACCTGGCTTTGAAAATGATGTCGGACCTATTCTGGATGGGATTCCTGGTGTGCCTGCCCGTTCTTGGCTTGACCATGCTCACAGGTTTGCTGATCAGCATTGTTCAAGTGGTTACGCAGGTGCAGGAGATGTCCCTGACCTTTGTACCCAAGCTGATGACGGCTGGCATTGCGCTTGTCGTGTTTGGCCCCTGGATGTTGCGCAAGCTCAGTGCTTACTTTACTCAGCTGTGGGCAGGTATTCCTGCCATGTTTTAGCCCAGGTCGCCACGCGTGATTGCTGAACTTGGAGCCGGATGGTCTTGGGTTTCCCAGAAATGGGCATTGCCACCTTTGGAGGCGGTGATCCTGCTTTCGATACGGGTTGCCGGTGTTTTTATCCTGACGCCAGTTTTCTATGCCATGCCCATACCGACGACGGTGCGGGTGTTGATGCTGCTGTCGCTGTCGTTCATCATTGCGCTGGGGTTTACACCGGTCGGAAGCGGCCATATCGCCAATCATGCGACGCTGTTTACGTCCGCACTGGCGGAGCTCGCGCTGGGCGCGACGCTCGGGCTCGGTGTGCTGCTGGCGTTTGCGGCCTTTGATGTCGCCGGGCGGATTCTTGACATCCAGATCGGGTTCGGCATCTCGCAAGTGTTCGATCCCGTCACTCGGCGGCAGGTGCCGATCCTGACCTCCGCCTTCAACACATTTGCCGTGCTGCTGTTCTTCCTGCTGGCCGGCCATCATGCTTTGCTGCGAGGCATCGCATTCAGCGTTGAGCGGTTTCCCGTGGCAGCGCAGTGGTCGGCTGCCTACGGCCTGGTCGCGATGCTCAAACAGGTGAGCGCCTTGTTCACGCTGGGATTTGCCCTGGTCGCGCCCGTGGTTTTCTGCCTCTTCATGGTTGAAATGGCGCTCGGCGTTGTCGCGCGAAACCTGCCGCAGATGAATATGTTCGCCATCGGCATTCCCGTGAAAATCGTTGTCGGGCTCATCACGCTGTCCCTGTGGTTTGCCGGCGTAGGTGGCGTCATGACGCGGGTTTACCGCAGCATCTACACGACCTGGGATTCCATGTTGTCCCAGGATGCGTCTCAAAGCACATTTGCGCCGGGAGCCGTCCATGGCCGATGAGCAAGACCTTGACCGCAATGAAGCGGCGACGCCTCACAAGCTTCTCAGGGCGCAGGAAAAAGGGCAGGTCGCCAAAAGCCCGGAAGTCATTTCGGCGCTGGTGTGGACGGTGGCTTCCGTTTACCTGACATGGAAGGGCTGGGACAGCGTCAGGGACCAATTCGTTTTCGACCAGAGCCTGTTGCTTCGCATCGCTGGTCTGGATCCCAATGGCGGAGCGCTGTGGCCTCTTGCATCCCAGGTGGTCAAGGGGGCAATGATGCAGCTGCTGCCTTTTTTCGCCGTCATCATGCTCACCGCCGCGCTGGCCAACCTGATGCAGACAGGGCCGATGTTCACCACGGATCCCCTCAAGGCGGATTTCGACAGGCTCAATCCGGTCAACGGGTTCAAGAAAGTGTTTTCGATGCGAACCCTGTTTGATGCGGCAAGGGCCTGCATCAAGCTGATGCTTCTTGCCGGTGTTTCCTGGTTCGCGCTCAAAAGCCTGGCACCTCACTTCTTTGGCGTGGCCGGCCTTTCACCGCTGGCTTACCTGCGCACCTTGCTCCAGGACGCGGCCTCTTTGAGCATGAAGATGGCTTTGATTCTGGTGATGATCGCCGCCGTGGACTGGATGTACACACGGCGCGAGTTCTCCAAAAAGATGAAGATGAGCCGCAGGGAACTGAAAGACGAATCAAAAAACCGGGAAGGTGATCCTCGCATCCGTGCGCGGCTCAGGGAGCTGCGTCGGGAAGCGCTGAAGCGCACACTAACGGTGCGCAACACAAAAAATGCCGATGTGTTGTTGACGAATCCGACGCATGTGGCGGTCGCCTTGCGCTACAGGCATGGCGAGATGTCGTCTCCGCAGATGGTGGCCAAGGGCGCCGGCCGGGTCGCAGGAGCCATGAGAAAAATAGCGAGCGAGAACAACATCCCCATCGTGCAAAACCCCGTTCTGGCCCGCAGGCTCTTCCGCGAGCTTGCTGTGGAACAGCATGTGCCCCAAGCCATGTATGCCGAAGTGGCGCGAATCATCGTCTGGGTCTTTGCCATGCGCGAACGCCGGCAGGGGATGGCCGCGACATGAAAGCCCTGCAGGGTTTCCTCACCAAACACAGCGACATCGTTATGGTGCTGCTGGTGCTGGGTGTACTGGTGGTATTGTTCGCGCCCATCCCGAGCCCGCTACTGGACTTCCTGATCCTGCTGAACTTCAGCTTCGCGTTTTTGATTCTGATGCTGACGTTCTACATGGCGCGACCTGTCGAGTTTTCGACGTTCCCTTCGCTGCTGTTGATTGCCACCCTGTTCCGGCTGTCGCTGAACGTCGCCGCCACCCGCCTGATTCTTTCGGACGGCGACGCTGGCCGGGTGATCGCCGCTGTGGGCTCCTATGTTGTTGGCGGGAACTACGTGATCGGCCTGATTATTTTCCTGATCCTGATCGTCGTCCAGTACGTGGTGATCACCAGCGGCGCTCAGCGCGTCTCCGAGGTGGCCGCCCGATTCACGCTGGACAGCATGCCCGGCGCGCAAATGAGCGTGGACGCGGATCTGAACATGGGTTTCATTGACCAGGCCGAAGCGCAGCGCCGCCGCAAGAACATCGAGAAAGAGGCGGCTTTTTACGGCGCGATGGACGGCGCAAGCAAGTTCGTTAAAGGCGACGCCATCGCGGGCATCCTGATACTGCTCATCAACATTGTGGGAGGCTTGCTGATCGGTATCATGCAGCGCGGCCTGCCGTGGGGTGATGCGCTCAAAACCTATACCCTGCTGACCATAGGCGATGGCATCGTGACCCAGGTGCCGGCGCTGGTCATTGCCCTGGGAACCGGGATCATTGTTACCCGTTCGGCTTCGGATGCCAACCTGAGCAAAGAGGCTTTGCGGCAGATCACCTCATTTCCCAAAACATTGCTGCTGGTGGCTACAGCCCTGGCGGGCCTGTTGATCCTGCCTGGTATTCCTGCGGTCCCCACGCTCATACTGCTTTGTCTTTCGGGGCTGGGCGCCTGGATGGTGTATCGCGGGGCGCATACCGGTGCCATTGCCAGGGAAGAAGCGGCGGCGGGCCAGGAGGGAAAATCGGCTGACGGCAGTGACGCTGGCGGCAAGGACGATCCCTATGCACACCTGACCGTTGAACCCATCGAGGTCCAGGTGGGTTCCCGCTGGGTTCCTCTGGTGAACGAAAAGGGTGGCTCTTTCCTCGAAAGAATTGCCGCCTTCCGCCATCAGCATGCGCAGGAGCTTGGGCTGGTCTTGCCACGCATACGCTTCAAGGATGCACCGCGCCTTGGGCCGGACCGATACGAGATTTACCTTGACGGGGCCCTGAGTGCCAAGGGTGAGGTTCGCGCGGACCGCCTGCTTGCCATTCATCCTCAGGGCGACGTGACAGCCATTTCCGGAGAAGTCACGAAAGACCCCACCTACGGCCTGCCGGCCGTTTGGATAGAAGAGTCACAGCGGGATGCGGCCACCCGCGCCCGGTTCACGCTGGTGGATGCCTCCAGCGTTTTCATGACGCACCTCACCGAGGTCTTGCGGCGCGAATCCTCCACACTGCTGACACGGGCCGAAACCGACCGCCTGCTGGGCCGGGTGCGCCAGAACCAGCCCGGCCTGGTCGAAGAACTTGTGCCGACAGTCCTTTCGATCAGCGACGTGCAAAAGGTGCTGCAGAACCTCCTCAAAGAGAAGGTTTCGATACGGCATATGGAGGCGATTCTGGAAACTCTCACGGACGCTGGCCGGCAATCCAAGGAGACCGGCTACCTGACGGAGGTTGTGCGCCACAGGCTGGGTTCCGCGATATGCCAGGGCTTGCTCGGGGAGGCCAATGCGTTGCACGTTCTCACACTCGACCCGGCCATTGAAAGTCGCTTCATTCAAGGCGTGCAAAATTCCCGTGCCGAGGGTTCCAGCCAGGCCGCGGGTCAGTTCGTCCTGGAACCGCAAATGGCCGAAAAATTCATCGGCAAACTGGTGCAGCAAGCGGAAAAGATGATGAAAAGCAATTTGCTGCCAGTGCTGCTCTGCTCTCCCGAGCTTCGCCGGCACGTGCGTGCCTTGTCCGAGCGGGTAATGCCGCATCTGCGTGTGCTGTCCATGGCCGAGATCCCGCACAACATCGAACTCAAGTCGTATGGTGTGGTGAGCTTTTAAGCAACCCGTGCATTTTTGTCCTGCAACTCAATCCGAACCATGACCAATATTCTCTCCGTCGCTTTGCAAAGCATGCACCAGGACAGCATCCGTCTTGAAAGGGTCGGCATGAACCTGGCCAACGCCTTGACCATAGGCTACAAGCGGGAGGTCGTTTCGGTCCAGCCCACCCCCTATTCCCAACTCGGCGCCTCCTTCTCCGCGCAGGTCGATGCGTTGTCGCAGCAGGTAGACGCGACCGGCGGCCTGCTGAAAACGCAGACGGACCTTCGCCCCGGCACACTCAAGTCCACCGGACAAAATCTGGATCTCGCGTTGGACGGAGACGGCTTCTTTGAGGTCTCAACGGCGTCCGGCCCGGCCTACACGCGGCAGGGTTCCTTCCACCTGGACGGTCAGGGGCGGTTGGTGAATGCCCAGGGACACCCGGTGATGGGTAAAGGCGGCGCCATCTTTTTGACGACACGCAATCCCTCGATTGATTCCAGGGGCTATGTATTTGAAGGCCCCAAGTCCGGAGCAGCCGGCATTGCCGCCAACCGCTTGTCCGCGCAAGAGCCGGTGGCCCAGCTCAAGGTGATGCAGCTAGAGGCGTCGCAGACGCTCCGGCATCTCGGGGAGGGGCTTGTCGCTTCGGAGAGTCCGGCCGGCATGATGAACGATGTCGATGTCCAGGTACGCCAGGGCTTTCTCGAAAACTCCAATGTTTCGTCCATGCAGGAGATGGTGCAACTGATGCAGACGATGCGGCATTTCGAGTCGATGCAAAAGGTCGCGACAGGTTACGACGAAATGATGGGGACAGCCATTCGAAAGCTCGGCGATCTTGCCTGAGCCCGTTTTCACTACACACAAACCAGAGGAGTTTTATGTTCGATGCGCTCTATATTGGTGCGACCGGCATGCAGGCCCAGCAGATGAATGTGGACACGATCGCCAACAATCTGGCCAACGTCAACACCACGGGATTTAAAAAAGGCCGACTGACGTTCTCGGATCTGGTCACGCGTTCGGCCGCGCCGCTCCCTTTGGCGAATGCCGGCGCGCCGCAGGGCCTCATGGATGCGGTTACGAGAGTGGGGGCGGGCGTTGGCATAGGCGGCATGGCCAAGCTTTTCGACATGGGCGACCTCAAGAAAACGGAGTCCGCGTTCGACGTTGCAATTGAAGGTGACGGCTTCATGGAGGTGACTTTGCCTGATGGGTCACAGGCTTATGCGCGCGGCGGCACGCTGAGGGTCAACAAGGAGGGCCTGCTGGCAACCCAGGCAGGCTATGCGCTGAAACCTGGCCTGAGCATTCCCGACAATGCGCAGGCCTTGCTGATCGACACGGATGGCACCGTGCGGATCCGTTTGGCGAATCAGGCCACGCCTGTGGAGATCGGGCAGATTGACCTGGTGCGATTCTCCAATCCGCAAGCTCTGTTGGCGCAGGGGGACAACCTCTACCGGCCGACCGAGGCCGCCGGCGACCCGGTCGTCGGCAAACCTGGAGAAGAGGGCTTGGGGCGGATTGCCCAGGGATTTCTGGAAGGCTCCAACGTCAAGCTGGTCGACGAGATGGTGAACCTGATGATCGCGCAGCGCGCTTATGAAGCCAGCGTCAAGGTTGTGCAGGCATCCGACGAGATGCTCGGCATGGTCAATGCGCTGCGCCGCTAAGAAAACACTGATGCGTGGTGTTCGCTTTTTTGGGTTCCTGCCTTCCGGTGTCGAGGCGGCGGGTCTCTGCCTGCTTGCGCTCTGGGCGGCTCCCGCGCAGCCTCTTCAGGCACAAACCGCTGCGAGCATGGCGCGTATCAGCCTGCCGGAGCATGTGCAGGTCAGCCACAGCGACGTGCGCTTGGGCGACGTTGCCAGCCTTGCCAGCCCGGACCCGGCGACCTTGCGGCGCCTGATGGCTTTGCCGCTGGGCCGCGCGCCGCGTGCCGGCCAGTCCTTTGTCCTGGAACGGGATGTCCTTGCCCGGTGGATACGGGGTCACGCGGGCCTTCAAGGAGATCAAATCACCTGGCAGGGCGCTGCGTTCACTGACATCAGCCTGCGCAGCCGCGACATACCCGGCGAGGATATCGTCGCCCTCGCGGACAAGACACTCCGGCAGCAACTGCGCGGCCAACTACCGGCCGGCACTCGCATCGAACTGCAGCCGGTGACCGTGCCGCGCGACCTGGTAGTCGCCGATGAACTGGTGGAGATCAATCCCCGTGCTCAGGGTGCGGCGGCACTGGCTTCCAGAATGACGGTCTGGATCGATGTGGGCAGTGCTGGCAGAGTGCAAAGATCGGTGGCGGTCGTTTTTGAGGTTGTGGTCTACGGGCCGGTGGTGGTTGCCACCAGAGACATTCCCGCAGGTGCGTCCCTCCTGGCGGGCGATGTGGAGCTGCGTGAACAAAACATTGCCGCAGCCGCAGCTTCGCAGAAAAATCCGGCGCGCCAGTTTTCTGACGGCCAGCGTTTGCGCCGCCCGATTCGGGCCGGCGAAACCTTGACGGCGGCCCACACGGAAGCCGTTCCCGATGTGGCGCGCGGGAGCTGGGCCGTGCTCGAAACGCGCCAGGCCGGCCTGAATGTGCAGAGCCGTGCGGAAGTGCTGCAGGACGGCCGCGCCGGCCAGATGGTTCAAGTCAAGCCCGTCAATGCTACGGCCAGTTTGTTAGCCCGGGTCGCAGGCCCGGGCCGTGTGGAGATGTACCCATGATTTTTTCAGCTTCCAAACCTGGCAATGAATTGCGGAACAACTTTGCAGCCGCGCGCCTGGCCGCGTTGGGGCTGGTGCTGTGCTGCTGGGCCTGCCTGTCGCATGCGCAGGGAGTCAGCCTCTACGATGAAAAGACTTATCGCCCCTTGACGGCCGACAACAAGGCCTTTCGCGTGGGAGATGTCCTCACCGTTCAGGTGTTTGAAAACTCCAGTGCCAGCAGCAGCGCGGACACGGACACCCGAAGAAAAAACAGCCTGTCGGCGGACCTGAGCCACCGTGGTGAAAGCAAAGCCCAGACGGGCGTCAACGTGGCCAGCGACTTTGACGGCGGGGGGCGCACCCAGCGCGCCAACCGGCTATTGGTCACGCTGTCGGTGACGGTTCGCGAGATTTTGCCTAACGGCGACATGGCAGTGACGGGCGAGCAGATGCTGACGGTCAACCAGGAACCGCAACGCGTCACGCTCGAGGGGCGCGTGAGGCCCGTGGACGTGTCCGACGGCAACATCGTTCTTTCCACGAGATTGGCCGACGCGAAAATCACCTATGTCGGCGAGGGCGATATCGCTGAACGCAACCAGCGGCCCTGGTGGCGGAAATTGCTCGATTGGACAGGGTTTTGAAAATGGCGCTCACTTCATTTCTGCAGTCGAGGTTTGTCTCCCGGCTTCGTATCATTCCGGTACTCATTTGCTGTGCGCTCTGTCTGGTGGCACCGGCTTCGCATGGTCAGACTGGCCTGATCCGAATCAAGGACTTGGGCAAACTCCAGGGGTGGCGAGACAACGCATTGACGGGTACCGGCATCGTGACCGGCCTCGCCGGAACGGGCGACTCACCGACGAACCGGGCCACCCGGCAGGCATTGTCCAATGCGATGTCCCAGTTCAATCTCAGCGTGCCGCCTGAACAGATCCAAAGCCGGAATGTGGCTGTCGTCATGGTCAGCGCTTCGCTGCCGAGTTTCGCCCGGCCCGGCGACACATTGGACATCACGGTGTCTTCGACAGGCGACGCACGCAGCCTGGTGGGCGGCAGCTTGTTGCAAGTGCCGTTGAAAGCGGCGAACGGCCGTGTCTATGCACTGGCGCAGGGGCCGCTGTCGGTTGGAGGCTACCGTTATGATTCCAACGGCAACGTGTTGCAGAAGAACCACCCGACAGTGGGAGCGGTGCCCAATGGCGCGACCGTTGAGGTCGGCACGGCCAAAGCCCCCATGGAGCCCGGATCCACCGGCACCGCCATTCCCAACGTAACCTTCCTGCTTGCCGAGCCGGACTACACCACGGCGAACCGGATTGCGTTGGCCATCAACACCCAGCTGGGTGCCAACCTGGCCCAGGCGCGCGACGCCTCAGGCATCGACATCGATGTGCCGGAAAGCCAGCGCGGCAGCCTGGTAGCTTTCCTGTCGCGCCTGGAGTCCGTCACGGTCGAGCCCGACAGGCGGGCCAAAGTGGTGATCAACGAACGCACGGGCACAGTCGTTGCGGGCGGGGATGTGCGCATCGCCAAGGTAGCCATCACCCATGGTGATTTGAAGATTGCCATCACCGAGCAGAACGGCGTTTCGCAACCCTTCTTTATCGGCGAGGCCGGGCCGGGCGTGCGCACCGCCTTGGTTAGCAATACCCGGATCGACGTGGATGAGCGCAACGGCCCGGGTTTTGTGGCTGGCGGAACCACTGTGACAGACCTGGTCCAGTCGCTCGCCAAACTAAAGACCAACACCCGCGACATCATCTCGATTCTGCGGGCCGTCAAGGCTGCCGGCGCCCTGCATGCCGAACTCGTCGTCCAGTAGTTCCGACGTCTACACCAGAGGTACACCCATGTCCAACAGTATCGAATCCATTACGACGGCCGCGCTGTCATTGGCGCTTGACGCGGCTTCGGCAAGGCAGCAAGTCATTGCCAACAACATCGCCAACGCGAATACGGAAGGCTTTGTGCCGCAGGCCCTTGACTTCGAGGGCCAGCTTGAACAGGCCCGCAGAGCCCTGCGCGAACGCGGCCGGCTCGACGAGGCGGCGTTGGGAGACATGAAGTTCCGGCAACAACCGATGCTGCGCATCGACGGCCAGCCGGCGCGCGTAGAGCTGGATGTCGAGGTGGGGAACATGGCCCGTAACGCGGTCCAGTACCAGGCGCTGGTGAAAGGGCTTTCGCGCCACCTCGCCATGCTTTCGTCGGCAGCGACGGAAGGCAAGAAATAGTTCGACCGATCACTCACGTATTGGACCTGCACCTATGGATTACTCCGATTCCTTTGCCATCAGCGCCGCCGGCATGAGCCTGGAGCGCACGCGCGCCGACGTGGCCTCACTCAATTTGGCCAATGCCAACACCATTCAAGAGACGGGCGGTCCCCAGTACCGGCCGCTCCGCGTGGTGGCTCGAGCTGCCGCGATGGTGGCATCCGGCTCACCGGCATTCGCTGATCTTTTCAGCCGCGGGGTTAACGGTGCAGGCCTGACCGGTACATCGGCACCTGCCGTGGTGTCGGTTGAGCCGACTGATTTGCCGCCACGAATGGTCTATGAACCGGGTCACCCGCTGGCCAACGACAAGGGTTTTGTGGCTTACACCGGTGTGGATAGCGCGACCGAGATGGTGACGCTGATGAGCGCCATGCGCTCCTATGAGGCCAACGTGGCAGCGATGAATTCGGCACGCACCATGGCTTTGAAGGCACTCGAAATTGGAGGCGCATGATGAGCACCGAAATGATCGCACCCATTGCCGCGGCAACAAGCGTCGACATTTCCCAGTTCCAGCCGATGAGTGAAAGACTGCAGGGCGCGGGGTCCTTCGGCGCCATGGTCACCCAGGGCCTGCAGCAGGTCAACGAACAGCTGCTCGCCACGCAGGGCGATCTCCAGGCGCTGGCCGTGGGGGACGTCCAGAACCTGCACCAGGTCATGATCCGCATGGAAGAAAGCCGGATTGCTTTTCAGCTGATGATGCAGGTTCGCAATCGCCTGCTTGAGGCGTACCAGGACGTCATGAAGATGCAGATATAGCCACGGGGCTTGTTCGAACCTGTTTTAAAGAAGAAAGCTGAAGCAATGATCGATTTCTGGAAAGGGCTCACCCAGCCGGCGCGTGCGCTCCTGGTTGGAGCGCTGGTGTTGTTCCTGGGCGCTGTGGTCTTTTTTGCATGGTGGGCGTTCAGAGTGGAATACCAGGTGCTGTTCACTGACCTGAAGCCCCAGGATGCGCTGGCGATGACAACGGAGCTCGACAAGCAAAAGATGCCCTATCGCCTCGCCGAAAGCGGTTCGACCATTCTTGTCGACAAAACGCAGGTGCACGCAACGCGCATCAAGCTGATGGGCAAGGAAATCCCCTTACAGGGAGTGGTCGGGTTTGAGCTGTTCAACAATACCGATTTCGGCATGACCGAATTCGCCCAGAAGATCAACTATCAGCGAGCGCTTCAAGGCGAGTTGACACGAACCATCCTGTCCCTGGCGGAGGTCAGCGACGTGCGCGTCCATCTGGCGCTTCCGGAGCAGGGCCTGTTCAAGCAGGCGAGCAGTAAACCGAAGGCCGCCATTACCCTGACGCTCAAACAGGGCCAGAACCTGCGTCCCGAGCAGGTTTTCGGAATTCAGCACCTCGTCGCTTCAGCGACACCGGGAATGACCTCTGCCGATGTCGCCGTCGTCAACCACCAGGGCATCGCGCTGAGTCGAGTGGCCACCAATGCCGAAAACGGCGCGGCGCTCGCAAACAGCTCAAGCCGGCTCGACCTTAAAAAAGAAACCGAAGATTACCTTGCCCGCAAGGCGGCCTTGGTGCTGGACCAGAGCTTTGGCGCGGGCCAAGCGCTCGCCAGTGTGGACGTCCTGTTAAACATGGATCAGATACGCATCACCACCGAAGAAGTGATTTCGGCGCCGGGGCGAGAAAACAAGCCGCCTGCCGGCGTGGTGGTGCGCGAACGCGAGTCTGTGCGCGATACCGGGGTGGCGCCGCTCGACGCGCGTACTGGTACTGGCGTGAATGGCAGCGTACAACGGGAAGTGGAATATCAGGTTGGGCGAAGGGTCGAGCAGGTGGTCAGCCAGCCGGGGTCGATACGCCGCATACAAGTGGTGGCCGTTGTGCGCAAAGCGCTGGACGCCGCCGACGAAGAGCAAGCCCGGAAAGTCATTGCCGCAGCTGTGGGGGCTTCACTCGAACGGGGCGACACCGTAGTTGTGCAGAGCCTGAAGAATGGCGCCCTTCCCCTGCCGGCAATTCCTGACGTTGCTGGCGATTCGCCTCGAGCCACAGGGCCAGGCGCTGCGGCGTCGGGCGAAACGCCGACGCCCGTCGTGGCGATAGCGGGATTGCTGCTGGTGATGCTGTGCGGCTTGGTGTGGTTTCTGCTGCAAAAGCGCAAAACCGCCGATCCCGCGATGACCGAAGAGCAGCGCGAATCGGCGTTGCGGCAGGTCCGGGCCTGGATGCAGCAGGAAGCCCCGCCCGCAGGACTGAAGCCATGAGACCGGAATCCTCTTCCAATGCGCGGCAGGCTGCATTGACCTTGCATGCCATGGCGCCGCACGACGCCGCATGGCTGTTGCAACAACTCCCTGCTATCGAGGCGGCCGAGTTGCAATCCTTGCTGGAGGAGTTGCGCGACTTGGGCATCCCTTCCGACCCGAGGCTTCTTGACGAGCTGCGCCTGGGCGATGCGGCACCACAGGAGTCTGCTCCTGCGGGCCACGCTCATATCGATGAACTGTCCGTCGAAGCCCTGATGTATGCGCTTGACGCGGCACGTGTGGATCTGTTGCTGCCCCTCCTGAAACCTGAACCTGTTGCGTTGCTGGCCTTCCTGCTCTCTTTGAAATCCTGGTCTTGGGCCGATTCCCTGCTGGCGGCACTTGAGACGCACAGGCGGCTCTCTTTGCGCCTGCAGGTCGACAGCCTGGACAGCAGAGCTGGGGCGACCCCAGACCAGGCCGCTCAGCTGCGGCTCGGGCTATTGCGGCGCTTGCTGCGACGCTACCGAACCGTCGAGGCCTCAGCGTCCCCGCAGAACGCGACCAGCGCGCACCGGGGCGGTTTTGCACGCTGGTGGCAGGAACGGCGCCGGTTCTGGTCCAGCATCATTGCACCCATGAGGGCCTACAAGTGAGCCCGGAAGGTTTTGTTATCAGAGGCGCCGTGGAGGGCGCGCCGCTCGAGCTGCGCGTGGCGTCGCGCGCGCCTGCAGTGCTGCCCTTGCAGCGTCCGATGGCCGATAAATCAGCGACCCTGATGACCGGCCGCGCGTTGCAGGAGCCTGATGCGGGCCTCGGACAGGTCCGGCAGGAAGCGCGCACCCTCGGGTACGAGGCAGGCAGGGTTCAGGGTCAAAAAGACGGTTATGAGGCGGGCATGAAACAGGCGCTGGAGCGCGCTGAACAGGAGCGCCATGCGCTTCTTGAAGACCATGAGGCTGGCCAGCAGAAGCTGGTCGATGCGCTGGCAAAGATCAGGCAAATGGCTGATGCGATAGTTGGGCAGAAAAACCGCTTTCTGGATGACGCCGAGGATGACATGGTGGCGCTCGCTTTTGAGGCGTTTTGCCGGGTGCTGGGCGAAACGGTCCCCACCCGGGACATGCTGAAGGCGGGCGTGGTGAACGCGCTCGCCCATTGGCGAGGAAAAGCGGCGCTCGAAATTCACGTCCACCCCGAAGACCTGCAGTGGCTTGAAGCGGATACAGATTTGGGAGCCCGCATCGCATCACAGAGAAATCACACAACGCGGTGGGTTGCCAGCACTGAGGTCGCCTTGGGCGGCTGCATGTTGCGTTCCCCCGAGGGCGCGCTCGACGCCCGCCTTGATGTGCAGGTTGAGGCGCTCAAAACAATGCTGCTTCAGACCCGGGCGACACGCCGAGCGGAGCGCCCGGCATGAACTCCAACCCGGGCTCCCCGGCCGTTTCCGACCTTGCAGGCCAGGCCGCCAGTCCGGGGCTGAGCGCCTATCGAAAAGCTGTGCGGGAGCAGGAACTGATGAGGCGTGTAGGCTGGGTGCGCCAGGTCCAGGGTTTGGCCATCCAGGCGCAAGGGCCGGACGCCGTGGTGGGCGAGTTGTGCCGGATCCGTCCGCGCCTGGCGCCCCATGACCCGTCGGGATCGGACCCGGCAGGCGATTTGTTTTCGGCGAATGCGGGGGTATTGGCCGAGGTAGTGGGTTTGCATGCCGGCCATGTCACGCTGCTTCCTTATGGCTCGCTTCAGGGCGTCAGCGCTGGCGCCGAGGTGGTTGCACTGGGCCGGGCATCGACCTTTGGGGTGGGTCCTGCCC
The DNA here is from genome assembly GCF_056403595.1 of Polaromonas sp. P2_G11. NCBI lineage: Bacteria > Pseudomonadati > Pseudomonadota > Betaproteobacteria > Burkholderiales > Comamonadaceae > Polaromonas > Polaromonas sp. P2_G11. The sequence continues at coordinate 13,002 of NZ_JBFUFE010000003.1, read as the reverse complement.
AGATTGGCCGCGTGATAGACGGCTTTGGCGAGCCTCTGGATGGCGATGCGCGGCCTGCCACGGTTCGCGACGTCCCCTTGCACGGCGCGCCCGTCAATCCCATGAAGCGACCGCCGGTTGCCCGCATCATCGAAACCGGCATTCGGGCGATCGACGGCCTGCTTACTTTGGGCCAGGGCCAGCGCGTCGGAATCTTCGCGGGAAGCGGCGTCGGAAAGAGCACTTTGCTCGGCATGATTGCGCGTCATGTCAAGGCCGACATCAACGTCATCGCGCTGATCGGCGAACGCGGGCGGGAAGTCCGGGACTTTATCGACAAGCAGCTGGGGCCCGAGGGTCTGCAGCGGTCCGTTGTTGTAGTCGCTACCGCAGACCAACCCGCACTGGCCCGGATTCGCGCCGCCCATGCGGCCGTCGCGATCGCCGAATACTTCAGGGACCAGGGACGGCAGGTCCTTCTCACCATGGACTCGGTCACCAGGCTGGCGATGGCTCGCCGTGAAGTCGGCCTCTCGGCGGGTGAACCACCCACAGCGCGGGGCTATACGCCCTCGGTGTTTGCCGAGTTGCCGCAACTGTGCGAACGCTTCGGAACATCGGACAGCGGCGGTGCGATCACGGCCTTGCTGACGGTTCTTGTCGAAGGTGACGATTTCAACGAACCCATCTCGGACAACCTGCGCGCCATACTGGACGGCCACATCGTGCTGTCGCGCTCGCTGGCCCATACCGGCCAATATCCCGCTATCGACGTTCTGCAAAGCACCAGCCGTTTGCGCACGGACCTCACGGATGCCGCCGAGCGTGAGCTTGTCAACCGCGTGACCCAGCATATTTCACTGATGGAGCGCAATCGCCAGATGGTGGAGATTGGCGCTTATGAAGCCGGAACCAATCCGCAACTGGACAAGGCTCTGCGGCGTGACACGGCACTTCGAGAGTGGATGACGCAACGGGACGGTGGTTTTGACCGGCCACGTGCGCTGGAGCAGTTGCGGGCCTGCATGGCTGAAGCCGTAGCTGTTCCGGCAGCCATGCCGGGCATCAAAGCGGGAGGCTCGAGATGAATCTGCCGGGTTACAAAAATTCGGGAAAAGGCGATTTGCGCGGGTTCAAATATCCGTTGGAGCCTTTGGCCAGGCGAGCCCAATGGGAGCTTGACGAGCTGAACGGAAAACTTGCCAAAGCGCAGCACGAACTGGCCTCGGCACGGGCCGCGCTGAGCGCCACGAAAAGTCTGCACAGGCAGACATCCGAGAAGCTGGGGCAGCAGCTCCAGGTGCGCCTGGACGCTTCGATGCACCAGGCCGGACTGCTCTACCTGGCGCAGCTGCAGGCTTCGATGGAGAAGATTCAGGCACAAGTGGCCGTGCTGGACAAGGCACGCGATGGCTTCTTGCTGCTGTGCCGGGCGGCCGAAACCCGGCTTGAAGGGTTTCGGTCCCACGAATCGGCCGTCATCGATACTTACGTGCGTGAGCAGTCGCGCCTTCACGCGACAGAAGCCGACCGGGACTGGATGACGCGCGAGGCCTTCAACAGGGCGCCCGCGACCTCCCCGACTGAACCCGGAGGCGGCGCATGAGTTCTCCGTTGTTCCCGCTCCGGGAAGATCCTGGAGCGTTGCGACTGGTGGCCAAGGCTGGGGCGGGATTGCAGCAAGCGGCTGCCGGCGATCAGCCGCAATCGGCCGGTGCCTGGAATCGCGAGATGGAGCGGGCGCAACTGGACACCTGGTTCAAACCGCGACAAGCTGCACCGCGCAGCGACGGTCGGCCCGAAGGCACTACCAGCCAGGCTACTTTGAATTCAGGTGCACAGCGCCCCGCATCGTCCAACAATGCGGTGAAGGCGGACGGACGCAGGGTGACACCGCCTCTGATGGGCGCCGGTCCTGTGCCGAATCGTGGGCCCGGGATACAGGCAGCGGCCCTGATGGTCGTGCAAGCGCCCAAGCCCGAAGCCAGCCGTATGCTTGTCACGGATATACGGGCGGCCAGTCTGGCGCTTGCGCTGGCAGGCGTCTCGCGCCTGAAGGTGGTGGGCTTGGCGCCTCCGACTGATCCCGGGGACATGGCGGATGCGCTCAATGTACCGGCAGGACTGGGCTCACCAAGCGAAGAGGCCGATCTCGATTCGCAGGCGATACGCCTGCATGCCGAATGGCACGGGCACGATGTCGCCGTATGGCTAGGCGTTGATGCCCGAGCCGACTCCGGGGAGGAGCAGCTCGCGCAGCTTCTGCCCCACATCAGAGCCTGCCTTCAGGGGCAGCGCAGCAGGCTTGTCAAGCTGGTCTGCAATGGCAAGACCGTTTTTGAAGTTTCTTCCTCGTTCATTCCAGAGTTTCCTTATTTCACACAGTCCAAGGAGTTTCCATGACTATCTCCGCGATCAGCGCCCCCCCAAGCGGTTCTTCGTCCAACTTGCAGGCCAGCAGCCTGGGGCTCCAGGACTTCCTGAAGGTGTTGTTGACCCAGCTCTCGTACCAGGACCCGCTCAAGCCAATGGACAACCAGGAGTTCATGGCTCAGATCGCGCAGTTCACCGGCGTCGAGCAGACCCAGCAGCTCAACACGAAAATCGAGACCCTGATCAACAACCAGGCAGCCTTGCAGTCGGTGGGGCTGATTGGACGCACCGTCGATGCCACTACCGCCTCGGGTACGCTGACGGGCACCGTCATGGCGCTGTCCCTGCAGGGAAGCTCGCCGGCCCTTAGCGTGAAAACCGCCTCTGGGGCGGTGATCGACGGCATCAGCATCAGCCAGATCGTCGCGGTACGCTAAGGCGCAACAAACATGCACGGTACAAGGGGAGAAAAAAATGCTTGATTCGATCTACGTAGGGATGACCGGTCTGCTGGGGTATTCCAAAGGTTTGCGTGTCATCGCCAACAATACGGCCAACCTGAATACCCCGGGGTTCAAGGGCTCCAGCCTGCAGTTCTCCGACCTCTTTTATTCCAACAGCAATCTGGCCAGTGGCAGTGGTTCGGGCAGCTACGGTGGCTTGGGTTACGGGCTGAATGCGGGCTCGACCGTGCTCTCGTTCAAACAAGGCGAAATTCGCCAAACCGACAATCCGCTGGATATGGCTGTCGACGGCCAGGGGCTGTTCATCCTCAGGGACGCGGAGGGGAAGATCACCTATACGCGCGCGGGCCAGTTCAAATTCAATGGTGACGGCGTGCTCGTGAACCAGGGGGACAACGCGAAAGTCATGGGCCGTGGCTCCGACGGAGGCCTCACCGAAATCAGCCTCGCCGGGCTGAGCACCAATGCGGGAAAGGCTACCGCGAATGTCAAGTTCAACGGCAATATTTCCAGTACCCTCACCGACCAGACTGTCGGCGGCGTACGGGTCATCGATGCGCTGGGCGGCGCCCATACCCTCAGCGTCAAATTCACCAACACGGACGCGACAACAGCTGGAAGCTGGAAGGTTGAATTGCTCGACGGCACCACGGTGGTTGCGACCCGCCAGATTATTTTTTTTGACGGCAAGCCGACCGCAGCGACCTCGAAACTCAGCGTGAGCTATACGCCAGTTGGAAGCGCGGCGATTCCGCTGCTGCTGGACTTCAGCACCGACGTGACCTCCTTTGCGGCGGGCAACCTGTCCACGCTCGCCATGTCTTCGCAGGATGGCGTCACGCCGGGTGCCTTGACCCAGGCCAGTTTTGATTCCACGGGGACCCTGGTGCTAGGTTATTCGAACAGCCAGAGTGTCAAGGGCGCGCGCCTGGCCCTTGGCCGCTTCGACTCGCTGGATGCGGTGGGTACGGTGGGCGACAACCAGTTCAGTGCGCTGGATCCGGAGCACTGGGTGACAGGCAGCGCGGAGGAGGGCGGCTTTGGTTCGATTCGCTCCTCTTCCGTGGAGATTGCCAACGTGGACCTCTCGCAGGAGTTTAGCGACCTGGTGGTGATGCAGCGAGGCTTTCAGGCGAGCTCGCAGGTAATCTCGACGGCCAATGAGATGCTGCAGGAACTGTTTGCGCTGAAAGGCAAATAATGGCCGATGCTTCTGTTGCAGGGAAAGTCCTGGTGTCGGAAGCCGACGCCGCTCCAAAACTCCGCGAGCTCAGGGTATTTTCCACTGACCGGCGCGCACGTGTGAGCGCCACTATTTCAGCGATGCTTATGTCGTGGCGTAGTGCATGGGATTGGCGTGGCAAGAGTCTGGACGCAGAGAGTTTTCAGGTTGTGGTCCGCGGTGCCGTCGATCCGGTGTACGCCGCCTGGAATCCAAAATGGCTGGTTTGCGAGCCTTCCGATCCCGGCGCCGGTTTGCTGAGAATGCGCTGCCGTGCGGGCGATGTTGATGTGGCGGCACCTGAATTCCCGGTGGAGCGTTTTGCCACCTGGCTATGGGGCACGGCGGACGAGCGCCAGTTGCCCGAACCCGCTCCGGCGCTGGCATCTATGGCGGCGGAGATGGCGCGGTCCATGTGGCAGGATTTCCAGCAGCGATGGGCTATTGCCTGTACACCGCCCGGTGCTGTCGCTGGCACGCCGCTGAAGATGGAGGGGCGAACGGTCGACTGGCCGTGCCCGCATGAATTTTCCGGCACTTTGCTGGTCGAGTTCTCCGCCGCGGACCTGCAATGGACGGTGGCGCTGGAAGCGGCCAGCGTGGACGCCATCCTCGCCAAGGCCGGCGAGGAAAAGCCGCGCGCTACGCAGAAACCGTTCAGGCAAGCCGACCGCGTTCGCGTCGATGAGGCCTTGCGCCAACGCACGCTGGCGCTCGATGCCTATTTGCTTCCATGCACCATTTCGCTGGGCGCGCTCCAAGGCCTGCGGGTCGGTGACGTCATCGCGCTTGAGCACCCGCTGGACCACCCTTCACAGGTCTTCTCAGAGAATCGCGAAAAAGTGGCGCATGCCTGGATGACACAAACAAGCGGCTTTAAATCCCTGGAACTCACCGCTACCCCCAAATGACCCTGAGACATAACGTGAATACAGCTGCTGAAAAAATCATGAACCCGCCACCCCAAAACCCTGCTTATTCAAGCGCCGATGCCGAAAAGCCTGACGTGTCGGCTCTTACGGTACGACCGATCACATTTCCCCATGCGCCGGCCAACGACAGGCATCAGCCGAGCGACGCGGCAGCTCCCGAGAAAAAGAACTGGCGGCCCGAGGGTCATGCTGCTCATCCCATTCACCAGGTGAAGGCCACGTTGCAGGTCTACTTGGGATCGGCAACGCTTACGGTGGGCGAGCTGATGTCCGCCGCGAAAAATCAGGTGCTGGTGCTGGACCGGACTGTGGGCCAGCCTGTCGATTTGTTGCTCGAAGGCCAGGTGGTTGCCCGCGGCCAATTGGTGGCGCTGGACGAACATTTCGCGGTTCGCATCACGGAGTTGCCTTTGCCGCTAGATCTTCAAAGTGGCTTGCTGGCTGAAGTCAAGCCATGAGGCTTGCCGGTTTGCTCAAGCGTTTGCCTTATTTTTTCCGCGCCCTGAAAGTGGCGGCGGTTTGCCTGTTGGTCAGCCATGCCACCGCGTTCAGCCAAGGCACGGCTGCATCGGCGGGAGCGTCCTCCGCCTCCGCTGCCACAAGCGCCATCGCTTTGCCCAAAACGATTCCTTTCAAGCAGGACTCGGCCTCGTCGTCCGGCGGTGAGGGGCCGCCGCTGACTGCCATCACGGCGATTTTGGCGCTTGGCTTTGCGGGTTTTGCCATCTGGATATGGCGAAATCGCCGGCCGACTGCCGGCGTTGACGCCGCAAAGCGTTCAAGCTGGTGGGGTGGTGCTTCGTCCAGGGATGTTCTGCTCCATGGGGCGACCCGGCTATCACCCAAGCACAGTGTTCACGACATCGAATGGCGAGGGCGTCGTTTGCTGATCGGCTGTACCGACCAGGCCATGACCTTGCTGTCAGAGCACGCGGTGGTTGAGTCGTCTGCGAGCACCGCCGGACAAAACCATCCCGTTCCGACGCAGCCAGAGGGTGCAACATGAGGCGCTCATCGTTTGCCGCTCTGTTGTTGCGTTGGGTTGCGGGCATCCTCATCGGTATGGTGTCATGGGTGGGCGTGCATGCCCAAGCGACGGATGTCGCGGAAGGTGCGATGAGCGCCGAAACCGCGGTGGTTCGAAATTCGGCTGGCGAGCCTGAGATTCAACTAAAGGCCAGCCCGATGCTGTCCGGAGCGCCGACGCCCACAGCGGCCCGCCGCGCGCCCGCGGTTGCTGTCGCGGCAAGTAAAACACCCGCCACGGAAACCTCGCAAGCCCTGCGTGTCGTGCTCGGCCTGACGGTTCTTGCGATACTGCCGGCGTTGCTGGTATGCCTCACCAGTTTTATGCGCATCATCATCGTGCTGTCCATGCTGCGCCATGCCATCGGCATGCCCGAGACGCCACCCAATACCGCGCTGATCGGCTTAGCCTTGTTTTTGACGATGTTCACGATGTCGCCGGTCCTGCAGAAAATAAATGTGGATGCTTTCGAGCCGTTCATGGCGGGGCGGATCGGCATGGAACAAACCTACGACAAAGGCGTGGGTCCCTTGCGTGAATTCATGGTCCGACAGACGCGTGAGCCCGACCTGGCATTGATGGTGGAACTGTCAAAGGCCCCGGTTCCGCAGACCATGGATGACATTAGCAATGTGCAGCTCATCCCCGCATTCATGCTGTCCGAGCTGCGCGCGGCGTTCCAGATCGGCTTTGTGATTTTCCTGCCGTTTTTGCTTATAGACCTCATCGTGTCGAGCATCCTCATGGCCCTGGGGATGATGATGATGCCGCCGACCACCATTGCCCTGCCCATCAAGATACTGATGTTCATCCTGGTCGATGGATGGAGCCTTGTGCTCAAGGCACTGGTTGGCAGCTTTCATTGAGCCCCGTGTCCACCATGCCGAAGACAGCACACAATCAGCCGTCCCAGTCTGCGCCACCTTCAGGACTGGGGGATGATGAGCTGCTGCTGTGGCGAGCGTGGATAGACCAGCGTGCGGCCCCCGCCCGCGAGAAACTTCTTTCCATGCACTTGCCATATGCTCGCATCGTCGCTGCGACTTTTTACGCGCGCCGCACCCACGACGAAGTGGAGTTCGATGACTATCTTCAGCTTGCCAGTGTGGGGCTATTGGAGTCCTTTGATCGCTATGAGCCTTCGCTGGGAGCGCAGTTCAGGACTTTTGCCGCCCGCAGAATGCAGGGTTCCATCCTTAACGGGCTTGCCCGGTTGACGGAGAAGAACCAGCAGATTGCAGTCCAGGGCGAGTTGCGCCGCGAGCGCCTCAATGCCGCCAAAGCGGCGGCGCTGGAGAAACTGGATCCGGCTCTGGCGGCGACCGAAGGCGCCGAGCTTTCATCCAGGATGAACGATCCGAAGTTCCTGTTTTCTTTTCTCGCCGAAGTCGGTATGAGCCTGGCCCTGGGAGTCATGCTCGAAGGCACCGGGATGATAGATGCTGAGGCGTTTCATTCGGAGGCCGCCGAAGCTTCTGCTGAGGTGACTTATTTTAAAAAAACCGAACTGCAACGCTTGCAGCAGACTCTTGCCAATCTCCTCAAAGGGCTCACGGAACAGGAACGAACGGTCATTCGCTATCACTATCTTCAAGAGACCTCGTTCGATGACATTGGAAAGATGCTGGGAGTCAAGCGAAGTCGTGTTTCCCAGATCCACCACCAGGCGCTCCGGAGTTTGAGGCAAGGCCTGGCGCGACAAGGTTGCGATGTGCTGGCTTAAGCCTGACTTTTTTATGAGTTACATGGATGTTTATCAATGAATAACGATCTGTCTACTGAAGGTGCAAACGTGGCCTCCGCTGAACTTGCCCGCCTTGATCGTCTCGAAGGCTACCTGAAAACAGATCCAGGCAATCTACAGTTGCTCGCAGAGGCTTTTGATCTTTCTTTGCAATGCAGGCAATGGGATCGCGCAGCCTTCTATCTGCGTCATGGGCAAGTGCTCCAGGCCGATGCGTTGTCGTGGCGTCTGAAGGAGGGCGATTTGCTGTTGGCGCAGGAGCTTTACCCGGAGGCCACGGCAGCACTGAAAGTTTTGCAGCAAGTCGATGGGGTTCCCCCGGAGTTCACCGCCGTGGTTTTGCACAATCTTGCTTATATCGAGTTCAGGCAGGGTCGGTACGCCGAGTGTGTTTCCGAGTTGGCGGAATACATGGAAATTTTCACCAGTGCGGCATCGGGACTTTCGCATGAGGGTATTGCGCGAGCCTCGCTGGCAGGAGAACTGTTGCAACAGCTGTGGCTACGGTCGCTTCATCGTACGGCCGAACTGGAGCGCGCCTGCAATTGGGTTCGGGAGGCCGAAAAGTTGCAAAATCTGCGCGCTAGCGCCGCCGCAATAGCAAGCCTGATCGCCATAGATGCGGGGGATGCGGTGAGTGCGCAGCGCTGGGTGGATTTGGCGTTACAGCAAGCACAACTGCAAACACCGCCAAGCCTTCTTCCGGCCGAGATTTTCGTCACGCAATTGACTTTGGCCCTCGGTATGCGAAAAGCGGATGAAGCCATCGACTGGGCGGACAAGGCTCTGCAGCTCAATCATTCGGACGGTCGTGCATGGTCTGGGCGGGCATTTGCACATTTACTGAAAGGTGACCTGAAGCTGGCCCGGCAGGATTTTGCGCGCGCTTTGCAGGGCATGCCCGGTCACATCGGGACGTGGCACGGCCAGGGCTGGGCGGAATTGCTCGATCACGACCTTGAGGCGGCGCAGGCCAGTTTTTCCACAGCCCTTGAGATGGACCGCAACTTTTCCGAAAGCCATGGCGGCATGGCGGTCGTGCTGGCGCTCAAAAAGCAAACACATGAAGCCAGACAGCATGCGGAGCGTGCCATAGGCCTGGACAAAAATAATTTGTCGGGACGCTATGCCGAAGCTTTGCTCAATGGAGAGGTGAAGGATGAAGTTGCTATCCGAAAACTCGCGCAACGGCTGCTCGCAAGCCGGAAGAACCTGTCCGGTGTGAGCGTTCCGGATTTCACGGGAAATTCACCGCAAGGCTAGTCCGTGGAGTGAGGCCGAGAACCCCTAGGACTGTCTACCGATATCGCCTTTCAGACCTGCGGTATGGCGGCCGCTGCGTCGACGAGATAGCGAGCTGCATCCTTGATCGCGGAGGCCAGCTCTGGGTCGAACTCCATCTGGTCCAGGACCGGGTCCGCCAGCCGCTTCCAGTCCACGTCCTGCGCTGCGTCGCCGACGAATTCCTGCATCAGAACGGATTCCATGAACAGCTGGAATACCTTGCGTGGCTGCCGTGAGTCTTCTCTGGAAAGCGCACGAATCCGTTGCAGCAGCTGTTGCTTGAGTTTGGGCTCAAGCAGTGCCAGCGAGTCGAGAAACGGGTTGGTGTTCCCTGCTTGTCCCCGCTGGAGCTCGGAGGCTTTCCCCTGCGAAGGAGCATCAGGCGGCGCCGGCCTTTTGGGGTCGGTGGCGTTGGGGCGAAGAAACGCCCCGAGGCGGGAAGAAGGATCAATGATGGGCATGGGACTGGGTTAAATTCAGATGGGGTTAGCCATCTCAATTCGGGTGGTTATGGCGCTGGTAGTTTGAAAGCAGCACATGGTTTTCTTCGGCCCCGTCTGTCGCTTTCGGTAGAACAAGGTCCGAGGTCGATTCTTTCAATTCGGCTATTCGGGCGATGATTTTGCGTATGTCGCCAGAGAGAGCTTCGTTTTCGGTGTTCCTCGCCAAACCGTCTTCGTAGTGCTTGACGGCGCTTTCGAAGTCGTCTTGGGCGAGCGCCGCGTAGCCGCGAACGAAATACGGCAGCGGGTCGCTTTCAGGGAGGTCGAGTAAAGGTTGCCAGCTCACCAATGCCGCCGCAGCCCTGCCTGCGCTGAATTGCAATGTTCCAAGCTGGTACCTTGCCATGGTGAACTCGGGCGAGAGCAGGACGGCATTGGAAAGCGCCAGTTCGGCCTGTTCCATCTCTCCGTGAGCCGCGTGATGCGAGCCGATCAGAAACAGCGGGATGCCCCAAGTGGGGTCGACTGCCGCGCACTCATGAAAAAAATCAAGTGCTTGTACCTGGTTTCTGCCGGCTTCAATGCCCTGTTGGAGCAGAGCCTGTGCCTGCGAACGCGCGGAAGGTATTTGTGTCATGGTGGGCATCATTTCAGATTCGAAATTCGCTGAACGGGTGAGGGAATTTTGCGCCGGGGTGACTGCGTGGAACCATTCCCAGAGGTTCCCGCTGGTGACCGAATGAAACAGGAAGCAGGCCGGGCACCAGGGCCTTCGCGACCGTAAGCTGTGTTCGGCCCTGATCGACAAGGGAGTGCCGGGGGGTGATATCAATGGCGACAGGGCACAGGCCTTTCCCGGAAAAACGCCCAAGCAGCAAGTCTAGCGAGTAATTCGCCTCCGCTGTCGGCCAAGGGGTGCCGGTCACCTCACCGGACGGGAACAACATTCTGTCGGCGCGCCTGAAATGGCGTTTGAGTCCATACAGCCCAAAATGGTGTTCGGCCGTTTCGACCTGTTCTGCAAGTTTGATAGGGGGAAGGTACCCTCGCATCCATGCATGAATCCTCGCTTCCAGTTTATCGATCGCGCTGTTGACGGCGTCGGTAAAGCAGGAGCCTGCCGCGCTTGCGGTAGCCGTGAAATGCCTTTCCTCGTGCTGAGCAGAGACCATCGCGACCTGGGCGTACTCCGTGGAGAGTCGCTGGACCGTGATGATGCATCCCTCGCTTGCAAACGCATCGAGGCGCTGAGCCAACTCCCTGGGCCATTGCGCTGGCGGGTGAACAATGCCTGGTTTTTGGGCCAGCCAGTGCCTCATCAGTGAGTCTTGTTCGATGGCGGCATGCAAAGCCCGCACCGTCGCGTCTTCCTGGGATGTGCCGCTGCAGCAACCGGAAAAGTTGGCCTGCGTATAGCATTTTTGCGGACAGTGCCCCAAGGCCGCCAGACCAGCGCGGGAGAAAGCCAGCTCTCCCAGGACATGAACTGATTTTCCAGTGCAGAGGTCTACCCCTTCAACCCAAGGGTAGACCTGCGACTGCGAAAACGGCAGGTAGGGGAAATTGGGGAGTTTGTACTGTACGTCCGCATAGCGCACGAATTGCTCAGGGTTCTGCGCGTCCCCGATCTCGCTGATACGGCCCTGGACAAGTTTGTGCACTTGTTGATGACCTGCGTGCGCGAGGGCGTTTTGAATGGCCTGGCGGGCCGCCTGCATTGGATCGGTGTGGCTACCCCAGGCGTGCGGCCCAACCGCGTCTGTCCGTGCCCGGGCCAGGTGTACACCACGGTGAGGACTGGAAGATTCGACATCCGCCCAGGAAAAATCAATTTTCGCAGCGTGGGAAGCTGCCTCGATTTGTTCGGGTGAGGGTTTGGCACCAAACATCGCCGTGCCCAACAGCAACTGGCGGTGCAAGCCGCACATGAGGGCGATGGGCTGCTCCTGGTAACCGCCGATCGTCGCGTAGCCCAGGCCCAGTGCATCGGCGCTCAAGGCTCCGTTGTGCAGCGCGGCTCCTGCTTCCATAAAAAGGTATTGCAGCGAACGGCTGCGATAGCGCATCGCGCCGATAGCGGGATCGGCCGCTATAAAAATAGCGCCTGTGGCATAGGTTAATTCCCACGGCTTGAGGAAGGCGCGCGGTAGTTGCGCCGCAGTTTCGCCGATCTTCTGCAGGTAAATCATGCGCTCCTGCGGGTAGTGAAGGCGGTACACCCCCGGCGCATAGCCATCGACCTGGCGCTGCAGTGCCAGGTAAATTTCCAGCAGGTGCATCCCTCCCGCTGAAGCAAGGGCCCGATGAGGCAAATAGCCTGTGCGAGGATGTTTGATGTGCACAACCCCGGCAAGCGACCACAGCAGCTGATGCAGCGCAGAAGCGGATACCGTGCGATCGTCAAAGGTATTGCTGGTTACGCGGGAGGACAGAAATCTGTCAAGCGGTGCACTTTCCACCGTGACGGCGGCCTCGGGCAAGGCACTGGGCGCTTGCTCGGTATTCCACAAGAACCGGCCCGCGATGCCGTTAGTGAGCGCGGGAGATGCTCTGATGCCCAAAGGGCTGAGCTGGAACGCATAACGCGCCGCATGAGCACTCGCCAGGCTGGCATCGATCAATGCGCCTTCGCTGAGCAGAAAAGTCAGGAATTCGGAAAACTTTGCACGGGCCTGTGTATCGGCAATGCTGCTGACGGCCTGGTTGGCAGTGCGGGTGCCGTCGCATAAAGCGAAAACATGCTCCAGCAGGACCGCCGGCGCCTCTATCTCGACAATCTCGCTCGCATGGCGAACCACCAGCATGGCTTTGCGGCCTTTGCTGCGTATGCAACTGGCGCCCGCCAGCATGGGCGCCAGGCGATCCCAATCGGTCAGGCAGGCTTCGACGGCCGCCGGCACTCTGGGGTTCAGGATGCTGTTGTGCGTACCTGTGCGAGTCATTGCGGGAATGCTGTGATCCACCCATAGGCGTCGTCCCGGAGATTCCCGGCCGGCGGGCGGGTCATGCGGATGTCAATAGGCACGTAGATGTCTCCGAAGAGGGTAATAGGCTGCCTGGCGCGCGGAGTTGTGCGGGACAGAGTGGAGAGGCTCCGGCCCCATCGGCGAAGCGCTCACTAATATATCCGCGCAGTTCGGAATTTGTTTGTTTTTTCTGCGGACCATCGCATTCGTTTGTTCTCCGCTGTCACTTGTCATGGCTACCTCGTCAGCCGTTGCACTATCCCGGTAAATCAAGCCTTGCGCCGCAAATGGCATGGCCTGTTGGTCTGGTGATTGAGGGTTTTCCTAAACAAAGTGGTAAATGTGAGGATGTATTGATGAAATACCGTTGAGCAGTTCTCCAAAGGGTTGGAGGAGGGGTGAGGGGCAGGGGCCCGAGCCGGCGGTTCACCATTAGGTAGATCACATGGTTGCGATCGTCAGCGGCAATAGCCTGGGCTTGGGTTCAACGTCATTGGCCACGCTGGGGCGAGGCGGGCTGCTGGGGGCGGCCGGCCAGGGGCGAAGCGGCGAGCAGGCGTTTGTCAAT